>CBDFHS010000015.1:0-1204978 GCA_965247715.1 Nakamurella sp. | reverse complement strand
CCAGCGCGCCATCCACACCGAGGACAAGCGGGAACGCCACGACGCGATCCTCGACGCGGCCGAGCGCGTGCTGCTCCAATCGCCCGAGCGCGTCGCAAACGTTGCCGAAGTCGCCGACGACGCGGGACTCGCGAAAGGCACGGTCTATCTCTATTTCCCGAGCAAGGAAGAGCTGCTGCTCGCCGTGCACGAGCGGCGCATCGATGGATTTTTCCGTGAGGTGATCGCGCTGGTCGAAGGCGAGGCACCGGTCTCGATCGACGCCATGCTCGCCCTGACGCACCGTCATCTCGTCGAGCCGCCTTTATTCCTGCCGCTCGCATCGCGCTGCTTCGGGCTGATGGCGCACAACCTCCACGGCGAAACCGCGAAGGCGTTCAAGCAGCGGATGGCGGCGCGGCTCGAGCGTGCGGGGGCCGGCCTCGAGCGCCACTTTCCGACACTCCCTGCGGGCGGCGGTGTCGCGCTTCTGCGTCGCAGCTACGCGCTCATCCTCGGCCTTTGGCAAATGTCGCCGTCGGCGGAAGGCGACGCCGCGCACTGCGCGGTGGCCGGGCCGGGCGCGTCGCCAGTGTTCGCCTGGAGTTATCCGACAGAACTCGATGTTGCTTTGCGCGCGCTATGGCAAGGGATGATCGGCGCGACGCTGGAGATTGCACGATGACTATCTTGACCAGAACCCTCGTTGCTGCTGCCGTGATTCTTCTCGTTGCCGGCTGCGCGAAACAGGAAACCGTCGCCGATCCGGCGCGTCCCGTCGTGCTCGCCCAGGTTGTCGCGGGCAGCGGCGGCGACACCGCGGTGTTCGCCGGCGAAGTGAAGCCGCGCTACGAATCCGATCTCGCGTTCCGGATCGGCGGCAAGATCATCGAGCGCACGGTGGATGCCGGCGCGCACGTGCGCAAGGGACAGGTGCTGGCCCGGCTCGATCCAGCGGACGTCGGCCTGCAGGCCGAGGCCGCGAAGCAGCAAGTCTCCGCCGCGCAGAACGAGTTCGACTTCGCGAAGGCCGAGTACGACCGCTATCAGCACCTCCTCGAGCAGAAGTTCGTCAGCGCCTCGGCTCTCGACGCGAAGCGCAATGCGATGAACACCAACGGCGCGAAGCTCGAGCAGGCGAAGGCGAACCTGAGCGTCACCCGCAACCAGGCGGCGTATGCGTCGCTCGTCGCGCCGGAGGACGGCGTCATCACTGCGGTCACCGCCGAGGCGGGCCAGGTCGTGGCACCGGCGCAGGTCGTGATGCGGCATGCGCGCGAGACCGAGCGCGAAGTCGCGATCGCCGTGCCCGAGGCGCGGATCAACGAGCTCGCGCGCGCGACCGAAATCGTCGTGGTGCTGGTCGCCGAGCCCGGCAAGCCCTACCGCGCGGAGGTGCGCGAAGTCTCGCCGATGGTCGATCCGGCGACGGCGCCCACGTCGGCGCGGCTCGGGTGCGGGCTCTGGCGCCGTGCTCGCCGATTCGGTGCCACCTTCTTCGGTGCCACCTTCTTCGGTGCTCGCAGGTGCAGGGTCGGGCTCGTTCGATGTCGCGCGGCCGGACCGGTCGCCCCCGGTGTCAGGCGTGCTGTCCTGCTCGTCGGTGACGTCGCGGCCCGCCTGCGGCACTGCCGTCGAAGTCGTCGTCGTCGGCGTCCGCCGCGGCCGCGATTCCTGACCGCGCAGCAGCCTCGATCCAGCTGAGCTCGTCGGCAGGAGTCTCGGGCGCCGCGTTCCGGCCGCCTCGGCGGGACCGCGACCGGCCCCCACCCCGACCGCTCGGCGCACGATCGTCATTCGCATCGACCGGCGGTTCGGCAGCCACAACGGCCTGCCCGCCGGTTGCAGCCGTGGCGTCCGGGTAATCGGTGGCGGCCACGTCGGTCGTCGGCACGGTCTGGTTGGTCGGGGATGGCGGTTTTGGACCACGGGGGTCCGGACGACGGCCGGCGGCCTGTTCCACCACTCGCGGGACGAAGGCCTCCTCGACCCGTTCGCTGTCCCGGCCGCGGGACCGCCTGGCTTTGCCGGAGCGCCGTTCACCGGCATCGTCGGCATCGTCGGAAGCCACCACCGGCAGGTCGTGCAGTACCAGGCCACGACCACTACAGTGCGGGCAGGGTTCCGAGAACGCCTCCACCAGACCGGTTCCCATGCGTTTACGGGTCATCTGCACCAGACCGAGCGAGGTCACCTCGGCCACCTGGTGTCTGGTCCGGTCCCGGCCCAGTGCCTCGGTGAGCCGGCGCAGCACCAGCTCCCGGTTCGATTCCAGCACCATGTCGATGAAGTCCACGACGATGATCCCGCCGATGTCGCGCAGCCGGAGTTGCCGGACGATCTCCTCGGCAGCCTCCAGGTTGTTCTTGGTGACCGTCTCCTCCAGGTTGCCGCCGGAGCCGGTGTACTTACCCGTGTTGACGTCGACGACGGTCATCGCCTCGGTCCTGTCGATCACCAGGGACCCGCCGGAGGGTAGGTGCACCTTGCGTTCCAGCGCCTTGGCGATCTGCTCATCGATCCGGTACGCGGCGAACACGTCCGGACCGTTCTGGGTCGCGCTCTCGTACCGGACGAGCCGATCAGCCAGTTCCGGCGCCACCGCCGATACGTAGTCGGCCACCGGCTGATACGCCTCGTCCCCGTCGACGACCAGCCGGGTGATATCGGAGTTGAACAGGTCGCGGACCACCTTGAGCAAGGTGCCCGGCTCGGCGTAGAGCTGGGTCGGAGCCCCGGATTTCTTCTCGGCCCTGCGGGAGATCTCCTCCCATTGGGACTTGAGTCGCTCGACGTCCCGGGCCAGTTCCTCCTCGGCGATGCCCTCGGCGGCGGTCCGGATGATCACCCCCGCATCCTCGGGGACGATCCGGTCCAGGATCGATTTGAGGCGTCGCCGTTCGGTGTCGGGGAGCTTGCGGGAGATGCCGGTCGCTCCGCCGTTGGGGACGTACACCAGGAATCGCCCGGGCAGCGAGATCTGGGTGGTCAGCCGGGCGCCCTTGTGCCCGACCGGGTCCTTGGAGACCTGGGCCAGGATGGTGTCGCCGCTGGACAGAGCGGTCTCGATGCGCCGCGACTTGCCGTTCAGACCGGCGGCGTCCCAGTTGACCTCGCCGGCGTAGATGACCGCGTTCCGGCCCTGACCTATGTCGACGAACGCGGCCTCCATCGAGGGCAGCACGTTCTGCACCTTGCCCAGGAACACGCTGCCGATCATCGAGTCGGACCCGGTCTGGGATACGAAGTGCTCGACCAGGATGCCGTCTTCCAGCAGGGCGACCTGGGCCAGGCCACCACGCTGGCGGACGGCCATCACCCGTTCCACCGACTCGCGACGGGTCAGGAACTCTGCCTCGGTCAGGATCTGCGGGCGGCGGCGGGAGGAATCGCGGGAATCGCGACGGCGTTGCCGCTTGGCCTCCAGCCGGGTGGACCCGCGCACCCCCTGCACTTCGTCGGCCGAACTCGATGCTCGTGCCGACCCGCCGGCCGCGGACAACCGTGGTTCCCGAACGTGCACGACGGTGTTGTCCGGGTCGTCATCCCGCGGCGCCTCGTCTCCAGTGGATCGGCGGCGACGGCGACGGCGGCGGCGGTTCCCGCTGCCGGACGAGGCATCGGCATCGTCCGCGGAGTCGTCGTCGGACTCGTCTTCGGCGTTGTCATCGCTGTCGGTATCGCCTGGCTGACCGACGGCACCCTGCGGGCCTGCATCTGTTGCGTCCGTGGACTCCGGACCGGTGGGGGTGTCGGACTCGGACCCAGTGTCGGAATCGGCGTCGGAATCAGTGTCGGAATCGGTGTCGGACTCGGTGACCCGCCCGCGGCCCCGTCGACCGCGCCGACGCCGACGACCGCGGGCGGAATCTTCGTCGGCCTCGGCGGCAGAGTCGCCCGAACCGGAGCCCTTGAAGTCGATCTCGGTGTCGGTATCTGTATTGGTCGGCGAGCCGCCGGGGCCGCCGGACTCAGCTTCACTCGCCTGGTCCGCGGCGGCCGTCTCACTGCCGCCCTGATCACTGTTGGGCTGATTACTGTTGGGCTGATCGGCAGTATCGTCCGGCTTGTCGTCCTCGGTGGGTCGGCGGCTCCCGGACCGGCCGCGACGGCGCCGGCCCTGGCCGGACCGAACGGCCGGCTGTTCGTCTGGATCCGCCTGGCCGTCGGGCCCGGTTGCGCTATCAGGACTCAGTGCATCGGCGGCAACCGGTGCATCTTCGGACACCGCGGTATCTGCGGTGTCCGACGGATCGGCCGTAGTCGGCCCGGTCGGCGCCTTCGGCGACGGCTTGGTGCGGCTTCGCCGGGTTTTGGCCGGCGCGCTCGGCGCGGGCTCAGGGGGCAGGAACAGCGGATTGATGAGGTCAGCCGCCGGGCTCTGATCGATCGGCGGCGTCGGTGCCGCTGGCTCAGCGTCGGGTGCGCTGTCGGTGGGTGCGCTAACGGTGGGTGCGCTGACGGTGGGTGCGCTAACGGTGGGTGCGCTGACGGTGGGCCCGCCGAGCAGCGAGTCGATCACCTCGCGCGCGGTCGCCGCGGGCACCGAGGCCGATGGGCTGCGCAGGGTCAACCCGCGGTCGGACAGAGTGCTCAGCAGGTCCTTGTTGGACAGGCCGACGAGCTTGGCGAGTTCGTGGACGCGGGGTTTCGCCGGTAGCGCCGCGAGCGCGGACTCAAGGGTGGGGGTCACGAAAACAGTTCCTCTCCGGGGCCCCCGGGCGCGTACTGGACGCGTCCGCACAGGAACCTCGTGCATGTGGTGCCCGCGACCATGCGCTGGTCGCAGGAAGTCTGGTGGTGGTGGTCGGGCCGGTCGATGACGCGGCAGCCACTGCATCGCACCCGACGTCACACTCGTCGAGCCGGCAACGGGCCGCTGACCCACCATGCCCCGGTACGTCGACGCAGGCTGCGTCTCCGAACTGTTTCCGAGTATCCCACACCGGCCGGCCCGGCCACGGCAACGCTGGCCCGGCGGGGCGCCCGAGCACAGCTCAGGAGGTCCAGGCCCCCCACAACGCGGCGTACTCACCGTTCAGGGCAACCAGCTCGTCATGGCTGCCGAGCTCGGCCACCCGCCCGTCGATGACGACGGCGATACGGTCCGCGTCGTGGGCGGTGTGCAACCGGTGGGCGATGGCGACGACCGTCCGGTCGGTGAGCAGGGCGTTCATCGAGCCCTCGAGGTGGCGGGCGGTCCGCGGGTCGATCAGGGAGGTCGCCTCGTCCAGCACGATCGTGTGCGGGTCGGCCAGGATGAGCCGGGCCAGCGCGATCTGCTGGGCCTGGCCCGGCGTGAGCACCTGTTGACCGGAGCCGATCTTCTCGCCGAGGCCCGCTGGAAGTCGTTGCACCCAGTCCAGTGCGTCGACCGCTTGCAGCGCCGCCCGCACCTCGTCGTCGGTCGCGTCCTCGCGGGCGAGTACGACGTTGTCGCGAACCGAACCGATGAAGACGTGGTGCTCCTGGGTGACCAGCGCGACCTCGGTGCGCAGGACGTCCAGCGGGAGCCGGGTCAGCTCCACCCCGCCTGCTTGCACCGTCCCGGTGCGCGGGGCGTGCACACCTGCCAGTAACCGGCCCAGGGTCGACTTGCCGGACCCACTGGGACCGACGACCGCGAGCCGTTCCCCGGTCCGCAGCGAGAGGTCGATGCCGTGCAGGACGTCATGACCCTCCCGATACGCGTACCGCAGGTCGTGTCCGGTCAGCGTGGGGCCGTCCGGCAACCGGGCGCCCGCCGTCCGGTCCGGCGGCACGATGGCAATACCCAGCAGTCGCGTCGTCGAGGCGATGCCGACCTGGACCCGGTCCACGGTGTGCACCAACATGTCGAACGGCCCGTACAGCGCCTCGGCGTACAGCAGCGCGGTGGTGATCTGGCCGAGACTGGCCCAGCCCTGTGAGTAGCCGATCGCACCGAGCAGCAGCACCAAAACCCGCGGCAGGCTAAAAGCGATATCCATAACACCGAACAGCAGGTTGCGAAGGGTCATGGTGTAACGCTCGGCCTGACCGGATACCTCGATGTCCTCGTCGCCGCTGGCCAGCCGGCGGCCGGCCAGCCCCAGCGCCTCGACGGTCCTGGCCCCTTCGACGGTTTCGGTCAGCGTGGTGTTGATTCGCGAGTAGGTACCGCCCTCGGTGAGGTAGCCCTTCGGGGCGCGGGCCAGGTAGCGACGGACCTGCAGGGCGGCCAGCCCCATCAGCACGATCGACGGCAGCGCCAGGACCGGCGCGTTGACGACCATCGCCAGCAGCGTCAACGCGACGGTGATCGCGGCGATGATTGCTTCCGGCAGCGCCCACCGCACGCTCTCGCTCATCGTGCCGACGTCCCGGGTGACCCGGGTGACCAGATCACCCGAGCTCGCGCTTTCCACCCGGGACAGCGGCAGCCGCAGGATGGCCCGGACGACATACTCCCTGGCCGCGGCGAGCAGGTCCTGGCCCAGCACGGTGGAGGACAACCGGGCCGCGAAGGTCAGCAGCGATTGAAGGACCACCAACCCCGCCACAACCTGTGCGGTCGTGTTCGCGGCCGCCAGGGCGGCGTCCTGCTGCCCGGACTGCACGTCGCGGACGGTCGAGTCCACCAGGCCGCCTAGCAGTCGGGGCACCAGCAGGCCGGCGATGGCGGCGAACGCGTTCGCCACCACGACCATGGCGACCAGGCGACGACGTCGCCACAGCAGGGAGCCGAGGAACTCAACGACCTGGTGGTTGTCCGCGATCGGCAGCGCCGTTCCCTGGTTCATCGACTCCACGTAGTCGCGGGCCCGCCGCTCCCGCAGCAGGTGCCGACGGCGCAGGGCCGCGAGACGCTCCCTCGCCGACGCCCCGGTGGGCGGACGCAGCTCCGCTGCCACTGGCGCCTCCACCGGCGGTCCGTCCCAGCTGCGCGCTGATTCCGCGGCCAGGTCCGGTGGCAGCGGGGACACCGGATCAGCGCGGCCCGTCATCGCGTCCGGAGTCATCGCGTCCGGAGTCATCGCGTCCGGAGTCATCGCTGCTCCTGCAGGGCCGAGTCGCGGGCGTCGTCGGCGTCGGCGTCGGCGTCGGCGTCGGCGTCGGCGTGGTCGTCGTCGTCGTCGTCGTCGAGGTCGTCGGCGGCTCTAGCGGCGGCGTCGAGGTCGTGATCGTGCCCGTCGGCGGCGCCGCGGAAGACCGCGGACCGGTAGCGGGCGTCGGTGGCCAGCAGTTCGGTGTGCAGCCCACGGGCCGAGACCCGACCGCCGGCGAGCAGGACCACCTCGTCTGCGTGATGCAGCAACAACGGCGACGCCGTCATCACGATGGTGGTCCGGCCCTCCCGGTGCGCCCCCAGCCGGGCCGCAATCGCGGCCTCGGTGTGGGCGTCCACGGCGGACGTCGGCTCCACCAGGACCAGCACCTCCGGGTCCGCGGCCAGCACCCGGGTCAGCACCAGACGCTGCCGCTGACCTCCGGACAGGCCACGGCCGCGCTCGTCGAGTACGCCCTGCCAGCCACCGGGCAACGCGTCGAAGACGTCCTCGGCGGCAGCGGTGTGCAGCGCCGCCTCTGCCTGCGGGCGGGTCAACCGGCCGTGCGGGTCGACGGCCGAGCGCAGGGTTCCGGCGAACACCTGCGGCGAGGTGTCGCTGACCAGAATGTGCCGGCGGACGTCGGTCAGGTCGATCTGGGAGAGGTCGACGCCGCCGACCGTGACCCCCCAGCTGCGGCCGGCGCGCTGCTGGTCCCGGACAGCTTGGGCCTGGCGGGCGGCGGCCCGGTGGGCCCGCTCCCGCCGGGCGGCCCGGCCCTTGAGGTGCTCGGGGACGTCACCGCTGACCAGGGCCTCATGGTCGCCGGGCAGGTAGCGCCCCAGCCGGTCGGCGAGCGCCGCCGACTGGTCGGCGTCAGCGCAAACGATCATCGTCAGGCGTTCCGGCTCGATGGACAACCCGGTGGTCTCGTCGAACAGGACCGCAGCCACCGGGAAGGGCGCCGGCGCCCCGGGCGGCTGCCACGGTGACGACTGGTCGAGCACCGCGATCGCCTTGCGGGCCGAGACCACCGACCGGGTCCACTTCTGAGCGAACTCCACGAACGTCCGCATCGGCTGGATGAGAAACAGTCCGTAGCCCAGGAAGCTGACCAGCTGGCCGACGGTGAGGGCTCCGGCGACCACCTGGCGAGTGCCGAGCCACATCAACGCGACGACGAATGATCCGGAGAGCAGGACGCCGACGGACTCCACTGCGGACAGCCAACGGCCCGCGGCGACGCCGGACTGGCGCACCCGCTGCGACTGCCCCGCATAGTTGTCACCGAAGGTCCGTTCGCCGCCGATGCCGCGCAGGATCCGCAGACCAGCGACGATGTCGGTGGCCATCGAGGTCAGTTCGGAGTTCCGGGACCGTTCGATGCCCTGCCAGTGCTCCATCGGCCGCAGCAGAGGCGCGCCGAGCAGCACCAGCAGTGGGGCCGCGATCAGGATCAGCAGACCCATCGGCACCGAGGTGGTCAGCACGATGCCGGCCACCGCCAGGTAGGAGACCAGTTGAGAGACGGCCCGGGTCGAGATCTCCATCAGGCCGCCGAACTGGTCGCCGTCGCTGCCGGACACCGACAGCACCTCGCCGGTGGGGGTGCGCCGGGTGAGCAAATGACCGAGCTGCAGTGCTTTGCGGGTGACCAGCATGGTGGTGCCGTACAAGGCGATCAGCCATTCGCGGACGATCACGGTGTGATAGAGCACACCGCACATCGCACCGATGATGGTGGCCGCCGCGAGGGCGGCGATCCAACGGGCCGTCGCGCCAGGGTCGCCGACGATGATGCCGGTATCGATGGCACGACCGACTATCCACGGTCCCAGGGTCTGCGGAATCATCCAGATCAGCGCCACCAGGAGCCCAGCCAGAAACAGCAAACCCTGCCTGCGGACCATCCACCACAGGAAGGTCAGTGGGCTGCGCGTGTCCGGCTCGGGTGCCCCACTCTTGGTGTAGGCCCGGATGTCCGGCGGGAAGTCCTGCATAGTGATGACAACCCTAGGCGGGGCCACCGACAGGCCCCCACCGGTTTTCGCCGGGGCATGCGGAAATCCTGCGCCAAAACCGCCGGCCCCCGCCCTGGGTCACCCCTCTGCGCCGTCACCGCACAGCGGGGCTTTCGCCGATCAGCGCGAACGCCCGGACGGTGAAGGTACCCATCCCGACGACCGCCGGTGGTGCGGCGGTGAAACGAAAGCCACTGTCCGGTAACCGGTCCAATCCGGTCAGGTGTTCAACGATCGGGATACCGGCAGCCAGCAGCCAGGTATGCGCGGCGCGTCGGCCGGTGTGCGTGGAATCGATGTTCAGCGAATCGATCCCGACCAGCGCGGGTCGCAGCGAGACCAGGAATTCCACGGCGTGGTCGGTCAGATACGGGTGCTCGAGGACATAGTCACCGGTCCCCCACCGTTCGCTGTGCCCGGTGTCGATCAACACCGCTGCACCGTCGATCACCTGCCCGGCGAGCGCGAGCGCCAGGTCCGGCTCCCCGATCGCGCGAGCGTTGCCGGACGGTCGCCGACGTGCTCGGACCATCACGCCTGGCAGGTCGACCATCCGGGCGAGGTCGACCGCCGCCAGGTCGTCGCCGCCCCGGTACCGGTGCGCCGGAGTGTCCAGGTATGTCCCGGTGTTGGCGGCCATCGAGATGGTGCCGATGGAGAATTCGGTGCCCGCGGCGTACTGCGCCGCGGATTCGTCGAACGTGAGGTGGGTCCCGATCACCGGGGCCGGGATGCCCGGGTAGGTGACCATGCCCTCGGTGATCGGGTGGGACAGGTCGACCACCCGCCGGCCAGCCGCGGTTTCACGCACGGGTGCGGTCACAACGTCATCCCCATGATGATCTCGTCTCGTTCGCCGTCGCCATCGACCGGTTCGCCCGGCCTGATCCAGCCGGGGTGGCGGCCCCACTCGGTGAAGCCCGCCCGTCGCAGGAAGCCGGCGACGCGGTCGTCATCGGCGACCTCGATGTCGACCCGATCGACACCCCGGGCCCGGGCGCCGGTCAGCAGCGCTTGCAACACACCAGTTCCGACCCCGGCACCGGTGTGATCCGGGTGGACCAGCAGGAGGGCGATCCGGCCGGTATGCGCGGCGGTGCCCTGGCCGGGCCGGAGCAGTCCGACAGCCACCAGGTGGCGCGACCGGTTGGCCACCACGGCCAGCACCCGGCCGGTCTTCACCCCGTCCAGGAGCGCGGCCGCCGGTCTCGCAATCTCGGAGCGGACCACCGGACGGGCAATCCCGACGGACCCACCGGCCTCCGCGACCGCCTGCCACAGGCCCACTAGGGCGACCCCGAACGCACTGTCCGACGCCACCCCGCCGCCGGGGCCGGCCGTGTCGATGGTGAGCGCCGAAACTTGGGCACCGGTTCCACCTGGACCCGGCCCGGCGGGCCCGGTCACAGCTGGGGGAACCACAGTCCGATCTCCCGGGCCGCCGACTCGGACGAATCCGACCCGTGCACCAGGTTGAACTGGGTCTCCAGGCCGAAGTCTCCGCGGATACTGCCGGTGGCAGCCTTCTCCACCGGGTCGGTGCCGCCGGCGAGCTGCCGGAACGCCGGGACGGCCCGCGGGCCCTGCACCACCAGAGCCACCAGCGGACCGCTCGTGATGAAGTCCAGCAGGCTGTCGTAGAACCCCTTGCCCTGGTGCTCGGCGTAGTGCTGCTCGGCCACCGACCGCTCGACCACCCGCAGCTCCAGGGCGGCCAGGGTCAGCCCCTTGCGCTCGATCCGGGTGATCACCTCACCGACTAGGCCGCGGGCGACGCCGTCGGGCTTGATCAGGACAAGGGTGCGTTCGGCGGTTTCGGCGGAGGACATTGCGGCTGGGGCTCCCTTGGTCAGGCGCCGCCGGGGGGCGGCGACCCCGGGAGCGTACCGGCCTTCGAGCGGCGCCGGAATTCGTTGCGGAACCATAGGATCAGCGCCCAGACCAGGGCGAAGACGATGCCCATGATGCCCAGCGACGCAGAGATGAACCAGCAGGCAATCAGCAACACCTGGATCGCCAGGATCACCTGCAGCGCGTAGGGGCGCGCGATGATCACACAGCACGCGACCAGCGCCGCGGCAAGCAGGCAGATCACCACGATCCCGATCGGTCCGGTGCCGCCACCGGTGTTCGCCGCCACTGGGATGGACAGCAGAACGGTGATGGCCTCCAGGATCAGGGTGGCCGACATCACCCCCCGCAGCCCGCGTTCCGGGTCGTTGGGCCGGCGGCGCGGCGCCGGGGCGGCCGGCGTGGTCCCATCGGACGGGGTGCCGGTCATGCCGGAGCCAGCCCGGTCAGCGAACGCCCGTCACCGGCGGAGACGACGGAACCGGTGATGATCACACCGGTCCCGGCGACGTCCAGGCTGCCGGTCTCGGCGAGATCGACGGCTAACGCAATGGCCTCGTCCATCCGGTCCGCGGCGTGCACGATCTCCTCACCGAACACGTCGACCGCGAGGTCCATCAGGTCCGCGACGGGCATCGACCGCGGCGAGGAGTTCCGGGTGATCACCACCTCGTCGAAGGAGTCGGCGAGCGCCTCCAGGATGCCTTTGGCATCCTTGTCCGCCATCACCGCCAGCACTCCGACCAGCCGGGAGAACGAGAACTCCTGACGCAGCGCCCCCGCCAGAGCCGTTGCCCCGTGCGGATTGTGGGCCGCATCGACCATGATCGTCGGTGACGTCCTGACCCGTTCCAGCCGGCCCGGCGAGGCGACGGAGGCGAAACCGTCCTGCACCGCGGCGACGTCCAGTTGCCGGCTCGACCCGGCGCCGAAGAACGCCTCCACCGCGGCCAGGGCGACCGCGGCGTTGGTGGCCTGGTGCTCACCGGCCAGCGGCAGGAAGATGTCCTCGTACACCCCGCCCAGGCCCTGCAGCGTCAGCCGCTGCCCGCCGACCGCGAAAGACCGGTCGATGACGGAGAACTCGCTGCCGAACCGGGCCACGAACGCGTCGACCTCGACGGTGCGGCGCAGGATCGCGGTCATCGCCTCGGGTTCCTGCGGGCCGATGACGGCGATGGAATCGGGCTTGACGATGCCCGCCTTGTTCCCCGCGATCGCCGTCAGGGTGTCGCCGAGGTACTCAGTGTGGTCGATGCCGACGGGGGTGATCACCGCGATCCGGGCGTTGGCCACGTTCGTGGAATCCCAGGTCCCGCCGAGGCCGACCTCGACAACCGCGGCGTCGACGGGGATGTCGGCAAAGGCCGCGTACGCCATGGCGGTGAGGATCTCGAATTTCGACAACGCCAGGCCGCCCTCCCGGGCGCACGCGGCGTCGACGAGGTCGATATAGGGGGCGACGTCGGAGTAGAACTCGACGTACCGGTCCGCCGAGATCGGTGCCCCGTCAACGGCGATCCGTTCGGTGACCAGCTGCAGGTGCGGCGAGGTGAACCGGCCGGTGCGCAGACCCGACCGTTCCAGCAGGGCGTCGATCATCCTGGCGGTCGAGGTCTTGCCGTTGGTGCCGGCGATCTGGATCACCGGGTAGGACGTCTGCGGGTTGCCCAAAAGATCGAGCAGCGCGGTGATCCGGGCCAGCGTCGGCGAGATCTGCACCTCCGAGCGGCGGCGGTCCAGCACCGATTCCACCATCTGCAGGCTCAGCGGCGGTGCGTTTGGCACAATGGAGGTGGTGCCAGGCGGCAGGTCGTCGTCCAGATCCGCGGTGGCAGCGGCGATCTCCCCGGTCGGGTCGTCGACGGCTTCGTTGGCCGGCAGGTCGTCGGCCGGGCGACCGAGGCGCGCATTGCCGGCGTCCCAGGCAATCTCGGCGCCGAGTTGATCGTCGGTCCGATCGTTGTCCGAGCCATTGTCGGCGGCGTCGTCTGGGGCATCGTTTGCGGCGTTATTTGCTGCATCGTCAGGGCCGTCCGGGAAGCGGTCGTCCGTCATCGATTCGCTCCGTTCTCGCGGAGCGCGATCAGTCGCTCGGTCAGGCTGCGGATGTCGTCGGCGGCCTGCCCGGCGCGGCGGCGAACCTTTTCCACCGCTTCGGGTTTCGCCCGCTGCACGAACTGCGGGTTATCCAGCTTCTTCGCGGAGTCCGCGGCTTCCTTCTCTGCGGCCGCGAGATCCTTGGTCAGTCGTGCGATCTCGGCCGGGATGTCGATCGCGGACGACGTGTCGAACTGCACCGTCACGGTTCCGGAGGCAAGGGTCACGGTAATTGCGGCGGTCTCACCGAACCCGTCGCCGGCGGGCCCCAGCCGGGTCAGGGCGGCCGCGGTCGCGAGCAGTGCGGGGTCGACGGCACCGGACGCGGCGGTGAGCACGGCGGGCACCCGCCGCCCGTCGGGTAGTCCCTGGTCGGCCCGGAACCGCCGGATCTCGGTGACCAACCGGTCCTGGTCGGCGATCCAGGCGGCAGAGGCTTCGTCCTTCGCCCGTCCCGACGGCTCCGGCCAGGATGCGATTACCAGCGACTCCCGGCCGGTCAGCGAGGTCCACAGGGACTCGGTGACGAACGGGATGAACGGGTGCAGCAGCCGCAGCAGCCCGTCCAGTACCGCCCCCAGCACGTGCTGGGTGGTCTGTGAACCCGCTGCGGCGGTGGTGTTCTCGGGCTCATGCGGGGCGGTGTTCGCAGCGGCGATCTGCACCTTCGCCAACTCCAGGTACTGGTCGCAGAACTCGTCCCGGGCGAACCGGTACAAACCTTCAGCGGCCTTGCCGAACTGGTAATCCCCGAGCAGGTCGGTGGTCGCGGTGATCACCTCGTCCAGCCGGTCCAGGATCCACCGGTCGGCGCGGGTCAAAGACGCGGTGTCGAGCGGCCCGGTGGGTACCACGGCCCCGTTGAGCAGCGCGAATCTGGTGGCGTTGAACAGCTTGGAGCAGAACCTGCCGCCGCCGGCGACCCACTCGGTGGCGATGGCCTGGTCGGCGCCGGGGTGGGATCCGCGGGCCAGGGTGAACCGCACGGCGTCGGCGCCGTAGTCCTCGATCCACTGCAACGGGTCGACGGTGTTGCCGCGGGACTTGGACATCTTCTTGCCGTACTGGTCGCGGACCAGTCCGTGCAGCGCCACGGTGTGGAACGGCACCTGCGGCTCACCGTCATCGGTGCGGGTCGCGTACAACCCGAACATCATCATCCGGACCACCCAGAAGAACAGGATGTCGTAGCCGGTGACCAGCACCGAGGTCGGGTAGAACGCCCGTAGGGTGTCCGTCTCCCGCGGCCAGCCCATCGTCGAGAACGGCCACAGACCTGAGGAGAACCAGGTGTCCAGGACGTCCGGGTCCTGCGTCCAGCCCTCCCCCGGCGGGTCCTCCTCCGGTCCGACGCAACGGATCTCGCCGTCGGGCCCGTACCAGACCGGGATCCGGTGTCCCCACCACAGCTGCCGGGAGATGCACCAGTCGTGCATGTTGTCGACCCAGTCGAAGTACCTCGCCGCGAGCTCGGGCGGCTGGATCCGGGTGCGGCCGTCGCGGACCGCGTCGCCGGCTGCCTTGGCCAGCGACTCCACCCGGACGAACCACTGAGTGGACAACCTGGGTTCGATGACGTCGTCGGACCGGGAGCAGTGCCCCACGGAGTGCAGGTACGGCAGCTTCTCGGCGACCACCCGGCCCTGCTCGCGTAGCGCCGCTTTCACCGCGGCCCGGGCCTCGAACCGGTCCATGCCGTCGAAACGTGTTCCGGTGCCGGTGATCTCGGCAGCCTCGTTGAGGATCGTCGGGGCCGGGAGGTCGTGCCGGCGGCCGATCTCGAAGTCGTTCGGGTCGTGGGCGGGGGTGACCTTCACCGCCCCGGTGCCGAACGACGGGTCGACGTGGGCGTCGGCGATCACCGGGATCTGCCGGTTCACCAGCGGCAGCAGCACGGTGCGGCCGACCAGGTGCCGGTACCGGTCGTCGTCCGGGTGCACCGCGACGGCTGTGTCACCGAGCATCGTCTCCACCCGGGTGGTCGCCACCACCACCGAGTTCGCCGGGTCTCCGTCGACGTCCCCGTACCGGATGGACACCAGCTCACCGGCGTCCTCGGAGTGCTCCACCTCGATGTCCGACAGCGCGGTCCGGCAGCCGGGGCACCAGTTGATGATGCGTTCGGCGCGGTAGATCAGGCCGTCGTCGAACATCTGCTTGAAGATGGTCTGCACGCTCGCGGACAGCCCGTCGTCCAGGGTGAACCGTTCCCGGTCCCAATCGACGGAGTCACCGAGGCGTTTCATCTGGCCGAGGATGGCGCCGCCGGATTCCTGCTTCCAGTCCCAAACCTTCTGCACGAACAGGTCCCGGCCGAAGTCGTGCCTGGTCTTGCCGTCGACGGCGAGCTGGCGTTCCACCACGGTCTGGGTAGCGATCCCGGCATGGTCCATCCCGGGCAGCCACAGCACCTCGTCCCCGGACATCCGGTGCCAGCGGGCCAGGATGTCCATCAGGGTGTGGTCGAGGGCGTGCCCGACATGCAGGTTGCCGGTCACGTTCGGCGGCGGCAGCACGATGGAGAACGGCTTCTTCGCACCGGAAATGACCTGCTTCTCGTCGGCCCGGAAGTACCCGGCCGCCACCCACCGCTGGTACGTCGCCACCTCGACCGCCGCCGGGTCGTACTGGGTTGCCAGCTCTGGCTGCGGTCGGTCGCCGGTAGTGGTGGTGGCGGTGGTGTCGGTGGTGTCGGTCGGGCGGGTCACCGGGTCAGTTTAGGTGGGCCTGCTGACCCCATCAGTACGAGCGCGGCAACGCCAGGGTGTGCTGAGCCACGTAGTTGAGCACCATTTCGCTGTTCACCGGGGCGATCCGGAGCAGCCTGGCCATCCCCCACAGCGGCAGCAGCCCGTACTCCACCGAGAGCCCGTTCCCGCCGTGCACCTGGATCGCTGCATCCACGGCGTCAACGGCGGCCTCGGCCGCTGCGTACTTGGCCATGTTCGACGCCTCGCCGGCGGGCAGGTCGTTGTCGTACAACCAGGCCGCCTTCGCGGTCATCAGCGCGGCCAGCTCGACCGCGATCTTGGCCTTGGCCAGCGGGTGCGAGACGCCCTGGTGGACGCCGATCGGCTGGCCCCACACGGCGCGGGTGCGGGCATAGGCCGCTGCGGCGTCGACTGCGTATCTGCCGATCCCGACGCCGAGCGCGGCGGCGGTGATCCGCTCCGGGTTGAGCCCGTCGAACAGCGGTGCCCAGCCCTTGCCCTCGGCGCCGACCAGCGCGGACGCCGGAACCCGGACGTCGTCGTAGAACACGGTGAACTGCCGGTCCGGGATCTGCGCAGCCACGTCCAGCCGGTTCCAGGTCAGTCCGGGCGCGTCGACGGGCACCAGGAACAGCGAGAGCTCGGCCTTGCCGGTGACCTCGTCGGTGCCGGTGCGGACGACGGTCAGGATCGCGGCCGCCTCATCCACCCCGGAGATGTAGTACTTCTGGCCGCGGATCAGGTAGTCGTCCCCATCCCGACGGGCGGTGGTGGTGATCCCGTGCGAGTTGGACCCGGCGTCGGGTTCGGTGATCGCGAACACCAGTTTGGTGCTGCCGTCGGCGAGCCGGGTGAGCCATTCCTGCTTCTGTTCGGCCGACCCGTGCCGGCGGAGCACCTCGACGCCGATCGCACTGGAGACCAGCAGGGTCAGCAGCGGGCAGCCGGCCGCAGCCGATTCCTCCGCCACCATCGCCAGCTCGGCCATCCCGGCCCCGCCACCGCCGTATTCGGCGGGCACGTTGATCCCGATAAATCCGGCCTTGCCCAGGTCGCTCCAGAGACCGGACATCGGAGTCGAGGTCCGGCCGTGCTCGGCGTACTCGGCCGGACCGTGGGTCAGGGTGATCTCCCTGATTGCGGCGCGGAGGTCGGCGTACTCGGCGGGTTCGCGAAAGTGAGTCATGGTCAGGTCAGGATGACAGATGTGAACCATGGTTAACTCGTGTACGTGACCGGGTTCACACCACGGCACCCGCCGATCACTCGGACAGGGGCATCGGCCCGTAGACGGCACGCTCGTCGTTGAACAGCGACACCGCGCTCACCCCGTCATCCGCGAGCCCGCCGAAGTTGTCGGACAACCACGCCTCCGCCGACTCCTGGGACTCGAAGGACACCGCGGGCCCGTCAGCCACCACACCTGCTTCGTCGACGTACCGCCAGAGATAGACCACGTCACCGCTCCTGTTCGTCGTGCTCGATGGTGCCGACGGTATCCGGGGTGGCGACGGGTATCAGCTCAGGCGGGCCACCAGAATGCGGGTTGTTCCCTGTTGATCTTCTCCGACACTGTTCGTGTACTGCCGCCGCAGTCGTCCGGTGAGCCTGGCCCTGCCGATTAGGACGGCGTGATTTCAGCTGATAAACAGGGCTGGGCCAATAAAGAAAGGGTGCCGCACCGGCGAATCTGACCACCGACCGAAACCCGCTGGCGGCCCAGTCTCACCGAGACGAAGAAGTACGCCTTGGTATCGTTTTCACCCAGGCCCCGCCGGGCGGTCTTTAAGGGTCAACTCCAGAGTTCGGATCTCACCAATCTCAACAGGACAAGGCCCATTTTGCAGCGGTGGTGCAATGTTCACAGTATGACCGTCGGTCATTGTACCGAGGAAGACCAAACCCCAGTCTGGGGGAAGCGAACAAGTGACTCCGACTAGGCTCGCCCCCGCAGATGGTCGCCGAAGGGCGGCCTCAATCTGTTCTACCTCAGCGTCACTCGTTGCAATGGTTCCAACTGGGTCACTCAACGTAGCGCAAACTGTTAGCTGTTGGATGCTGTCGCCCGCAGTAAGAAATCTTCGGGGGTAGTTAGTCGCTGAAGCACATCGGCCGGCGGCTTTCATTATTGTTGATTTTTCTTGGGAATACGAGGTTGCTGTAGCGCTTGGCGACTCTTGGAGTGTGGCGTTACCGGCAGCGCAGGAGACCACGAGGGGCGCGAGTGAAAATAGTAAGAAGCAGGCAACCCTGTTGAACTTGCGCTTGAGCGGAAGCGGGCTTTGAGATGTCATCATGTACTTTCTGGGTAGAGGGAGACCCTGCGACCTCACGTCCATCCCTCGCTGTGACCTCGGTGATGTCCTCAGCTTTCTCTCGTTCAAGCCCCCGCGCACGTTCAGCGTCGTTGGCAGTGTGGCCGGGGGCACCTCTTGGCGCAGTCCCACGCTCCGCGTCTCGGTTGCACGTCCGCCCCACCGAAGACCCCGATAGCCCGAGGGGTGTGCCCCGTCCATCCCCTGGCCCTGGCGCTCGTCGCTCCGCGCCGAACCCAGTCATCCGGCTATGTCTCGCCGTCGCGGTCGGCGAGGTGCACGGGACTGCGGCCGCCCTGGACCTAGTGGATGTGCTGCCGCTGCCTAGCCATCACTTCTGGCACGCCGTCCCGTCGCCGGGACTACGTCGCACCGCCGATTGACCAGCCTGGGTGAGACACCAGCGCCCTAGTTGTCCATGTCCCGGGCCACCCCACCGTACGATCGCGCCGACTACGACCGATACCTGGAGCCCGACACCTGGAGCAACGATGCCGCTCGACCTGCCCGCCGTCCCTGCACTGGACGCCGATGCGGCGGCGGCGGCGGCAACTGCCCGCGGCCGGTTGCCGGTGGGAGCGTTCGGGATCTGGGGCGCGGTGATCGACCAGTTGGCCGCCGCGCGGGGCACCGCGACGCCGCCGCTGGCCCCGCGGCGGCCGCAGCTGGTGGTGTTCGCCGCCGATCACGGCATCGTCGAGCTGGGACTGTCGGCGGCCGAATCAACCGAAACAGCCTCAAGGGCAACCGATCTCGCCAACGGCGTCGGGCTTTCCGCCACTTTGGCGGAGTCGGCGGGTGTCGGCGTTGCGGTGCTCGATGTCGGACTGGCGGACGCAACCGAGGCGGTGCCGAACCGGGCATCGGGAACCGCCCCGGCCAGGCGGATCGACCAGACCGACGCGATGACAGACGACGAACTGCTGGCTGCGATCGACGCCGGCCGTACCGCCGCGAACGCGGAGATCGACGCGGGCGCAGACCTGCTGATCGGTGCGGTCTGCGGGGTGGGCGTGAGCACCCCGGTGGCGGTGCTGACGTCCGCGCTCACCGGGATGGAACCGGTCGATGCGACCGGGCGCGGATCGGGAATCGGCGATGCCGCGTGGATCCGGAAGACTGCGGTCGTCCGGGACGCCCTGTTCCGGATCCGTCGGCAGAGCCTGGACGTACAGACGATGCTGCGGGTCGGCGGCGGACCCGACCTGGCCGCACTCACCGGGTTCATCGCGCAGGCGGCTATCCGGCGGACCCCGGTGATCGTTCATGACATGCCCAGCACCGTGGCCGCCGTCCTGGCGCACCGGTTGGCCCCGGGCGCCGACAGCTACTACCTGGTCAGCTCGCTGGCCCCGGACCGCGGGCACCGCCGTCTGCTGGACCTGCTCGGCCGGGAACCCCTCACCGACTGGTCGATCACCGGACACGCCGCCGTCGGCGCGTTGTTGCTGGTCCCCGCGCTGGTCGCCGCGGTGCAGGCGTTCGACGACATCGACCGGGCGTCCCCGCCGGCCCCCCGTTCCGCCGATGCCATAGGCACCTGGGATGCCACCCTGCTGTGACGCCCCGACGGCGGCCGGGGTCGCGAGGACGGGTGGGTCGTCGGCATCGGGGGGCAACCGGCCGTCCGGCTGTGAATTCAGAGCGACCAGTCGATCGGCTCGGCGCCCTGCTCGGCCAGCAGGGCGTTCACCCGGGAGAACGGCTTGGACCCGAAGAAGCCGCGGTCGGCGGACATCGGTGACGGGTGCGCCGACGACACGCTCGGCACGTCGCCGAGTAGCGGCTGCAAGGTCTGCGCGTCCTTGCCCCACAGCACCGCCACCAATGGCCCACCCCGCGCCACCAGCGCGCGGATCGCCGCTTCGGTGATCGGCTCCCACCCCTTCCCGCGATGCGATGCCGGGGTCCCCGGCGCGACCGTCAGAACCCGGTTCAGCAGCAGCACCCCCCGGTCCGACCAGGCCGTCAAATCGCCGTGGGCGGGCGTGGTGATCCCGGTGTCGGCGGCCAGTTC
Organism: Nakamurella sp.; assembly: GCA_965247715.1. Lineage (GTDB taxonomy): Bacteria > Actinomycetota > Actinomycetes > Mycobacteriales > Nakamurellaceae > Nakamurella. The sequence continues at coordinate 1,184,977 of CBDFHS010000015.1, read as the reverse complement.
TCGGTAGATGTTGCCCAGGGAACGGGGAACCGGTCTGACATGCCGCTCGACCGCGAAGGAGAGCCCGATGGCGTGGCCGGGCGTCGGGTAGGGGTCCTGACCCACGACGAGGACCCGCACCGCCGCCAGTGGGCGTTCGAACGCCCGCAGCACCAGGGGCCCGGCCGGTAGGTACGTCCGGCCCGCGGCGACCTCGGCCCGCAGAAAGTCCCCCATCGCGGCGATCCGGTCGGCCACCGGTTCGAGCGCCGCGGCCCACCCGGCGTCGATCAGGCTGGGCAGGGGCGTCGGCATTTCCGGCACGCTACCGGCCGCAGGTTGTCTGGCCGGCCCCCGGTCTCCCGACGCTCAGCCAAAGTGATCCCAGCCGCCGGCACCCTCGGCGGTGATGCCGTCCACGGTCACGACTCCCGCGGCGCTGCCCGTTCCCGATGATTCGCCGGAGGCGGCCGCGGACACCGAACCGATCACTGTCCACCCGGCAGGCAGGGTCGTCCCGCGCGGGAAAGTGGCGGCCAGCGCGTGATCGTCACCGCCGGTGAGGGTCCATTCCAGGTGATCCCGGCCGAGCGCCGAGGCCACCTCGATCAACCGGGGATTGACCGGCAGCGACCGGCTCTGCAGCGCGATCGCCACCCCCGAGGCTGTAGCGATATGGCCGAGATCGGCCAGCAGACCGTCGGACACGTCGATCATCGAGGTCGCCCCGGCCGCCGCAGCCTCAGGCCCGGCGGCCAGCGGTGGCTCGGGGACCCGGTAGGCACCGACCGCCGCAGCCGGCGACCGGAAGCCACGGGACAGCACGGCCAGGCCGGCCGCCGCCCAGCCAAGCCGACCGGCGACCGCCACCACGTCACCGGCCTTCGCGCCCGATCGCAGAACCGGTGACCCGCCCCGCAGGTCGCCGAGAACGGTGACGGCGATCGTCAGGACTTCGGAGCGGGTGACGTCCCCGCCGACGACACCGGCGCCGGCTACGGCCGCCGCCTGATTCAGCCCGCGACCAATCGCCAGGACCAGCTCGGTCGGGGTGGTGGGCGGGGCACTCAACCCCACCAGCAGGGCGGTCGGCGCGGCTCCCATGGCTGCGATGTCGGCCATTGACGCCAGCGCCGCCCGCTGGCCGATCTGCTCGCCGGTGGCCCAATCGGTCCGGAAGTGCACGCCGTCCACGAGGACGTCGATGCTGGCGACGACCCGGCCGTCGGCGGCCGCCACGATCGCGGCGTCGTCACCGGGTCCGAGCAGAGTGCTGGCCGGTTGAGCGAGACCGGCGACCACCGCGTCGATCACGCGGAACTCGCCGGAACTGGCCAGGGTCCCGTCCGCCGGGGGGCGGCCGGATCGACTGGCTCCGTCGGCTGGCCGTTGCGTTGTGTTGATCGGGTACCTCACTGGCAGGACGGGTCACCGTGGGCGGCGACCGATGGGATGCGGTGCAGTGCGGGCGGTGCAGTGCGGGCGGTGCAGTGCGGGCGGTGCAGTGCGGGCGGTGCAGTGCGGGCGGTGCAGTGCGGGCGGGGCCGGCCCGCCGGTGGCCCGAAGTGCCGGGTGCCGGGTGCCGGGCTGAGAGCAATCGTGCCCGACGCCGGGGCACCCGCCGACCACCCGCGCGGAACGTCAATGCACCCGCCGACCAGCCGCGTGGATTTGTCGAGGCGCCCGCCGACCACGAACACCGCCCCGACAGCGGCCTGGCCGGGCAGGTCGTCACCATTGCCCGCTACGCTCGGGCGGCGAACCCGTCGCGAGTCAGCCGAAAGGGGCACCTCAGTGGTCCAGGCGTTCATTCTCATCCAGACCGAGGTCGGCCAGGCCGCCGCGGTGGCCCAGGCCATCGCCGAGCTGCCCGGCGTGACCAGCGCGGAGGACGTCACCGGCCCCTATGACGTGATCGTTCGCGCGGAGGCCAACAGCGTCGACGAACTAGGCAAGCTGGTGGTCGCGAGGGTGCAGGGCGTCGCCGGGATCACCCGGACACTGACCTGCCCGGTCGTCCACCTCTGAGCCGGCGCCCCACCCCTGAGCCGGGAGATTCTGGGATGAGCCAGCCGATCCCGGGATCGGCCCGGGATCGGCTGCCGCGGTGGCGCCTGATGGCGGCGATCGTGCTGCCGGTGATCGCGATCGTCGTGGCGGTGGTGTTGGCAGCCGTAGTGAACTCTCGACCGGTGGCTGACGTCACCGACCCGCTACCGGTGTCGGCGGTCGAGGCGCCCGACGCCACCCGCCCCGCCTGCGCGGCGCTGACGAAGGCCCTCCCCGACCCGCTGGGCGCCCTTTCTCGGCGCACCCTTCAGCAGGCGGCTGACCCCTCCCTGGCCGGCGTTGCAGCGTGGGGGGAACCGGCGGTCATCGTTCGGTGTGGTCTGCCCACACCGCGGGAGTTGACCTGTTCGGCGTCCGTGCAGGTGGTGAACGGCGTGACCTGGCTGCCGCTGGCCGGCGACGGCGGCACCACCTACCTTGCCGTCGACCGCTCGGTGCGGGTCGCCATCACGGTCCCGGACGGGACCAGTACCGGCCCATGGCAGCAGTTGTCGACCATCATCGGCGCAACCCTGCCGGCCAGGCCGATCTGCGCTGACGGGATCCCCATCCCCCCGGACGGCGGCTGATCAGGGTCGGCACCCGATCAGCGCAGCCCGGTGCCCCTGGCCATGGCGGTCCGGATCAACAGGGTGATCAGCTCGGGGTAGCTGACGCCGCCGGCCGCCCACATCCGCGGATACATCGAAATCGGGGTGAACCCCGGCAGGGTGTTCACCTCGTTGATCACCACGTCACCATCGGGCCGGACGAAGAAATCGACCCGGGCCAGGCCCTGGGCATCGAGTGCGCTGAACGCCCGCCGGGACAGTTCCTGGATCCGCGCGGTGACGTCGTCGGGCAGGTCGGCGGGGATGTCGAAGGTGGCCACATCATCGAGGTACTTGGCGTCGAAGTCGTAGAACGAATGGTCACCGCCGACCCGGATCTCGGCAGTGGGCGAGGCCTCGATTCGCCCATCCGGAAACTCCAGGACACCGCATTCGATCTCCCGGCCGATGACCGCCGCCTCGACCAGGACCTTCGGGTCGGTGAGCCGCGCGTACCCGATCGCCGCGTCCAGGTCGGCCCAGGAGTCGACCCGGCTGACCCCCAGGGAGGACCCGGCCCGGGCGGGCTTGACGAACACCGGCAACCCCAACCGTTCCCGGTCGGCATCGTTCACGGTGGCGGTGCCCGGCCGGAGGACCACCCAGTCCCCTACCGGGAGACCCTCGGCGGCCAGCAGCTTCTTGGTGAACTCCTTGTCCATGGCCGCCGCCGAGGCCAGCACCCCGGCCCCGACGTAGGGCACGCCGGCCAGCTCCAGCAAGCCCTGGATGGTGCCGTCCTCTCCCCATGGGCCGTGCAGCACCGGGAACACCACGTCAACCGTGATGTCCACGCTGTTGCCGGCACTGGTGTCAGCTGCGTCCCGTGACGGGCCACCGCTGACGGCACGTAAACCGGAGCCGCCGGCCAGGGCAACGAGGGTGGCAGCGGTCGGGTCCGCGGTCGGTGCCACCGGGGCCCCGATGCTGATGTGCGGCAGTTCGCGGCCGGCGGCGGCCGGGATGGCGGCCGGGTCCACCCGCAGCCACCGACCCTCCGGGGTGATCCCGATGGCGGTGATGTCGAACGCGGCCGGGTCGAGGTTGGCCAGCACACCGGCGGCCGAGATGCAGGACACGGGATGTTCACCACTGCGGCCACCGAAGACGACGGCGACCCTGATCCGCTCGGAGGTCATGACCGCCCAGCCTAGGGGCACCGGTCCGGGAATCGAGCTCAGGCGGAGCGTGCGGCTACTCCGGCGTGTGCGGCCGGTCCATCAGGAACCGGATCATCTGGGTGGGCGGCAGGTGCAGATAGCAAACCTGATACACCGCTTCGGTAATCGGCATTTCGATCTTGTGCCGGATTGCCAGGTCCCGCACCGATCGGCAGCTGACCACGCCCTCGGCGACCTGCCCGCCGGTGGCCTCCATCGCGGCCTCCAGCCCGATACCGGCGGCCAGTCGGCCACCCAGGGTCCGGTTCCGGGACAGCGGCGATGAGCAGGTGGCGACCAGGTCGCCCAATCCGGCCAGCCCCGCGAACGTTGCCGGCGCCGCACCCAGCTCAACTCCGAGCCGGGTCACCTCGTTCAGACCCCGGGTGATCAGCGACGCCGAGGTGTTCAGTCCGAGCCCGAGGCCGTCGGCGATCCCGCAGGCCAGTGCGACGATGTTCTTGCCCGTCCCGGCGATCTCGGCCCCGATCACGTCGGTGATCGTGTACGGCCGAAAGTAGGGGGCCGCACTGGCCACCTGAACGGCCACCGCCCGGTCGTGGTCGGTGCAGGCCAGCACGGTGGCGGTGGGACGTTCCAGGGCGATCTCCACCGCCAGGTTCGGTCCGGTCAGCACGACGATCCGGGCCGGATCTACCTGGCCGACCCGGGCGATCACCTCGCTCATTCGTAGGCCGGTGCCGATCTCGACGCCCTTCGCGAGCGAAACGATCGGTACGGCGGGCGGCAGCGAATCCCGGAACACCCGGACGTTCTCCCGCAGCGCCTGGCTCGGGACAGCCACCACCACCGCGTCCACCCCGTCCAGCGCCTCATCGAAATCCGAGGTGGCATCGATGGTTTCGGGCAACCGGATACCAGGGAGATAGTCCGGGTTGACGTGGTCGGAGCGCACTGCCGAGGCCACCCGGTCCCGACGGGCCCACAACGTCACCTGTCGTCCGGCGTCGGCAAGCACCTTGGCGTAGGTGGTTCCCCAGGATCCAGCTCCCAGCACCGCTACCCGCTCGATCGGCTGCGGTGTCGTGCTCACCTGTCCGAGCCGTCAGCGGCCCGTTTGGCCAGCCGTTCGGCCTTCTTCGGATCGAAGAACTCCGTTGGTGGCTCCTCGTTGCGGATCTCGGCCACCATGTCCCGAACCACGGTCATGATCACGAGCGTGGCGTCCCGGATCGACCGGGAGTCCACCGGCCGGGACCTCAGTTCGGTCAGGTCGATCGGGTCACCAAAAACGACGTGAATGTCCTTGCGCGGCAACGGGTGGAACTTGTGGCCCTCCTGGTAGGAGTTGTAGACCAGGTTGGTCCCCCAGTGCGCGACCGGGATCACCGGGAAATCCCCGGACAACGCCAGCGCCCCGATGCCCGGCCGGGGCCGCATCGGCCACTGCTCGGGATCTCTGGTCACGGTGCCCTCCGGGTAGATCAGCACCACCCGGCCACTGCGCAGCGTCTCCGTTGCCTTCTCCAGACTGGCCTGACCGGCCCCGCTGCCGCCGCGCTCGACCGGGATCTGGTCCGACCCGGCCAGCGCCCGGCCCAGCACCGGCACCTTCCACAACGATGCCTTGGCCAGGAACCGAGGAATCCGGCCGGACTTACGGACCACCACCGAGTCGTACAGCGGGTCCAGGTGCGAGACGTGATTGGCGACCAGCAGGTAGCCACCCGTGATCTGGATCTTCTCCATCCCGCTGATCTTCTGCCGACCCAGCAGGAACGCCAGTGGGTACATCACGACCTGACAGAACGTCAACCAGGCGTTGCCCTTTTCGTGAACCGGACTCTTCCCATGAAACGGACGGCGCGGCACATCGACTCCTCTCGACGGCCCGTGACGACCACCCATGGTCCGGTCCGTGCCGGTCCACCCTAAAGCCTCACCCCCGGTGTCACTCCTGTAGCCGGTGACCGTAGACCTGCGGGCACGGGGCGCGCCGATACCGGCTGTTCACCGGGGGAAGTGGCCATTGCCGACCCGGACCCCTGACAATGACCGGGTGACTGCCAGCAAAGAGACCACCGCAACCGGAACAGAGACCACTGGTTCCAGCACTACTGGGTCCGCAAGCCCGAGCCCGCGTCGGGGCCGGACGGCTCGACCCCGGGTCGGTGCCGGCGGCGGGGGGAGCGCAGACGGCATCGCCGCCTTCAGCGGACGGCTGTTGATGGAGGAGCCAGCGGTGGAGCCGTTTCACGGCGGTTCGTCGGAGACGGAGTTCACCGCGTCCGAGCACAGTTCGGCCACGGACGACGAACCGCTGCCCGACGACCGGTTCTCCAACCGTGAGTTGAGCTGGCTCGACTTCAACGCCCGCGTGCTGGCGCTGGCCGAGGACAAGAGTCAAAAGCTGTTGGAACGCGCGAAGTTCCTGGCGATCTTCGCCTCCAACTTGGACGAGTTCTACATGGTGCGGGTGGCTGGGCTCAAACGCCGCCGGGACATGGGTTTGTCCGTCACCAGCGCGGATGGCCTGACCGCCTCCGACCAGCTGTCGTTGATCTCGGCGCGGACCCAGGAGCTGGTGGACCGGCAGGGCCGCTGCTTCTCCGACGACGTCGTGCCCGCCCTGTCCGACGCCGGGATCCGGATCGTGCACTGGCAGGACATCGACCCGCAGGACCGGGAACGGCTGGCGGAGTACTTCACCGCGCAGATCTTCCCGGTGCTGACCCCGCTCGCGGTCGATCCGGCCCACCCGTTCCCATACATCTCCGGGTTGAGCCTGAACATGGCCATCATCGTGCGTGATCCGGAAACCGGCGCGGAACGCTTTGCCCGGGTCAAGGTGCCCAACAACGTCGACCGGTTCGTCCGGGTGCGCCGTGGGGTGAACGACTTCCTGCCGCTGGAGGATCTGATCGCGGCGCACCTGGCAGAGCTGTTCCCGGGAATGGACGTTGTGGAGCACCAGGTCTTCCGGGTGACCCGCAACGCCGACCTCGAGGTGGAGGAAGACCGGGACGAGGACCTGCTGCAGGCGCTGGAGCGAGAACTGGCCCGACGCAGGTTCGGTCCGCCGGTCCGGCTCGAGATCACCGACACCACCAGCGAACGCGTGCTGGCGCTGCTGCTCGGCGAACTGGACGTCGACCCGGCCGACGCGGTCGAAGTGCCCGGCCTGCTGGATCTGTCGAGCCTGTGGCAGCTGTACGGGCTGGATCGGCCGGCGCTCAAGGACGCGCCGTTCGTCCCGGCCACCAATCCCGCGTTCGCCGAAGGCGAGACACCCAAGAGTGTGTTCGCGACGCTGCGGGACGGGGATGTGCTGCTGCACCACCCTTATGAGTCATTTGCCACCACGGTTCAGCGGTTCATCGAGCAGGCGGCGGCGGATCCGCGGGTACTCGCGATCAAGCAGACGCTGTACCGCACGTCCGGGGACTCCCCCATCGTCGACGCGCTCATCTCCGCCGCCGCGGCCGGCAAGCAGGTCGTCGCACTGGTGGAGATCAAGGCCAGGTTCGACGAACAGGCGAACATTTCCTGGGCAAAGGCGTTGGAGCGGGCCGGGGTTCACGTCGTGTACGGGCTGGTCGGACTCAAGACCCACTGCAAGACCGCCCTGGTGATCCGGCAGGAGGGCAAGACCCTACGCCGTTACTGCCATATCGGCACCGGCAATTACAATCCGAAAACCGCCCGCATCTACGAAGATCTGGGCCTGCTGACGGCGGACCCCGACATCGGTGCGGATCTGACCGACCTGTTCAACGTGTTGACCGGATACTCCCGCCAGACCGAGTACCGGAACCTCTTGGTGGCACCGCATTCCATTCGCAGCGGCATCGTCGCCAGGATCGAGCGGGAGATCGAGCACCAGCGGGCCGGCCGCGGTGGCCTGGTTCGGTTGAAGATGAACTCTATCGTCGACGAGGGCGTGATCGACGCGCTGTACCGCGCGTCGCGGGCCGGGGTCACGGTCGACGTCACCGTTCGCGGGATCTGTGCCCTGCGCGCCGGAGTGCCCGGTCTGAGCGAGAACATCACCGTCCGTTCGATTGTCGGCCGCTTCCTGGAGCATTCGCGGATCTTCTACTTCCGCAACGGTGGTCCCGAGGTAGCCGACGACGGCTCGGTCGCCGGCCCCGGCATGCAGGAGTACTGGATCGGTAGCGCGGACATGATGCACCGCAACCTCGATCGCCGGGTGGAGGCCCTGGTCCAGGTGAAGAACAAGGCGGCCACCGAACGGATGGCCGCGCTGTTCGAATTGATGGCCCGGCCCGACACCCGTTGCTGGGTGCTGGGTCCGGACGGGTGGTCCCAGTCACCGGCAGGGGATTCTGGTGTGGAGGGATCAGGCAGGGACATTCAGGAAGAGTTGCTCCGTCGGGGCGTCGCGCGTGGCGAGTGATTCCGACCAGGTCAGCAAAGGGCCGGTGATCAAAGGGCCGGTGATCAGGGCGGCCGGCGCGGTGCTGTGGCGGACCTCCCGCCGGCACGGTGTCCGGGTCGCGGTGGTGCACCGTCCCCGCTACGACGACTGGTCGCTGCCCAAGGGCAAGGCCGAACCGGGAGAGGTTCCGATCGTCACCGCGGCCAGGGAGGTCGAGGAGGAGACAGGTTTCCACGCGGCCATCGGCCGTTCGCTGACCTCTGTGTCCTACCAGACCAACGGTGGACCCAAACAGGTGCAGTACTTCTCGGCGCGGTGCATCGGTGGTTTGTTCGCGCCGAACAAGGAAGTCGACCGGCTCGAGTGGTTGCCGGTGGCCAAGGCCGCGCAGCGGGTGAGCTACGAGTTCGATCAAGTGGTGCTGGCAACGTTCGTTTTGGAACCGGCGTCCATCCAAACATCGGTGGTGCTGGTACGGCACGCCAGAGCCGGTCACCGCGAGTCGTACCACGGCGAGGACGACGGCCGTCCATTGGATGCCAAAGGGGTACGCCAGGCCGACGCGTTGGCGATGGAGCTGGGGGTATTCGCGCCGCTGGCAGTGCACACTGCCCCGTTGGAACGGTGCCGGCAGACGGTCGCGCCGCTGGCTGCGGCTCAGGGCCTAGACCTGGTGGTAGAGCCGACGATGGGCGAAGACGCCTACCGGGACGACCCGGCCAGCGCACGCCGACGGCTGGTCGAGATCGCCTGCGCCACACCACCCGGTGGCACAGTTGCTGTGTGCAGCCAGGGTGGGGTGATCCCCGGCGTGGTCAAGTCCTTGGCCACGCGTGCCGAGATACCCGTGAGTCAGGTCGGCACTCCCAAGGCGGCGTACTGGTTTTTGACCTTCGACGGGCCGCGGTTGGTGCAGGCGGACCCCTATCCCGCCCCCGCGGTCTAAGCCCCGGTCTCGACCCCGCAGTCTCATCCGGGCGGTCTCGTCAGGGCGGTCTCATCCCGGCGATCTCGTCTGGGCGGGCGCTGTTGGCTTACGTCGCACCGGCACGGGGACGCCTACCGGACTGCGGGTGCGGACGGCAGTTTTGCTGCCGCCCGCCCCGACATCGCTGCACCGGAAGCTGATTGTGTTAGCGCCCACAGTGAATCGCGTGCAGTAAACCGCGTGCAGTAAACCGCGTGCAGTAAATCGCGTGCAGTAAACCGCGTGCAGTAAACCGCGTGCAGTAAACCGCGTGCAGTAAACCAGGTGCGGTGTATGGCCCGCTGTCGACCGCCTACTTGGCTGCTTTGGCCGGGGTACGGCGGGCGGCTGGCTTGGTGGCCGTCGCCTTGGGGGTCGTGGTGGCCTTGCCAGCGGCGGCCCGCGGCGCACGGGTCGTGGTGGTCTTGGCCGCGGCGGCCGGCTTGGCGGAGCTGGTCCGCGTGGTGGTTCCGGTCGATGCGCCAGCCGCCGGCTTGGTTGCACTGGCCCGGGGGGTGCTGGTGGTCTTCGCAGCCGTTGCCCTCGGGGCCCGGGTGGTGGTGGGCTTGGGCGCGGCGGCCGGGGCGGTGCCGGTCTTGGCGGCCGCGGCAGCGGCGCGAGCGCTGGTCGGCTTGCCCGTGGCCTTGGGCAGTTTCACCGTTCCGGCGATGACGTCCTTGAAATACTTGCCCGGCCGAAACGCCGGCACCGTGGTCTTCTTGACCTTGACCGCCTCGCCAGTGCGTGGGTTACGGGCCGTACGCGCGGCACGGGCCCGTTTCTCGAACACCCCGAAGCCGGAGATGGAGACGTTGCGTCCCCGCTGCACCTCCCGCTGGACCAGATCGATGAATCCCTCGACTGCGGCCTGCGCAGCCTTCTTGTCCCCGTCCAACCGCTCAGCGAGCTGGTTGATCAGATCGGTCTTGTTCACTGTCCCTCCCAAGGACTCTCCGGCCACGGCAGGTGAGGGCCGATTGGTCGCTCAGGGTAGGCGCATTTAGCACTTTGCGCCAGCATGGCTCGCCCAGGAGTCGGTGGGGTCTAACAGATCTCAGGCCCGATACCGGGTTCTGACCGGCCCTAACAGCACTACCCAGCGTGACCAAGCGGACGTCGCCGTTCCACCAGAACGATTGTCGCGCAGGGGTTTTCGTTCCCCGCGGCGACCGTTCGATGATCGCTCGGCGGTCAGCCGGCGGTGGGCAGGAAGGCTGGCCGACGACCTTCAAATTTTTTGATGTCGTCGGCGTGCCGGAGTGTCAACGAGATGTCGTCCCAGCCTTCCAACAGCCGCCAGCGGGTATAGGGATCGATCTGAAAACCAATCACCAGCGATCGAGCCGAGATCGTCTGCTGCTGAAGGTCGACCGTCACCTCGGCACCGGGTTCGTTCTCCAACAGCTTCCACAACAGTTCCACGTCATCGGGAGAAACCTCGGCGGCCACCAAACCGCCTTTGCCTGCATTGCCGCGGAAGATGTCGGCGAAGCGTGGCGAGATGACAACCCTGATGCCGTAGTCCATCAGCGCCCACACCGCGTGCTCACGCGAGGATCCGGTGCCGAAGTCCGCGCCGGCGACCAACACCGAGCCCCCGGCAAAGGCGCTGTGATTGAGCACGAATTCCGGGTCGGCCCGCCAGGCGGCGAACAGACCGTCTTCGAAACCGGTTCGGCTGATCCGCTTGAGGTAGACCGCCGGAATGATCTGGTCGGTGTCGACGTTGCTGCGGCGCAACGGGATTCCGACGCCGGTGTGGGTGGAAAAGGCGTCCATCGTCATCTCCTGGTCAAGAGGGGTCAGGCGGACAAACGTGCTGGCCGCCGCGGGCGAATGCGAACCGGGTCAGGGCGCCGAGCCGGCGCTGGCCAACACCGGCGCGAGATCGGCCGGGGAGGACAACGTTCCGCGGACCGCCGTGGCCGCCGCCACCAGCGGCGACACCAGATGGGTCCGACCGCCCTTGCCCTGCCTACCTTCGAAGTTGCGGTTGGACGTCGATGCGCTCCGCTCCCCGGACGCCAGTTGGTCCGGGTTCATCCCCAGGCACATCGAGCAGCCGGCACTGCGCCACTGCGCCCCGGCCGCGGTGAAAACCGCGTCCAGACCCTCGGCTTCGGCCTGTGCCTTGACCCGCATCGACCCGGGTACCACCAGCATCCGCAGCGAGCGGTCGATGTGCCTGCCGCGCAACACCTCCGCTGCCGCCCGTAGATCCTCGATCCGGCCGTTCGTGCAGGAACCCAGAAACACGGTGTCCACGTGGATCTCTCGCAGCGGGGTGCCAGCCGTCAGCCCCATGTACTGCAGGGCGCGTTCGGCCGCCCCGCGCTCGTTGTCGTCGGCGATCAGCTCCGGGTCGGGGACAGCAGCCGACAACGGTAGACCCTGACCGGGATTGGTGCCCCAGGTGACGAACGGGGTGAGCGCGGCCGCGTCGATGACAACCTCGGCGTCGAACCTGGCTTCGGGGTCGGTGGTCAGCGACGACCAGTACTGCACGGCCGCCTCCCAATCGGCGCCGGTCGGCGCGTGGTCCCGACCCAACAGGTAGTCGAACGTCGTCTGGTCGGGCGCGATCATCCCGGCCCTCGCTCCTGCCTCGATGGACATGTTGCAGACGGTCATCCGGCCTTCCATTGACAGCGCCCGGATGGCCTCGCCCCGGTACTCCAGCACGTACCCCTGGCCGCCTCCGGTGCCGATCTCCGCAATGACGGCCAGCACGATGTCCTTCGCGGTCACCCCGGGCGCGAGCAATCCGTCCACGGTGATCGCCATCGTCTGGAATGGTTTGAGCGGGAGCGTTTGAGTGGCCAGCACGTGCTCGACCTCACTGGTGCCGATACCGAAGGCGAGCGCTCCGAACGCACCGTGGGTGGAGGTGTGCGAGTCACCACAGACGATCGTCATCCCGGGCTGGGTCAGACCCAATTGCGGGCCAACCACATGCACGATTCCCTGTTCGGCGTTGCCCATCGGATACAGGCGCACCCCGAATTCGGCGCAGTTCGCCCGGAGCGTGTCCACCTGGGTGCGGGAGACCAGGTCAGCAATCGGCAGGTCGATGTTGGTGGTCGGGACGTTATGGTCCTCGGTCGCCAGGGTCAGATCCGGCCGGCGGACCGCTCGTCCGGCCTGGCGGAGTCCCTCGAACGCCTGCGGGCTGGTGACCTCGTGCACGAGGTGCAGGTCGATGTACAGCAGATCCGGTTCACCATCGGCGGCGTGGACGACGTGGGCGTTCCAGACCTTCTCCGACATCGTTCGTGGCCGAGCTGCCAGTGCCAGATCTGCCGGTGGCAGATCTGGCGATGCCGGATCGGTCGGTGCTGGATCGGTCGGTGCCGGATCGGTCGGTGCCCGGTCTGGCTGTGCCCGGTCTGGCTGTGCCACGTCCGCGTGCGTCATCTCTGCCACCATCCGTCGTTCCGCCGGCGGACGGCCGAGCGCTCGAGGCGGCTCGACATCTCACCATGCGGGAAACTAGTATTACCTCATGGGAAAGTCTAGCGGCATCGGGGTCCTGGACAAAGCGGTCGATGTGCTCCGGGCAACCACGGCCGCTCCCATCGGGCTGGCCGACCTGTGTTCGGCGACTGGTTTGCCACGGGCCACCGCCCACCGGCTGGCCGTCGGCCTGGAGGTGCACGGCCTGCTCGCCCGGGACGAGAACGGTCGCTGGCGGCCGGGCCCGATGCTGGCCGCACTGGCCGCTGGGGCGCCGGACCGGCTGGTGCTGGCAGCCGCCGAGGTGCTACCGCGGTTGCGCGACCGGACCGGGGAGAGCGTCCAGCTCTACCGTCCTGACGGTCTGTCCCGGGTCTGCATCGCGGTGGCAGAGCCGATGTCCGGGCTCCGGGACACTGTGCCGCTGGGCTCCAGGCTCCCGATGAACGCCGGTTCCGGCGGGAAGGTCCTCACGGCCTGGGCCGAACTTCCCACCCAACGCGCCGTCCTGACGGATGCAAGCTTCAGCGAACGGACCCTGGCCGAGGTACGCCGGCGGGGCTGGGCGGATTCGGTCGCCGAGCGGGAGGCCGGCGTGGCATCGGTATCGGCCCCGGTGCGTGACCTGTCGGGTGCCGTCATCGCGGCCGTGTCAGTGTCCGGACCGGTGGACCGGATCGGACGACGCCCCGGCGTGCGGTGGGCCGGGGACCTGGTAGAGGCGGCCGGGGCGTTGACGGCGCGGTTGTGACCACTGCCGCACCGGTGGCACTTGCGTTAAATGGGTTTCATCACGTCAGGGATCCCGGACATCGAACCCAGGTCCGAGAAAAAAGAAGCCGCCGGAATGACGAACATTCCGGCGGCATCTGGTAGCCCCGAAGGGATTCGAACCCTCGCTACCGCCGTGAGAGGGCGGCGTCCTAGGCCGCTAGACGACGGGGCCCTAGATCATTCCTGGTATTGCATGCCGGCCACGAGGATGCTGTTTCCTCCTCGTCACCACCGGTCCGGGCGCTGACAGCACCTGGATCCGGAGCGAAATGCTACACGATCGACGAGCTCACGCCTGCCGTTCGATACGCGGTGCATCCCGCTGGGGTACTAGGACTCGAACCTAGAATGAGGGAATCAGAATCCCTAGTGTTGCCAATTACACCATACCCCAAGGGCCCTGCCGGGGCGGGCGCCGAGCAACGATACTACCTGCACCGCAGCCCAACCCGGAAATCCACTGCCCCGGCTATCTCCGCCGACCCCGCTGGGCAAGGCAGCTCCCGCGGGCTGGATCACTCAGACCGGGGGCGAGGCCAGCGCTCGGCGCAGCCGGCTCAGCGTGAGATCGCGGCCCAGCAACTCCATCGACTCGTACAGCGGCGGTGAGATCGTCCGCCCGGTCACGGCCACCCGTACCGGGGCGAACGCCACCTTCGGTTTGAGGCCCAGTCCGTCCAGCAGGGCGGCTCGCAGCGCCGCTTCCAGGGGCTCGGCCGCGAATTGGGTCGACTGTTCCACCGCCTCGATCGCAGCTGTCAGCACCGGTACCACCGCGGGCGTCAGGACCTTGGCTGCGGCGGCGGGATCGACGGTGAATTCCGCGTCCGGGGTGAAAAGAAAATCCAGCATAAGGGCCGCTTCGGAGAGCAATGCAGACCGTTCCTGCACCAGCGGTGCTGCCCGCAGCAGCAATTCCCGGGTATCCGGCGGGACGTCGACCGGCAGCACCCCGCGAGCAATCAGGTACCCCTGCAGCCGGTCGGCGAAATCGTCCGCCGGCAAGGCGCGCAGGTGCGCCCCGTTGATCGACTCCGCCTTGCGCCGGTCGAACCGGGCGGGGTTGCCGGAGATGCGGTGACCGTCGAAGGCGGCGACCAACTCGGCAGGGCTGAAGATGTCCCGGTCCTCGCTCAGCGACCAGCCGAGCAGGGCCAGGTAGTTCACCATGCCCTCAGGGATGAAGCCGTCGTCGCGGTACTGGAACAGGTTCGACTGGGGATCGCGCTTGGAGAGTTTGCGGTTGCTCTCACCGGTGACGAACGGCAGGTGCCCGAACCGCGGCACCACGCTGGCCCGGCCGATCGCGATCAGCGTCTCGTACAACGCGATCTGCCGCGGCGTGGACGGCAGCAGGTCCTCGCCGCGGAGCACATGGGTGATCCCCATCAGCGCGTCGTCGACCGGGTTGACCAGGGTGTACAGCGGGTCACCGCCGCCGCGGACCAGCACCGGATCGGGCACGCTGCCCGCTGGGAAGGTGATCGGGCCGCGAACCAGGTCGTCGAAGGTGATGTCCCGTTCCGGCATCCGGAGCCGCAGCACCGGCGGCCGGCCCGCCTGCGCCGCGGCGGCCACCAGCGCGGGATCGGGGGTGCGGTCGTAATTGTCGTAACCGAGTTTGGGGTCGCGTCCGGCGGCCAGGTGCCGCCCGGTGACGTCCTCCGTGGTCGAGTGCGACTCGTACAGGTGCCCGGCGGCCAGCAGTTCGGCGGTGATCTCCCGGTAGATCGGGCCTCGCTCGCTCTGCCGGTACGGGCCGTGCGGGCCTCCGACGTTCGGGCCTTCATCCCAATCCAGGCCCAGCCACGTCATCGCCTCCACGATCGCCAGGTACGACTCCTGCGAATCCCGGGCGGCGTCGGTGTCCTCGATCCGAAACACGAACGTGCCGCCGTGATGCCGGGCGAAGGCCCAGTTGAACAGGGCCGTCCGGGCCAGCCCGACGTGCGGCGTGCCGGTGGGCGACGGACAGAACCGGGCCCGGACCGGGAGCGCCGGTACGGGCGGCTGGCTCCACGGCGTCGGCTCGGAGGCGGATTTGGCCTGCGGATGCTGAGCAACCGGTGATGGGGCGGCGGTGGACGAGACGGGGGTGTGAGTCATGGCAGAACCACCCTAAACGGCAGCGACTCCACTCGTCACACGTCGTAGCCCCAGCCGGTCAGCATCGAACCCGTCAGCACCGAACCCGTCAGCATCGAAACCGTCAGCGGCGGGCGTTCACCGGATTCGTCAGGGTGCCGATGCCTTCCACGGTCACCGAGACGCTTTGCCCAGCCACCATCGGGCCGGCGCCGGCCGGCGTGCCGGTCAGCAGCACGTCACCGGGCAGCAACGTCATGATCGCGGACACGAACTCGATGATCTCCGCCACCGCGAAGACCATGTCGCTGGTGCGCCCGTCCTGCACCGTGGCGTCGTCCAACTCGGTCATCACGGCGAGGTCGGCCGGGTCCAGTTCGGTCTCGATCCATGGACCCAACGGGCAGAAGGTGTCGTACCCCTTGGCCCGGGTGAACTGCCCATCGGCCCGCTGCTGGTCGCGCGCGGTCACGTCGTTGGCGACGGTGTACCCCAGGATCACCGACGACGCGTTCTCGGCCTTGACGTCCCGGCACGGCCGGCCGATCACCACCGCGAGTTCACCCTCGAAATCGACCTGCGAGGACGATGCGGGCAGCTGGATGGGCACCGACGGCCCGATCACCGAGGTGGACGGCTTGAGGAAGATCAACGGCACGCTGGGCAGGTCGTTGCCCAGTTCGGCGGCGTGGTCGGCGTAGTTCCGGCCGACCGCCACCACCTTTGACGGCAGGATCGGCGCCAGCAGCCGGGTGTCGGCCAGCGGCCAGGCCCGGCCGGTGTAGGTGGGCGTGCCGAACGGGTGGTCGGCGATTTCTCGGGCCCGCTCCGCACCTACCGGACCGTCGACGGTCACGAATGCAACCCCGTCCTGGCTGGCGATCCGGGCTAGACGCATGCCGACTCCTGCTTGCTGGTATCACTGCTGGACTCGGGGCTTTCGGCGGGAGGGCTGCTGGGGGCAGGGCTTCCGGCGGGAGGGCTGCCGGGGGCAGGGCCATCGGGGTCGTCGCCGCCGGGCCGCAGCGCATAGACCAGGGCGTCGACCAATGCCTGCCAGGAGGCCTCGACGACGTTGGCGTGCACCCCGACCGTGGTCCACTCCTGCGGGCCGCGGGCGGAGGAGACCAGCACCCTGGTGATCGAATCGGTGCCGGCCGAGCCCGCCAGGATCCGCACCTTGTAGTCCACCAGCTCGACCTGGTTGAACTCCGGGAACTCTTCGGCGACCGCGCTGCGCAGCGCGGAGTCCAGGGCGTTCACCGGGCCGTTGCCCTCCGCGGTGGCGATGATCCGCCGGCCGCCGACGTGCACCTTCACCGTCGCCTCCGAGGTGACGGTCGGCACCGGGTACTCGGATTTCTCCACGATCACCCGGTAGGACTCCAGCCGGAAAGCCTTGGGCGTCAGCGTGTCCGGGACGTCGCGGTCATCAACAACGCCGGCGGCCAATTCGTCGCGGATCAGCAGCTCGAACGAGGCATCGGCGGCCTCGTACGACCACCCCGCCGCCTCCCTGGTCTTGACTGTGTCGACGATTCGGCCGACCACCTCGGGTCGGCCCGACAGGTCCAGACCCAGCTCGCGCGCCTTCAACTCCACCGACGCCCGACCGGCCATCTCGGTGATCAGGATGTGCATATCGTTGCCGACCAGGGCCGGGTCGAGGTGGTTGTACAACTCCGGATCGACCTTGATCGCGGACGCATGCAGTCCCGCCTTGTGCGAGAAGGCCGACGATCCGACGTACGCCTGATGGGTGTTGGGTGCGATGTTGGCCAGTTCGGCCAACGCGTGCGAGACCCGCATCAAATCGGCAAGGCCGCCGTCCGGGAGCACCGGCAGACCCATCTTGGTGATCAGGTTGCCGACCACGGCGAACAGGTCGGCGTTACCCGCCCGTTCGCCGTACCCGTTGGCGGTGCACTGCACATGGGTGGCACCGGCCTGCACCGCCGCGACGGTGTTGGCCACCGCGCAACCGGTGTCGTCCTGGCAGTGGATTCCCAGTCGCAGCCCGGTGCGCGCGGCGACCTCACCGACGATCCGTTGCACCGACATCGGCAGCATCCCGCCGTTGGTATCGCACAGCACGATGACGTCGGCGCCGGCGGATGCGGCGGCCTCCGCCACCTTCACCCCATAGTCGGGGTCAAACAGATACCCGTCGAAGAAGTGCTCGCAGTCCAGGAACACCCGCCGGCCGCTGTCGGTGAGTAGGCGGACCGTGTCGTGCACCATTGCCAGGTTCTCCTGCGGGGTTGTCCGCAGGGCCCGCTCGACATGCCGGACGTCGGACTTGGCAACCAGGGTGATCACCTGCGCACCGGACCGCAGCAACGCGGCCACCTGCTGGTCGTCCGCGGCTTTCACCCCGGCCTTGCGGGTAGCGCCGAAGGCCACCAGCGTCGCGGTTTTCAGGTCAAGTTCGCCGGCGGCAGCCCTGGTGAAGAATTCGGTGTCCTTCGGCATCGCACCGGGCCAACCGCCCTCGATGAAGCCGACTCCGAGCTCGTCCAGCAACCTGGCGACGGCGATCTTGTCGGCGACGGAGTAGCTGATGCCCTCACGCTGGGCGCCGTCGCGCAGGGTGGTGTCGAAGACGTGGAAGCTGTCACCGAGCGGGCACCGGCGAGGAGCCGGTGCGAGAGCAGTCAATGTGGGCGGTGTCGACATCGTTGGGCCTCAGCTCGACGCGAGCGCAGCCAGCCGATCGCCCACTGCCGAGGTCTTGGCCACCGAACCGCTCTGCCGGGTGGCCAGGTCGAACGCGACCGCGGCCTCCACCCGGCGGGCCGCCTCCGGCAGGCCGAGGTGGTCAAGCAGCAGCGCGATGGACAGCACGGTGGCGGTCGGGTCGGCAGACCCGGTACCGGCGATGTCGGGGGCCGAGCCGTGCACCGGCTCGAACATGCTCGGGTTGGTCCGTGAGACGTCGAGATTGCCGGACGCTGCCAGCCCGATGCCACCGGACACCGCGGCGGCCAGGTCGGTGAAGATGTCGCCGAACAGGTTGTCGGTGACCACCACATCGAACCGGCCCGGATCGGTGACCAGGTAGATCATCGCGGCGTCGATGTGCGAGTAGGCCACGGCGACGTCCGGGTATTCCATCGAGACCTCCTCGACGACCCGGCTCCACAGCTGACCGGAGTGCACCAGCACGTTGGTCTTGTGGATCAGCGTCAGGTGCTTGCGGGGGCGTCTGGCGGCGCGATCGAACGCGTCCCGGACCACCCGCTCGACGCCGAAGTAGGTGTTCAGCGATACCTCGGTGGCGATCTCGTGCGGGGTGTCCTTGCGGAGCAAGCCGCCGTTGCCCGCGTACGGGCCCTCGGTGCCTTCGCGGAGCACGACCAGGTCGATGGCCTTGTCGCCGGCCAACGGGCCGGGGACACCGGGGTACAGCCTGGCCGGTCGCAGGTTGACGTGGTGGTCCAGCTCGAACCGGATCCGCAGCAACAATCCGCGCTCGAGGATGCCGGACGGAACCGTGGGGTCACCGACAGCGCCAAGGAGGATCGCGTCATGCTCCCGCAACTCGCGCAGCACCGAGTCAGGCAGCAGCTCCCCGGTGCGGTGCCAGCGCGCGGCCCCGAGGTCGTACTCGGTGGTCGCCACCCCGGGCACCACCCCGCGGAGCACCTTCAATCCTTCGGTGACGACCTCCGGGCCGATGCCATCACCAGGGATGACCGCGAGCTTCATGGTTGACCTTCCTGCCGCCCGGTCCGCGGGGCTGACCCCGACGGGGCCGGCGGTGATGGTGGGTTCGGCGGTATCTGTGGGATACGGCGGTTCACGTGCTGCGTCTGAACGGTGCTGCGGTTGAGGTGCGGCGGCTAACGAGTGCGTGCGGCTGTTGGAGGTTGTGCGGTCGGCCGCTTGCAGCCCCTAACGGTCGACGCTGGCCGGGGCCGATTCGGGTCAGGGTATCGGCCCGTGCACCATTTGCCGCGCAGGGTCGCCGTCAGCCGGCGGCGATCCCCCGGATGGCGCTGGCATCGACGGCCGCGCCGATCCGGTCGAGCAGGTCCTGACCGGGCACCTGGTCGACCCGCAGGACCATGATCGACGCCCGGCCGTCCACTTCCTGGGAGATCTGCGCGGCCTCGATGTTGATCTGCTCCTGCCCGAGCAGAGCCCCGACCGTGCCCATCACGCCGGGACGATCGGCGTACGCCACCACCAGCAGGTTGCCCGCGGCGCGCAGGTCGAAGTGCCGATTGTTGATCTCGATCAGCTTGGCGACCTGGTTCTGCCCGGACAGCGTCCCGGAGACAGTGCGGAACTCACCCCCGGCCATGGCCGCGCGCAACGTCACCGACGAGCGGTAATCGCCCGTCTCGGTGGTCGAGGTGCCGGTGAGCTCCAGGCCGTGCTCAGCGGCCAGTGCCGGCGCGTTGACGAAAGTGACCGCCTCGGTGATCACCCCACCGAAGATGCCGCGGACGGCCGCGAGCTGCAGGATCGAGGTGTCCTGCGCTGCCAGATCGCCCCTAACCTCGACGGTCACCTGGCTAGGCACAGCGCCGCCGACCGCGGTGAGGATGGTGCCGAGCCGGGATACCAGCGGGATCCACGGCTGCAGCTCGTCCGGCACCGGGCCGGTGGCCTGGACGTTCACCGCGTCCGGCACGAAGTCACCGCGCAAGGCCAGCTTCACCGACCGGGCGACCGCGGTGCCCGCCTTGTCCTGCGCCTCGGTGGTGGATGCGCCCAGGTGGGGGGTCAGCACCGTGTTGGGCGCGGCGCGCAGAGGGCTGTCCGCGGCGAGCGGCTCGGCGACGTACACGTCGATCCCGGCACCGGCGACCCGGCCGTCGGTGAGCGCGTCGGCCAGGGCCTGCTCGTCGATGAGCCCGCCGCGGGCTGCGTTGACGATCAACACACCCGGCTTGACGGTGGCCAGTTCCGCCGCCCCGATCAGACCCAGGGTCTCCGGGGTCCTGGGCAGGTGGATGGAGATGATGTCGGCCGTCGCGAGCAGGGTCGGCAGGTCCACCAATCGGACGCCGAGCGCAGCGGCCCGCGCGGGTTGCAGGTACGGGTCGTAGGCGATGACGGTGGTGCCGAACGCCGCCACCCGAGCGGCGAAGAGCTGGCCGATCCGGCCGAGCCCAACAACGCCGACGGTCTTGTCGGCTACCTCGACCCCGGTGAACGCGCTCCGCTTCCACTGCCCCGCCCGGACCGAGGCGTCAGCGGCCGGGATGTTCCTGGCAACGGCGAGCAGCAACGCCACGGCGTGCTCGGCGGCGGTGATGATGTTGGACTGCGGTGCGTTGACGACCAGCACCCCGCGGGCGGTGGCGGCCGGGACGTCGACGTTGTCAAGACCGATGCCGGCCCTGGCCACCACCTTCAGCCGGGGTGCGGCCGCCAGCGCCTCGGTATCGACTGTGGTCGCGGACCTGATCAGGATGGCGTCAGCGTCGGCGAGCGCCGGCAGCAGCGCGGCTCGGTCGGCGCCGTCGACATGCCTGATCTCGAACTCGCTACCGAGGACGTCCATCGCGGACGGGGCGAGTTCTTCGGCGATCAGCACCACGGGTGGGGGCACGGCGGGTCATCTCCGGTATCGGGGTCAGCGGGGTGAGGAGGAAGGGTTCGAACAGGCGGCCCGGTCCGGGCCGACCGCTGGCTGCCAACCGCCGGCTGTCGGCTGACGGGCTTGATCCAGACCCGGTCACGCGGCCCGACGGCATCGTCGGGCCCGGCGATCCATGCTAGCCGGGTGGCGCCCCTGCTACCGCACACCGGCGTGTTCGGCGGGCAGTATCACCCCGCGTCCGGGCGGCTCATCAGGGGCGCTACACCGAATTCCCTCCCCCCACCCTCCCACCCGGTCGGCACCCGCGTATCCAGATGCACGGTGTCGGCCGAGGTGCCGATCCGGTGCGCCCGGTCGGACCGACCACGCAGAAAAGGACCCATCATGTCCACACCATCCGGTTACCCGGCAGCCAGCGAGCCGTTCGGCATCCCCGCCTCCACCCCGCCCGCAGGATCGGCCTACCCGGCCACGGCAGGACCGTTCACCGGCCAGCAGCCGGCGCCTGGTCGCTATCCGCACCCCTCCTACGGAGCGCCCGCTCAGAGCTATCCCGCCGGGCCCGGCTACCCGGCGGGTCAGGTTTACCCGACACCTGGTGCAGGTCCGGCGTTCCCGACCGGCCCTGCGTTCCAGGCCATGGGCGCCGGTCAGCGGGTAGGGGCAGGCCGGCCGAGCCTGGTCACCGCTGCGTCGGTGCTGGCCTTCGTCTGGGGCGGCCTCGGCATCCTGTTCGGTCTCATTGCCTTGGCGGCCGGCAGCCTGTTGAGTTCGGCGAGCACCGCCGTCTGCTCCAGCGGTGCGATCGGGTACGACTCGTCCGGGACCGGCGCGGCCACCTGCGACACGGTCAGCGGTGCGACCACGTTCCTGTTCGTCGTCACCGCGGCCACCATGGTCGTTGCCGCCCTGATGATCTGGGGTGGTGTGGTGGCGCTCAGCGGCAAGAACGGACAGATCCTGGTGATCGCCTGCGCCTGCTACGCGGTGCTGGCGCTGGCCTCGGTGATCGCCTCCGGCTTCGGTTTCAGCTTCCTGCTCGGCATCGTGATACCCATCCTGGTCGTGGTGTTCATGCTGAATCCGCAGTCCCGGGCCTGGATCCGCTCCGTCGGCGGCAAGACCTTCTGACCCGGCAATGTGGACAACCACGATGCGGCCGGCTGTTGCTCACTTACGGTGGCGCCGACCGCACCGGGGCCTACACCCGGGAGAGCAACCGGCGGTCCTCGTCGCGATAGGTTCCGTCCTTGACCACTCCCTTTCCCCCGCCCGACCGTCCCGCTGCGCAGCCCGAGCAATGGCAATGGCGCAAGTACCCTGAGTACGACGAGACAATTTCCCGCACAACCGGTCTCGTAGAGCCACAGGGCAATCAACAGGCCACCGGATCGAGGGGCGGTGGGCCGGACCTGACCGGTCGGCGGGTTCGCGACCCCAGACCCCGTGAGCTCAGAACAGGCGTCGTCCTCACCCACATCACGGGTGCCCTGCTGGCTTCGCTCGTCCCGTTCGGGATCTTCGGGCTGAGCTACCTGGCGGTCGCGTTCCAGCTGTCGGTGAGCCTGGCGGACCTGACCGCCATCATGGTCCGGCCCGCGGCCTTTCTGCTGACGGTTGCGGCTCTGCTGTGGTGGACAGGCATCCGGGCGGCGCGGGGCCGGGATGCGGTGGCAGCCATCGTCGCCAATCTCGTCGCCATGGTGCTCATCGCCGGGACCACGGCTTTCAGCGCGCTCATGCTGATCGCGCTGCTTCCGGCATTGTCGATCTGGCTACTGACCCGCCCCGCCGTCCGCGCATACATCGCCGCCCGGCGGCTTGGGTGACTGGCGCACGTTGGATCTGCAGCTGCCCGGGTCCGCACCCGCCGGGTCGGGAAACGATTCGCCACTCCCGTGCCCTTCACGTCCCAAGAAAGGCACGGCAGCGGCGAATCGACCTCTTCGTCGGGGCAGGGCGGGCTCAGCCGCGGTCGGCGGTCCCGGTGTAGTCGTCCTCCTTGGCGACCCAGCTCATCAGGCCACGGAGCTTGCGGCCGGTCTCCTCGATCGGGTGCTGTTCCTGCTCGGCGCGCAACTTCTTGAACTCGGGGGCCCCGGCATCCTGATCGGCGATGAACCGGGCCGCGAACGACCCGTCCTTGATGTCGGCCAGCACTGCCTGCATGTTCTCCGCGACATGATCGTCGACCACCCGCGGTCCGGAGACGTAGTCGCCGTACTCAGCGGTGTCCGACACCGACCAGCGCTGCTTGGCGATGCCACCCTCGTACATCAGGTCAACGATCAGCTTCAGTTCGTGCAGGCATTCAAAATAGGCGATCTCCGGCTGGTAGCCGGCGTTGACCAGCGTCTCGAACCCGAGCTGGACCAGCCGCGACATGCCGCCGCAGAGCACCGCCTGCTCACCGAACAGGTCGGTCTCGGTCTCCTCGGTGAAGGTGGTCTTGATCACCCCGGCCCGGGCCCCACCGATACCCCGCGCGTAGGACAACGCCAGGGCCTGCGCGCCGCCGGTGTGGTCCTGTTCGACAGCGATCAGGCACGGAACGCCCTTCCCGTCGACGAACTCCCGGCGGACCAGGTGACCGGGCCCCTTAGGAGCGATCATGATCACGTCGACGTCCTTGGGCGGCTTGATATAGCCGAACCGGATGTTGAAGCCGTGCCCGAACGCCAGCGCCTTTCCGGCGGTCAGGTTCGGCTCGACGGCCTCGGCGTACAGGTGCCGCTGCACGTGGTCGGGCGCCAGGATCATGATCACGTCGGCCTCGGCGCAGGCCTGGGCCGGGGTCACCACCCGCAGGCCCTGATCCGTCGCCTTGACCCGGGACTGTGAACCCTCGGGCAAGCCGACCCGGACGTCGACACCGGAATCGCGCAGGCTCAGCGCGTGTGCATGCCCCTGCGAGCCATATCCCAGCACGGCGACCTTGCGCCCCTGGATGATCGACAGGTCGGCGTCGTCGTCATAGAAAATCTCCACGGCCATTGCTGTTGGTCCTACCTTCTGTTGGCCCGGTGAACCGGGCGTCGGTCTGATTCGAGGTCCCCGCCACGGGAAGTTCGCGGGTCTACTCTGCCCTGCTCGGTGCGGTGGTGATGGACCGAGGTCCGCGGCCGAGCGCGACCATGCCGGACTGCACCAGCTCGCGAACCCCGAACGGCTCCAGCATCTTGATCAGCGCTTCCAGCTTGTCGCTGGTGCCGGTTGCCTCCACCGTCACGGCGTCCGGGGTGATGTCGATGATCCGGGCCCGGAACATCTCCACGATGGACACGATCTGCGGACGGCTGGTGCCGTCGGAGCGGAGCTTGATCAACAGCAGTTCCCGCTGCACGGCCTGGGCCGGTGGCAGCTCGACGATCTTCAGCACATTGATCAGCTTGTTCAGCTGCTTGGTCACCTGCTCCAACGGAAGACCCTCTACCGCAACCACAATCGTCATCCTGGAGACGTCGGGATTCTCCGTCGGGCCGACGGCCAGCGAGTGGATGTTGAAGCCACGCCGGGAAAACAACGACGAGACCCGGGCCAGCACACCGGGTTTGTTCTCCACGAGCACCGAAAGGGTGTGGCGGGTCACTGCGGCATCTACTCCTCGGGCGGGCCCGTTGGGGCGGTAGGAGTCCAACGGGACAAGTCGCGGCTTCGTGGACCCGGTGGTGAGGGAGGGAGTAAAAACGCGGGTCCACGGCGCGTCACCGGTCAGACTCATCAGCGCGCTCCCTCGATCGTTCCTGGGCGTGGACGGTGGGTCCGGCAGCGCCGGGACCGGTTGCGGTGACTCATTCTTCCTCGAAGAGGGGACGGATGCCCCGCGCCGCCATGATGTGGTCGTTGCCGGTGCCCGCGGCGACCATCGGCCAGACCTGCGCGTCCGCGCCGACCACGAAGTCGACCACTACCGGCCGGTCGTTGACGGCCATCGCAGCCTCGATGGTGCGGTCGACGTCCTCCTTGGATTCGCAGCGCAGGCCGAGGCAGCCGTACGCCTCGGCGAGCAGCTTGAAGTCCGGGATGCGGTGCTTGTGCGTCCCGAGGTCGGTCTGTGAGTACCGCTCGCCGTAGAACAGCGTCTGCCATTGCCGGACCATGCCGAGGTTGCCGTTGTTGATCACCGCGACCTTGATCGGAATACCTTCGATTGCGCAGGTGGCCAGTTCCTGGTTGGTCATCTGGAAGCAGCCGTCGCCGTCGATGGCCCACACCACCGCGTCCGGACGGCCCATCTTGGCGCCCATCGCGGCCGGCACCGCGTATCCCATCGTGCCCAGACCCCCTGAGTTGAGCCAGGTTCCGGGCTTTTCATAGGAGACGAACTGCGCGGCCCACATTTGATGCTGCCCAACGCCTGCCGCGTAGATCGCGTCGGGACCGGCGATCGCGCCGATCCTTTCGATGACGTACTGCGGGGCGAGCGAGCCGTCGGTCGGCCAGTCGTACCCGAGCGGGAAGGTCTGCCGCAAGCCATCCAATTCGGCCCACCACGCGGTCAGGTCGGCGACCACGCCGGCAGCCTGTTCCGCGGTGACACCGGCGATCAATTCGGTGATCACCTCCCGGGCGTCACCGACGATCGGCACGTCGGCGACGCGGTTCTTGCCGATCTCCGCCGGGTCGATGTCGGCGTGGATCACCCGCGCACCAGGCGCGAACGTCGAGAGCTGGCCGGTGACCCGGTCGTCGAACCGGGCACCCAGCGCGACGATCACGTCGGCACGCTGCATTCCCGCCACTGCCGCCACGGTGCCGTGCATCCCCGGCATCCCCAGGTGCTGGAGATGCGAATCCGGGAAGGCGCCGCGGGCCATGAGCGTGGTGACGACCGGAATACCGGTCAGCTCGGCCAGCTGTCGAAGGACCTCGGTTGCCCGGGCCTTCAGTACCCCGCCACCGACATAGAGCACCGGTCGACGCGCGGCGGCAATGAGCCGGGCGGCGGCGGTGATCTGGCCCGAATGCGGCCGCATGGTCGGCCGGTACCCGGGCAGATGGATGTCCTGCGGCCAGCGGAAGGTGGTTTCCGACTGCAGGACATCCTTCGGGATGTCCACCAGCACCGGGCCGGGTCGGCCCGTGGATGCCAGGTGGAACGCGGCTGCGATCGTTTGTGGGATCTCAGCCGGATCGGTGACGAGAAAGTTGTGCTTGGTGATCGGCATCGTGATGCCGCAGATGTCGGCCTCCTGGAAACCGTCGGTGCCGATCATCGGACGTCCGACCTGGCCGGTGATCGCGACCAGCGGCACCGAGTCCATGTGCGCGTCGGCGATCGGGGTGACCAGATTGGTCGCGCCCGGGCCGGAGGTCGCCATACACACACCCACCTTGCCGGTGGCCTGTGCATAGCCCGTCGCCGCGTGCCCGGCCCCCTGCTCATGCCGAACAAGCACATGCCGCACCTTGGTCGAGTCCAGCAGTGGGTCATAGACGGGGAGGACGGCGCCGCCCGGGATGCCGAACACCACCTCGACGCCCGCCTCCTCGAGCGAGCGCACCACCGATGCAGCGCCGGTGAGGTGCTCGACCGGACGGACCGCCGGAACCCCAGCGGGCACCACCGGCGGGGTCGGGGTTGTCGGGGTTGTCGGCGTCGAAGTTGTTGGCATGCTGGGCAAGCCCGGGGTGGTGAACCCGGGAGCGGCCAGGTGGGGCTGGCGGCCTTCGGCGATGCGGCCCTGCGTCATCGGAACCTCTTCTTGTCAGTTGCTGCGGTACTGCGGACGATCTGGGACAAGCCCTGGTGCCGACGACCAACGACCCCCGGGCAACAAAAAACCCCTTGTCACCAGGGGTGACCAAGGGGTTGCGCGTCTCGCCCGGTGGGCGGGACGCGCTAGCGGATTACGAGCTGTGAAGCCACTCCCGCAGAGTAGGACCGTTCCCGCGGCGGTGTCAATCAGGCGGGAGCACTATCCCGCGATGTGGGATGACGCGGGTGCGGCTCGCCCGGAACGGGGGACATCCAGCTGTGGTGGGACTTCAACCGCTCAGCGGTGCCCGCAGCACCCGTTGAGCGACCGATAGCCCCGTTCAGCAGGGCAGGATTGGACCGCCGGCCGCGGCCGGCGGTCTCGTTGCGACAGGGGCCGGTACCGGCGGGATGCCACCATGGACAGCATGTCGCGTTCCGACCGTGCCACCTTCCGCCTGCCGCCGCCCGCCCTGTTTTTCCCGGTGGTGCTGCTGTTCTGCGTGATCCCGTTGGCAACGGTCGGCGGCGCGTGGGGGTTGATGTTCGCGGTGCCGGTGCTGGCGCTTGCCTGGTTGCTGATCACCAGAACGACTGCTACCACTACGGCGGTGACCGCGCACGGGTTGCGCGGGTCGCGGCGGATGAAATGGCCGGATTTGGACACGCTGGAATTCCCCGATGGGCGGTGGGCGGTGGCGGTCGGTACGGACGGGCGTCGGCTGCGGTTGCCGAACGTCCGGCCCAGGGACCTGCCCCGCTTGGTGGCGGTGGCGGGCGGCAGCCTCACCTTCACCGAGCCGGCAGGTTCGGCGCCCGACGCGCCCGATGCGCCCGAATCCCCCGATTCCCCCGACCCTTCCGACTCGGCTGACTCCCCCGACCCGGCTGAATCCCCCGGCCATTCCGACTCGGCTGAATCCCCCCACCCGGCTGAATCCCCCGAGCCGGCTGAATCCCCCGGCCATTCCGACTCGACCGACCGTTCCGACTCGACCGACCATTCCGTCTCGATCGACCGCGCCGATTTCCCCAACCCCGCTCGCGACCTGCCCGCCGCCGAGTCGACCCGGTGAGTGGTGTGGGCCGGCCACTCCGGCAGCGCATGGTGATCGTCGCGGCGGTACTCGCGCTGACCGCCGGCTGCGCCGATTTCTCCAGCGAGGCACCGACGTACACCGTTCAGCCGTCGCTGACCGCGCGGGCGGCGCTGCCCAACCCCGCCACCAACGGCCAGTCGTCCAGCTCCGCCCCACCGCCGACCAACCAGTCCGGAGCCAGCGCGGAGCCCCCGCCCAGTGCATCGGCAGCGCCGGTGGACCCATGTGCGCCAACCGATCCGGCGGTCATCGCCACCTGCCTGAGCGCGCCGTGGGGCCTGGCGCCGCTGGCCGACGGTGCCTCCGCGTACGTGGGTGAACGGACCACCGGGCGGATCCTGCAGGTGACCAAGGGCGCGGAGCCGGTGCTCGTTGCGCAGATCGACGGCGTCGACGCCACCGGTGACGGCGGGCTGCTCGGTATCGCGCTGTCCCCGTCGTTCGACGAGGACGGTCTGGTCTACGCCTACGTCACCACCGCCACCGACAACCGGGTGGTGCGGATCGCCAAGGGGGACGTGCCAAAAGCTATTTTCACCGGAATCCCCAAAGGAACCACGCATAACGGTGGCCGGATTGCCTTCGCGCCCGACCGGACCCTGTACGTCGGCACCGGCGACACCGGAACAGTTGCCACCGCAACCGATCCCGCATCGTTGGCGGGAAAGGTGTTGCGCCTGGACGAGTTCGGCAAGCCGGCTGCGGGGAACCCGGTCGCCGGTACGGCCGTGTATGCCACGGGCTTTACCCAGGTCGCCGGGCTCTGCCCGACCGCCGACGGCACGCTCGCCGCGCTCGACCGGCGCCCGGCCGCCGACGTCCTGCTGCCGTTGGCCGCGGGCAGGGACTACACGACCGTCAACGCCGGTCAGGCGCTGTGGACGTGGACCCCGGCGGACGGCGGCGCCGCAGACTGCGCCGTGGCTGGGGGGGTGCTGGCCAACACCTCACTGGACAAGCAACAGCTGACCGGGGTGCAACTGGGCGCGGGTGGCACCTTCACCGGTACGCCAACTGTGTTGCTGGACAACAAGTATGGCCGATTGCTGACGGTTGCGGCCAACAAGCAGGGCCTGCTCTGGCTGACCACCTCCAACAAGGACGGTGCCGGGAAACCGGTCCCCAGCGACGACCGGGTGGTGGTGGTGCCGTCCGGGACCTCCGGCGGCGAGGGCGGCCCCGACTGACCGGTGCGGCACTCGCCGGTAGCGGGCGCCTAACACATCGAATAGGCGGTGGCACGTCCGCTGCCAGTACTGCCCCGGGGACTGCCCTTTCGTGCCTTCCATGAATCGGGTGGCCAGGGTGAGACTGATGATATGCACGAGCTGTCGAGCGGCCCCGTGCGCGTCGCTGACGATCCGAAACCGGTCCGCGGCGAGGTCAGGGCTCCTGTTGCTGCGGCGCCGGAGCAGTGGTTGTCCGGACGGGGACTGGTCGCCCTGCAGGCGACCGCCGGCAACCGGGCCGTCACGCGCTTCCTCCAGCGCAGCACACCCGTGATCTCCCGGGTCCCGGCCGCAACCGCCGTCGTGCACGAGCACCGTGGCTTGACCGCCAACCCCGCCGAGACCACCTCCTTGGTCGAGCGACTGATCGCGGAAATGGGCTGGCAGAAGACAAGCGCCTGGGCCTACCGATTCCTGGACGCCGAACCAACCGCAGATCTGAAGTACATGGCCGACCTGACGCTTATCAAACAATGTCGCGACGCGCTACGCGTCGAGATCGTCAATCGTCAGCGGCGGGTGCAATGGCTGACCGGGCATGTCACCGCGGACCTGAACATCGCCCCCGCCAAGGACGGCGCCTTCGACTCCGAGGCGGACAAGGAAACCCTTGACCTGCTGGCCTCCAGTGAAGTCAAACTCCACGAGGAGATGCTGCGTTACGGCCTGAAGGTCGAAGGCTGGGTCTTCAAGGATTACTCGATGACCGGTGGCCCGTTACAACAAGCCATCCGCGACAGCGCCAAGGAATTGGCCAGCAAGCGCAATTTCGCGGATGTCCAGGGGAAGGCGTTCACCGACGTCAAGCGGCAGTTCGATCAATTCCGGACCGCCCCCGGTGATACCCCCGAAACGTCCGGGATCCTGGCGCTGGCCGAGACAGCACGCCGGCCATGGATGGATGCCGAGAAGGCCTACCGTGAGGCCTGCAACAAGGCACAGGGCAGCTACCCCATTCTCGCCGCATACACCTTTGGGGACGACGCCGCGGAGAAACTGCGCGGACTGGCTTCAACGAGCTCCTCAGACATGGCCGCATCCTTGTACAAGACGATCGATGAGCGGCTGGCCAACATCGCAACCGTACGGAAGGAAATTCTCGAACCCGGCGGCCGGTACAACCCGTGGAAACATCCCGCCATCATCAGCCGCACCAAACCGCGGCTCGGGCTCGATCCGTGGGAGGGCCGGATCGTCGACGAACGGGCCATCGCGGCCGCCAAAGCGCCCGGCGCCGATGACGCCACGATGTGGGCGGTCATCGCCATCGGCTTGGGTTTGCTCAGCGCGATTCCGACGGGCGGATCCGGCCTGGTCGCCGGCGTCGCCGCGGGCGCCGCGATCCTTGGCACCGCGTACAGCCTGAACACGCTCTACGAGCACTACAAGGACTACAGCCTGGCCAGTGCGGAGAATCTTTCAACCTTCGACCAGGCCGAGGCCATTTCGCAGGAGGACCCCAGCCTGATGTGGCTGGCCTGGGATCTGCTGGATCTCGGACTCAATGTCATCGGGGCGGCATCGGCGTTCAAGACTTTGCGCGGCGCGATGATGGCCGCGGAGAAGGGCGGCCTGAAGGCGCTGCCCGAGCTGATCAAGGCCACTGAGGGGGCCGGGCTCGGCGTCACCGCCCGCAGCCGCGTGGTGGGTACGGTGCTGGCTCATTCCGGCAGGACGCTCGAAGAAATGCTGAAAGCCATTCACGAAGGGCTCGCCGCCGCAAAACCCGCGCCCGGCAAAGAGGCTCTGCTGGATGCAATCAAGGGGGCCGCCGAGAAACTCTCGAAACGACAGATAGCTCGTATCGGCGGAAGTGCCGCCCGCGGGCAGGTCAACGGCATCGTCAAGGCGCTCAACGAGAGCGGCAAGCCGATCGCCGGCAATGTCCGCGAGGTGGCGCTCTCCTTGGTCAAGGAGTTCAACGCCGGCGGCGGGACAACCTCCGGTCTGTACGTGCAGGCCTACGACCTCATCATTTTGCGCGAGGGCGAGAACCTGCTCAGCGCTCTCACCCATGAGATCGCCCATCACGCCCAGAATATCGAAGGTCAGCTGGCAACCCTGGGCACGCTACGTAGCGAATTTCAGGCCTACCACATGGAGCGCGAAATTCTCCAAATGCTGCCAGAAGACATGATCTTGAGTTTCGATCAACAGCTGCTTCGTTCCTCCAACGACCAGGCGATCATCAATCGGATCATGGCCGACCCGCACTACGCCACCCTCGTGGAGCAGGAGGCAAAGGTCGGCAGCGGAATGGAATTGCTCGATCCGGCACGGGATGCACCGATGATCGAGCAATGGTTCCTCTCCGGCTCCGCTGCCAAATAGCTGACGAGGACACGCCGTCCCCGCTCGGCTGGCGGCGGTGGTCATGTAGCAAAGCTACTACCATGGATCCATGGGAAGGGTCGGGCTCAGAGAGCTGCGCCAGGATGCCTCCGACCTCGTTCGCCGAGTCGAAGGTGGTGAGGAAATCGACATCACCGTCTCCGGCCGGCTCGCCACGCGCATGGTTCCTGCCACATCGGCGCGGTGGGTCACCTGGGACGCGATTGCGGACGTCTTCGCCGGCCGACCCGATTCGGAATGGCGCATAAATCGTGAGCTGATCAAGGGCTCCCTCTCAAATCCCTGGGACCAACCGAGCCAAGATCCCAGGGAGCCGTGTTGAAAGCGATTTCTCGACACCAGCATTCTGAGCGCGAAGGACGGCCCTGTCTTTGAGGGGGACCTGGCGGTCGGTGTCGCTGCCATCGCTGAGCTGCATTTCGGGGTGCTCGTCACTTCCGATGAAAGGATCCGGGCCGAACGGCTCCGTCGACTGACAGAGTTGCGACGCAGATTTGTCCCGTTACCCGTCGACGAAGCGGTGGCCACCAGCTACGGACAGCTTGCTGCCGCTGTCGTGGCCGCGGGACGCCATCCCCGAGCCCGCGTGATGGATCTGCTGATTGCGGCGACCGCCCACGCACATTCTGCGCGGCTCTACACCCGCAACGCGTCCGATCTCCTCGGTATCGATCATCTTGTTGCGTTCGTATCCGGGTGAAGCGCGGGGCTGGTCAGAACCGGCGATTCGCCAGTATCGGCAGCTCTTCTCGCGCGTCGTAGGCATCCTGCGGGTCGACGTCGACCACCAGCATGCCGGGCTTGTCGTCCAACGAGGCGATGACCTCCCCCAACGGCGATACCGCGACACTGCCACCGATTCCGGTCGGCGCCGAGCCGCGGGCGGGCTGACCGGCGGCTGCCGGATCCCCCTGCGCGGCCGCGAGCACGAATGAGGTGCTGTCCAGCGCCCTGGCGCGGGTCAGCAATTCCCACTGCTCACGCTTCCCCGGGCCCGCACCCCACGACGCCGGCAGCAGGATCGCCGCCGCACCCCGAGACGCCAGCTCCTGGAACAGACTCGGAAACCGCACGTCGTAGCAGACGGCCAGACCGAAGGTGGTTCCGTCGACGTCGATGGTGACCGGCTCGTTACCGGGCGCGACCGTCCTCGACTCGCGGAAACCGTAGGCATCGAACAGGTGGATCTTGTCGTAGGCGGCTTCCACCCCGGCGCCGGTCGCCAGTAGCGTGTTGCGGACGCGGCCACCCGATCCAGGGGTGAACATGCCTGCCACCACGGTGATCTCGTGCACGGCAGCAATCCGGCGAACGGCGGTGGCCCACGGTCCGTCCAGCGGCTCGGCGACCGGAGCCAACGCCACCCCGAACGCGCACATTGTCGCCTCCGGCAGCACCACCATGCGGGCACCGGCTTCAGCGGCGCGGCGGGCGGCATCCGCGACCAGGGTGAGATTGCGGGAGGGATCGACGGAACTGACAATCTGCGCGAGGGCGACGAGCACGGTGGCCTGCTTCCGACGAGATCGGTCCGGGAGGGCGTCTGACGCTGGGCCTACGGTAGCCATCCCCGGGCAAGAGACCGCCCCCGGCAGACGAATGTGACTTTCAGTACCTCAATTCCGACAATCCGTTACATTATGCGGAGCGGTTGGGTACCAATGCCTGACCCGGGGAGGGGAGCACCATGGGGTTGGAAGATCTGGTGAGCAAGGCCAAGGACGCCCTGGGCGGCGCCGAGGACAAAGCCGTCGAGGCAACTGCCGCGGCCGAGGCCGGAGCCGGCGACCAGGCCGAGTCGGCCAAGGCCGAGTCGAAGGGGCTGATTGACAAGGCCAAGGCCCTGCTGACCGACGACAAGATCGACATGGCGGCCGGCATGATCAAGACCAAGACGCCGAACAACATCGACACGATGATCGACACGGTGTCCAGCAAGGCAAAGCAGATGAACGACTAGCAGTCAACGTGACCGGCCGCGCGATTGTCTGCCCGAAATCTCGCGCCCGGCGTCACCAGGGCAGGCTCAGCCGCCCGCCACGGCCATCACCGCTACCGCCGTGGTCACGGCGCTACCGCTACAGACGTAGCGCAGTGACCACGGAGGTTGCGGCGATGACGGCGGGATGCTCGCGGGCCCGTCAACTCGCACTTCCGGCGCCCGGCGTCACTCGGTCAGGTCAGTCACCTACCGTGGCCAGCACCAACTCCCGGACCCGGTTGGCGTCCGCCTGTCCACGGGTCGCCTTCATCACCGCGCCCACGATCGCGCCGGCCGCCTGCACCTTTCCCGACCGGATCTTGTCGGCGACTCCGGGTTGGGCCGCGAGCGCCTCGTCGACGGCCTGCTGGAGCGACGCGTCATCGGAGACGACTGCTAGCCCCCTGGCGGCGATCACCTCGTCCGGACTCCCTTCACCGGCAAGCACCCCGTCGACGACCTGCTGGGCCAGCTTCGTGGTCAAGGCACCCGATGCGACCTTCCCGATGACGTCGGCCAACTGGGCCGGGGTGATCGGTAATTCCTCCAACAGGACGCCGCGGCTGTTCGCCTGCTGCCCGAGGTAGGACGCCCACCACGACCTCGCCTGCGCCGGCGGCGCGCCGGCGTCGACGGTGGCGGCGACCAGCTCGACCGCATCCGCGGCGACCAGGTCACGCATCTCGGGATCGGTGAGCTGCCAGGCGGTTTGCAACCGAGCACGGCGTAACCACGGGAACTCCGGCAGGGCCGCTCGGATCTCCTCGACCCATTCCCGCTCCGGTGCCAACGGCACCAGGTCGGGTTCCGGAAAATACCGGTAGTCCTCCGCGGTCTCCTTCGACCGGCCCGGCGCCGTGGTCCCGGTCGATTCGTCGAAGTGCCGCGTCTCCTGCTTGATCCGGCCACCGGCGACGAGAACCCCGCCCTGCCTGGTGATCTCGTACCGAACCGCCCGTTCCACCGATCGCAGCGAGTTCACGTTCTTGGTCTCGGTCCTGGTGCCGAACACCGGGTTGCCGGCCGGGGTCAGCGAGAGGTTCGCGTCGCAGCGCAGTGACCCCTGATCCATCCGGACGTCGGACACCCCCAACGACTTGAGCAGATCGCGCAGCGCCGCGACGTAGGCCCTGGCTACCACTGGCGCCGAAGCCTTCGTTCCCACAACGGGTTTGGTGACGATCTCCACCAACGGCACACCGGCCCTGTTGTAATCCAGCAGCGAGTATTCCGCGCCGGAAATCCGTCCGGTCGACCCGCCGACGTGCGTGCTCTTGCCGGTGTCCTCCTCCATGTGAGCGCGTTCGATCTCGATCCGCACCGTTTCTCCCTCGACCAGGACGTCGAGATACCCGTTGTAGGCAATGGGTTCGTCGTACTGGGAGGTCTGGAAGTTCTTCGGCATGTCCGGGTAGAAGTAATTTTTCCGGGCGAACCGGCACCACGGCGCGATGGTGCAGTTCAACGCCAGGCCGATCCGGATCGCGTACTCCACCGCGGTCCGGTTGATGGTGGGCATTGCGCCAGGAAACGCCAGACACACCGGACAGACCTGCGTGTTGGGTGGCGCGCCAAAAGTCGTGGGACAACCACAGAACATCTTGGTCGCCGTGCCCAGCTCGACGTGCACCTCCAGACCCAGCACCGGATCGAACCGGGCGATGGCCTCGTCGTAGTCCATCAACCCGTCGGGGGCACGCATCGCTCCGGTGTCGATTCCACTGACACTCATCGGGCAGCCACCTCCAGTTCCGGTGCACGTTCCGGTACCAGGCCGGAATGCTCTGCGGCGTAGGCAGCTTCGAATGCAGCGGCGACCCGGTACATCGATTCCTCGCCGAGGGCCGGGCCCATGATCTGTAGGCCGACCGGCAGCCCGGTCTCCGACGACAGTCCACTCGGGACGCTCATCGCCGGGATTCCGGCCAGCGACCCGGGGATCGTCGCAAGGTCGTTGGCGTACATGGCCAGCGGGTCGTTCACCTTCTCCCCCAACGCGAACGCCGTCACCGGCGAGGCAGGTGAGATAAGCACATCCGCGGTGGTGAAAGCCTTTTCGAAGTCCTGTTTGATCAAGGTGCGGACCTTCTGGGCGGAACCGTAGTAGGCGTCGTAATAACCGGCGGACAGGGCGTAGGTGCCCAGGATGATCCGGCGCTTGACCTCGGCGCCGAAACCCTTGCCGCGGGTGAGCGACATGACCTCCTCGGCCGACGCCGAACCGTCATCGCCGACCCGTAGCCCGTACCTCATGGCGTCGAACCTGGCCAGATTGGACGAGCACTCACTGGGCAGGATCAGGTAGTACGCGGCCAGCGCATACCGGAAGTGCGGGCAGTCCACCTCGACGACCTCCGCGCCGGCCGCTGTCAGCGTGGCCACCGCCGCATCGAACGACTCGAGCACGCCGGACTGATATCCGGCCTGATACCCGTTGCCGCCCAACTGCTTCACCACGCCGATGCGCATTCCGGCGACCCCGTCGCGTTGGCCGAGCCGGACCGCGTCCAGCACCCTGGGGGCCGGCCGCGGAATCGAGGTGGAGTCGAGCGGGTCGTGGCCGGCAATCACCTCGTGCAGCATCGCAGTGTCGGTGACCGTCCGGGCGCACGGGCCCACCTGGTCCAGCGAGGAGGCCAGGGCGATCACCCCGTACCGGGAGACCCCGCCGTACGTCGGTTTGGCGCCGACCGTCCCGGTGACCGCCGCGGGTTGGCGGATCGAGCCGCCGGTGTCGGTGCCGATCGCCAGGGGCGCCTCGAAGGCGGCGAGCGCGGCCGCCGAACCGCCGCCGGACCCGCCGGGGATCCGGGTCAAATCCCACGGATTGCGGGTGGGCCCGTATGCGGAGTTCTCGGTGGAGGACCCCATCGCGAACTCATCGAGATTGGTCTTGCCCAATAGCACGATCCCGGCCTGCAGCAAGCGGGTCGTCACGGTCGCGTCGTACGGCGGAATCCACCCTTCAAGGATCCTGGACCCCGCGGTGGCCGGAACGCCGCGCTGCACCACAATGTCCTTCAGCGCCAACGGCACCCCGGCCAGCGCTGACGGAGGCGGGTCCCCGCCGGCGCGGGCCTCGTCGACCGCCCGGGCCTGCTCCAACGCCGAGTCCGTCGACACGTGCAGGAAGGCGTGCACCGCGCCGTCGACGGCGGCGATCCGGTCCAGATGGGCCTGGGTGACCTCCCGGGCGCTCACCTCGCCATCGGCGACAGCGGACGCGAGTGCCTCCGCCGTCATCCGGGTCAGTTCGCTGGTCCTCACGTCGTTCACTGCTCCTCCCCCAGGATCTGCGGTACCCGGAACCGACCGTCCTGCACGGCCGGCGCGCCGGCCAGCGCGTCCTGATGGGTCAGTCCGGGCCGCACCGCATCGTCGCGGTAGACGTTGGTCAACGGAACCGCGTGGGTGGTCGGCTCGATGCCGTCCGCGGCGACCCCCGTCACCTCGGCGACCGCGTCGAGGATCACCGACAACTGCCCGACGTACAGGTCGAGCTCCTGGGCAGTCAGATCGAGCCGGGCCAGTTGGGCCAAATGTGCGACGTCCCCCCGGGTCAGCACGGGGTGCGCCGCGACCTCGCCTGACGCTGCAGCGCCCGACGCTGCAGCACTGGACGCTGCCTCACTGGACGCTGCCTCGATGGACGCTGCATCACTGGACGCTGCATCACTGGACATTGGAACGCTGAACACGGGTCTCCCGGACATGGGCTGACGGCCACCGCGGGTGCGCCGGCCGTTGTTTTCACGATTCGGGTCGATCCTAAGCCGTGGCGATCGGCGTTCAACTCCCTCTGCCTCGCGCCACACCCCCGGCAACAGCTCGAGCGCGCCGGAGGGCGGTACGAACACCAGACCCGACCGTGTTGGTGGTATCCCGGACTCACCACGGTGACCTGCCGGTAATGCGAAACGACAACAATCACCCCGAATCTCCCTCGCCGTAGGTCTTCGCACGTCGAACCCGTCGTCGTTGGCCGTTGCGATCAATAATTGCGGCAGGCACCGAGATCCGGTCCTGCTGGCACTGCTCGTCACCTGGGAGGCGAACGAACCGCCATGTCCTATGTCCTGCGCTTGCTGCTCCCTGATCGCCCAGGAACCTTGGGAGCCGTCGCGACCGCCCTCGGTCTGGTCGACGCCGACATCCTCGCCATGGACGTCGTCGAACGGTCGTCCGACCAGGCGGTCGACGACCTGGTGGTTGCCCTCCCGGCCGGTCGCCAGCCCGACGTGCTGATCACCGCGGCCGAAACGGTGCCGGGGGTGCGAGTGGAGTCGGTGCGACCGGATCCCGGAATCGCCGCCCGGCACCGGGAGTGGGAGCTGGTGGAGGCCATCGCCGCCGATCCCAAGGATGCGGTCACCATCCTGGCTCGGATGCTGCCGCAAGTCCTCCGTGCTGGGTGGGCCATGGTGGTCCGGGTGCCCAGCGGCGAGAGCAACGGCGACGCCGGCATCACCCTGATCGCCGGCGGGGGCGGCGTGCCGAACCTGACGGGTGTGACGCCAGGGTGGGCGCCGGTTGACCGGGCGCGGGTGCTCGATCCCGACGCGGCCTGGGTACCCGAGGACTGGCGGGCGGTGGGGACCGAGTTGGCCGTTGCGCCGCTCTGGGACCCCGAGACCTCGGTCATCGTCGGACGTCCCGGTGGTCCGGCAATGCGGGATTCGGAAGTCGCACGGCTGGCCCATCTGGCGGGGCTGACCTCGGTGGTGGCCGGCAGGTCCCCGCTCGCGAACGTGAACCACTGACCGTCCCGATCACCGCGCTGACGGGTCGAACGCCGCCACCGACCCGATCACGGTGATTGCCGGCGCCCTAATCCCGGCCGCGCTAGTGGCCGTGGCGATGTCGGCCACCGTGGCCTTGACCACTCGCTGCCCGGGCAGGCTGCCGTCGGCGACGGTGGCGGCCGCGGTCGACGGATCCATCCCCTCGGCGATCAGGGTGGCCGCGATCTCGGCCAGATTCCCCACCCCCATCATGATCACCAACGCGGTTCCGGACCTGGCCAGGGCCTGATAGTCCAGCGTCGATCGCGGGTCGCCGGGCGGTACGTGGCCGGTGATGACGGTGAAACCCTGGTTGGCTGTTCGATGGGTCAGCGGGATGCCCGCGAGCGCGGGCACGGCCAGCGCGGAGCTCACCCCCGGGACCAGTTCGACCTCGATACCGGCCTGTTCGCAGGCCTGCCACTCCTCCCCGCCACGACCGAAGACGAAGTTGTCTCCGCCCTTGAGCCGGACGACGACCCGCCCCGCCGCGGCATGCTCGACCAGCAGTCGGTTGATCTCGTGCTGGGGGGTGGTGGCGCCGCCGGGGATCTTCGAGACGTCGATGACCAGGGTCCCCGCCCGGACCTGATCGAGAACGGCCAACGGAGCCAGCCGGTCATGCACGACGACGTCCGCCGTTCGGACCGCGGCGAGGCCGCGAACGGTCAGTAATCCAGGGTCCCCCGGCCCACCGCCGACGAGCAACACCCGTCCCCTTGCCGACCTGTCATCGGTGCCCCCGGCCGCAATCCGGTCCGCCGCACCCCCCGGATCGGACCCACTCCGATGACCTAGAGCCCGAAGAGCGAAGGTCCCGCGGCCTGCCGCCCGATCGATCACCTCGCCGTCGGTGGACGCCGAACCCGTCGCCGTGTAGACCAGCCACGCCTGGTCCAGATCCTCATCGGTCAGCCCGCGGCGCTCCCAGCGAAGCACCCCCCGGTCAGCCAGGTCGGCGATCGAAGCGGCCACGTCGGCGGCCACCACAGTGACCACAGCGCCGCTGTCCCGCAGGACGGCGATCGGGCCGACGGCATCGGGGCCGCCGCCGACCACCAGCACCGGTCGACCGCCCACCGGGAGGTCGACCGGCAACGTCGAGATTCGCCGCATCGGGCCCCTTTCGTCCGTCAAATCATCGCCGGTGGCCGCGGGTGCACCCGACCGAACCCCACCGAACCCGCGCCGAGGGTGAGCTAGGTCGCAAATCGTGAGAGGGTCAGGTGGTGCCGATCAGTCTGCGTCTGGAGATTTTCCCGGCCGACCTGAACGCCACGGTTCGCTTCTACACCGGTCTGCTCGGCTTCCGGGTGGTCACCGACCAGCGCACCGAACCATTGCCCTACCTGGAATTGGAGCGGGATGCTGTACGGATCGGTGCGGTGATTGTCCCCGGTGGCAATCCGGCGTACCGCAGGCCACCGACCGGGACCGAGATCGTGATCGAGGTCGATTATCTGCACGTGGAACGCGATCGGATCCGGCTCGCCGGGTGGCCGATCGACGAGGACATCACCCGCAGGCCGTGGGGTCTGCAGGACTTCCGGGTGCTGGACCCGGATGGCTACTACTTACGCTTCACGTCAAGGGCTCGGTGAACGAATGATCTCTCGCACTTTCACCGCTACCGTGGTGCTGCCGGACGATGGTCCGGGGTACGCAGTGGCGCTGCCGTTCGACGCCGTGGAGGTGTTCGGCCGATCCCGGGCCCCCGTGGTCGTCACGGTTCCAGGGCACGAGCCGTTCCGGACCACCGTCGCGAGCTACGGCGGGACTGGCTGGATCGGGCTCCGCAAGGCGCAACGCGAAGATCTCATGGTGCAGGACGGCGACGAGATCGCGATGACGGTCGACCTTGACGAGGTGCCGCGGGTCGCCGAAGTCCCGCCGGAACTGGGTGCCGCGTTGGCCGCGAACCCGGACGCGGCGATGGCGTTCGAGTGCCTGTCGTTCAGTCACAGCCGGGAATACGCGGACTGGGTAGCCGAGGCCAAGCGGCCGGCCACCCGGGAGCGGCGCGCCACTCAGGCCGTCGAGCGCATCCTGACCCGCTCCGCCAGCCCGCGGGGGGTGCGCCGCAGCGGTATCAGAGCGGTCGCCACCACCGGTTCCGATCGGTCAGGGCCAGTAGCTCGGTGAGGTCGTCGGCGCAGCCGGGCACTGGGATGGCCGGCGCATACCGGTCGGGGGTCAACCAGTCAGCGGCGTGGGCCGTAACCTCGCGCAGGACGTAGGCGAGCAGGTCGTTCGGCAATTCCTGGTCGGTACCGATCGCCCTGGCCACGTCGAAGGAGTGCACGGTCAGCTCGGTGGCCATCCGCCAACCGAACTCTTCCGCCGTCTCGCCGGTGGTGCTCGGGCTCAGTTCCCCCGGGGTGTGGGACCGCATGCTGGTGTCCGGCCACGGCGACGTCACCACCATTCCCCACGACTCGACGGCGGCCAATGCGTCGAGTGCCTCGGTCGAAGCATCAGCCCAGTCGCCGACGAGCGTGCTGGCGGTCCAGGTGCTGGCGGTCGAGGTGCTGGCGGTCGAGGTGCTGGCAGCGGCCAACTTGACGACGGCGTCATCCACTGTTGGCGGAATCGACCGCTGACCGTCGACGACATGCCGGACCACGTCCGCCACGTCCCATCCGTCGGCCTGTGTCGGAGAGGACCACTGGTCCGGTCGCACCGCGCGCACCCGGACATCGAACTGGCGGACCGCGCTGCGGTAGATCGGCAGCAGCATCACGAACCGGCCCGCCGGCTACCGTCGGCGTTCTGCAGGATTTTCGGGTACCGAGCAGTCAACGACGCGCCGTTCTGCTTGCCGGTGACCCGTTCGACGGGCAGCGGCTCCAGCAACTCGATGGCCCTGGCCAGCACGCTCGGCGGCCAGAGGGACCCTGACAGCAGCAAGGCCGATCGCCCGGCCTGGTTCATCAGGATGAGGTCGGTTGTTCTGGGCCCAAACGTGCGGTGTTTGAGCTGATCCACCAGGACCGCGGTGTGGACTTCGGACCGTTCACAAGCGGTGCCGGCTTTGCCGCTGGACACCCGGACCACCTCGTCGGTGATGCTGAGCCGAATCTGCCGCACCCTGACGACCGCAGCGACGAAGGCGCCGAGGATGGCCAGCGGCGCACCGATCAGCAGCAGCGCTCCCAGGGTGGGGAAGAACAGCGCGAACAGGTAGGCGACGGCCAGGATCACCACGATCATCGGCCACCCGTTGCTCAATACGCTCTGCACCGGGCGCGGAACGCGCACGTCGAGCAGGGTCCGATGGGCCTTCCCGGCCCGCGGGTCCCGCACGGTGGCACGAGGGTCCCGCACCCGGGGGGGCGGCGCGGTGCGACCATCTGCTTTCGGCGCCTGCTCGCGGGGATCGTCCACCCGCCCAGGAACACCGGGATCGGGTATCTCGGACATAAACCCGTCGGCGTCGGACACGCCGCTCACGCTACCCGGGGCCCAGGCGCGGCCGATCGACATCTGACCTGAACCGCATCGGGGGCCACTTATGCCCCACTGATGGTCAGCCCGGTCAATCCGCGAATGACGAAGAACGGCTGGTAGGTGGGTTCGGCGAGCAATTGCAGACCGGGCGCGCTGACGCGCAGCATTCGAATCGAGGCGGCAATCTCCATCCGGGCCAGCGGCGCACCGATGCAGAAGTGGATCCCGCCGCCGAACCCGATGTGCCCCGAGTCACCGCGGCCGATGTCGAACCGGTCCGGTTCGGCGAACCGGTCGGGATCGCGGTTGGCGGACCCGAACAACATCCCGACCCGGTCCCCCACCCCGAACCGGTGGCCGGCGATCTCCACCCCGTCCTCCAGCACCCAGCGTTCGAACATTTGCAGCGGACCGTCCCACCGGATCATCTCCTCGACCGCCCCGGCAGCGTCGACCTCCCCGGTGGTCACCCATCGCCATTGCTCGGGATGGGTCAGTAGCGCGCGCATCCCGTTGCCCAGCGTGTTGACCGTCGCCTCGTGCCCGGCGTTGAGCAAAACGATGACGGTGCCGATGATCTCGTCGTCGGTGAGCCGGTCTCCCTGGTCGGCCACCTGGGTGAGTTGGCTCACTAGATCCGGTTGGGGGGCACGCCGGCGCTCCGAGATCAATCCGCGGACGTACGCGATGAACGCGGCAGCGGCATCCTCGGCGGCCTGTTGCTGGACCGGGGTGATCTGCAGTTCATACATCTTGACGATCGCGTGCGACCAGGCCAGCAACTGTGACCCGTCTGCCACCGGCACCCCGAGCAGCCGGCAGATCACCGCCACCGAAAAGGGTTGGGCGTACCCGGTGATCAGGTCGAACGGCCCGGCCGCCAGGAGTGGCGCCAGGGTACCGGCCGCCAGTTCATCGATCTCCGGTTGCAGCGCCGCCACGGAGCGCGGGGTGAACACGGCCGCCACCAGCCGGCGCAGTCTGGTGTGGTCGGGGGGCTCCAGGTTGAGCAGCGACCACCGCTCGGATTCCTCCCAGCTTGGCCAGGCCCGCACCTGGGTGGGCCGGCCGAATTCGGCATCGGTGTAGCGGTGGCGGTAGGCGCGGCCCAGCCGCCGGTCGCGCAGCGCGGCGTGCACGTCGGCGAACCGGGTCAGCAGCTGAACGTCGCGGGGCGGGTAGTGGACCACCGGGCCCAGCTCCCGCAGCGCGGTGAACACCGGGTACGGGTCGGCGATGAACGCCGGGTCAGCGGGGGCGAATCCGGCGGCGACCGCGTCCGGTTGATCGGCCACCGGGCTAACCCTTGTCCGGCGGCACGGTATCCGGCGCCATGTCGTCCGGCGATACGGCATCCAGCGACAGTGCCGCTGTGTGCTCTTCCGCCGCCAACGGCGCGCCCTGGGCGGCGGTTTCCGCACCACCCACCGTCGCGACCGCCCTGGCCGCCTCGGGCCCTTCCTCCAGAAGCACCCGGAAACCGTCCTCGTCCAGGATGGGCACCTTGAGCGAGACGGCCTTGTCGTACTTCGTGCCGGGAATGTCCCCGACCACCACGAATGCGGTCTTCACGGACACCGAGCCGGCGGCCTTGGCTCCTCGCTCCAGCAGACCCGCCTTTGCCTCGTCCCTGGAGTACCCGGTCAACCCGCCGGTGACCACCACCGACAGCCCGGTCAGAGTCTGCTCCGGTCGCTCGCTCGGGTCGTCGGCCATCCGGACGCCTGCGGCGGCCCACCGCTGGACGATGTGCTGGTGCCAGTCGACGTCGAACCATTCGATCACTGCGGCCGCGATCGTCGGACCCACTCCCTCGGTGCCCGCCAACTCTTCCTCGGATGCCTGCTCGATCCGGTCCATCGAGCCGAAGTTCTGCGCGAGCGCGCGGGCGGCGGTCGGGCCGACGTGCCGGATGGACAGGGCCACCAGCACGCGCCAGAGCGGCACGGCCTTCTGCCTTTCCAGGTTGGCCAGCAGCTTGCGACCATTGGCCGACAGCGATCCGGCCTTGGTGGTGAACAGCGGCACCGTCAACAGGCGTTCCTCGGTCAACCCGAACGGCGCCCCGTCGAGCTGCCCCGGGAAGATGTCGCCCTCGTCGGTGATCGCGCCGACCGCCAACAGTGCGGTCGCCGCCTCGTACCCCATCCCCTCGATGTCGAACGCCCCGCGCCCGGCCAGATGGAAGACCCGCTCCCGCAGCTGGGCCGGGCAGCTCCGGGCATTCGGGCAGCGGATGTCGACGTCGCCCTCGCGCATGCGCCCGAGCCGGGTACCGCATTCCGGGCAGTTCTCTGGCATCACGAATTCCCGTAGCTGCCGGCCTTCCCGGAGCTCGACGACGGGACCGAGAACCTCGGGAATCACATCGCCGGCCTTGCGCACCACCACCGTGTCGCCGATCAGCACACCCTTACGGACCACCTCGTCCGCGTTGTGCAGGGTGGCCAGGCCGACGGTCGACCCCGCGATCAGCACCGGTTCGAGGTAGGCGAACGGCGTCACCCTGCCGGTCCGGCCGACGTTGACCCGGATGTCGCGGAGCAGGGTGGTGGCCTCCTCGGGCGGGTACTTGTAGGCGATCGCCCATCTCGGGGCGCGCGAGGTGGACCCGAGGCGGCGCTGCACCGCGGTTTCGTCGACCTTGATCACGACGCCGTCGATGTCGTGCGAGAGATCGTGCCGGTGCTCGTTCCAGTACGCGATCCGATCCGCGACCTCGGCACCCGACCGGACGACCAGATTGTGCCCAGAGACGGGCAGCCCCCATGCCCGCAGCCGTTCGTAGGCCTCCGATTGCCGGGTGACCTCGAATCCGACCCTGGCGCCGATCCCGTGACACAACATCGTCAACGGGCGGCTTGCGGTCACCCGCGGATCCTTCTGCCGCAGCGATCCGGCCGCCGAATTGCGCGGGTTCGCGAACGGCGCCTTCCCGGCGGCAACCAGGGCCGCGTTCAGCTCGGCGAACCCAGCCAGCGGAAAGAACACCTCGCCGCGGACCTCCACCAGCTCCGGAATGTCGTGGCCACCGTCGTCACGGAGCACTTCCGGCACCGCGCGGATCGTCCGCACGTTGAGCGTGACGTCCTCGCCGATCCGGCCGTCACCACGGGTGGCCGCGCGAATCAGCCGGCCGTTGCGATAGGTGAGGTTGACGGCCAGGCCATCGATCTTCAGCTCGGTCAGCCAGCTCACCGGAACACCCGCGTCACGTGCAGTCCGGTCTAGCCAACCGGTCAGATCATCGCCGGAGAATACGTTGTCCAGACTGAGCATGGGTTCGGCGTGCTCGACCGCGGCGAACC
Source organism: Nakamurella sp. (assembly GCA_965247715.1). Taxonomy (GTDB): domain Bacteria; phylum Actinomycetota; class Actinomycetes; order Mycobacteriales; family Nakamurellaceae; genus Nakamurella. The sequence goes on along the minus strand of CBDFHS010000015.1, from coordinate 1,140,089 downwards.
CGGCCGCGAATCCGCCGCCGACCCGCTGGCTGGGTGACTCCGGCGTGAGCAGCGAGGGGAACTGCTTCTCCAGCTGCGACAGCTCGGTCAGCTGCCGGTCGAACTCCCCGTCGGAGATCGTCGGCGCATCCAGCACGTAGTACCGGAACTGCGCGGCCGTGATGGTCTCGGCCAGCTCCGCATGCCGACGGGCCGCCCCAACCGGCACATCGAGCGTCGGCACTCGATCGAACGGGTCCGGGATGGCGTCTCCTTCGTGGCGTTCGCCACTGTCGGCCTTCTGCATCGTCTCGGCGGGCAGGTCGCTGCTGATCACCCGCCCAGACTAGAACGGGGCACCGACACCGCCCGGGTGATCGGTGAACCAGGTCACCATCACCCGCGGAATAGTTACCTGCTCTAGCTGTTGAACGCTCATAGTTTTTGCCCCACACCCCGGCCAGCACCGCGAGGAGACAGCACCCGTGACGACCATCAAGATCATTCTCGGCTCGACCAGGCCGACCAGCATCGCGCCTGCCATCGGCAACTGGGTCGCCGCGGGTGCGCGCGAGACCGGAACGATCGACTACGTCGAGGTCCTCGACCTGGCCCAGATCGCTCTGCCGTTCCTGGACGAACCCGAACACCCACGGACCGGTCGCTATACCCAGCCGCACACACTTGCCTGGTCGGCGGCCATTGCCGACGCCGATTCGCTGGTGATCGTGACGCCGGAATACAACGGCAGCTTCCCGGCGCCGGTGAAGAACGCACTGGACTTCCTGCATCGCGAATGGCGGGACAAGGCCTTGGGCCTGGTGACCTACGGCGGCGGTCCGAGTGGCGGCGCCAGGGCAGCGGCGGCGCTCACCCCGATCACCACCGCACTCGGCCTGGTCTCCGCCGTCAACATGGTGCAGATCGCGAAGGCTCCCACGCGGGTCGTGGACGGAGTTTTCGACGCCGGCGTCGCGGACGACCAGTCGTTGGCGAGGATGCTGTCCGAGATGATCGGCATCGAGTCCGAGCTGGCGCCGCGCCGTGAGCTGCCGGTCGCGGTCTGACGCCAATGCGGCAGTCTGGTCAGGGTGACCGTCGACCCGCGATCGCCCTCGGATGATGTGCTCAGCTTTCTCACCCAACGGCACCTGGCCACCTTGACCACCCTGCGACAGAACGGGTCTCCCCATGTGGTGGCCGTCGGTTTCACCTTTGACGTCGACGCCCAGGTGGTCAGGGTGATCACCGGGGACGGATCGGTCAAGGTCCGCAACGCCGAGCTTGCCGGCCCGGACGGTCCCCCCCGCCGTGCCGCGGTGTGCCAGGTCGACGGACGGCGGTGGCTGACTCTGGAAGGCGTCGTCGGGATCTCCCGTGACCCGGCGGACGTCGCCGAGGCCGTCCGCCGGTATGCGCTGCGCTACCGGCAGCCCCGGCCGAACCCCCGCCGGGTCGTGCTCACGATTGCGGTGGACCGGCTGCTCGGTCATCCCTGAATTGCCGGGCCGGCGTCCTCCGCGAATGCGGCTGACAAGCCCTTGGCAGCGGAGTCGATCGTGGCCGCACCGTGCCCACCGGACGCTTGGTGCGCCGCGCAGATCGATAATGCCGGCCGTACGATGGGGAGATGGAGAAATCGAACGAGATGGCCGCGGCGTTCGGCGCCTTCGTCAAGGCCCAGCGTCAACTGGCCAACATCTCGCAGCGACAGTTGGCCAAGGCCAGCGGGATGTCGGATTCCTATCTGAGCCAGATCGAGCGCGGTCAGTATTCACCGTCTGCAGAAGTGTTGCGGGGTCTTGCGAATGCTCTCGGCTTGACGCCGGCGGCGCTGTTCATGCAGTTCGGATTGCTGGACGGAACTGACTCCGACAGCTCCGAGGTGGGTGTCGAGGAAGCGATTCGCCGCGATCCCGTACTCAGCCAGGACAAGAAGGACGCGCTGCTGCAGATGTACCGAGCACTCAAGGGCTCTGCGTGATCTACCACGCACTCCGCTTGACATACCGCGCTTTGCTTGGCAGACTAAGCATAGTTCGGATCGACCAGCGAACGCCCCCCACCGAAAGGAACCCCTGATGACCGATTACATCGCCGACGCCACCAAGACCACCGAGCAGTACCTGGCCACCCTGGCCAAGACTCAGGACGACTTCGTCACCGCTGTGCAGACCTTCGTCAAGCAGATCCCGGCCTTGCCGTCGACCGTCGCCACCCCGGCGCCGATCGTCGAGCTGCCCTCTGCCGGCGAGGTCTCCGCTGTCTCGTTCGACTTTGCCGAGAAGGTGCTCGCCCAGCACCGCGCCACCACGGACAAGCTGATCGCGGTGCTCTCACCGGCCGTCTGACCAGCCGCAGCAGGGCCGGCACGTCGCCGGCCCTGACCGCACAGCACGCACCAACGAGAGAGCCCGAGGCCTATGGCCCCGGGCTTTTCCGTATCCCTCGCCCGTTCTCGCAGCGTCCGCCCGGGGCACGTTGTTGATCATGACGTTCTCTGTCGGACACGCCGACGACACGCCGATTGTGCAGCAGAGATTGCCATGATCAACTGGGCGACCGGGGTAAAACCGGAGGCGGCTTGGTCGGCTCAGGCGTGATCGTGCCGCTCGCCCTGCAGATGGTGGTCCCGCTCGGTGTAGGTGTTGCCCGATCCGTCTGGCCGGGACCAGGTTCCTGGCTGCACCGGATATCGCACCGTCGCCGGATCCGGCCGGGTGCCGGGTCGGGTGACCGGCGCACCAGCCTGCTCGCGCTTTTTGTTCGCCAGCGCGCCAAGGGTTTCCAGCACCACCCGGTGGGCGGCGTTGACGGTCGTCTCCGCATTGTCGTAGGGGGGCGAGACTTCCACGACATCCAATGCGACCAAAGGAGTTTCAGTGGCGATGGCGCGCACGGCGCGGAGCAGGTCGGCCGGGTTCATTCCGCCGGGCTCCGGGGTTCCGGTGCCGGGTGCGAAACCTGGGTCCAGCACGTCGATGTCGACCGAGAGGTAGAGCCAGTCGCAGCCGTCGCCGGCCCTGGCAATGGCGTCGGCGATCACCGGGCGCATCCCCCGATCCCACACGTCGTGCATCAGGTGCCAGGTCATCTCCTGCTCCCTCATCCAGTCGAAAACGGCTGGCGGGGGCCAATACCCGCGCAACCCGACCTGGACGAAGTTGCGCCCACGGATCGCGCCGGATTCGATGAGCCGGCGCATCGGCGTGCCGTGCGAATGCAGGTTGCCCTCGATGGTGTCGGCCGTGTCGGCGTGCGCGTCGAAATGCAGCAGACCCACTTTCCCCCAGCCGTACTTGGCGGCGACGGCGGTCGCGGCGGGGTAGGTGATCGAATGGTCACCGCCGAGGATCACCGGGAACGCGTCGGCCCTGAGCACGTCCGTGACCTTGGCCTCGATGTTGCGGTGCGACCGCGCCGACTGACCATGCGGGCAATACGCGTCCCCGGCGTCGACGACGTCCAGCCACTCGAAGATGTCCAACCCGAGGTCCAGGTGGTACGTCCCGGGGTCGTAGGCGTTGGCGCGGATGGCCCGGGGACCGAACCTGGCGCCGGCCCGGTAGGTGGTGTTGATGTCGAACGGGGCCCCGACGATCGCCACGTCGGGCCGCCGCTGCGCCAAACCGGCGGCGGAGGCGACCCAGTCGCGAGAGCTGAACGTCAGCAGCCCCTGGTTGTCATTATCGGACCCGCCCGGCTCGGAACCGCCCAGCTCGGACCCGCCCACCTCGGACCCAGCCAGCTCGGACCCACCCTGACCTGACGCGCCCTGACCGGACCCGTCAGAAACCTCGGCTTCAACGGCGGGACGATCTGCGCCGGCCACTGCAACCTCCTGCGTTCAGTCCGTCACCGACGTCACACCGACGTCACATCGGAGGTTGACTATGGCACGAGTCACCGGACGGTGGCCTACCAGCCCTCGGGCAGGTCCGTCAGCGCGTCGGCCAGCTCCGTGCACAGGTGCATCGCCCGGACCGCCCACTCCCGGTCGGCACCGGCGAGTCCGCAGCCGGGGGTCGGCACGACGCTCCTGGCCAGCTCCGAACGCGGGAAACCCAGCCGGTCCCACAGGGTCAGCAACGGCGCGGCGAAGGTCTTCACCGGGGCCGCCGGGTCGGTCGGGGCCACCGACGGCAGCACTCCGGCCAGGATGACCGCGCCGGTCTCGACCGCTTCGCCGATCGCATCCAGCACGGCGGCGGGTGGCGTCGAACCGGTGAGGTCCAGCGACAACGCGTCGAACCCAGCGGCCCGCAGCAACCGGAGCGGCGCGGCGGGGTGGCAGCAGTGCGCGATGCTGGGATGGCTGCCCACGGCATCGGTGACCCGGGACAGCACGTCGATCGCCCGGACCGTCGGGACGGCCGACACGGTGCCGAAACCACTGGCAGTGGGAAGGTTCCCGGCCAACACCGAAGGCAGCGCCGGCTCGTCGATCTGCACGACGATGCCCGCACCTGGCACCCGCGCGGCGATGTCGGTGATGTGCGCGGACAGGCCCTCGGCCAGCGACGCGGTCAGGTCGTCGACGGCTCCAGGGTCGGTCAACGCGCGGTGCCCGGCCGGCACCTCGAGCATCGCGGCCAGCGTCCACGGCCCGCAGACCTGTACCTTGACCCATTCCGCGCCGCCGTACCGCTGCTCGACGGCGTCGGCATCCCAGGCTAGAAAGTCCTTGGTCCGCTGGGTGTCTCGGCCGGGGCGGCGGGAGATACGCCAGCCGGACGGCACCACCTCGGCGTAGAGGTCCACCAGCAGTCCGACCGCGCGGCCGACCATGTCGGCGCCGACACCGCGGTCGGGCAGTTCAACCACGTGCGGCAGACTGGGCAACTCGCCGGCCACCATTCCAGCCGCCTCTACCGGCGACGTACCGGGCAGCGACCCGACACCTGTTGCGGCGCCGTGGTTCCAGACCCGACGCGCCGGGAACAGCTCGGTCAGCGGGGCCCGCTCCCCCGCCTCCGGCATTTCGAGCCGGGTGTTCGTCTGGCTCATCAGGCCGCCCTGACGATAGTGCCGGCGCCGATCACGTACTGGTCACCGGCGTCGTACAGCACCACGGTCTGCCCGGGGGCCACGCCGCGGATCGGTTCATCCAGGGACAGCCGAATCGCCCCGTCCACCAGGTCCGCCGAACCGGTGACCGTGCCGCCGTGTGCCCGCAGTTGGGCGACCGTCCGCAACGGGAACGCCGGTGGCTCGCCGGCCGAGAACACCACCCGGTCAGCGGCGATCATGCGGACGTCGAGCCCGGCGGCCGGCCCGACGGTCACCGTTCCACTGACCGGTTCAATTCCGAGCACATACCTCGGCCGGCCGTCGGCGGCAGGACGGTTCAGGTTCAGACCCTTGCGCTGACCGATGGTGTACGCGAAAAAACCGTCGTGCTCGGCCAAGACCTCGCCGGTGCCGGAGTCGACCACGTTGCCCGGCCGGGAACCCAGCTTGTCCACCAGGTACCCGTGGGTGTCGCCGTCCGGAATGAAGCAGATGTCGTACGAATCCGGCTTGGCCGCGACCCCGAAACCCCGCCGTGCCGCCTCCGCCCGCACCTCCGCCTTGGTCAGCTCTCCCAAGGGAAACATGCTGTGCGCCAACTGATCCGCGGTTAGCACCGCAAGTACGTAGGACTGGTCCTTGGCCAGATCGATCGAGCGGTGCAGGATCCCGTCGCGCATCCGGACGTGGTGCCCGGTGGCGACGGCGTCGAACCCGAGGGCGATCGCACGGTCCAACAGGGCGGCGAACTTGATCTTCTCGTTGCACCGCAGGCACGGGTTCGGGGTGCGACCGGCCGAGTACTCCGACAGGAAGTCCGCGACCACGTCCTCGATGAAGTCCTCGCTGAGATCCCAGACGTAGTAAGGAATCCCGAGGTGATCGCAGACCCGGCGGGCGTCGAAGGAGTCCTCGACGGTGCAGCAACCGCGGGAGCCGGTGCGCAGCGTCCCCGGGTTGCGGGACAACGCCATGTGCACCCCGGTCACCTCGTGCCCGGCGTCGACGGCTAGCGCCGCTGCCACCGCGGAGTCCACCCCGCCGCTCATCGCAGCCAGCACGCGCATCAGACCGCCCCGCTGACCGGCACCGAACCGGCCGAGCACCCTTGACCGGTCATCGCCGGCGCGCCCCGGCCAGCGCGGCACGGCGCGCCCGCTGCACCACCGGGCCGATGGCCTCCGCGACCGCGGTCACATCTGCCGCGGTGGAGGAATGGCCGAAGGAGAATCGCAGCGCACCGCGGGCCGAGTCGTCGTCGATACCCATGGCCAGCAACACGTGTGACGGCCGGGCCACCCCGGCGGTGCACGCCGAACCGGTCGAGCATTCGATCCCGGCCGCGTCCAGCAACATCAGCAGCGAATCCCCCGCGCAGCCCGGGAACCGCAGGTGCAGGTTGCCGGGCAACCGGGACGGGCCGCCGTCGACCAGCGACTGGCCGGGGTCGCCGGACAGGATCACATCGGGAATCTGCGCGGTCACCTCGGCCAGCAGGGCGTCCCGCAATCCGGCCAGCATGGCGGCGCGCTCGGCCCGGTGGGTGACGGCATCCTGCACCGCGACCGCCAGTCCGGCGATGCCGGCAACGTCCAGGGTGCCGCTGCGGACACCCCGCTCCTGGCCCCCGCCATGCACCAGTGGCACGAGCACGGTGTCGCGGCGTAGCACCAACAACCCGCAGCCCGTCGGCCCGCCGATCTTGTGGCCGGTCGCGGTCAGCGCGTCCGCGCCGCTGTGGCTGAAATCCACCGGAAGCTGACCGAGGGCCTGCACCGCGTCGGTATGGAACGGAATGTCCGAGGCACGGGCGACCTCGGCGAGCTCGCGAACCGGGTTGACGGTGCCGACCTCGTTGTTCGCCCACATGACAGTGACCAGGGCAACGTCGGCGGGGTTCTCCGCAATCGCGGCGGCCAGGGTGTCGGCGTGCACGCGGCCAAAATCGTCCACCTCGAGCCAGCTGACCAGCGCACCCTCGCTGGCTTCGAGGAACTCCACCACGTCCAGCACCGCATGATGCTCCAGTGCCGGGACGATGATCCGGCGCCGGGCCGGGTCCGCGGCCCGCCGGGCCCGGTAGATACCGGCCACCGCCAGGTTGTCCGACTCCGTGCCGCCGGAGGTGAACAGCACCTCGCTGGGTCGCGCTCCGAGCGACTGAGCGATGCTCTCCCTGGACTCCTCGACGCTGCGACGGGCCGCCCGGCCCGAACTGTGCAGGGACGACGCGTTCCCGGTCTGCGACATAGCCCTGGACATGGCAGCAACCACCTCCGGCAGAACCGGGGTGGTGGCGGCATGATCGAGGTAGGTCATCGATGACAAGGGTAAGCGGGCGGGGCCGATGACCCCAACCACGGTCACGGAAATGCCGCAGGTGGGGGGCTCCGGCAACAATTGGACCCCGATGCGTCACCCTGATGTGGCAGGCCCGTTCACCCGAACGGTCCCCGACGAAGGGAACGCGTTCCATGGCTGTCTCGATCGACCTGAGCAAAGCGCTGGACAAGAAGTACGAGAACTCCAGCTTGGACGAGATCCTGGCGGCGCCGCCGTCCGCACTGGCCGGGGTGACGCCCGCGCACGACGAAGCGCTGGCCAGCGCGCTGAACATCAAGACCGTCCGGGATCTCGGTTCGAACAAGTATTTCGCCGTCGCAGGTGTTCTGGTGGCGCTGTCGGGCAAGACCGGCTGATTCCACCGGCGCCTGGGCCCCGGCTGTCGCGGAGAATGACTGCGCTCAGGCCACCCGCGGCAGCCGGCGGGGGCCAGCACGGCGAGAGGACGGGGATCCCACGGGTGCCGGCCGCAGCGGCGTTGGCGGTACAACCGGCTCGACCGGCTTTCGCTGCGGCGGGGCGGGGCGGAGCACCGGCTGTCCCAGGGCCCGGGCCACCGCCCGTTCCGCTCGACGAGCCGCGGCCGCCCGATCACCCGCCCGGTGCCCACGGTCGGCAATGGCCGGAATGACCGGCAACCATTGCACGCGCACGGTAATCGGCCCGGCTCGCAACACCCGCCAGAGCGAGCCGAGCAGGTCATCGTCGCCGACGAAGGCGGCCTCCATCGACCGGTCGCCGTCGGTGGTGCGGTAGTTAAGAGCCGCCGGTGAGACCACGACACCCGCGTCGACCGCGGCCTGGAACGCGGCCCGGTGGAAAGGCGCGATGGAGCGGCCGCACCGGGTGGTCGATTCGGGGAACACCTGAATCCGATGGCCCCGTCGAAGGGCGGCCGTCATCTGATCGACAGTGCCGGGCAGCTCGCGCCAGCTCTCGCGGCACACGAACAGCGTCCCGGCGTTGCTGGCGGCCCGCCCGATCACCGGCCAGCGGGCGATCTCCGTCTTGGCAAGCGGGACCATCGGCCCCGCTGCGGCCAGGGCCAGCACGTCGAGCCACGAGACGTGATTGGCCACCACCAGCGACGCTCCGGTCCTCAGCGTGCCGGTGCTCACCACCCGCACTCGCAGGGCTGCCAACAGCGCTCGCGAAAAGTACTGCAGGGCCAGGGATCCGCGTTGTTGCCGGGTGTAACCGGGAGCCACCGTCAGCAGGCGCAAGCCGGCGACTGCAGCCAGCAGGCAACACCCGACCAGGACGGCGCGGCCGGCCGCCGCCGGAACCGATCGGCCCGATGGCCGGCGGTCCCGTCGACAGGCACTGGAACAGCCACCCGGCTGGCAATCCGGACCGGGGCGATGCCCCACTCCACCGTTGCCGTTCATGGCAGGAACCGACGCAGGTAGCGCTGGTTCGCGGTGGTCAAATCGAGCAGCACCAGGAAGTCGGCGACGGCGAACTCGGGGTCGTGGGCGGGTGGCCCACACACCTTTGCACCCAACCGGAGGTAACCGCGTAGCAGCGGCGGGACGGTGACCGGACCGGCGGCCCGTTCGATACCGCCGATCGGTAGCGGGTTGCGCGCCCGGCACCGCCGCCCGGCCGGTGCGAGATGGCCCCGCAGCGCCAGGTCCCAGATGGACGCGGCCGTAGTCCCACCGTCGCCCAGGTCGACCGACGCGCAGCCCAGCAGGTAGCGGTAGCCCGTCAGGTGCAGGTAGCGCGCGATACCCGTCCACAGCAACCCGATGGCGGTTCCGCCACGGTGATCTGCCCGGACGCACGCCCGGCCGGCCTCTACGGTGCTGTCCAGCAGCGGTTCCAGCGGGGCCAGTCCGAATTCACGGTCGGCATAGAGCCCGCAGCGGCGCGGGAGTGCCTCGTTGCCGTGCGGGGGCAACAATCGGTAGGTGGCAACAGCCTGAGCCGGTCCGTTCGCGAACCGGTGCCAGACGATCAGGTGGTCACACGAATCATCCAGCGCGTCCTGATCCAGACCGTCGGGCCCGGGGGTGCTGGCCCCGCCCTCCTGCTCGAACACTTCGTACCGCAGTCGCTGGACGGCGAGCACGTCTGTTTGGTTGGCGGCGAGTCGTAGCTGGTAGCCCGCGGGACGATGCAGGGCGGCTGTGCGGTCGGCGGCGTACACATCCGATGCGTTCAGCAATTCGGTCGTGGTCACGTTGCCAGATCGTCATCGATCAGGACGTGCAACCGACAACGACCGGGTGGACGTTACGTGACAACCCGATGAATCCCGTCACGATGGGTGACCCTTGATCCTGAGGCGTCAGCCCTTGCGCTCGCGCACCGCCTGGGTCAGCTGCGGGGTAACGGTGAAAAGATCACCCACCACACCGAAGTCCGCGATCTCGAAGATCGGCGCGTCGGCGTCCTTGTTCACCGCGACGATGGTCTTGGACGTTTGCATGCCGGCCCGGTGCTGGATCGCCCCGGAAATCCCCAGAGCGACGTAGACCTGTGGGGAGACAGTGGTCCCGGTCTGCCCCACCTGGAACTGCGGCGGGTAGTACCCGGAATCGACGGCGGCCCGGGACGCCCCGACGGCGCCGCCCATCGCGTCCGCCAACTCCTCGACCACCTGGAAGTTCTCCGCGGACCCGACCCCGCGGCCACCGGAGACGACCACCGTCGCGGACGACAGATCCGGCCGGTCACCGGCGGGTTCGGGATGGTCGGCGACGATGACGGCCGAGATCGACGGGTCCACCTCGACCTGCACCGGCACCACCCGGGCGGTGGCGGCGATCGGCGCGGCCTCGATCGCACCCGGCCGGATCGAGATGATGGGCACCCCGGTGGCGACCCGGTAGCGAACCGTGTAGGCGCCACCGAACACGGAGTGGGTAGCCACCACATCGGCCCCCTCGATGGCGACGTCGACCGCGTCGGCGAGTATTCCGGATCCGGTACGCACGGCCAGCCGCCCGGCGATCTCCCGGCCCTCCACCGTCGCCGCCAGCAGTACTGCGGCCGGCTGACCGGCCGCCGACACGGCGGCCGCCAACCCCGCTACCGACGGCGTCACCAAGAGGCCGGCGGCCTCGTCACACTCGGCCGCGTAGACCGTGGAAGCGCCCAACGCGCCCAACTCTGCGGCCAGCGACTCCGCGGTCCCTGGCTTGCCCACCACGACGGCTGCCGGGTCACCCAGGCGGGCGGCCACGGTCAGCAATTCACCGGTGGCCTTGCCAACGACACCGTCGTGATGCTCCACCAGTACCAGGACCTGGGACATCTGTACTCCTTCGTTGCCGGCTCCGCGGTTCGGCGCCGCTGCCGGTGCTCATGGGTTTGTCGTCTCCGGGTCGGTTCGACCGGGTGTCAGATCAGGCGGCCGGCGGCCAGGAACTCGGCGGCCTTGGCACCGCCGGTGCCGTCGTCGGTGATCTTCTCCCCGGACTGGCGGGGCGGCCGGGGCGCGCCGTCGACGACCACGGTCGATGCGTTGGCCAGGCCGGTGGTCGCCGGGTCAAGTCCCAGGTCGGCCACTCCCAGCGTGCTGATGGTCTTCTTCTTCGCGGCCATGATTCCCTTGAAACCCGGGTACCGCGGCTCGTTGATCTTTTCCGTCACGGAGACCACCGCTGGCAGGGTCGCGGTGACCTCGCTGTACCCGCCGTCGCGGACCCGCTCCGCGCGCAGCGCCGTCCCGTCGATCTCCAGGGTCCTGATCGAGGTGACCTGGGGCATGCCCAGCCGTTCGGCCAGCATCGACGGCACCGATCCGGTGCGGCCGTCGGTCGATTCGTTGCCGGTGATCACCAGATCGGGCGACACCGTTTGGATGGCCGCCGCCAGCGCGGCCGACGTCTGCAGCGCATCGGATCCGGCCAGCGCGTCATCGCAAATGTGGACTGCGGCATCGGCGCCCATGGCCAAGGCCTTGCGCAGCGCTTCGGTGGCTCGAGGTGGACCCATCGTCAGCACCGTCACCTCGCCGCCGTGCCGTTCCTTCAACTGCAAGGCCGCCTCCACGCCGCGGGTGTCGATCTCGTCGATGACGGCGTCGGCGGCGTCCCGGTCCAGGATCCAGTCGGGCTCGACAAGCGTCCGCTCCGACCAGGTATCGGGTACCTGCTTCAGCAAAACCGCGATCTTCATGCGAGTTCCCTCTCCTGCCGTGTGCCGGGCCACCCATCATCTCCCAGGGTGGCGGCCGAACCCTCCCGAGCCAAGTTACCGCTCAGTAGCTTACGCCTGGTTCCGGGTCGGTGTCACTGAGGTGGCAGGCTGACGACATGCCGAAGGCGCCCGTGTCCAGCACGGTTCTGGTGGGAGTGTTGATGCTCACGTTCTTCGGGCTCTGCCTGGTGCTGACGTTTCGGGCAGCACTGGTGTGGTGGCTCGGACCGGCAGTGTTCGCGGCCATCGCAGCGATCATGGTGACCCGGCAGGTGCGCCGCCGGAGCCGGATGCGTGCAGTGCTCAATGGGGTCCGATTGTGACTGCCGTCCCGGTGGTGATGGACGTGGACACCGGGATCGACGATGCGTTCGCGCTCCTGCTGGCGGTGCGCCACCCGGAGATCGACCTGCGGGCGGTGACCTGCGTCGCCGGCAACACCGGTGTCGCCCAGGTGACGGCGAACACCAGGTACGTGCTGGACGCGGCCGGGGCGGGGGAAATCCCGATCGGCCGCGGCGCGAGCGCACCGCTGCTGTCACCCGCCCAGGACACCGGGCATTTCCACGGGGGCGACGGGTTGGGGGGCTTTTCCCGGCCTTCGGACCGGCGCACTTCCGTGCACAGCGCCGTGGATGTGTTACGGCACGAGTTGCTGGCGGCGGTGGCCAACGGGGAGCCGCTCACCGTGGTGGCCACCGCGCCACTGACCAACATCGCCCTGTTGCTCCGGGCCTATCCCGAAGTCGCGGCCGGAATCGACCGGTTGATCTTCATGGGAGGCTCGGCGTCGGCCGGAAACGTCACGGCAGCAGCGGAGTTCAACGTGTTCCACGACCCCGAGGCCGCCGCCATCACCCTGGCCGCGGCCCGCGACCTGGACATTCCCGTCACCATGTACGGGTTGGACGTGTTCCATCAGGTCCGGGTCGACGAACAGGACGCGGAGCGGCTGCATGGTCGGCTCGATCCGGGGTGCCAGCTGGCCGGGGCGCTGATCAGGTGGCGGTGCGCTGCGCTGTCGGCCGATTCGACCACGATCGGCGACGCGGGCACGGTCTGCGCGGTGATCGACCCGGCAGGGCTGCAGACCGAACGGTTGGCCGTCCGGGTCGACACCGGCACCGGTGAGGGCCGGGGCCAGACCATCGTCGACCGCCGCGCATCACCGGTCGACCGGGTCCGGCTGTCGCCGGCGGCACCGCCGACGATGGTGGACGTCGCGCTGGGGGTCGATGGCAGGGGTTACGCCGACCTGTGGTTGCAGGCCCTGATCGGCTGACCGACGGCGCGCAAACCTCAGTCCGGGACGCCGATGTCCTCGTTCCACAGGGCAGGCTTGGCAGCGATGAAGTCGGCCATCATTGCGACGCACTCGGTGTCGTCCAGCACGATCACGTCGACGCCGCGCTCCCGCAGCAGGTCCTCGCCGCCGTAGAACGTCCGGTTCTCACCGACGATCACCCGCGGGATCTTGTACAGCAGGATGGCGCCGGTGCACATGTCGCACGGCGAGAGTGTCGTCACCATGGTCGATTTCGCATAGACGGTGGCCGGTAGGCGGCCGGCGTTGTCCAGGCAGTCGGTTTCGCCGTGGCGGATCGGGCTGCCCAGTTGCACCCGCTTGTTCCAGCCGGTCGCCAGCACTGCCCCGTCCACCACCAATGCGGCACCGATCGGGATGCCACCCTCGGCCAGTCCCTGCTGCGCTGCCTGCACCGCGGCGCCGAGAAACGCGCGGTCGGGGGATGTCTCGTTGGTCACTCATGACCTCCGGTTTCGGTGGTCTGCAGTAGGGCGTCGACCGCCGCCAACCCGCCCAGGCCGGAAACCCCACCCCCGCGCCGGCTCCCGGCGCCGGCGAGCAGGATCCTTGCGCTACCGGCGATCTCGACCCCGTAGCGTTCGGCCGGGGTATCCACCGGAAAGCCGTCGGCGAGCCAGGGCCAGCTCAGGTCGTCATGAAAGATGTTCCCGCCCGGCATGCCCAGGGTGCTCTCCAGGTCGACGGGGGAGGCGATGTCCAGGCAGGGGCGGCCGTCGGAGTCCCGGGCCAGGCAGTCCAGTAACGGTTCGGCGAGGTGGCGTTGCAGGGCGATGAGCGCAGCTTGGGCAGCCCGGTCCCGGCTGCCGTCCGGGTCGTCGCGGAACAGCTCGACCGGGGTGTGCAGCCCGAAAAGGGTGAGCGTGGCCCCGGAATGGCCGCCGAGGATCGACGGGTCGGTCAGTGAATGGCAGTACACCTCACCGGGGATCACCGCCGGCAGGGTCCCGGCAGCGGTGGTGGCGTAGGCGGCCTCCAAGTCCCAGAATCCCTCCTCCAGATGCATCGTCCCGGCGAACGCCACCCGGGGATCGACTCCGGATGCCAACCGGGGCAACCGATCCAGCAACATGTTGATCTTGATCTGGGCCCCGGTCGGGATCACCGCTTCCCGCCCGAGCCACCGATCCACCACCGCGGGGGCGACCGCGGCCAGCAGATGATCGGCGTCGAACTCGACCTCCCCGTCGGCCCCGGTTCCGAACACGGTCACCCCCTCGCCGCCCTCGTCGACCCCGACAACCTGCACGTCGCAACGGATCTGCACCCCCAGCGACCGCGCCCTGGCGACCAGCACGTCGGTCAGCGTACCCATCCCGCCGACCGGCACCAGCCATTCCCCGGTACCGCCCCCGATCAGGTGGTAGAGGAAGCAGCGATTGGCCAGCAGCGACGAATCGAACAGGGAGGTATGACTACCGATCAACCCGTCCGTAGCCACCACACCGCGTACCGTGTCGTCCCGGAACCGGCGAACGATCATGTCGCCCAACGGTTGTTCCACGATGTCGGTCCAGATCTGTTGCCCGGCAGCGGCGATGACGACGGATCGGGCCTGCTCACGACGGGGCAGCGGACCCGTGAGCATCGGTGCCACCACCGTGGCCATCGCCTGCATCTCGCCGTAGAAGCCCTGCCAGGCCGTGAACTCCTCGTCGCTACCGGTGAGCGCCCGGAACGATTCCTGGGTGACCGCGCCCGGTGACCGCTCGATCAGCAACCCGCCAGAGGCGCCGTTACGAACCACCGGTGTGTACGACGACACCGCCCGTGAGGCCAGGGTGAGCTCGATACCCAACCGGCGCACCAGCTCTCGCGGCATCAGAGAAACGAGATAGGAGTACCTGCTGAGCCGCGCCGCATGCGGGGGGAACAACCGGTCGCCGGCTGTGGCGCCACCGGGTTGGGCCGAACGTTCGAGCACGGTCACGCTTTTGCCGGCCAGCGCGGCGAGAATTGATGCCACCAGACCATTGTGGCCAGCGCCCACTACGATGACATCGCGGCGGGTCATCTGGCGGCCCACTCCCGGTCGACTGGTTGGTGGAGGACGGGTCTGCGACCCACCCAGTGATGATCAGCGCACTGCATTGATCGCCCCTGCCCTGTCGTATTCCTGCATCACCCGTTCCAGCACCGCCGGCCAGGCCGTCGGTGGGACCGTCGTCCGGTTGTGCTCGGCAATGCGACCGCGCAAATCGGCGTCCCGGCAGATCTCGACCAGGGCAGCCGTCATGCCGGCGTCCCCGTCGGCGAGCATCCCCTCCTGCCGGTCGGCCACGAACTCGGTGATTCCGGTACCGCGCATCGCGAGCACAGGGAGCCCGGCACACCGGGCCTCCAAGGCGGCGATGCCGAAGGACTCCAGAAACGCCGGGGCCAGGAACAGGTCCGACTGCCCGTACAGGGATTTGAGGTGGTCCCGGTCCACCCGGCCGGCGAGGTCGACGGATTCGCCCATTTTCTTGCGAGCGGCGTATCGGCGCATCCGCGGCATCAATTTGCCGTCACCGAACACCCTCAACCGCAGATCGATGTCCGGGGCCAGTTGTTGCTGGGCGGCCAGCACCACGGCGAGCAGGGGCAACGGCCGTTTGCGAACCGACAGCCGCATGGTGGAGACCGCCCGGATGACCCGGATGTCACCCTCGTGCGGGGGAATCGCCCAATCCTGCGGGTCGAGACCGTTCGGGACCACCGTCACCGGCACCCCGGTCTGCTCCCGAAGCGGCCGGGCCGCGGCCTCGCTGACCGCGGTCAACGCGATCCGTCGGGCGATCTCCGGGGTGCCCCATGGAGTGAGGAAGGACGGCAGTCGCACCGAAGCCGGCAGGCAGTGCACGGTCACGGCCACCGGCAGACCCAGTTTCAGCGCTACCCGGACACCGGCCGCGGCGAATGGCGAACCCACCCCGGCATGCACATGGACCACATCGAAACCGCCGGCCCGAAGGGCCTTTTCGATCGGGCGGGACGGCACCGGGTTGTTCGCGACCTCGGCCGGGATCGGCAACCCGAAGCGGTGCACCGGTACCGGGCCGGCGGCAGCGGACCGCCGGCGGGACAACGGGGTGGCAGTGATCACCTCCGGATGCAGGCCGGCCAGCTGCTGGCGCCGGGTGAGGTCGTTGACCTGCATCTCGATCCCGCCGAGACGGGGGACGAAACAGTCGGAGATGTGCGCAATCCGCACTGCGCCACCCGCCTGTTCCGTTGCCCGACCGAACCTGCGACATGCTAGCCGGGTGCCGGCCACCGTCGTGTTCTTCCATGCTCACCCCGATGACGAGGCCCTGCTGACCGCGGGCACGATGGCGAAGCTGTCCGCGCAGGGTCACCGGGTTGTCCTGGTGGTCGCCACCGCCGGGGAGGGCGGCCTGGCACCCACAGCATTGCGTGCCGACGGTCTGCTGGGGGAACGCCGGGTGGCCGAGCTTCAGGTGTCCGCGCGGGCGCTCGGCGTTGCGCGGCTTGAACTGATGGGGTACGCCGACTCCGGGCTGGCCTTCGCGCCGACGGCACCGCCCGCCACCGGCCTGCCGCGGTTCGTCGATGCCGACCCGGCCGAGGCCGCCGCCCGGGTGGCAGCGATCCTGACTCAGGAGGGCGCCGACGTCCTGACCAGCTATGACGCCGCCGGCGGGTACGGCCACCCCGACCACCTCATGGTGCACACCGTCGGCGCGGCGGCGGCGGCGCTGGCCGGTACGCCGGTCGTCCTGGAGGCCACCGTGCCGCGGGACCGGTTGCTCGCCGCCGCCCGCGCGGTGAACCGGGTGCTACCGGCCTCCCGACGGGTCGATCTGGAACCCTGGTCGACGGCGTATTCGGCGGCGTCGGAGATCACCCACTGCATCGACGTGAAGCGTCAGGCCGGTGCCCGGCGGGCGGCCATGCTGGCGCACACCAGCCAGGCCGGTGCCGATTCCGGGCCACGGACCCTGGGCCTGTTCACCCGCATCCCACCCCCGCTGTTCGGCGCCGTGTTCGGCCGGGAGTGGTACCGGCAACCCGGCCTGGGCGGGCGGGCCGGCGGCGGCAGGCGGTTCACCGACGTCCTGGCCACGCTGTAACGCTCGGGAGCCCGCAAACGGTCGGCTGGCTTTGTCAGCTGGTGATGTCAGCTGGTGATGTCAGCTGGTGATGTCCTTCCCGGCGAACCTGGCCCACGCGGCGGTCAGGAACACGGCCGCGTACACGGCGGCGCTGACCATTCCGGACGTGACCTGGCCGGTCGCGATCGGGTCACGCAGCAGATCCCCGAAAGCGAGCCAGTAGTGCGTCGGCAGGTACGGGTGGATCGCCGAGAGCTGGGAGACCGCACCCAGGATCTGGCTGATCACGGCCACGGAGACGATGCCGATCATTGCGCCGACGGCCTGCTCGGTGAGGGTGGAGACGAACAGCCCGATGGCGGCCAGCGAACCGAGACAGATGACGAGGTACCCGCACACCAGCAACAGCCGGCGGAGACCCTCCCCGGTGGACACCTGGGTCCCGGAGAGCAGCGTCACCGGCCCCGCGCCGAACAGCGCGAACCCCAGGCCGGCGCCGACCACCGCGATCAGCAGCACGGCGGCGGCGGTGAAGATGAGCACGGAGGCGTACTTCACCGCCAGCAGCCGGGTCCGGTGCACGGGCGTGACGAGCAGGTAGCGCAGGGTTCCCGTCCCGGCTTCACCCGCGACGGCGTCGCCGCAGATCACCGCAACGGCCAACGGCAGGAACAACGGCAGCTCGACGGTCAGCGCCGTCAGCGCGACGAACAGCCCGTTGGTCGTCGCCTGGCCGATGAACCCGTTCCCGCCGCCGCGGGCCCCGCCGCTGTACTTCACCGCCAACGCGATGATGATCGGGACCGCGGCCAGCACCCCGAGGCCGGCGATGGTGCGCCGCCGGCCGAAGATCAGGCGCAGCTCTGACCACAGGAACCGCCCCGACCCGGACAACGGCAGCGACCGATCGCGCCGGGCTGCGGTCACCGGCTCAGCTGCTGACATCGAAACCCTCCCCGGTCAACGTGACGAATACGTCCTCCAGATTGACCGGGACCAGCCCGAACCCGCGCACCGCGATGCCGTCGCCGATCAGCGCCGCGACGATCGAGGGCAGTCCGGCGGCCCCCAGTTCGGCGGTGACCTGCCCGGGGCCGCGGTCGATCCTGGTCAACCCGCACCGGCCCAGGACCGCGGCCGCCGTGTCCACCTGCTCGGTGAGCACCTGGACCCTCGGCGCGGTCTGCGCCCGCAGCTCGGCCAGCGAGGACTGCGCAACCAGCCGGCCGATGTGCATCACCCCGACATGGGTGCAGATCTGCTCGACCTCGGACAGCAGGTGGGTGGAAAGCATCACCGTCACCCCGCCAGCGGCCAGGTCGGTGACCAGCGCCCTGACCTCCCGGGTGCCCTGAGGGTCCAGGCCGTTGGTTGGTTCGTCCAGGATCAGCAGCTCCCTGGGTTGCAGCAGCGCCGCCGCGATGCCAAGGCGTTGCCGCATGCCCAGGGAATAGTTGCGGTACTTCTTCTTCGCCGCCGCCGCGAGCCCGACCCGGTCAAGCGCGGCCGCGAGGCGAACCGCGGCGGTGCGCCCATCGGCGGTGCGGTCGGCCGCGTCCAGCCGACGCAGATTGTCCGCACCGGACAGGTACGGGTGGAACGCCGGACCTTCCACCAGCGCCCCGACCCGGGCCAGCACCCGCTGCGCGTCCTGCGGGATCCGGCCGCCGAGGACGGTGTGCGACCCGGCGGTCGGGCCCACCAGGCCCAGGAGCATCCGGATGGTCGTGGTCTTGCCGGACCCGTTGGGTCCAAGGAATCCGTACACCGACCCGGCCGGGACCGCGAGATCGATGTGGTCGACGGCGATCTGGCCGCCGCGGAACCGTTTGGTCAGCCCGCTGGAGGTGATCGCGAAGCCGGTCGGCACCGGGTCGGGCGCCGTCGGCGACCGGTCGGCGACGGTCACGACGGGTGAACTCATCAGCCGGCGGCCCGGTACAGCGCGTCGGCGGGGACGGCGCCGGCGAGCACCCGGCCGTCGTCGGTGATCAGCACCGAGAACAGCGCCGACTGCAGCAGCCGCCCGGTTCCCCAGTCGCCGCTGACCCGGGGGAGCGCGTCCAGGACGGCGGTCAGGTCGAGGCCCGACGCCCGGCCGTCCCGGGTGCCCTGGCCGGCCGAGGGGCTCTCCGCCAGCCTGGTCGTTACCAGCACCGCGGTCCATCCGCTACCCACGATCCGCGGCGCGGCAACGCCACCGAGACCCGAATCGACCGGACCCGACTCGACCGGAACCGGCTCGACCGGAACCGTAGAGGTTGGCCCGGCGCCCAGACCCACCGAGGATTCCGTGACCGTGGCACCCGGCGGCGGGGTGAACGCGAACTGCTCGTCGCCGGGCACGTCGAAGCTCACCTGGGTGAAACCGACCTCGAACGCCGCCGTTACGGCGTCCCTGGCGAAAACCTGCACCCGCAGCGGGACGCGGTGCTCCCCGTCGATGGCGATCCGGACCTGCCCCACCAGGGAGCCGGTGTCCCTCGGCAACAGCACCAGCTCGTACGCGTCCCGGCCGGCGACCGTGGCCGTGCCGTCGGTGCTGACCCTGGTGCTGGGGTCGATGGCGGCAAGCGCGGCGTCGGCGGCCTGCTGCGGGGTCATCGCCGCCACGTCCGGCCGGATCGTCGGTGCCGCTGCTGCCCGATCTGCCAGCCGGTAGTGGGTGGCGGCGTTCTCGTCGCTGGACCAGGTCCAGACGTCCCGGCCATTGCGGACGATGTCCGATTCACCCAGGGTGCCGAGCAGCGCGAGCCGCTGCCGCTCCGGTCCGGCCGCCCACACCCGCAGGGTGTGCGAACCCGACACCAGCGAGCCGAAGCTCGAGCTGCCCTGTCCGCCGACCTGCACCGGTAGTTCGGGCAGCCCCAGGGCGGCGTTCTGCACCACCGTCCCGGACAGCCCTGTCACACTGGCGCTCTGGACGTCGACCAACAATTCCGCGGCGCTGCGCGGCGGCAGGGTGGTCGTGGCGTCGGCAGCGATACCGGACAGCGCCGTCGCGCCGAGCGCGACCGCCACCACGGCACCGGGGACGGCCCAGCGCCAGGCCGGACGGGTGCGCTTGTCGACCATGAGCGAGATCCTTTGTTCGCGCCGCACCCGGAATTTCCGGCGGCAGGACGGTGCTGCCCTGTCATCCTCGGCCGAGGATGCTGAGAGCAGCCTGAGAGGTGCCGGCCGGCGGCCGGCCGGAAGGTGCCGGATGCGGGTGTTGGTGGTCGAAGACGAGGTGCGGCTGGCGGCCGCCTTGCAGAAAGGATTGCGGGCCAACGGGTTCGCGGTCGATCTGGCCCATGACGGGGAGGCCGGGCTGAACGCCGCCAGGGAGTCGGGCTACGACGCGATTGTGCTGGACATCATGCTGCCGCGGCTGTCCGGGTACGCCGTCGTCCGGACCTTGCGGCAGGAGCGGAACTGGGTTCCGGTGCTGCTGCTGTCGGCCAAGGACGGCGAGTACGACCAGGCCGATGGGTTGAACGTGGGCGCCGACGACTACCTCACCAAACCGTTCAGTTTCGTGGTCCTGGTCGCCAGGCTCCGTGCGTTGCTGCGCCGCGGCGCCCCGGAACGGCCGACCGTGCTCGCCGCCGGTGACCTGCGGCTGGACCCGGCCGGCCGGACGGTGACCCGCGGGGAGACCCCGATCGCACTCACCGCCCGGGAGTTCGCCCTGCTGGAGTACCTGATGCGCCGCCTCGGCGCGGTCGTCAGCCGGTCCGAGTTGCTCGAACACGTCTGGGAGGTCTACGGCGCCGCCGAGCCCAACGTGGTCGAGGTCTACATCGGCTACCTGCGCCGGAAGATCGACGCCCCGTTCGGTCGGTCGGCGGTGATCACGGTGCGCGGCGTGGGCTACCGGTTGGATCCGGGCGGTGGCTGACCGGCCCGGCCCTGGGCCAGTGATCGGGCACGGGGTCGGGGCGGGTCGCCGGCGGTCGAACCTGCGGACCAGGCTGGTGCTGTTGACGACGGTCGGCCTGGCGGTCGGGCTGGTCGTCGCCGGGGTGGTGGTCACCGTCGTCCTTCGGGTCGGTCTGGAGCGGGCCTCCGACGATGCCGCGCGGCTGACCGGGCAGGAGGTGGTCCTGCTGATCGACGCCGGCCGGTTGCCCGACCCGGTGCCGTCGGGGGGAACCACCGTGGTCCAGGTGATCGACCAGGGCGGCCGGGTACTCTCAGCATCCGCCGGGGCAGACCGGTTGGTGCCGGCGCTCACCTCCCCGGACCTGGTCACCGCGCTGGCCGGGGCGATCACCGTTGACGGCTCCCGGTTCGGCGTGCAGTCCCCGATGCGGGTGATCGCCCTGCCGGCCGGTGAGCGCACGGTCCTGGTCGCGGCGCCGTCCGGCGACATCGCCGACGCGGTCCGGGTGGTGCGGACCGCGCTGATCCTGGGTTTCACGGTGCTGCTGGTGGTGCTCGCCGGACTGGTCTGGCGGCTGGTGGGGGCCACCCTGCGGCCGGTCGAGGCACTGCGGGTCGGCGCGGAACGCATCACCGGCGGCGGGTCGCCCGGCGGGTTGCCCGGCGCCGACGCACCGGACGAGATCGGCCGGCTCGCCAGGACACTCAACCTGATGCTGGACCGGCTGGCCGGGTCCCGCGGTCGGCAACGGGCTTTCGTCGCGGACGCGGCGCACGAACTACGGTCACCGCTGACCAGCCTGCGGACTCAGTTGGAGGTCGCCGAGCAGACCGGCGAACCACCCGACAGCACCGATCTACTGGCCGAGGTGCACCGGCTGACGAGCCTGGTCGACGACCTGCTGGTGCTCGCCACGGTGGACGACGCCGGCCCGCCGCCCCGGCAGCTGGTCGACCTGTCGGTGCTGGTCGCCGCCGCCGTCGACGGGTTCGGCTCGGCGCGGGTACCCGTCACGACGCGGGTGTTGACGACCGTTCCGGTCGCCGTCAACCCACCCGGAATCCGCCGGGTGCTGGCCAACGTGCTGGACAACGCGGTGCGCCATGCCTCGTCCGCGGTGGAGGTCACCGTCGGCTCGGCCGCCGACGGGGCCGCAGTGGTGACGGTGCGCGATGACGGTCCGGGCATACCGGTCGGGGAACGGCAGCGGGTGTTCGAACGCTTCAGCAGGTTGCAGGACGCCCGTGACCGCGGCAGCGGCGGCACCGGCCTTGGGCTCGCCATCGTTCGCGAGATCGTCCTCCAGCAGGGCGGGACGGTGGCGCTCGCCGACGCCGTACCCGGAGGTCAGCCGCCGGGGCTGCTGGTGCAGATCCGGATTCCGCCGGCCGCTGCGGACGGTGCCGATTCTGCCTTCACCCCGCCCGGTCCGGCCCCGGTCGGGGAGCTGCCGGGGCGTCGGTCGTGACCTCCGCGGCCTCGGCGGGGCCGACCGGCGTGCGACCCCGGCCCCACCACCAGGCGAGCCACGCCAGCACCCCGAACGGAATTTCCAGAACATGCGTGAACAGCGAGAACAACAGGGTGCCGCTGGCAGCCAGGGCGGGGTCGGCGCCCATCGCCACCATCAGCGCCAACGACCCGGCCTCCACCACACCGAGGCCCCCCGGGGTCACTGCCACCGACGTCAACAAACGGCCCAGGGCGAACGCGGCCAGCATCGTCGGCAGCCCGGTCACCAGGCCGCAGAAATGCAGGCACGCCCAGAACAGCAGGAAGTACACGACGAAGTAGCCCAGGGTGCCCGCGGTCATCTGCAGCCAACCGTGCCGCAACACATCCCGGATCTGCTCCCGGATCCGGCCGATCGCGTCCGCCCACCCCAGCTGCCTGGGTTTGCCGATGAGCCGCAGCACCGCCTGGGCGACCGCCTGGAACCAGCCGCCGACCGCGTGCGCTGCCCGGTCGCTGACCATGACGGTGACGAACAGCGCCAGCACCGCGACCAGGGTCAGCACCCCGACCACTGCGGCGTCCCGCACCGCCGGGCTGATCCGCCCGCCGTCGAGCAACAGCGCGGCCAGCCCGACGATCGGGAGCAGCACCTTGCCGGCGGTGGCGAACACCCCGCCGAGCAGCACCGAGATGCCGATGCTGGTGCGGGAGAAACCCCAGGACCGGCAGATCGCGTAGGTACCACCGATCGCCAGCGCCCCACCGAACGGCAGCGTGTTGGCGACCAGCGAGCCGGCCAGGTTGACCGTCAGGGCACGGCGGTGGGAGATACCCGGCAGCGCCCCGGTGATGGTGAAGGTGAACGCGAACAGGGCGGTCAGCTGCATCGCTGCCAGCAACACCAGCACGGCGGGGTTCAGCGTGCTCAACGGAGCGACGATCTCCGGCCAGTCGACGCCGGCGACCTTCGGCAGACCCCAGGCGATCAGGAAGACTGCGAGGGCCAACGAGACGGCGTCCCGCAGAACGCGGACCCACACCCGCGCCTGACGCCACCAGGGTCGGGTCTGCGTGTGCTGCACCACCGCCCCAGCGTGTCATGCCGGGCGGAATGACGTCGGTGACGCCTCGCGACCGGCGTGGCGGGGCGGAAATCGGCCGGAGCCAAGGCTGGCGGCGGGTCCTCGTCACCAATCCGGCCGGCCGGGACTGTCGGTGTCCCCGGTTACCGTGTCTTCGTGCCCTCCTCCCCCGCCCCGCCGTCCGCGCTCATTCCCGGCGCGGTGGCTGGCGACGGCACCGACCCCACCCCGACGAAGCCGGCGGCCCCGGCGTCGCGGTGGTTGCGACGGCTGTGGGGGTACTGCTGGCGGCACCCGGTGATCACCCTGCTGGCGGGGTTGTCCGCCATCGGCGGGGTCGGCCTGGGGGCATTGACCCCCTTGCTCACGCAGATCGCGGTCGACGGGGCGACCAGCGGTGACACCAGCTCACTGGGGTGGATTCTGGCTGGCCTGGTGACCCTGGCAGTTGTCCGGTTCGGCTCGTCGTTCCTGCGCCGGTGGGCCGGCGGCCGGTTGTCCCTGGACGTCCAGCACGACATGCGGCAGGACGTTTTCGGGGCATTGCAGCGGCTCGACGGGTCCGGCCAGGACCGGTTACGCACCGGGCAGGTGGTCTCCCGTGCGTCCAGCGACCTGCAGATGGTCCAGTCGCTGCTGGCGATGGTGCCACTGTCCGCGGGTCAAGTGGTGCTGTTCGTCGTCTCCCTGGTGATCATGCTGACGCTGTCGCCGCTGCTGACGATCATGGCGCTGCTGGTGGTGCCGGCGGTGATCGTGATGACCAGGGCCACCAGGACGGTGCTGTTCCCGGCCACCTGGGCGGCGCAGCAAGCCGCCGCCGAGGTCGCGGAGATCGTCGAGGAGGACGTCACCGGGGTCCGGGTGGTCAAGGGTTTCGGCCAGGAGGACCGGGAACTGGGTCGGCTCCGCGACGGGGCCCGGCGGCTGTTCGCGCAACGGATGCGTGCGGTCCGGATGACCGCCACGATCGGACCCGCGCTGCAGGCGCTGACCGCGCTCGGTCAGGTCGGCGTGCTTGCCCTGGGTGGCTACCTGGCCGTGACCGGGGCAATCTCGCTGGGCACGTTCCTGGCGTTCACCTTGTACCTCGCGCAGCTGGTCGCCCCGACCCGGATGTTGACGATGTTGCTGGTCCTCGGGCAGCAGGCTCGGGCGTCAGTGGAACGGGTGCTGGAGATCGTCGACTCGCTGCCGGCGATCACCGAGCGGGCCCACCCGGTCCCGTTGCCCGACGGCCCGTTGGACATCGATTTCTCCCGGGTCGGGTTCGGGTACACGCCGGAGGACCCGGTCCTGGACGGCTTCGACCTGCACGTCCCCGCGGGCGCCACCCTGGCGGTGGTGGGCGCATCCGGGTCGGGCAAGTCCACGGTGTCCCTGTTACTGCCCCGGTTCTACGACCCGCAGCGCGGTGTGGTCAGGGTGGGCGGCCTCGATGTTCGCGAGCTCGCAATGACCGACCTCCGAAGCAGCGTCGGTGTGGTGTTCGAAGAGGCGTTCCTGTTCTCCGACAGCATCTCCGCGAACATCGGGTACGGCCGGCCCGATGCCTCCGCGGCCGAGATCAGGGCCGCGGCGGTTGGCGCCGAAGCCGCGGATTTTATCGAGGCCCTCCCGCAGGGGTACGACACCGTCATCGGTGAGCGCGGGTTGACGCTGTCCGGTGGGCAGCGGCAACGACTGGCGTTGGCCCGGGCGTTGATCACCGACCCGCGGGTGCTGATCCTGGACGACGCGACCAGCGCCGTCGACCCGGTCACCGAGGCGGCCATCCACGCCACCCTGCGCCGGGTGACCGCCGACCGGACGACGATCCTGATCGCGCATCGACGGTCGACGCTGGCGCTCGCCGACCGGATCGCGATGGTGGTGGCCGGGCGTGTGGTTGACGTCGGGACCCATGAGGAACTGCTGGGCCGGAGCGAGCCGTACCGGTCCCTGCTCGGCACCGAACTGGGCGGGGACTTCCAGCCGCCGGCGACGACCGCGCCGGCCGGACCGACCGACTCTGCGGCGGGTGGGACCTCGACGACAGGACCGGGCACGGGTGGGGACCCCGTTATCGGGTCCGCCGCCGTGGTCGCGAACGGTACCGCGACGGGCAACGGCGACGGGCGGGCTTCATCGAGTGGCGGCGCACCGAGGACGGGGCGTTCGCAGGTGACACCGGAACTCTGGCCGATGCCGGAGGGCGATGTCGACCTGCTCGGCTCATCGGAGGACGCCGACTCCCCCAGCACCCGGCCGTCCGGTCCTGTCCTGACGGACCGATCCGCCCGCCTCGCTGCGGCCGGGGCAAACCGGGTGGCCGCGCGCGGCGGCGGCGGAGGTGGTCCCGGCCTGGGCGGCATGCTCGGAGCGGGGCCGGCCACCCCCGAGCTGCTGGCGCAGGTCGCTGCCCTGCCCCCGGCGACCGAGAAGCCCCGGGAAGTCCCACCGGACACCCGCCGGTTCAGCCTGCGCCGAACCTTGCGGCCGGTGCTGGGCCTGTTGATCGTGGCCCTGCTGCTGGTCGCCGCGGACGCCATCGCGACGCTCGCCCTGCCGGTGCTGATCCGGTACGGCGTCGACCACGGGGTATCGGCCGGGTCGGCAACAGTGGTGTTCCTCGCGTCCGCGGCCGCCCTCGCCGTGGTGGGCGCCGACTACCTGATCCAGCGGTACCAGACAGTGGCCGCCGGCCGGGCTGGGGAGAACGTGCTCTACCAGCTTCGGGTGCGCGAATTCGCCCACCTGCAGCGGCTCGGGCTGGACTACTACGAGCGCGAGATGGCCGGCCGGATCATGACCCGGATGACCACCGACGTCGACGCGTTGTCGAGTTTCCTGCAGACCGGGCTGGTCACCTCGGTGGTCTCGCTGGCCACGTTCCTGGGGATCGCGATCGTGCTGGTGATCATGGACGCCGGGCTTGCCCTGGTGGCGTTTCTGGCCCTGCCGGTGGTCGCCGTCGCGACCGTCATCTTCCGGCGGTTCTCCAGCCGGGCGTATACCGATGCCCGGGAGAAGGTCAGCATCGTGAACGCCGATCTCCAGGAAAACGTTGCGGGCCTGAGGGTTTCGCAGGCGCTGGGCCGGCAGCAGGCCAACGCGGACGGGTTCGCCGCCCGCAGCGACGACTACCGTCGGTCCCGCATGCGGGCGCAGACCGCGATCTCGATCTACTTCCCGTTCGTCGCCCTGTTGTCCGAACTCGCCGCGGCGGCCGTGCTGGGCTCCGGAGTGCTGCGTGTCGTCGCCGGAACCATGACCGCCGGGACGCTGATCGCGTTCGTCCTGTACCTGGACTCCTTCTTCACCCCGATCCAGCAGCTGTCGCAGGTCTTCGACTCCTACCAGCAGGCGCAGGTCGGCCTGACCCGGATCGGTGAGCTGCTCGACACCCGCACCTCGACGCCGGCTGCGACGCACCCACTGCCGGTGGGCGGCCTAACCGGCGACATCCGGCTCGTCCAGGCGCAGTTCCGGTACCAGACAGCCGGGCCGGAGTCGGCGGCCGCGCTGGACGGGGTCGACCTGCATATCGGGGCCGGGCAGACGGTGGCCGTGGTCGGTGCTACCGGCGCCGGGAAGTCGACCCTGGTGAAGCTGATCGCCCGCTACTACGACGTCACCGACGGATCCATCCTGGTCGACGGCGTCGACATCCGGCGCCTCGAGCTGGGCGCGTACCGCCGCCGGCTCGGAGTGGTCCCGCAGGAGCCGCATCTGTTCATCGGCAGCGTCCGGGAGAACATTGCCTACGGCCGGCCCGAGGCTACCGACGCGGAGGTGGAATCCGCCGCCCGGGCCGTCGGCGCCGTGCAAGCCATCGCCGGACTGACCGGCGGGTTCCACCACGCGGTCGACGAGCGCG
This sequence comes from Nakamurella sp., assembly GCA_965247715.1. Classification (GTDB taxonomy): domain Bacteria; phylum Actinomycetota; class Actinomycetes; order Mycobacteriales; family Nakamurellaceae; genus Nakamurella. The sequence continues at coordinate 1,112,965 of CBDFHS010000015.1, read as the reverse complement.
GCCGAAACCTTTCGGCGGGGCAACGGCAATTGATCTCGCTGGCCAGGGCCGAACTGGTCGACCCCGACATCCTGCTGCTGGACGAGGCAACCGCGGCCCTGGACCCCGCAGCCGAGGCCGCAGTGCTGTCGGCGACGGACCGGTTGGCCCGCGGTCGGACCACCGTTGTCGTCGCCCACCGGTTGACCACCGCGGCCAGGGCGGACCGGATCGTCGTGATGGAACGCGGTCGCATCGTGGAGATCGGACGGCACCAGGAGCTGCTCGGACGAGGCGGGGCGTACACGAAGTTGTACGCGGAAGCGGCCGGCGTGATTGGCACCGAGATCACCGGCACCCTGCAGGGCGCGCCAGTGAAAGAGATGCGGTCATCGGCACCGGTTTCAGCGCCGAAGGTGCCTCAGCCTCAGGAGTGACCGCCCTGGGCGGAGGGGACCGAACCCGGTGTGACCGACCCGGGCGGGGGGGTGACCGACCCCGAGGTGACCGGCCCGGGCGGGGGGTGACCGACCCGGGCGGGGGGGTGACGACCCGGGGGTGACCGACCGGGGTGGACCGACCCGGGCTGCCGCTGATCCCGGGCCGAGTGCACGGTGGGCCAGGCACGGTGGGCCAGGCACGGTGGGTCAGGCGAAACCGCCCTTCCGCCCACGGTCGATAGTGCGCATCGTGCGACGGGCGGCAACGCAGCGGCGCGCTCCGTCGACCGTCCGCACCGCGGCAGTGCCCAGGAGCAGGCGATCGAGGGAATGTGACCGGCACCCTCGCGACCGCCCAACCAGGCCCGGCCGGGGAGGTTTAGCCTGAATCTGACCCACTCCCGAGCTGAGAACAGGCGGACTACGACCGTGTCGTCAGCAGCTGTGCCCGAATTCGGTCCCAACGATTGGTTTGTCGAGGAGAAGTACCAGCAGTTCCTCGAGGACCCCGAGAGCGTGGACCCGATCTGGCGCGACTTCTTTGCCGACACCGGTTCCGGCAACAAACCGCCCAGCGCAGACGTGGCGGCCGGGATCGCCGGCAAGCCCGCAGCACAGGCAACCCCCGCCGCCGGCAAACCCGCAGCTCAGCCAGCACCCGGCACCACCGCAGTTGCCGTGAAACCTGTCGCGGCCAGCCCAGCGGGAGGCCACGGCGGCACCCCGCCGCCCCCACCTCCCCCGCACCGCAACCGACCGGCGGCCCCCGGCAGTGTTCAGCCCACCGCGTCGGGTGGAACCGCATCTGGTGGAACCGGGTCGAGTGGAACTGCGTCGGGTGGCACTGGGTCGGGTGGCACTGGGTCGGGGTCAGCCGCACCGGGCTCAGCCACCCCGATTCCAGCCTCGTCGCGCAACGGGTCAACCAGTGGCAACGGGTCAACCAGCGGCAACGGTTCCAGCAACTCCGCCCCGCCCCGCTCGGCCCCACCCGCCGGCCCGCCGGCATCGGCCCGCGCCGGCGGCAAAGAGGGCACCGACATGCCACCTGGAACCGGCAGGTCGGCGCGCCCCACCACTACCGCCACCCCGGACGACATGATGGCCGCCAAGGCCGCCAAAGCGGCCCGCGCCGCGCAGGACGCCGAGGGCACCGGATTGACCAGCACCCCCTTGCGCGGGGTGGCCGCCGCCGTGGTGAAGAACATGACCAGCTCGCTCGAGGTGCCCACCGCGACCTCGGTCCGGGCCGTCCCGGCCAAGCTGATGGCCGACAACCGCATCGTCATCAACAACTTTCTCAAGCGCAACCGCGGCGGCAAGATCTCGTTCACCCATCTCATCGGGTACGCCATCGTCCGCGCCATCACCGACTTCCCCGCCATGAACAAGCATTTCGCGGTGGTGGATGGCAAGCCGTCCGTGGTCACCCCGGCACACGTCAACCTCGGCCTGGCGATCGACCTACCGGCCAAGGGCGGCGGCCGCAACCTGGTGGTGATCCCGATCCGCAGCGCCGAGGCGATGAGCTTCACCCAGTTCTGGTCGTCGTACGAGCAGGTCGTCCGCAAGGCCAGAACCGGCGTTCTCACCGCTGAGGACTATGCGGGAACGACGATCTCGCTCACCAATCCAGGCGGCATCGGCACCAACCACTCGGTGCCGCGGCTGATGTCGGGGCAGAGCGCAATCATCGGGGTCGGCGCTCTGGAGTACCCGGCGGAGTTCCAGGGGGCGAGCGGTCAAACGCTGTCCGACCTGGGCATTTCCAAGATCATTACGCTGACCTCCACCTACGACCACCGGGTGATCCAGGGTGCCGAGTCGGGCGAATTCCTGCGCCGGATCCACCATTTCCTGATCGGTGAGGACGGTTTCTACGACGACGTCTTCACCTCGCTCCGGCTGCCGTACGAACCGGTGCGCTGGGTCAAGGATCTGGACGTCGGCCGGCACGGCGCGATCGACAAGACCGCTCGGGTGTTGGAGATCATCGACGCGTATCGCAGCCGCGGCCACCTGATGGCCGACACCGACCCCCTCAACTACCGGCAGCGTCGGCACCCCGACCTGGATGTGCTCTCGCACGGGCTGACGCTGTGGGACCTGGATCGGGAGTTCCCGGTCGGCGGTTTCAACGACCAGGACTTCATGAAGCTCCGGGACGTCCTCGGCGTGCTCCGCGACTCCTATTGCCGCACCGTCGGTGTCGAGTACATGCACATCATGGATCCGGAGCAGCGCAAGTGGATCCAGCAGCGGGTCGAGGTCAAGCACGAGAAGCCGCCGGTGGACGAGCAGAAATACATTCTCGGCAGGTTGAACAGCGCGGAGGCATTCGAGACCTTCCTGCAGACGAAATACATTGGCCAGAAACGGTTCTCGCTGGAGGGCGGGGAGACCGTCATCGCCATGCTGGACGCGGCGCTGAACAAGGCAGCCGAGTACGGCATGGACGAGGTTGTGATCGGCATGGCGCACCGCGGCCGGCTGAACGTCTTGGCCAACATCATCGGCAAGCCCTATTCACAGATCTTCCGTGAGTTCGAGGGCAACATGGACCCGGGCCAGGCACACGGGTCCGGTGACGTGAAGTACCACCTGGGCGCCGAGGGCAAGTATGTCCGGCCGTTCGGCGACGGGCAGGTCGACGTCACCCTGGTCGCCAACCCCTCGCACCTGGAGGTGGTGGACCCGGTTCTGGAAGGAGTAGCCCGCGCCAAGCAGGACATGCTCAACCTCGGTGAGGGCGGGTTCACCGTGATGCCGGTGGCCCTGCACGGCGACGCCGCTTTCGCCGGCCAGGGGGTCGTCGCGGAGACGCTGAACCTGTCCCTGCTCCGCGGTTACCGCACCGGCGGCACCCTGCACGTGATCATCAACAACCAGGTCGGTTTCACGACCGCCCCCGAGGCGTCCCGGTCCAGCGAATACAGCACCGACGTCGCCAAGATGATCCAGGCTCCGATCTTCCACGTGAACGGCGACGATCCCGAAGCCGCCGTATGGGTCGCCAGGCTGGCCGTGGAGTACCGGCAGTCGTTCGGCCGGGACGTCGTCGTCGACCTGGTCTGCTACCGGCGGCGTGGTCACAACGAGGGCGACGACCCGTCGATGACGAACCCACTGATGTACCAGATCATCGACGGCAAGCGATCGGTGCGGCGGATCTACACGGAGGCACTGATCGGCCGCGGTGACCTCTCCCCCGAGGACGCCGAGGAAGCGTTGCGGGACTACCACACCCAGCTGGAACGGGTGTTCAACGAGGTACGCGACCTGGAAAAAGGGGTGGCTGCGCCGTCGCCGTCGGTGGAGGCCGAACAGCAGATCCCGCCCAAGGTGGAAACCCGGATCAGCGCCGAGATGATGCAGCGCATCGCCGACGCCGCGGTCCAGTTCCCGCCGGGGTTCACCCCGCATCCCCGGGTCAAGTCCGTGCTGGACCGCCGGGTCGAGATGAGCCGCAACGGCGGCGTCGACTGGGCGTTCGGTGAACTACTCGCGGTCGGCTCGATCGCGATGGAGGGCCGGCTGGTCCGGTTGTCCGGGCAGGACACCAGGCGAGGCACCTTCGTGCAACGTCACTCCGTCCTGATCGATCACAAGACGGGTGCCGAATTCCTTCCGTTGCAACATCTCTCGGATGATCAGGAGCGAGTGCTGATCTACGACTCGGCGCTGACCGAGTACGCGGCACTGGGTTTCGAATACGGCTACTCGGTGGCCAACCGGGAAGCTCTGGTGATGTGGGAGGCGCAGTTCGGCGACTTCGTCAACGGCGCCCAGTCGGTGATCGACGAGTACCTGTCCTCCGGCGAGGCCAAGTGGGGCCAGCAGTCCGGGGTGGTGCTGCTGCTGCCGCACGCCCACGAGGGCCAGGGCCCGGACCACACCTCCGGCCGGATCGAGCGGTTCCTGCAGTTGTGCGCCGAGGGGTCGATGACCATCGCGGTGCCCTCCACCCCGGCGAATTACTTCCACCTGCTGCGCCGGCACGTCCTGGACGGGGTGCACCGGCCGATGGTGGTGTTCACGCCCAAGTCGATGCTGCGGAACAAGGCCGCCGTGTCCAGCGTCAGCGACTTCACCGACGGCAAGTTCGAGTCGGTGATCGCCGACCACACTGTGGAGCCTGGTGCTGTCCGGACCGTGCTGCTGACCAGCGGCAAGCTCTACTACGAACTCGACGCCTACCGCACCGCCAACAAGATCACGGATGTGGCGATCGTCCGGATGGAGCAGATCTACCCGGTGCCCAGGCGCAAACTCGGGCACGTGCTGGAGTCCTACCCGGAGGTCACCGATTTCCGGTGGGTGCAGGAGGAACCGGCGAACCAGGGTTCCTGGACCTTCCTGGCGCTGGCGTTGCCGGAGATGCTGCCGCGGCTGATCGGCATCAAACGGTGTTCGCGGCGGGCGATGGCCGCCCCATCGGCCGGTTCCGCCCGGGTGCACGAGGTGGAGCAGGCGGCCGTCATCGCGGCGGCATTCGCCAAGCGCTGACCTCGGCCCGAGACCCGAGACCCGAGACCCGAGACCCGAGACCCGAGACGGGAACGTCATCCCGTCGTCGGCGGTTGCCAGCAACCAGCCCCGTTTGCTCGGCGGAAGCCGCACGCCCCTTTACCCCGACACCAGGAGGACCAGATGCCCAAGGCCATCACCTACACCGAGTACGGCGAGCCCGAGGTGCTGAGGCTGAGCGAGGTTCCGACCCCCGAACCCGGGGCTGATCAGGTGCGGGTGCGGGTCAGTGTCTCCGGCGTGAACCCGATCGACTGGAAGATTCGCAAGGGATTCATGTCCGGTGGCAAACCCCTGACCAGGGAGCGGATCCCGGGCCGGGACTTTGCCGGGGTGATCGACGCCGTCGGCGAGAATGTGAGCGGGCTGGCCGTCGGTCAGCGGGTCACCGGGGAGGCGGAGGGAGGGACGGCCGCCGAGTACATCCTGGCCAAGCCAGCTGATATCGCGCCCCTTCCGGATGAGGTCGACGACATCACCGGTGCGGCGATTCCCGTCGTCGGCCGGACCGCGATCCGGGTACTGACCCTCGCCGAGATCACCGCCGGTCAGACGCTGTTGATCCACGCAGCCACCGGCGGGGTCGGCGCGTTCACCACTCAGCTGGCGATCTCCCGGGGAATCCAGGTGATCGGAACCGCCAGTGAGGGCAACCTGGACTACCTGCGCTCCCTGGGGGCGACCGCGGTCGCGTACGGCGAAGGCTGGGAGGACCGGGTGCGGGAGGTCGCGCCGGACGGGGTGCACGCGGTGGTCGACGCCGCCGGAACCGGGGTGATCGAGGGTTCGATCGAGCTGGTACAGCCTGGCGGCAAGATCGTCACCATCGCCGACTTCGCGGCGTCAGGACCGGGGGTCATCATCACCTCCGGCGGCGAACCAGGCTTCGAGAACTCGCTGACCGAGGCCGTCGCCGCGATCGCTGACGGGACCGTCCACCTCCCGGTGGACAAAACCTTCACCCTGGCCGAAACCGCTGAGGCGCACCGGTTCTCCGAGCTCCGGCATGTGCGCGGCAAGATCGTCATCGTCGTCGGTCGGCCCGCAGCCGGCTGAACCGCTCACGGGTCGGCCCGGTCAGCCGGTGGGCACCACGGGGAACTCCCGGGCCCCCAGCCGGTACACCGCGTGGGTCAATGGGACACCGACGCGGTAGGCGAGATAGTCGTGGGACGGGGCCTCGAGGACGTGTAGATCGGCCCTGGCCCCCACGGTGACGGAGCCGACATCGGTGCGGCGCAGTGCAGCCGCACCGCCCGCCGTCGCTGCGTGCACCGCCTCCTGCGGGGACAACCGGCACAGCAGGACACCCAGGGCCACCACCAGGTTCATCGACGAGGTGTAGCAGGACCCAGGATTGCAATTCGACGCCAACGCGATCCGGGCACCGGCGTCGACGAGTTCCCGGCCAGGGGCCGCGGGCTGGCGGGTCGACAGGTCGCAGGCCGGCAGCAGGGTCGCAACCGTCTGCGAACCGACCAAGGCCGAGAAGTCCCTCGCGTCCAGAAAGGTGCAGTGGTCGACGCTGGCGGCGCCGGTGTCCACGGCCACTCGTACCCCGGCCCCGGTCCCCAGCTGGTTGCCGTGCACCCGCAGGCCCAAGCCCTTGCGGGTGCCGGCGGCAAGCACCCGGCGGGCCTGCCCCTCGTCGAACGCGCCCTTCTCGCAGAACACGTCGATCCAGCCCACCTGCGGGGCCACCGCGTCGAGCATCGGCCCGCACACCAGGTCCAGGTACCCGTCCGGGTCCTTTGCGAACTCCGGCGGCACGACGTGCGCGCCGAGAAAGCTGACCTCGTCGAACCCGGCCGCCACCGCGACCGCGGCAGAGCGGACCTCGTCCGGCAGCGTCAGCCCGTACCCGGTCTTGGTCTCCATGCACGTGGTGCCGCCGGCGATCATCTCGGCCCGGTGCCAGCGCGCGATGGACAGTAACTCCTGATCGGAGGTCGCCCGGGTGGCCTCGACGGTCGCCTGCATGCCGCCGGCCCGGTACGGCTCACCGGCCATCCGGGCGGAGAACTCAGCGGCTCGGCTGCCGCCGAACACTAGGTGCGAATGCGAATCCACCCACCCCGGTAGGACCGCCCGGCCGCCCACATCCACGACGGTGTCCGCTGCCGGCGCTGACGCAGCGGGCCCGACCCAGGCAATGCGCTCACCCACCATGATCACCGCGGCATTCGGGACGAGACCCAATAGTCCCGGTCCGGCGGCGGGGTCGTTGGTGGTGAGTTCACCGATGCCGGTGAGCAAGATGCTGGCGGCCCGGCCGGCGGATCCGGTGGCCGGTTCGACGTCCGTTGACGGGTTCGACATGGTCCCCTGCGAAGGCTCGCGATCGCTGACGCGGGGCGACCCCCCACATCGAACTACCAGTGCTGGTACCCGGTTAGCGACGGTTTCAATCCGGCCCGGTGCGCCGTGGCTCGGCGCCGACAGCCGCCAGCCGACCCACCGGGCGGTGCCCGGCCACGCCTGCTAGTCGTTCAGCGGACCAGTCGTTCAGCGGACCAGTCGTTCAGCGGACCAGTCGTTCAGTGGACAAGTCGTTCAGCGGCCAGTCGTTCAGCGGACCAGGTTCTCCAGGACGTCGGCCAGCGCGTCCACCCCGACCACGCAATCAGCGGCGTCGGCATGCTCGTCCGGGGCGTGCGAGATCCCGCTGGGATTGCGAACAAACAGCATTGCGGTGGGCAGATGCGGCGCGAACACCCCGGCGTCGTGACCAGCGCCGGTGGGGATGACCGGAGCTCCCAGCAGATCCGAGAGCGCAAGGCCGAGGCCGGGGTCAAAACTGACCTGGTCCGACATCGACTCCCGCTGCGCCATCACCGTGCAGCCCTCCGCGACCGCCTCGTCCCGGACCGCCGCGACGATCTCATCAACCAGCTCGGCGGTGACCGCGGAGGAGGCATGCCGAACGTCCAGCCAGAGCTGAACCGACGAGGCAATCACGTTGGTGCCGCCGGGGATCGGAATGATTCGGCCGACCGTTGCCACCGCTGCGTCATGCTCGGTGATCACCCGGCGGGCAGCGAACACCGCCGCGGCGGCGGGGATCATCGGGTCGCGGCGGTCCGCCGGCCGGGTCGTTCCGGCGTGGTTGCCCTGACCGGTGACGGTGATCCGCCACCGCCCATGGGCAACGATTTCCGAGCCGACGCCGACCACCGCCGTGGGATCGGCCGCATGCAGGAGCCGGCCCTGTTCGACGTGTAACTCGACGAACGTGCCGATCGCCGCCAGCCGCGCCGGATCAGGTCCCATCTGTGACGGGTCGATGCCCACCCGGCGGGCCGCGTCGGCCACCGACACAGCGTCACCGTCGTGCAACCGGCGAACCTGATCGGCGTCGGCCGCTCCGGTCAACAACCTGGAACCCAGGCACGGTGACCCGAACCGCCCACCCTCCTCCTCGATGAAGCATCCGACGGCCAGCGGTTTCGCTGGCTCCACGCCACGCAATCGGAGCTCGTCCACAGCCAGGAGAGCGCTCACCACGCCCAGCGGGCCGTCGAACGCGCCGCCACCGGGAACCGAATCCAGGTGCGAGCCGGTGACGACGGCGCCGGTTCCCGGAGGTCCCCACCACGCCCACAGATTGCCGTTGCGGTCCGTCTCCACGTCCAGGCCGCGCCGGGTTGCCTGCTCGGTGAACCACTCACGAAGCTGCATGTCCGCGTCGTCGAACACATGCCTGGAGTACCCGCCCCGCATCCGGTCCCGGCCAACACCGGCCAAGTCCGCCCAAACGGCCAGGAACCGGTTGCCGCTGGCAGCCCCACCGGTCAACCTCATGACAACCCCGACCCCGACTTCGATTCCGACTCGGCGGCGGCGGTGATCGCGCCGGTGGCCAGGAGTTCGACGACGGCATCGATCTCCGGCCCGAGGTGCCGGTCCGGGCCGGGCCCGGCCACCCTGGTCCGCACCACGTCCCGAACCGCAGCCGTCACCGGTCCGGGCTGCAGCGGCGCCCGGAGATCCAGTGCCCTTGCCGCAGTGAGGATCTCGACAGCCAGCACCCGCCGAAGGCCATCGATTGAACGGCGCAGTTTGCGTCCGGCGTGCCAACCCATCGACACATGGTCCTCCTGCATGGCCGATGACGGAATGGAGTCCACCGAGGCCGGCACCGCAAGGCGTTTGAGTTCGGAGACGATGCCGGCCTGGGTGTACTGGGCGATCATGTGGCCAGAATCCACCCCGACCTCGTGGGCCAGGAACGGCGGCAGGCCGTGTGACCGCGAGGCATCGAGCATCCGATCCGTGCGCCGCTCGGCGATCCCGGCGACGTCGGCGACGGAGATGGCCAGGAAGTCCAGCACCGCGGCGACGGGCGCCCCGTGGAAATTGCCGTTCGACTGCACCCGCCCGTCGGACAGCACGACCGGGTTGTCGATTGAACTGGCCAGTTCGCGCTCGGCGATTCCGATCGCGAAACCCATTGTGTCCCTGGCCGTTCCGTGCACCGCGGGGGAACATCGCAGCGAGTAGGCGTCCTGCACCCTGGTGTCCTGCGGTCCGGCATGGGAGGCGACGATCGGCGAACCTGCCAGCGCCGCGGCGATCCGGGCGGCGCTGACGGCCTGCCCGACCTGCGGCCGTAGCACCTGCAATTCGGCGGCGAAGACCCGATCCGTGCCGAGCAGGGCCTCGACGGACATCGCCGCCGCAAGGTCCGCCGCGTCCAGCAGCAGCGCCAGGTCGGTCAGCGCCAGCACCAGCATCCCGAGCATGCCGTCGGTGCCGTTGATCAGGGCGAGCCCCTCCTTCTCGGCCAACACCACCGGGGTCAGGCCGGTGTCGGCAAGCGCCTGCGCGGCCGGTCGCCGGCGGCCCCGGTCGTCGATCACCTCACCCTCGCCGATCAGCGCCAACGCCACCGCGGCCAGCGGGGCAAGGTCGCCGGAACAGCCCAGTGAGCCGTACTCCGGGACGATCGGGGTGATCCCAGAACTGAGCAGCCCGGCGAGCGCACCGGCGGTCGCGGGACGGATGCCGGTGTTCCCGCGGGCCAGGGTGGCCAGCCGCAGCAGCATCAACGCCCGAACCACCTCCCGCTCCACGGGCTCGCCGCTACCGGCGGCGTGCGAGCGGATCAGCGAGGTCTGCAACGCGGCCCGCCGGTGCGGAGCGATCGAGGTGGTGGCAAGCGCCCCGAACCCGGTGGAGATTCCGTAGTGCGGACGCACGTCGTCGGCCAAGGTGTCCACGATGGCCCGACTGGCGGCCATCGCCGCAATCGCCGCATCGTTGATGACCACCACTCGCCGATGCCGGGCGACGTCGACCACGTCCCCGAATGACACCGCGACGGGGCCGAGTTCCAGCGGCCCCGGCCGGACGACCTCCACTGACGCTGACCGCGGCGATTGCGGGCTCGACTGAGGCGACGGGGCTGGGTGAACGGTCACCAGGACATTGGATGCTTCCCGACCGCCCGACGCGAGCGGGCACGGCCGAGTTCTGTCCGATATACGGGACATCCTGTACGGCCGGGTGCGTCCACCACCCCCACCCGGGCCCGACCAGGCCGCCCGCCGTATCGATAGGCCGCCTGAGGACCTTTCCGGTCAGGGCAAACCCCCAGAGCTGGCACATCGATCCCGGTCAGGGCCTGGCCACCGCTTCGGCACGCGCGGCGGAGATCACCGCGTCCGCGACGACCCGGGCCAGGCCCGGGGTGAACGGGTCGGGCACGATCCGGTCGGCAACCGCCCGGCCGGGCACCGCGGCGCAGATGGCGCCGGCCGCGGCCACCTTCATCCCCTCGGTGATGGCCGTGGCACCACAGTCCAACGCACCCAGAAAGATCCCCGGGAACGCGAGCACGTTGTTGATCTGGTTCGCGAAATCACTCCGCCCGGTGGCGACCACCGCGGCACCGGCCGCGAGCGCGGCGTCGGGATGGATCTCGGGGGTGGGGTTGGCAAGCGCGAACACGATGGGCTGGGGGGCCATGGTCCGAACCAGGTCGGGATCAACGCTGCCGCCGGACACCCCGACGAACACGTCGGCGCCGGCCAGCGCATCCGGCAGACCGCCGGTGATCGCACGCGGGTTGCTCGCCGCCGCCATCTCCTGCTTCACCGGGTGCATGCCCGCGCGGCCGACCGACAGCACGCCCGCCGAGTCGACCAGCACCAGATCACGGACGCCGGCAGCGAGCAGGATCTTGGCGCACGCGATCCCGGCGGCGCCGGCTCCGACGATCACCACCCGCAGGTCCACCATCACCCGCCCGATGACGGAGGCGGCGTTCATCAGGGCCGCTAACACCACCACCGCGGTGCCGTGCTGGTCGTCGTGCATGACCGGGATGTCGACCGCCTGGATCAGCCGGCGTTCGACCTCGAAGCACCGGGGGGCCGAAATGTCCTCCAGGTTGATCGCGCCGAAGGACGGTGCGATTGCGGTCACTGCGGCGACGATCTCGTCAGGATCGGTCGTGTTCAGCACGATCGGCACCGAATCCAGGCCGGCGAACGCCTTCATCAACGCCGATTTGCCCTCCATCACCGGCAGCGAGGCTTTGGGCCCGATGTCTCCCAGGCCGAGCACCGCCGTCCCGTCGGAGATCACCGCCACCACCCGGGACGCCCAGGTGTACTCCCGAGCGGCGGCCGGGTCGCTGGCGATCAGGCTGGAGACGGCGGCGACCCCCGGGGTGTACAGCATCGACAGATCGCGCCGGGTCGCCAACGGAGCGCGCAACGAGATCGACAGCTTGCCCCCACGATGGGCCACCAGCACGTCATCGGGGGTGAACCCGGCCGGAACTCCCGGCGCGGGCCGGTGTCCGCTCGGGCGCGCCCGCTCGTGGCCACTGGGCGACTCCGGAGGTAATCCACTGGGCGACTCACTGGGCGACTCACTGGGCGACTCACTGGGCGAGTCACTGCTCGAGTCACTGGGCGACTCACTGGGCGAGTCACTGGGCGACTCACTGGGCGAGTCACTGGACGTGACTTCACTGCTGGTGAACAACGACGACTCCGAACCTGGGAACGGATGATCAACGAGCGACGCCGTCAGGCCGGAGACGCCCCGGCCTCGTCCGCCAGCCGGGCGATCGTGCTTGCCAGCTCGACGTCCTTGCCGGTGACTCCGTCCTGGCTGTGCGTGGTCAGCACGAACAGCACGTCCTTCCACCGGATGTCGATCGCGGGATGGTGCCCGGCCTCCTCGGCAGCGTCCGCCACGGCATTGACCAACCCGATGGCGGCCCGGAAATCGGGGGCGATGTAGCGGCACCGGATGTCGGAGGTGTCACCACCCCATCCGGGCAGGTCCTCGAGGGCGTCGGCGATCTCCGTGCGGGTCAGCAGCGTCATGTTGCCCACGCTGCCCGCCAGGTAGGCGCAGGTCAAGCAACCACGCCCCGATAGGATCCGCATTCATGCAGGTTCGCGAACTCAAGGTGCCCGGAGCGTTCGAGTTCACGCCCGTCCAACACGGCGATGATCGGGGCCTTTTCCTTGAGTGGTTCAAGATCGAGACGCTGGTCGAAGCGGTCGGCCATCCGCTGAGCCTGGAGCAGGCGAACCTTTCTGTCTCCCGGGCGAACACCCTGCGCGGCGTGCATTTCGCGGATGTGCCGCCCGGCCAGGCCAAGTACGTCACGTGCCCCCGCGGCGCGGTGCTGGACTTCATGGTCGATGTCCGGATCGGGTCGCCGACGTTCGGCGCGGTCGATGTGGTCAGGCTTGACGGTGAGGATCGGCGGGCGGTGTACCTCTCCGAGGGCCTGGGGCACGCGTTCCTGGCCTTGGCGGACAACTCCACACTCACCTATCTGTGTTCCACTGGCTACTCCCCCGGCCGCGAGCACGGCATCAACCCGGTCGACCCGGCGCTGGCCCTGCCGCTGCCCGACGGGGTGGAGTTCCTGCTGTCCGACAAGGACGCAGCCGCCCCTACCCTGGCGGACGCCGCAGCGTCGGGCCTGCTGCCCACTTGGGACGCCTGCCGCGAGTACGTCGCCACCCTCGGCTGATCGACCGACACCCACCCGCCCAACCCCGCAGAAGGCGACATCGATGGCCCACAGGATTGCCCTCGTCCGGCACGGTCAGACCGAATGGAGCAGGAGCGGACAGCACACCTCCACGACCGATATCGACCTGACGGACGAGGGTGTTCATCAGGCCATGACGATCCCCAGCCTGTTGTGGGGCCTGGACCTGGCCCCGGCGACCGTGTGGAGCAGCCCCCGGCTGCGGGCCAGGCGCACCGCCGAACTGGCCGGGTTGCACGTCAGCGCGATCGTCGACGATCTCGCGGAATGGGCGTACGGCGAGTACGAGGGCATCACCAGCACGACGATTCGCGAGACGAACCCCGACTGGTCGATCTTCACCGACGGCGCCCCCGGCGGGGAGTCACCTGATGACGTCGCCGCGCGTTGTGACCGGGTGCTGGCCCGGGCCAGGCAGAAACTGCGCAAAGGCGACGTTGCGCTGTTCTGCCACGGGCACATCTCCCGGGTGCTGGCCATGCGCTGGGTCGGGCTCCCGGTCGCCAACGGTGGGCTGATCCTGATGAACCCGGCCGCCGTCACCGTGCTCGGCACCTACCACGACAAACCGTGCATCGAGCACGCCAATGTGGTTCCATTCCGCACGCCCCACATCGACCAGCGATTCGAGGACGGCTTCGCCGAAGACGACCCCGACAGCGATGACCCCGACACAGGGGACCCCAATGCAGGAGACCCCAACTATGACGGGGAGGCCCGGTCCGCCGGGCCGGAGCGAACCGGGCTGGGGCATGCCTGAACCGAGCGATCTCCCCGGCCCTCGGATCCGGCCGATCGAGCCCGCCGACGTCCCGGCGGTGGTCGACATGGTCTACGAGCTCGCCGAGTACGAGCGCGCCAGGGGCCAGTGTCACCTGACCGCCGACCAGTTGCACGGCGCACTGTTCGGCCCCGAGCCGGCCCTGTTCGGCCTGGTCGCTCCGGATGCGGTCGACGGGAGGTCGCCCGTCGGGTACGCCCTGTACTTCCGTAACTTTTCCACCTGGGAGGGCGTGCACGGTCTCTACCTGGAGGACCTGTATGTGCGGCCAACTCACCGGGGTTCCGGCGTGGGCCGGGCCCTGCTGCAGACCCTCGCCGGGATCGCCGTCGATCGCGGCTACGCCAGGGTGGAGTGGTGGGTGCTGGACTGGAACGCGCCCGCCATCGAGTTCTACCGATCTTTGGGCGCCGCCGCGATGGACGAGTGGACGGTGTTCCGGCTGACCGGTCCAGCCCTGCAAACGGCTGCCAGCACCCGGGTCGCTACGCGAACGGCACCGGAAAGCGGCTGATCCAGGCCGACGCTGCCTTGCTCAGCAGGAGATAGCCGGTGACGCCGGCGAGCACCACCAGCGCCACCCCGGCCCCATAGCGGGCGCTCGGCGCGATCAGCCAGACGCCGATGGCGAAGATCACCACCTGGACCACCAGGCACGGGGTCCGGCCCCAGCGGCGACCGCGTAGCACCGCGGTCGCGCACGCGACCAGTAGCACGGCCAGTACCAGGTAGTACGCGGTCTGGGCCAGCGTGCGGCCGACCGCGATCCCCTCGCCGAGCCCGGAGACCAGGGTGGCCACGGCGAGCACCACCAATCCCGCACTCTCCAGCATGACGAGCCAGGCAGCGATCACCACCGGACGCGGCGGCGGGATGATGATCGGCTGCTCCGGATCCAGGGCTGTCACGCCTGTCACGCTACCCACGCCGACCGACAGCCCCCGCTGATGCCCGTAGGCTGCCCGTCGATGCGTGCCCTTCTGATCGTCAATCCGCACGCGACGTCGACCAGCCGTCGACGTCGTGATCTGCTCGCGCACGCGCTGTCCGGTCAGCTCTCGCTCACCGTGGCGCACACCGAGCGCCGCGGGCATGCGGCCGAACTTGCCGCCGCCGCCGCCGACAGCGGGGTCGACGTGGTCGTCGTGCACGGCGGGGACGGCACGGTCAACGAAGTGGTCAACGGGTTGATGTACCGGGGCGTGCGACCGGACGCTCCGCTGCTGGCCGTGGTCCCGGGTGGTTCGACGAACGTCTTCGCCCGAGCGTTGGGGATCGACCCGGACGCGACCGTCGCCACCGAGCAGATCCTGGAAGCGCTGACCGCGGATCGGGTCCGCACCGTGTCCCTTGGCCGGGCCGACGATCGGTACTTCACCTTCAACGCGGGCCTGGGCCTGGACGCCGAGGCTGTGCACGCGGTGGAGAACCGCCGGAACGCCGGGCGCGAGATCTCCAACGCGATGCACGCCCGCAAGACCGTCGTCCGGTACTTCCGGTCGGATCGGCGGCAGCCTCGATTGACCTTGGTACTGCCCGGACGGGATCCCATCGAGGGCGTCCACCTCGTGTTCGTCTCCAACGTCGACCCGTGGACCTACTTCGGCCAGCACCCGCTGCGGACCAACCCTGGGACCACGGTGCAGGGCGGCCTCGGGGTGTTTGCGCTGACCAGCATGTCCATCCCAGTCGCCCTACAGGCCAGCAGCCAGCTGATCACCGGCCGCGTCGGACGATCCCGACACATCCTCCGCGCGTTCGACCAGGCATCTGCCGCGGTGACCGCCAGCTCGCCGGTGGACATGCAGGCGGACGGCGATTATCTGGGAACCAGAGTCAATATGCACTTCAGCTCTGTTCCGAACGCCCTTCGCTTAGTACTGTGAGCCGACCCGCCGAACCAGTGATGTGTCCGGCAGTTTTCCCAGAACCCTGGTCTGAATCGTGACGACCAGGCATCATGGTAAGCGCAGCAAAGATCACGACGACGTGATCTGGGCGACTCTGCTGTGACCCAACCTTGACACGAGCGTCTTGCGTGTAAACATGATCAAGGTCGTGCGGTGTTTCCGCGATGGCGACCTCCGATACCCAGCCGGCCTCCGAACCCGGCGACTGCATTGAGGAGTACTGACCAATGGACTGGCGTCACCGCGCGATCTGTCGCGACGAAGACCCCGAGCTGTTCTTTCCCGTGGGCAATTCCGGCCCGGCCCTGCTGCAGATTGCAGAGGCCAAGGCCGTGTGTCAGCGTTGCCCGGTAACGAGTGAGTGCCTGGCCTGGGCCCTGGAGACCGGTCAGGATTCTGGCGTGTGGGGTGGCCTGAGCGAGGACGAGCGTCGTTCCCTGAAGCGCCGCCGTGCGCGTGCCCGGGCAAGGAGCCTGTAACCCGGGACCGGTCACCTGGTTCCCCGGTCGGCGCGTGAGAGGTTCCCGCGTTGGTCAGATCGTGGTCAGATCGTGGTCAGATCGTGGTCGGGTTGGGCCCGGTGAGTCGGAACGAGCAGGTCAACTGCGCCCACGCAGCGGCACACTGATCCTTACCTCGGTACCGCTGGATGACGTTTCGTCGGCGGTGTTGTTTTTCGAGGCCATTTCGATAGAACCGTCCAACTCGGCCTCGACCAGCGTCCGGACGATTTGCAGACCCAGGCCTGTCGCGTTCTCCACCGAGAACCCGGCGGGCAGGCCGATTCCGTCGTCGGCGACCGTGACCTCCAGGGATTTCGCCGACCGGTGCACGGTGATGGTGACCCACCCGCCCGGGGAGCCGGGCAGGAACGCGTGCTGCAGTGCGTTCTGCACCACCTCGGCCAGCACCATCACCATCGGGGTCGCCAGTTCGGCGCCCAGGATGCCGAATGTGCCGGTCCGGCGAACCCGGGCCGTTGTCTCCGCGGCCGCGACGTCGCTGATCATCGGTACCAGCCGGTCCACGATCTGATCCAGGTCGACGCGGTCGTCCGGCGAGGTGGAGAGCGTCTCGTGCACCATCGCGATCGACGCGACCCGGCGCACCGACTCGCTCAACGCCTGGCGCACCGACGGGTCCCCCGAGCGTCGCGCCTGCATGCGCAGCAGCGCGGCGACGGTTTGCAGGTTGTTCTTCACCCGATGGTGGATCTCGCGGATGGTGGCGTCCTTGCTCAGCAGCGCCCGGTCTCGGCGCCTGACCTCGGTGACGTCCCTGACCAGCACCAACGCGCCTGAGAGCCGCCCGTGCGGGCGCAGCGGGAGGGCCCGGAACAGCACCGTCGCGCCCTTTGCCTCGACCTCCATCCGGAGAGTGGCGCACCCGTGCACCGCCTGCCAGATCCGGTCGTTCAACTCCGACGCATCGAACGGGTCGTCGATCAGCGGCCGGGTCAGACCGGCCAGATCCTGCCCCAGCATCTCTCCGTTGTAGGCCAGCCGGTGGTACGCCGAGAGTGCGTTCGGGCTGACGTAGACCACCCGGCCGTCGGCATTGAGCCGGAGCAGGCCGTCACCGGCGCGGGGTCCGGTGTGCATCTCCCCCGGGTGGTCGTGCGGCGGGAACGTGCCGTCGGCGATCATCTGGAACAGGTCGTCCGCGGCGTCGACGTACGCGGTCTCCAGCAGCGAGCCCTCCCGGCCGACCATGCTGCTGGTGTCCCGCTCGATCACCGCGACGATGTCGTCGAGGTACCGCACCGGAATCACGTGCCGGCGGATGGCGCCGCTGGGTTCGTCGAGCGGCGGCTCCTCCGACATGACCCGCTCCTCCTCCCAGGCGCGGCGCAGCAGGGGGAAGTCTTCGAACGCGGTGGCAGCGGAGACCCGGTCGTCAGCGAACGCGGTGACCCCGGTGGTGGGGCGCGCCTGCGCGGCGCAGATCAAGTCGTCGGACCCGGTGGGCACCCACAGCAGCAAGTCGGAAAACGACAGGTCGGCCAGCAGTTGCCACTCGGACACGACCGCCTGCAAGTGGCCGACCGCGGACCCCGATAGCGCGGAATGCTCGGCGAGCACGTCTGACAGGGTCGACACCGGTGTCCGTCCATGATGGGTTCAACTCGGCCACGCCCGTTCGGGTAACGGCCGATTCGAGGCTGCTAGGGCGCCCGGGTCTCGGGGAGTGGGTCTCGGGGAGTGGGCCGGCGTCAGGCGCCGACCGGGGCACGGTCAGGAGATCTCCGCGATCAGGTCGCCTTCCTGGACCTGCCCACCCTCGGTGACCGCGAGGCTGGAGATGGTGCCGTCGGATTCGGCGAGCACCGGGATTTCCATTTTCATGGACTCCAAGATCACCAGCGTGTCCCCATCGGCGACCGTATCGCCCTCGGCGACGAGCACCTTCCAGACGTTGGCCACCATCTCGGCGCGGACTTCTTCGGCCATCGCCGTTCCTCTCGTTCGCGGGTCGTGCGCGCTGTCGACGCGCAACCCCCGACCGGCCGGGTGGCCGTGACGGGGCTGCCGACATCTTGTCATCCCGACGGGTCATCCCGGCGTGGGGATCCGTGCGGCCGGGCCGACCCGCACCCGAGGCGGCAGCATCGCCCATCCAGCGCGGCACGATCAGTCCTGACGGCGTGCCAAAATAACAGGTGGTCGCCCCGCCAACCGGCGCGGGCGGACACCTGGTGACAGCACGAGCGGGGCCCTCCGGGGCACCTCGAGGCAGCACCGGCAGGCATGTCGACGAACAAGGGAGCAGCACATGAGCAAGCGCGGTCGCAAGAAGAGGTCCCGGAAGAAGAACAGCGCAAACCACGGGAATCGCCCCAACGCCTGACGGCCTCGCCAGGCCTCACACGCGCGCCGCCACCGGGTCCGCCCGGTCGGTCGAGCCGCACGGTCGGCCAGCACGCCATTGGGGCTGCGCGCGGTCCGCGCCGTCGCGGATCGGGCTCCGTGCGGGTGGGGCTGAGCGCGGTGGGGGCTGACGGGGATTGATTCTGTGCGGCTCGGTCGTCAATCCGAGGACGAGCGGTGGATCTGCACAGTCTCCACCGTGACCTGGGCCGCGCCCTGGTCGCCGATGCCGGTCATCTGGACCGACCGCAGCCGGGTCACCAAACGGGTGCGCAGATGTTCCGGGGCCCGGTCGCCACCGCATTTGCGGTGCAGCAGTTCTTTGAGCTTGCGGTCGAGGCCGGCCTCCATCAGGCACGGCGAGCATTCGTCGAGATGGTGTTGCAGCCGCGAGCGGTTGTCCGGATCCATCTCGTTGTCCAGGAACAGCCAGACGTCCCGCAGCACCGCCGCACATTCCGACTCCGCATGCGCCTCGTCCAGCGGCGGGTCCGTCGCTTCCTTCGCCGGGCGGTCCAGGGGTTCATCGAGGGCCATCGCCGGACACCACCCCTCGCGCTGCGTCGGCTGTCATCGAATCCGCGGTGATCGAGTCCGCGACCAGCGCGTTCACCGGCACGGGCGACCCGGATGGTCCGCCATCGTCGGCCGGTGCCGCCGCACTCGAGGTGGGCCTCGTCCGCAGGAACCCTCGCTCCTTGGCGTAACCGGTGAGCAGTTCCCGCAGCTGCCGCCGGCCCCGGTGCAACCGGGACATCACGGTCCCGAGCGGAGTTCCCATGATCTCGGCGATCTCCTTGTACGCAAAACCCTCGACGTCGGCCAGGTACACAGCCAGCCGGAAGTCCTCCGGCAGCTCCTGCAGCGCCTCCTTGACATCCGAATCCGGCAGCCGGTCCATGGCTTCCATCTCGGCGGACCGCAGCCCGGTGGAGGTGTGCGATTCCGCAGCCGCGAGCTGCCAGTCGGTGATTTCATCAGTCGGCGAAACCAGGGGCTGACGCTGCTTCTTGCGGTAGCCGTTGATGTAGGTGTTGGTCAGGATCCGGTAGAGCCAAGCCCGCAGGTTGGTGCCCTGGGTGAACTTGCCGAACGCCGCGTAGGCCTTGAGGAAGGTTTCCTGAACGAGATCTTCGGCGTCGGCGGGGTTGCGGGTCATCCGCATTGCCGCGGCGTACAGCTGGTCGAGGAGCGGCATGGCCTGGTCGGTGAACTGCTGGCCCAGGTCTTCGTCGACGGACGAGGCTGCCACGTGGTCCACCTGCTTCGTGATCGAGGACGCCGGCCCACCCGCCGAGCGGATGCCCTGCGGCCTGCCCACGACCGGGGCGGCTTTCGCAGCACCGATTGCGCTACGCAGCGTCGACGATACAAGGCGGGTCGGGCCGGACGGCCGCGCCGTCGGAGCAGCGACGCGGGGCCGGGCGCGATCGTGGAATTGGATCGCCGACCGTCGATCAGTACGCACGGCAACCACGTTGCCCACCTCCGTCAGTCCTGCGACATTGCTGTTCGCCAACACGGGCATTCGCCCAACACGGGTATTCGCGAACACGGGCGGTTGCCCAACGCGGGAAACATCCCTGCCTCCATCAGGGGGAACACGGCGGGACTGAACGCTATTCCGGGCGTGGCGGCCCGGCTCCGTCATTCCTGACCGTGGAGTCGCTCAACCGGGCCAGCGTCGGCAGCAGCCGCTCGGCAGTCCGCAGGTCAGCGGTGAGGTCCCGGTCACGGTGGTCGTTCGGCAACTGCTCGCACTGCTCCCACACCGAAGCGAGCGGGGCGGGGACAAGCACCCGGCGCAGCCGGAGCGCCCGGACCGCCGCGACCAGCTCGATTCCGATCACCACCCGGGCCGCATCGATGGCGTCGGCCAACTGCTCCGCCGCCAGGGGCGCGTGACCGGCGTCCTGCTCGACGCCGCGGGACAGGTCTGCGCTGAGCAATCCGGCTGGCACGGCCGCCGCCCGAACGACGCCAAGGGCCGCGGCCGCGGTGTACTCGAGCACCATGATCCCGGACGCTGACGGTGCTCCGGTGGCCAGGAACGGCCTGGCCCGACCCTGTTCGGCCGATGCGATGGCCGATGCTTCGCGTACCGGCGACCACCTCGGGGCAGGCGGCGGAGAGGGCTCGGCCAACAGCGTCAACCGATTCGTCGACCCGATCGCCGTCCTGGCCAGCGCCAGCGTCGCCGCGTCCAGCGCCGCGGTCAGGTGCACTGCGTGGAACCCGCCGTGGTGCACCGCCGTCGGCGACGGATCGGCGATGATGAGCGGGTTCTCCAACCCGGCGGTGGCCAGCGCGGTGACGACCCGACGCAGCTGGTCGGCCTGGTCGAACCCGATGCCAATGGTTTGCGGTGCGGTCCGCATGCCGAACTGATCCTGCAGCCGCGCCGCGGGACGCTGCCCGGCCCCAAGCCGGCGCAGGGTGGCGGCGACCCGCCGCGGACCCGGGAACGGTCCGGCCGCTCGCGGGTCAATGGCCTCGCCGGAGCCGTCGCGGGCCAGGAACGTCAACGCCGCGATCACCGTCGCGGCCTCCAGTAGCTCGCCCAGGTCCACCACCGACAGCGCAGACCGCCCGATCGAGAGCGCGTTGGAGGACATCAGCGCGAGGCCGTCACCGTGGTCGATGGACCCGGCGGGCAGGCTGAGCGCCAACCGGGCCAGCGGCGCGATGTCGCCGGTGCCCAGCGAGTGGAACCGCCCGACAGTCGGCAGCGAGTCGGCGTTCAACGCGTCCACCAGGGCGGCCGCAGTCGCCGACCCGAGCCCACTGCTTCCCGCGGCAATCTGTTCCACCCGGACCACCGTCATCGCCCGCACCAGGTCGGGCGGCAGTGCCGGGCCGGCGGTCGTGCCGTGGCTCCGGAGCAGGTCGCTGTCACCGGATAGGCCGGCCGCCCGACCGTCCTGCACTCCACCTGGATCGGGTGCGTCCTCACCGAGCAGGGCGCCGACTGCGGTCGATCGCCCATACACCGGCGCGCGCGCCGCGAGTTCGACCGCTGCGGCGTGCCCTCGGTCCATCACGGAGATCACCGCCGTGGACAAACCGACCGGTTCCCGGGTCCGCGCAATGGAGCAGACGTCCTCGCAGGTCAGTGTGCCTGCGCCAAGCGTGATCACCCCATCAGTCTGACGGGCCACGGCGCACCTGGTGAGCCGGGGCCGCGGCCGTCACGGGCCGTCGGCCGCCTCTCAAACCAATTACCGAGCCGGTTCCGGACCAGTTACCGGGCGGGTTACGGGTCGGTTCGGGTTGGCTGTCGGTAGGCCGGGGTACTGTCTGCGACCAGTGGCATTCGATCCCCGCCGGGCCCAGCGCCCGGGGTGGGACGGCAGCCGCAGGTCACCGACGACTCCGCCCGCCCGCCGCCGATGCCACAGGCCTACCCGAAAGGGACCGCCGTGATCGAGTTCCAGTCCGTGTCCAAGGTGTACCCCGACGGCACGCCGGCCGTCGAGAACCTCTCCCTCGAGATCCCGACCGGGAAGATCACCGTTTTCGTCGGACCGTCAGGTTGCGGCAAGACGACTTCTCTTCGAATGATCAACCGAATGATCGAGCCCACCTCGGGGTCGGTCATGATCGACGGCAAGGACACCCGCAGCATCGATGCGCCCACGCTGCGTCGTGGCATCGGGTACGTCATCCAGAACGCCGGGCTGTTCCCGCATCGCACGGTGCTGGACAACGTCGCGACGGTCCCGCTCCTGCAGGGGCAGAGCCGCCGGGCGGCCAGGGCCGCCGCGGGTGACCTGCTGGCCCGGGTGGGCCTCGACCCGGCGATGGGTGGGCGCTACCCCTCGCAGCTGTCCGGCGGTCAGCAGCAGCGGATCGGGGTCGCGCGGGCCCTGGCCGCCGACCCGCCGGTGATGTTGATGGACGAGCCGTTCTCTGCTGTGGATCCGGTGGTTCGAGCACAACTGCAGGACGAGTTCACCAGGCTGCAGGCCGACCTGGGCAAGACCATCGTGTTCGTCACCCACGACATCGACGAGGCCGTCAAGCTCGGCGACCTGATCGCAGTCTTCGCCCTCGGCGGCCGGTTGGCCCAGTACGCCGAGCCGGCCACCGTGCTGAGCCGACCGGCGGACGACTTCGTCGCCGATTTCGTGGGCCGCGACCGCGGGTACCGCGCCCTGTCATTCGTCGCGTCCGGTCAGTTACCGGTCCGCCCGGAATCGACGATCGCCCTCGGCGACGCCGTTCCGCAGGGGGCGGGGAAGGCGGCCGAAGGTCAGCGGGAGGACACCGGCAGGTGGTTGCTCGTCGTCGACGAGCGAGGGCGACCGCGGGGGTGGCTGGACTGCGGGTCGGTGCCGGCCGGGCACCCGGTGGCCGCGACCGACCTCGTCCTTGGCGGGTCGCTGGCCGGCCCGGACTCATCGCTGCGCACGGCACTGGATGCCGCGCTCTCCTCCCCGTCCGGACGCGGGGTCGCCGTCGACGCCGATTTGGTTGTGCTCGGAACGGTCTCCGCCCGGGACGTCCTGGACGCAATCGAGGCGGCCCGCGGGTCGTCGACCGTGGACAGCGGGGCCCCCGCCATCGCTCCCGGATCGGCCGGCATCAAGGAGCTGGCCGGCGTCCCCGGCGAGGTGCAGGGATGAACTGGGGTTGGTTGCAGCGCAACACCGACCAGATTGTGTCCTGGCTACTGGCTCACATCTGGCTGGCGGCGGTCCCGACCATCCTCGGGCTGGTGCTGGCGATCCCGCTCGGCGCCGTCGCGCACCGGTACCGATGGTCGTACACGGCGCTGATCACCCTGGCGGGTCTGCTCTACACGATCCCGTCTTTGGCCCTGTTCGTGGTCCTGCCCGGCATCATCGGCACCCGCATCCTGGATCCGATCAACGTCGTCATCGCGCTGACGCTCTACACGCTCGCGTTGCTGGTCCGGGTGGTCGCCGACGCCCTGGATTCGGTCCCGCCGCTGGTGGTGCAAAGTGCCTCGGCGATGGGTTACCGGCCGATCCGTTCCCTGGTGACCGTGCAACTTCCCCTGGCCATCCCGGTGATCGGCGCCGGCCTGCGGGTGGCGGCGGTAGCGAACGTCAGCCTGGTCTCGGTGGCGGCTTTGCTGGGCATTCCACAACTGGGCCAGCTGTTCACCGTCGGTTTTCAGCTGGACTTCTACACCCCGATCATCGCCGGTATCGTGCTCTGCCTGCTGTTGGCTGCGGTGTTCGACGGGTTGATCCAGCTCGCGGTGCGGCTGGCCACCCCGTGGACCAGGGCGGTGCGGGCCCGATGACCGGCGCGATCACCTGGCTGACGTCGGCCGCGAACTGGACCGGGTCCAGCGGCATCCCCGCCCGGCTGCTGCAACACCTCGGCTACACGCTGCTGGCGCTGCTCATCGCTCTCGTCATCGCGCTGCCGCTCGGAGCCCTGATCGGACACACCGGGAAGCTGACCGGTCTGGTGTCCGGGCTGGCCAACGCGTTCCGCGCGCTGCCGACCCTCGGGCTGTTGATCCTGCTCGCGCTCCTGGGTCTGCACTCTCTGAAGGGGAACGTCGCATTGCTGGGCCCGGCGATCGCCGTGCTGGTGATCCTTGCCGTGCCGCCGATCCTGTCCAACACCTACGCCGGCATCGCCGCCGTAGACCCGGCCACCCGGGACGCCGCCAAGGGAATGGGGATGACCGGACGCGAGGTGCTGTTCTCGGTGGAGCTACCGGTGGCCCTGCCGTTGATCATGTCCGGTATTCGTTCGGCGTACCTGCAGGTGGTGGCCACCGCCACGATCGCAGCGGTGATCTCTCTGGGCGGCTTCGGTCGGTACGTCATCGACGGGCTGGCCCAGCAGAACTACTCGATGATGGTCGGCGGCGCGATCCTGGTCGCGGTGCTCGCAATCATCGGTGACCGACTACTCGCGCTGGTCGGCTACCTGGTCGTCTCACCGGGACTGACCGGCCGGAAGACCAGGGCCCGACAACCCACCCGGCCCGCCCCCTCCGATCCGACCGCGCTCGCCCCGGCAGGTGCGGTGAGCCACTGACCCTGCGCTGTCGGGGTCGGATGCCACTATCCGGACACCGGTCGCAAGTGCTGATCACACGCCACCGGTGAAAGACCACCGACCACACCCCCTCGACCACTCTGCCGACCAAAGGCCACAGGCCCCCGACCACAGGCCCCCGACCAGCCAAGCCCACCACCTACGACGGCCAGCATCACCAAGCTCGGCCCGAACCCAAGGAGCCATCGTGTCCCTCCGAACTAGCCTCTTCCGCGGCGCCACAGTCCTTGCCGCAGGTCTAGCCACCGTGCTGACCCTGTCGGCCTGTGGCTCGTCCGACCCGCTTGCCAGTTCCAGCTCCAGCACCGCATCGGCGGCCGCCGGCGGCGGATCCAGCGCCGCTTCCGGATCTGCCGGCTCCGGTGCCGCCAGTGCCGGGGGCGGGTCGGCGGGCGGCCAGATCGTGATCGGCTCGGCCAACTTCCCGGAGAGCGCGCTGATCGCCAACATCTACGCCGAAGCCCTCAAGGCCAAAGGTGTCGACGTGAAGACCAACCTGAACATCGGCGAGCGCGCGGTCTACATCAAGGCCCTGCAGGACGGATCCATCGATCTGGTTCCTGAATACTCGGGGGTGCTGCTGCAGTACTTCCAGAAGGACGCGACCGCGGTGTCCTCCGATGACGTCTTCAAGGCGCTGACCGCCGCCACCCCGAGCACCCTGAAGGTGTTGGAGCAGTCGAAGGCCGAGGACAAGGACGCCGTCGTCGTCACCAAGGAGACCGCGGATTCGAACAACCTCAAGTCCATCGCGGACCTCGCCCCGGTGGCGTCCGGATTCGTGCTGGGTGGACCACCGGAGTGGGAAACCCGGCCCACCGGTGTCCCCGGGCTGAAGGCCAAGTACAACCTGACCTTCAAAGAATTCAAGGCGCTGGACGTCGGCGGCCCGTTGACCGTCGGAGCCCTCAAGAGCGGACAGATCCAGGCCGGTGACCTGTTCACCACTGATCCAGCGATCAAGGCGAACGATTTCGTCGCGCTGGAAGATCCGAACAACCTGTTCGCCGCGCAGAATGTGCTCCCCCTGATCACCGCGGCCAAGGCCAGCTCGCAGGTCACCGATGTGTTGAACGCGGTGTCGAAGAAGCTCGACACCAACACCCTGATCGACCTCAACACCAAGGTGTCGGTCGACAAGCAGGATTCGGTCCAGGTCGCCCAGGAATGGGTATCGGCCAACGGCTGACCAACCCAGTCGGCAGTGGCTGACAAGAACCTG
This sequence comes from Nakamurella sp., assembly GCA_965247715.1. Taxonomy (GTDB): domain Bacteria; phylum Actinomycetota; class Actinomycetes; order Mycobacteriales; family Nakamurellaceae; genus Nakamurella. Next base: position 1,087,171 of record CBDFHS010000015.1, on the reverse strand, counting down.
GCGCACTCATGGGTGCGCCGGGTTCTTGTCAGCGGCCGGACGGGCAGCCCCGCTTCATGGGTGGCAGCGACGAACCAAGCTTGCCGCGCAATGCCCTCTTCTATCGAGCCGGCCGGCCCGCACCTGGCCGCTAGGGTCGGTCCCATGCCTGCCGCTCCGACCCCGGCGATCGCGGCGCTCGTGCGGGCGCGGATCGCCTTCACCCTGCACCCGTACCACCATCTCAGCGGCACAACGGCTTTCGGCGACGAGGTGGTGCAGGCCCTGGGATGGGCTCCAGAGCGTGTGTTCAAAACGCTCGTCGCCTCCGTCGACGGCAAGCTGGTCGTCGCGCTGGTGCCGGTCAGTGCTCAGCTGGACCTCAAGGCGCTTGCGACGGCGGCAGGGGGCAAGAAGGCCCAGCTCGCCCAGGTCGCCGACGCCGAGCGGTCATCTGGCTACGTGGTCGGCGGGATCTCGCCGATCGGACAACGCAGGCGACTACCCACGGTGCTCGATGAGTCGGCCGCCGAGTTCGGGACAGTGCTGGTCAGCGCTGGCCAACGGGGCCTGCAGGTCGAACTGTCTCCCGCAGACCTCATCGCCGCCTGCGCCGCCACCACCGCCAGGATCGCCACCGGCTGATTCCCCAGCGGGGGCTGATCCCCAGCGGGGGCTGAGCCGCCCCCTTCCGGCTCACCCGCACCGGCACCAGCTGCCCTCGACCGCGGCTACCTGACCCTCCGCGGTCAACTCAGTGATGACATTGCGTATCAAACGGGGCCGAACGAGCATCCCAGCACGCCAGCTTCACGCTGCCCGCCTGCACAATCACCGGGCCAGCCCACCAGAATCCGAGATCGGAGAGCTCCCGGATGAGCCCAGCGCCCGTTCGGCACGACCCACAGGCCCGCCGACACGCACCTGCCCCGCAACCCACACCCCAGCAACCCGCAGCCCAGCAACCCGCACCCCGACCACCCGCAGCCCGACTGCCCACACCCCGGCAACCCGCAGCCCAGCCACCCGCAGCCCAGCACCAGGGCCCGGGTCAGGACCGGCCCGGCGACCTCACCCAGGAACTCATCGACACCGACATCTGGACTGACGAGATGGTCACCAGGGCCGGAATCCCCATCATCGACACCCGATTCGTCTCGGTGGGCGGTGGGATCGGGTCTTTCGTGACCGTCGATTTCTTGCGTATCTACGGGGTACCGGCGTCCGACATCACCGTGCTCACCCAGCTCGAGACCCCGTGGTCCAGCTACGAGTACCTGACCCGGGTCTCCCAGATCCCCCGCGGCGAACGGCTCCGGTCGGACTCCAAGTCCACGCCGGACAACATCTGGGGCTTCCCCAGCTACGCGGTGCGAGAGGCGTTCGCAGCACAGTCGGCCAAAGGATTCGCCCTGCCGTTGTGGAACGTTCTGACCGAGCCGATCCTGGCCGACTACTACACGCCCAAGGCCGGCCAGGCGTTCGACACCATGGAGCGTGAGTACCACCGGATCAGCTACCCGCAGTGCGTCCGCAAGGGTCAGGTGCGGATGGTCCGGCGGCGGCGGGACGGCGGCTACTTCACCATCCTCACTCCGCCCGCCGGCGCGACCGCGACCAAACGGCTGGCCTACCGCAGCCCGTTCGTGCACGTCGCGATCGGCTACCCGGGTCTGAAATTGCTGCCCGACCTGCAGCGCTACCGGGAGTACTACCGCGACCCCTCCAAGGTGGTCAACGCCTACGAGCCGCACGAGCACGTCTACCAACAACTGGCGCTGCGGCCGGGCACGGTGGTCATTCGCGGCGGCGGCATCGTGGCCTCCCGCGTTCTGCAACGGCTGATCGACGATCGGGACCGGCTCGGCCTGCAAACGCAGATCGTGCACGTTTTCCGGACATTTATCACCGGTGCCCACGGGCCGAACATCTTCATGCGGCGCAAGGGCGGTGACGGCTGGGCCTATCAAGGCTTCAACTACCCGAAATCGGTCTGGGGCGGCCAGCTCAAGGCGAAGATCCGCAACCTCGAAGGCGAGGGGCGGGCCAACGCCTACAAGCTGATGGGCGGCACCAACACCCCGGTCCGCACACTGTGGCAGTCGCAACTGAAGCGGGGCCGCGCCGAAGGCTGGTACCGCACCGTCACCGGTGAGGTGACACAGTTGGAGCCCGGACCGAACAACCAGGGGGTGGTGACCCACCTCAAGGCGAAGGACAGCGCGCCCGCGGGGCCCGGGCGTCAACCCGCGGGGCCCGGTCCTCGACCGGCGGCGAACCAGGTCGAGATCTACTCCGACTTCGTCATCGACTGCACGGGCCTGGAGGCTGACATCCGGGAGCACCGGGTGCTGGCGGACCTGCTCGATCACAGCGGCGCCGGCCGCAATCCGACCGGCCGGCTGGATGTCGACCGCAATTTCGAGGTCATCGGCACCCGGAGCCAGCCGGGCAAGCTGTACGCCTCCGGGAGCGCGACGCTGGGCGGGTACTTCCCCGGGGTCGACACCTTCCTCGGATTGCAGATCGCTGCCCAGGAAATCTGTGACGACCTGGCAAAGCTCGGCTTCTGCAAACGATTCGGTATCCGGGAGTCGGCCCGGCAGTGGTGGCGCTGGGCACGCCACCGCACAATCTAGGGGGCTGCCGTGGTACCCACGCTCTACGGGCGGATCCAAACCCGGATCGTGCTGCTCGTCGTGGTCGGCGGCCTGTGGACGCTGCTCATCACCCCATTCCTGCCTACTGGGGAGTCGGTCGGTCGGTCGTACCGGACCACGTTCCTGGTTTTGCTCGCCGTGCTGGTGCTGGGTGTGCTGTGGGAGTTTATCTACCACGGCCTGCAGCAGTTTCGCTGGGAGAAGGACTGGCCGACGTTCTTCGGGCTGCTCACCATGATCAACGAGGGGCTGCTGCTCTGGCTGTTGATCACCGCCGGCGCGGTACCGGGTGTCGGGGAGGTCCCGTTCGGTGCTTTCCTGATTCAGTTCGTCAGCACGTGGTTGGTCGTGTGGTTGGTGGTGAACGGCCCGGTACAGATCTTTTTCTCACGGTGGCGATTCCGGGGAGGCCGGTTCTGGTGAGCAACAGTTTCGATGACATTCGCGCCGAGGTCCTGCCCGGCAGCCACTTGGTGGCCCGGGTGCCGGGGATCGTCATCGTCATCCGACGGGACGGAGGGCCTGGCCGGGCCGCGGCCGCGCAGTTGTTGGCACTGGTTCGCAACGCCGCCGCCGATAGTGGTCGGGCGCCCGGACGCGAGCTGGCCCGCACCCTGACCCAATGGGTCGTCTCGACCAGTTCGGTCCCAGATTTCGGCACCATCTCGGCGACCGAGGACGGGATCGCGGTCTTCCTGCACGGTGATGTCACCGTCACCGAACTGCCGCCACCGGCCGGCCGGACAGCCCAGAGCCCGACCGCCAGTCCCCTCCGGTTGTCCGGACGGACCGCGGCCTTTACCGTTGACCAGCTGTTGTCCTGGCCCGCCGGGCCGTTGTTACTGGCAGCAGGCGCCAAACCGGAACCGGACAGCGATACCGCCGTTGGGGTGCTCGGCTGGGCCGGCCTCATCGCGGGTCTGGTCCCCGGGAACGGCCTGGTTCTCGGGGTGCCGCTGACCGCCGCCCAGGCCGCCGCGGCCCTGCCACCATCGGTGACGCAGGAACAGGCCCGCCCGGAACGATCGGACCTTGCGAGTTCCGTTGTCCGGCAACCACAACCCGTAGCGGTGCAGCCAGAACGAGCGCACCCGGAACCGGCGCAGCCGGCACCGGCACCGGCATCAGCACTGTCCGCACCTGCCCCGCCGCCACCTGGTGCCCCGCCGCCAGACCTCCGGCCGCCCCGGGTATCCGAGCAGATTCATGGATCGCACCTGCACGAGGCGCGACGGCCACCGTTGCCGATCCCCGGCGCAACCCCGCCTGACCCGTCCAGCCCGAACCCGTCCAGCCCGAACCCGTCCAGCCCCGACGCACACAGGCCCGACCCACACAGGCCCGACCCACACGACGCATCGCCGGTGAGCGGCCGACCGAGCCGGCAGCCACCGGCCGGCCCCGTCCACGTCCTGGTCAAGGGCTTCCGTTGTTCCCGCAACCACCACAACGACCCGCGGGTGTCGTTCTGCTCCGTCTGCGGCATCCGGATGGACCAGCGCACCGGCATCCTGGTGGACGGCCGCCGACCCCCGCTCGGCCTGCTGGTCCTGGACATCGGGTCGACCTTCGTGCTCGATGACAACTACTTGTTGGGCCGCAATCCCGAGGTCGACGAGGCGGTGATCCGCGGCCGGATGCGGCCGATCAGGCTTGACGACGACAGCGGGACGCTGTCTCGGGTGCACGCCGAGATTCGCCTCGAGGGCTGGGACGTCCTGCTGATCGACCGCAGTTCGGCCAACGGCACCTTCATCGCCGGCGCCGGGCAAAGCGGCTGGACCAGACTGTCGCCGACGTCGCCACAGATACTCTCGCCGGGCATGCATGTGCGGACCGGACGTCGCACCTTCACCTTCGAATCCGCCCATGCCCGGATCTGAGGGCCCGGAGCTGAGGGCCCGGATCTGGGGCCCGGATCTGACGGCCCGGATCTGGGGCCCGGATCTGACGGCCCGGATCTGACAGCCAGGGGCCGGGCACCCAGATCTGCCGCGCAAATCTGGGCGCCCGGATCTGACGTTCAGGGTCACCGAGGGGCGAGCGCCCTGGCCAGCTGATCGGCGAACTCACCGTCCCGATCGTCCACTCCAGCCCGGACCGTCACCACCGTGCCCCCACCCACCCCACCGGGACCGCCCACCCCACCGGAACCACCCACCCCACCAGGACCACCGGGACCACCGTCAGCCCCGGTCAATAGCAGGCCCGCCTCGGCCGGAACCTCCTCGACCACCCGAACGTCGGTGCCGCGGCGGCGCACCGGGTCAAGGGCTGCCAGCAGCCGGCGGGACGCCCGGCCGCCGTCGGTGGCCGCCACGACCAGCGGACTGCCCAGTGCGGCGGCGGCCGCCGTACCCAGCACCAGCGAGGTCCGGGCATCGACGCCGCCGTCCAGGCGCACCCCCACCGGGTCGCCAGGTGCGACCGACCGCGTGCCGAGCCGGGCCACTGCGAGGGTGAACGGTGGGTCAGCAGGCATGGGTGTGCCCTTGTGCTGCGCACCGACGGCATCAACATCCACCGACCAGCGCTCGAGGAAACTGCGGTCCACCAGCACCACATCCGCCTCGACGGCCTGCGCCTGCGCGATCACGTCGGCCCACGGGTCGGCGGAGAACCTCGTCAGCACCGAGCAGGCGACCCCACGTGCCTTCAACTGCGCCGCCAACGCGTTCAACTCGTCCACCGTGGTGGCCATCCTGGCCAAATCCGGGACTAGCGCTGCACCGACCTCCAGCGGGGCGGACGGCCGGATGATCAGCCGGCTCAATACGATCTGAGCGGGTTGGGCCGTCCCCAGGAAGGCCGCGCCCAGGGCGGCCATCGCGGCGGCTCGTTCCTGATCGTCCACCAGGACCAGTACCCGGTACGAGTCGATGACCCCGAGGGCCCCCCGCTCGGCGGCCGCGATGTCGCGCTGCATTACCCGGTCCGAATAGACCCGCTTGAGCAGCGGACCGGTCATCGCCGTCGTGATCAGCGCCATCAGCACCATCATCGTGAACAGTTCGTCGTCGAGCACCCCCAGTTGCTTGCCGACGTTGAGGATGACCAATTCGGTCAGGCCCCTGGTGTTCATCAGGACGCCGAGTGCGGCCGATTGCCGGCCGGGCACCTTCATCACCCGGGCAGCCGCGTACGCGCCGACGAACTTGCCACCGATCGCCACCACCAGGATCAATGCCAGCTGCCACAACCCGGATCCGCTGATCCCGCCAACGTTGGTGCTCAAGCCGGTGACGACGAAGAACAGCGGCAGCAGCAGCAGCACGCTGACCTGCTCCAGTCGCTCCAGGATCTCCTTCGTGAGATCGGCGGCGCCGGTCCGGGGCATCACCGCACCGAAGATGAACGCCCCGAAAATGGCGTGGATGCCGATGATCTCGGTCAGGTAGGCCGACGCCAGGACCCCGATCAGCACCACCGCCAGGATGTCCGGGGTGAGCCGACCAGCCCGCCGGTACCAGTCGTTCAGCCGCCGCAGCCCCGGCCGGACCAGCCCGAACATCACCCCGGCGAAGACCGCGGTGAGCACGATGATCCGGAGCACGTCGAGGGGCCCGTTGCCCTGAACGACGGCAACCACGAACGCCAGCAGGGTCCAGGCGATGATGTCGTCGACCGCCGCGCAGGCCAGGGCGAGCACGCCGGTGGAAGTCCGGTGCATGCCCCGGTCGGTGAGGATCCGGGCCAGCACGGGAAACGCGGTGATCGACATGGCCACCCCGAGAAACAGCGCCAGGGCGAGCGGGGCGACCGGGCCGGTGGCGGTCACGCTGTGCCGGGAATGGATCAGCAACGCCAACCCGGCACCGAGACCGAACGGCAGCACCACGGATGCGGCGGAAATGGTTCCGGCCAGCCGTTCCCTGCCCCGGATCAACAGCATGTCCAGTTCGAGCCCCACGATGAACATGAACAGCACCAGGCCGAGCTGCGCCAGGATGTTCAAGTAGGGCAACACCTCCGGCGGGAACAGCTTGCTCACCAGGGCGCCCGGCAGCAGCCCGAGCAGGCTCGGCCCCAGGGCGATGCCGGCGATGATCTCGCCCACCACCGGTGGCTGGCCCACCGCCTTCGCCAACCGGCCGAAAAGCCTGGCGACGATGATGATCACGGCGATGTCGATGAAGACCATTCCGGCGATGTGCATGCGCGCGTCCCTTCTCGGCGGACGACCCCGCCGATAGCTGGACACGCTCGCGCGAGGTGAAATACCACCACAGCCAAAATTTTCCAGGGAAAAACTCAGCCGACACCGCGGGCGCGCCGCCGCTAGCATGATCGTCGCCGGTCCATCGATCACCGACGCTCCGACCTCGTTGCGGAGTGTTCACCGACATCGATCCGTGCCGCTGGACCGCCGGCCGGGCTCTCGGGAGTACACCGTGGTGTTGCACGACACGCCTGTCGCATCGGTGCCGGTCCTGGCCGATTTCCGGGTGGTCCGGTTGATCGGCGAGGGCAACCACGGCCGGTTCTACCTGGCCCATCCGCCGGCCCGGCTCGGTATCGCGGACGAATACGTCGCCGTCAAGGTGTTCGCGGGCCAGTGCAGCGAGGACGCCTACCGGCGCGGCACCCGTGAACTCCGGGCGTTCGCCGCCGTTGATTCCCCCTACCTGGCCCGGGTGTACGACGCCGTGCTGGAGGACAACTTCCTCTACGCCATGGAGTTCTTCCCGCTGGGTTCGCTGGCCGCGCCGGCCCGGCCGCTGGATCGCGATGAGGTGCTGCGCGCGGTGGAGCACGCGGCCCGCGCGGTGCACGCACTGCACGACGCGGGCTTGGCGCACGGAGATGTCAAGCCCGGCAACGTGATGCTGCACGAATCAGGCGCGAAGCTGTCCGATCTCGGCCTGGCCAGGGTGTTCAGCGCCGGCGCTGCACTGACCGGAATGGCACCGGAGACATCGGTGGAGTTCCTGGACCCGTCCTTGCTGCTGGGCGAGCCACCGTCGCGGGCGACCGACATCTGGGCGCTCGGCGCAACACTGCACCGGGCGCTGTCCGGCCGAGGCCTGTACGGGGAACTCCCCGAGCGCCAACCGCTGCTGGCAATCCGCAAGGTCCAGACCAGCCGACCGGTCATCGACGGGTCCCTGACGGAGGCGGGGGCGGCGCTCGTCAGCCAGACCCTGTCGCCCGGCGGAACCAGGCAGGTGACCGCGCTGGAGGTGGCCGAGCAGATCGCCGCGCTGCGCGCGTCCGGTACGGATCGGTGATCGACCCCGCCGCGATTGACCCCGCCGTGATCGACCCCGCCGTGATCGACCCCGCCCTGAGAGCCGCCGGAGCGGTCCGGTGAGCGTCGATCTGATCCGGGCCGCCGAGGCGGTCCTTCGACCGCACCGCGTCGGCGATCGACTGTTCGGCGACGTCGGAGCGGCCTTGGACACCGCCGGCGGCCACCGCCACCTCGGGGTATGCATCGACACCGGCTCGGGGACCGGTTTTTGCGCCGAGCATGCCGCCATCGCCTCGATGGTGACCAGCGGCGAGTACCGGATCGCCCGGATCGTCGCCGTCTGGCGGGATGACCAGGGGCGACTGTACGTTCTGCCTCCCTGCGGGCGCTGCCGTGAGTTCATCCGGCAGGTCGATCCGGGCAACCTGGACACCGAGGTCGTGCTCGGCGCAGGGCACAGCCTCCGGCTCCAGGAACTACTGCCGGCCTGGGAGTGGCCCGCGCCGCTCCTGGATGACGGCTTCGGCGCGGCCGAATCCGACACCGGTTAGAACTTTGCCGGCTTCCACCACTGATCGGTCAGGTTCGTCATCGTGTGGTCCTTCCAGTGCGTGTACAGCAGGTACTGGGTGCGGGACGGGTCGCTGAACGTCGTGATGATGTACGGCAAAGTCGCCTCGTCGTCGGCGGACCGGTAGAGCTTGCCCTTGTCGGTGCCGTCGATGTTCCACGGCTCGATCTTCGGCGAATTGGCCCAATCCCGTTGCAGATAGGCGTCTTTGTCCGCTTCGGACGGGAAGTGCATGACCTCGAAATACACCCCCGTCGGGTCGGTGCAGGAGATGATCTCGTCAGCCTTGCTGTTCTCGGTGTCGCTCGCGATCGAGCAGGTCGACCCGCCGTAGCCGGTGGTGGTGGGGGTGGCCGGCAGCAGGTCGGGAAATTCGTCGACGACGGGTGCCGCCGCCCCCCACGGGTCGGTGACCTTGACGTACACCGGGCCGCTGGCCGCCGACGCCTGGCCGCCGGAGTTCGACGCGGTCACCGTGTAGCTGTAATCGCCGGGCGGGACCTTGGCGTCGGTGTAGCGCGCGGCGACGCCGGTGTAGACGGTGCTGCCGCTGCGGCTCAAGGTGTACCCGGTAGCTCCGGTACTTCCGGACCAGTTCACGCTGACCGTCCGCCCGTCGGCCGTGGCGGTCAGGCCCGCCGGGGTGGCGGGGGCGGTGACCTCCGGTTCGGAACGCCCCAGCAGGACTGCTGCGGTCGTGCCACCGGCGATCAGCAGAACGGCGACCACAGCCGCGGCGATCCAGGTTCTGGTGATCCGACGCCTGCCGGCCCCCGGCGACGCGACTGGTGTCGACCCGGCAAGCGGGCCGGCCGGGAACGGTGACCCCCCGTGGGGCTGCTGGGGTCGAGCTGGGTAGGGGCCGGTGTGCGGCCCAATCGTCTGAGGGTGCGTCGCTTGAGGGTGGGTCGTCTGGGCGTGGGTGGTCTGGGCGTGGCTCGTCTGAGGGTCGATTGACGGTCCCCGGCCCGGGTGTCCGCCGTTCTGCGCGGGCGAATACCCCGGATTCAGGCCGAATCCCGATCCCATTCCCCCAGGTCCGCCCGGTCCGCCGGAACCGGCCTGGACGAAAGCCTCGGTCGACCGAACCGCACCGCCACCCAGCGGCGGCACCGTCCCCGTCGGTGTCCAGGACGCGGGCACGCCGCCACGGGCCAGCGCCTGCGACCCTCTGGTGTGCTGCCACCCGGCCAGCCGCTCCAGCATGGCGATGATTTCGTCGAGTTCGGCCGGGTGCCGCGAACCCTCGCGCTCATAGCCCACGGACCGGGTCAGTTCGGCGTTGCCGACGGTGATCTCCTGGAACACGTCGCTGGGAATGACGTACTCCAGCGGCAGCCGCGGCGGTAGGTCGAAGAACCGCGCGCGATGCAGCAACTCCTCGAGCGCGATACGGTTGGTCGCCGACAGGTAGTTCGTGCTCACCGGGCCCAGGTCGGACACCGTTCCCATGGCCTGCGACGTGCGCCGGACCGACACCGTGTACGGGGGGCGGGGGCCGGTCAGCGAGACCGACTCGGCCGGTCCACCCCCGGACTGACCGCCCGACCCACCCCCTGACTGACCGCCTGACCCACCCCCTGACTGACCGCCTGATCCGCCCCCTGACGGCCTGGCTCCGGGCGCGGACCCCGACGTCGATCCGCCGCCCCCCGGCCCGCCACCGGCAGCGGGCGCAAAGTCGACCTGGGTGCTGCCGCCGCCAACGGCGGCGGCGTGCGCGTCGGCGCCACGGCTCTGCGCCGGGTCGGCCGCCGGGGTCGTCTCGGCCCTGGTCGGGCTGGACGCGGCCGGGTCCGCGGAAACCAGAGCGGCTCGCGCGGCCAGGCTCAGCTCCCGGCAACTCTGGTACCGCTGAGCCGGGTCCTTGGCCATTGCCGTGCCGACCACCGCGTCGAACCCCGGGGGCAGCCAGGGCAACAGGTCACTCGGGCGGGGCGGCGGCTTGGTCAGGTGGGCGGTCATCGTCGCGAACGGCGAGCTCTCCGGGAACGGCACGCTCCCGGTCAGCAGTTCGTACAGGACGCAGCCGAGTGCGTAGATGTCCACCCGATGATCGAGCGGTCGCGCCTCGATCTGCTCGGGGGCGGCGTAGGCCAGGGTGGCCAGGAGGTTGCCCGTCCCGGTCAGGTGCTGCACCTCGTCGGTAGACTTGGCGATCCCGAAGTCGGTGAGCAGCACGTGCTCGGGCTCACTCGGATCGTCGGCGGCCGCGAGCAGGATGTTGGCGGGCTTGACGTCACGGTGCAGCAACCCGGCCCGGTGCGCGAAGTCCAGCCCCGCACCGACCTCGGCGAGGATGTGCACCACCCGGTGGGGGCTCATCGACCCCTCGCCGTCATCGCCGACCCGGGCCGCCCGGGACGCGATCGAGGCGTCCACCCCCGCCACGTACTGCATGGAGATCCACAGTTGGTCGCCGACCGCGCCCCGGTCGTAGACGGCGACGATGTTGCGGTGGATCAGACCCGCGGCCAGATCCGCCTCCCGCTCGAAGCGGGCGCGGAAGTTCGGGTCGCCGGAGAAGGCGGGGTTGAGCAGCTTGAGGGCGTCCCGTCGGGGCAGCCGGGGGTGTTTGGCGAGGTAGACCGCGCCCATCCCACCGGTGCCCAGCACCCGTTCGACGAGGTATCCAGCGAACTCCTCGCCCGCCGCCAACACCACCGCCGAACCCCCTCACGTCGTGGGAAAACTGTAGCCAAGCGGACCGACAGGTGTCACGGCACGTCGCGGCAACCACCCCGTCGGGTCACCCCGAGGAGCCGCCGACCTCGACCGAGATACGTCTAGGCGTCAATACGAATCCGGTTCCCGCCCCGCCTGACTACTGGCCGAACGGGGCTGTCCCATCATCAATGTCAGACCGTCCGGGCACAATCGGTCCCATGTGCGGTCGCTATGCCAACTCAGCCACCACTACCGGCCTGTACGGCGAGTTCGGGATCGACCCCCTCTTCGATTTCCCGCATGACCTCAGCAGGCCGGAGCCCCGCGACGACAACGGCCCACCGGCTGAGCCCTACCGGCCCGAGGACCTTCCACCGTCGTGGAACATCGCCCCGACCGACCCGGTCCAGGCTGTCCTGCAGCGACCACCGCGCGGCCAGGGTGAGGACGCGGCGCCGGTCCGGCAACTCCGGACCGTCCGGTGGGGATTGGTCCCCAGCTGGGCCAAGGACGCCAAGGGCGGGGCCCGGTTGATCAACGCCAGGAGCGAGACGGTGTCGGTGAAGCCGGCGTTCAAGGCGGCGGCCGGCCGGCGGCGGTGCCTGCTGCCGGCCATCGGCTACTACGAATGGCAGAAAACCGAGGATCCGGCGGGCCGGATCGCCAAGATGCCGCATTTCCTGCACGCCGCCGACGGATCGCTACTGGCATTCGCCGGCCTGTACGAGCTCTGGCCGGACCCGGCGGTGCCCGAGGATGACCCGCGCCGTTGGCTCTGGACCTGCACGGTCATCACGCAGCAGGCCACCGACACCCTGGGCGAGATCCACGACCGCTGTCCCGTCATCGTTCCGCCTGAGTTCCGGGACGACTGGTTGGACTGCTCCAGCGGCGACCCGGCCGTCGCGGCCCGGTTGATCGAGGCGATGCCCGAGCCACAGCTGGAGCCCCGGATCGTTTCCACCGCGGTGAACAGTGTCCGCAACGACGGCCCGGAACTGATCGAACCAGTTCCCGCCCCCGCGGATGTCGCTCCCGCGGACCTCACCGACTCCGTTTCTACCGGCCTTACCCGATCCGTGCAGCAGGAGCTCGACCTCGGCCTGGCGGCCGAAAGATGAAGCCGCCGCGTACTTCCGTGCATTGCTAGCGGGCTTTTGCCTCAGGTCAAGCCTTTCGACAGATCCCCGCAAACACGAGCAGCACCCGACGGCCTTGGTCACGGCACCAAACGCAGCGGGCCTATCCCCGCTGACGCGGAGAGCACGCCGCTGAACAGGTCGCTTCATGCCTTGGCCCGGGCTCATCCCCGCGAACGCGGTCCAGCCGCGGCGAGGTGATCAGGTCAGCCGGGAGCTGACCGACCGGATGTGGAGCTGGGACCACGTGCGCCACGGTGCCCACGATTGGGAAATGTTGTCGAGCTCATCGGGCGAAGCTGGGTGGTCGAGGTGGTAGAGATTGCCGACCAGGGTGTTGAGCTCGGTGATCGGGCCGGCGAGGTAGTCGGTGTGCCCCAGGGAGCGCGAGGTGATGATGGCCGAGGAGAACGGGCCGATCCCGGGGAGGTTCTCGAGTTCGCGTCGTGCGTCCTCAGGTGCCAGTGCGGCCAGCTGCGAGGTGTCAAGCCGGCCCTCGAGGGCAGCTTTCGCGACCGCTGTCAGTCGCTCGCGCCGGGTGGGATCCAGCCCCGGGACGGGGTCGGGGTCTTGGAGGTAAGCAGGCGGCGGGAGGCAGACCACGGGGGTCCCGTCGATCTCGAGGACAGTCCCGGCCCGGGCAGCGAGGGCGGCTCGCATCCGGCGCGCCTGGGCTCCTGATCGTCGCGCCGTGAGGATGCAGAACACGGCGGCCTCGTAGGCCGAGTAGAGCAAAGGGGGTCGCAGACCCGGTGCGACCGCCTGCAGCTTCGCAATCACCGGGTCCCGGGCACCGACCTCGGCGAAACTGGAAGCGTCGACGTCGAGGCCCAAGACCCGCGACACCTGGTCGCCGGTCGCCGCCGGCCCGCCGACCTCGACGGTGCCGGCGCGTTGGGTCACTGAGACGACGGTCGGTTCCCAGGTCGCGTCCTGGCAGAACCCAAGCAGCAGCGAGTTACCGGCGACCTCGAGGTCTCGGTCGATGTAGGCGAACCGCTTGGTCTCGGCCAGCGAGAAGGGGCCTTGGGGCTCGATGGTGTACATGATCGTCTCCGTTCAGCGTTTCTTGGCGTGGCAGGTCAGTTGACAGGAGTCGAGGCAGATGTCGCGTGCACGCTAGGCCAGGGGGCAGTGGCCTCGGGGGGATTGGTCTCGGGGGCAGTGGCGTCGGGGGCAGTGGCCTAGGGGGCAGTGGCCTAGGGGGCAGTGGCGTCGGGGGCGGAGTCGAGCTGGCGGGGAACCTGGTTCCATTCGCGGCCGTCGAGCTCGCGGCCCAGGGAGCGCGAGCGGGGGCCGCTCCACTGCTTGAAGTAGAACGGCACGTCGGCGGCCAAGGCTTGGTCTCGCAGGCTGCGTGCCCAGTCCGGGTTCATCGCTCGTGACCCGCGTCCAGCTTCTCCCCCTGCCGTCACCCAGCCGATTCCGGTGAGGTCGAGGCCTTCGAGAGGGCCCAGGAGGGGTTCGCAGAACAGCATCTTGACCGGAGCAGGGGTGGCGCGGAGGTCCTCGAGGCGGTGCAGCACATCCGCGCTCTCGACCGACACCCCGAGCCACAGGTTGCTGGGCCACTCGAGCTGTGCTGCGAGTTTGCGGGCTCGGGAGGGACGCTTGGTCAGCACCTAGTAGGTGTGCTGCGGGGTGGCGGCCATCACCGCGAGGACGTCACGGATGAACGTCATCGGCACCCTGGCGTGGAAGAGGTCTCCCATCGAGGAGACGAAGACAACCCGTGGACGCTTCCACCGCGTTGGCTGCTCGAGTGCTCGCGGGTGCCAGGTGACGGCGAACCCAGGTCCAGAGGTGCGGGGGTCGCCGTCGTTCTGGTACTTCTCCTGACCGAACGCCTTGAGCCTGCGCGACAGGTTCAGGGCGTAGCAGTGGTCGCAACCCGCGGAGATCTGATCGCATCCGGTGACGGGATTCCAGACCATGGTGGTGAGGTTCTCGGTGAGCTGCATCGGATCTCCTGGTGGTGTGAGAGGCAGCTGACTGCGACCCCATTCCTTCGACACCATTCTGGGGAGACGCCAGTCGGAACTGGCTGCCGATCCGGCATCATTGGATCTTCTCGACATTGGAGGCCAACGTGGTGATCGATCTCGACTTATTCGATCGCAGGCTGGCCCACGCCCTGCAAGTGGACGGCCGGGCGTCTTTCAGTCGTCTCGGCATGGTGCTGGGTGTCTCTGACCAGACGGTCGCCCGGCGCTACGCGAGGTTGCGCTCGTCTCGAGCGTTGCGGGTGGTGGGCTTGACCGATATCGACATCGGCGGGGGGACCCAATGGTTCGTGAGGATCAAGGCCACGCCGGACGCCGCCGAGCCGATAGCGCGTGCGCTCTCACAACGCTCCGACACGTCCTGGGTGATGCTGCTCGCCGGGGGCGCAGATCATCTGCACCGTGGAGACCGACGCCGACGTACGCGGCGCGGACCTGCTGCTTTCGGCGCTCCCGCGGACCGCCCAAGTGCTCGACGTGACGGCCCACTGCCGACTCCATCAGTTCTACGGCAGCCGTCAGGGAGCCGTCGAGAAACTCGGCCTCCTCGCACCCGACGAACTCCAGTCGCTGGCGCGTCCTCACCCCGTCACTGCGTCCCCCACCGGGGTATCCCTGGACGACATCGACCGTAAGATTCTCCGCGAGCTCGCCATCGATGGTCGGTTGAGCACGGACCAAATCAGTCGCGCCGCGAACAGCCCCGTCGCCATGGTGCGTCGACGAATTGACTCGCTAGTCGACCGAGAAGTCCTCTACTTCGATGTCGAGCTTGACAACCGGTTGCTCAACAACGGTGTCGAGGCGGTGCTGTGGCTCAAGGTCGAACCGTCCTCGCTCCACGAAGCCGGAATAACCCTGGGCAGCCACCGCGAAGTCGCATTCGCCGCCGCGTGCACCGGCCCGGCCGCGCTGCTGGCATACGTATCGGTCTCAGACCCGACGACCTTGTACACCTACCTCACGTCGTCTATCGCCACCCTTCCGGGTGTCCGTGAAGTCGAGAGCGCCCCGGTCATCAGGGTCCTCAAAGGCCCCGGGACGCTCCTGCCGCCATGAAGTTGGTCCCCGAAACTGGCTCCAATTACTGCACCGGATCCTGCGTGCGAACAACGCCGCACGCGAGCGCCGCGCTCCAGCACGCATGGGACTGTCGCTTTAACGGTGGGATCTGGGTTTGGTCTCATCGAGAGGTAGCAGACCATGACGACACCACGAACGCGCCGACGTTCTGTGGGGTCAGTGACAACCGTGGCCACTGCCGGTAGATCGACAACTACGCCGTGCTTGAGGTGGACGGTGAAGTGCGGGCGGCGCCGGCGAACTGACCATTGCTCCGGTCGGGTCGTTCGCTGCCGACTTGAGACGAGCGCCGGCGCGAGAGCCCACCGACACATGCGCTCTGCTGCACGGTTTCCTTTGCTGCGGTTCCAGTGTTTGAGCAGACGCACGATCCGCGCGTTGGCCACGCGGGTGTCTTTGACCGCCTGCAACACCATCTCGGTATGGGCCTCGGGGTGAGACCGGTCCCAGCTTGAGTATCTGGTCATGAAAAGGCCAGTAGCATAAGGGTTGTTGATCCCGACGGTGACGTCTGCGGCGAAGTCAGCCTCACCGGAAGTGACAGGCTCCCGGAACCGGACCAGGATCGACCGCTTGCGACCGCGCATCGCCATAGGTGGGCTTCAGGCCTTCCGAATCGCCGCGCCGGCGCGTCCATCAGTTTCAAGGGATCGACCTTGCCGGGCCCATACTGCCGGTCTGGGTCAGGGATCACGATGCCCAGGTCGATGTCGGACAGCGGATTAATGGGCGTCACCGCGAGCAACGCTGCCGTTGACATAGATCCGGCCACCGGGGAACTCCGCGCGCAGCACCGAAGCGACGGCTCTTCGCCTAGCCCTGGCTTCTTCGGGATCGTCGTCGGTGACCTGGATCCTGCGACGAGCCTGGTCGAGCACGGCTTCCAATGTGCGGGCCTGATTGGGGCGCGGGTAACCGTGGGAATCAGGGAGAGCCGGCCCTGCCGGACGACCCTATAGGCGAACACCACCTGCGGATTACAACGGCACGCGTCCCGTACCGCTCACCCTGATCGGGCCGAGCTCACCAAGGTCAGACAACCCTCGAGCGCTCAACCGAACATCGACTCGAACATCCCTCTTGACTTTGAACAGCGATGCTGTCATTTTGATCAGGATTTGTGTTCGAGTCACTCCGGCAGTCGTTCGGCCAGGGGGTACCTGGCGCCCACCAATGATTTGGGAGACCACATGACCGTTGACAATCCCGCTGCCGCCAGGCCGCCGTCGGGCGCCTCGACCGCTGTACCGGTTGTGCACACGGACCTGCGTAAGGGCTCTGTCGGCCTGGCCGGAGTCCTGATGCAGTCGATCGCGCAGATCTCGCCGACGCTCGGGTTGTTCTACACGATCGCGTTCACGACCACCCAGGCCGGTATTTCAGCCCCGTTGACCTACTTGGCCGCCTTCGTGATTTGTCTGATCCTGGCGGTGCCGATGTTGGGTCTGGCTCGACATCTCCCGTCGGCCGGCGGGTTTTACACCTACGTCTCGCAGGGCATCGGGCCTCGCCTCGGATTCATGACCGGCTGGCTCTACGCGATCATGGTGACGATCGTCCCGGCCGCGCTCGCCGCGTTCACCGGAGCTGTCCTGCAGGACGAACTGAGCGCCAAATACGGCATTGGGCTGCCGTGGTGGGTCTACTCGCTGGCCATCTTCGCGGTCTGCTTCGTCTGTGCCTACCGCGGCATCGTCATCTCGGTCCGCCTTCTCGTCATCATGACCGTGTTCGAGATCCTGGTCGGGCTGGCACTGGCGCTGACCGGCGTACTGAGCCCGGGCGAGGGCGGTGTGAACTTCGCCGGCTTCAACCCGGCGAACATCGAAAACTCCTCCGGCTTCTTCCTGGCCATCGTGCTGTCCATCTTCGCGTTCACCGGGTTCGAGTCGGCCGCGGCGGTTGCTGATGAGTCCCGAGATCCAAAGCGGTTGGTGCCCAGGGCGATCATTGGCTCATTGATCCTGGTCGGGGCCTTCTACGTGGTGTGCGCATGGGGACTGCAGATCGGCTGGGGTACCGCAAACCTGGGTGCATTGGCCGACTCGCCCACCGCGCCGGCATTCGTGCTGGCCGATCGGTTGTGGAACGGCGGTTCGATCATCGTGCTGATCGCGCTGGTCAACTCCGGCCTGGGCGTCTGCGTGGCGTGCACGACAAGCTCCACGCGAACCCTGTTCGGCATGGCCCGCACCGGCGCACTGCCAGCTGTGCTCGCACGGGTCAGCCAAAAGCACGGCACACCAATCGTTGCCGTCTATGTGCAGATGACGGCGGCTGTCTCGGTCTGCCTGGTCGCCGGTATACCGATGGGCCCCTACAACCTGTTCAATCTGCTCGGGACAACGGGCACCTTCGCTTACATCCCTATCTTCATCATGATGAACGTGGCTGCGTTCCTGTTCTTTCGCCGCCAACACCCAGAGGAGTTCAACATTCTGCGGTACGTCATCTGTCCGGTCGTCTCGACAACGGCGCTGCTATTCATCGGCTACAACAGCCTCGTCCCGCTGCCGGCGATGCCCGTCGCCTTGGCCCCGGTGATTGCCGCCGTCTACATCCTCGCCGGGGTGGCCATCCTGTTCGGTCGCAATCTGCGTCCGGGTCAGCGGGAATGGATGGCCAAGGCTGGCGAGCTACCCGACGTCGAGAACGTGAAAGTCTGACGCCCACCCAACCGGCCACGGTGGTCCGGCACGCACACCGACACCACGGAGAGATCAAATGCAGGCCGAAAAGCGCCACCAAGGCATCCTGGTCCTGCTCAACGCTCGCGCAAGGCTGACCATCGCTGAATTGAGCGGCAGATTCGCCGTCTCCGAGATGACGATCCGCCGGGACCTGGCCCAACTCGAGGCGGACGGGCTGCTCCGACGTAGCCACGGCGGGGCCGTCCGCATCCAGAGTGGCAGCTTCGAACCGCCATTCGCCCTGAGGTCCCGGCTCAACCTTGCTGCCAAACGGGCTATCGCCGTCGCGACAGCGGCCGAGATCGTCGACGGCCAAACGATCATCCTCGACGCCGGCACCACCGGCACCGCCGTCGCCGAGGCACTGGTCGGACGGCACATCACCGTCTGCGCCCTCAACCTGCAGGCCGCCGCGATCCTGGCAACGTCACCGGAAACAACGGTGATGGTGCCGGGCGGACAGATCCGTCACGGCGAGCAGTCCTTCGTCGGCGCCGCAGCCGAACGAACCCTGCTCGATTTCCGCTTCGACCTCTTCGTCATGACAGTCTCGGCCATCGACGTCAGCGCCGGCATCACCGAGTGGAACGTCGAAGATGCGGCCGTCAAGCGAGCTGCACTGTCCGTGTCGGCGCGTTGCATCGTTGCCTGCGACTCGTCGAAGTTCGGACTGACGGCGTTCGCGCGCGTTGCCGGACTGGACCACATCGACCTGATCATCAGCGACGACGAACTCGACGCCGAGCAACGCGGCGCACTCAAGGTCGACGGCACCCTGCTACGTCTGGCCTGATCCGCATCGTCTTGCCCGCCGGGCCCGCCCCGGCCCACCCATCTCATGAGAGAGCACACTATGTCCAGAACACGACTGCCCGCCCACGTGGACACCATCGTCGTCGGCGCCGGGACCGGCGGTGCCGCGTTCACCGGCGTGCTGGCCGCGCACAGTGGCGCCTCGATCCTGCTGCTGGAATCCGGGCCGGACTACGGCTCCTATTCTGGCGGCGGCTGGCCTGCCGACGTCCTCAACGCCAAGGACATCCCGTTGTCCCACGACTACGACCTGGTCGGGCAGGCCACGCCGGGGCGCGTGCTCGATCTGCCGCGGGCCAAGGTGGTCGGCGGCTGCTCGTCGCATAACGGCTGCACCGCCTCGATCAGTGCGCGCGAGGACTATGACGACTGGGCGCGCCAGGGCAACCCGGGTTGGGACGCGGCGACCGTCGAACCGTTGCTCGAGTGGGTCCGCGACAAGTTCCGGGTGCGCCGCTACCGGATGGACGAAATGACCTCCGCGCAAGCAGCGTTCGTGCGGGCCGGGCTCGCCGTCGGATTGCCGTTCGCGGACGATCTCGACGACATCGAAGCCGGCGTGGGGATCGGACCGATGCCGGTCAACATCGTCGACGGGGTCCGCTGGAACGCCGCGTTCGCGTTCCTGGATCCGGTCCGTGAACGGGCCAATCTGACCATCGCCGGTGATGCCGCAGTTCGGCGACTACTGTTCGACGGCCATCGCGTCGTCGGCGTCGAGGTCGACGGACCAGACGGGCCGCAGGCCATTCGGGCGGAGCGCGTGGTCGTCACCGGGGGCGCGTACCACTCCCCCGCACTCCTCCTGCGTTCCGGCATCGGACCGGCCGCCGACCTGACGGCGCTGGGCATCGACGTGGTCGTTGACCGGCCGGGCGTTGGTCGTCACCTGCTCGACCACGCCTGCGTGGGGCTGCACTTCCACGGCAAGGACGGCCTGCTCGGTGAGCTGGCGGAGAAGGCATGGAACCCCGACGAGCAGAGCCTTGGTCGCGCCCGCTCCAGCCTGTGCGACGACGGGCCCTACGACATCCATGTCTTCATGGTCGCTGGCGCCAACAGCGGCCACCCCGGGTTGCCGCCCATCAGCCTGTACGGCGGCGCCATGCGTGCGAAGTCGGAAGGGGTGGTGACGATCGTCAGCTCCGACCCGTCGGTCAACCCTGTCATCGACCACCGTTACGGCACCGACCCGGAGGGCTACGACCGCGCCGTCCTGGCCGAGTCCCTCGACCTGCTGCGCTCGATGTGCGGCGTCCCCGAACTGGCCGCGACGCTCGGCGCCGAAGCCACCACCGGCGACCCGCTGGACGAGATCGTCAACTACTGCCACCCCGCCGGCACCTGCAAGATGGGACCGGCCACCGACCCCACCGCGGTCGCCGACACCACCGGCGCCGTGCACGGCGTCACCGGCCTCTACGTCGCTGACGCATCGATCATGCCGGCCATCACCCGCGGTAACCCCAATCTGCCGATCGCGATGATCGGAGCGCGCATTGCCGCCAACCTGTTGAACGTGGCACCCACCGACGTGACGTCGTCGGGTTTCGCCAACGCGAACGCGTCATGACAACACCTACAGGAAAGGCAGTATCGATGAGCACCGCCGAGAGAACGCCATTCGAGATCGACATCCTCGAACAGCCCGAAGCACTGCATCGACTAGCCGACGCCACTGCGGCGCCGCTCGACGCGTTGACCAGCACCCGTTGGGATCGAATTGTGCTCACCGGGATGGGATCGTCGCATTTCGCGGGTCTGCCGACCTGGCGACGCCTGGTCGAGCTCGGCCAGAGTGCCTGGACTCTTGACACCGGTCAGCTGCTGGACAACGACCAACTGATCACCGACGGGACACTGCTGATCGTCACCTCCCAGTCGGGCGCAAGCGGCGAGGTCACCGAGCTGCTTGCGCACCGCCGAACGGGACGGATCGGACCGGCCACGTTGGTCGGCGTCACCGACGACGAGGCCGGCCCGCTGGCCAGGGCGGCGGACATCCTCCTCCCCCTGCACGCCGGGCCCGAGGCGACGGTCAGCACGAAGAGCTACCTCAACACCCTGGCCGTGCACCGCCTGGTTCGTGCCGCATTCGCAGGTGAAGACGTCGCTGCGATCCGGGCCACCGAATTGGCCGACGCCGCGGCCGCCGTCCAGGACGTCATCGGGCGCGTGGACCTGGGCAAGTACGCGACCGGCGTCGCACATCACCCCGCGCGCAGGCTTGCCTACATCGGGGTCCGCGACAGCGGTGGCACCGCCGAGTTCGCGGCGCTCATCACCAAGGAGTCGGCCAAGATTGCCGCCGAAGGCTACATCGGCGGACAGTTCCGCCACGGCCCGTTCGAACTGGCCGGTGACGGCCTGACCGTGATGATCTTCGCTCCTGAACGTGACCGAGCAGACGCCAGCCTGCGCCGACTCGCCGCCGACCTGGTCGACACGGGTACGCAGGTCGTCGCGGTGGGTGACCCTGGCTGCCCGGCCACCGTCAGCGTCACGATCGGTGGCTCCAGTGATTTGGCCTTCACTGCCGCGAGCTCGGTCGTGGCTGAACTTTTCGCTGTCGATGTCGCCCGCGCCAACGGCGTCACACCTGGGGCGTTCGTGCACGGCAGCAAGATCACCACCACGATCTAATGCCAGGAGCAGGCACATTCGCAGCCGACGCAGCGGACGTGGTGGTCGGGATCGACATCGGCGGAACCGGCACCCGGTTCGTCGCGCTCGACCCGGCGACCCATCGCGTGCACGGTCGCCTCACCCGGCCGACCCCGGCAGTGGGCGATCAGGAGCAGATTTTGGCGTTCCTGCGGCAGAACATCGAGCGTGTAGCCGACCGGCGGCGACCGACCGCGATCGGCATTGGTGCCAGCGGCCCCATCGACCGGGACGGGGTGATCCGCAACCCCGACACGCTGCCCGCCTTTACCGGCTGGCCCCTGACCCACGGGTTGGCAGACCTCGCCGACAGGCCAGTGATCATCGACAACGACGCCGTCAGCGCCGCCCTGGCCGAGCGGCTCCTCGGCGCTGCCCGCAACGCGCCACGGTCTTTGCACATCACCCTCGGAACCGGCATCGGCGTCTGCCTGCTCAACGGGGATCGGCCGTTCCGCAACGCCGACGGCACGCACCCCGAGGGCGGACACATCTCGGTCGCCCTCCCGACGAAGCCCTGTTATTGCGGGCGCGCGGCCTGCTGGGAGCAGGCCGCGTCTCGTCAAGTGTTGCAACACACTGCGGCGCTTATGCTCGGCCGCGCACCGTCCGACCCGGCCGCCATCGCGGAATTGGCCGACCGGGCGGGACGTGACAACGCCGAAGCCCAAGCAACATTCACCGCCTACGGCCGAGCCGTAGCCGACGGTCTCGGAACACTGCTTGCCCTATACAGCCCAAACATTGTCGTACTCGGCGGCAGCGGCGCCCGCTACTTCCCGCTCTTTCGCGACGCCATTCACACCGCACTTGCGCCGCTCAAATACCTGGACCCGGTAAACATTGTCGCGACAATATTGGACGATTACGGCGGCGCCATCGGCGCCACCCGAATCGCCACCGTCGCCGACTGCGAGTACTAGGTCGAGCCCGACGACCACTCATTCACGCAACCGGGTGGTCGAGGCAGACCGTTCCGGGCCGTGAACGGCGTGAGCTTGACGGTGGCCCACGAGAAACGGTCGGGATCGTCGGCGAGTCCGGTTGCGGGGAAGTCCACCCCTGGGTCGGGCCATCCTCGGGATGACGCCGGTCCACAGCAGGCAGAGATACTTCGACGGCCAAAAGATCACCACAGCATGTCGGCGGAGGCGACAAGTCCTCACCGACGAACTGCAAGTGGTCTTCCAAGACCCCTACAGTTCGCTCAACCCCGCCCGGACCGTGGGGCTGAACCACGCCGGGTCTGGTGGAGCGTCTGATTCCCCGAGAGGCGGTCGTACTGAGTAGTGAGCCCGTCGTAGGCCTTTACACGCGTGTGCGGCACCGTAGCGGTGCCCGGTCATCGTGGCCCATGGTCCCCCCCGCCCGATGGGTACCTCAATCCCCCAGGGTGCGCGATCATGAAGCAGTGACGTCCGTTGACACCGACCGCCTCCGGCCGCCTGCTGCGTGGGCGGCCCCGGTCGCCGACCGGCCGGTCATCGCGCGTGTCACCGTTCCGGGGTCAAAGTCGCTCACCAACCGGGCCCTGGTGCTCGCGGCGCAGGCCACCGGCCCCTCACTGATCCGCGGGGCCCTGCGGAGCCGGGACACCGATCTGATGGCGGCCGCCCTGCGCACGCTGGGGGTCCGGATCGAAGATCGCGGAACTCACGGGGAATCCGCTGGTTGGCTGGTCACCCCCGGGCGACTGGCCGGGCCGGCCACCATCGACTGCGGGCTGGCCGGCACCGTGATGCGTTTCCTGCCGGCGCTGGCCTCGACCGCCGAAGGTGCGATCACCTTCGACGGCGACGAGGCCGCCCGGCATCGGCCGATGGCCACCGTGCTGGACGCCCTGCGAACCCTGGGCGCGGACGTCGACGGCGAGAAGTTGCCGTTCACGGTGCGCGGCACCGGCGGGCTGCGCGGCGGCGAGGTGACGGTGGACGCCAGCGCGTCCTCTCAGTTCGTCTCCGGTTTGCTGCTGTCGGCGGCGTCCTTCACCAGGGGCGTTCGGGTGGTCCACCGCGGCGGGCCGTTGCCGTCCCTGCCGCACATCCGGATGACGGTCGCCGCCCTCCGGTCGGTCGGGGTGCGGGTCGATACCACCTCGGAGGCCGGCCCGCGCGCCGGCACACCCTCCAGTATCTGGCAGGTGCACCCTGGGCCGGTCCAACCCTGGTCGAGCGTCATCGAACCCGATCTGTCCAACGCCACACCGTTTCTCGCGGCCGCGGCGGTCACCGGTGGCACGGTGACGATCCAGCATTGGCCGGCGGTGACCGACCAGGCGGGTGACGCCATCCGGGACGTTCTGAGCCGGATGGGCGCCAACGTGCAGCGCACCGACGACTCTCTGACGGTGACCGGACCCGACACGCTGCGCGGCATCCACATCGACCTGCATGACGTCGGCGAGCTCACCCCGACCATCGCCGCGATTGCCCTGTTCGCCAACGAGCCCAGCCGGCTGAGCGGCATCGGACACCTGCGTGGGCACGAGACGGACCGGCTGGCGGCCCTGGCCGCCGACATCTCGGCGGTCGGCGGTTCGGTCCGCGAGGACGCCGACTCGTTGACCATCTCCCCTGGCCCATTGCACGGCGGCCGGTGGCGGGCCTTTGCCGATCATCGGATGGCAACCGCGGGGGCCATCGTCGGGCTCCGCGTTCCGGGCGTCACCATCGACGACATCGGTAGCACCGCAAAGACTCTGCCCGATTTCGAAGGAATGTGGGGACAGCTGCTGGCCGGTTCCGGACGGCCGTACGGGGGCCACCGGGTGGTGGGCAACTGAGCACCTTGGGGGACGACTGGGAGAACGACGACGTCCGGGTCCGGCCGACGCGCGGTTCCCGGCCCCGCACGAAGACCAGGCCGAGCCACACCGACGCGGTCAGTGGGTTTGTCACCACCGTCGATCGGGGCAGGTACACCTGCCTTGTCGAGGAGGGGACGCAGCGGGCGCATGTGGTGACCGCGATGCGCGCCAGGGAATTGGGCCGCCGCGCCGTGGCGGTGGGCGACCTGGTCGACCTGGTGGGCGACACCGACGGGACGCCCGACACGTTGGCCAGGATCGTCCGGATCAGCCCGCGACGCAGTGTGCTCCGACGGTCCGCCGATGATTCCGATCCGGCGGAGCGGGTGCTGGTGGCCAACGCTGATCAGTTGGTCATCGTCTGCGCACTGGCCGACCCCGTGCCGCGCACCGGCTTCATCGACCGGTGCCTGGTCGCTGCCTACACCGGCAACCTCGCGGCGGTCCTGGTGTTGACCAAGGCGGATCTGGCCGACCCAGGCCCGCTACAGGAGATCTACGCCGACCTGGAACTGCCGATCCTGGTCACTCGACGGTCGACATCGGCGGCTGGGACCAGGGTGGTCAACGGCATCGGTGAGGTCCGCGACCGGCTGGATCACTCCGTCTCGGTGATGGTTGGGCACTCGGGGGTCGGCAAGTCGACGCTGGTCAATGCCCTGGTACCGGACGCCAAGCGGGCCACCGGATCGGTGACCGGGGTAGGCAAGGGCCGGCACACTTCCACCTCGGCGATCGCGTTGCCGCTGCGCGGTGGGGGGTGGGTGATCGACACCCCCGGGGTGCGGTCGTTCGGCCTCGCCCACGTCACCCCGGATGACTTGCTGCAAACCTTCGACGATCTCCTGCCGGGAACCGTCGACTGCCCACCGAACTGCGATCACACCGGACCGGCCGCCGATGCGGAGTCCTACGATTCCGGTTCGGCCGGGCCGGGCGCTGACAGCGCCGGGCCCACCGCCGGGTCCGGGTGCGCCCTGGACGCCTACGTGGCCGCAGGGCACTCCAGCCCGGGCCGGCTGGCCTCGTTTCGGCGCCTGCTCTCCTCCCGGTCCGGCTCCGACGGGTCCGGCGACAGCGACTGAAGAGTGCGGCCGACGCCGTCCCGTCGAGTGTGATGTTCCTCACCAGCCCAATGTCAGCTGATGACATATCAACTGACCTCGACTATTCTCGGACCTGTTGTTGAGCGTTCAAGCAATCTCTGGACTTGCCTCTGTAGCCCGCTCCCACCTTCCTCGAAAGGATCCACATGACGACCGCCACCGCCACCCCCGTCCTGACCGCCGGCACCTGGGCCGCCGACACCGTGCACTCCGACGTCGCCTTCAAGGTCCGGCACATGGCCGTCGGCAAGGCCAAGGGCACATTCAGCCTGGGCTCCGGCACCCTGGTCGTCGGCGAGAACGGCATCGCCGACGCGTCCGTCACCGCCGAGATCGACGCCACCAGCGTGGACACCAAGCAGGAGCAGCGCGACGCACACGTCCGCTCCGCCGATTTCCTGGACGTCGAGAACCACCCGGTTCTGACCTTCGCCTCCACCGGCGTCAAGGACATTGACGGGTCGGACTTCGTCCTCGTCGGTGACCTGACCATCCGCGGCACCGCCCGGCCGGTCGATCTTGCTGTCGAGTACCTGGGCGAGACCGTCGACGCATATGGCAACACCCGCGCGGGCTTTTCCGCCACCACCTTCATCAGCCGCAAGGCATACGGCGTCAGCTTCGACGCCGCGTTCGGCGCCGGCAACGCGGTCGTGGCCGACAAGGTCGAGATCGACCTCGAGCTGGAGTTCGTCCGCAACGCCGACTGAGCACAACGTTGGGTGACCGTGCTGAACGACTGGGCTGAGCGAGCATGCTGAGCGAGCATGCTGAGCGACGGGGCTGAGCGAGCATGCTGAGCGAATGCCCTGAGCGACCAGCAGATCCAACACCAGAACGGGCCACCGGCTGACCGAAAGGTCGGCCGGTGGCCCGTTGGCGTGAGTGGCGCAGGTGACCCGCTGGCGTTGATGGCCGTCGGTGCCCGCGCGGGCCTACCCCAGGCCGAGCTCATCCAGTAGGTACCTGACCTCGCCGGGCGCGTACCAGGCCAGATCAAAATCCGCCGCCGATCCGAGAGTGAACTCCGCGTCGTCATCTCCGAGGTCGGCCGCGTCCACCGCCGCCGCGGCCTCGGCCACCGCGTCGGCGGCGTCGGCGCCGTCGATGTGGACCGCGGCCACCGAGGACCACGGCACCCGACCGGCCACGGCCACCACGGCGCGATCGGATTCCGGACGGGGGGTCACCGTCGCCGGGTCGACCTCGGCGGCGACCACCACCCGCAGGGTGGGACCGCCGGCACCGGCCAGCAGCCGCAGCGACGCCCTGGCCGCGTCGTGCATGGCCAGGTACTCAAGGTCCTCCTCGGACCAGTCCGGGTACTCCTGCCGCAGCGGCGCGGTCACCGCGAACCCGACCCCGGACGGCACCGGCATGGACCCGGCCGCTAGCGCGTCCCGGGTCCTGGCCAGGGTGGCCGGCAGATACACCCTCATCAGGTACTCCTTTGCCGGTACTTGCAGGTGATCACGACGGCCGGACCCGGGAACGCGTGGCCGACCTGGCCCTGGCACGTTCGGGGATCGCCGACCGCAGCTCGTCGATCGCCTCGGTGATCTGCACTCCGAACTCGTCGGCGTCCCCCACCGCGTCCCGATCCGCGGTGATCCCGATGAACACCTTGCCGTTGTACGACGTGCACGACACGGCAAGCGTCTGGCCGGCGGCCAACGGGGCCACCGGGTACATCGCCACCACCGGGAAGCCGGCCGCGAACAGTGGCACCTGCGGGCCGGGCACGTTGGTGATCAGGATGTTGTACATCCGCCGGGACAGCTGACCGGCCACCCTGGCGCCCATCGCGTGCAGGGTGGGCGGTGCGAACCGGCCGAGTTCGACCAACGCGTCGGCCCCGATCTGGTTGCCTGAGTCCAGGTGTCCACCCATCGCGAACGACACCTGATGCAACCGCATGGCCGGGTTGGGTTCGGCGACCGGCAGGTCGATCAGATAGGACGCGACGGTCCCAGAGGCGCCTGCCGCCCCCTCGCCGGACACCGCCCCGGCGCCTGCCACCCCCTCGACGGACACCGGCACCATCGCCCGAACGACGGTGCCCGCGGTGACGGCCTCCCCCCGGGAGAGCAGCCAAGACCGCACGGCTCCGGTGATCACGGTGAGGATAACGTCGTTGACGGAGCCACCCAGGGCGCGCCGGATCAGCTTGAAGTCCTTGAGTTCGGCCTGCACCCCGGCGAACCGCCGTTGCCCGCTTTTGGCATCGTTGAGCAACGACCGAGGCGCGGGACTTACCGCCCTGCGGACCATCTGCACCGCGCCGCCGGCCATGGAGAACATCCGGCTCACCATGGTTTCCACGTCCTGCGCTGCGAGCCGGGCGATGTCGAACGCGTCGCTGGGCCGGGTGGTCAGGTCGGCGATCGCGTCGATCACCAGATCGATGTCGCTAGGAGTGGGATTGGGAAGCCACGGCTGCTCCGGCAGGGTGCGGGTCTTCCTGCTGACGTCGAGGATCGCCGCCGCCACATCGACCGCGCCGATCCGGTCCACCATCGCGTGATGGGTCTTGTTGACCAGGGCTATCCGGCCACCGGTCAGTCCCTCGATGACGTAGACCTCCCACAACGGCCGGCTCCGATCCAGCGGCCGGGAGATCAGCCGACCCACCAGGTCGTTGAGCTCGGCATCCGTCCCCGGCCTGGGCAGGGCAGAACGCCGGACGTGATAAGTGATGTCGAAATCCTCGTCGTCCACCCATACCGGCCTGGCCAGCCGGCCCGGCACGAACCGGACCTTCTGCCGGTACCGGGGCACCAACGACAGCCGGGACTCGATCAACTCGATGATCCGGGAGTACTCGAACGCCGGCCCGTTCGGCCCGGGACGAAGGATCACCACTCCCCCGACATGGACCGGCGCGCCCGCATCCTCGGCGTACAGGAACGACGCGTCGGTCACGGACAGCCGATCGGTCACCCCGCCATGGTGGCACAGGCGTGTGCCGCCGATCGGTCGGCTGCCGCGCCCCGTTTCCGGTTGAACCGACGGACGGATTGCCCGGGTCCGGTCAAGCAGCCGAACTGCGGGCGGGGCGGGTGAGTGTGCCCGCCAACTCCCGGAATCCGGCCCGCAACGGCGACCTGGGCGCGGCCTGGGCCAGTGACACCCCGTGTTGCCAGGCGCGATCGGTGCCCGAACGGTCCTCCGGCAACCTGGCGGTGACCCGTACGCCGGCGAACCTGCCGAGTGCCGCTTCGGCCTCGTCGGTCGCCCCGACCGCGGGGCGGCACCGGTTGAGCACCACCCGGGGAACCTGTTGGGGGACTGTGTCGGCGAGGTCGGCCAACGCCCTGACCAGGCGTTCCAACCCTGGTGGATCACAGGAGCCGACGACGAGCACCTCATCCGCCTCGGCCAGGACGGCCAGGGTGGCACCGTTGCGACGCGGGGCCATCGTGTCGAACGAGATCTCTTCGTCGGCCTCGATCGCGAAGCCGCAGTCGACCACCACCAGGGGTGCCATCCGACGCGCCAGGTCCAACACGGTCGGTACGGCGGACGGCCGGACCTCGGGCCAGCGGTCGGCTCGCGCGATGCCGGTCAGCAGACGTAGGTCGTCACCCAACGACCAGCACAGGGTGGTCAGCGTGGGCAGATCGAGCCGGCCGTTCGCGGCGGCCCGGCAGGCGCCGGCCAGGCCCGGTGATTCGTCCAGCAGGCCGAAGGCGGAGGCGAGCACTCCGCCGTACACGTCGGCGTCGACGAGCAGGGTCGGCGTCCCGGCGTCCGCGGCTTCGACGGCCAGCCCGCACGCCACCGTCGACCGCCCGGGGGCGCCGGTCGGACCCCAGATCGCGACCACCCGCCCCCGCGGCGGTTGGTCGTCACCGGGGCCGTCGACCTCGGTGTCCTGGGCCCCCGGGGGCGCCGGCGGGAGCGCCGACCGGGGATCGGACAGCCCCGGGGCCGGGTCCCGCTGCACCGCGATCTCCCTCAAGGCCGTCCGGACGGCCTCCAGCACCGCCTCGGTACCGGCGTCGTCGGAGATCACCGCGGTGACCCCGATCCGGGCCAGCCGGGCCTGCGCCCGTTCGTCGGCAGCCAGGTGAACCCCCACCACCGCGACCCCGGACGTCCGCAGCCTGGTCACCGCCTCGGTGTCCAGCCGGCGCAGATCTGCGGCGAGCACGGCGACGGCGGCCTGCCCGGTGGTGGCAACAGCGAGCACGTCACCGATGTCGACGCAGCGGCGGAGCACCGTCATCGACGCACCCGGCCGATCCAACGCGGCAACCAGGTCGTTCTCCCAGCCCTGGCCACTGCCGGCGGTCAACAGGCCGGTGCTCATCCGCCGCTGACCAGCACGACGATGGGTTCGCCGGTGGGCAGCACCCGGACCAGCTTGTCCGCAGTCTCGGCCGGCAGCAGCACCGAGAGCTGGTAGCGGTTCGACGTCGCTCCGGAGAGCCCGCCGGAGGCCGGGGCGGTCACCGACTGCACGGTCAGTTCCTTGCCGATCACCTCGGTCGTCGCGGTGGCATCCGCCCCTGCCGCCCCCGCGGTGGTCAGGTAGAGGTCGACGGTGGAGCCATGGCTGACGCCTGGGGGAATCTTGTCCGGCTCCACTCCGATGGCCACCACCCGGCCGGTGGCCGGTTGCTGCACGGCGGACGCCGGTAGCAGCTCACCGGCCGACATCGGGGTGACCACCGTCAGGCCGACCGGCGAATTCGAGCCCGGGCTCAGGTACAACGCGGCTTGATCACCGAGGTTCACCTGCACCGCGGAGACATCATCGGGGCCGAGAACCGTTCCGCTGGAAAGGTTGTGGTCCGCGGCCCAGACATCGACCGTCCGCGAACTGGCGCCGATCACCCTGGCGCCCAGGACGACGGCGGCGACGACCAGCAGCACCCCGCCGACGACCCGGGCGTTCAGCCATTTCGGACGCGACAGTCGCCGTGGCGTTGGCGCGAGCGGCAGAGCCATTGGCGGCCTCCCTGTCGATCGTGGCGTTGGATGGAATCGGGGCGGACAGGCCCGCGGGATGCCGCGCTGCCTGCCGTGGTTCGGTGGACGTGATCAGGGATTTCTGGACAACTCCCCGAGCCGATCGTGGCTGCTGCCAGACTGCTCCGTGGCAAACTACCTCATCGCCACCCAACCGTTGCCAAATCCACTCGTATCGGTGATCATCAGGGGACGTCGCCGGCCCCATCGACCGTCTTATCGACGTCCCGAAGGTCTGTCGACCACTCTGTTCACGCGCACGTGTCCCACCAGGAGACCCACTCATGACGGCCGAACGCTTCCTCACTCTGGCTGACGTTGCCGAGATCCTGAACATCTCGGCCTCGCAGACCTACGCCCTGGTGCGGTCCGGCGACCTGGTCGGCATCCAGATCGGCGGCCGGAACCAGTGGCGGGTCGAACGATCCAAGCTGGAGGACTACATCGAGCAGGCGTACCAGCGGACCGCGTCGAACCTGTCGGAACTGCCGGTGGCACTGCCCAGCGAGGTCTGAGTTTCCGGCCCGGCCATCTCTGGCACAGTCGCCTCCGCACAGTGGCCCCCGCACCTCGCCCCTCTCCCCGCCCCCGCCCCCGCCCCCGCCCCGGGCCCGGCCCCGATCCCCCAGGGATGCTTTAGCCCAGGGGGAGCGGACGGACGAGCACGATACTGGGTAGCGGGATCAAGGCAACGGCGCGCACGGATCCAGCCCGCCGGGGTTCCCAGGCTGCGTGCACCGCGACCTCGATGAAGTCGGCGCCCACGCGGTCGACGGTCCCGGTGAGCTCGCCGGACCCGGGCGAGCTTGCCGACACCGACGACCCGGCCAGTGCGCTCGTCCAGCCGGTCAGCGCCACCGAAACCGGCGATCGATCGCGGGCAATTCCCCGCAATGCTCGCCGAAGGTCCAGCCGGATCGCTGATTCCGCGACAGGTGGAGCCGTGCTGGCGGCCAGTCCCTGGACCACCGTTACAGCGGTCCAGCTGATCAGTGCATCCCGCCCGTGACCCTCCGTCACGAGCAGCCAGTCCGGGCCGACGACTCGTAACGTGCCCGTTATCGAGGCGCCCCCGGCCAGCGTCAACCGGACTGCCGCACCGACCGATCCAGCCAGCCGATCGGTGGCCCTGATCGCGCCGATGGCCACCCGTTCCCGATCGGCCCGTTCCGCTTCCTCCTGCGCCCGCTCGAGCTCGTCGAAACGCTGCTCGAGGTCCGCGAACAGCCTGTCCCACCGCATTCGGTCACCTTGCGGCTGCCAGCGATCTCAGGTCAAGCACGACTCAAACGCACTTGACTTCTGCCAAACGAACGGTTTCACTATCAAACATGTCAAACGCAGCCAAATGGACGGGTTGGGAAGAGCCTCGCATCCCCCTGGCTCAGCGCGGGGCGACAGCGGGTGACCCGGCTGCGGGGCGGCGATACGAGACCGCCCGTTGGCGGGTTGCGGGTGCGGCGGCCGCGCTCGCTGCCCTGATCGCGGTGGTGCCCGCGCCGACCTCGTGGGCGTCGCTGCTGATCCGGTCCCGCCGCGCCGACGCGGCCGGCGGCGCCATCGACCGCGCTTTATTGCTGGTTGCCGGTGTGTCGGTGTGGGCGCTCGTCGCCTGGTGCGCGGCGGTGGGGACCGCTGCCATCGCGAGCCACCTGCCCGGACTCCCGGGGCTGTGCGGGCGGCTGATCCTGACCCGGATCGCACCCGCGGCGACGGTGCGGATCGTGGCCGCGGCCGTGGGGGTCGGCGTGCTGGCGGGGACCAGCGCATGCACGGTCCCCGATCTGGTGACTGCCGGCGGTTCGGATCCCAGCGTGTCGGTGAGCACGGATGCGACGTCAACCACGGGCACGCAATCCCCGTCACCGCAGACCCCGGCCACTGACCCCTCCGCCGGCGCGTCGACCAGCCCGTCTACCGGCGCGGCGCCGACCATCACCATCGACTGGCCCGCTCCTGACGAGAGCCCCCCGGCCGCCGGCAACCCGACCACGACCACACCGGCGCCCGGACCAACCGCCGCGGCCCCGGAGAACACTCCGACCGTCGCACCGACATCGTCAGCAACCCCGGCCTCGGCGCAGAGGACGCCGACACCTGCGCCGCAGCTCCCACCACAGCCGGTCGCCGCCACCGGAGCGGCGCCGGCGGCCACCGGCAGTGTCACCGGCAGTGTCACCGGCAATGTCACCGGCATTGTCACCGGCAGTGTCACCGACCCAACCGCCGCAGGCACCGTGACCGTGCTTCCCGGGGACAGCCTGTGGTCCATCGCGCGTCACCACCTCACCCGCGACGCGACCGCCATCGAGATCGACAGCTCTTGGCACGCTTGGTATTCAGCCAACCGTGCACTGATCGGCAGTGACCCCAACCTAATCGAGACGGGACAGCACCTGGTGCCTCCCACCGACTGGAGTGACAACTGACATGACGGCCGCCATTGCTCCCATTCCGCTCACTGTCGAACCGCGGGCTACGGCACCGGCGGCCTCGGCACCGGCGCCGGCACAGCGGCGGACGCCCCGGCTGGTGCCGGTCCCGGACTGCGACCCGCCGTTCGACGACGAGATTGCCGGGGCCCCGCAGAGGGTCGGCAACCCGCTCCGGCTCGGCTACGCCCAGCGAGCCCCCACCTTTGGTCCGACCACGATCGTCGCGCCGGAAGTGCCGTCCTGGTCGTCCGAGTCCGACGTCGGGGTCCGCCGAACCGGGACCGGTGACCTGCCGGCCGCCCAACGAGCGGCGTCGGTGCTGGCCCGCGCCCTGGTGGAGGTGGTGTCCGGGCGTCGACCGGTCGCCCAACTTCGGGTGCACTGCGCCCCTGAGATCTACGCCGGCATCGTCGCCAGGCCCACACCGCTCTCGACGTCGCTACCGCACCTGCTGACGGTGCGGGTCTGCGAACCGGCCGACGGCGTCGCCGAGGTGGGTGCCGTTTTCCGCCGGGCGGATCGCGTGCGCGCGTTGGCCTTTCGCATTCAGGGGGTGGACGGCCGGTGGCGGATCACCGCCCTGCAGATCGGCTGAGCACCGGTGGCGGACCTGTCGATCATCACCGGGGCCTGTCGATGGTTACCGGACCTGTCGATGGTCACAGCATCGTCTCGCGAGGGTTCATCAGGTCGTCCGTCCGGGCCGAGCGCCGCACGGCAGGGATCGTCCCGACCCGGTTCCGCTCCACCTGAGTGCGCTCCGGCTGAAATCGCCCCGCACGGGTGCCCTCGGCCTGGGTTCCCCTCACCTGGGTGCCGTCCGCCTGGGTGCCGTCCGCCTGGGTGCCGTCCGCCTGGGTGCCGTCCGCCTGGGTTCCCCCGACCTGAGTGCCGTCCGCCTGGGTGCCGTCCGCCTGGGTGCCGTCCGCCTGGGTGCCGTCCGCCTGGGTCTGCCTCACCGCGCTCAACGTGCCGGCGTCCCACCCGGCGGCCGGGGCGGTGTCCCCATGACGCCCATCGAGCGAGCGGCGGACGAGGTGCATCAGCTGGGCCTGGAAGTCCGGATCCCTGGGGAAATTGGAGTGCCGCCCGGCCGTCGGCATCACACTGTCCCCCCGGCCGGGGAGGAAGAGCGGGTCGGTCAATTCCACGTCCAGCTGATCCCGAAAACCGTTACCCGGCGGCGGTGGTCCCCCGGCGGACAGCGGGTCCGCAATTCGCCCGCCCAGATAGTCGGTGCGACGCCACAGGTTTCGCCATCTCAGGGTCGGGGACACGAGACCGGGATCGAGCGGGCTCCAGGGTCCTGCGGCGAATGCGGTCACCCCCACACGGCCCGCATCCAGGTCAGGCACATCGTCACCCAACCGGCGGGCCATCGCCTGGAAGGCGGCGGCCGAGAAATACAAGGGGAACATCCGCGCATACAACCGGCGCAGCACCGTGCCGAACGTCAGCAGCACCGTGCGGTCCGCGGATCCACGACCCGGACCGAGCAGCGCGGCCATCGACAGCACCGTCCCCTGACTGTGGCTGGCCAGCACCACCAGCCCCGGGGGGCGCGGTGCGGCCCACGCCCTGGCGAACCCGTCGTCGGGCGCGGCCACCATCGCGGCGTGCTCACCGAGCCGCATCGCAAGCTCGGGTACCGCCCGTTCGGCGTAGCACGGCGGGGCCAGCGGGTGAACGTCCCTGGGCCAGAACGCCCCGATGTCCCAGACGATGCCGACCAGCTTGCGCGTCCTGGGCACCCGGAAGGCCAGGGCGCTGAGCACCACCACACCGACCGCGAGTCCCCCGATCAACCACACACCGATGACCACCGGCTCGACCACAATCAATCCGGGCAGCGACCGGATGCCTCGGATGAAACCCTGGATGTCCAGTCGGCCGGTCGCGGAGCCGAACCCGTACACCAGGGTGAACACCGAGCCGAGAACGCCGACCGCCAGCACCAGGGGAGCAAGAAATCCGGGCAGGTAGTCCACCCGGCGCGCGACCCAGATCGACCGGGCGACCGCAGTCAGACGGCGCCTGGTGGTCTCAGGCCGTTGCCGCGCGTACCGGTCCGGGTACTGCGCCCTGGCCTGCTCCGCAGCGGCGGCCGCGGCCGCCCGATCCGCGGTCGAGCCGCCGGTCCGCCATCGCCAGCTCATGAACGCCAGCACCGGCACCGCCACTGCGACCGCGAACAGCCCGACCAGGAACGTGCCGAGCCCGGCGAACTGCAACGACGCCGGGACGGTGACGGTACTGCCGGGAGCGAGCAGATCCCGGACGTCACCCACTCCGATCCAGGGGGTCGACGAAGTGATCCAGGCTGCGGACAGGATCACGAAGCCGGACGTCATGGCGGCCCCGAGATACAGCGCCAGAATCGTCAGGACGGCGGACCCCATGCCGCCCATCGCCCGGCGAGGGCTGCGCGGCCGTTCGAGGGCCGCCATGATCGCGATCACGGCGAACATGGTGAGAGCGAGCACCGACTGCCCGGCGAACCAGATGGTGACCAGGCCGTCGTAGCCACCCATCTCGCCACCGGTGGGATGCGGGGCCAGCAGACCGAGCACCAGGATGATTGCCGCCGGGAGCCAGATCACCAGGATCCAGCCGGTGTGCCGGAGCCGGGCGGCCGTGGTCGGCGGGGCCGTGCCGTCGCCGGCGATGTCGGCGCGGTTGAGCAACCCGGGCCAGGCCAACGCGGCCAACACCAGGGCCGCGGTGGACACCCCCAGGCCCGCGCCGAGTTGGTGCCACCCCGCCCCGGGCGCGGCCAGCAGCAGGCTCACCCCCACCACCGCCACCCCCGCCTGCAGGTGCAGGTGCCGCAGCCTGCTGACCGGGTACCGGCCGTACCAGAATCCGGGCGCCCCCAGCCGGGGTTCGGCTGTGCTGCCCACCTCGGCCTGGTCGGCGCTCGGGGTGTCCATCTCCAACGGCCGAATCAGGTCGTACTGCAACGACTTCCGCCAGCTCAGCAACGCCAGCAAGGCCAGCAGGGCCAGCGGAAAACACGCGCCCCAGAGCACCCGCCACCCGCTAGAGGTGCCCAGGAACAGCACCGACAGCGGCCAGCCCAGGTCGCTGCAGGTCTGCTCGCACTGCCAGGCCAGGACCGCCAGACCGATCCCGGCCGCACCCAGGGTCATGGTGACCGTCAGGGTGACCGCCATCACCCGGCTCAGGTACCAGACCCACCACCCGCAGCGACGGAAATCCTCCACCGACTCCCCGGGCACCGGACGCATCCGCGGTGCGACGTTGGCCAGGGTGAACGGGATCAGAATCACCCAGAGCGCCCGGGACGGCGAACCGGACGTCAGGCCGCCCCACGAATACCCCTCCAGCAACGGCGGCGGAACGTCCTCGCCTCCGGTGGCATACGGATGCTCGTCGGAGCCCGGGTCGTTGGACGGCCGGTCCCGCCATTCCTCGCGCAGCCTCGGCCGGTAGAAACCCGCCGTCTTGTCCCCCGCGACCTGACGGACCAGTTGTCGGTCAAGCAGCTCCTCCGGCGGCGTCCCGGAAACCCCATGGACCCGCAACTCGACCACGGTGCCCATCGAAGAGTCGTGCTCGTTCATCGCGGCCTTCCACGTTCGCCGGAGCACCCCACCCTGGCAGCCCACACCGCCGACGGCGCCCGGGATGCCCGATTGAAGAAGATCATCCCCCGCCAGGAGCCGTGGGCGCCCCCGGTTGAGACCCACTCCACCGGCGGAAGTCCCGCGGTCAGGCACGCCGGTGACCGGTGCGTTCGGCTCACCCTGGCTCTCACCACGGGTCACGGGACAACCCGGCAGCCGTCGCCTATTCCCGAATCCGGGCCGGTCAAACCGCCCGGCCCGGGCCCACCGCGACGAGAAGGGTTCCCGCGCAACCCATCCCAGGTCAACCCGGAGCCGGGGTGTGTCACGATGGGGCCATGCCAGCTATCGGATACACCCTGATGACCGAACAAGCCGGGCCGCGCGATCTGATCGAGCACGCCGTCGCGGCCGAGCGGGCCGGTTTCGATTTCGCCGTGTCCAGCGACCACTACTTCCCGTGGCTCGACGAGATGGGCCATTCCCCCAACGCCTGGGTCACCCTCGGCGCGGTCGCCCAGGCCACGTCCACCATCGACCTGATGACTTATGTGACTGCGCCGACCTTCCGCTACCACCCTGCGGTCGTCGCGCAGCAGGCCGCCACCCTGCAGATCGTTTCCGGGAACCGTTTCACCCTCGGACTCGGGTCCGGCGAGGCGCTCAACGAGCACATCATCGGTGCCGGTTGGCCGGGGGCCAATACCCGACAGGCCAAACTCGTGGAGGCCGTCAAGATCATCTCGGCGTTGTTCGACGGCGGGTACGTGAACTACCAGGGCGAGCACTTCCACGTCGATTCGGCCAAGCTCTGGGACCTGCCCGAGCAGCGGGTGCCGATCGGCATTGCGGTGTCCGGGCAGCAGTCGTGTGAGCTGTTCGCGCCATTGGCGCAGGTGATGGTCGGCATCGAACCGGAGCCGGACCTGGCGCAATGGTGGGACGCCAACACAGCCGACACCACCGAGAGCCCCGGCGACAGCCCCAGCGGGAAGAGCAGTAGCGGCACGAGCAGCAGCGGACCGGCGCGAAAGGTCGGCCAGCTCCCCATCTCCTGGGACGCGGACAAGGATGCGGCAGTACAGCGGGCGCACCAGCTGTTCCGGTGGAGCATGGGGGGTTGGAAGGTCAACGCCGAGCTGCCAGGAACCGCCGGTTTCGATGGAGCATCGTCGATGGTGCGGCCGGAGGATGTGGCTGAGCAGATCCCCTGCGGCAACGACCTCGACGCCGTGGTCAATGCGGCCAAGGAGTTCTTCGACGCCGGTTACACCGACCTCGCTCTGGTGCAGATCGGCGGCGATCAGCAGGGGAACCTCTTCGACGCGGCAGGCGAGCTGCTGCCAGCGCTGCGGGCCCTGGGGTAACCCGGGCCCAGATCTATTCCGGATCGATTTGCGCGATCTCGCCGTCCCAGGCCCAGTGGGACGGCGCGGTGGGCGCGGGGGCCGGCTCGCCGAGTTCCGCACGCTCGACGGCATCCCGCGCCGCCAGCTCCTCCACCCCGTGCCGGGCCCACAGATCGATGCCCTGCTGCGCCCACTCCCGGGCGTCGCTGCTGACGGTCATGGTCTCCATGATCCACCCGGCGGCGGCGAACCGGCGGCAGGCGCCGTCGACGACCCGCCGGTGACGAAACAGGAGCGTCAGCGGGAGCGGTGCGCCCATGATTCGGGCTCAGATCGCGCCGGGGCGTCCGTGGCACACCTTGTACTTCTTGCCGGACCCACACGGGCACGGCGCGTTGCGGGACGGTTCCTTCGAGGTGGTGGTTGACGTCCGCTCGCCGGCGGCGACGGCACCGCCGCTCGACCGGCGGGTCTCGGTGCCGCCGTCCTCCCGGGGGCCGCTGAAGGTCAGCGGCACGGGCGCGGCTGGACCGCCGAGGCCCTTCCCGCGCAACGCGGCCGGTCCGCCCTTCGTCACGCTCACGGACTCCTTGGCCGCGGCCTGATCGGTGGGCAACGCCTCGACCGGACGAACCCGACGGCGAACGGGGGCGGCCGGGGGGGCGGCGGCCAGACTCTGCTCCGGGGCGGCAGCAGAGCCGGCGGGCGCCGCCGCGCTGCCGGCGGAACCGTTGGCCGCGCCGTTCGCGGCACCGTTACCCAGCGCGGTGGCCGCCGCCGACGATGCGCTCTGTTCGGGCGCGGCCGGCTGCTGCGGTTGCTCGGCCGGGACCACCTGAACCTGCAGGTTGTACAGGAATCCGACGGATTCCTCCTTCAGCGAGTCCAGCATGGCCGCGAACATGTCGAAGCCCTCACGCTGGTACTCCACCAGCGGGTCGCGTTGGGCCATCGCCCGGAGCCCGATGCCCTCCTTGAGGTAGTCCATCTCGTACAGGTGCTCACGCCACTTGCGGTCCAGCACGGACAACACGACCCGGCGTTCCAACTCCCGGGTGATCGGCGGGGTGAGCGCCTCCTCCCGCTCGGCCCAGGCCCGGCGGGCGTCCGCCAGCACGGCGTCCTTGAGGGTGACCTTGGACAGTTCGCCGTGATCCTTCGCGATCGACTCGGGCGTCACCGTGATGGGGAACAGGGTCCGCAGCGCCGTCCACAGCGTGTCGGTGTCCCAGTCCTCCGCGTAGCCCTGCGCGGTGGCGCCGTCGACGTAGGCGGTGATCACGTCGGTGATCATGTTCTGTACCTGCAGGTGCAGGTCCTCCCCGTCCAGGACCCGGCGGCGCTCCTCGTAGATGACGGTGCGCTGCTTGTTCATCACCTCGTCGTACTTGAGCACGTTCTTGCGGATCTCGAAGTTCTGCTGCTCGACCTGGGTCTGCGCGCTCTTGATCGCCTTGGACACGAAGCTGTGTTCGATCGGCACGTCGTCGGGCATCCGCAGCCGGGTCATCAGCATCTCGACGGTGCCGCCGCCGACCCGGCGCATCAGGTCGTCACCCAGCGAGAGGTAGAACCGGGACTCGCCGGGGTCGCCCTGCCGGCCGGACCGGCCGCGCAGCTGGTTGTCGATCCGCCGCGATTCGTGACGTTCGGTGCCGAGCACGTACAGGCCACCGGCGTCGCGGACCTTCCCCGCCTCGGCGGAGGCCGACTTGGCGGCCGCTTCCTTCGCCTCCGGCCAGGCGGCCTCGTACTCCTCCGGCGTCTCGGCCGGGCTCAGCCCCGTGGCCCGCAACTCCAGGTCGGCGCTGAAATCGACGTTGCCGCCCAGGATGATGTCGGTCCCACGACCGGCCATGTTGGTCGCGACGGTGACCGCGCCGGCCCGGCCGGCCTGGGCGATGATCGCGGCCTCCCGGGCGTGGTTCTTGGCGTTGAGCACCTCGTGCGGCACGCCGGCGCGCAGCAGCAGTTTGCTCAGCAACTCCGACTTCTCCACCGACGCGGTGCCGACGAGCACCGGCTGCCCGTTCTCATGCCGCTCGGCGAGATCGGTGACCACCGCGTCGAACTTGGCGTCCTCGGTCTTGTAGATTAGGTCCGCCTCGTCCAGCCGCTGGACCGGCTTGTTCGGCGGGATCGGCACCACCCCGAGCTTGTAGGTCTGGCTCAGCTCGGCGGCCTCGGTCTGTGCCGTGCCGGTCATCCCGGCGAGCTTCTCGTACAGCCGGAAGTAGTTCTGCAGGGTGATGGTGGCCAGGGTCTGGTTCTCCGCCTTGATCTCCACCCCCTCCTTGGCCTCGATGGCCTGGTGCATGCCCTCGTTGTAGCGCCGGCCGTGCAGCACCCGCCCGGTGAACTCGTCGACGATCAGCACCTCGCCGGAGACGACGATGTAGTCCCGGTCCTTCTTGTACAGCTCCTTGGCCTTGAGCGCGTTGTTGAGGAACCCGACCAGGGGGGTGTTGACCGACTCGTACAGGTTCTCGATGCCAAGGGCCTGCTCGACCTTGCTGACGCCCTCCTCGCTCACCCCGACGGTGCGCTTGGACTCGTCGACCTCGTAGTCGCCGTCCGTGCCACCCTCGACGCCGCGCTTGAGCCGCGGCACCAGCCGGGCGAACTCGGAGTACCACTTGGACGACTGGTCAGCCGGCCCGGAGATGATCAACGGGGTCCGCGCCTCGTCGATCAGAATCGAATCGACCTCATCGACGATGCCGAAGAAATGCCCGCGCTGCACCAGGTCGCCCTTGGACCAGGCCATGTTGTCGCGGAGAAAGTCGAAGCCGAATTCGTTGTTGGTGCCGTAGGTGATGTCGGCACCGTAGGCCGAGCGCCGCACCTCGGGGGTCTGCTGGGACAGGATCACCCCGACATCAAGGCCGAGGAAACGGTGCACCCGGCCCATCCATTCGCTGTCGCGCTGGGCCAGGTAATCGTTGACCGTGACGATGTGGACGCCCTTGCCCTCGAGGGCGTTGAGATAGGCCGGCAGGGTGGACACCAGGGTCTTGCCCTCACCGGTTTTCATCTCTGCGATGTTGCCCAGGTGCATCGCGGCGCCGCCCATCAGTTGGACGTCGAAGTGCCGTTGCCCCAGGGTTCGCTTGGCGGCCTCGCGGACCGTGGCGAAGGCCTCGACCAGCAGATCGTCGGCAGTGGCGCCGCCCTCGATCCGCACCTTGAACGCCGCAGTCTGGCCGCGCAGCTCGTCGTCGGACATCGCGACGTAGTCGCTTTCCACATCGTTGATGTGGTCCGCGATCGAGCGGAGCCGCTTGAGCGTCTTCGCTTCACCGACCCGGAGAAGTCTGCCAAGAACCACGTGTTTCACCCTCGGTTGAATCGTGCCGCACCGCTGGTGAGCGGCGGGACAACGGGACGGCGGACCGGCACGATCCGATCATTGCGCCGTCGACCCCAGTCGACCGGGCTCGGAGTTGGGCCCAGCGCTGACCATGGTAGGCCCACCGCGCAGCCTGATGCGGGCATGCGAGCGCCCCGCTCCAGGTTCCCGATCCAAGTTCTTCTTGGACTCGACCCCGGCCGGCCGGATCGGTTCAGGTCAGGCGCAGCAGGCCGTAGTCAAACCCTTTCCGGCGGTACACGACCGAGGGCAGTTGACTGTCCGAATCATTGAACAGGTAGAAGTCGTGCCCGACCAGTTCCATCTGGAACAGGGCCTGGTCGACGGTGATCGGGTCGGCCGGGTGGTCCTTGACCCGGACAACCCGGCCCGGGCCCCCGTCGTCGCCGGCAGCCCAGTCATCGGTATCGGACCCGGCCAACCCGGCCCCGTCGGCGCTACCGCCATTGAGCGTGGATCCCTCCAGGACGGCGGTGGCGGCACCGTTGGACCCGGGCGCACCCAGGATCTCCGCCGAACTGCTGGCGACCGCGGTGATCGGGGTGCGACCGTGCTGGCGGTGGTGCCGCCGGTCAGCGGACCGCCGCAACCGGGCCTCGAGCTTGGTGACCGCCGCGTCCAGCGCGGCATAGAAACTGTCGGCGCTGGCCTCAGCCCGAATTGCGGGGCCGCGACTGGCCAGGGTGATCTGCACCCGTTGGCAGGTTTTCGACTGCCGGCGATTGGTTTCATGGGACAACTCGACGTCCACTCGGATGATCTTGGGGTCGTACCGCTCACTCCGAGCCAGCTTCTCCGCCACATGCACCCGGAAGTGCTCCGGTACCTCCACGTTGCGGCCCTTGACGACAATGTCCACAAGTCCTCCTGCCTGACGCGAAACGGCCGCGCCGAAAGGCGCGCCGGAAGTGCGTGTCCCGTGTCGGCCGGTACTGCAGTCCGGGCTGGCCCGGGATTCTCCGAACCTACCCGGCGTCCGGGTTACCGGAAAGTCCAGGTAGGTGAGGAATCGGACAGATCGGCCGGAGCGAACGGTGTTGCTCCCGCTGGGGTCAGCAGACGGAGGTACCCGTCACCCCGTGCCGCGAGTGGTGACCCAGGGCGGGACCGCGGCCAGCACGAGCGCCCCGGCCACCGGTACACCTTCTGCGCGCAGGGTGCGGCAGGTGGCGGCCAGGGTGGCCCCGGTGGTGAACACGTCGTCGAGCACGACCACGGCCGCTCCCGCCGGCGGCGCCCCCGCCGGCACCCATCGGACAGCGCCCGCGAGATTGGCGGCCCGCCCCCTGGCGTCCAGGCCCATCGAGTCCTGGGCCGTCCGGGCCGTCACCAGACATGGTGCGACACCGGCCGGACATCCGTTCTCGGCCAGCCGGCGGGCCGCGGTCCTGGCCATCGTGCGGACCGGGTCGATCCCCCGGCTTCTGGCTGCTGCCCGTTTGCTCGGAGCCGGGACCAGCCAGATCGGGTCCGGCAGTTGACCCGATCGGGACAACCTGAGCAGTCCTGCGCCGGCGGCCAGGCCGAGCAGCGCCGGCAACTCCCGGCGGCCCCGCTCCTTTCCGGCCAGGATCGCCGCACGCACCGGATCGGCGTACCGGGCCAGCGCCCAGACCGGCGGCAACGGCTCTGGCGAAGCGCCGAACGGCTCCGGCAGGGCGATCCGCCGCGGCCGCCGGTCGAGGCTGTGCGCGCAGACGGGGCACCACGGCCCCGGTCCGCCGCAGCCAGGGCAGGGCCGGGGCAACACCAGATCGACGGCGTCCAGCACGGCCCGGCGCACCGCTCTCCGATCGCGCTCGTCGACATTCGCGCCGCTCGACGGTTCACCCACCGGCCGACCGTCACCGTTGAGCCACGCCAGGTCAAGTTCGTCCCCCAGCTGTGGATAACTCCGATCAGCTGGTGACGGCCCGGATCAGGTCCAGCAGCGCCCGGCCGTACGCCTCGGCGGGTTCCTGTCCCCAGTAGGTCGCGGGTTCGGCGTCGGGGTCGCCACCGGGCGCGCGCGACCGGACCAGGTATCCCTCACCCACCCGTTCATTTACCCGGCTACCCACCCGGCTACCGACCCGTTCGAGGGCCAGGAACGACGACCCGAGCAGCTGGCGCAGCTGATCCTCCCGCGGCAACCACAGCGCGTCGCTGAGCTCGGCGGAATCCAGCGCCCACTCGGTGGTGCCGTTGAATCCGAGGATGGTGCCGGTCTGGGATGGTCGCGCTTCCACCACCATGTCGCTCACGGTGAAGACCTCACCGTCGAACGTTCCGGTGACCAGGGTGAACCGGTCCCCGGCCGCGGGGTGCCAGACCAGGCCGGCGTCTTTGAGCAGACCGGCAAGCTCCGTGCCGATCATCGGTGCGGTGTGCATCTTCGTGCAGCCCTTTCGTCTCATCAGCTGAGGTATCAGTTGGGATATTCAGCTGGGATATCAGCTGGG
Source organism: Nakamurella sp. (assembly GCA_965247715.1). Lineage (GTDB taxonomy): Bacteria > Actinomycetota > Actinomycetes > Mycobacteriales > Nakamurellaceae > Nakamurella. Next base: position 1,043,643 of record CBDFHS010000015.1, on the reverse strand, counting down.
GTAAAACGGTGACGACCCGTTGAGGAACGGTTGATCGGCGACCGGCGACTGCCACTGACCGCTGGTCTGCGAGCCCTGTAACTGCCAGACCCGGCCGCCGAACGTGATCAGCATCGGTTTACCAGGAGCGACGGCCAGACCGTCGATGTCGCCGAAAATTCCCCGGTCGCTGACGGTCACCGAGCCGAGTCCGTCGATCGGGATCTGCCATAGCGTGCGGTAGGTGCCTTCCGTCTGGGCCGCGGCCACGGTCAGCTCCCGGGAGCTGGCGAAGCTCACCGGGCCGACGTGCACCAGGTCGGGCCGAATCGGGCTGAGATGACTGATCGCCATGGCCGTGGGGAGGGCCGCCGGCTCGGCGCCGGCAGTCGGACCGACCTCCGGCGCGGTCGCGGTGACCGAGGCATCGGGGGCCGGGGTGAGCAGGCCCAGGTACAACCGCTCCCCCGCGACGACAGCGACCCGGGCCCCGTCCGGCGACAGCGCCAGGGCACTGACCGGGCCCTTGCCGGCCAGCTCGTCCGACCCGACGCGTTCGCGGCTCGGATCACCCGTCGTCGACATCCGGTACACCTCTGCCTTGCTGACGCCGTTCTGCACCACCCAGACCTCTTCGCCGGACCGGGTGAAACTGGGCGCCGAAATGGTGTCGGCCTTCAGGGCCGGGGTCGCCGTATCGGTCTGCGCCGGTTGGGTCAGCAGCAGACTCTGGCCGCCCGCCGGGTCGGCCACCACAGCAGCCGTCACCCCGGTGGCCGAGGATTGAGCGGCGGTGACCACCGGCACCGCGGCGGCGCCCAACGGACCTGGCACGGGCTTGGCGTCGAGCAGACCACTGACCGCACCGGTCGTCGTGACGTAGAACGGGTCGGAGGCGACCTGTCCGGTGCCGGCCAGCCGGTCGGGGTCGAACGATGACACGGCGTTGATCGTCCAGACCGGTTGTGCCGGGTCCAGTGGTTCACCGTCGACGGTGATCGAGATACGCGGAGAGGTCGCTGACAGGGTCCACACCAGCTGGGCGGCGAGCAACCGGGTCGCCTCCGGAGTCGACACGTCGACGCCGGTCAGATCCACCTGCAGAACGCCGTCGGCGTCCACCGACGGGTTTGATCGCAACGCGGATTTCGGGGTGAACGCCGAGGTCACGGCGTCGGCGAGCGGTCCGCTCGGGCCTCGCAGCAGCAGCGAGATCAACCGGTTGGCCCGGTTCGCCGGGGTCTGCCCGACCACCACATGCCGGACGTCCGGGACCACGACCGTGCCGGTGAGATTGGGGAAGTACAGCACCCGCTGCCGGAACGCGGTGGCGAAGTCCGACGCGGTCAGCAGCAGATCCGATGGGGGGTTGCTGATCCGCCACTGACCGTCGACCTGCACCAGGGTGAGCGCCTGCGTGTACGCGGTCTTCTCGGTCGCGTGATACCCGCGGTCGACGTCCAGCACGCCGGTGGACTGACCGCTGATGGTCACCGCTCCCGGCGTGGCCGACGACACGTCCGTCCGGTAGTCGTCGGTCAGCACCGCTACCGGCATGGACGCCGGCTGCCAGGTCGCCTGCGCGTCGGGGGTCAGGTACTGCCGGGCGGCCGCGAAGCTGGACCCGGATGCCGTGTCCAGGTCGGGCCGGGCGGTCGCCGCGACGAAGCCGCGGACGATCTGATCGGGTTGCTGACCCGGGGTCGGCGCGCCGGGCCCGGCCGGCGCGGCCTGGTCGGCGATCTTGGTGACGTCGAAAGCGGCGCTGGAGGTCGGCACCCCGGAACAACCTGCCAGCACGACGGCCAGCAGACCGGCCAGCAGACCGGCCGGCAGACGGGCCAGGATGCACCTGAACCGGACCCGCGTCACGGCTGACCGCCGGCGGTCGGGGACGCCGCCCTGGCGGCTGAGGGGAGCGGGGTCGACGGCGGAGTCTCACCCACGGGTGCGGCAACGGGTCCGGCGGCTGCACCACCACCGCCACCACCACCAACAACAGCACTGTCGGCCCGGGGCTGATCGGGCGAGGACAGGGTGGCCGCCCGCCCCGCCGACGGGACCGACGCAGGGTGCAGTTCCTCGTCGCTGGGCACCTGCTTCACCGCGCCGTCCTCCACCATCAAGCGAACCCCGACCGGCCACCACTGCCCGGTCGGGTCGTGCACGGGCTGCCCCTGCGGGTAACTGGCGGGGACCTCGGATCCGAGCCGCAGCGGCAGTGGTGACCGGGTGATGAGGCCGCCGTGCCGGCGGGGCAAGGTCAACCGGAACCGGGCGCCCTCGCCGGGAGCACCGGAGGCCTGCAACCAGCCGCCGTGCAGCCGCGCGTCTTCCAGAGAGATCGCCAGTCCCAGACCGGTTCCACCGGTGTGCCGTTGCCGGGACGGGTCGGCGCGCCAGAAGCGGTTGAACACCAGCCCCGCCTCCCCTGGTCGCAGGCCAACGCCGTGATCGGTGACCGTGATAGCCAGCGCGTCCTCGTCGGCGGCCAATTCGACCTCCACCGGCTGCCTGTCGGCGTGGTCGATCGCGTTGTACAGCAGGTTTCGCAGGATCCGGTCGACTCTCCGGACGTCGATCTCGGCGATCACCGGCTCATCGGGGGTTCGGGTCAGCAGCTCGATACCGAACTGTTCGGCGAGCTGACCGGCCGCCGAAACAGCGGTATCGATGCAGGACCGGATGTCGATCGGATCGGTGGTGAGCTCGGCGATCCCGGCGTCGTACCGGCTGATCTCCAACAGGTCGGCCAGCAGCGACTCGAACCGGTCCAGCTCGTCCACCAGTAGTTCGGTGGAGCGTGCCAGGTGGGGCGGGAAATCGGCCCTGCCCTCGTGCAGGACGTCGGCCGCCATCCGCACCGTGGTCAACGGCGTCCGCAGCTCGTGCGAGACGTCGGATGTGAACCGTCGTTGCAATTTGCCGAACTCCTCCAACTGGCGGATCTGCACCCGGATCGCCTCGGCCATCCCGTTGAACGACCGGGCCAGCGTGCTGAGCTCGATCGGGCCGCTCACCGGCATCCGGTCGGCCAGGTTGCCGGCGGCCAGGTTCCGGGCCGTGGTCGCGGCCCGGCGGACGGGTCGCACCACCTGGGCAGCGACCAGTGCGGCAATCCCGCTCAGCGCGAGGATCAACGCCGCCCCGCCCACCACCAGGGTCCGCTGCACCACCTGGACCGTCGCGAGCTCAACGGCCAACGGGAAGATGAGGTACACCTCGAACGAGTCGGTGCTGGTGCGGGCCGGGCTGCCCATCACCAGCGCCGGAATCGTCTGCCCCTCCCGGACGATCCTGGTGTATTGGTAGGCGACCCGACCCTGGTCGACCCGGGACCGGAGCTCGGCCGGAACATCGTCTATCGGCTGCGCGATGGACAGGTCGGCCTCCGCGCCGATCCGACCGGGCACGATCACCGGCTCGAAGACGCCGGCGGCCGACCCCTGCGCGTCGGACGACCCGTCCGCGCGGCCGATCTCCGCCAGGGCCAGCCGGAGTTGTTCACGCAGCGAGCTGGGGTCGGAGTCCGCCCCGGACAGACTGCTCTGCACCGTCTGCCGGGCGCTGTCGATCTCCGCGGTGGCCGCGTCGATCTTCGACCGCAGCAGTCCGGTGGTGATCTGCTGTTGCAGGATCAACCCGAGAATCAGCATCACGATGGTCGACAGGGTCAGCGTCACGGCGATTACCCGGACCAGCAGCGACCGGGTCAGGAAGGCGGTGGTCCGGCGCACCAGCACCCACCAGCGGCCTGCGGCGGCGCCGACCGCGCCTGCGCTCGGATGCTCGCCCGCCGGGTCCGGCGCCGGAACGGCGGTCACGGCGTGCTGATCACCGGCTCCTGGTGCCGGAGTGCTGGTCACAGGTGCAGGTCACCAGATACTGGTCGCGGTGTGCCGGGTCCAGGTCACGACGTGCCGGCCCGGTATCCGACGCCGCGCACCGTCACCACTACCTCGGGGTGTTCCGGGTCCTTCTCGATCTTGGAGCGGAGACGCTGCACGTGCACGTTGACCAGCCGGGTGTCGGCGGCGTGCCGGTATCCCCAGACCTGCTCCAACAGCACCTCCCGGGTGAACACCTGCCGGGGTTTGCGGGCCAGCGCCACCAGCAGGTCGAACTCCAACGGGGTCAGCGAGATCGACTCGCCGTCCCGGGTGACCTGGTGGCCGGGGACGTCGACCTCGACGTCGGCGACCCGGAGCCGCTCCGCGGTTCCGACATCTGCCCGACGCAGCCGGGCCCTGATCCGGGCGGTCAGTTCCTTGGGCTTGAACGGCTTCATCACGTAGTCGTCGGCGCCGGACTCCAGACCCAGCACGACGTCGACGGTGTCGGTCTTCGCGGTCAGCATGATGATCGGGATCCCGGACTCGGCGCGTATCTCCTTGCACACGTCGAGCCCGGACACCCCGGGCAGCATCAGGTCGAGCAGCACCAGGTCGGGGTGCACTTCCCGGAAGGTCTCCAGCGCCTTCGAGCCGTCCCGGACCACAGCGGTGTCGAAACCGTCACCGCGCAGCACGATGGTCAACATCTCGGCGAGGGCAGGATCGTCATCGACCACCAGCACACGGGCTCTCATGCCCTCCATGGTGTCATCCCGGCAGGTGGGCCGCGGCGCACCGCGCTGCGCCGATCCGGCCCGGACGCGGTCCGGCGCATCCCGACCGGACCAGCTGACGTGCAACGATGAATCCGTGAGCACGCCGCAGCACCCTTCCGAGCAGCACCCTTCCCAGCAGCACCCTTCCCAGCAGCACCCTTCCCAGCAGCACCCTTCCCAGCAGCACCCTTCCCAGCAGCACCCTTCCCAGCAGCACCCTTCCCAGCAGCACCCTTCCCAGCAGCAGCAGCCCGGCCCGATCCCGCTCCGGCCGATGGCATTCGGTGAAGTCCTCGGCGCCGGTTGGACGGTGCTCCGCCGGCACCTGCTGCCGTTGGGCGGACTCGGCGTGGCGCTCGCGCTGGCCAGCGCCGCGGTCCTACTCGGGACCCTGGCCCTGACCAACTCGTTGGACGTCTACGCCAGCGGGCGGTGGATCACTGATCTGCAGCAGGGCCGGCTCGGGCTGCCCGGGGGAATCGTGGTGGCCAGCCTGCTCTCGCTCCTGGTCAGCGGAATCGGCGCACCCGTCATCGCCGGTGTCGCCGCGGCGTACACCGGTGCCCAGGCGTTGGGTGCGAGCGGACGGGGCGCGGTCGGCGAGCGGCTCCACGGCCGGTGGCCGGTGCTGCTGACCGTCGCGATCCTGGTCGCCGTGGCCATCAGCGTTGGCCTGCTGGTACTGGTGGTGCCCGGCATCGTCCTGTACCTGATGTTGGTGTTCGCTGCGCCGGTGTCGGTGTTGGAGCGGGGTTCGGTCCGGGAGAGCCTGCGGCGGAGCGTGTTACTGACCCGTGGTCACCGGTGGCGCATCCTGGGTGCGGTGGTGGTCACCTCGATCGCGGGCGGGGTCGGCGGAACGGCGCTGGCCGGCGCGGTCGGGGCTGCGCTGGGGAATTCCGGCACGGTGGGGTCCCAGCTGATCACCCAGCTGGCGACAAGCCTGGTCAGCGGCGTGGCCGCGGCCTGGACCGGCTGCGTGATCGCCGTCCTGTATATCGACGTCCGAATCCGCACCGAACAGCTGGGTCAGGCGCTGGGTGCGGCCGCCCAGCGCCAGCGGTTCACTCCCAACGATCCTCGGGCAAGCTGACCGACCCGTCCGCCCCGGGTTCCAGCACCGTCCACGGCGACAGGTAGCTGCGCTCGGCCAGCCGGCGGTACATGGCGGCGGTTCGCCGCTGCAGATCCGCATCGGCCTCGAAGGTGTCCAGCGCCCGGTCGCTACTGGCCTCCGCACGGTCCCGGGCGCGCTCCGCGGCCACCGCGATCGGCGTGGCCAGCAGGATTTGCCGATCCGGCACCGGGACCTCGAACCGGCCGATCTCAAGGTCCCGCACCCACCCGTCGAACCCGGTGTCGACGTCCGGGCCGCCGAGGCGCGCCGACCCGTAGGCCGCGTTGGACGTGACGTACCGGTCCAGCAGGACGACGTCGTTGCTGGCCAGGAGGTCGCGGAGCTCGGGTGCCGCGGCCCGTCGGTCCAGCGCGAACAGCACCGCTGTCCCGTTGACCGAATTCGTCAGATCGCCGAGCCGCCCATACAGGGCATCCCGCACCAGGTCGGCGTGGATGTCGATGCCGTACCGGGGAAATGCCATCGTGGCCACCGTCCGGCCCTCGGCCCGCCACTTGACCGCCAGCATCCGGGTCAGCGTCCGCTTCCCGGAACCGTCCAGACCTTCAATGACGATCAGCCGACCCATCCGCAGCACCTTACGGGCGGGGACCTGACGGGCGGGGATCTGACGGGCGGGGACCTGACGGGCGGGGACCTGACGGGCGGGGATCTGACGAGCGGGGACCTGACGGGCGGGTGGCGGATCGACGCAGGTCACCGGCCGACCAGTTACAAGTTTGTGACGCGCCGTAACCGCGCGACGACACCGGACGGTGGCAGAGTATCCCCGTGACGACCGCCAAACCTCTCCCGGACTCGGATCGCCCCTCGGGCCGAACGTTCCTGGGCCAGCCGCCGCAACTGGTCACTCTGTTCTCGGTAGAAATGTGGGAACGGTTCTCCTTCTACGGCATGCAGGGGATCCTGCTGATCTACCTGTACTACACCGCCGAGCAGGGCGGGCTCGGGCTCGACCGGGTCGCCGCGACCAGCATCGTCGGCGCCTACGGCGGGTTGGTCTACCTGTCGACGATCCTGGGCGCCTGGCTCGCCGACCGGGTGCTGGGCGCCGAACGAACCCTGTTCTACGCCGCCGCGATGGTGATGCTCGGGCACATCGCCCTGTCGGCGCTGCCCGGACTGGTCGGGGTGGGCGTCGGGCTGGTGCTGATCGCGTTCGGCAGTGGCGGGGTCAAGGCCAACGCGACGTCACTGGTCGGCACGCTCTACTCGGCCGAGGATCCGCGACGGGACGCCGGCTTCTCCGTGTTCTACCTGGGCATCAACATCGGCGCTTTCGCCGGCCCGTTGCTGACCGGGGCGTTGCAGACCACCTGGGGCTTCCACGCCGGATTCGCGCTCGCCGCGGTCGGGATGGCCCTGGGACTGACTATCTACACCATGAACCGGAAGAAGCTGCCGGCCACCTCGCACCATATCCCCAACCCGCTGCCCGCCGAAAGGCGGATGCCGATGATCCTGGCCGCGGCCGCGGTGGTGCTGCTGATTGTGGTGCTCAGCGTGACCGGCGTACTGCGGGCCGACCGGCTCGCGACCATCGTCGTCGTCATCATTATCATTGCCGCCATCGCGTACTTCGCCGTCATCCTGTCCAGCAAGAAAATCACCGCGATCGAACGACGGCGGGTGCTGTCGTTCATCCCGATGTTCATCACCAGTGCGGTCTTCTGGTCGCTGTACCAGCAGCAGTTCACCGTGGTGACGGAGTACTCGGACAAGCAGCTCAACCGGGACCTGTTCGGCTGGACGATGCCGGTGAGCTGGGTGCAGTCGATCAACCCGGTGTTCGTCATCGCGCTGTCGATCGTGTTCGCGGCGCTCTGGACCCGGCTCGGGGAGCGGCAGCCGCCGACGCCGATCAAGTTCGCGGCCGGGGTCATCATCATGGGCGTCGCGTTCCTGCTGTTCCTGCCGATGGCCAGCACCGTGCCGAACAGTGCTCCCCTGCTCGGCCTGATCGGGGTGCTGTTCGTGTTCACCATCGCCGAGCTGCTGATTTCACCGGTCAGCCTGTCGCTGGCCACGAAGCTGGCGCCGGAGGCCTTCCACACCCAGATGGTCGCGCTGTTGTTCCTGTCCATCTCCCTCGGCACGGCGATGGCCGGCGTGCTCGCCGGGTACTACTCCGACGAGAACCAGGTGCCCTACTTCGGGATCCTGGGTGGGGTGGCGATCGTGGTGGGCGTCCTGCTGATCCTGGTCACCCCGGCGATCCGTCGGTTGATGAGCGGAGTCCGCTGACCGCCTCGGACGGTGCGCAGCGCGCCGTGCTGGTGGGGTTCATTGGTCGCTCCAGGGGTGCGGCAGTCAGGCTCGAGCGACCGAAAACCCCTGGGAGCACGGGTGGCGGCCGGCGGCGCCGGGGATGGCCTGGGCGGCGCCCGGGGCAGTGTGACCGGTCGGACGGGCCGGGCGTCCGACGCCCCAGCCGGGTCGTGTTGGATGGACGCCATGACAGCAGCCAATTCTGACAAGCCCGTTGTCGAGCATCCCGGCGGCGAGCCGCCGGCCGATCTGGAGATCGTGGACATGACCGTCGGCGACGGCACCGAGGCCAAGCCGGGCGGCACCGTTCGCGTGCACTACCTGGGTGTGGAGTTCGATTCCGGGGAGGAGTTCGACTCGTCCTGGAATCGCGGTGAGTCGATCGAATTCCCGCTCCGGGGCCTGATCAAGGGATGGCAGGACGGCATCCCAGGGATGAAGGTCGGCGGACGTCGTCAGCTCACGATCCCGCCGGAACTCGCCTACGGCCCGGCCGGTGGCGGTCACCGGCTCAGCGGCCAGACCCTGATCTTCGTCATCGACCTGCTGGACGCCCGCTGACCGCGATCGCTGTCGTCCCCCACCGGCCGGAGTATCGCCGCAGGTAGGCTGCCGTGATGGCAACCGGTGGCGACCCCCATCAGCTGGGTCAGCTGCTCCGTTCCCGGCGGGAGCGGCTGACCCCGGCCGAGGTGGGCCTGCCGGCCGGCAACCGGCGGCGAACTTCGGGCCTGCGGCGGGAGGAAGTGGCCCAACTGGCCAACCTGTCACCGACGTACTACACGTTCCTCGAGCAGGGCCGCTCCATTCGACCGTCGGTGCAGGTCCTGGACGCGCTCGCGGTGGCGCTGCGGATGTCCGAGGCGGAGCACCGTTATCTGCTGGTGCTGGCGCACGGTCAGGAGCTGCTGGAGATCGATGACGCCGGCACGGCGTCGGCCGGTCGGCCCGAAAAGGTAGACCAGCGAGTGGTCGATCTCCTCCAGCGGCTGGAACCATTCCCCACCCTGATGACCGGTCGTCGGTGGGATGTCCTGGCCGCGAACCGGGCGGCCCGCGAGCTGTTCGGCGACTGGGACGGCCGGACCAACGTGCTCCGCTGGATGTTGACCTCGGACCAGGCCCGCGCGGTCTACCTGGACTGGGAACCGGAGGCCCGCGCGCTGCTGGCCGGCTTCCGGTTGACAGCGGCGCGCCATCCGGGCGATCCCGCGTTCAAAACGCTCGTCGACGAACTGCTGACCCAGAGCGAGCAGATGCGCAGCTGGTGGCCTCAGCAGGACCTCGCGCCGACGACCGGCGACGTCAAGAAACTCTGGCATCCCCAGCACGGCACGGTCAGCTACACGCAGCTCGCCCTGCAACTGGCCGATCAGCCCGATCAGACGGTAATCACCTACAGCCCGGATGACCCGCCGGCTCCAGCCTGACCCCCCACTTCCCTAGCCCGTTCAGCCTGACCCCCGCCCGGCCCGCTCCCCCCGCTGAGCCCCCGCCCGGCCTGCATCCTCGGCCCGCTCCCCCCGCTGAGCCCCCGCCCGGCCCGCATCCTCGGCCCCGCTCGGCCTCTTTCTGGGCTCCCCGCCCCGCTCCGCCCCGGTTTCTGAAGTTGATCATGACGTTCTCTGCTCGACACGCCGACAACACGCCGAAAAGCCAGCAGAGTTCGCCATGATCAACTTCAGTAGGCGGCCGCAGCCCGAGGGCGCCGCCGGACTCAGTAGCGGTAGTGCTCCGGTTTGTACGGGCCCTCGACGTCGACGCCGATGTACTCGGCCTGATCCTTGGTCAGCTTGGTGAGCTCCCCGCCGAGCGCCTCGACGTGGATCCGGGCGACCTTCTCGTCCAGGTGCTTGGGCAGCCGGTAGACCTCTTTGTCCCACTCGTTGGGCTTGCTGAACAGCTCGATCTGGGCGATCACCTGGTTGGAGAAGGACGCGCTCATCACGAACGACGGGTGCCCGGTCGCGTTGCCGAGGTTCAGCAACCGTCCCTCGGACAGCACGAGAACCGTGTGCCCGTCCGGGAAACGCCACTCGTCGACCTGCGGCTTGATCTCGATCCGGGTTGCGCCGGACCGGGCGAGGCCGGCCATGTCGATCTCGTTGTCGAAGTGACCGATGTTGCCCAGGATCGCCTGGTGCTTCATCCGGGCCATGTGCGGCACCCCGATGATGTCCTTGTTCCCGGTGGTGGTGATGATCAGGTCGGCCTGCCCCACCAGGGACTCGATCGTGCCGACCTGGTAGCCGTCCATCAGTGCCTGCAGCGCGCAGATCGGATCGACCTCGGCGATGATCACCCGGGCGCCCTGACCGCGCAGCGACTCGGCGGCCCCCTTCCCCACGTCGCCGTATCCGGCCACCAGTGCGACTTTGCCGCCGATCAGCACGTCGACGCCGCGGTTGATGCCGTCGATCAGCGAATGCCGGATGCCGTACTTGTTGTCGAACTTGCTCTTGGTGACCGAGTCGTTGACGTTGATCGCCGGGAACAGCAGCTCGCCGGCGGCGGCCAGCTGGTACAGCCGGTTCACCCCGGTGGTGGTCTCTTCGGTGACGCCGAGGATCTTCGGGGCGGTTTGGGTGTAGTGCTGCGGGTCGTTCGTCAGGGAAGCGCGCAGCAGATCGAGGATGACGGCGTACTCCTCGGAGTCATCGTCCTGAGTGGGCGGCACGACCCCGGCCGTCTCGTACTGCACGCCCTTGTGGATCAGCAACGTGGCGTCGCCGCCATCGTCGAGGATCATATTCGGACCCTGCTCGACCCCATCCGCCTCGGTGCCGTCGGACCCGGCGGGCCAGCGCAGCATCCGGTCGGTGCACCACCAATACTCTGGCAGCGACTCGCCCTTCCAGGCGAAGACCGGGACGCCGGAGGGTTCTTCGACGGTGCCGTACCGGCCGACGACGACGGCGGCGGCCGCGTGGTCCTGGGTGGAGAATATGTTGCAGGACGCCCAGCGCACCTGCGCACCAAGATCGACCAGCGTCTCGATCAGCACCGCGGTCTGCACTGTCATGTGTAGCGACCCGGAGATCCGGGCGCCGGCCAGCGGGCGAACCTCAGAGTACTCGCGACGCAAGGACATCAGCCCGGGCATCTCATGCTCGGCCAGGGTGATCTCCTTGCGGCCGAAATCGGCCAGGTCGAGGGAGGCGACCTTGTAATCCAGGTCGCCGTACCAGTCGACGGTCAGATCCGTGGCAGGTCGCGTTGCTGCGGTCATGGTGCTCCTTCGGTGGTGGGGCGGCAGGGCGGTGCTGCGAGGGGACATCCGCACGGAAAATGGCGGTGCGGACGCGTGCCGGACTCGGGATCCACCCTGCACCGGACGCCCGGAAGAGGCGTGCATGTCACCACTGAGGATAACCGGCCGACAGGCCGTATCCGGGACACCTAACCCGACCGGATGCCGAGAACGCCGCGATTCGTCGAGCCTGCAGCCAGTCGTCAGTAGTCAGTCGTCAGTCGTCGAGCGGCCTTGCTTTGGGGCGGGTGGTGAACACTCCGAACAGCACCCCCAACAGGGCCCCGGTGGCCAAGGTCAGCAAGGCATTCCCGGCCACCACGCCGAAGGCCAGCCCCAGCGCCAGCCCGGCAACGGTCCAGATCGCGATCGCCGGGCCTCGCGGCTCCCGGGCGCTGGGGTCCTTGTTCACCTCGACACCGTATCCGGCCCGGCATTTCCGCCGGCCGGCGGCGCGGCCAGGGTCCGCGGGCGAGCTCACCAGCGGGCATGCTGTGGACCCAGGCCCGACTACAGCCGGCCTTCTGATCACAGCCGAGGAGCGCACACGGTGAACAGCATGACGGTGACCGACAACCCGTCGGAGCATCGGTACGAGATTCGCAGCGGGGATGCCCTCGCTGGTTTTGCGGACTACACGCTGAAGGGCAAGGCGATCACCTTCACCCACACCGAGGTGGGCGCCGGGTACGCCGGCCAGGGCGTCGGCAGTCAGTTGGTGACCTACGCTCTCGACGACGCTCGGCGCCGCGGCCTTGGCGTCAGCCCGGAGTGTCCGTTCGTCCGGTCTTTCATCGACCGGCACCGCGATGCGTACCTCGACCTGGTCCCGGAAGCGCGACGCCGGCAGTTCGGCCTGGGACCGACCAGCGACTGACGTTCCGGACGGATGCCCCGGGCAGAGGCGACATCGCGGTCGGTACGAACCACCCAGCGGTCGGAGGCAAGGATGACCGTGACCACGCGCGCTGTCACGGGGGTGGACTGCCTCAGCCGGTCGGCTTCTGCTCGCGGGCGGCCGGCGACAGCACACCCGCAGCCATCACCAGCACCAGGACCAGCAACAGCGCGTGCAGCAGGCCGACATGCTCACCGAGGAAGCCGACCGCCGGCGGTCCGACCAGGAACGCGAGGTAACCAATGGTCGCGACGGCGCTCACCCGCGCCGCGGCATTGCGTGGGTCGTCGGCCGCGGCGGACATTCCCACCGGGAATCCCAGGGCGGACCCCAGTCCCCACAAAACCACTCCGACCACGGCCAGACCTGGGATCGGCGAGAAGATCACGACGATCAATCCGACCATGGCCAGTGCCGCCGACACCCGTAGCACCGGGACGCGGCCGAACCGGTCGAGGACCGCCACCCCGGCCACCCGGCCGATGGTCATGGCGGTGACGAAGACACCGAATACCAACGCGCCGGTGGCATTGGCGACCCCGTGGCCGTCCACCATGGCCAGCGCGAGCCAGTCGTTGGCGGACCCCTCGGCGAAGGCCATTCCGAGGACGATGACGCCGATCAGCAGGGTGCGGCGATCACGCCAGATACCCAGCCGGCCCCGCCAGCCCGAACCGGCGTGGCCGTCGGCTTGTTCGGCCCTGGTCGTTGCGGCGGCGGCCGGGTCGGGCTGCAAGTATCTGACGGCGACAATTCCGCCGCCGATCATCAGCACGCCGATCACCGACAGGTGGGCGACCACCGACATCCCGATGAGTTCGGCGCCGGCGCCGATCACGGCCCCGAGGATGGTGCCGGCGCTGAACACGGCGTGAAACAGCGGCATGATCGTGCGGCCCAGCTCGCGTTCGTTGGCGGCACCCTCGACGTTCATCGACACGTCGCAGGTGCCGGCGCCGAGCCCGAAGACGGTCAGCCCGATGACGACCATCGGCGCCACCGCCAGGTGCGCGCCGATTCCGGCGAGGATCAGCCCGGCGCCCACCGCGGTCAGCGAGAGCCGGATGGTCGCCGCGGAGCCGATCCGCGCCAGCAGGTGGCTGGACGAGGTCAGTCCGACGATGGAGCCGCCCGCGAGGCCAAGGACGAGCAAACCCATCTGAAAGGTGTTCGCGTGCAGCAGGTCCCGGATCGACGGCGTCCTGGCCACCCAGCTCGCCATCGACACGCCGGACAACGCGAACAGGACGAAAACGGCGTTGCGCCAGGCCACGACCTGGGGTCGGGTGAGCACCGTTGACTCCGTCTGACGGTCGGTGTACGTGGTGGCTGACACAGGGGTCCTTCGTGCTCGCGGTGAGCTAATCGTGGCATAACGACCGGCCTCGCACGCACCGGGCACACCAGATCGAATCGTTTCGACAACGGTATCCACCGAGTCGAGCCGTGGTCAAGAACCCGTGCCTGTCAGATCCGTCACCGAGGTCAGCCGGCGGCCCCCAGGGCAGGGTCGCTGATGCTCGAGCGGCCGTTCTCGACGTGTCCTGCCAACTCCCTGCGGTACAGCGGGTCAGCGCTGGAGGTGATGCTGAGGTCGTACCACCCGTTGCTGTGGCCGCCCACATCGACGTGGGCGGTGCCGCCCGGCTTCAGCCGGATGGTCCGGACCCCGGGTTTGCCGTCGTCGTGGCTGACCGCCGCACCGGAATCCGCGGTCACACTGGCTGCTGCCGCACCGTCCGCTGCCGCACTGGCTGCTGCCGCACCGTCTGCTGCCGCACCGTCTGCTGCCGCACTGTCACCGTCGTCCTGGCGGCCGGCGGAACGACGGTTGTCGGTGACCGTCAGCTCGACCGATGGGCCGGCGTTGGTGATCCGCACGACCAACTTGCGGCCTGAGTCGACCGGCTCCGCGGTGATCTCGGGCCCCGGCCGGGCCGCTCCCGCGAGGTGCCGAAAAAATCCGTTGGGGCCGTGCACCTCGACGTCGTACCCGCCGCTCACCAGCGGGACGGTGGCTCGTAACGTCCGCCCGGCCTCAACGGTGTACATCTGGGCCTGCATGGCCGGTGCGGGTCCGTCGATCCTGGCGCGGGTGTGGAAAACGGCGCCACCGCGGCCGCGGTTGGTCAGGTCCAGGCCGAGGGTGCCGCTCGCCGCGGCCGGCACCGTGGCCGTGACGCGGAGGTCGTACCGCAGCGCCCTCGCCCGGCGCACCCCTTTTTCCTGGGCGGGCACGGACTGGTTCGGCGGCGGCGTCGGGACGACGTCCGGGTGCCGGACGCGATCGGGCGGGGCGTACCCCGCCGTCGCCGGCAGAGCCACCACCCGGTCGTCCGCCGAGGCGAAGTCGAAGGCAGAGGTCAGGTCCCCGCACACGGCTCGCCGCCACGGCGAGATGTTCGGTTCCAGCACACCGAAACGTTGCTCCATGAACCGGACGATGGACGTGTGATCGAACACCTCGGAGTCGACGAAACCGCCTTTGCTCCAGGGGGAAACGACCACCATCGGCACCCGTTGGCCCAACCCGTAGGGCCCCGGCTCACCGACCGAACCCCCCGGGGTGCCCACTTGGCCGTGATAGATCTCCAGACTCGCGTCGACCGTGGATGCGCCGTCTGCGGGTGCCATCGGCGCGTACGGCGGAACGATGTGATCGAAGAAGCCGTCGTTCTCGTCGTAGGTGATGAACAACGCGGTCTTGCTCCATACCTCGGGATTGGCGGTGAGCGCGTCGAGCACCTGCGCGATATACCAGGCGCCGTAGTTCACCGGCCAGTTCGGGTGCTCTGTGTACGCCTCTGGGGCAACGATCCAGGACACGGACGGCAGCGCGTTGGCGGCGACATCCGCCCGAAGGATCTCGAACAGATCCTGACCACCCTTGGCGTTCGTCCCGACGCGGGCCCGGTCGTACAACGGGTCCCCGGGCTTCGCATTCTGGTACTGGGTGAAGTACAGCAGTGAGTTGTCGCCGTAGTTGCCGATGTAAGGATCGCCCGTCCACCCCCAGAACCCGGGAGCGTCCAGGCCGTCTCCCGCATCCTGGTAGACCTTCCAGCTCACCCCCGCCTGCTGCAGCCGTTCTGGGTAGGTGGTCCAGGAATAGCCGATCTCGTCGTTGGCGATGACCGGACCTCCACCGGTGCCCGCGCCGCCGGTGCTCCCGGTCCAGAGGTAATAGCGGTTGGGGTCGGTGGGTCCGATCAGTGAGCAGTGGTAGGCATCGCACACGGTGAACGCGTCGGCGAGCGCGTAGTGGAAGGGAATGTCGTCGCGGCGCAGGTAGGCCATGGTGGCCGGGGATTTCTGCGGTACCCACTGGTCGTACAGGCCGTGGTTGAGTGCTCGGTGCCCGCCCTCCCACCCGTGATCGAGGTCCTGCAGGAACATCAGACCCAGGTTGGCCAGGTCGGGGCGAAAGGGCAGCACCTCTCCCGTACCGGACGGTTGATGGAACACGCTCTGCCCGGTCGGCAAGGTCGCCGGGTGCGGGTCACCGAACCCCCGGACACCTCGCATGGTGCCGAAGTAGTGATCGAACGAGCGGTTCTCCTGCATCAGGACGACGACATGTTCGACGTCGCGGATGGATCGGGTGCGGCGGTTCGCCTCGATGGCCGATGCGCGCGCGATGCTGGGGGTCAGCAGCGATGCCGCAGTGGCCCCAGCTCCCAGTTGGAGAAACCGCCGGCGGCTGATTGTCGACATCAGAGGGTCCCCTCGGGTGGCGGATGAGAAGGAGACCGTATCGGGGTGCGCGAAGCGGCAGCGCGGCCACGATACGAAGAGTTGGCGAACGGAACGTGTACAGCCATCGGGCAGGATCACTCGATCGCATGCCGTGGCATGCACTGAGGCTCACAATCGGGCGCCTGAATCAGTACGACGCCTGGGACCAGAAACGACCAGCCCGCCCCTGGCACGGTCGCCGGGGCGGACTGGTCGCTGCGCTGTCGCTGCGTTATTGCTGCGGTCAGCTACGCCGGGCTGGACCCGCCGCTCCGCGGCACCGCCGCGTCGGTCGCTACCGGGGTCTGCTTGCTGAAGATCCGCTCTTCGTCCAGCGCTGAGGTCTGGACCACCAGAACATCGCAGACGGCTCTCTTGACGACCTCTCGTGGCACCGAACCGAGCATCTGCCCCTCGTCGGCACCAAGACCGCGGTTGCCGACGACGATCAGGTTCGCGGGGTTGGCACCGACGGTGTCCAGCAGCGCCTTCGCCGGATCCCCGGCCACCAGACGCTGCTCGATGTATCTGGCCCGTTCCTTGGTCAGACCGGTGACGGACTTCTCCAACGCCCGCCGGGCGTTCTCGGCTCCGTACAGGTCGCGATGCCCGCCGTCATCGGAGAGGTCGGCGCCGCCCGGGTCACCCTCGCGGTACGCCGTGACCACCACCAGTCGGGCCTGCGCCGCCATGGCCACCTCGGCCGCCCGGTCGACGCTGTACAGGCTGGTCGGCGTGCCGTCGGTACCGACGACGACCCGGTCGTAGACCGTGATGCTGCGCTTGCTGCCCAGCGGCATGATCGGCGACTCGTCGGCCTCGTTCGGCGGGTTCACCCACAGCATGGCGATGCCGCCGATGCCGAGCATGACGCCCGCCAGTGTCATCGCATTGCTGCCCTTGCCGCCCAACAAGTGCTCGAAGATCCAGCCGAACGTGACCGTTTCGATCAACATCGGCACCACGATCATCATGTTCAGAATGCCCATGTAGACGCCGGTGCGCTTCGCCGGAACCATGCTGGCGACCATCAGGTAGGGAACGCCGACGGCACTGGCCCAGAAAATTCCCAAGCCGATCATCGGGACCAGGGCGAGATATTGATTGCCGATATGTGCCAGCCAGATCAACGACAGCGCCGCGAGTCCCAGGGCGAATGCGTGTACGCGCTTCGCGCCGATCTTTTGAGCCAACCCCACCAGCATCAATGCCGAGATCATGGTGACGAAGTTGTAGGTGCCGTTCTGCAGGCCGCTCCAACCGATCGCGGCTTCCCATCCGGGTCCACCGCCTTCCGGGGTGGCGTTGAAAACCGTCTCCCCGAGGCTGACGCTGAGGAACTGCCAGTAGATGAACATGGCGTACCACTGGAAGAAGAAGACGACGCCGATCTTGTGCATCGCCACCGGCATCTTCTTGACCGCATCGCTGATGTCGGCGACGGCGTGGTGCAGCCCCTTGGGGGCATTGCGCATTTCTTCCAGATCCTCGTCCGAAGGCGTCAATTCCCTCGTGCGCGCCATGGCCGTCAGTACCGTGACCAGGATGCAGATGGTGCCGAACATGAAGCACACGTACATCCAGTACGGCACTCCGTTGGATGCGGTCTTGTCGAGGGCTTCGACCTTCTGCAGCAGGAAGAGCGAGATGTTCGCGAGGACCGCGCCGGCTCCGGTGAACATGCTCTGAGTCAGGAAACCGCGCGCCAGCTGCGATTTGGGCAACCGGTCGGAGATAAAGGCCCGGTAGGGCTCCATCGAGGTGTTGTTACCGGCATCGAGCAACCAGAAGCACAGCACCCCGAGCCACAACGCACCGACAAACGGAAAGACGAAAAGAATGACCGCGCATAGAATTGCACCGACGGTGATGAACGGCCGCCGCCGGCCCCACCGCGGGTGCCAGGTCCGGTCACTGACCGCACCGATCAGCGGCTGGATCAGCAGCCCCGTGACCGGCCCGGCCAGATTGAGGATCGGTAACTGGTCGGGACTCGCGCCGATCAGCAGGAACAGCGGATTGACCGCCGATTGGGTGAGGCCGAAACTGAATTGAACCCCGAAGAATCCGAGATTCATCATCAGCAGGGCCCGGCTGGTCATCAGCGGCCTGCGGTCGGCTTGATCCCCACCCGTCGAAACCTTCTCGGTTGTCGCCGTCATCGTTTACCCCTTTGTACCGACGCGATGTGGCCTAGCGTGCCGTCCGGGGACGGTAGACCTGCAGGTGGCAGTGCGCAACCGCGACTCTCGGTTGAGCGATGGTCTTTTCTGGAATCCAGAGAGGCATTCACGGGTATGTCGCATTCGTCCGGCTTCGGGTGCAGGATCGTTATCAGTCCGAGTCCGGCCGCATCGAACTGATCGACGTCCCAAAGGTCAATCTCGCCGCGCCGCTGGCGTTGTCCTGTACTACCGTGCTGGTGCACTCGGTAATGAGCCGAAAAATACGTGAAGGACGCATTCCATGGACCGGCCGTCGGCCAGTGGTGCCGTCGCTGCTCCTACCGCACCAGGGACATTTCCCCTGTCAGCCCGCATTGTGACCAACGGAAAGGAAGAGCGATGAGCTCCTGGAAGACCGTCGTGGTCGGCGTGGACGGATCGCCCGGCAGTCAGAAGGCGCTGACGTGGGCGGCCGCTGAGGCAGCCAATCATGGGGCCGATCTGATGGTGCTGCACGTCTGGGAACGCACCCTGCCGCCGCCCGGAGCCGGCTTGGGGGTGTCGGAAAGAATCGCCTCCGACGGTCCCAATACCGACGAGTTGCTCGCGCAGATCACCGAGGTCCTCGGCGATGATCCCCCGGTGGTGGTGCGGCCCACCGTCAAGGAGGGCAGCCCGGCCAAGGTGCTGATCGAGCAGTCGAACGACGCTGATCTCCTGGTGGTCGGTACGCGTGGCCATGGGGGTTTCCGCGGGTTGGTTCTCGGTTCGGTGAGCCAGCACGTGGCCGGGTATGCGCATTGCTCGGTGACCGTGGTTCGCTGACCGGGGTTCACTGACCGGTCGTTCGCCCACCAGGCCCCGCCGGCGTTGCCGGTGCATTCGCTGTCGTCGGCCTCGAATCGATTCGTCGGTAGGCTCGGGACTGTGATTGATCGCTGCTCGCCGTGCGATAGATGACTGCCTCTCCCCCGCCGGGCACATCGACCCGTCGGCCCACCCTGGCGCAGGTCGCGGCCCGGGCCGGAGTCTCGGTGTCCACCGCATCACTGGCGTTCAGTGGAGCGGGGCCGGTGTCCGGCGCCACCCGGGACAAGGTGCTGGCGGCGGCTCTGGAATTGGAGTACGCCGGGCCGGACCCCCGTGGCCGATCCCTTCGGCAAGGCCGATCCGGGATCATCGGGGTGGTCATTCAGGAGCGGGTGCTGGCAGCGTTCCGCGACCCGGTGATGATCGCCACCCTCGACGGCATCGCCACCGAGACCACCGCCGACGGCCGCGGTCTGCTCCTGCTGACCGACGTCGGGGAGAACGCGATCGCCCTGGAATCGGTCTCGATGGACGGCGTCATCCTCCTGGGGTGCAGCATCAGGATCGCCGATTCCGTCACCCTGCAACGCAGGCGGGGTATCCCCACCGTCGCGATCGGTGGCCCGTTCTTCGACGGGGTGCTGACGATCTCCCTCGACGACGAGCAGGCAAGTGAGGCCGCGGCCCGGCACCTGGCCGACCTCGGTCACCGCGAAGTGGCAATCGTCGCCCTCCCGTTGGGTGCTTCGCGATCGGGTGCCGACCCTGCACCCGCGACCGGTTACCCCGCTAGCCGGGGGCCGCTCACCCCCGACCTTGAACGGGCCGGAACCATCCAGGTCACCGTTGACCGTCTCCGCGGCGCCCGCGCCGTCTTCCCCGGCAGCACCGGGGTTTTCACCGCCGGCAGCTACGTCGACGAGGGCATGATCGCCGGGCGCGTTCTGCTGGCCGACCCGGATCGCCGGCCGACGGCGATCATGGCGCAAAGCGACCTGCTGGCCGCGGGAGTGATCAAGGCCGCGCAGGAATTGGGGCTGCAGGTCCCCCGCGACCTCAGCGTGGTCGGGTTCGATGGCATCGCCCTGGACCGGATCGTCCCGCACGACCTGACGACCATGGTCCAACCGGCGGCCGAGCAGGGCCGGGCGGCCGGCCGGGCGGTGTTGCACCTGATCGACGGGGGTACCCCCGAACCGGTGCAGTTCAGCAGCTCGTTTCACCTGGGCGCGACCACCGGGCCGCCCCGGCCATAGATACCGGGGACTAGCAACCGGGCACCGGCCCCGGCCTTCGCTACCGGGCAACGGCTGCCGGGCACCGGCCCCGGCCGTAGCTGCCGGGTACCGCCGGCTGTCAACCGAGCGCGGCCCGCACCTCGTCCACGGTCCGCTGTGCAGCCTCCCGCAGTGCGGTGACCGAGGGACCCGCACCCAGCACCTGCCGGCTCGTCGTCGGCAACAGTGCCCCGTGAGCGTCGGCGAAGACGCGCTGCAGATCGGCCGCCGACGCTCCCTGGGCGCCGAGGCCAGGCGCCAGTAGCGGCCCGTTCACCGCCGACAGATCGACCCCGGTACGGCCGATCGTCGCGCCGATCACCAAACCGATCGACCCGATCGGGTCGTCACCGGCGTTGACCGCGCCAACCTGATCGATGATCGACTGCGCGACGGTTCGTTCGTCATCGTGCCGGGCGTGCTGGACCTGCGCGCCCTCCGGGTTGGATGTCAGGGCCAGCACGAACAGCCCCCGCCCCTCCGCCAGTGCCACATCCAACGCCGGGGTCAACGAACCGAACCCCAGATAGGGCGAGACAGTCAGCGCATCGGCCGCCAACGGCGACGACCCGGTCAGGTACGCCGCCGCGTAGGCGGCCATCGTCGACCCGATGTCACCGCGCTTGGCATCCAGCAGGACCAGCGCTCCCATATCCCTGATGGCAGCGAGAACCCTTTCCAGCACGGCGATCCCGGCCGATCCGTACGACTCGAAGAACGCCGACTGCGGCTTGAGCACGGCCACCGTCGCCCCCAGCGCCTCGACCACGGTCATGGCGAACCGCTCCAGGCCCTGCACGTCTGCCAGTAGACCCCAGTCGAGCAACAGCTCAGGATGGGGGTCGATGCCGACACACAGTGGACCCCGCCGGTCGATCGCGGCGACCAACCTGGCACCGAACGGTTCCTTGATCGACATCAGTGCGGCCTCTCGGTTGCGGTGACGGCGGTGGCACGCCGGGCGATCCCCCGGTTCAGGGCAGCGATCAACGGTGGGCCGGAATAGATGAAGCCGGTGTAGACCTGCAGCAGGCTCGCCCCCGCGTCCAGCATCCGCAGGCCGTCGTCGGCGGTGGAGATG
This sequence comes from Nakamurella sp., assembly GCA_965247715.1. Classification (GTDB taxonomy): domain Bacteria; phylum Actinomycetota; class Actinomycetes; order Mycobacteriales; family Nakamurellaceae; genus Nakamurella. The sequence goes on along the minus strand of CBDFHS010000015.1, from coordinate 1,022,433 downwards.
CCACCCACCCCGATGACCGGCAGGTCACTGTGCGAGCTGATGAACCGCACCACCTCCAACGCCCTGGCTGCCAGCGGTGGCCCGGACAGACCGCCGGCCTCCGCGGCGGTCGTCGCCTCGGCAGGCGTGATCCCCTGCCGGCTCAGCGTGGTGTTGGTGGCGATCACGCCGGCAATCCCACGGTCGGCACACACCTGGAGCACGGCATCGACGGCCGTGTCGGGCAGGTCGGGGGCAATCTTGACCAGGACCGGGACCGGCCGCGGTCGTTGCCGTGACCAAGCCAGGCTGCCCGCCTCCGCGGTCAACGCACCGAGCAGTTCCTCCAGCGGACCCCGATCCTGCAGACCCCGCAGACCCGGGGTGTTCGGGCTGGAAACGTTGACCGCGATGTAGTCGGCGTGCCGCTCCACCGCTCGCAACGACGTCAGGTAGTCACCGACCGCCGATCCGATGGGGGTGACCTTCGACTTTCCCAGCGATATGCCTACCGGCACACCGATATCACCGGTCGCCGCCAGGGTGGAGGCGAGCGCCGCCGCCCCGGCGTTGTTGAAGCCCATCCGGTTGATGATCGCTTCGGACTCGGTGAGCCGGAACAGGCGCGGCCGCGGATTTCCCCGCTGGGCAAGAGCCGTCACCGTTCCGACCTCGACGAAGCCGAAACCCAGAGCGGGCCAGGATCTCAGCGCGACCCCGTCCTTGTCCATCCCGGCGGCGAGGCCGACCGCCGATGAAAACTCCACCCCGAACACGGTGCGCGGCGCAGGATCGGCCCGGTGGATCCGCCCAGCCGCGGCAACCAGCCGCTCTGACCTGGACAACCTGGACAACGCCGCCAGGGTGCGGTGGTGGACGGTCTCCGGGTCACCGCGGCCGGCTCGGAACAGCAACGGCCGAGCCAGCTTTCGATAGGCACGCAGAGATAGTCCCACCGGCGCGGCACTGCCGACAGCCGACCTGTGCGATGCCACCGGCTACCCCGCGTCCTGCTCCCGGCCGACCCGCAGCCGGGCATGCAACACCTGCAACGGTGCGACCCCGACGTCCGATCGGGTCAACGCCTCGATCCCCTGGATCGCGGCGGCCGCGCCGGCAACCGTCGTGATGCAGGGAATGTCGGCCGAGACCGCCGCCGTCCGGATCTCGTACCCATCCACCCTGGGGCCGGATTGGCCGTACGGGGTGTTGATTACCAGGTCGATCTCGCCGGCCCGGATCAACTCCACCGCGGTGCCCTCCCCGCTGCCCTGGCCCTCGAAGTACTTTGACACCACCTCGACGTCCATGCCGTTGCGCTGCAACATCTCTGCTGTTCCTTCGGTGGCCACGATGCGAAAACCCAGGTCCGCCAGCCGCTTCACCGGGAAAACCATCGCCCGCTTGTCCGCGTTCGCGACCGAGACGAAAATAGTTCCCTTGGTGGGCAGCGAACCGTACGACGCCGTTTGCGATTTCGCAAAGGCCGGGCCAAAAGCCCGGTCGATGCCCATCACCTCACCGGTGGACCGCATCTCCGGGCCCAGCAACGAGTCCACTCCGGTGCCGTCCGGACGCCGGAACCGGTGGAACGGCAGCACTGCCTCCTTGACCGCGACCGGGGCCCCGGGCGGAAGCCTGCCACCGTCACCGCGGGCCGGCAGCATGCCCTCGGCGCGCAGCTCGGCGATGGTGGCACCCAGCATGATCCGCGCCGCGGCCATCGCCAGCGGAACCGCCGTCGCCTTGGACGAGAACGGCACCGTCCGGGACGCCCGCGGATTCGCCTCCAGGACGTACAGCACCTCGTCCTTGAGGGCGTACTGCACGTTCAGTAGCCCACGGACCCCGACCGCGAGGGCGATGGCCTCGGTGTGTGCGCGAACGGTGGCGATATCGCTGCGGCCCAGGGTGATCGGCGGCAGCACGCAGGCGGAATCACCGGAGTGGATACCTGCCTCCTCGATGTGTTCCATCACCCCGCCCAGGTAGACCTCGGCACCGTCACACAGCGCGTCGACGTCGATCTCGATCGCATCGTCGAGGAACCGATCCACCAGAACCGGGTGCGCGTCGGTGATCTCGGTGGCGCGGCTGATGTAGTCGGCCAGTGACGCCTCGTCGTAGACGATCTCCATCCCCCGCCCGCCAAGCACGTAGGACGGCCGGACCAGCACCGGGTAGCCGACCCGATCGGCCACCGAGCGGGCCTGCTCGAACGATGTCGCAGTGCCGAAAGCCGGGGCGGGCAAACCGGCCTCGGTAAGCAGCGCGCCGAACCGGCCCCGGTCCTCGGCCAGGTCGATGGCATCCGGCGAGGTGCCGAGGATCGTCACTCCCTCGTCGAACAGTTCCTGGGCGAGCCCCAGTGGCGTCTGCCCGCCCAGGGTCGGGATCACGCCGATCACCGTGCCTGACTGCTGTTCGGCGTGCAGCACCTCTAGGACGTTCTCGATGGTCAACGGCTCGAAGTACAACCTGTCAGCGGTGTCGTAGTCGGTGGACACCGTCTCGGGGTTGCAGTTGACCATCACGGTCTCGTATCCCGCCGCGCGCAGCGCGAGAGCCGCGTGCACGCAAGAATAGTCAAACTCGATACCCTGGCCGATCCGGTTCGGGCCGGACCCCAGGATGATCACCTTCCCGCGGTCGGCCTGGGCCGCCACTTCTGACTGCGCCGCGGTATCTGTCTCGTACGCGGAATAGTAATAGGGGGTGTCGGCGGCGAACTCCGCGGCGCAGGTGTCGACAGTCTTGAACACCGGGCGGATTCCGTTGCCCCACCGGTACTCCCGCACCTCCCGCTCGGAGGCGACATCAGATCGCAGGGCTGCGATCTGCAAGTCGGACAGGCCGTATCGTTTGGCATTCCGCACGACCTCGGAGGTCAGCGACGGGGCGTCCCGCACCTGCGCCCCGACCCCTCGGATCATCTCGATCTGGTCCAGGAACCACGGGTCGATCCCGGTGGCCTCGTGCACCTGGTCCACGGACGCACCGCCGGCCATCGCGCGTTCCGCCCCGTAGATCCGGCCGTCCAGCGGGACCCGGATCGCATCCAGCAACTCCTTCACTCCCCGACCCGCTCCGGCGAGCGCTTCGGGTCCGGTCCAGAAGCCGATGGATTTGGTTTCCATCGACCGCATGGCCTTCCCAAGGGCCTCGGCGAACGACCGGCCGATGGCCATCGCCTCGCCGACCGACTTCATTGTGGTGGTCAGTGTTGGGTCGGCACCGGGGAACTTCTCGAAGGCGAACCGCGGAATCTTCACCACGACGTAGTCCAGGGTCGGCTCGAACGCCGCCGGGGTGGCCTTGGTGATGTCGTTCACGATCTCGTCGAGGGTGTAACCGATCGCGAGCTTGGCGGCGATCTTGGCGATCGGGAAGCCGGTGGCCTTCGACGCCAGTGCGCTCGAGCGAGACACCCGGGGATTCATCTCGATGACGATCAGTCGACCATCGACCGGGTTGACCGCGAACTGGATGTTGCAGCCGCCGGTGGCGACGCCCACCGCGCGCAGAATGGCCAACCCGAGATCGCGCATCCGCTGGTACTCGCGGTCGGTCAGGGTCATCGTCGGCGCCACGGTGATCGAATCCCCGGTGTGCACACCCATTGGGTCGAGATTCTCGATGGAGCAGACGACCACGGCGTTGTCGGAGCCGTCCCGCATCAGCTCCAGCTCGTACTCCTTCCACCCCAACACACTTTCCTCGACCAGCACCGAGGCATGGGTATTGACCTGTTCTGGCGACGGGTGGCCGGGCTGATCACGTCCAGCCGAGCCCGCCGGTCCGAACGACGCCTGCGACGCGGCGAGCCCGCGGCCGGCGATCCGGTCCAGATCCTCCAGGCTGTAGGCCATTCCCGAGCCGAGTCCACCCATCGTGAAGGACGGCCGGACCACCACCGGCAGCCCCAGATCCGCGATGGCGGACCGCACCTCGTCCATGGTGTGGCAGACGGCCGACCGTGGCACGTCGCCGCCGACCGAGCGGACCACGTCCTTGAAGATCTGCCGGTCCTCACCGCGGTGGATGGCCGGGATGTCGGCGCCGATCAGCTCGACACCGTAGGCGTCTAGGACGCCGCGTTCGTCAAGGGCGATGGCGGTGTTCAGCGCAGTCTGACCGCCGAGAGTGGCCAGCACCGCATCGATCGGGAACCCGCGGGCCGCCTGGTCGGCCAGCACCTTCTCCACGAATTCCGCGGTGATCGGTTCGACGTAGGTGGCGTCGGCGAACTCCGGGTCGGTCATGATCGTCGCCGGGTTGGAGTTGATCAGCGAGACCCGCAGACCCTCCTCGCGCAGCACCCGGCAGGCCTGCGTCCCGGAGTAGTCGAACTCGCAAGCCTGGCCGATGACGATCGGACCGGAACCGATGACCAGGACGTGCGAGATGTCGGTGCGTCGGGGCATCAGGCGTTGACCTTCCCGCTCGTTGATCCAGCTGACTGGGTTGTGCCGGTCGAACGGTCACCGGCCATCAGCAGGACGAACCGGTCGAACAGGTAGCCGGCGTCGTGCGGGCCGGCCGCCGCCTCGGGATGGAACTGCACCGAGAATGCCGGCCGGTCAAGGCATTCCAGCCCCTCGACCACGCCGTCGTTCAGGCAGCTGAACGCTACCTGGACCCGGCCGAAGGCGGTGTCGCTGACGGTGTCCAGTGGGGCGTCGACCGCGAACCCATGGTTGTGCGAGGTGACCAGCACCCGGCCGGTGGCGTGGTCGCGGACCGGCTGGTTAGTCCCCCGGTGCCCGAACTTCAGCTTGTAAGTGCCGAAACCCAGTGCGCGGCCGAGGATCTGGTTGCCGAAGCAGATACCGAACAGCGGGATTCCCTCATTCAGAACCGCTCTGGTCAGTTCCACCAGCGCATCGGCCGTCGCCGGGTCACCGGGACCGTTGGACAGAAAGACCCCATCGACACCCAGGGCCCGGATGCCCTCGACAGTCGTGGACGCAGGCAGCACATGGGTGCGCACCCCGCGGGCGGCCAGCATTCGGGGCGTACTCGCCTTGATACCCAGATCGATGGCGGCGACCGAGAACCGTTCCGTGCCATCGGCAGCCACCTGGTAGCCCGCCGCCGTGCTGACGTCACCGGTCAGGTCGGCACCGGCCATCAAGGGCTGCGCCTGCACCTGCCGAACCAGGTGCGCGATGACGCTCCCATCCGGTACGCCGCCGGTCTTCACCACGGCGCGGAACGCATCGCCGGAGAAGATCCCGCAGCGCATCGCACCCGCCGTCCGCAGGTGCCGCGTCAGCGCCCTGGTGTCCACTCCATGGATACCCACCACTGCCTGCCGCTCCATCTCCGCCGGCAGCGACGAGGTGGCGCGCCAATTCGAGGGCCTCGGGGCCAGATCGCGGATCACCAGGCCCGCGACCCAGATCGCGTCGGATTCGTCATCAGATGCCCCGAGATCCCCTGCCGCGGCGGCCGCTTCACCGGCAGGCTGCTCGCCCGCAACCCAACCGGTGTTGCCGATCTGTGGTGCCGTGGCGATCACCACCTGCCGGCGGTAGGAAGGGTCGGTCATCGTCTCCTGGTAGCCGGTCATGCCGGTGGTGAAAACCGCTTCACCGTAGGCGGTCCCGGTGGCTCCGAACGAGTGACCGTGGGCCACCCACCCGTCCTCCAACACCAGCACCGCCGGTCCGGTCAACCCTGTCGCGCCTGTCACGCTGTCCCTTTCGTCGGTGAATCCGGCTCCCGTGCATTGTCGGTCCCGGGTGTGGGTGCGGCCTCGGGAGCTGTCTGGACCACACCCCCTGCGCGGCGGACGAACTCGGCCTGAGCGTCCCGGTCATCGGCCCGAAAACCACTGTCCAGCAGGGTATCTCCCAGCAACCACCGGAAAATCAGAATCCCGTCCCGTTGACCGGTGACCTTGCCGGCAATCCCCGGTGCGGTGGTGACCTCCACGAGATCACCGGCCGGCACGAAGATGTCGACTTCGCCGTCGCGTTCGATGCAGATCCCCGCTGCCAACAGCCGGGCGGCTCCGGCGGCCCGGCGGCCCAACGTGTGCGTCACGATGCGGTCCTGCCACTGCCCGGCCGTGGTCGTCGAGACGTACAGGCCGGTGAGCGGCGGCAGCAGGTCGGGACCGGGGTCCGGCGGCAACACCGGCAGTGCCGGAAGATGCGATTGCCGAGCGGCCCGTGACCGCCAGCCCCGTCGTAATCCGTACGCCGCCAGCAGGCATATCACCAGCAGGCCGATGACCAGTAGCGCGCGTTCCATGACGTCACCCCCCAACCGGGACGGCCGCCGTGGTGCACCGGCCGCGGAGGTAGGTGGCCACCACCCGGCCGGGCAGTTGCCGTCCATGGAACGGCGTGTTCGCCGAGAGGGACGCCAGCGCGAGCCGGTCGACGGTCCAACTGGCGGCCGGGTCGACCAGCGTCAGGTTCGCCGGTTCGCCCACCTCGATCGGCCGGCCATGGCCGCTGAGGCCACCGATCCGGGCTGGTTCGGTGGACATCACCCGGGCGACCCCGCGCCAGTCCAACAGTCCCGGCTCGACCATGGTCCCGATCACCACGGACAACGCCGTCTGCAGTCCCAGCATCCCGGGAGTGGCGTTGTCCCACTCGGTTTCCTTGTCCTGGCTGGCGTGCGGGGCGTGGTCGGTGGCTACGACGTCGATCACCCCGGAGGCGAGTGCGCCCCGTAACGCGCTGACGTCGGCGGCGGTACGCAGCGGCGGGTTCACCTTGAAAACCGGGTCGTAGCCGACGGCCTCGTCATCGGTGAGCAGCAGGTGATGCGGGGTCACCTCGGCGGTCACGGTGGTGCCGCGGCGCTTGGCCGCCGCGACAACCTCGACCGACCCGGCAGTGGACAGGTGGCACACGTGCAGCCGGGATCCGACATGGTCGGCGAGCAGGCAGTCCCTGGCGATGATCGCCTCCTCGGCGACCGCAGGCCACCCGGTCAACCCAAGCCGCGCCGAGACCTCGCCCTCGTGCATCTGGGCGCCCTGGGTCAATCGTGGCTCCTGTGCGTGCTGGGCAATCACGCCGCCGAACGCCTTGACGTACTCCAGTGCGCGGCGCATCAGCAGCGCGTCCGAGACGCAGTCACCGTCGTCGGAGAACACCCGCACCCTAGCCGCAGAGGTGGCCATCGCGGCCAGTTCGGCAAGGCGTTCCCCCCTGCGGCCGACGGTGACCGCACCGATCGGAAAAACGTCCACCAAAGCGATGTCCTGACCCAGCCGGTACACCTGCTCCACCACCCCCGCGGTGTCGGCGACGGGATCGGTGTTCGGCATCGCGAAGACGGCGGTGTAGCCGCCGAGCGCCGCGGCGAGCGACCCGGACGCCACGGTTTCGGCGTCCTCCCGGCCCGGCTCACGCAGGTGGGTGTGTAGATCTACCAGCCCGGGCAACACGACAAGCCCTGCGCAGTCAATGCTCTCGGCGACCGCCGCGCGGGGGTCGGTCGCCGCTGCTGGCCCGGCGACGGCGATCACGCCGTCAACGAGCAACAGGTCGGTGGGCGTCTCGCCGTACGGCGACCCCCCGCGGAGCAGCACCGGGCCGGCCATGACGGGGCCGGTCATGCGGTCAGTCCCGTCGCGTCGCCACTGTCGCCGGACAGCAGGAGGTACAGCACCGCCATCCGGACGGTCACCCCGTTGGCGACCTGTTCCACGATCACCGAACCCGGTCCGTCGGCGACCTCCGGGGTGATCTCCATGCCACGGTTCATCGGGCCCGGGTGCAGCACGATGCCGTGCGGTGCGATCAGGTCGCGCCGCCGTTGATCCAGGCCGTAGGACCGGCTGTATTCCCGCGCGGTGGGGAAGAACGCGCCGCTCATCCGTTCCCGCTGCACCCGCAGCATCATCACCGCATCGGCTCCGGCCAGCGCCCCGTCCAGTTCGTAGCTGACCTGCACCGGCCAGGTCTGCACCCCGACCGGGAGCAGGGTGGGCGGCGCCACCAACGTGACCTCCGCCCCCAGCGTGGACAGCAGCAGCACGTTGGACCGGGCGACCCTGGAGTGCAGCACATCGCCGACCACCACGATCCGGCGTCCGGCGAGGTCGCCCAGGTGCCGGCGCAGGGTGAAAGCGTCCAGCAGGGCCTGGGTGGGATGCTCGTGGGTGCCATCCCCGGCATTGATCACGTGGCCGTCCACCCACGCCGAGAGTTGTTGCGGCGCACCGGATGACGAGTGCCGGCAGACCACGGCGTCGGCACCCATCGCCTGCAGGGTCCACGCGGTGTCCTTCAGCGACTCGCCCTTGGACACCGAGGAACCCTTGGCGGAGAAGGTGATGACGTCGGCGGAGAGCCGCTTGGCCGCGAGTTCGAAGGAGATCCGGGTCCGGGTCGAATCCTCGAAGAACAGGTTCACCACCGTGCGCCCGCGCAGGGTCGGCAACTTGCGGACCTCCCGGCCGGCGATGGCCTGCTCGATCCGATCCGCGGTGGCCAGCACGAGCTCGGCGGTATCCCGGTTGAGGTCACCCGCCGACAGCAGATGTCGAGGCAGCCGGATCGGTCCGGGCAACCTGGTCGAGGGCGAAACCGCCTCCTGCAGTGCGGCGGTCACACCCGCACCTCCCGTTCGGCGACGGCGGTTCGGGTCAACTCGACGTCGTCGATGTGGTCGATCTCGGTCAGGTGGACTGCGACGTCGTCGCCGATCGCCGTCGGGATGTTCTTGCCGACGTAATCGGCCCGGATGGGCAACTGCCGGTGTCCCCTGTCGACCAGCACGGCCAACTGGACGACGGCTGGCCGACCGTGATCGCGAAGGGCGTCCAGGGCGGCCCGGATCGTCCGGCCCGAGTACAGGACGTCGTCGACGAGCACCACCACGGCGTCGTCGACCCCACCGGCCGGGATTCTGGTCTCTTCCAGCGCACGGGGCGGGTGCCGCCGCAGGTCGTCCCGGTAGAGGGTGATGTCCAGCGATCCCACCGCGATCGGCCGGCCGGCGAAGACCTCGAGCCGGCCCGCAAGCCGGCGGGCCAGGTACACCCCGCGGGTCGGGATGCCCAACAGTAGGACGGGTACCTCGCCGTTGCGCTCCAGGATCTGGTGGGCGATCCGGTCGATGGTCCGGGAGATGTCCGCTGCGCTGAGGATTTGGCTGCCGCGGGGCACCGTGCCGGCCCCGGGTGTCGCGACCCCGGGCGCGTCGCGCCGATCAGCCGTCGCGGAAAGCCCGTTCGTACCGGCCTGAGTAGGGCGTGCTGACGCCACCTCATGACCTCCTTTCCCGCCTCACTGGACGGTTCTTAAAGGACGTCTCATTCTTGATTCTTGATCTGTACCACGTTCGGATCACGCTGGCCGTTGACGCAGATCGGCCACCCGGTATCGACGTGCACTCTAGCAAGCCCATCGACGCTTCTCGGACACCCGTTCCGAGGGTGGGACCCCGCCCCGCCACACCGCCCCGCCACACCGCCCCGCCACACCGCCCCGCCACCCGTCCGGGGGGCACGGCGGGCCGGCCTCGGGTACCCCGGCCGGGCCTGTTACCACCCGCCAAAGCCCCGCCTGGCATCAGTGGGCGGCGAGTCCGGTTGACACCAGTGCAGCAAATGCGACTACTCTGCGTATACATCAGTACGATCGACTCAGACGCGCATCAAGGAGAGGCCTCATGTCCCAGGACTATGCCCACGCTCTTGGCTCGCGCCTGCGTGCCATCCGGGCGCAGCAGGGCCTGAGCCTGCACGGCGTCGAGGAAAAATCCGAGGGCCGCTGGAAGGCCGTTGTCGTCGGGTCGTACGAACGTGGCGATCGCGCGGTCACGGTGGCCAAATTGGCTGAGCTTGCGGAGTTCTACGGCGTTCCGGTGGCTGAACTGCTCCCCGATGCGCGGGCTACCCGGCGCGGCTCACCGAGCCCGAAGCTCGTCATCGACCTGCAGCGGCTGGCCGAGTTGCCGGCCCACCAGGCCGGCCCGCTGGCCAGGTACGCGGCCGCCATCCAGTCCCAGCGCGGCGACTACAACGGCAAGATCCTGACCATCCGGGCTGAGGACCTGCGGTCACTCGCCGTGATCTATGACATGACCGCAGAGGACTTGACCGATCAGTTGATGCACTGGGGAGTATTGCCTCAGGGCACCGAACTCGACTGACCGAAGACCGTCCGGCACCCGATGCGGTGTCCGACTACCTGTCCGGGTGAACGAGCGACTACGTCAACCGGCGGATCGAACCCGCCGGGCATCGATCAGGCGGTCTCATCGATCAGACGGTCTCTCATGCCCCCCGGAGTTGCGGCGTGATCACCGCAATCTGTCCCAACACCCCGTTGACGAACTTGGGTGAGTCATCCGTCGACAGCAGCTTGGCCGCGTCGACGGCTTCGTTGACCACGACCGCCGGAGGCACGTCCAGCGAGTACAGCAACTCGTACACCGCGATCCGCAGCACCGCCCGGTCCACCGCAGGCATCCGGTCCAGCGTCCAACCCCTGGCATGTTCGATGAGCAATTCATCGATCCGGTGTTGGTGCTCGACGAATCCGCGCACGACGGCCTCGGCGTATTCCCCCATCGGCGAGTAGGAATGCAGATCGGGGCCGACCGGGGGCACCATCCGCTCCGCCAGCACGACGAGCGGGCTGACCCCGCGGGCCTCCGCGGCGAACAGCACGTCGAGGGCACGCTTGCGGGATTTACTGCGGGCGGACACAGGAGGCGGCCATTTCTTTCTTCGGGTGAACGGCGATGGGGTAGAGCGGGGTGGCGCTGGTGATCCGCGTCAGGCGTTGTCCGCGTCAGGCGTTGACCCGCCCCAGATAACGACCGTCCCGGGTATCGACCTTGATCCGGTCGCCGGTGTTCAGAAACAATGGCACGTTGATCTCCGCGCCGGTCTCCAGGGTCGCGGGCTTGGTCCCGCCGGTAGACCGGTCGCCCTGCAGCCCAGGGTCCGTATGGGAGACAATCAGTTCGACCGACGCCGGCAATTCCACGAAGAGCACCACGCCGTCGTTCTGCGCGACCATCGCCTGCTGGTTCTCCAGCAGGAAATGTGCGACGTCCCCGACGGTCGCGGCCGGCACGATGATCTGATCGAAGGTATCGCCGTCCATGAAGACGAAATCGGCGCCGTCCTTGTACAGAAATGTCATATCCCGTTTGTCCACGGTCGCGGTCTCGACCTTCACCCCGGCGTTGAAGGTCTTGTCGACCACCTTGCCGGTCAGCACATTCTTCAGCGTGGTCCTGACGAACGCTGGGCCCTTACCGGGCTTGACGTGCTGGAACTCGGTGATGGTCCAGAGTTGACCCTCGAGGTTGAGGACGAGACCGTTCTTGAAGTCACTGGTGGAAGCCATGGGGGCGCTCTGCCTTTCCTGTGGTGCCGGCACCCGACCGGGCGCCCGCGTGCATGCCGCTAGAGCACACACAGTTCTTTGGAGGTCGCGGTGAGCACGTGATACCCGTCCGCGCGGATCACGCCGCTGTCCTCGATGCGAACACCGCCTCGGCCCGGCAGGTAGATACCCGGCTCGACGGTGACGCACATGTCGGACGCCATGATACTGGCCGATCCGGCAGCCAGACTCGGCGCTTCGTGCACTTGCAGACCGACCCCATGCCCGAGGCCGTGCGAGAACTCGGCCCCGTACCCCGCATCGGCAATCACCGACCGGGCCGCGGCGTCGACCTGGTCTCCGGGCGCACCGACCACCGCCGCGTCCCGGCCCGCCTGCTGGGCGTCGTGGACCAGCCGGTACACGTCGCGCTGCCACGCCGCCGGCGCCCCCAGGACGAATGTTCTGGTCATGTCCGAGTGGTAGCCGTCGACGACGGCCCCGAAGTCGAGCACCAGGAAATCTCCCGCAGCCAGGGTGTCGGAGGTGGGCCGGTGATGCGGGATGGCGCTGTTCGGGCCGGCCGCGCAGATCGTCTCGAATGCCGGCCCGGACGCGCCGAGTTCACGCATCCGCTGATCGAGTTCCATGGCCACCGCCCGTTCGGTGCGGCCCGGCCGGATGGCCCCGGTCTGGATCATCTGCTCCAGCGCCCGGTCGGCGATTGCACACGCGCGCAGCAGCGCGTCGATCTCCTCGGTGTCCTTGACCGCGCGCAAGCCCTCCACCAGCCCGGTCGTCGGCCTCAGCCGGCCGTTGCCCTCGTCATGGCCGGCAGCTGCCGAGAGCGGACCATAGGCCGCAACAATGACGTTGTCGGCCTCGAAACCGAGCCCGCCCGCCGGCGCCGCCGCCGCGAGCGTTGTCGCGCACGGCCGGGCAATCAGCCGCGGCAGGTCGGGCACTTCTGCGGCCGATTGGGTGGTGTACCGCCCATCCGTGCAGAACGTCGTACGCCCCGTCGTCGGACGACCCGCGGTCTGCTCAGCAGGGTTTTCGTCGTCGGAACCCACCACCAGCAACGCGGCATTGGACCCGGTGAATCCGGTCAGGTACCTGACGTTGATCAGATCGGTGATCAACAGCGCGGTGATCCCGGCAGGTTCGAGCACGGCGCGTAACGCGGCCCGGCGTCGTCGGTGAACGTCGGAAGGGGTTGTCTGCATGGCGGGGTTCTCCGTCCGGTTGCCCTGATCGCCCGAGGTGTCCGTACTGCGGTGCCCACGGTGGCTGCTCACAGGTCGACCGATCGACCGCGTGATCGTTCGCCGGCGATCACCGAGTACGCCGCAGCCAGCAGGGACGGGTCCGGGCCGACCATCCGACCGGGCCGGGCCAGGGCGTCGAGAACGACGAACCGCAGGGTGCCGGCCCGGGTCTTCTTGTCCGACCCCATGATCTTGACCAGCTCGCCCAACGCGTCCGGGTCGTAGCGGGTCGGTAGCCCGAGGCCGTGCAGGACCGTCAGATGGCGGTCGGCGGTGTCGTCGTCCAGCCGCCCGGCGGCCCTGGCCAGCTCGGCGACGAAGATCAACCCCACCGACACGGCGGCACCATGCCGCCAGCGGTACCGCTCCCGCTTCTCGATCGCGTGGGCCAGCGTGTGGCCGTAGTTCAAGATCTCCCGCAGGTCCGATTCGCGCAGGTCGGCGGCGACGACATCGGCCTTGACGGCGACCGCCCGGCGGACCAGCTCGGCAAGCTCCGGGCCGGCGGGGTCGACCGCGGCCGTGGTGTCGGCTTCGATCAGGGTCAGGATCTCGGGGTCGGCGATGAAGCCACTCTTGACCACCTCGGCCATCCCGGCGACCAGCTCGTGCGGCGGCAGACTTTCCAGGGTCGCCAGGTCGGCGATCACCGCGGCGGGCTCGTGGAACGAGCCGACCATGTTCTTGCCCGCGTCGGTGTTGATTCCGGTCTTGCCGCCGACGGCCGCGTCGACCATGCCGAGCAGGGTGGTCGGAACTTGGACGATCGCCACCCCGCGCATCCAGGTCGCGGCTGCGAAACCGGCGACGTCGGTCACCGAACCGCCGCCGAGACCGATCACCACATCACGGCGGTCCAGGCCGATCTGCCCGAACACGTTCCAGCAGAACCCCAGTACGGTCAGGTTTTTCGCGTCCTCCGCGTCCGGTACCTGCAGCAGGTGGGCATCCACCCCGGCGTCCAGCACGGCCTGCCTGATGGCCTCGGCGGTAGCGGTCAGGGTCGGCGGGTGGATGAGCGCCGCCCTGGCCGCACCCGTCGCGACAACCGCCGCCACCAGTTCGGTCAGCAGGCCACGGCCGATGGTGACGTCGTAGGCAGCGGCGGAGGCAACCCTGACGATGACCGGCTCGCCCGTCGCGTTCACCCCAGGCCCAGTCTGTCGATGATCACGGCCGCGACCTGGGAAACCGTGAGCTCGTCGGTCTGCACCACCACGGCGGCCACCTCGTGGTACATCGGCAGCCGGGCCTCCAGCAGGGCCCGGTAGGTGGCCCTGGGGTTGACCCCCACCAGCAGCGGGCGGTGCGCACCGAGGCCGGTCCGCTTGACCCCCGTGGGCATCGTCAGTGCCAGGTACACCACCGGATGACCGGCCAACGCCGCTCTGGTTTCGTCGGCCATGATGGCCCCACCGCCCAACGCGAGAACTCCGTCGTGCTCGGCCAGGGCGGTCAACACGGCTGCCCGTTCCATTGCCCGGAAGGCCGGTTCGCCGTCGGTCAGGAAGATGTCCGGGATGGTCCGGCTGGCAACCTGCTCGATGTCCAGATCGGTGTCCCGGAACCGGTGCCCGGTCAGCCGGGCCAGCGTTCGACCGACCGATGATTTCCCCGACCCCGGCGGGCCGACGAGCACAACCACCGGGCCGGACCCCGCCTGGCGCGACGGTGAACGGGGCCGCGGGGCACCGGGGCGACCAGCGCCCGGTGGGCCGCTCATTCCTGGCCGGCGGCGAGTGGGAGGGTGTCGGCCAGCGTTGCCAGGTACCCGGCGACGTTGCGGCGGATCTCGACAACCGAGTCACCGCCGAACTTCTCGGTCACCGCGTCGGCGACCACCAGCGCCACCATCGCCTCGGCGACCACCCCGGCGGCGGGTACCGCGCAGACATCGCTGCGCTGGTGGATGGCGACCGCCTGCTCGCCGGTGGCGACGTCCAGCGTGGCCAGGGCCCGCGGCACGGTGGAGATCGGTTTCATCGCCGCGCGCACCCGAAGGACCTCCCCGTTGGACATACCGCCCTCGATCCCACCGGCCCGGTTGGACCGACGGGTGACTCCGGGGTGGCGCGGGTCGATTTCGTCGTGGGCGGCCGAACCACGGCGACGCGCCGTCCGGAAACCATCACCGACCTCGACGCCCTTGATCGCCTGAATGCCCATCACCGCGGCCGCCAACCTGGCGTCGAGTTTGCGGTCCCCGTGCACGAACGAGCCGAGCCCGGGCGGAAGCCCGTAGACCAGCACCTCGACCACTCCGCCGAGTGTGTCGCCGTCCGCCTTGGCCGCCTCGATCTCGGCGATCATCGCCGCCGCCGAATCAGGATGCAGGGCCCGAACCGGTGATGCGTCGATGGCCGCCCGATCGTCCGGGGTCGGCAGCGGACCGTCGACGGCGTCACCTTCGCCGATGGACACCACGTGCGAGAGGACCTCGGCGCCGAGCACCGCGCGCAGGAACTGCTGCGCCGCCGCACCCAACGCCACCCGCGCTGCGGTCTCCCGGGCGGAGGCGCGCTCCAGCACCGGTCGGGCGTCGTCGAATCCGTATTTCTGCATGCCGGCCAGGTCGGCGTGTCCCGGACGGGGCCGGGTCAGCGGGGCGTTGCGCGCCAGACCCGCCAGCACCTCCGCGTCCACCGGGTCGGGCGACATGATCTGGTCCCACTTGGGCCACTCGGTGTTGCCGACCTGGACGGCCAGCGGCCCGCCCATCGACACCCCGTGCCGCACTCCGCCGAGCAGCGTGACCTGGTCCTGTTCGAATTTCATCCGGGCGCCGCGGCCGTACCCCAGCCGGCGCCGGGCCAGTTGGGTGGCGATATCGGCCGAGGTCAGCGGCACGCCCGACGGCAGTCCTTCCAGGACGGCAACCAGGGCGGGACCGTGAGATTCACCTGCGGTGAGCCAGCGCAACACGCGCGCCATCCTGCCATGTCGAACCGACGCGCCCGGTCCGCGATGCCGCCGACCAGCGGTGACCAGAAAATCAGTGCGCCGCTTCCCAGGCCGCGTACGCGTCGTGTACCACCCGGATCACGTCGTCGACGTCGTCGGTGACGTGCAGCAGGCCGAGGTCTGGTTCGGAGATGTTGCCGGCACCGCAGACCGTCTTCGCGATCCAGTCCGCCAGCACGCCCCAGTACTCCGTGCCGAACAGCACCACCGGGAACTTGGTCACCTTCTTGGTCTGTACCAGGGTCAGCGCCTCGAACAGCTCGTCCAGCGTGCCGAACCCGCCGGGCAGGCAGACGTAGGCCTGCGAGTACTTCACGAACATCGTCTTGCGCGCAAAGAAGTAGCGAAAGTTGATGCCAAGGTCGACGTACCGGTTCAACCCCTGCTCGAACGGCAGCTCGATACCCAGACCGACGGACATCCCGCCCGCCTGCTTCGCGCCTTTGTTGGCCGCCTCCATGATCCCCGGGCCGCCGCCGGTGATCACCGCGAAACCCTCGTCGGCCAGCGCGGCGCCGATCGCTTCGGCGCTCTGGTAGTAGTGGGTTCCCGCTTTGGTCCGCGCGCTGCCGAACACGGTCACCGCTCGCGGCAAACCGGCCAGCGCGCCGAAGCCCTCGACGAATTCAGCCTGGATCCGCAGCACCCGCCACGGATCGGTGTGCACCCAGTCGCTGGGGCCGCGGGAATCAAGCAGGCGCTGGTCGGTGGTGCTGCTGGATTGATCACGTTGATCGCCGCGCAGACGGACCGGTCCACGGAAACGTTCGGACACCTGGCCGTCCGCGGTCGGCGGAGTCGGATCTTCGAATTCAGTCACACCGGCCACAGTAGTGACGCTGGGTGCCCTTCGGTCGCGCCCGCGGCCCCTGCCGCCGGGTGCGCCTTGAGACGTTCACCGCCAGTTCACGCGCGCCGATGGTGCCGCCGGCCCCCCGCGCTACCCATCGAGGCCGCGGGCCTTGCCCCGCTGCCTGCTCCTGCTGGTTCAGGCGAGGAACCCGCGCAACACCTCGGTCATCCCCCTGATCTGGGTGATCGACACGTGCTCCTCGCGCGTGTGGGCCAGCGACGGGTCGCCGGGCCCATAGTTCACCGCGGGGATGCCCAGCGCGGCGAACCGCGAGACGTCCGTCCAGCCGAACTTGGCCTTGGCCCGGCCGCCCGCCGCCGCAACGAACTCAGCGGCCGCCGGCGCTGACAGACCCGGCAGGGCGCCCGCCGCAACGTCGAGGACGGTGAGGTCGACGTCCGGGAACAGGTCGGTCAGCACCTGCACCGCGTCATCGACACTCCGGTCCGGTGCGAACCGGAAGTTCACCCTGATCGTGCATTCGTCGGGAATGACGTTGGAGGCCACGCCGCCGGCGATTGCCACGGCGTTCAGCCCCTCGTGGTATTCGCACCCGTCGATGTCGACGATCCGCGCCTCGAATCCCGCGAGCCGGTCCAGGACGGCGGCCGATTTGTGAATTGCGTTGTCTCCCAACCAGGATCGCGCCGAGTGCGACCGCCGGCCGCGGACCGTCAGGGCAACCGCAGCGGTGCCTTGACAGCCTGCCTCCACCTGGCCATTGGTCGGTTCGCCGAGAATGGCCAGATCGGCGGACAGCCATTGCGGGTACTCCGCCTGGATGCGGGTAAGCCCGTTGCGGTCGTACTCGATTTCCTCGCAGTCATAGAAGACGAACGTCAAGTCGCGGGACGGCGCATCGAGGGTCGCGGCCAGGTGGAGCAGCATCGCGTCGCCGGATTTCATGTCGGTGGTGCCGCACCCATGCAGGGTGTCGCCACCCATCCGGGACGGCACGTTGTCGGCGATCGGCACGGTGTCGATGTGCCCGGCCAACAGCACCCTGGTCGGGCGTCCCAGTTCAGTCCTGGCCAGCACGCAATTGCCGACCCGCTCCACCACCAAGGCTGTTTGAGAGCGCAGCGCCGCCTCGATCGCGTCGGCAATCGGGCCCTCGGTGCCGGAAACCGACGCGATGTCGACCAGCGCCGCGGTCAGGTCAGCGGGGTCAGACCGGAGGTTCAGCGGAGCAGGACCCGTGTCGGACGGGCTGACGTCGGCCGAGAACGTGCTGGTGCTGGAAGGGCTGGTGTTAGAAGGGCTGGTGCTGGAAGGGCTGGTGCTGGAAGGGCTGGTGCTGGAAGGGCTGGTGCTGGAAGGGCTGGTGGTCCCGAGGGCGTCACTGGCAGGCACGTCCAGCACAGTACCGTCGGCGACGTGACCAGATCCGTGAAGATCGGCCTCAGCGTGGTGGGGCTGATCGCTCTACTCGCGGCCGCCGTCACAGCGGGTGTGCTGCTCTGGCGCCCGAGCCTCATCTCCGGTCCGGAGTGCACCGTGCCTGGCGATCAGGCCTCGCCCACGACGCAGCCGTCCGTCGACCTCACGATCGTTCAGCTCCAGCACGCGTCGACCATCAACGGAATCGGGTTGGCCCGCACCATTCCCGAGCGGGGCCGGATCATCGCGGTGGCCACCGCGTACCAGGAGTCCGGGTTGCGGAACCGGTCCAACGGCGACCGGGACTCGGTCGGCCTGTTCCAGCAACGGCCGTCTCAGGGCTGGGGTACCGCAGCCGAGATCAAGGACCCGCTGTACGCCACCGGCAAGTTCTACGACGCCCTGCAGCAGGTGCCCAACTGGCCCGAGCTGACTGTCACGCAGGCCGCCCAGGCGGTGCAGTTTTCGGCATTCCCCGACGCGTATGCCAAGTGGGAACCTCAGGCCACCACCCTCGTTCGCGCGTTGAGTGGGGCTGACCTGGAGTTGACCTGCTCAGCCGGCGCCCGCCAGCCGACGGCGGAAACTCCGGACAGACCGGCCCCGGCCGGCACCGACAATGCCACGCCGCAACTGATTGCGGCGTTGGCCGCCGCGCAGGCCGAACTAGGCCCCTTGACTGTTCGCTCACTGACCGCTAACGGCCAGACGGGAACAGTGTCCCTTGCCCTCCCCGGTCTGGACGACGCGATGAGCGGCCGGGTTCTTGCGGCCTGGTCGCTGGCCCACAGCGCCAGCTTCGGGATCGCTCAAGTAGCCGTCCAGGACAGGCGCTGGGTGGATCATGCCTGGCAAACCGGTTCCTCCAGCGGTGATCCCGCCGCCGTGGTGATTACGGTCGGGTAGCCGCCTTGCCCGCGGCGGCTTGCCTGCTGTCCGGCACGGCCAGCCGAACACGCGCTGCAGCGTGCTTCCGTCAACACCGACACGTCGAGAGCTGTTAACCCTGAACAAATCGTCATCGGGCCTTGCCGCAACTCGCTGAGGCTGGTATTCTTCGTACATACGTTCGATACGAGAGGCCGGGGGCACACGATGGACACGGACAGGACGGGCACCCATCCGATGACCACGCCGATGACCACGCCGATGACCACGCCTGCCGCCTGGTCCGATGTCGCCGCTCATCCCGCCGATGCCTCGTCGCTGACCGCGTTGGCGGGCGTTGACCCTGCCGCCCTGTCCGGGCCGGACCTGGTGGACGCGATCGTGGCCACCGAGAAAGCCCTGTCCCTGCTGACCGGGGTGCAACTACGGTTGCTGGCGGCGTTCGCGGTCCCGTTCACCGCCGGCGACCCGACAAGATTGGCCGGGCGGCTCGCCCGGAGAAACTGCTCCACCCGGGACGACGACCCCGACCAGGTCACCGCCTACCTCCCCGATGCCGCGGTATCCCTGGCCGCCGCCGAAGTCGCCGCCGCCCTACGGATCTCCCCCGTCACCGCCGGTATCCGGGTCCGGGACGCCCAAACCATGACCGGTGACCTGACCCCCACCCTGCACGCCCTCGAACACGGAACCCTGGACCGGGCCAAAACCAGGGTCATCACCGACCACTGCCAACCCCTGACCCCCGAACACACCATCGCCGTGCAACACCTCGTCCTCCCCCGCGCCGGCAACCTGACCACCAGCGAACTCCGCGAGATCACCGGGCAAGCCGTCATCACCGTCGACCCCGACGGTGCACTGGACCGGCACCACGCCGCCACCGCCCGCCGGGAACTCACCCTCACCGCCCTCCCCGACGCCATGGCCACCCTCAAAGCGTTCCTACCCGCCGACGGGGCCCGTGAAAATCTTCCAGATCAGCGACCTGCTGGCCACCACCACCGCCGGCACACCCAACGACCCCCGCGGCATCGGCGCCAGACGGGTCGACGCCCTCGTCGACATCGCCGAACACCTCCTCACCCACGGCCACCTCGACCTCACCGACTACCTAGGCCGAAACCCCACCAGCGCCAACAGCACCAGCGCCACCAGCGAGCCCGACCGTGACGGCGGCAGCAGCAGCAGCAGCAGCAGCAGCAGCGAGCCTGACCGTGACCACGGCACCGGCAGCGAGCCCGACCATGACCACGGCAGCGGCAGCGGCAGCGGCAGCGAGCCCGACGCCGATCCGCCCCCCGGCCACCCGATGACCACCACCGGAACCCCAGGAACGCCGAACCGGCGCCGGGTACTGACCAGGCAAGGTCGCCGCCCCCACCTCTCGGTCACCATCGCGCTGAGCACCCTCACCGGCCAGGACGACCTCCCCGGCCGGCTCCAAGGATTCGGCGCCATCCCCGCCGGCCTCGCCCGCGCCATCGCCGCCTCCGCCGCCACCATCACCGCCCTGCTCACCGACCCCGCCGGGACCGTCACCACCGCCGGTGCCCTCACCTACCGGCCCCACCAAGACCTCCGCGACACCACCGCCGCCCTCCACCCCACCTGCCGGTTCCCGTCCTGCCGGCAACCAGCCTGGCGCTGCGACATCGACCACGAAAAACCATTCGACCACCACCACCCCAACCGCGGCGGAACCACCACCACCGACAACACCGGGCCTTTGTGCCGCCGGCACCATTTATACAAACACCACTCAGAATGGCGGATCCATCACGACCCCACCCAAATCGGGGTCCACTGGTCCAGCCCCACCGGCCACAAATACACCACCAACGGCCGGCAGATCGCCGCCCCCGACCTCTGGATCCACCACCGCGCAACAACAACCGCCGAACACCTCGACACCATCACCGCCAGCCCAACCCCACCCGACCCGACCAACGAACCCGAGACACCAAACAGCTCAAGCAGTGTCATCGAAGAACTCCTCACCGCCGCACTGCTCCGCCACCACCTGAACACCCCGCCGATCGAATACGACACAGACCCAACATCATCACCAGCAGCAAGTGGCAGTCAGACCCAGCTCGACGAACAGCCGTATGACCCCCAAGACGAACCCCCACCATTCTGACCGGGCGGACGGACCGAGCGGATCGACCCCGCGGATCGACCGAGCGGACGGACCGAGCGGATCGACCTCGCGGCCTGACCAAGCGGATCGACGCCGCGGCCTGACCAAGCGGACGGACCGAGCGGATCGACCTCGCGGCCTGACCAAGCGGATCGACGCCGCAGCCTGACCAAGCGGATCGACGCCGCGGCCTGACCAAGCGGATCGACCAAGCGGGCGGACCGAACGGATCCGCCCGCGCATCGAAGCCCCGCGCGTCGACGCCCTGTGGTCACGAGGAAGCGAGCCGTCCCAGACCGTCACGCGGTGCGAGCCGACTCACCCTCTCGCATCGGAATGCGGACATCCTGCTCGGCGGCAACGGTTTCGGCTCGCTCATACCCGGCGTCGACGTGCCGGATGATCCCCATTCCCGGGTCATTGGTGAGCACCCGCGCCAGTTTTTCGGCCGCGAGGGCGGTACCGTCGGCCAGGCTGACCTGGCCGGCGTGAATGGAGCGTCCGATTCCGACGCCGCCGCCGTGGTGGATGGACACCCAGGACGCCCCGGACGCGGTATTGACCAGCGCGTTGAGCAAAGGCCAGTCCGAGATCGCGTCGGAGCCATCTGCCATTGACTCGGTCTCCCGGTACGGGGAAGCCACCGACCCGCAGTCGAGATGGTCCCGGCCAATCACGATCGGCGCCTCCACCTCACCGGAGGCCACCATGTCGTTGAAGCGCAGTCCGGCCTTGTCCCGCTCGCCGTAACCGAGCCAGCAGATCCGCGCCGGCAATCCCTGGAACGCGATCTTGTCGCGTGCCCCGCGCATCCATTTCTGCAGCCGGTCGTTATCCGGGAACAATTGCATCACCGCGCGGTCGGTGGCGTAAATATCCTCGGGGTTACCGGATAGCGCCGCCCACCGGAACGGACCCTTGCCCTCACAGAAAAGCGGCCGGATATAGGCCGGAACAAACCCAGGAAATTCGAAGGCCCGCTCATAGCCTCCCTTTCGGGCCTCGTCCCGAATACTATTGCCGTAGTCGAAAACCTCGGCGCCCGCATCCTTGAAGCCGACCATGGCCTCCACGTGCCGGGCCATTGACTCCTGTGCGCGATCGGTAAACTCCTCGGGCTTGCGTGCCGCGTAATCCTCCCAGTCCGTCAGGTCGACTCCGGTGGGCAGGTAGGACAAAGGGTCGTGTGCGCTGGTCTGGTCGGTGACGATGTCGATGTCGACGCCCCGCCGCAGAAGTTCCGGATACACCTCGGCGCAGTTGCCCACCAGCCCGACGGACCACGCGCGGCGATCGGCCTTGGCGCGCAACGACTTGACGATGGCATCATCGATGTCGACGGCGATCTCGTCCAGGTACCGGTGGTCCACCCGCCGCTGCAACCGCGCGCGGTCGACGTCGACGATCAAGCAGACCCCACCGTTGAGGGTGACTGCCAGCGGCTGCGCACCACCCATCCCCCCGCTACCGCCGGTGAGTGTGACCGTGCCCGCAAGTGTTCCGCCGAAACGCTTCTCGGCGATTGCGGCAAAAGTCTCGTAGGTGCCCTGGACGATGCCCTGGGATCCGATGTAGATCCACGACCCCGCGGTCATCTGGCCGTACATCGTCAGGCCCAGCTTCTCCAGACGGCGAAATTCCGGCCAGGTGGCCCAGTCACCGACGAGATTGGAATTCGCCAGGATGACCCGCGGCGCCCACTCGTGCGTCCGCATCACACCGACCGGGCGACCGGACTGCACCAGCATGGTCTCGTCCTTGTCCAGCGTGGTCAGCGTCCGCACCATCGCATCGAAGGAGGCCCAGTCACGCGCCGCCTTCCCAGTCCCGCCGTACACCACCAGATCATCGGGGCGTTCCGCGTTCTCCGGATCGAGGTTGTTCATCAGCATCCGGAGCGGAGCCTCGGTGGCCCACGATCGAGCCGTGAGGGTGGTGCCGCGGGCAGCGCGGACGGGACGTGCTCCCTGCATGAGGGCACCCCATTCCTGGTATCGGGCGCCGTCGGCGGCGCTGGAGGTCACGACCATTGGACTGCCTGGACCTGCATCGCCGGAAGGGGGCGGCCAATATCGGCGTCCGGGATGTGAGACGTTCGCCGCGCCGCATGGGCCTCCGCATCACCTGGAACGCCAGCAAACCGCCGCATCACCGGAACGCCATGAAACCGCCGGATCAATTAACGTTCGCCGCCGCCAGCACCGACCGCGCAGTCAGCAACCCGGGCACCCGGGATAGCCGGCTGACCTGGTCGTGAAGCTCACCGGCACCTACCTGTTGGGTCCGCAGCGCCTGCCGGGTCAGGATGAGCCCCTGTTCGAAGGGCAGCAAGCACGCGCAGTCGACGACGGTCCTGGCGACCGTCGTCACCGGCAGGTCATCCACCCGGACAACCTCATCGGGTGCCAGCCGAGCCTGATGCGCGACGAAAGCCGTTCCCCCGCAGGATCTCCCGTCACCTGCGCGGATCACGTGCACCCTCGCGCCGGCCAGGTCGGACGCCCCCAGTCGGTGCACCAGGGCCGCCGTGAGATGGCTGGCCACCGCTGACCCGGTCAATCGGGAGAGGATCACCCGGACCGCCGCCAGCTGCCATTCCCGCGGGTCCAGGTCGTCGGCCCACTCCCGCCGCAGGTACACCCCGGGGACGATCGGGATCAGCGCACCGCGACGCCGGGCCTGCCGGATCTGACTGTCGGATACCCCGTTGGCCAACAGTTCCGCCCGGGTGACCACCGGATCGCGCGTCCGCATAGCAGCCACCGTCCCCGGTTCGCGCCCGACCTGGCAACCGCCGGGCGGCGCGATGTGGACAACCGGAGCCGGCGGCCTGGATAGGCTCCGGCGATGACCGCAGCGCACGAATTCCTCTCGGCCGGGGCCGCGGGCACCGGGTTGGCAACGCTCACCCCCGACGGCACGGTGTTGGACGTCTGGTATCCCGCTCCGACGCTGCTCACCAGCAGAGCCAGCGACCTGGCGGCCCAACCGGACCTCAGTGGCGCCGAGCGCTTCGATGACGTCAGGGACGTTCGCCTGCGGACCCTGTCCACCAGGATCACCTCATTGTCCCAGCCGCCCACCGACACGGCGGATGCCTATCTGCGGCTGCATCTGCTGTCGGCACGGGTCGTCCTCCCCCGGACCATCAATCTCGACGGCATCTTCGGGATGCTGCCGAACAACGCCTGGACCTCACTCGGCCCGGTGCCGCCGGCCGAGGTGGAGCGGGTGCGGTTGACCGCCCTCACGGCCGGTATCCGGTTGTCGGTCTTCGGTGTGGACAAGTTCCCGCGAATGACCGATTACGTCATCCCGTCGGGGGTGCGGATCGCCCACGCCGACCGGGTCCGCCTCGGCGCCCACCTGGCGGAAGGAACGACGGTGATGCACGAGGGCTTCTGCAATTACAACGCCGGCACGGTGGGGACGTCGATGGTCGAGGGACGGATCTCGCAGGGGGTCATCGTCGGCGACGGCAGTGATATCGGCGGCGGCGCTTCCATCATGGGCACCCTGTCCGGCGGCGGCACCGAGCAGGTCACGATCGGGGCCGGCTGTCTGCTGGGCGCCAATTCCGGGGTCGGTATCTCCCTGGGTGATCAGTGCGTCGTCGAGGCCGGCCTGTACCTCACCGCCGGCACGAAACTGACCCTGCGGGCCGACGGCGAGGAGCGGGTGATGAAGGCCCGTGAGCTGTCCGGTGCGGCTGGCCTGCTCTACCGCCGGAATTCGCTGACCGGCGGCGTCGAGGCGGTCCCCCGCACCGGTTCCTGGGGCGGGCTGAACACGGTGCTGCACGCCCAATGACACCGTCGGGCGGGCGCCGCGCGGATCGCGGCTGATCACGGGCCCCGGCGGGCCTGGCGTCCGGTCCACCAATCCGTACGGAATACTCCAGTGGTGCCTCCGAGAACCCGTCGCCGCGCCGCTCCCCGGCCGGCGCCCGTGGTCCACACCAGCCCCCCCGCCCAGCAGATGGACGCCCGCTCGGCGGACGCCTCCCCGATAACGCCGACCATGCCGACAACTCCGGACGCACCACAGCCCACCGACGAGCCAGAAGCCGGCGAACACCCACCGCTGGCCCCGCCCCGACCGGCTCCCCGGCGGCCCGGCCTGATCCCCACCGACATCGCCGACACGATCGGCCCGGTGCTGGGCAAGGCGGTCGCCGACATCAAGGCCCACGAAGACGGCAGCCGGCGGGGCGGCGACATCGAAGACGTCCACAAGATGCGGGTGGCCACCCGACGGGTGCGCGCGTACCTCAAGGCCGCGCGGCCCGCCCTCGACCGGACCGCAGCGGACCGGCTCCGCGCCGACGTCAAAGAACTGGCCGGCACCCTGGGCACGATCCGCGACAACGACGTGATGATCGACCGGTTGCACCGGGAGGCCGGGCTGCTCGGCGATCCCGACACCGGAGCCCTGGAACACCTCATCACCCGGCTCGAACAGGAGCGAATCACCGACCGGGATCAGCTGGTCAACGAACTGGACGACCCGTCCTATGCCGAGCTGCTGACCGAACTGGAGGAGGCCGCGGCCCAACCGCCGGTGGCCGATCCGTGGGCCGATCTGCACGAGTTGGCCGCCGGCGAGTGGCGGACCCTGCAGCGGGCGCGCCGCAAACTGCACCGCACGTTCGGTGACGAGCCGCCCAACGACGAGTTGCACGAGTTGCGGATCTACGGCAAGCGCGCCCGGTACGCGGCAGAACTGTTGCCCGACAAGGGATCGATGCATTCGTTCCTGACCGCGCTGGCCGCGCTGCAGGAGGTTCTCGGCGACCACCAGGACGCGACCGTGCTGGAGGACCGGCTCCGCGAGCTGGTCGCCGACTCCGGGGACCCGGCGGCCGGCATCGCCGCCGGCCGGGTGATCCAGGGCTGCCACCAGCGACGGGTGGCCGCTCGGGCCGCCTACCCGGAAGCCTGGGAGAAGGCAGAAGCTGCCGGCCGCAAGGCCTTCGGGACGTAGGCCCAGAACCCGGCGGGGACAGTCCGGTGAAGCCAGTCCGGTGGAGCCAGTCCGGTGAGAACAGTCGGGTGAGAGCAGGCCGTGGGAACAGCCCGGGTAGGACCAGCCGGGTAGACCAGTCGCGTGGAGTCGATCAGAGGCGGTCGGCCGCTGAAGCGATCCGCTCATCCGACGCGGTGAGTGCGACCCTGACGTGCTGGGCGCCGGCCGGGCCGTAGACCGACCCCGGAGCGACCAGGATTCCGCGCTCGGCGAACCAGTTCACCGTGCTCATCGCGGGTTCCCCGCGGGTGCACCACAGGTACAGACCGGCGTCTCCCGAAACCTGGAACCTGGCCCGATCGAGCGCATCCCGAAGAATCTCCCGCCGATGCCCGTAGCGGCTGCGCTGGGCCAGTACATGCCCGTCGTCCTGCAGTGCCGCCGCCGCGGCCGCCTGGATCGGGGTGGGCACCATGGCCCCCAGATGCCGTCTGGTCGCGATCAGTGCGGCCACCAGCCGGGGGTCACCGGAGACAAACCCGGCCCGGTAGCCCGCCATCGAAGACCGCTTCGACAACGAGTGCACCGCAAGCAGTCCAGTGTGATCACCGCGGCTCACCTCGGGATGCAGGATCGACACGGGCATGGCGTCCCAGCCCAGATCGATGTAGCACTCGTCGGAGGCTACGACCACCCCTCGAGACCGGGCCCAGGCCACCACCTTGGCCAGGTGTTCCACCGGCAGCACCCGACCGGTGGGGTTGGACGGCGAGTTCAGCCAGATCAGCGACACGCGTTCCGGCCCGATCGCGGTCAGCGAATCGGCCCGGATCACGGTCGCGCCCGCCATGATCGCGCCGACCTCGTACGTGGGGTACGCCAGCTCCGGGATGACCACGGTGTCCCCCCGGCCCAACCCGAGTTGCGTCGGCAGCGACGCCACCAGCTCCTTCGAACCGATCGTCGGCAGCACGTGCTGCGGGTCGAGGTCGGGAACCCCGTGCGACCGGCCGAGCCATCCGCTGTAGGCGCGGCGAACCGCAAGGGTTCCGTGCACCGTCGGGTACCCCGGGGCTTCTGAGGCATTGCCCAAGGCGGTCCGGACGGTCAGCGGAACCCGGTCCACCGGAGTGCCGATCGACAGGTCCACCAGTCCGTCTGGATGTTCACCGGCGACTGCGCGGGCCGGTAGCAAACTGTCCCAAGGAAACTCAGGGAGCCGGTCGACCGGTGATGGCGACCGGCGATCACCCTTGGAGTCGGCGGACGGCCCGCCGGGTTCCCGGCCCGCCCTCGCCGGGTCACCGGGCCCGGTGATGCGACCGGGACCGGGCGCCGTCAGTTCCCCTCTCCCATCGGGGGCAGTGCCGCGATCAGTGGGTCGTCCCGGTTGATCTTGCCGACCTTGGAAGCACCACCGGGGGAACCCAGATCGTCGAAGAAGTCGACGTTGGCCCGGGTGTAATCGGTCCACTCAGCTGGTACGTCGTCCTCGTAAAAGATCGCCTCGACCGGGCATACCGGCTCACAGGCGCCGCAGTCCACGCACTCGTCGGGGTGGATGTACAGCATCCGGCCGCCCTCGTAGATGCAGTCGACCGGACACTCCTCTACGCAGGCTCGGTCGAGGACATCAACACACGGTTCGGCGATCACATAGGTCACGTCGGTTCTCCACGCCTGGGGGTCGGCGCCGGTAGCGGCGGCCGAGAGGGACGAACAAGTATCACCCGAACGCAGAGCGCTCCCAACACGGCCGGTCGATGCCAGCACGTGGGCTGGGTCACTTATTGGTCAGTCCTTCGTCAGTCCTTCGTCAGTCCTTCGTCAGTCGCCTCTGAGGCAATCCTGGCCTTCATCCGATCACCCCACAGCAACCCGAGGGTTGCCGCGGCGGCCAGCGCACCCAGCCCGAGTAGCAGCATCACCCGCCACTGACCGGTCACCACGCTCACCGGGAGCTCCGGCATCACCGGATTGCGGATGAGGGCCAGCCACACCGAGACACCGAACCAGGTCAGCACGGGGGCTGCGGCAGCGAGCAACGACCGGGTCAGTGCGAAACAGACCCGCGGCCCCACCACCATCGCCGCGACCCCCACGAGCACGCTCACCGGCATCGGGACGACGCCCAGGTACCACGGCAGGAAAGCCACTCCGACAACGGCGATCCACCCGGACAGCACGCAAACGCCAGCTACCAGCACCCAGTCCACGACGCCGCCAATTGGTGCCGGCGAAGGGGTGACGCCCCCAGGCACATCGGCCGCGGTCGTCCCGCCAACTGTTGCCGGCGAAGGGGTGACGCCCCCAGGCGCATCGGCCGCGTTCTTCCCGGCAATTGGTACCGGCGAAGGGGTGGCGCCCCCAGGCAGGTCCGGAATGTTAGTCAAGGCCGGCGAACACGTCGGCGGTCGGTGCGCCGTCCCGGCCGACGGGAACCGGTTCACCCGCGAGTAGCCGGTAGTACTCCCGGGACGGCAGCGGCTGAGCGATGCGGTTCGACAAGGCGAAACCGTCGCCGACAAGTTCCACCTGGGTCCGGTGCGCAGCCAACGCGGACCTTCTGGCCCGCGCCACGGGAGCAGCCGGAACGGTGACCACCACCGCTTTGTCGTCTATCAGGGAACCGACGTCCCCGGCCCCCGCTTGGTGGTACCCGGGTGGAACGGCGAATCGGTCGAACGCCGCCGTGGTCGCGGTGCGGGGACGCACCACCCCGAGTGCGCGATCCGGCGGATTCGACGCCCGATTGACAGCGGCCATGCAGACCTGATGTGCGGCAACATGATCGGGATGCCCGTAGCCACCGTCAGCGTCGTAGGTGAGGATGACCGACGGGCGCACCTGGTTGATCACGGCCACCAACGCGGCCACCGCCCGGTCGTGGTCCGGACCTCCCGGGGCAGCTCGGACGAATGCCCGCGGGTGCGCCGCCGACGCGGTCCCGGCCATCCCGGAGTCCCGGAATGCGCCCACCCCGCCCAGCAGTCGGTGGTCGGTGACACCCAGCGCGGCACAGGCCGCCCCAAGTTCGCTGAGCCGGTACCCACCGAGTTGGTCTGCCCGGTCCGCAGCCAGACCCTGCAGGTCGTCTCCGATGATCTCGCCCTGTTCGCCGAGGGTGGCGGTGATGAGGGTGACCGTCACTCCATTGGCGACCGCGGTGGCGAGCGTTGCGGCCATCGTCAACGACTCGTCGTCGGGGTGGGCGTGGACGGCCAGCAGTCGTCGGGACACCCCCGGAACGCTACGTGACCCGACCTGCCTACAGACTCCGCTAGGCCACCGACCCGTTCGCCTCCGCCCGCTCCGCTGCGCCAACGGCGCCTGCCGCTTCGAACAGGTCCCCGGTCTGCTGACGATGCGCCGCGGCCGCCCGGTACTCCAGCTCCAAATCGACCACGGGGAAGTGGCAGGCCACCGGATGCCCGTTGCCCCGGTCGACCAGCGCGGGTTCCTCCTGCGCGCAGATGTCCTGTGCCTTCCAGCAACGGGTCCGGAACCGGCAGCCAGACGGCGGGTCGATCGGGCTCGGTACGTCCCCGGCGAGGATGATCCGTTCCCGAACATTGACAGCGGCCGGGTCGGCCTGCGGCGCGGCGGACAGCAACGCAACCGTGTACGGGTGCTGGGCCTGCTCGTAAATCCCGTCCCGGCTACCGATCTCGACGATCTTGCCCAGGTACATCACGGCGACCCGATCCGAAATGTGCCGGACCACCGACAGGTCGTGCGCGATGAACAGGTAGGCCAGACCCATCTGGTCCTGCAGGTCCTCCAACAGGTTCACCACCCCCGCCTGGACCGAAACGTCCAGCGCCGACACGGGTTCGTCCAGGATGAGCAGCTTGGGATTTAACGCCAACGCCCTGGCGATCCCGATCCGCTGCCGTTGGCCACCGGAGAACTCATGCCCATACCTGTTGCGGTGCTCGGGGTTGAGGCCGACCAACCGCAACAGCTCGCGAACCTTCTCGTCGATGTCACCGGGCGCCCCGGACTGATGGATGTGGAACGGCTCCGCGATGATCTCGTTGATCGTCCACCGTGGGTTGAGCGAGGCGTACGGGTCCTGGAAGACGATCTGCATGTCCCGGCGGACCGGCCGCAGGTCCGAGTTCGACATGGTCGTCAATTCCTGGCCGTCGAACCGTACCGACCCGGACGTCGGCTTGTGCAGCTGCAGCACCGCACGGCCGGTGGTGGACTTCCCGCAGCCGGATTCGCCGACCAGACCAAGGGTTTCACCCTTGGCGAGTTCGAACGACACGCCCTCCACCGCATGCACATAGCCAGCGGTTCGGCGGAACAGGCTGTCGCTCTTGACCGGGAACCGCTTCACCAGGTCGATGACCTCCAGCAGCGGAGGGTCGTCGAACCGCCCGCGGCCGGGACCAGGGTCCTCCTGCACTCGGGCGGTCATTCCGAAGCCGCCCGGGTCGGGGCGGAACCGGCCCGGTCGCCGGAAAGACCAGCCAGATTGGTTCCGACGACGTCAGAACCGAGCTCCTGGGACTCGGTGAGCTCGGCACCGAACAACTCGGCGGCGGGCAGCGCGGAGGCGTCCACGCTGTCCGTGTCGAACAGGGTGCGCGGGTCGGGCGCGGCCGCGACCTCGTCCCAATGCTTGCAGCGGGCCAGGTGATCTCGCGACTCCACCGGCACCAGTTCAGGTTCGCTCTCGTTGCAATCCGCCCGGGACAGTGGGCACCGAGGACTGAACGGGCAACCGGGCGGCATGTTCACCAACGACGGCGGCGCCCCCTTGATCGGCCGCAGCCGGAGCCCGACCGAATCCGCTCGGGGGATCGAGGACAGCAATCCCACGGTGTACGGCATCCGCGGCTCGGTGAAAACTGTTTTGACCCCACCGGTTTCTACGATCGTGCCGGCGTACATCACCTGCACCCGGTCCGCGATCCCGGTGACCACACCCAGGTCGTGGGTGATCATGATGATCGCTGCGGACAGCTCATCCCGCAACCGCCGCAACGTGTCCAGAATCTGCGCCTGCACCGTGACATCGAGTGCGGTGGTCGGCTCGTCGGCGATGATGATCTTCGGGTCGTTGATGACAGCCATCGCGATCATCACCCGCTGCCGCATACCGCCGGAGAATTCGTGCGGGAATTGTTTGGCCCGCCGGTCCGGCTGCGGGATGCCGACGATATCCAGCACCTCCAGCACCCGCTTCGCGGCCACCTTCGCCGACACCTTGTGGTGCGACTGGTAGGCCTCCGCGAGTTGCCAGCCGATGGTGTACACGGGATTGAGCGACGTCATCGGGTCCTGGAAGATCATCGCGATGCCGTTGCCGCGGATGGTCCGCATCTGCTTGTCCGACAGTGACACCAGTTCCTTGCCGTCGAACTGCACCGATCCGCTGATCTTGGCGTTCTTCGGCAGCAGACCCATGATCGCCATCGACGACACCGACTTGCCCGACCCGGATTCACCGACCACGCCGAGCACCTCACCGGCGGCCAGATCGAAGGAGATGTCCCGCACGGCATGGACCACGCCGTCGTCGGTCGGGAAATCGACGCAGAGGTTCTTGACCGACAAGGCTATGTCACCGGAGCGGGCCCGCTCGCTGAACAGCCCGGTCACCGGGCTACTCATGATGCGCTCGGCGAGGTTCGTTCACGCTCAAACGGTCCTTGTTCATGCCGCCCTCCGCTCGTTCCTCGCCGAGCGCCGCCACTGCGCCCACGAATCACTGGCTTACGCTCGTTCATGCGCGCACCTTGTCCTGGCGCGGGTCCAGCGCATCGCGCATTCCGTCGCCGATGAAGTTGACCGACAGGCTGACCAGCACCACGAACAGCAGCGTGACCCAGAACAGCCAGGCATTCGCCGTCGGCAGGTAGTTCTGGGTCTCGTTGAGCAACAGCCCCAGCGAGGTGTCCGGTGGTTTGACCCCGAGCCCGATGAACGACAGGGCCGCCTCCAGTAGCACCGCCTGGGCGATGGTCAGGGTGGCGCTGACGATGATGACGTCGGCACAGTTGGGGACGATGTGCTTGAAAATGATCCGGGGCGTCGACGCGCCGAGTGCCTTCGCCGCCTCGACGAACTCCTTCTCTCGCAACGAGAGCACCATGCCGCGGATGATCCGGGTCAGTGTCATCCAGGTGGTCAGACCCAGGAATACCGCCACCATGATCCAGCTGCCCTGGAACCGGACCGCCATCACGCCGACCACCACGATCGCCG
The DNA here is from genome assembly GCA_965247715.1 of Nakamurella sp. Classification (GTDB taxonomy): domain Bacteria; phylum Actinomycetota; class Actinomycetes; order Mycobacteriales; family Nakamurellaceae; genus Nakamurella. Next base: position 990,465 of record CBDFHS010000015.1, on the reverse strand, counting down.
GCAGGATCAGCATCATATCGACCAGTCGATTGATCAACGAGTCCTGCCAGCCGCCCAGGTAGCCGGCCACCGCGCCGAGCGCCACCCCGATGACGACCACCAGGATCGCCACCACGACCGCGATCAGCAGCGAGAACTGGATGCCCTTGATGATCAGGGCAAGCATGTCCCGGCCGAGTTGGTCGGTGCCGAACGGGTGCGCTGCCGACGGCGACTCGAATGACTTGTAATCGGGGTTGATCCCGGCAGTCCAGAACAGCTGACCCAGGGTGGCGAACAGGACCAGCAGAATAATGATGATCGACCCCAGCAGGGCGGTCCGGTGCCGGATGAAGCGGCGGGTGACCACCGCCCGACGGGAACGGGCCTCGACGGTGAATTCACGTTCGGCCGCGGCCTCGGGCACCTTGGCGGCCAGGATGTCAGTCAAGGCGAACCCTCGGATCCAGGAGTGTGTAGGCGACGTCGGCCAGCAGGTTGAACAGCACGATGAAAACCCCGGTCACCATGAGGAACGCCAGGATCATGTACGGCTCCTTGCGGTTGACGTTCTGCACCAGGATGTAACCCATTCCCTGCCATCCGAACACCGTTTCGGTGATGATCGCGCCGGCAAAGGCGGAACCGATCTGCAGGGAACCGACCGTGACCACTGGTATGAGGGCATTGCGGAAGGCGTGCTTCCAGATCACCCTATTGTTGCTGATCCCCTTGGCCCTCGCCGTTCGCACGTAGTCCGAGCTCAGCACGTCCAGCATTGATGACCGCTGGTAGCGGGCGTAGACCGCGAACGAGATGGCCATCAGGCACAGCGTCGGCAACAGATAGACCCCGAGGTACTGGTACACCTGCGTGCCGAACGAGCCGGTGAAGCCACCGGGCGGGTACCCGGACGTGACCAGCCATCGGTCGCCACCGTTGGCCTGCAGCACGTTGTTGAACTGGATGCCGCCAATCTTGAGAATCACCGCCAGGCAGAACAATGGCAGCGCGAACATCAGGAACGAGAACGCGGTGATCAGGTAGTCGAACCAGCTGTACCGCTTGACCGCAGTCAGCACGCCGACCACCGAGCCGATCATGATGGCCAGGATCTCGGCCACCAGGACCAGCCGGACGGTGATCCACAGCGAATGCATGACCTTCGGCTGCACCTCCTGCGGCGTCTGCCCGGGGTTGACCGTCGTCCCCCAGTTGCCGGTCAGGAAGTTACCCAGCCAGGTGAAGTACCGGGACAAGAATGACGTGTCCAACCCGGCCCGCTGGTAGGCCGCGGCAATGGCCGCGTCGGCGCCATTGGGATTGCGTTGCCGTTGACCGGCCGCCCATTCCGCGATCGGATCTCCGAGCATCTGGACCAGTGCAAAACAGACGAACGAGACCACGATCAGCAGCACCACTGAAATCAACAATCGTCGAACAACGAAAGCGACCATGCGACGCACTCCCGGTCAGCGCTGCGGTGGTGATCCACGCGCGGGTTTCGAGGGCTGGACTGTTTCAAATTCGCGTGCCGTGGGGTGATCGAGATGACCACCCCACGGCCGTGAGAGTGACTGCCTTACTGCTGGTACACCCATTCGTTCGCGTTCCACAGTGCGCCGCCGGCCTGGCCCAGGTAGGTCAGGGTCGGGGTAATGGTGCTGGTCTGGGCCACCATGTCGCTGAACTGGTAGAGCGGCATAGAGGCGTAGTCCTTGGCCATGACCTGGTCCATCTGGTTCAGCAGCTCCACCCGCTTCGCCGGGTCGAGTTCGACGTTGGCCTTTTTGAACAGGTCATCGACCTGGGGGTTGGAGTACTTGTTGTAGTTGCTGCCGCCGCCGGTGGTGTAATTGCCGGTCGCACTGGACTTGAACGGCGTTCCGACCCAGGCGAACAACGCAGTGTCGAAGTCGCTTGCCGGCAGTCGCTTGGCGTTGAACTGGGCATCCTGGTCATCGGTAATCTTGATCCCAGCCTTGGCGCAGGAGCTGCCGACCAACTGCGCGATCTTCTCCCGGTTGTCGATCACCTTGTGGCCCAACCGGAACGTCGCGACCTTGCTGCCGTTGGTGTAGACGCCGTCAGCGCCGAGTTTCCAGCCGGCGGCCTCCATTACCTGCTTGGCCTTCTCGACGTTGGCGGTCTGGTAGTCCGTGTAATGGTCGACGTAGTTCTTCTCGCTGGACAGGAACTGGAAGTTGCCCAGCGGCTTGGTGTCCGGATTCACCTCCTTGATGAGCTTGTCGATGATGTCGGTCCGGTCGATGCAGTTGAACGTGGCCTCGCGCAGCGCCTTGCCGTCGTCGCCCTGGAACAGCGGCAGGCTCATGTTGAAATCGATGTGCTCATAGGTCTGGCCGGGGTAGGCGTTGAACGTGACATTCGCAGTGGACCGCAGCTGCTGGGCCAAGGCGGCGTCCGGCTGCGGCTGGATGACCTGCACTTCCTGGTTCTGCAGCGCCTGCACTTGGGCCTGGCCGTTGCTGTTGGTCACCAGGGTGATCGACTCGGGACCGCCCGGATTACCCCACCACTTCGGGTTGCGGACCAGCACGGTCTGCTCGTCGGTGGCCTTGTCGATCAGGTACGGCCCGCCCGACAGGTTGTACTCCTTATTGAAGCCGGCCCAGCTCTTGATGTAAGCGTCGGCGAACTTCGCCGCGTCGCCGGTGGTGTCATCCGGCTTGATCTTGGTGACATCGGCGACGCCGGAGACCTTCTCGATCACATGCGCCGGGTACAGCGGCTGGTTCCCACTGAACATGGACTGCCAGTCCGCGTACGGGGTCGTGTAGGTCGTCGTGATGGTGGCGCCATTTTCGGAGCACGCCGGGGCGTTCATCTGGTCGTACCCGGTGGTGCTCGCCGGATCGAACGACGGCGCGGGTTTGCCGTCGGCACCGGCGGCGGTGGCCTTCGAGTTGGCCTGCAGCCACTGCAGGTAGAAGTCCTTGCAGCTGATCGGCGTCCCGTCGGACCAGACCGCTTTGGGGTTCAGCTTGTAGACGACCGTCTGCGGGCTGGTGCTGGTCTGCTCGATCGAGGCCATCAGATCGTTGTCCACCTGCAGATCGAGCTTGCTGGTGGTGTAGATCGGCGACGGCAGGGTCAGGCCGGTGACCAGGCTGTTGGAGAAGTTGTTCGCGGACCCCGTGTTGTTGTTGTAATCATGCGGCGGCTCCTCGACAGCCATCGTCACATTCGGGCTGGAGGCGACCTGCGGCCTGGTGAACCCGGCACCGCTGGCGCCGCCCGACCCGCCCGACGAGCCTTCCGCCGAGCTGCCTGCTGACCCGGACGCAGAGCCACCCCCGGACGCAGCTGCCGATGATGACGAGCCGCCGGCCTTGGGTTCCGCGGTCGAACAGGAAGCGATTCCCAGCGCGGCTGTCGTCAGCAGAGCAGCGGCAAAGACTGCCCGTGTCCTTCTCATCCAGGTTCCTCCTCGAACTGCTCGGTCATCCGACCGGCGCGACGCCTTCATGACCCGCTTCGACCGTTCGGCCCGAGACCACCGTGTTGCCTGATCGTGGCACTCTACGACCGTCTCAGCATCCGAAACCACCGGCCGCCGGTCGTTACCCAACGGCAACACAACGCACTGCCCGCCAACCGTCACATCGTGACAATTCGGGCGGTGACGATCGTTGGCCGGAGAATCTTCTTGCCGTGACCGCACGCCATGACAGCATGGACCGATGCGCGCGGCCCGGCACGGTGACGGCGATCAGCGGGCCCGCCGCCCCGAAGGGTTCGTCTTCCGGCCGCGCACCAATCAGGCCGCTTGTGTCATCTGGGTCGTACTGGCGGCGGGCTGGATTGCCCTGGAGTTGCTGAGCGGGTGGCAATCGGCCCTGACCAGGTTGCCGTTGATCGGGGCAATCTCCGTGCTGGTCTACGCCGTCTTCGGCCGGCCCCGGGTGTCCGTCGGTACCGACGCGGTCGACCTGATCAACGTCGTCCGTGACGTTCATCTGCCGCTGCGAGCCGTGACCAGCATCGACACCCGCTACGCCCTGACGCTGGGCACGGCGAACGGGCGTCGCTACCAGGCGTGGGCAGCCCCGGCCGGCGGCCGGTTCGGGGCGGCCAGGGTGACCGAGGAGGATCGCCGACTGCTCGGCATGTCCGGCACCGTCGACAGTGTCGCGGCCAGCGCCGGGTTACGCAGCGACGCCGGCGCGGCCGGGGCGGCGATCCGGCGACGCCAGCAGGAATGGGCGCAGGACGGGGCCACCCGGGAACCCGACCCTGTCCACCAGGACGGCGCGATGGTCACGGTCCGCTGGGCCACCGGCGTGCTGATCGCGTTCGGGGTGTGTGTGGCCGCCACTGTGCTGACCGCCCTGCTCTCAACCTGAACCGTCGGTCAGTCGGTCAGTCGGTCAGTCGGTCAGTCGGTCAGTCGGTCAGTCGGTCAGGACGCGATCTCGTCGGTATCCGCGCCGGCGGCCAGCAGGGCCCGCCGTCCCTCGCGCCGCAGTTCCTGCTCCGCCGGGTCCGGCACCGGCGCGGCGGCCAGCAGACGCCGGGTGTACGGGCCCTGCGGTGCACGCAGAATCCTTTCTCTGGAACCGATCTCGGCCAATTGCCCGCGGTGCAGCACAGCGATCTGGCTGGCCAGGATCTCCACCACGGCCAAGTCGTGACTGATGAACAGGCAGGCGAACCGGAACTGCTGCTGAAGATCTTTGAACAGGTCCAGGACGTGTGCCTGCACCGACACGTCCAGGGCGCTGGTCGGTTCGTCGGCGACCAGCAGGTCGGGTCCGAGCGAGAGCGCCCTGGCGATCCCGACCCGCTGCCGCTGTCCCCCGGACAGTTCGTGCGGGTACCGGTAGCGGTAATCCCGGCGCAACCGCACCGAGTCCAGCAGCGCCTCCACCCGCCCGGCCAACTCGGCCTTGCGCAGCTTCTCGTGCAGGAACAGCGGCTCGCCGATGGACTCCCCGATCGTCATCCGCGGGTTGAGCGAGGACGCCGGGTCCTGGAAGACAATGGCGACCTTCCGCCGGAGCGGCATCAATTCCTTCTGCGAAAGGCCCTTGATCTCCGCCCCGGCGATCCGGATCGACCCGCCGGTGATCGGCAGCAGGCTCGCCACCGCCCGACCGATCGTGGACTTCCCCGACCCGGATTCACCAACCAGGCCCAGTACCTCGCCGCGGGGGACGGCGAAGCTGACCCCGTCGACCGCCCGGAAGGCGGGGACCCGTCCCCGGCCGGGGTACTCCAGCACCAGATCGGTCACCTCCAGCGCGGGCTCCTCATCGCGACCGGCGGCGACCGGAGCCGTGTCCGGCAGTTGCTCGACGACCGTGGCCGCCGCCTCCGAACCCAGGTGCGGCACGGCCGCCAGCAGGGCCCTGGTGTACTCGTGTTGTGGGTTGCCGAAAAGCTCGACTGCGGAGCCGGTTTCGACGATGTGACCCTCCCGCATCACCACCACCCGGTCGGCCAGATCGGCCACCACCCCCATGTCGTGGGTGATCAGCAGGATCGCCGAGTCCAACCGGTGGTGCAGATCGCGCAGCAGGTCGAGGATCTCGGCCTGCACGGTGACGTCCAGCGCGGTGGTCGGTTCGTCGGCGATGAGCAGCACCGGGTCGCAGGCCAGCGCCATCGCGATCATGATGCGCTGCCGTTGACCACCCGAGAGTTGGTGCGGGTACAGGTTGTACCTGGCCTCGGGATCCGGCAGGTCGACCAGTTTCATCAGTTCCACCACGCGGAGCTGGGCGGCCTGCGGGGTCATGTCGAAATGGCTGAGCAGGACCTCGTTGATCTGGAAGCCGACCGTCAGCACCGGGTTCAGCGCGGTCATTGGTTCCTGGAAGATCAGCCCGATGTCCTTGCCGCGCACCGCTCGCAGCACGGGTTCCCTGGCCCCGATCAACTCCTTGCCGCGCAGCGTCGCGCTGCCCTTGATCCGGGCGTTCGGCGGCAACAGGCCAAGGATCGACATGGCCGACACCGATTTCCCGGAGCCGGATTCTCCGACAACGGCCAGCACCTCGCCCGGGTGGATGTCGAACTCGACGCCCTCGGAGGCCATCGCCCAGGTGTCCTCGATCCGGAAGTCCACCCCGAGGTCACGGACCCGCAGGATCGGCTCGCCGCGCTCGCGGGCCGCGTCCGGAAACACATCGTGATCAGCACTCATGTCGATACCTGCTCATTTCGGTACCTCAAGCCTTCGAACGGTTCTGACGCGGATCGAAGGCGTCCCGCAGCCCGTCTCCGATGAAGTTGACCGACAGCGAGATCAGCACGATGAAGACTCCCGGCCACCAGAACAGGTAGGGCCGCACGTCCATGGCCTGCCGGTACTGCTGCAGCAGCAGGCCGAGAGAGATGTCCGGGCTCTTCACCCCAAAGTTCAGGAAGCTCAACGCCGTCTCCAGCAGGATGGCGCCGGAGATGGCTAGCGTCGCCGAAACGGTGATGACCCCGATGGTGTTCGGCAGAATGTGCCGGAAGATGATCCGCCGGCTGGACGCGCCGACCGACCTGGCCGCGTCGACGAACTCCTTCTCCCGCAGCGAGAGGAACTCGCCGCGAACGATTCTGGCCAGCGACGTCCAGGTGACCAGGCCGAGCAACACGGCCAGCCCGATGACCCCGGAGCCGCCGATCTGACTACTGATCACTGCGGCCACCGCGAGCAGCGGGATGGTGATCATGACGTCGGTGAACCGCATCAGGATCGATTCGGTGAGCCCGCGGAAATAGCCGGACACCGCGCCGATGACGGTTCCAATGATCGTGCTGACGATGCCGACGATGAACGCGATGATCAGCGACTGTTGCATCCCCCGCATCGTCAGCGCGAAGTAGTCCCGGCCCTCGTTGCTCTGGCCGAACGGATGCTCGCCCCAGGACGGTGGGAAAACCGACAGCGTCGGGGCGCCGCCGTTGGTCAACCGCGGATCGAAGTCGGTGTAGTTGTACTTCCACCAGCCCGGAATCGGACCGACGCCGATCGAGGTGAACGCCAGCAGGATGATCAATGCCATCACCACGAGCCCGGCCCTGGCCGCCTTGTGGCGCAGGAACCGCCGGGCGACGATCCGGAACTCGGTCTTGGCGGCGACCGGGCGGACCGGCGTCGGGCCCAGACCCGACTCCGCCAATTCGTTGTCGACGCCCGCCAGGGTCGCCATCTCCAGCTCGGTGGCGGGCACGTTCGCTGCTGGGATCCGTTCAGGACCGCTGACGCCAGGAGGGATCTCGGTCGGCGAGTTGGTCGAGTCAGCCATCATCACGCCAATCGGATGCCCGGGTCGAGGTAGGCATAGGCAATGTCGGCGAGCATGTTGAACAGCACGATCGCCGACGCCGACACCAGGAAGAACGCCATCACCGGGTTCGGGTCGATGTTGCCCAGCGCGGTGGTGAACAGCTTGCCCAGCCCGCTCCACCCGAAGACCGTCTCGGTGACGATGGCGCCGGAGAAGATGCCCGCGAAATCGAAGGCCATCAGGGTGGCCAGTGGAATGAGCGCGTTGCGGAACGCGTGCCGGACCACCACCGTTCGATTGTTCAGGCCCTTCGCTCTGGCCGTACGCACGTAGTCCTGGCCCATCACGTCCAGCATGCTGGCCCGGGTGTACCTGGTGTACAGGGCGAACGAGGCCAGCATCAACGCGAACGTGGGCAGGATCAGGTACATCAGGTAATCGAGCTGGGTGGGCCAGAAGCTGACGGACAGGTTCGGCGTCACCGACCCGGTGGTCTTGATCGGCCGGCCACCGGTGGCCGCGAACAGCGCCGGGTATGCCCGCAGCAGCTGATCGACGACGATCAACACGAGCATGGTGAACCCGGTGACGCCGCCCACCCGCATGGCGAGCCGGCGGGTTGCCCCGCCCAGGAACCAGCCAAGGGCCATCCCGACGGCGACCAGCCCGACGGCGATGCCGAACACCGTCAGCCAGCCGGGGTCTGCCAGTAACGAGCCGCCCAGCAACGCGAACAGCGCTCCGGCCACTGCGGTCGCCAGGGACGCGATCAGCACCGGCCGGGCCCGCTGGTGCAGACCTGCGAAGAGCGCGGTCCAGCCCACCGCAGCGCCGGCTCCGAAAACCAGGATGCCGATCACCCCGAAATACGGCGCCCGGAAGAAGTCGGTGGTCAACAGGGCGTACATGACGACGGCGGTGGCCACGGCGGCGGTCACGAACACGGTTGCCATCCGGCGGCGATCCCCGCCGATGACCAGCGTCCAGAACCCCGCCACCACCACGGCAAGGACGACCAGCGCGCCGGTGGTCATCACCGGGTTGTTCAGCCAGGTGTTGAGGTCGATCGCCACGTACTGCTTGAGCAGGGTGGAGATCCAGAACACGGGCAACGAGAAGCACAGGAACGCAATGAATGTCACGCCGTAATCGAAGACGCTGTACTGGCGCAGCGCGGTGACGATCCCGGTGACCACCCCGAGCAGGACGGCCAGGATGGTCGCGACCACCACCAGCCGCAGCGTCGACCCGATGGCAGATTGCAACTGCGGCAACACGTTCCCGCCCAGCCGGTCGTTACCGAGGGTGCAGGTACCGCCGAACGGGGAGACGCACCGGCCGACTTCCCGCAGCCACAACAGGTATCGCAGGGCAACCGGTTGGTCCAGGTTGAGATCCCTGGTCCGCTGGGCGATCTTCAAGTCGCGTTGTGGTCCCCGCAGCTCCAACAGATCCTGTAGCGGGTTGCCGGAGAAGGCGACCAGGAAATAGGTCAACGCGGTGGAGGCCAGCAGGATGAAGAACGACACCACCAGTCGTCGGGTGACGAAGACCAGCACAGCCTTCCTCCGGAATGTCAAGAAGCACGGGGAACAACGGACCACCGGCGGTGACAGCGTTCACCACCGGTGGTCCGCAGATCGAACAGCCCTACCTGGCCGAACGGCCGACTCGCGAACGGTCGACCACTGAACGGCCGGTTACTGACCAGCCGGTTACTTGGCGGCCTTGGTCCAGGTCATCGCGTTCCAGGTGGACCCCGACTGGGTCGGGTTGATGACGGCCCCGGTAATGGTGGAAGAGGTCGCGGTCAGGTTCGGTGTCGCATACAGCGGGGCGTTGTAGGGATTGGTCCACAGCGCCTTCTCCATCGGAACCTTCAGCTCCTCGGCCTTGGTCCGGTCGACCGTCCGGACCACCTGCTTCCAGGAGTCGTCCACAGTCGGATCGGTGTACCCGCCGTAGTTCTGGTTGCCGCCGGTGATGTAGATCGACTCACCGGAAGCGACCAGGCCCGAGGATGACCAGCCGAAGATGGCCGCGTCCCAGGTGCCGCGGGTGGTCAGCGTGGTGAACACGTCCGGGTCGGGCTGGTCGATGATGTTGAACCCGGCCTGGTCGCAGGACGCCTTGATCACGGCGATCTGCTGCCCCCGCAGATCCGACTTCGACGAGCGGATCAGCCGGATGTCGTACGGCTGGGTGACGCCCGCCTCGGTCAGCAGCTGCTTGGCGCCGGCCAGGTCGACCGTGTCGTACTGGGTGGCCTCGGGGATCTGCTTGAGCACGTCCTGGTAACCCTTCTGGGCCGGCAGGAACTCGCGCAGGTTCAGGATCTGCGCACCCTCGAAGACCGGCTTGGCGAACTTGTCCACCAGTTCCTGCCGCGGGATGCACTTGAGGAAGGCCTGCCGGACCTTGATGTCGGCGAGCTTGCCCTGCGGGGAGGAATCGAAATCGAGATGACTGAACGAGAGGCTCTCACCGACGTCGTACTTCACCTTGTCGCCCAACGCCTTCAACTGGGAGACGACGTCCTGGGTGGGGTTGGACGGATCGTAGGAATCGATCTCACCATTGGCCATCGCCTGCACCCACTCCTCTGGGCTGATCACCTTAAAGACGAAGGTCGGGGTGGCGGCCGGGGTGCCCCACCACTTGTCGTTCTTGACCACGGTCAGGGTGCCGTTGGCCCCGTTGTCGTACTTGTACGGACCGGAGGTCGGCAACAGCTTCACGTCCGGGATCGACGGCAGGTCCGGCTGGTAGTTCCAACCGGTGTTCCAGAAAGTGGCCACCGGGGTCAGCTTCGCGACGTCGTCGCCGGTGATCGCGGTGATCAGCGCGGCGCCGTTGTCGGCGGAGCTCAGCGCGCCCTGCTCGGCGGCGATGTGCGCCGGCATGAACACCGACCCGGTGAACAGCGCCTCCCAGTCGGCGTACGGGTCCTTGTAGGTGAAAGTGAACGTCTTCTCCCCCGGCTTGCAGGTCGGCTTGGTGACCTGGGAGAAGCCGTTCGTCGACGCCGGGGTGAAGATGTCGACCGGCGCGCCGGCGTCGTCCTTCTGTCCGGTGGGATAGCTGCCGGACAGTGCGGCCCAGGCCAGCATCGCGTCGTCGCAGTCGATCGGCACCCCGTCGGACCAAACGGCCTTGTCGTTGAAGGTGTAGGTGACGGTCAGCGGATCGTCCGAGGTCTTCTTGTACGTCCCGAACTCGGGATTCGGCTTGAGCGAGCCGTCCGGCTGCACGGTGGCGAAATTGGACTGGGTCAGATTGTCGACGTACCCGGAGTACACACTGTTCGCCGCCGAGCTCTGCCCGTTGAACCCACCGGGTGCCTGCTCCAGGCCGACGTTGATGGTGTCGGCCCCGGCACCGCCGCCCGTTCCACCGGCACTGCTACTGGCGCTGCCGCTTGCTTCTCCGCTGCCGGCCGCGCCGGAGGCTGCCGACTGGCTCGCCGGTGCCGCGGTGGAACTGGAACTGGAACTGCCGCCCACCGAGCCGCACGCGGCCAGCAGCATCGTTGCCGCCGCCGCCGCGCCCAGTCCGACCGCACGTGTTTTCCTCATCGACCAACCTCCTCAGGGGCGTCCGCACCGCTTCGGACGGCCCCCGTCGGCCGCTCGATCGACACGTGCGGGCGCTGATCACCTCGTGTCCTGGCAGAACCCTAGGGGTCGGGGTTACCGACGGGTACCTCGGTAGGGCAATCGTGACTCAAGAGAGACACAGCAGCCTCTGCCACGATCCTCATATTCGGCTACGCAGGGTAATCGAATTGGAGCGGGGAGATCATGCCCCATCACGTCTGCCAACCGGGAGGATTTCCCTCTTATGTAATTTCTGACGCGAATCTTTGCTGACATCGGGTGCGCGTATTTACGATAAATGTCCTCGCCTCAGGACACCGGCCAGCCGGACAGGCCGCTGAGCGGACCGGTCCAGGTCCACCCCTGTTGCGGCCCGTCGAGCACCGACCGGAGCGCCTCACTGACCGCGAACGTCGCCGAGGGTTGCATCAGTGGGAGCACCGGGACGTCGGTGGCCAACTCGTCATTGGCGGCACCGAGGCCGTCAGGACCACTGATCGCCGCAAGGAGCCCCTGCTGGGTCGAGGGCCGGCAGTACCCGGACAGGTTCCCGGTCCGCAGCGGTGCCGAGGTTGCCCCGGGCGGCGCTGGGGTGGTGGTCGCCGGCGGAACCACCCCGGGTTCGGTGGCCGGGGTGACCGGGGTGGCCGGGGTCGACGGGGTGGCCAGGGCCGACGGGGTGGCCGGAGGAGACGGGGTGGCCGGAGGAGAAATCGGCCCGGCCCCCGTGGCCGGCACCCGGCCGGCGGTCGCGGTGACCGTTGACCCGATTCCGTTCGTTCTGTTGGCCGGACAGCCGAACGCCGTCGCCGCCGACGCCGCGTCCGAGGTTCCCCGCGGCAGCGTGACCAAAGCAAGGTCGACGGTTCCGGCCGCGATCCGGTTTTCGATGAGGTCGGGGGCGGCGTCCGGGAGCAGGTCGATTTCGATACCCACCGCTCCGAGGGTGCGTTGAATGCTCCGGGCAGCGGCCGCCATCCTGGGGTCGCCGCTCGGATAGCCCAGAGTCAGCCTGAGCACTGCGCCGTCCCTGGTGACGTACAACCCGCCCCGGGTGTACCCGGCCGCCACCAACGCGTCCTGGGCTGCGGCTTGGTCGGGGGTTTGGTGGGCGGTTTGGGCAGCGGTTTGGTCGGGGGTTTGGGCAGCGGATTGGGCAGGGGGAGTTGTTGCCCCGCTTGGTGTCTCGCTCGCGGACCGGTCTTCCTCGGAGGGCAGTCGCACCTGCGAGGTCACCGGCGCACCGCCCTGGGGCCAACCCGCGGTGAGGTCATCGAGAACCACGCCCGCCGGGATGGCGGCCTTGATCGCCAACCGCACCGACTCCTGCGCCGTCGCGCCGCCGGTCATGTTGAAGACCAACTGCACCGTGGACGGGGCGGCGACCACCGCTCGACGGTCGGCCGGCACCGCCGCATCCAGCGCGGGCGCCGTCGCTCCGGTAGGGGCGAACCACAGCGCCTGCACGTCACCCCGCCCGAACGCCGCCAGCAGGTCGGCCTGATCACCAAGGCGGAGCACCACGGCGGCGGGACGTGGCTGCGCGCCCCAGTACTTGTCGTTACGGGCCAGGCTGACCTGGCCGGTGACGGCGTCGTACGACGTCATCCGGTACCGGTTCGCAGACACCGGCAGATCGGTGGTCAGGGCCGCTGCCCAGCCGCCGGGGAAGTCCTTCATCAGGTGACTGGGGAGCAAGGGTGAGAACAGCGTCTGCCAGTCCGGGAACGGCGCCGAGAACCGCACCTCGACGGTCTTGCCGCCCTCCCGCGAGCGGATGTCGGTGATCAGCCGGTACCCGGCCGAACCCACCGTGCCCGGCTCAGTCAGCAGCTGATCACGCAAGTAGGAGAAGTCCTCGGCGCTGATCGGTGTGCCATCGGACCAGGACGCCTTTCGATCCAAGGAATAGGTCACGGTGAACGGCGCCGTCGAAGTCACCATCGCGCTGTCGACCACATCACTGTCAGGGGTCAACGCGCCATCCCGGGTGACCACGAAGACTGACGGCAGCACCAGGTTCGCGACGGCCTGCGCGGCGGGGGAAAAATCGCCGATCACGTACGGGTTGAAACCGCTGATCCGGCCGGCCGCCCCGTCCAGCCCGATCACCACCGTCCCAGCTGGCGGCGGGGTGGCGGGCACCGACACTGGGCCGGTGGGGGCGATCGGTTCGGGCAGCCCGGGTGGCGTGCACCCTGCGACCACCAGTGCGGCGGCCAAGACGGCAGCCGGCACAGTTCGACGACCCGACCAGCGTCGCCGCCTCGTTGGATCCGCCCGCACAGCATTCACCCTACGGACGTGCCCACCGCTATTTGCTGCGTGACCGCTGCTTCGCCCGGTCCGTCGCTGCGAGCGCGATCTTCCTGATCCGGGCTGCCTTCGGGGTGACCTCGACGCACTCGTCGTCGGCGCAGAACTCCAGCGCCTGTTCCAGCGACAACGACCGCGGCGGCACCAGGTGCACCAGTTCGTCGCCGCTGGACTGCCGCATGTTGGTGAGCTTCTTCTCCTTGGTGATGTTGACGTCCATGTCGTCGGAACGGGAGTTCTCGCCGACGATCATGCCCTCGTACACCTCCATGGTCGGCGGCACCAGCATGGTGCCCCGCTCCTGCAGGTTGAACATCGCGAACGGGGTGGCCTTGCCGGCCCGGTCCGCCACCAGTGACCCGGTGGGCCGGCCGCGGAGCTCACCGGCGTACGGCTCGTACCCGTCGAAGACGTGGTGCGCGATGCCGGTTCCCCTGGTGTCGGTGAGGAACTCGGTCCGGAACCCGATCAGACCGCGGGACGGGACGTGGAACTCCATCCGCACCCAGCCGGTGCCGTGGTTGGTCATCCCCTCCATCCGGCCCTTGCGCAGCGCCAACACCTGCGTCACCGCGCCGAGGTACTCCTCCGGCACATCGACCGTCAGCCGCTCGAACGGTTCGTAGGTCTTCCCGTCGACCACCCGGGTGACCACCTGCGGTTTGCCGATGGTCAGCTCGAAACCCTCCCGGCGCATGGTCTCCACCAGGATCGCCAGCGCCAGCTCGCCGCGGCCCTGCACCTCCCAGGTGTCCGGACGTTCGGTGGTCAGCACCTTGATCGACACGTTGCCGACCAGTTCGGCGTCCAACCGGTTCTTCACCTGACGCGCGGTCAGCTTGGTGCCGCCGTCCTTGCCGGCCAGCGGCGAGGTGTTGATGCCGACGGTCATCGAGATCGCGGGTTCGTCGACGTGGATCTGCGGAAGCGCGACCGGATCCTCCGGGTCGGCCAGCGTCTCGCCGATGGTGATCTCGGCGATCCCGGCGACGGCAATCAGGTCGCCGGCCGTTGCGCTGTCCACGGGTACCCGGTCCAGTGCCTCGGTCATCAACAGCTCGGTGATCTTGGTCCGGGCCACCGTGCCGTCCTGCCGGATCCAGGCCACCTGCTGACCCTTGCGGATGGTGCCCTCGACGACCCGGCACATGCCGATCCGGCCGAGGAACGGCGAGGCGTCGATGTTGGTGACCTGGGCCTGCAGCGGGGCGCCCTCGGTGTACACCGGGGCCGGAATCGACTCCAGCAGGGTGTCGAACAGCGGGTCCAGGTTCTCCGCGTCCGGCATCTCCCCGTTCGCGGGTTTGTTCAGCGACGCACGGCCGGCGCGGGAAGCGCAGTAGACGATCGGGAACTCGATCTGCTCGTCGTCGGCGTCCAGATCCAGGAACAGCGCGTACGTCTCGTCGACGACCTCGTCGATCCGGGCGTCCGGTCGGTCGGTCTTGTTGATCACCAGCACCACCGGCAACCTGGCCTCGAGCGCCTTGCGGAGCACGAACCTGGTCTGCGGCAAGGGACCCTCGGAAGCGTCGACCAGCAGCACCACGCCGTCGACCATCATCAGGGCGCGTTCCACCTCGCCACCGAAATCGGCGTGGCCGGGGGTGTCGACGATGTTGATGACCATGTCACCGCCGCTGGGAGTCGATCGGCGCACCGCGGTGTTCTTGGCCAGGATGGTGATGCCCTTTTCCCGCTCCAGGTCACCGGAGTCCATCACCCGGTCGGTGACGGCCGAACCGATCCGGAACGCGCCCGACTGCCAGAGCATCGCGTCGACCAGGGTGGTCTTGCCGTGGTCGACGTGCGCGACGATCGCGACATTGCGCAGATCGGAACGCTGGGAACGGGCAGGCACGACGGGTGACTCCTCTATATCGGGTGGGCGTATATCGGGTGGTCGCTCCGGGGCCCGGCGACGGGCACGCAGGAGCGTTCATTGGGCCACCCACCCGGCATCACCGGTGCAGTGCAGCGTGCCGAGTCTACCGGGACGGCGGGGTCCGGACGGTCGACTGCACGCTGAGCAGGGTCACACGGTCACACCGACCCCGACACACCAACCACGGATCCTGCAGAGCGTCCCGCCGCGAATCAGGCTCACCGACCTGCGACGGGAAAGTTCACTCGTTGCTGCGGAATCCCGGCAGTGGGTCCGCCGGTGAACCTGGCAGGTCACCCGGTGCACCGGCCACCTGCCCTTGCGCCGGTACGGAATCGGGCGACTCGGTCAACGGCGCCGGGAACTCGTCGCCCAACGGCACCGCGGTCGGGTTGAGCACCCGGGACAGGAACGACTTGGTGCGTTCGTGCTGCGGGTTGCCGATGACGTCGTCGGCGTGGCCCTCCTCGACGATGTACCCGCCGTCCATGAACACCACCCGGTCGGCGACGTCCCTGGCGAAGGACATCTCGTGGGTGACGACCATCATCGTCATCCCCTCCTTGGCCAGCCCCTTCATCACCGCCAGCACCTCCCCCACCAGTTCGGGATCCAACGCGGAGGTGGGCTCGTCGAACAGCATCAGCGTCGGCGACATCGACAGCGAGCGGGCGATTGCGATCCGCTGCTGCTGACCGCCGGACAGCTGGGCCGGGAAGGAATCCTCCTTGTGCGCCATGCCGACCCGCTCGAGGTTCTGCCGAGCGATCTTCTCGGCCTCCGCCTTGTTCCGTTTGAGCACCTTGACCTGAGCGACGGTGAGGTTGTTCAGCACCGACAGGTGCGGGAACAGGTTGAAACTCTGGAACACCATCCCGACATGGGTCCGCACCTTGTCCAGATCGACGTCCGGGTCGGTCATCTCGTCCGGACCGATGAAAACCTTGCCTCCGGTGGGGGTTTCGAGCATGTTGACGCAGCGCAGCAGGGTCGACTTGCCCGAACCCGACGGGCCGATGACGCAGACCACCTCACCGGGATACACGTCCAGGTTGATCTTCTTGAGCACCTCGATAGGCCCGAACGACTTCACCAGGTTCTGGATCGAGATCGCCGGAATGGCGGTCGACGCACTTGCACCTGACACAGCGGTGGAAGCAGGGGTCATCGTGCTCACCTGGCCTTCGCGTGGCGGATCTCGAGACGGCGGACGAGCTGGGACAGCGGCAGGGTGATCACCAGGTACAGCAGGCCACCGACCACCAGCGGGGTGGAACTCGCATACTCGACCACCTTGCTCTGGCTGAATTTCGTCAGTTCGTACTGGCCGATGGTGACCCCGAGCACGTAGACCAGCGACGAATCCTTGACCAGCAGGATCACCTCGTTGGTCAACGGCGGGATGACGATCCGGAACGCCTGCGGCAACACGATGGTGCGCAGGGTGCGTCCGGGCGACATGCCCAGCGTCCTGGCCGCCTCCACCTGCCCCTTGGGCACGGCCTGGATACCGGCGCGAATGGTCTCGGCCATGTACGCGGCGGCAGTCAGGCCGAGACCGACGGTCACCTGACCGTAGAAACCACCGGGGAACTGGAACCCGGGGAACGCCCTGGGGATACCGAGGGCGACCAGGAACAGCACCAGCAGCGACGGCAGGCCGCGGAACAGTTCGACGTACGCCGTCCCCAGCCACCGGTAGACCCGAACATCGGAGAGCCGCATCAGCGCGATGATCACCCCGAAGATCAGGCCGAAAAGGAAGGCCAGCACCGTGTAGATCAAGGTGTCCTTGAGTCCCGTGGTGACGACCTCGGGGAACATCTTGAGCGCGACGTCGATGTTCAGGAACGACTTGGCGAACTGTTTCCAGTCGGCCAGGAAGCCGATCACCACCAGGATGGCGATGCCGATCGCGTACTGGATCCACCGGAAATACTTGGCGCGTTCGCGACGCGTAAGAGCCATCGGATCTCCCTGGGACAAGACGCAGCGGGATGGTGCGGGCGAACAACGGTCGGGTGACCGGACCAGCGGGCCCGGTCACCCGACCGGATCGACTAGCTGGTGGGAGCAGCGCTGCCACTGCCGGAACTGGACGAGCCGGAATCGGAGGACGCGCCGATCCACTTCGTGGAGATCTCGTCGTAGGTGCCGTCCTTCTTGGCCTGGGCGATCGCACCATCGACGACGGCCTTGAGCGCGGTGTTGCCGAGCTTCATGCCAATGCCGTACTTATCCCCGGTGTCGAACTTCGCGACGATCTTGACCTTGCCGGCGTTGTCGTTCACGAACTGGTTGATCACCGGGAAGTCCTGCACGGCGCCGTCCACCTGACCGGTGGCCAACGCATCGGACTGCGACGGGAAGTCCTGGTACTCGACGATCTCGTAACCGTTGGCGTCCTTCTGGGCGTTGAGGTAGTCGAGGCCGGTGGTGCCGGTCTGGCCGGCGATTCGCTTGCCCTTCAGGTCGGCCAGCGAGGTCGCGGTGCTGTCCGCGGGGACCACCAGCGTCTGCTTCGCATCGAAGTAAGACTCCGAGAACAGGATCGCCTTCTGCCGTTCCGGGGTGATCGACATGGCAGCGGCCGCGAGGTCGCACTTGCCGGTGGCCATCGCGTCACCGGACTTGATGCCCTCGAACGGGGTATCGATGACCTTGGTCTCGACGCCGAGCTTCGCGGCGGCAACACCGACCAGGTCGACGTCGAAGCCGACCACCTTGTCACCGTCGGTGAACTCGAACGGCTTGTAGGACAACGACGTGCACATGGTCAAAGCGCCCGGAGCGATCAGCGCGGCCTTGGCGGCCTCGATGTCGGCACTGCTCGCACCGCCGGCGGCGCCTGCGGAACCGGTTGACGCCGCCGAACCCGTCGCCGAACCACCGCCAGACCCACCAGCAACAGACCCACCAGCAGCAGACCCACCAGCAGCAGACGACCCAGCTGATGACGCGGCAACACCGGACGCCGCGGCCGAGGTGGACGAGCTGGTCGAACTGCTGCCGCTCGACCCGCATGCGCTCAGCACCAAGGCGCTGGCGGCGGCGGTGGCAATGAGCGCGAGGCGGACCGAACTCCGAGAACTGTGTTTCAAGGTCACTCCCGAGAGGGCTGGGGCGGAACCGGGGCGGAAGCCCGCGGATTACTGCATTCGTGGCATCCTGCCACGTGTCACGTTCCGGGAATGTGACAGTGAGGCAACAATGCCAACTCCCCCGGCCATCCCGGCACCCATTCCGCCGGACGAGTGATCGATCAGTGTGGGTCCCTATCCGGCGAGCAACCGCCGCAGATCGCCCAGGAGCAGCCGGTCGGCCGGGACCCAGTCGAGGGCATCGAGTTCAGACGCCGCGAGCCAGCGAAGTTCCCCATGCTCGGTGCGGACGGGCCGGCCGGAGGTGATCGCGGCCCGGTACGCCCGCAGGATCATGCCCCCGGGGAGGGTCACCTCCACGCCGACCCGATCACCGACGGACACCGCAATACCCAATTCTTCGGCCAGTTCCCGAGCGAGTGCGGCCTGCTCGGTCTCCGCGGGCTCGACCTTGCCGCCGGGCAACTCCCAGCGCCCCGCGACCTCCGGCGGCCCGCTGCGCCGCGCCGCCAGCACCCGGCCGCCTTCGACCAGGCAGCCTGCGACGACGATCTGACGGGGCTGGGCAGGCTGGCCCGGCTGGGTGGTGCCGGCCGCACGACCCACGGGGACCGGCGGGTCCGGCGGCACCAGCGCCGTCGCGGCCGGGTCGAATCGCACGGTGACCCGATCCCCCACGGCTGGGCCGCTGCCGCTGTGCTCGCCGATGCCCGGCCGCCGCACCGCTCGCACTGCGCCGACCCCCTGGATCCTCAGCTGGACCAGGTCACCGTCCGGCGCCGGAACCACCACCTCGACCTGCCCGTCGATAGGTCCGGCCGGGTCGAGCACCAGTGCCCCCGGGCGCAGCGCCAACAACTGGCCCGGGCCGGGCACCGGGGCGCTCAGCACGGCCGCCGCCGCCGGGTCGACCAGCGAGCTGTACCCGAGGAAACCAGCGACCCAGGCGTCGGCCGGGTGGGTCCAGATCTGCCGGGTACTGCCGAACTGCCGGATCACACCGGCTTTCATCACTGCCACCAGGTCGGCGACCGCGAATGCCTCGGCCTGATCGTGTGTGACGAACACCGCCGTCGTCCCGGTCGCGGTCAGCACCGCCCGCAGGTCGGCCAGCAGGCGTTCCCGGAGCTCCCGGTCCAGCGCGGCAAGCGGTTCGTCCAGCAGCAACAGCCGCGGCTTAGGCGCCAGCGCCCGGGCCAGCGCCACCCGCTGTGCCTCGCCGCCGGACAGCGTCCCGACCTTGCGGCCGCCGCTGCCGGGCAACCCGACCAGCTCGAGTAGCTCCTGCACCCTGGCCGCGATGGCGTTGGAAGGCAGGCCGGCCCGGTGCAGGCCGTACGCGATGTTCCCGGCGACGTCGCGGTGCGGGAACAGCACCCCCTCCTGGAACATCAGGCCGAAACCGCGGCGATGCACCGGCACCGGCCCGAGATCCGTTCCATCCCAATACATCGCGCCGCTTCCCACCGGTTCCAGACCGGCGATCGCCCGCAGCAGAGTGGTCTTACCGCAGCCGGAGGGTCCGAGTAGGGCCAGCACCTGGCCGTCGGGCACCTGCAGATCGACCCCGGTCACGACCGGCGGCCCGCCGTAGCCGACCGTCACCCCGACGAGGTTCAGCACATCAGAATCCTCCGATCCCCGTGCGACGGTGACCGGCAGCGTCCACCGTCGAGACCGCGTCGACCAGGATCACCGCGATGGTGCACAGCAGCGCCAGCAGCACGGCGGCGGCCATGGCCATCCCCGCGTTGACGGCGCCCGGCCGGGAGATCAACCGGCCGATGACCACCGGCAGCGTCTGGGTTTCCGGACGCGCAATGAAGGTGGTCGCACCGAATTCGCCCAACGCCACTGCGAAGGCGAACGCCGCCGCCCCGGTCAACGCCCGGGACACCAGCGGTAGGTCGACCGACCACCAGACCCGGATCGGACCGGCGCCCAGCACCGCCGCGGCCTGACGAAGCCGATCATCCGCGGCGCGCAGCACCGGCAGCACCATCCGGACGACCAGCGGAACGGTGACCATGGCCTGGGCGATCGGGATCAACAGGGGTGACGACCGCAGATCAAGCGGCGGTGTGTCGAGCGCGATGAGGAAGCCGAAACCCACGGTCACCGCGCTGACCCCGAGCGGCAGCATCACCACCGCGTCCAAGGTCCCGACCGCGCGACGGGCCAGCCTGCCCCGAGTGCGGTGGGCCAGCACCACGCACAGCAGGACGCCGATCAGTAACGACAGCGCCGCCGCCAGGATGGCAGACCGCAGCGAGAACCCGATGGCCGTGGTCACCGGCGCGACCAGGGCATTGCCGGTGCCGAGCCCGGTAAGCGCCTGGTAGTTCCCCAGCCCCCACCCGGTCGCGGTCTGCAGTGACCGGACGATCAACACCACGATCGGCGCGACGAGTAGGACTCCGACTGCGCCGGTGACGATCACCGCCGGCAGATCTGCCCGGCGCAACGGGTGAGCCGATTCCGCCGCCGCCCGCAACCGCAGGGTCACCTCCCCGCGTCGGCGCACCGCGGCCGCGACCACCAGCACAGCCACTACCAACAACAGTTGGGCGATGGACAGCACGGCCGCGGCGCGCAGGTCACCGATCTGCGCGGTCTGCCGGTAGACCTCGGTCTCCAGGGTCCCGTACCGGGCGCCGCCCAGGATCAGCATGACGCCGAAACTGGTGGCGCAGAATAGGAACACCATCACGAAGGCGGCCGTGATGGCCGGCGCCAGGGACGCCAGGGTGATGGTCAGGAAGACCCGGACCGGGCCGGCGCCCAGGCTCCGCGCGGCCTCGGCCGGCCGGGCATCCAGGTGCGCCCAACTCGCCCCGACCGTGCGGACCACGACCGCGTAGTTCAGGAAGACGTGGGCCGCCAGGATCACCGCGATCGACCCGTCCCACCCCCAACCACCCAGCGGGCCGTCCGCCGCGAACATCGTCCGGAACGCCAACGCCACCACAATGGTCGGCAGCACGAACGGCACGGTCACCAGCGCCCTGACCACCGCCCGACCGCGGAACCTGCACCGGTACAACACATATGCTCCTGGAATTCCCAGCAGTACCGCGATCGCAGCGGACGCGGCCGCCTGCCACACCGTGAACAGCGCGATCCGCTGCACCCGGGGCGTGCCCAGGATGTCGAAAACCCCGCTGGTTGCGGCGGTGTCGGGGGCGAACAGTCCGCGGCCGACCAGTGAAGCGACCGGATAGCAGAAGAACAGCACCAGGAACACGACCGGGACACCGACGATCAGCACCCACCCCGCCTTTCGGGCTGCCGAGCGGGCGACCGGACCGGCCCCGGTAACCGCGACGTTCCGGCGCGCGGGCGGGCGGATCGTGGGATGACCACCCAGGCGGTGATCACTGTGCGGTGCAACAGGTGTCAGGTCGAGCATGGCCGCTCAGCCCTCCAGCAGACCCGACCAGGCGGAGATCCAACCGTCCCGGTTGGCGGCGATCAGCGCGGGGTCCAGCGTGGCGGGATTGGGTGCGACCGGCGCCGACGACTGCCAGGACGCGGGCAGGCTGACCCCTGAGGTCACCGGGTAGACGTACATGCCCTCCGGGACCGACGCCTGGAATTGCGGCGACAGCAGGAAGTCGATGACCTTCTGCGCGCCGGCCGGGTTCTTCGCACCCTTGAGCACGCCGGCGTATTCCACCTGCCGGAAGCAGGTCTGCAGCAGCGCGGCGGAGGGTGCCGGGCCGGTGGCACCTGCAGTGACCTCCGCCGGTGGCGAGGAGGCGTAGGAGACGACCAGCGGTCGTGCGCCCTTGCCGGACGATCCGGAGAAGTCGACGGTGTAGGCGTCCGTCCAGGACCCGGCGACCTTGACCCCGTTGTCCTGCAACTGCTTCCAGTACGCGGGCCAACCGTCCTGGCCGAAGTGGGCGACTGTGCCGAGCAGGAAGGCCAGACCGGGTGACGACGTCGCGGGCGATTCCACCACCAGCAGATCCTTGTACTCCGGCTTGGCGAGGTCTTCGAACGTCACCGGTTCCGGCAGGTTCTTGGCGGTGAAGTACGCATGGTCGACGTTCACACAGACGTCGCCGTAGTCGATGGCGGTCAACCGGTCGTCACCGGCGCTGAAGCCGGCCGCCCCGCCGGCGGCGGCCGGGGACGTGTATGGCGCCAGCACGTCGGCGTTGACCGCACGTGAGGCGAACGTATTGTCGATGCCGAACACCGCGTCGCCCAACGGGTTTCCCGCGGTCAGAACGAGCTGGTTCACCATCGCGCCGGCGTCGCCCTGGGCGAGGATGGTGACCTTCTCCCCCGAGGTCGCCTCGAAGTCGGCCAGCATCGCGGGGTCCACCACGAACGAGTCGTGGGTGACCAATGTGACGGTGCCGGCAGTGCCGGACTCGGAGGCGCTACCAGCGGGGGAGGCCCCAGTGGAGGCCCCAGTAGAGGCCACAGCAGTGGCCCCAGTAGAGGCCACAGTGGCTGTAGCGGTCGATGCCGAACCGCTCGAACACCCCGCGACGAGCAGGGTGGCCGCGGTGACCAGCGCAATCCACCCGCGAAGCGGGGTCCTGCCGGTGTGGCGGCGCCCGGACTGACCGGTTCTCGCCCCTGGTGTTCTCATCATGGGTGCCCTCCCGCTCACGCGGATCAAGGCACGGGTCTTCAAAGGAGAGGACGTTCCTGCGCCGGCATGATCCGGATCAGGTTCGACGGTCCGGGGCTCCGTGCCCCGCTCTCAGCCCGGCGCACCGGACTCCCGTGTCGTCGATCAGTCTACGACGTCGCGGCCGGCCCAGATGAACGCGGGGTGGCGACCGGACGCGAGGAGCCGCCGGCCACGGCAGGCGACCGTGCGTACAGCACGCCGAGCAGGATCAGGGTGAGTACACCGAGCACCGGGTAGATCGCACCCAACCCGGACTGCCACCCCGGCCGCGACGCGCTTTGGTCCCGGAACTGCTGGGCGATCAGGATGCTCACCACGTAACTGCAGGTCCCCACCAGCCAGGCGATCGCGAGCCAGCGGACCTGGCGAACCTGCTGCCGGGGACCGAACAGGCACCACAGCAGGAACGGCAGCACCCACACCCAGTGGTGCGACCAGGAGATCGGTGAGATCAACAGCCCGGTGAACTGGACGGCCAGCAACCCGGCGGCCCGGTCGCCGGCCCGCAGGCACACCCAGGCCGCCCACACTCCGAGGGCAGCCGCCGCTGCGGCGACCACCAGCCAGACCGATGTCAGGTCCGCGCCGGCGATTCGGGCGACGGCACCCCGCAAAGACTGGTTGATCGCCGACCAGGTCGGTCCGGTGCGGGCGGGGTCGAACATCAACTTCGTGAAGAACCGCTTGGTCTCCGCCGGCAGCAGCGCGAATCCGACCGCGACCGTGCCGGCGAAGAACACCACCGACCAGACGACCGCCGACCAGCGCTTCTGCAACAGGTAATACAGCCCGGTGATGGCGGGCGTCAGCTTCACCCCAGCTGCGATCCCGACCGACCCACCGGCCAGCCATTCCCTGCCGGCCACCGCGCCGGCCAGCAGCAAGGCGCAGAGAAAAAGGTTGATCTGGCCGTAGTTGAAGGTGGTGCGCACGGGTTCCAGCCATAACCCCAGCGCGACGGTGGTGACCACGATCCCGCGAACATGGCGGAGCGGATGGGGCGCCGACGGGCCGGCCCGGCCGAGAAGCCGCAACATCGAGTACGCCATCACGCCGATCGCGCCGAACGAGGCCAGCTGCCAGAGCACCCGTAGCACCGTCCACGGCAGCCAGGTCATCGGGGTGAAGATCATCGCCGAGAAGGTGGGGTAGGTGAACGGCAGGTGCAGGGGCTCGGAGAAGAAGTCGTACAGGGTGCCGTCGGTGAGGTGCCGGGCACCGTCGACGTACACCGCCAGGTCCACCATGAGAAACGGGTCGCCGCCGAGTAGCGTCGCCACGACGTGCAGCACCGCGGTGACCGCCAGCAATGCCCAGGGTGCCCACGATGACGCGACGAGCCTTTGCAACGCACCCAGCACGACGAGCGGACCTCCGAACAGCGACCCGGGGTGGGCCACGCCCGCTGATCGTAGGTCCGGGGACCCATAATCCGGTGATCGGCAAGCCCGCCGGGGAACCCCCGGTCCGGCAGGAACACATGAGGGAGCAGCCAATGGCCAGGTTCACCGCGAGGAAGGCCGGTGCTACCGGGACGGACCCGGGCACTGATGGTCTCGGTGACGGCGCCAACGATGACGGCGACATGATAACGGCGACACTGATAACGGCGACACTGATAACGGCGACACTGATAACGGCGACACTGATAACGGCGCCACCGATGACGGCGCCACCGATGGCGGCGCGCCTATTTATCCGTCGGAGTCGCTGCCGGAGTCCGCTCGCCGCCGCCGCCACCCGCTGGCCTTGATCCTCATCGCCACCGTGGTATTGATCGCTCTCGTTGTCGGCGGGGCAACGGCGTTGGGTTTCGCCACCGGGTGGTCGAAGGCCGGTGGCGGCGAGGTGATCGTCGTCCGTAACGGCGGCTTCCTGGACGACAACTCGTTCCGTCAGGTGATCCCGCCGAACTCGGAGCTGACCTACACCGGGCTGTGGAGCATCGACCACCCGTACCCGGCCTCGCAGCGGTACTTCAAGGTCAGCGCGGCGCAGAACGCGGACAGCAACGAAGTGATCAATGTGCCGACCAAGGACGGTGTGCTGGTCGGCGTCGAGGGCACGTTCTACTTCCAGCTGAGCACTGATCCGGCGATCCTGGAGGACTTCGACAACAAGTTCGGCACCAGGAGTTTCCCGTCGGGCAACGGATCGGTCCACGCGTGGGACGGCGACGAGGGCTGGAACGCCTTTCTCGCCGCGACCCTGGGGAACCTGGTGCAGAACGTGCTGAGGCAGGAAATCGGCAACGTCACCTGCGCAGATCTGGTGGCGTCGTGCACCCTGGCCCAGAACGCCACCCAGGCGGTGGTCCCCACCGATGGCAAGGGCAACCAGACCATCGCCCAGGTGCAGCAGGCGGTGAATTCCGGGTTCGCCGCCGACGTGCAGAACATCCTGGGTGTCCCGGTGCTGACGAACATCCAGTTCGCGCTGAGCAAGATCTCGCTACCGGACAACGTGCAGCAGGCCATCAACGACGCGCAGGGTGCGTTCGCCGGGGTGACCAAGGCGCAGGCCGGTTTGCAGCAGGCCGCCATCGACGCGCAGACCAACGCCAAGAAGCAGGAAGGGTACAACGCCTGCCCGGTGTGCGGTCAGATGGACCTATTGGACCACCTACCCAAGGGCATCACGACCTACGCGCCGGGTGGTGCGTTCGCCATCGGTGCCGGCCAATCCCCCACGTCGGCCGCCGCGCCTGCCCCGGCCCCGGGGGGCTGATCGTGCGGCTGGTCGAGTTGGTGCTCCTGCTGCTGGCGGCGATCGTCGCCGGGTACGCCATCTACCGCGGGCTGCAGCGGTACCTTGGCCGCTCCGCTCCCCTGCTCTCCAGTCTGCAGGCTGTCGGGACCGGTTGGGCGGCAACGTATGCCATCGACGGATCACAGACCGTGTGGTGGATCGTCAGAGACGTGATGATCGACGGACGAAAGACCCGGCAGCGGCAGGAAATTGCCCGCCTGGACTCGGCGGCCGCCGACTTCGACGAGCAGTTCAGGCAGGCGGAGCAGCGGGCCAACGACCGGGCATTTCTGTTGAACAGCACGCCCTCCGGGTAAATAAGTCTGCACCGCGAAAAGGGGTGATTGTCCGATACAGTTCAGCAAGCTCGGGCCGGCTACCCAGGGGGAACCATGACGACCAATGACGGCGGCTTTTACGGCGATCAAGGCGGTTACCCCGGCGGGTACCAGCAGGCCCCCGGTGGGGGGTACCCCGGTGGTCCCGCCGGGTACCCGCCGCAGGCCGGGCCCGGTTGGAACCCGCAGATGTCGGGCGCGCCCGCCGGCCGGCAGATGAAGAATCGGAACCCCATTCTGGTGTGGCTGGTGTGGCCCATTCTCACGCTCGGCATTTACCACCTGGTCTGGTATTACAAGATCCACAACGAGATGCTGCGGTTCGATTCCCGTCAGCAGATCAACCCGGCCGGTTCCCTGCTGACAATTCTGTTCGGCTGGATCATCATCGTCCCGCCGTTCATCTCGTACTTCAACACCGGCAATCGCATCGCGAACGCGCAACGCGCCGCTGGGCTGCCGGCTACCGCCAACCCGTGGATCGGCTTCATCCTGCTGTTCATCTTCGGGTTGACGCCGCTGTACTACCAGTTCGAGCTGAACAAGATCGTCGACCGTTACGCCGCCCCGGAAGGCGCCCCGGTCGCCCTGGCCTGGTAGCCGGCGCGACCGGAGCAGCCGAACCGACGGGCTACAGCTGGCCGTACTGCAGCGGATTCGCCCTGGCTTCGGCCATCAGGTACCACGACGTCGCCCCGGTGTGCTTCACCCTGAAGTACCCGAACCCGAACCCGGAATCGATCAGGCTGGACGCGGCCACCACCCCGCCGCCATCGGCGAGCGCAGTCCCGCCGACGTGCTGCGGAGTTCCCGGGGCCGTACCGAAACCCAGCTTTGCCTGGGCGATCTCGACCTGCCGAAGGATCTGCTCCGCGCGGGTCCGGTCGCCGCGCCGTTTGCGGTCGGCCAGTGCGGCCGCCAATTGGGACGTCCCCTCCAGCCACACCCCGCGCTGGTTGACCTGAATTCCGTTGTAGCTGGCGGTCGAGGTCTTGCTGGCGGTGCTGAACGTGACCCCACTGACCGAGATCCCCGGCGGGACCTGCGAATGGGGTGCGGTGGAATCGTCGGTGACTGCAAGTACCGAACCGGCCCAGTCCAGCGCCCCGGCGAACCGGTTGTCCCGCAACGCCAACCAGCTCCAGGTCTGCGGATCCAGCGGCAGCGGCGTGGTGTTGATGGTCTTGCCGTCATTGGAGCCGGTGAAGAAGAACCCACCGTCCGGTGACCACATCCGTTCGACGAACGCCCGGGCCCGATCCGACGCATCCTGCCAGCGACGTTCCCCGGTGGCCCGGCGCAACTGCCGGAAGAACGACGTGCAATCGATGTTGTGTTCGGTGGAGACGTTCGGGATGGAGACGTCAAACCTGTCGACCCCGAAGTTGAAACCGCCCAGCGACCCGGGCGACGTCGCCCGCGAAATGATCCACTCGCCGATCCGGACGGCGCCGCCCAGATAACGGCGGTTCCCGGTGCGGGCGTAGAGCTGGACCAGCGCGATTCCCGGCCACGCCATGTCGCCGACCGCGGTGCCCAGAAATCCGAATTGCCCCCCGATGTTCGCGGTGCCGTCCGGCCTGATGAATCCGTAGGGCTGCAGGACTCCGTCGTAAAAGGTGTATAGACCGACGTTGTATCCCTGCCGCAGCCGGCCGTCGGCGTACGTCGGGTCGTGATCCTGGGCGTAGAGGATTCCGTCACCCATGGTGCGGGCCAGATCCAGGTACCGCCGTCCGCCGGTGAGGGCGGCGCACACCGACAGGGCGACGTCGTAGATGAAGGACGTGGAGAACAGGCCCAATTCGTCGGCGTAGCTCTGCGGAATGCGCGGGCCTGGATTTGCGGCCGGGTAGGCGTCGGTCATGGCGCGGAGGAAGGTCAAGGCGCGATCGGGGGCATTGTTCTTGGCCCGCCGTGACCCATCGTCGTCTCGGCCGTCACCGTCGGATCGAGGGTCGTCGGCCGCGGCGGCTGGTGCGGTCGCCACCGTGACGCCCAGGACCATGGAGGCCGAGACCCCGGCCAGCAGCGCCCGCCGGGAGACGACAGCGGGCTGTGACCCCTCACTCGCGTCCACGGGCAGTGCGGGCACGTTGAGGTCATTCATCACTGGTGACTCCTGCGGGGTGTTATGGAGCGGGCGAAAAGGCGGGAACGGAGCGTAACTCCGTTCGGATCGGCTCGCGCTGGAAGCGTTTCCGTCGGGACATCAGGACGAACGACTGCTGATCGGCCGGTTCCTTCTAGGGTGGAGGCCATGACCGTTGACCCGATCGTCGATGCGAGCCTGGACACCCCCCTGCTGCGCCGGATCCGGGAGTCCGTGATCGGCGACGACCAGGTGATGCCAGGACCGTACGGTCCCAGGCGGGTCACTTATGCGGATTACACCGCTTCCGGACGGGCCTTGTCCTTCCTGGAGGACTTCATCCGCGACGAGGTGCTGCCCCGCTACGCGAACACTCACACCGAGTCCAGCGGCACCGGCCTGCAGACCACCCGGTTACGGGAGGACGCTAGGGCGATCATCGCCGACGCCGTCGGCGGTGACCAGGACACGGTGGTCATTTTCGCGGGATCCGGGTGCACCGGCGCGATCGACAAGCTGATCGGGGTGATGGGCCTGCGCATTCCGGCCGAACTCGACGACCGGTACCGGTTCACCGAGCAAATCCCGGCCGATGAACGTCCGGTGGTGTTCATCGGCCCATTCGAACACCATTCCAACGAGATCCCGTGGCGGGAGTCGATCGCCCAGGTCGTGGTGATTCCCCAGGACGCCGACGGTCACGTCGACATCGGTTGTCTGGAAACCGAACTCCAACGGTACGCCACGAGATCGCTGAAGATCGGATCGTTCTCGGCGGCCAGCAACGTCACCGGGATCGTCACCGACACCCACCGGATCGCCGCCCTGCTGCACACCCATGGGGCGTTGAGCTTCTGGGATTTTGCTGCCGCCGCGCCGTATGTCGACATGTCGATGAGCGCCGGCCCGGACGGCGACCCGTTGGCGTACAAGGACGCGATCTTCCTCAGCCCGCACAAGTTCATCGGCGGGCCCAGCACCCCGGGGGTGCTCGTGGTGCGCTGCGAATTGCTGCGCAATCGGGTGCCCGATGTTCCCGGCGGCGGCACGGTGGCGTACGTCAATCCCGACGAGCACCGCTACCTGGACGACCCCACCCAACGAGAGGAGGGCGGCACCCCGGCCATCGTCGAGTCGATCAGGGCCGGTCTGGTGTTCCAGCTCAAGCACGCGGTCGGGGTGGAGGTGATCCGAGCCAGGGAGGATGCGTTTCTGCGCCGGGCGGTGGCCGCCTGGCAGGACGAACCGGCCATCGAGGTGCTGGGTAACCCCGATGCGGAGCGGTTGTCGATCGTGTCCTTCGTGGTGCGCGCGCCGAGCGGCAGGTACCTGCACCACAACTTCGTCGTCGCGCTGCTCAACGACTTGTTCGGGATCCAGTCCCGCGGCGGATGTTCCTGCGCCGGACCGTACGGGCACCGGTTGCTGGGCATCGACCTGGACCGTTCCCATGCCTTCGAACGCGAGATCTCCCACGGCTGCGAGGGAATCAAGCCGGGGTGGGTGCGAATCAACTTCAACTACTTTATTTCCGACGTGGTGTTTTGCTACCTGGTCGATGCCGTTCGTTTGGTCGCCCGGCATGGTTGGCGGCTCGTCCCCGATTACCGCTTCGACACCGCGACCGGTTTGTGGCGGCACCGACTCGGCCCCGCCGAACCTCCGCTGCGGCTCCGTCAGGTGTCCTACCACGAGGACACCGGCGAGCTGCGGTACCCACGGCAGCGTGATCGCGCACCGGAGACCGCGCTAGCTGGCTACCTGACCGAGGCGACGCAGTTGTTGGAAAGGGCAGTCGGTCCGGTCGAGGAAACGGTTGCCGACCGGGCCGGCGTGCTGTCGGCGGATTTCGAGGAGTTGCGCTGGTTCGACCTGCCGACGGCGTGCTTGAGCTAGGGCCGATCGGTCATCGGTTGCCGGTTCATCGTCGATGAAAACGGCCTGCCGAGGAAACGGGTAAATCCGGGCCGGAAACCCTGCCCAGCATGCTCGGGTAGACCGCGCTCTTAGCGGACGAGATCACCGATAGGCCAACGACTGTGGGAGCGTCACCTGGAGATGCGACGATCGCCATTCACTTGTCACCCGTTGACACCGGGATGTCTGGGATCAGGAATGTCAGCGCCGGTAGGGCCTCGGCCAGACCCTCGTCCAACGTCGCGAGCCGCGCATCGGGCCGTGAGCCGGCCAGCGAAGCTAGGTATGCGTCCGTGACCTGTCGATGCCCACGAACATGGTCCAGTTCTGCTTCGGAATAAGATAGGGAGTCAGCCCAGAACGCAAACCCGCGTCGGTTGCGCAGATGTCGGAGGCTTTCCTTGGCGTCCTCGACCGGAGCGCCCATCCGAACAATCAGACGAATCAGCGCTCCCTCGACGATGGGACATACGGCGAACTGCTCAACGTCTTGCGCCCATCGAATCGCTCGTTCATGGTGCGGGTGGTCGGTGACCGCGAGGGAGATCAAGATGTTGGCGTCCAGCAGATAAACCGTCACTCGTCGTCCAGTGCTGCGGCAATATCCTCGGACGTGACGCGACGGCCGAAATCCAGCACCGGAAAGCCCGAACGCTCGTCGATCCTGATCTTCATCGGGCCCTGCACTTCCCGCAGGCCCCGCTGCGTCAGGTTGGCTATTGTCGCCGAGATCGAAACGCCGCGCGCGGCGGCGATTGCCCTGACCTGCTCAAGGATCGCCGCTGGAAGGTCGACAGTGGTGCGCATGGATACATCGTAACCTGCATCACGCGCTGATGCGGATCGTGCGTCAGCTACCAAGATCAGACATGAAACGGCGCCCCTCCCCCGCGCTCCCGCTGGTGAGAACGACGTGCTTCAGGAGTTCGACCAGGGGTTGAGGTGCTTGACGCCCGCTGGTTTGAAATAGCGAACGTTCCGAGTGAAGACGGTCAGGCCGCAAGCGCGGTGCCGGCGATCAGTGCGCCATGCTGAGGCGCTTTATCTGGTATGTGGAGCGTTGCAATGCCTCGCCACCGATTGTCTGACACCGCGCTCGCCACGCCGCCTTCAGAGTTCGCTGATCACCTTGTTATCGAGCAGATAGATCACACGTCTGCGGGTCTGATGTCCACACCTATTGGTTCGATCTCGAACTCGATTTCCTCGTCCATCTCCCATCAATTCGCCAGATCAGTCGGCGTATTGAGTAGTAGCTGGTATTCGGCGTAGGTCAACAACACAAAGGACGGGCGGCCGTGCTCAGTGACCACCACCGGTTCGTCCTCGGCCGCGCGCTTGACCTGACTAGGGCGTTGGTTGAACTCGGCTGCGAAAGCGGTCCACAATCGTCTCCCGTCAAAGTAGTTACTATATTTAAAGGGTACCGCCTCGTGCTCCTGGTCCGTCAACCTCGGCGCGCTCATCGGCCTCGCGCACGGACGAGGTCGCATGCGCGACGTCTGCCGGCACGACATCGAGGCATCTGGCCTCGACCAGCGCGGCACCGTCGCCCGCTGGACGCGGGTGAGCGGAGTCAGCGCCACGGCAGCTCCCCGATCACCGCGACGGCCGGGCCATTGCGCACGTTGTCCAGGAACGCGGATGGCGCGGCGAACTCATCGGCGGTGAGGATCGTCGGGTTCACAGGACGGTGCACCGCCGCCTCGATCCGGGCGCACGCCTCGTAGACCGCGTCCACATTGGGCTCACCGAGCAGCGTGACGTCGATGTCATTCGTTGCCGGACCGGCATTCCGAAGCATCCGAGCAGCGAAGGAGCCGTAGAGGAACGCCGACTCGATCCCGTCGATCCGGGCAAGCTCCAGGGCGAGGATCACCACCGGGCCGGTTGCGACAGTGAGGATCTCGCGCAAGGGGCCCACGAGCGGGCTCTCGTCGTTGGCGCGGATCAACCTGGTGCGGCCCGCCTGTCGCTCGCTCAGGATGCCGGCATTCATCAGGCGCGCGACCTCGCGGTGCACGGTCGGGTAGGCCAGGGCGGCCGCTTGGCCAGATCGGTGATGCTCAGTTCGCCTCCGGTGAGCAACAAGGAGGAGAGCTGGCGCGCCTGACCGTCCGACCGGAGGATCGGAGCGAGGAGAGGCGCCTCAGTTCTCATGTCATTGAGATAATCCTCGGTTGTATCGATATTCAACGAGCTTTCTCGCTAACCCCAGAAGATCGGATCGCCGCCGTTCTCGATGTGGGCGAGGAGTGCCTGGACGTTCTTGGTCGGGCCCTTGCGCTTGTACTCGTGAAACTTGAGGTGGCGGTCGCGCCAGTAAATCGCCCAAAGACCGTTCGACGTCGTGAAGCGCAAGCGTGCGATCGGAAATCGGGTGTGTGCGCCGATGCCGTTCCACGGTGGCCGGACCTCGACGATGTCGACGTGGCGATCGGAGACGTCTACCTCGACCTTGACCTGATCCCACAGCTGCTCGGGCACGCGCTCCCGAGCCCAGAGCCGGATGCGGTGCAGATCAGTCTCAGGAATCGCCATCGCGAGTTTCTACCTCCTGAGCGGCGCAAACGCGCCGATTCACACGTTGGAGCGGAACTCGACCACATCCCCGTCGGCCATCACATAGTCCTTGCCTTCCATCCGGACCTTGCCGGCGGCCTTGGCCGCTGCCATCGACCCCGCCGCCATCAGGTCGTCGTAGCCGACGATCTCGGCCTTGATGAAGCCGCGTTCGAAGTCGGTGTGGATCACGCCGGCCGCCTGCGGGGCGGTGGCACCCTTGCGGATCGTCCAAGCTCGCGATTCCTTGGGGCCGGCGGTGAGGTAGGTCTGCAGGCCCAGAGTATGAAAACCCGCGCGGGCCAACGCATGCAGGCCCGGTTCGGACTGGCCCACCGATTCCAGCAATTCGGCGGCGGATTCGGCGTCCAGTTCTAGCAATTCGGATTCGATCTTGGCGTCGAGGAATACCGCGTCCGCGGGGGCGACGGCGGCGGCCAGTTCGGCGCGCCGTGCGTCGTCGGTCAGGACGGCCTCGTCGGCATTGAACACGTACAGGAACGGTTTCGCGGTGAGCAGCGAGAGTTCTTTCAGTACATCGAGATCCAGGCTCGCCCGGGCGGAGAACAGGGTCTTGCCCTGGTCCAGCAGGGCGTTGGCGGCGTTCGCCGCGTCCAGCACGACCTTGCGGTCCTTAGCGTTCCGGGCTTCCTTCTCCAGCCGCGGAATCGCCTTTTCCAGCGTCTGCAGGTCGGCCAGGATCAACTCGGTATTGACCGTCTCCAGATCGGACAGCGGGTCGACCTTGCCGTCGACGTGCACCACGTCGTCATCGGAGAACACCCGCACCACCTGGCAAATGGCGTCGGCCTCGCGGATGTTCGCCAGGAACTTGTTGCCCAGCCCGGCCCCCTCGCTCGCCCCCTTGACGATGCCGGCGATGTCGACGAACGACACCGTCGCCGGCACCGTCTTCACCGAATGGAACGCCTCCGCCAGCCGGTCCAGCCGCGGATCGGGGATGGGCACCACGCCGACATTGGGTTCGATGGTCGCGAACGGATAGTTCGCGGCCAGCACGTTGGCTCGGGTCAGGGCGTTGAACACGGTGGACTTGCCGACGTTGGGCAGGCCGACGATGCCGAGGGTCAGACTCACGAGGTGTCAGTCTACGGTCGGCAGGGGCTCACCCAGGCCGCCTGAACACGGTGACGGCGAACTCGGCGTCCGCGTGCCAGGGATCGAGGTGCCAGGTGGAGAACCGGTGTTCGTTCGCAAGTCCGACCGCCGCCGCGTCCCGGTCGAGATCGGTCACGGTGTAATCCCGGTCGGTGGCGAACCCGCAGACCAGCCGGCCACCCGGTTCCAACAGTGCGGTCAGCACCGCCAGCACCGCCCGTTCGGTGCCGGGAGCAACGTAGACCATGACATTCCCGGCGAGCACCACCACATCCAACTGAACCGGAGCGCCGGCAGCGCCGAGCCTGTCGGGGGTCAGGCTGAGCAGGTCGGCGTTGACGAAAACCGGGCCGGAGTACTGCTTCCCCGCGACCTCGATCAACCCCGGATCGCGGTCCGCGCCGACGGTGCGGTGGCCCATCCGGTCCAGCGCGGCGGCCACCCGGCCCGTCCCGCATCCGGCGTCCAGCACCCGGGCTCCCCGCGGGGCCAGGGCATCGACGAACCGGGCCTCCCCTTCCAGGTCGACACCGTCGGCGACGTGCCGGGCGAACCTGTCGACGTAGAACTCCCACCGCTCACCGGTGACGGTGCTCTCCCACCGGGTCGGCGGCGGGTGGACGGTCAGGTCGGGTTTCGTTGCATCTGTCACTGCTGGATCGTGGCACGTCCCGCTACGACGACCGACCCAACGACGAACCGACCCAACGACGAACCGCCCGGTCACGTCGAGTGCCGGCGGAACTCCCGGGCGTGCGCCTGGGTGAGCAGCTCACGGACGAGCCCGGACGTCTCCGGACCGGGGTTGAGCACGGACACCCACCCCTGGGCCGCGTAGATCGGGTGGGGGATCACGCGGTCCAAGGCGGTGTAGTCGTGCGATGCCACATGATCGCTGTGCTGGCCCGGGCGGTATCCGACCAGCTCCTCGAACACCCGGCGGCCGACCGCGATATTCACCCGGAACACCCCGTCCCGATCGAGCCGCGACGCGGTGTCAAAGCCTTGATAGTCGTGAGTCACGATGGTGGCGAACGGCATTCGCCGATCAGCGGGTTGATCGCCCGGCGGGTCGTGCGAGAGGGACGGGTCGTACGAGAGGGCAGGGTCGTAGGAGAAGAACGTGTCCCCCCAGGCGGCGGCGGGAGCGCCGTTGCCCTCGCCCGCGGTCACGACCGTGACACCCGGCAGCGCGCTCACCCAGGCGATGATCTGATCCTCCGTCATGGGTCGATTCTGGCGCAGCTGGCACAGTGGTGCCGTGCCGGCCGACCCTGTGACGCTGCGGCTGCCGGTCCGCACCCCGTTTGCCGCGGATCATTTGCTCGCATTCCTGCGCAGTCATACAGTGCCCGGGGTGGAGTACGTCCGGGGGCGGACCTACTTCAGAGCGTTGCGCCTTCCGGTCGGTTCCGGGACGGCTGCGATGACCCTGCCCGAGGCTGACCACGACTGTTCCGCCGGTCACCCGCAGGACGTCGGCGTCGACACTGCGATCACCCTCGAGCACGCGTCCGATCTCGATGCCGCCATCGCCCAGTGCCGTCGGTTGCTGGATCTGGACGCAGACTCGCGTGCCATTGACACCGCGTTAACAGCGGACCCGGCGTTGACGGAGACGGTGCGAGCGCGGCCCGGCCTGCGTATTCCGGGAGCGGCCGACGGAGCCGAGATGCTGATCAGAGCTGTTCTTGGACAACAGGTCTCGGTCGCGGGCGCGCAGACGGCCGCGGCTCGTCTGGTACACGCCGCGGACGACCGACTGGCCGCCCCGGTCGGGGAACTCACCCACCTGTTCCCGACCGCGCGGGCGGTGGCCGACCTCGGCCCGGACGTGATCGCCGGGCCGCGACGGCGGGCCCAGGCCGTCTGCGCTGCCGCCGCCGCCATCGCCAACGGTTCGCTGGTCGTCGATCCGAATCTCACCACCGCCGACCTGACGGCGGACCTGGTCACCAGGCCCGGCATCGGTCCCTGGACGGCGGGGTACGTCGCGATGCGGCTGCTGGGTGACCCGGACGTGCTGCTCACCGGTGACCTCGTGCTGCGGGCCGGCGCCGGGCTCCTCGGCCTGCCGACAGCACCCCGCGCGTTGGCGGAGTATGGAACGAGATGGCGGCCGTACCGGTCCTACGCAGGCATGCATCTGTGGGCGGTCGCCCTCGCGGCCCGTTCCGGCCCTAAACTTCTCTCGTGACCACCACGCCGGGCGACGACCGACCCACCGACGAACCCGAGCACCGGACGCCGGCCGAGGACATCGAGTGGATCGGCGCCGAGGTCGAGGCCCGGCCGAGATTGATGTTCTGGGGGACCATTGCGGTTGCGGTCATCCTTGCCATTGCCCTGGTGGTCTTCATCGTGGTCTCGGTCACTGCCAACCGCTAATGGGGCAGGCATCTGCCTCCTCGGCGTTCCCGACCCAGGGGTCAGCGGGTCGCCGCCACCCGGGCTTCCTCGTAGCGATGCAACACCAATTCCGCCAACGCCGTCCCCAACGGTTCCGCGACCTCGGCCTCCATATCCAACGCAGCGCGAGCGGTGGCGTCCAGCAGGAGCCCTGGCGCCAGGAACAGCGGGACCACCCCGATCCGCCGGCCCTGCGCCTCCGCCCGTCGTAACACCTCGCCTGCCGACGGATCGCCGGTGGTGGCGAACCCGGCCCACACCGGTCCTAGTCTGCGCGCGCTCCACCGCTCGGCGAGTTCGTGCACGGCCTCGTTCGCCTCTGCCCGGCTCGATCCCACTGCGAGCAGCAGGATCGCCTCGTGTGCGGAGATGTGCGCGCGACCGGCTGCTTCCTCGAGGGCCTCGAGCACCGCTTCGCCCATCCCGAGTATTCCGGCGAGCGCGAGGCTGACACCGGTCGCCTCCGCCGCCTCCTGGACTGCCACCGGGGCGTCGACCCGGGCGTGGAACGCCTCGCTGAACAACAACGGTACGACGACCGCCTCCGTCACCTCTCGCTCCGGCGCGTCCTGCTGCAATGCCGAGACCGCCTGGGTCAGATCGGGCTCGGTAAGGTCCAGAAACGCCGGTACGGCAACCAGCCCCGGACGCAGCAGCGCGACGGCGCGCATCAAATCACTGATGGTCCGGGCGGCCCTGGGGTCACGGCTGCCGTGGGCGAGCCCGATCAACGGTGGCAGTGGAGGGGACATGAACCGAGGCTAGACCGACGCCACGACACTGCTACCGGGGGCGTCGGAGCGCGCCGGTCAGCTGGCGGCGGCAAGTCCCCTGGCGTCCAGAATCATTCGCTCGAGCGGGCGGAACAGCACCAGTTCGATGCCGACGCCTACCACGAAGATCAACAGCAGTCCCGCATACAGCAGGGGCGCATCCGATAGGTCGCGGCCCTGATTCATCAACTGTCCCAACCCGAATCCGAGTTTGGACGACGTGACGATCAGCTCGGCCGCCATCAGCGACCGCCAGGAGAATGCCCAGCCCTGCCGGAGGCCGGCGAGGAACCCGGGCAGCGCCGCGGGCAGCAGCACGTGCCTGGCCTGACCCCACCAGCCAAGCCCAAGGATTTGACCGACCCGGGAGTACAGCGGCGGCACATGATCGATGCCGGAGGTCAGCCCGTTCGCAATCGACGGTACCGCCCCGAGCAGCACCACCATGTAGATCATCGCGGGGCTGATCTGGAACCACAGGATCGCCAGCGGCACCCACGCCACCGACGGCATCGACTGCAGGCCCGACAGCAACGGCCCAACCGCCGCCCGCAGCCAACGGAACCGGGCAACGGCGAGCCCGATAGGTACCGCCACCGCAACCGCCAGTCCGAATCCGAGCAACGCCCGGGACAGGCTGGTCCACACCGCCTGCGCGGCTTGACCTCCGCGGAGCAGCTGCAGCAGTTGATCCCAGACAGCGGTCGGTGACGGCAACATCACCTCGGGCTTGAGCTTGGCCAGGTAGACCACCTCCCAGACCACCAGCACCACACCCAGAGCCAGCAGCGGCGGGACCACCGAGCTGCTCAGCCGCCGCCACCAAGGTGACCGGGTACGGTCCGGTTCCTCCAGCACGTCAAGGCCGGCCCCGACCGCGGCAGTGTCCTCGCGTTCCACCTCGTCGGCGGCGATCACCGACTCACTGAGCGCGGGCATGGCTGGCGATCTCCTCTCGCAGCCGCAGGGTAATCTCCGATGCCAACGCCCCGACCGCAGGATGCTCGATCGTTCTGGGCCCCTTGATGTTCACCTTCCACTCCCCGACCACCCGGCCGGGCCGGGAGGACAGCAAAACCACCCGTTGACCGAGCCGGACCGCCTCCCGAACGTTGTGCGTGACGAAGACGATGCTGTTCCCGGTTGCCTTCCAGACTCTGGTCAATTCGTCGTGCATGACATCCCGGGTGATGGCGTCGAGAGCCGCGAACGGCTCGTCCATCAGTAGCACCTCGCTGTTCTGGCCCAACGCCCTGGCCAACGCGACCCGCTGCCGCTGACCGCCGGACAGCTCGTGGATCCGGCGGTCGGCGTGGCCGGACAGCCGGACCAGGTCGAGTAATTCTTCGATCTTTCCCGGGGCGGAACGACGAGGCACCCCAGCGTATTTCAGGGCCAATGCAATGTTCTGGCCCGCGGTCAACCACGGGAACAGCGCCGCCTCCTGGAACATCAACGCCGGGCGGCCGGTGGTCGTGACGGTGCCGGCGGTCGGGTGGTCGAGCCCGCCGACGAGGTTCAGCAACGTGGACTTCCCGCAACCGGAGGCACCCAGCAGGCAAACGAACTCGCCCGGCGCCACAGTGAGGTGAATGTCGTCCAGCGCAGCGACTTTCCCACGGCGCCCGGTGAACACCTTGCTGACGCCGTTGATCCGAACGGCCGCGTTCCCGTCGTCCTCGATGACGGGCAGGGGCGGAACAACCCGTGGATCGTCGTCACGGTAGTGCAGGTCGACATTGTCGATGAGCAGCGTCATGGCGTCCTACTCCTTGCCCAGTCCGGAAGAGCTGACCTTGGGCTGTCCGGCGGCGGCCAGTACCTTGTTCAACGCGGTCAGGTCGTAAATGTCGGCGAGGTCCGGCTTTTCCTTCAACGTGCCGGCCAGAACCCCGTTGGCTGCGATGGTGTCGAGCGTGCCGGCCAACGGATCCCAGGTCGGGGTGACGTTCGCGAACGCGGCGTGGATCGTGCTGTCCGCCATGGGCTTTCCGGTCAGTTCACCGATCGCGGCGTTCAGCTCGGTTTCGGCCTTCGCCGGATCGGCGGTGATCGCAGTGGTCTCGGCAACCTCACCGGCGATCAACGCCTCGATCGTTGCCGGGTGGTCGGCCAAGAATTGCCGGGACGCCACCAGGACGGTGGTCTGGAACTTCTGATCCGGCCACAGCGTCTTCTCGTCGACCAGCGTCTTCGCCCCTGCCTCCAGCGCCAACCGGGACGCCCAGGGTTCGGGCAACCAGGCCCCGTCTATCTGCCCGCTCTTGAACAAGTCCAGCGTTTGGGCGTTGTCCTGGTTTACGATGTCGACGTCGTTGCCGCCGGTGGTCTGCACCTTCAAGCCGTTGTCCAGCAACCACTTCCGCAGCGCCACGTCCTGGGTGCCGCCGAGCTGCGGGCTGGCCACGGTCTTGCCACGCAGATCGTCCGGGCCGTTGATCTCGGGTTTGACCACCAAGGCGGCGCCGTTCTGGGTCGCGCCGGCCACGATCCGGAGTGCATCACCACCGGACTTGACGTAGGCGTTGATCGCCGGGCTGGGACCGATGAAGGCCGCGTCGATCGCTCCGGACAGCAGCGCCTCGATGGCGGCGGGACCGGCGTTGAAGGTCGCGGTCTCGAGCTTGGTTGCGCCCAGGGACTTCTGGAACGTGCCGTCACGCACTCCAAGCACTGCAGAGGCATGGGTGACGTTCGGGAAGTACCCGAGGTGCAGGGTGTCCGCGCCTCCTGCCGGTGCCGCCGAGACCCCGGACGGCTCGGTAACCGATCCGGCGATGAGGGTCTCGGACGATGACGCGCTGGTCTCCTGGCCGGACGCGACCGAGGCGTCGGTTGCTGATGCGGCTGCGGATGCGGCTGTAGGAGCGGAAGTGGAAGCCGTGGATGACGAGGTCGAGGCGCTGGTACCGGCCGAGCAAGCTGCAGTCACGACGAACAGCGCGGACACAACAGCGGTGAGTGCGGACCGGCGGGTGGGGCGGGTGGGCCGAGTTGGGCGTTGGGTAGACACGTGAATCCTTTTCGGGGACTGCCGGCTCACGGGCCGGGAGTGTGAACGTTGGTCGGAATCGAGGCGACGGCTCGGCCGGCGCTGGCCGGACGCGGACATCGGCGCGGCAGGGCCGCGGGGCGGGGTGCGGACAGGGCGGACATCAAAGATCTCCTTCGGTCGAGGACGTGGGTGCGGGCGTGGGTAGGTCTGGTGAAGGCGTGGGCGAGGCCGATTCTGGCCGGGTCGTGGTCGGGTGCAGCGCGGCCCGTCGATCGCCGACCATCCCGGCAGCCAGGGTGGTGCCGTCGGCCGGGTCGATGATCAGCAGCGAGCCGACAGCCCCGCCGGGTCGGTACTGCTCGACCGGGACGGGATCGGCGGTGCGCACAGTGATCTGGGCGATGTCGTTGAGCGACAACGCCGGTGGCGGCGGCAGATAGGTCAAGGTGTCGATATCCAGCAACCCGTCGATGGACGTGACGGCGACTTTGGTAGTGGTCGTTCCGTATCGCAGCAACGCCCGGGCCCCGACCCGCACGGGTCGATCGGCGAGTTGGGTGACGGTGACGGCGAACGAGGTGACGGGCACCGGGGCGTCCACCTCACCGGCGATCAGGTCCCCACGGGACAGGTCGAGATCGTCCGCGAGCAGCAGCGTCACCGAGTCCCCGGCCACGGCGACACTCGTTTCGCCCATTGGCGTGTCGACCTTGCTGATGACCGACCGCTGGCCGGACGGCAGAGCGATGACGCCGTCACCGGGCCGGACGCTACCGGCGGTGACCCGCCCGGCGTATCCCCGGTAGTCGGGAAGCTCCTCGGTCCGGGGCCGGATGACGTACTGCACCGGAAACCGCAGGCCGCCCTGTGCCAAATCATCTGTCAGCTCAACACTTTCCAGGTGCTCCAGGACGCTGGGTCCGCTGTACCAGGGGATGCGCGCGGACCTGGCGACCACGTTGTCACCGTGCAGCGCGCTGATCGGAATGGCGGTGACGTCGTGAATGCCCAACTGCTGCGCGTAGCCGGAGAAATGGTCGGCGATGCGGTCGAAGGTGGCCTCGTTGAAATCGACCAGGTCGATCTTGTTGACCGCCAGTAACAGGTGCGGAACCCCGAGCAGGGCCGCGACGGCCGCGTGCCGTCGGGTCTGGTCCACGACGCCGGTCCGGGCGTCGACCAGGATGACGACCAGATCCGCGGTGGACGCGCCGGTGACGGTGTTACGGGTGTACTGCACGTGCCCGGGGGTGTCCGCCAGGATGAAGGTCCGGGCCGGAGTCGCGAAGTACCGGTACGCGACGTCGATCGTGATGCCCTGCTCGCGTTCGGCTCGCAACCCGTCGACCAGCAGCGAGAGATCAATCGTGTCAAGACCTCTCGCCTCCGACGTGCGCTGCACCGCGTCCAGCTGGTCGGACAGCACCGACTTGGAGTCGTGCAACAGTCGACCGACCAAGGTGGACTTGCCGTCGTCCACCGACCCCGCGGTGGCGAACCTGAGCAACCGGCGGGCGCCGCGAAGGCCGACCGCTAAATCGTGCGCGTCGGCGGCCACGGAGGCACCGGTGTCAGCAACCGCCCCCGGGTCCGGTAACGCCGGTGACGCCGATGCCGGCTGAACGGTCACGGTGGTCACCATCAGAAGTACCCTTCGCGTTTACGGTCCTCCATGGCGGCCTCACCAAGGCGATCGTCGGCTCTGGTGGCGCCGCGCTCGGTGATCCTGGTGGCGATGATCTCCTCGATCACCGCCGCGACGTTGGTCGCGGCGGACTCCACCGCCCCGGTGCAGGACATGTCCCCGACGGTGCGGTACCGGACCTGCTTGCGCTGCACCGTTTCCCGCTGGGCCGGTCCACCCCAGTCGCCGGGTGCCAGCCACATCCCCTGCCGCTGGAACACCTCTCGTTCGTGCGCGTAGTAGATCTCCGGCAGCGCAATTCCTTCGGCTTCGATGTAGTTCCACACGTCGAGTTCGGTCCAGTTCGACAGCGGGAACACCCGCACATGCTCGCCGGGGGCGTGCCGGCCGTTGTACAGGCCCCACAGCTCCGGCCGCTGCCGCCGGGGATCCCACCCACCGAAGGAATCTCGCAGGGAGAAGATCCGTTCCTTGGCCCTGGAGCGTTCCTCGTCGCGGCGGGCACCGCCGATCACGGCGTCGAACTGCTCCTGCGCGATGGTGTCGACCAGCGGCACGGTCTGCAGCGGGTTCCGGGTGCCGTCCGGGCGTTCGGTGAGCCGGCCGTCGTCGATCCAGTCCTGGACGTGAGCGACCTGCAGCCGGAGACCACCGTCGCGGACCACCCGGTCCCGGAACGCCAGCACCTCGGGGAAGTTGTGCCCGGTGTCGACGTGCAGCAACCGGAACGGCAGCGGCGCCGGATGAAAGGCCTTGCGCGCCAGATGAAGTACCAGCACCGAATCCTTGCCCGCGGAGAACAGGATCACCGGCTTGTCGAACTGACCGGCCACCTCCCGCAGGATGTGGATGGCCTCCGACTCCAGCGCCCGCAGGTGCGGGCTGGCCGCCCGGCGCCCTGCTGCGAGGGTGGCCGGGACATCGGTGGCGGCGCTCACAAGAGGCCCTTCGTGATCAGCAGTTCGACAAGCCGGACCACCGAACCGTCCAGGTCGACGGTGGACGTGTCGATCCGCAGGTCAGGGCGTTCCGGCACCTCGTACGGATCGTCGACGCCCGTCATCGAACTGATCTCGCCGCGAAAGGCCCTGGCGTACAAGCCCTTGACATCGCGTTGGGCGCACACTGCAACAGGGGTGGACAGGTGCACCTCGAGCAGCGCGGTGCCCCGTTCGACGTGGTGGCGGCGGACCGCGGCCCGATCGTCGGCGTAGGGCGCGATCACCGGGACCAGCACCGTGACGCCGTGCCGGGCCAGCAGTTCGGCGACGAACCCGATCCGGGTGGCCTGGGTCGCCCGATCGGCTCGGGAGAACCCCAACCCCGCCGACAGGTGGGTGCGAACCTCGTCGCCGTCCAGGATCTCGACCTCCCGGCCCCGCGAGCGCAACACGTCAGCCACTGCGATCGCCAGGGTGGTCTTGCCGGCACTGGGCAGCCCGGTCAGCCACACGGTGGCGCCGCCCAGCCCGGTACGCGACGGCTGCACGGCGGCCGCGGCCGTCATGTGTTGATCCCGCATTCGGTCTTGGTCAGGCCGGCCCACCGGCCGGATCTGGCATCCTGACCCGGCAGCACCCGGCGGGTGCAGGGTGCGCAGCCGATCGAGGGATAGTCCTCTCCCAGCAACGGGTTCACCAGAACGTTGTTGGCCGCGATGTAATCCGCAACGTCCTCGTCCGACCACCCGGCCAGCGGAGCGATCTTGATCTTTCCCCGCTTCGCGTCGAAATCCACGACCTTGGTGCCCGCCCTGGTCGCCGACTCGACCCGGCGCACCCCGGTCGCCCAGGCCTCGTAACCGGTCAGAGCCTGGTTTAGCGGGGCCACCTTGCGCAGCGCGCAGCACAGGTCGGGGTCGCGGGCGAACAGGTCCGGACCGTAGTGGGCATCCTGTTCGGCGACGGTCTGCAACGGCAGCAGCCGGCGCAGGGTCACGTCGTACACGGCCTCGACAGCGTCCGCAGTGCCCATTGTTTCGATGAAGTGATACCCGGTGTCCAGGAACAACACATCGATCCCGGGCAGCACGGTGGACGCCAGATGGACCAGCGCGGTGTCCTGCATCGACGCCGTCACCGCCAAGCCGCTCCCGAACTGTCCTGCCGCCCACCTCAGGACATCCTCAGCGGAAGCGTCGGCCAGTTCCAGGTCCGCAGTCGTGGCGATCGCCGCCAGCTCGGCGTGGCCCCGCACGGCGGTGATCATGGCGACACCGTGATCTCGTTCGACGGGGGCTGCGCGGTCGGCGACCCAGCACCGGCCAGTCCAATGAACCTGACGGCAAACACCCGGCGGCAGTCGCGGCAGCTCCAGGCGCCGTGCGAGTCCTCGTGCGGCCACAGGTTTGTCTCCCCGCAGTACGGGCAGTACTGGGCCGGAGCACGGTTTTCGCTCACAGCAATGCCGTCTCGTCCGCCCGGGCCACCCACTGGGCGAATCGCTCTCCGGTTTCCCGCTGCGTGTCGAAGGTGCGAACGACGCGTTCGACGTAGTCGGCGAGATCGTCCCCGGTGACCTTGTGTCCCCGTACCTTTCGGCCGAATCCGGCGTCCAGGCCGAGGCCCCCGCCGAGGTGCACCTGGAACCCCTCCACCTGCTCCCCCGCGGCATCGGTGACGATCATGCCCTTCAGCCCGATATCGGCGATCTGCGTCCGGGCGCAGGCGTTCGGGCAGCCGTTGATGTTGATGGTCAACGGCACATCGAGGTCGCCGACCCGCTTCTCCAGCTCGTCCACCAGGGCGATGCCTCTGGCCTTGGTCTCCACGATCGCCAACTTGCAGAACTCCAAGCCGGTGCAGGCCATCATGTTTCGACGGAACGTCGACGGGGTGATCGACAGGCCAAGGCTTTCGAGCCCGGCCACCAGCGAATCCACCCGGTCGGCATCCACGTCCAGGATCACCAGTCCCTGGTCGGTGGTCGTCCTGACCCGCCCGGAACCGTTGGCCTCGGCCAGATCCGCGATGCGGGACAGCACGGTGCCGGCAACCCGGCCGACGGTCGGGTTGATGCCGACGTAGAACCGCCCGTCCCGCTGCTGATGCACCCCGACGTGATCTCGCGGGCCGACCGGATCCGACGGCGCGGGGCCGTCGATCAGGGTGCGCCCCAAGTAATCCCGTTCCAGCACC
Organism: Nakamurella sp.; assembly: GCA_965247715.1. Lineage (GTDB taxonomy): Bacteria > Actinomycetota > Actinomycetes > Mycobacteriales > Nakamurellaceae > Nakamurella. The sequence goes on along the minus strand of CBDFHS010000015.1, from coordinate 945,955 downwards.
TCCCGGAACTTGGCCACCCCCCAATCCGCCACCAGGAATTTCAGCCGGGCCCGGTTGCGCAGCCGCCGGTAGCCGTAATCACGGAAGATCGAAATGACCCCGGCCCAGACGTCCGCGACCTCCCCGAGCGGGACCCAGGCGCCGAGTCGCTGGCCGAGCATGGGGTTGGTGGACAGTCCGCCGCCCACCCACACATCGAAACCGGGGCCGTGATCGGGGTGCACAACGCCGACGAAAGCGATGTCGTGGATCTCGTGGGCCACGTCCTGCCGGGGCGAGCCGGAAATGGCCGTCTTGAACTTCCGCGGCAGGTTCGAGAATTCAGGGCTGCCGATGAACCGCTGGACGATCTCCTGCACAGCCGGTGTGCCGTCGATGATCTCGTCAGCGGCGATGCCGGCGACCGGTGAACCCAGGATGACCCGCGGCACGTCACCACACGCCTCGGCGGTACTGAGCCCGACGCCCTCCAACGCCGCCCAGATGTCGGGCACGTCCTCGATGCGGATCCAGTGCAATTGCACGTTCTGGCGATCGGTCAGATCGGCGGTGTCCCGGGCGTACCGGGTCGACACCTCCCCGATGGTCCGCAGCCCCGCGGTGGTGAGCTGCCCGCCGTCGATCCGGACGCGCAGCATGAAGTACTTGTCTTCCAATTCCTCCGGTTCCAAAACGGCGGTACGGCCACCGTCGATACCCGGCGCGCGTTGCGTGTACAGGCCCCACCAGCGGAACCGGCCGCGCAGGTCGCCCGGGTCAATACCGTCGAAACCTGTGTAGCGGTAACGCGTCTCGATGCGCTCGCGGCAATGCAGGCCGTCATCGTCCTTCTTCATCCGCTCATTGGGATTCAATGGCTCCCGGTGACCCAGCGCCCACTGACCCTGCCCCTTGGCGCTCTGCCCGCGACCTGGCGGCGTCCGCCGGGCCGTACGGTCCGCCGCAGCCGACCCGGCACCCGGGCCGGTGGACGCGGCGTCAGCGCCGGTGACCGCAGCGGGTGCGGCACCGGCAACAACAGCAGGCTGAACCATGAGGAGGCTGATCCTTGCGGAGGGCCGGGTGCCGTCTCACCGACAACGGAAACCCCACTAGAGAGGGGGCAACCACCGCGCCGATACGACAACCCGGCGCAGATGAACGGCGGGTGTCAGGCGGCAGCGCAACAGACAGCACTGGCGACGCGCGCGAGATCGACCTCGCGGCGGCACACCAGAAAAACTCCCTGTCCGGACATGTGACGGAGCATACCGCGCGCGAGGGCAGCCCCGTCCGCTGTCCCGGAGCTCCGCGATGTGGCAAATGTCGCTCATCGTGACCCATTTGGCGGTTCTCTACCCAGGTCCTGCGCCTGATGGGTCGCTGGCAGTCCGCCGCGGCGTGGTGACGCATCTGGCCACCACCCCCGAATCCAGTCTCCGACCGTTCCGGCGTACGGTCGAGGGCTGGCTGGCATGACCCGACGGCCGGTCCGAACAACGCTGCGGCGGACGCGGTGATGCCGAATCAGCTCGAATATGCCTGACTGAGTGTGAGCCGCATCGGTTCTGGAAACCCGAGCCGCAGGAATACATCCGCAAGAACCATGACCAACACCACCAACCCATGGAGGTTTGCACGTGAGTGACACCGCAATGAACACCGTGCCCGATATCGCCCTGAACAACGGCGTGCACATCCCCCAGTTGGGATTCGGCGTGTTCCAGATCGACCCGGCGGACACCGCGGCGGCGGTCACCGAAGCGTTCAAGGTCGGCTACCGGCACATCGACACCGCCGAGATGTACGGCAACGAGAAGGAGGTCGGTCAGGCGATTGCCCAATCCGACCTCGACCCGTCGGATGTGTTCGTCACCAGCAAGTTGAACAACGGCTTCCACGCCTTCGATGACGCGCTGCGCGCCTTCGATCAGACCCTGGCCGACCTCAAGCTCGACCGTATAGACCTGTTTCTCATCCACTGGCCGCTGCCGGAGGTCGGGAACTACGTCGACACGTGGAAGGCCCTGGAGCGCATCTACACCGAGGGTCGGGCGCGGGCCATCGGGGTGTCGAACTTCCAACCACACCATCTGCGCCGGCTGCACGAGGAGACCACCATCATTCCCGCGGTGAACCAGATCGAGGTGCACCCGTACCTGACCCAGGAGGATCTGCTGGCGTTCGACGCGGAACACGAGATCGCGACCGAGGCGTGGTCACCGATCGCCCAGGGCGCTGTCCTTGATGATCCGGTGATCACCGAGATCGCACGGGAGTTGGGGAAGACGCCGGCCCAGGTGGTGCTCCGGTGGCACATCCAGTTGGGCAACATCGTGTTCCCGAAGTCGACCACCCCCAGCCGGGTCAAGGAGAACTTCGAAATCTTTGATTTCGAGCTCGCCGATAGCGACGCCGCGCTGATCTCCGCCCTGAACAAGGACGAGCGGACCGGGCCGAACCCGGACGAGTTTAACTACATCCCCCAGTAGGACACGACCCGGCAGGACACGACCCAGTAGCACGTCACCGACAGCCGGCCGGATCTTTGCCCACGAGCCTCACGATCCGCCGGGTCCGGCCCGCTTCTCATCATCGCTGTCGGTGGCGGGATGCATGCTCTGCTCATGGACACCGTCACGCTTCTCGTCGGGGCACTGCTGCTGATCGGTGGCTGCGTGGTCGGGCTGATCGTCGGCCGTGCGCTCCCCCGAGCCCCGCTGCTCCCGGCCCACCGCGACGTCGCTGAATTGCTGGCACCGGCCGCGGACGCCTTGGCCCGGGTGGAACGGAGCCTGCACGAGGTCGAGCGGGACCGGGTCGGTGCGTACGCGGGGCTGCGGGAGCAGGTTGCCGCACTGCACCGGACGTCGCACGAGCTCGGCACCGCCACCCGTTCGCTGGTCGGAGCGTTGCGGGCCCCGCAGGTTCGCGGCAGGTGGGGGGAGGTGCAGTTACAACGGATCGTCGAGCTGGCCGGCATGGTCGAGCACTGCGATTTCAACACCCAGGTCGGTGCCCGTCCGATCGAGGGTGACGGGGCCGGTGTCCGGCCCGACATGGTGGTCCGGCTGTCCGGTGGCCGACAGATTCCGGTCGACGCCAAGGTCCCGTTCGCGGCCTGGTTGGAGGCCCTGGACTGCACTGACGATCGGCGGCGGGCCGCCCTGATGGCCGCCCACAGCAGGGCGTTGCGTGGTCACGTCGACGCCCTGGCGGCGAAGGCCTACTGGCGCCATTTTCAGCCGGCCCCGGAGTTCGTGGTGCTCTTTGTGCCCGGTGAACCGCTGCTCGATGCGGCCCTGGCGGTCGATCCTGGGCTCTCCGAGCATGCCTTCGGGCGCAATGTGGTCATCGCCACCCCGACGTCGTTGATCGCGCTGCTCAAGACCATCGCCTTCACCTGGCGTCAGGAACGGCTGTCGACGTCCGCCACGGAAATTCATGCGCTCGGCCGGGAACTGCACGGCCGGCTCGGTACGGTCGCCGGCCATCTGACCGGACTCGGCGGCAGCCTGGACCGAGCGGTACAGGCCTACAACCTGACGGTGCGGTCGATGGAGAGCCGGGTCCTGGTAACTGCCCGCAGATTCACTGACCTCGGGGTGACCGGCGAACAGATCGGGTCCCCGGAGCCGGTCGACACGGTGCCCCGGCAACCGCATCGGGTCGACCCACCGGCGGCTGCACCGGCCGCCCGCGGATCCGATCCGGCCCAGGTCATGCCGCTGCGAAGTGCCACCAGACGAGCCTGGGACGCTACCGTGGACGGGTGAGTATGAGAACCGGGGCCCGTCCTCCCACCGCAGACGCATCGGTGCTGCCCGGAGTTCGAGGGTGGCCGTCGTGGGCGGTGATCATCCTGGCGCTGGCCTGCACGCTCGGCGGCGCCGCCATCGACGGTCTGACCACCGGGGCTCTGTCCTGGGGACTGCGGATCGGCTTCTACCTGGGGGTGGTGCTAGCCGCGCTGCTCGTGCGCCGTGGATCGATTTTTACCGCCATGGTGCAGCCACCTTTGCTGATCGTGGTCGGAGTCGTCGTCGGCGGGATGGTGTTCATCCACGGGGGAGGGCTGTACGCGACAGCGCTGAAGGTGATCGGGACCTTCCCGACAATGGCCGTGGGCACGGCCGCTGCGGTGCTGATCGGGTTGATCCGCATCCTCGCGCAGCCGATGCGGTCCAACCGGCCGGCCGCTCGGATGTCGGCCTCACACGTCTGACCTAGAACTACCGCCCGCACCCCGACGGAGAAGCCCCATCAGAGCGCGGCCCATCAATGGACGTGGTCCCGTCGACGAGCACACACCCATATCGAGCCGCCAGTGCGAGCGTGACGAACATCACCGCGCTACTGGACGGAGGTTACGCAGCTCTTTGGGCAGCGAGAAGGTCAGCGTCTCCGTAGCCGCGGTGAATTGTTGCGCGGGCGGGTATCCACGCTCGGTCAGGTAATCCAGTACGCCCGAGACCAAATCGTCCGGCACCGAGGCACCGCTGGTCACACCCACCGTCGCGGCTTCAATCAGCCAGGTCTCGTCGATTTCACCTGCGTCATCAACCAGGTAGGCCGACCGCGCACCCGCGTCCAGCGCGACCTCCACGAGGCGCACCGAATTGGACGAGTTCCGGGAGCCCACCACCAGCACCAGGTCACAGTCGGGGGCGATCTGCTTGACCACCTCCTGGCGATTCTGGGTGGCGTAGCAGATGTCGTCGCTCGGCGGCGCCGTCATCAACGGGAACCGGCGTCGTAGCAGGTCGACCGTCTCCAGCGTCTCGTCCACCGACAAAGTGGTCTGTGACAACCAGATCACCTTGTCCGGGTCCCGGACGGTCACCGTGTCCACATCGGCCTGATCGTGGATCACCTGGATCGACTCCGGTGCTTCGCCCTGGGTTCCCTCGACCTCTTCATGACCGCGATGCCCGATCAACAGGATGTCGTAGTCCTCCGCGGCGAACCGGCGGGCTTCCTTGTGCACCTTGGTGACCAACGGGCAGGTCGCGTCGATCACCTGCAGGTTGCGACGCTCCGCCTCCTCGTGCACCGCCGGCGATACCCCGTGCGCGGAGAACACCACCAGGGCACCCTCGGGAACCTCCTCGGTCTCTTCGACGAAGATCGCGCCCCGCGCTTCCAAATTCGCCACCACATGCTTGTTGTGCACGATCTGCTTGCGGACGTAAACCGGAGCGCCGTACTGCTCAAGCGCCTTCTCGACCGTGACGACCGCCCGGTCGACGCCGGCGCAGTACCCACGGGGGCTGGCCAGCAGGACGCGACGGGGCGGGGCGGCAGTCATCTGACCATGGTAGGTCGCCGGGGCCGTCGGCTCCCCCGCCTGAGCCGTCCTCAGGGGTGCGCTCTGGACCCTCTGGGTGACATGAGCAACGAGGATGGGGCACGCTTAGCCCATGGCTTTCACGTTGCCCCTGCCCGTTCGACTGATCGCGGGGCTGGTCGGGACCGGTATCGACAGGGTCCGTGCGCTGCCCACCGACCTTCCAGCGCTCCCGGTGGTGGCGGTCGGGCGGGCGATGCGCCTGACCATGAAGCTGCAGCAGGAAGTGAACAGCCTGGCCACCCGCGGTGACGAGTTGCTCGGCGGGGTGATCGCCGCACCACAGGAGAATCCGGCGTGGGCCCGGTTCGACGACGACGAAGCCGGCGTGACGGGTAACGGCCATCTGCCCGCCGACGGCCCGGGCGCCAGCAGCAAGGGGTCCGTCGGCCCGAGCAGGGACCGCAACCGGTTCGACGACGAACCCGAGGCCCCCCCGGCCAAGACGCCGCTGGCAACGACACCGCCGCTAACGACACCGCTGGCAACGACACCGGTCGCCACAAGACCGCTCTCGACTGCGCCAGTGGCAAAGACACCGCTTTCCACGACACCGCTTTTCACGACACCGCTTTCCACGACACCGCTTTCCACGACACCGCCGATTGCGACGTCCCTCCCTCCCGAGACCACCACCTCAACCACGGCGGCGCTGGAAGTTCCCCCGGCGGTCGTGGCCAGCGACTTGGCCGCCGATCCGGCGTCCGCGAAAGATTTGCCGACCCAACATCCCCTCGCCCGGCCCAGGGGCCCCCGGCGCCCCGCCGGCGCCCTGACACCGGTGAAGCCCCCGGCCGCCATCGAACCCGCCGAGCCGGTGAAGCGGGCTGACGCCACCGCGCGGGACACCGCACGGGAGCGGATCGCACCCGCCGGGCCGGCCCGGCGTGGCACCACCCGCAGCGGCCCGGCAGGCAGTGGTACGGACCGTCCTCGCCATGCACCGGCCGGCGCCGAGGCAGCGAGAAACGCCGGGCCCCCACCAGACGTCCACCCCCGGCCCCGGACCACACCGGCCCGCCAGCCTGCCGGGCGGCCCACCGGGATTTCGCCACGTCCCGCCGCTGGCGGCACGTCGCGGGCCGGCGCTGCCGCCGGCGCGGCTGGGCCTGGCCCCGCTGCCCTGCCCGGTTATCCCGAGATGACCTTGGCACAGGTTCGCGGCCGGCTTCGCGAGCTGTCCGCAGCTGATGTGTCGGCCGTGCTGGCCCACGAGCAGGCCACCACCAGCCGGCCCCCTTTCCTGACGCTGCTGACCAACCGTCTGGTCACCCTGGACGCCCAGCTCCAGTGAGCAACCCCCCGCCCGGACCTGCGGTTCGGTCAGCCGGACCGCCGGTCAAGGCGGCCGACACCAGCCGGGAGAACCCCTGGCCGGTCCGGGCCCTGGCCCAACGGATGTCGGAGTACGTGGCCAAGGCGCCAGCGGCGTGGGTGGAGGGTCAGCTCGCGCAGGTGACGATGCGGTCCGCTTCACAGGCCGCGTTTCTCACGTTGCGTGATCCAGCGGTCTCGATGTCCTTGCAGGTGATCTGCGCCCGGTCCGTCCTCACCGCCCTGTCGCCCCCACCGGCAGAGGGGTCCAGGGTCGTCGTGCACGGCCGGTTCGAGTTCTATCCGGCCCGCGGCACGCTCAACTTCCGGGTCGACGAGATCCACCCCGTCGGGTTGGGCGAGCTACTGGCCCGCCTCGAACGCCTGCGGCAGCTGTTGGCGGCAGAAGGACTCACCGCACCCTCCCGCAAGAAGCAACTGCCGTTCCTGCCCGGTGTCGTCGGCCTCATCACCGGGCGGGCCAGCGCCGCCGAGTCCGACGTCCTGGCCAATGCCAGAGCGCGCTGGTCGGCGGTTCGATTCCGGGTCGAATACCCTGCGGTACAAGGGATCTCGGCCGTTCCGCAGGTGATGGAAGCGCTGGCCCGGCTGGATGCCGACCCGGCGGTCGAGGTGATTGTGATCGCCAGGGGTGGTGGCAGCGTGGAAGACCTGCTGCCGTTCTCCGACGAGGCGCTGTGCCGAGCCGTGGCCACCTGCCGGACCCCGGTGGTCGCCGCGATCGGTCACGAACCCGACCACCCCATCATCGACGACGTCGCCGACGTCAGGTGTTCAACGCCGACCGACGCCGGGAAACGGGTGGTGCCGGACGCCTCGGCCGAGGCTCGGCAGGTCGATCAGCTGCGGGGCCGGGCCAGACGAGCCCTCACCGGGTGGGTGAGCACCGAGCAGGCCCGTCTGCGGCGGCTGACCTCGGCGACCGTGCTTGCCGTCCCGCACACTCCCCTCACCGCCCGCACCGCCGAGGTCGCCCGGCTCCTGGACCGGACGAGGGTGCAAACCCGGATGACCCTGGAGCGCATCGACCGGGACGTGGCCCATCGGCGGGCTCAGCTCGACGCCCTGGGTCCGGCCGCCACCCTGGCCCGCGGGTACGCCGTCGTGCAGGCCGGTGGCACCGTGTTGAGCTCCGTCGGTGACGCCCCAGCCGGGACCCCACTCAGGATCAGAGTCGCCGACGGGGCGGTGCTTGCCACCAGCAACGGACCAGAACCGCGGGAGTGACACACCGGCGGCGCACCAGCTCGGCCGGCCGCCCCACCGCTGCTGCACCCACTGCCCCCACCCCCACATTCACACCCACCCCCACGACACACCCCTCGACACACCTACCGACACACCGATCAACGCACCGGGAGAGAGCCGATGACACCAGCAGACCCGCCCGCCCCCGCCCAGGACCGGAAGACCGACGGCGAGGCCGACAGTGCCGGCTCGGCGGCCGAAGCCGCCAGCTACGAGCACGCCCGGGATGAGCTGGCTGCGGTGGTAGCGCAGCTGGAAGCGGGCGGCCTCTCGTTGGACGAGTCGCTACGCCTGTGGGAACGCGGCGAGCACCTGGCCGTGCTCTGCACCCGGTTCCTGGACGGGGCCCGCGAGCGAGTCGACGCGGCGCTGGAAAGGTCCGAACGCACCGCTTCAGCCGAGGACCGCTGACCCGGGGATCGTGTCGGCGGCTAGCGACCGATGGCCCCAGAACTGAGCAGCCCGTCACCGGCGGGAACGTCCCCGGGGTCGGTGCCCTGGTGGACCACCCGGTTGTCGGCGTCGACGAACACCACACGTGGGAGCCGGTTCCGGGCCTCCGCGTCGGTCAGCAAGCCGTACCCGATGATGATGACCAGGTCCCCCGGGTGCACCAGATGCGCTGCCGCACCGTTGATCTCAATGTCACCGTGGCCGCGTCTGCCCTCAATGAGGTACGTGGTCAGGCGGGCACCGTTGGTGATGTCCACGACGTCAACCTGTTGCCCGGGCAGCAGGTCCGCGGCATCCAGCAGGTCTGCATCGACCGTGACCGACCCGACATAGTTCAGATCAGCGGCGGTCACCCGCGCGCGGTGGATCTTTCCGACCAGCATGGGACGCAGCATCGGTCCTCCTCTTCTCCAAGGATGGCACCCGAACGCTGCTGACAGTGGTGAAGGACGTCACATCAGGGTCGTCACATCAGGGTCGTCACATCAGGGTCATCACATCAGGGTCGTCACATCAGGGTCGTCACATCAGGGTCGTCGAACTGGGGCCGACACCCAACTAGGGTCGTCACACATGGAGCCGCTGGACGCACTGCGCCGCATCGCCTTCTTGTTGGAGAGGTCCCGGTCCCCGACCTACCGGGTACAGGCGTTCCGCGGTGCGGCCCAGACGATCGCGACGATGTCCGGCGAGGAGCTCGCCGAACGGATCCGGACCCGCACCCTGCGGGAGCTCCCCGGCATCGGACCAAAGACCTCCACGGTGATCGAGCAGGTGGCAGCCGGCGTGATGCCGGACTATCTGGTCGACCTCGAGGCCGGTAACGGCCCGCTGGTCACCGGTGGCGAGGAGATCCGCGCTGCGCTGCGCGGTGATCTGCACTCGCACAGCAACTGGAGCGACGGGGGCAGCCCGGTCGAGGAGATGGCCGTCACAGCAGCCGAGATCGGTCATGAATACCAGGCGCTGACCGACCATTCACCCCGATTGAAGGTGGCGAACGGACTGTCGGGTGAGCGCCTGCGCAAGCAGTTACGGGTGGTCGCGACGGTGAACAATCACCTGGCCGGTTTCCGGTTGCTGTCGGGCATCGAGTGCGACATCAACGAGGACGGCACCCTGGACCAGACGGACGCCCTGCTCGGCCGAGTCGACATCGTCGTCGCGTCCGTACATTCCAAGCTCCGGTCGGACTCCGGGTCGATGACCAGGCGGATGCTGCGAGCGGTCGAGAACCGGCACACAGACGTCCTCGGGCACTGCACCGGCCGGCTGGTGACCGGCGGCCGAGGGACCCGGCCGGAGAGCACCTTCGACGCCCCACGGGTTTTTGCCGCCTGCGCCGAGAACGGGGTGGCGGTCGAGATCAACAGCCGGCCGGAACGACTCGACCCGCCGCGACGGCTGCTTCGGCTGGCAGTGCAGGCGGGATGCCTGTTCAGCATCGACACCGATGCCCATGCGCCGGGGCAGTTGGACTGGCAGCAGTACGGCTGCGCCCGCGCCGAGGAATGCGAGGTGCCGGTGGACCGCATCGTCAACACCTGGCCGCTGGAAAAATTGCTGGACTGGACCGAGCGGGACTAACTCCGCGGGCCTGATTCCACTGGCCTGACTCCACTGGCCTGACTCAATGGGCGGGCGGCTGCGGTTCACGCCTGTGGCGCTGGGGGGCGTCAGTTCGCGGTCATGGCTGCAGTCGCCAGGACGCGAAAGTCATCCGGTGACGCCGGGCCGGTGATCAGCTGAACCACGTCGCCGGCGATTCGGTACCAGGCCTGCTCGTTGCGCCGACCGCTGGTCACCGTCCACGGTGTTCCGCCGGTCTGCTCGATACCGCTCGCCGGCGCGGCCCCACCCAGCTCCGTGGTCAGCACGTCTGCCACCGGCCCGCGGGATTGGATGAGGGTGATGAACCGGCCCGAATCGGTGACCCAGCCGGCGCGCACCGCTGGCGCAGAACCCGCTGCATCGCTTGACTTCTCGGTCACCGACAGGGAGCTGGGGTGCCAGCCCGCTGGCACCACCGGAACGGAGACTGGGAAGCCGACCACCGGCTCAGCCTGGTGCAGCCCACCGGTGACGTCGGCAGTGGGTGTCTGACCCTGGGACGGTCCTCCCGGCGAGAGGCTCACGCCTCCGTACATCCCGACCAGTGCCAGCACGACGATCGCCAACAGCCCGACCGACAGCGCCATGTCCCGCAGGGTCTTCGGTCGCCGGTCCGCCATGCGTCCATCGTGACACGGCGTGGGCGGGTGGCTGGGTGGGACAGACGGGTGGCTGGGTGGGCCAGGCGGGTGGCTGGGTGGGCCAGGCGGGTGGCTGGGTGGGCCAGGCGGGTGCGGCGGGTCGGATGCGGCGGGTCGGATGCGGCGGGTCGGGTGTGACCGAATCGGGCCCGCACCCGCTGGTCGCGGTGTCGCTGCCCCGGATAGCGTTGTCGGATGGCAGAACACAACGGAGAGTTCCAGCCCCCCACCCCGCTGGACGTCCAGGAATACCGCATCGAGCACGACACCATGGGCGAGGTGCGGGTTCCCCGAGAGGCGAAATATCAGGCGCAGACCCAACGCGCCGTGGAGAACTTCCCCATCTCATTCCGCACGTTGGAGCAATCGCAGATCCGCGCGCTGGCCCTGATCAAGTCGGCGGCCGCCACGGTCAACGCGCGGCTGGGCGTCATCGCACAGGCCACCGCCGACGCCATCGTCAGCTCGGCCGATCGGATCGCCGCCGGCGAGTTCCGCAGCGACTTCCCCTTGGACGTGTTCCAGACCGGCTCGGGGACCAGTTCGAACATGAACGCAAACGAGGTCATCGCCACCCTGGCTGCCGAACTGCTCGGCCATGTGGTCCACCCGAACGACCATGTGAACGCTTCCCAGTCGTCCAACGATGTGTTTCCGACCTCGATCCACGTCGCGGCCACCGAGTCGGTGGTGCGCAACCTGCTGCCCGCGTTGGCGCACCTCGAGGATGCCCTTGAGGCGAAGGCAACCCAGTGGGCCCAGGTGGTCAAAGCCGGACGCACTCATCTGATGGACGCGACCCCGGTCACCCTCGGCCAGGAGTTCGGTGGGTACGCGGCGCAGATCCGCAACGGCCAGGAGAGGCTGCTCGCGTCGCTGCCCCGATTGGCCGAGTTGCCGTTGGGCGGGACCGCCGTCGGCACCGGCATCAATACCCCGCCCGGCTTCGCCGCCGCTGTCATCGAGGAGCTGAACACCGCCACCGGGCTGACCTTCACCGAGGCCCGGAACCACTTCGAGGCCCAGGCGTCCCGGGACGGCCTGGTCGAGGCGTCCGGTCAGCTGCGGGGCATCGCGGTCAGCCTGTTCAAGATCTGTAACGACTTGCGCTGGATGGGTTCCGGACCGACCGCGGGCCTGAGCGAGATCGCCCTGCCGGACCTGCAGCCCGGCTCGTCGATCATGCCCGGAAAGGTCAATCCGGTCCTACCGGAGGCGACCATGATGGTCTGCGCGCAGATCTTCGGCAACGACGCGACCGTCGCCTTCGCCGGCACCCAGGGCAACTTCGAATTGAATGTGATGTTCCCGGTCATCGGCCGGAATCTCCTGGAATCGGTCAACCTTCTCAGCAATGTCATCCGGGTACTGGTCGACAAGTGCATCGTCGGCATCGTGGCCAACGTAGAGCGGTGCCGCGCCTACGCCGAGTCCTCCCCGTCCATCGTCACGCCGCTGAACAAGTACCTCGGGTACGAGGAGGCGGCCACCATCGCAAAGCAGGCACTGCGGGAGAGCAAAACGATCAAAACCGTGGTCCTGGAGCGCGGACACGTGGACCGGGGGACCCTGACCGCGGCGCAGCTCGACGCGGCCCTTGACGTCTTGTCGATGACGCACCCCTAGTCAGCGACGACCGAGGCCCCACGAGCGGCTAGCGGCGAGGGCCGTCACCGTCGCCGGCCGGGTCGCGTCCCTCATCGCCCGGCGCGGCGGGGTTGTCCGGCCGGGTGAAGTCCGGCCGCCAGCCCTGCGTTTCCTGGTTACCGGGGGCACCCGGACGCGGCGGAAGCTGCTCGGTTGGCGGCTCATACCTGCCGGGACCACCGATGTACTCGGTCGGGCCGGCGGGATCCTGCCCGGAGTAGAGCGTCGGGCTGTCCGGGTGGTCACGACCGGCGAGTAGCCCGTACGGGTCGGCCCCGCGCGGCGGTCCGCCCGGCGGGACCGGCGGCAGGAATACGGTCGGCGCGTCCGCCGATGGATACCCGGCAGCCAGCGCCTGCTCCCTGGCCGCGGCATCGGCGATGTCCTGCTCGTCCTGCTCCCGCTGCAACTGCTGATTGCGGCGACGCACCACGATCGCGGTAATGATCGCGGCCACGATCACCAGAGCCAGCAGTAACCACAGCCACCACAGGTTGCTGCCGCTGTCACCGGTCGCAGAGGTCACCGCCGACGTGCTCGGCGCCGTCGAAGCGGCGGGCGTCGTGCTCTCCGCGGCACTGCTGGCGGTGGTTTCGCTTGCCACCGTCGTCGGCGTCGGTGAGGGCGTCGGAGTGGGCGTCGGTGTCGGCGGCGGTGTCGGCGGCGGTGGCGGCGCGGTGACCTGGAACGTGGCCACGCCCACCGTCCCCGACTGCGCCCCGATACCTTCCAGCCGGTGAGCACCCTCAGCGAAATTCGCCGGGACGATGAACTCCACCCGGGCGACCCCGGTGCCATCGGCGGTCACCGGCGACAACGTGATCGGATCGGAGAACAGCGTCAGGTTGACCTGCTCCCCCGCCTTGAAGCCCGAGAACACCACCAATTGATTCCCGCCAGGTGCCAGGGAGGGCGATGACACCACCTGCGGGATGGCGGTTCCGGGGGTACTCGGGGCCGTCGGCTGGGTCGGCTGGGTCGGCTGGGTCGGCTGGGTCGGCTGAGTCGGCGGCGTGGTGGGTGGGGCGGCGGCGAAGCTGACCGGGACCGTGTTGTCCTCGCTGCGGACCGCAGGGTCATCGCTCGCCGTGTACAAGGAGCACTTCACCGCAAGGCAGTTCGCCGGTCCGTCCGAGACCTTCGGCAGCGCCAGGGTGACCGAGAACGAGCCGTCCGGACCGAACGCCGCCTTGACCCCGCCTGCGCCCTGCCCATCCTTGGTGATGTGCGCCCAGCCCGTGGTGGTATTCGCGGCCGGGATGGCGCCGCCCACGCAGGCGGTCAGGGTCGCCGGCGCCCCGGAACCATCGGCACAGACCGCGACGAACAGTCCGTGACCGGTGTCAAAACCCTTGCCCTGCACCTTGATCGACGCGTTGTCTGCCGGCAGGTCGGCGTTCGGATCGACAATCAACGTGCGAGTGCCGTTGCTGGTGCTGATCGGCGTCTCGGCGACCATCATCCCCGTGGCGACCATCCTGGATTCGGCCGTCCTGAGTTCGGCCATCCTGGACGTGCTGGGACCCGATGACCATCCGCCGGCCTGCGCGGGGAGCCCGGTGAACAGCAGGGCGGCCGTGCCAACGGTCAGCACCGCGGCTGATGCGGCGGCGGAACGGGCTCGGTTCATCGACGGCTGTCCTCTCGGGGGTCACTGGCGATCACGGCACCACGCCCGACAGCACGGCTGGAATGTCCGCGTGCCGTCGGGCGTGGTGTCCGGGCGTGGTGTCCGGGCGTGGTGTCACTGTGCCGGTTCTCTCCAGCGGTCGCACGCCGACCCGCCGCGCGCCCCGTCCGGTCAGCTCAGGTCGGGCAGCTCCAGCATTTCGGTCACCAGGGCCGCAATCGGGGACCGTTCAGACCTGGTCAGCGTCACGTGCGCGAACAGTGGGTGCCCCTTGAGCGTTTCGATGACCGCTGCGATGCCGTCGTGCCGGCCCACCCGGAGGTTGTCCCGCTGCGCGACGTCATGGGTGAGCACCACTCGGGAATTCGTCCCCAGCCGGGATAGGACGGTCAACAACACGTTGCGCTCCAACGACTGTGCCTCGTCAACGATGACGAACGAGTCGTGCAGCGACCGACCCCGGATGTGGGTCAGTGGCAGCACCTCCAGCATCCCCCTGGCGATGACCTCCTCGATGACGGCCGGCGACGCCACCGCGGACAGGGTGTCGAACACGGCCTGCGCCCACGGCCCCATCTTCTCGTTCTCACTGCCCGGCAGGTAGCCGAGCTCCTGCCCGCCGACCGCGTACAGCGGCCGGAACACCACCACCTTGCGGTGTGCGCGGCGTTCCATCACCAGCTCCAGGCCGGCGCACAGCGCCATCGCCGATTTACCCGTGCCGGCCCGGCCGCCGAGGGAGACGATGCCGATCTCGTCGTCCATCAGCAGGTCGAGCGCGATTCGCTGCTCCGCCGACCGGCCGCGCAAACCGAAGGCTTCCCGTTCACCTCGAACCAACCGGACCTGCTTGCCCGGGGTGACCCGGCCGAGGGCAGAGCTGGACGGGGTGACGAGCTTGACTCCGGTGTGGCAGGGAAGTTCTCTGGCTTCGTCGACGTCGACGAGGCCGGCATGGAAGAGCATGTCGACCTGCTCGACCGGGACCGGGATCTCGGCCATCCCGGTCCATCCGGACGGCACGATGTCCTGGGCCCGGTACTCGTCGGCCGCCAACCCCACTGCCGACGCCTTCACCCGCAGCGGCATGTCCTTGGTGACCAGCACCACCGAACCCGCCGGTCGCTCGAGAGCAAGGTTCAACGCGCAGGCCAGGATACGAGAGTCGTTGCTGTCATTGCGGAATCCCGCGGGGAGCACCCCCGCGTCGGTGTGATTGAGTTCGACATGCAAGGTACCGCCGGCCGCACCCACCGGGACCGGGGCGTCAAGTCGTCCGTGATCGATCCGCAACTGGTCCAGGATCCGCAAGGATTCCCGGGCGAAGTAGCCGAGTTCGGGATGATGCCGTTTGGCCTCCAGCTCGCCGATCACCACCAGCGGGAGCACCACCTCGTGTTCGTCGAAGCGGTTCATCGCCCACGGATCGGACAGCAGGACCGAGGTGTCGATGACGTAGGTCAACCGGCCGGTGGCCGGCCGGGCATTCTCGGGCTCCGCGGCGGTGCCCGGTGACGCATGTTGTCCCCGTGCGGTGAGCCCGGTTCCTGCGGGCTCAGCGTGAAGTACGGGGGCGGGTTGCGACTGCTGTGTTGCGGGTGGTTGACCAGCTACCTGCTGTACTGCTGTTTCCGGTGCTGCAGTTTCCGGTACGGCTGTTTCCGGTGCTGAGATGGACCTACGTGCGACCACGAGCGGCTCCCAGACGGACGCGGACCATCGCGTCCGGTTCAACGAGAAGGGCCGGCGGTGTCCCTACTGCCCGTCCGACACGGTGTCGGTGGGCAAGGGGACCCGGTGCCGGCCCCCTCGTGCTCGGTGCTGCGCCAATGGCACGCACGTCGGGGCCTCCCGTATGGGCCGCTGACTGAGCGGCTCACAACTCGGACGGTACCCGGACCGGGTGCTTGCAGGCCGCACCCACACGCCTCACGGTGATGAACATCAGGCTTTCGTGGACGCGACCGATCCGGCGGATTTTGCCGACAGCTCGCTGTCGGCTGCCGACCCCGGGGGTGGAACGGCCGCGGTGCCGGTCGCCCTGGGTAGAAGCACGGTCATGGTCAGACCCCCGCCGGGGGTGTGGGTGGCGAGGATCTGGCCGCCGTGCGAGCGGACGATCGCCGCGACGATGGACAGGCCGAGCCCGGTTCCGCCGTTCTCCCTGCTGCGCGAGGCGTCCACCCGGTAGAACCGGTCGAACAATCGCTGCAGCGACTCGTCGGACACGCCCGGCCCGTTGTCGCTGACGCTGATCGCCATCTCTTCCAGACCGGGCAGCACCGACACCGTGGCGACGGTGCCGGTGTGGGTGTGAGTGCGGACGTTGGCCAGCAGATTGGCGAACAGCTGATGCAGCCGCAGCCGGTCGCCGAGCACCACGGCCGGCCCGTACCCGCCCGCCAGCCGCCAGGTCCGGGTCGGGTCGATCACCGCGGCGTCGTCGACCACCCCGGTCAGCAACTCGGTCAGGTCCACCGCCTCGTGAGCGGTGGTCCTCTCCGCGTCGGCCTGGATCAGGGTCAGCAGATCGTCGACCAGGGCGCCCATCCGCTTCGACTCGAAACCCATCCGCTGCATTGCGCGGTCGACGGCACTCTCATCGGGCAGGGCACCAGCGGTGTAGAGATCGGTGTAGCCGCGGACCGCGGCAACCGGTGTCCGGAGCTCGTGCGAGGCATCGGCGACAAATTGCCGCAGCCGGTTCTCGTTGCGGCGACGTTCATCGAGGAGCGTCGAGATCCCGTCCACCATGTCGTTGAACGCCACCCCCAGCCGGCCGATCTCGGTACTCGGATCGGACTCGTCCACCCGGCGGGTCAGGTCACCCCGGGCGATCTCGTCGGACGCGGTGGCCATCGATTCCAGCGGTTTGAGCTCCCGGCGGATCACCAGGCCGGCCGTCGCCCCCAACAGCACGAGCAGTCCCCCGGTCACCAGCAGCTCGATGATGATCAGTCGCTGGAAGGTGGCGTCCACGTCGTCCAGCGGCATCCACGCCACCAGGTACCCGGGATCGTTGTCGATGCTGATCGGAAAGCCTCGCGCCCGGTACCGCTGGTCCGGGGTGCTGGAGTCCAGGACGGTGGCGGGGCCGGCCACCCACTCCTGACCCGAAAGCCGCGGGTTGGCGGTCGCATTGCCGACCGTCGGCACCTCGACCTTGGAGATCCCGGCGCCGGAGACAGTCGACCAGCCGACCTCGCCGCGCAGTTGAGCCAGGGCGCTCAGGTCGGACAACATTCGGGCGGTCACCGTTCGATCGCGGGTGACGGTCGTGATCACCCCGGCGAGCGTGGCGTCCTTGGTCGCAATCGCGGCATCCCGGACGACCAGCGGCAGCACGATGTCCACTGCCAACAACGCGACCGCCGCGGTGGCGACCACCAACGCGATCAGCCGGGCCCGCAGGCTCCACCGGCGGGGAGCGACCGGGTGGTTCGCCGGACGCTGACCGACCGGGGGTGCCGGACCGACGCCGTCGGGACGATTCGTCACCGCGACCGGCGCCGGCAGCGGTACCTCCGGAACGGTCATCGCAGCCAGCTCATCTACGGCGCCCGCCGGGCCGGGTGACGCTCCGCTGTGTCGTCCGCGCTTCGGCGCGAGGCCCTGCACGCTCTCAATGCCGCTCTCGATGCCGGTCTCGATGCCGCCCTCAATGCCGCCCTCAATGCCGCTGCCCTCGCAGCACGTAGCCGAAACCGCGGTGGGTATGGATCAACGGCTCGCCGCTGGCGTCGACCTTGCGGCGCAGGTAGGAGATGTACGTCGCGACGACCGAATCATCACCGTAGAAGTCTGTCCCCCAGACAGCGTCCAGCAACTGCTGGCGGGACAGCACGACGTTCGCGTTGATCATCAGGTGGCGCAGCATCTTGTACTCGGTGGGGGCCAGCTCGATCGGGGCACCCGAACGGGACACCTGATAGGTCTCCGGATCGAGCTCCAGGTCAGCGACCCGCAACACGCCGTCCTCGTCACCGGGGGGCCTGGTCCGGCGCAGCACCGCGGCGACCCGGGCCGCCAGCTCCTCCAGCCCGAACGGCTTGGTCACGTAGTCATCGCCCCCTGCGGTCAGGCCGGCGATCTTGTCCGCCGGGGTGTCCCGCGCCGACAGGAACACCACACCGGACGCGACCCCGGCCCCCCGGACCCGCTTCATCACCTCGAGCCCGTCGAAATCGGGCAGCATCACGTCCAGGATGATCAGGTCCGGGTGGGTTTCGGTGGCGAGCCGAACGGCCTCACGACCGGTTGCGGCAACCGCAACCTGGTAGCCGAGAAACCGCATGGACGTCGCCACGATGTCCTGCAGCGACGGCTCGTCGTCCACCACCAACAGCCGGGCCTGGGAATTGATTGGCACTGGTCCCCCTCGTCGGCCGCCCGGGAACCCGGGCGGTGTTGCATCCGGCACCGCAAACCTGCAGGCGGCAGTTCATCAGGTCATCACTCCCGCCCGAGCAGAATCCCATGAGAACCGGGCATGAGGACAGGTCTGACACCGCCGCGCCGATCCCGTCGGGTGGGCGACCGCCAGACCGCGGCACCTGCGGGTCAGGCGGCGAGCTCCGCCTGAATCAATGCCGGGGTCAACGGCTCGTCTAGCAAACGCGAAAACCGCTGCAGCGCAGATATTCCCGGCTCCCTGGCGGCCA
The DNA here is from genome assembly GCA_965247715.1 of Nakamurella sp. Lineage (GTDB taxonomy): Bacteria > Actinomycetota > Actinomycetes > Mycobacteriales > Nakamurellaceae > Nakamurella. Next base: position 927,403 of record CBDFHS010000015.1, on the reverse strand, counting down.
TCCACGGCCGCAGCAGGCGGTCGCCCTCGACGTAGGTGGAAGTGTAGGCACGCCACAGCGGGTCGGTCATGAACCGCATCCGCTGCCGTGCCTGCTCCGTGGACACCAGTGCCCACCTCCGCTGGTACTCGATGACGTCGTCCGCGGCCGCCCCCCGGTCATGGAGCATGATCGCCGCGTTCTGGCGCACCGTGTTCAACGGCCGGGAAGCCACCTCCAGGGCTTCCACCAGGTCCGGATCGAAGGCCGGCCCGATGCAATCGAGAACCTCGGCCAGCCACCGCCCCCAACCCGTGCCGACGGCCGCCGTCAAGGCCAGGTCCCCCAGCCCCTCGGCCATCAGGCACTGCGGGGTGTTGACCAGAAAGATGGTGTGCTCCAAGTGGTTTCCGCGCCGGACCAGGAGGTCCTCCTTGCGGCAGTGTTCAGTGTGGTGGCCCGGGTAGCACTCGTGGGCCACCAGGACGCCGAACTGGCTCATCCGGTGACCGATGTCGGCGTTCACCGCCACCCGGGAACGCAGACCGCCGAGGTAGTAGTTGAACCCGCTCCAGGCGACGTCGTGCGCGATCTCGAACTCGATGTGCTCGTCCAGACCGGCCAGCCCGGTCGGCGCCGCCACCCGCTCGCGGAGCGCCGCGGCCACGGTGCGAACCGCCTTCTCCACCAGCTCCGGCGGGCACGTATCCACTGCCCGGACAGCGGCCAGCCGGTCCGGTAGGGGTCCGCTGCCGCCGATGATCTCCGAGATCTCCCGGTGCGCGGCGGCGTAGACGTCCGTGTCGACCTCGCTGATCTGCACCTGGAAGTAGCTGTGCACCTCGTCGATGAACGACATTTGTTCGCCGGCGAGCCGCCTACCTGCCACGTGCAGGGCGTCCAGGTGGGCGGTGAGGAAGGCCGCCCGGTCCGCCGGCAGGTCGGCGTCGGCCGTCGCCGCGGACAGGATTTTCCCTCGACGGGAGAGCTCCATCGGATCGGGGGCCGGCTCGTTGTCGACATCGCGGCGAAGCTGCAGGTCGCCGGTGTAGGCGTCGACGAACCCGTCGACCACCCTGTTGAACCGCAGTCCCAGCTTGAGGTATTCGGTCACCAGGTCCATCGGGCCAGGGTAGAACCCGGGTCCGGAAGTGCTGTCATTCGCCGTACCGGCAGGCTGTCATTCGCCGTACCGGCGGTGACGGGCCGCGTAGTCGCGCAGCGCGCGAAGGAAGTCCACCCGACGGAAATCGGGCCAGTAGGCCTCGCAGAACCAGAACTCGGAGTGCGCGCTCTGCCACAGCAGGAAGCCTGACAACCGCTGCTCACCGGACGTCCGGATCACCAGATCCGGGTCCGGCTGACCTGAGGTGTAGAGGTGCTCGCCGATGGTCTCCACGTCCAGCGAGTCGATCAGGTGTTGGATGCCGTCCCCCTGCCGCAACCCCGACTCCAGCATGGACTTGACCGCATCCACGATTTCCTGCCGCCCGCCGTAGCCGACGGCGATGTTCACCTCGGGTCCGGTCCGGGTCTCGGTACGCATCTCGGCGGCCGCCAGCCTGGTCGTCATCGCGGCCGGCAACAGGTCGAGCGAGCCGACGATCCGCAGCTTCCACGGTTGACCGGGCGCGGCAAGTTCGTCGACCACGTCGGTGATGATCGCCAGCAACGGCAGCAGTTCCTCGTCCGCCCGGCGCAGGTTCTCGGTGGACAGCAGCCACAGGGTCACCATGCCGATGCCGGCCTCCTGGCACCACTCGAGGAGGTCCGCGATGTGGGCGGCCCCAGCCATGTGGCCCGCGGTCGGGTTGTTGAACCCGGCCTTGCGGGCCCACCGGCGATTGCCGTCCAACATCACACCGACGTGGTGCGGGATTTGCGCCCCGACCAGTTCCCGGGTCAACTTGCGCTCGTAGACACGGTAGGCCAGCGACGGGAGCCTCACGGCTCCGAACCCTACTGGCGGCGCAGGGCCCGGCCGGGACCCGGCCCGTTCGGCGTCGGAGCTGCCTTCATGGACCATGGAGTCATGACGATGTCGGAGCTGGTGACCCCGCCCCTGCTGGATCGGCCGCGCGCCCGCGGCTGGATCCACCTCTACTCGGCATTGGCCGCCATCGCGGTGTCGCTGGTGTTGATACCGACGGCCGCGGTGCGGGTCGGCCTGGGGGCCGCGGTGGCCTGCTCTGTCTACGCGGTGACCCTGATCGGCCTGTTCAGCGTCAGCGCCACCTATCACCGGCATACCTGGAGCTCACCGCGCTCACGCACCTGGATGCGCCGGGCGGATCACTCGATGATCTTTTTGTTCATCGCCGGCTCGTACACCTCGCTGGCAGTGCTGGCGCTCCGCCCACCCACCAGCACAGTGGTTCTGCTGGCGGTGTGGGCGGGCGCGGCGGGTGGCGTGGCACTCAAGATGCTGTGGCCCCATGCCCCCCGGTGGGTCGGCGTCCCGTTCTACCTGGCCCTGGGCTGGGTCGCGGTGTTCGTCCTACCGGACATCCTGGCCAGCGGTGGGGTGGCGGTGCTGGTGCTGATCGCGACCGGCGGTGTGCTGTATTCCGTCGGTGCGATCGTGTACGCCACCCGCCGGCCGAACACCTGGCCCGCGACCTTCGGGTACCACGAGTACTTCCACGCCTGCGTATCTCTGGCGGCGCTGTGTCACTGCGTGGCGATCTGGCTCCTGCTGTTCCGGGTCAGCTGAGGTCGGGACCTTTGTCCCGGAGCCGGTTGACCTCTTCCATGGCGTTGCGCAGGTCGGTCAACCATTCGTCGGCGTGCTCGCCGACCAGTCGAACGGCCCACACCACGGCGTCCGAGCGAGATCGAGCGACACCCGAATCGATCAGGGTGTCCAGAATCTGCCGCTCGTGCTGCCGGAGCCGGCTCATCACCGGCGCGGACAGCGTGGTGAACAGTTCCTGGGTGCCGCCGAGGCTGGCTCCCCAGGAAATCTCCCGGCCGTAGCGATGCTGGCCCTGGCGCGCAATCTCCATCCGTTGCTCGCGGGTGTCCTCCCGGAATCGGGAGATGCGACCGGACTCGGCCGCCGAACGCGCTGCGTCATCGGCGAAGTCATCGGTCAGTGCTGGCAGTTCGCCGACGATGACGATTTCGTCCCGATCGACGCTGACCTGCGGCGACCCGGTGAACCAGTCGTCGGGAAGCCGGCCGCCAAACCAGGCCGAGGCGTCCGAGGCGTCCGGTGCGTCTGGCGCGCCGCCGCGACCCCTGCCCCGCGGGCCGAAGCCACGACCGGGACCGAACCCGAAACCTGGCCCGAAGCCAGGCATGCCGCCGCGGGGTCCACCGCCGCGAGGTCCGCCCCCACGAGGCCCGCCACCGCGTCCCTGTTCCTCGCCCGGTCCACCATGGGGCCCGCCTCGCGGTCCACCACCGTGCCGGCGCTGTCCTTCATGTGACCCGTGACTGCCGGGCCCTTCGGCTCCGGGCTGCTCGCCCTCGGCCCCTGCTGCGAAATAACCCCTCACGGGATCCTCCTTCTGTAGCGTTCGTTGCATTGATTACAACGTAACACTCGCAAGAACGTCGTGGAGGACTCCGTTGTTCCCAGGAGTCAAAAGTCGCCCAAAGGGTGCGACTCACCGGCCGACCTGAGCGCCTGACACGAGTTCGGGCCGTTGGAAGGGCCGCAGCACTGCCCCGGCAGGCCAATCGGTCGGTCCTGCCGGTGAAATTCCGTCTAGCGCGAACCCCGCTCAGCGCGCACGCCCGTGGTGTAGCGGACCTGTTGATCGAACCCCATCCGGCCATCTGGCGTATGCAGTCGGGTGTCCTCAACCGCGGCGTACGCGCGGGCCTGAACACCGGCACGGTCGGCGTCGGGGAGGAGCTGCCAAAAGAAGCGCTGTCCGGTGGACATGGTCCAGCGGTGCCATTGCCCGACGCTGTCGAACCGCACCGGCACCTTTCTGCCGGTCGTGCGGACCTCGGTGAACCCGGCGTCTGTGAGCAGCTGTGCCACACCCTCATCAGTTGCGAACGGACCTTCTTTCCCGGTTGTCCGGGCATCACGCAGGCCCGGCGGCAGGTACGGGGTGAAGACCTGATCGACCGGATCCCACCAGGGCGAGAGCGGACCAAAGGTGGACACGGCGATTCGGCCGCCGTCCACTAGTAGATTTCGCCACGCGCGAAGGGCGGCCGCTGGATCCGGCAGGAAGAACAGCACCAACGACGCGGTGACTGCGTCGAACGAACCAGCTGGTAGGTCTGGCTCTTGGGCATCGACCACCAGAACCCTCACCCGCAGGCCGGCCCGAGTTGCTTCCTCCGCGGCGGCCGCCACCATCTCCGGGGCCAGGTCCAGGCCGGTCGCTGCGCCGGACTCACCAACCGCGGCTGCGACCCGCAGCAGCACCGCCCCACGCCCGCAGCCCACGTCCAGAACCAACTCGCCGGCTACCGGCGACAGCTGCTCCACCAGGCCTTGTGCGATCGGTTGAAAGAACTCGACGCCAACCCGGTCGTAGGTGGGTGCGGCCGCGTCGAAGACCGCCGAAACCTGCTGCCGCTGATCCACCAGGTAACGATCCCACTGATCGGTCCACGCCGACAGCCCTGTTGCTCGCCGCAGACCGACGCCGAACTACTGCGCGATCCACCTCCTGCTGTGAAACCAGCCAGCTCTCATCACGCTTGACCGGGCGGACACAACCCTTGTAGCGCCTCCCGGAATCAGCCGCTTCGGGATGGGCCGTTCGGCACTGGGTCATCGCTCGGTCGGGTTCGGCTGCCCGGTGGGCTCGACCCGCGCCGCCAGCATTCCGCCGTCTGCCCGGGCAAGGCCGAAGCGACCAAAGGCGGCGCACCAAGTGGCGACGTCATCAGGACATCGCCGTGACGATCGAGAACTGCGCTCCGCTGGACCGTGCCGACCTGTTCTGCCGGGTTCACGGCCTCACCGCCCGCGCGAGCCAGGTATTGCGTCGGCTCGCCGACGGCCACGACACCAGGACGACCGCACGAACACTCCGTATTGCCGAGTACACCCTCCAGGACCACCTCAAGGCGATCTTCGGCAAGACTCAGCTTCACGACCGGCGAAGCCTCCTGGCCGGCGCTCTCGGCCCCTGACGCCCTGTGTGCATGCTCAACCACTGACCGAGCACCAACCACGATGACGACCCTGCGAAGCACCGCGCGATGAAGTGCTGAAAACCAGGGTGGGCTGTCGCTCAGGCAGGCGGGCTGTTCGAGGTGTCCGGCGCCTGATCGAGCGCGGGATCCGGAGCGGCCAAGGGCGACGCGGTCACGGCACTGTCGCCGCTGATCGGCCGTTCACTGGTGGCGGCCGGTGCGGCATTCGCAGCGGTCGCCGAGTCGAAGCTTGCCGGCACCTTCTTCAGGTTGCGGTTCATCGACCGGATGAGAAAGAAGGTCGCGACGGCCAGCATCAGAATCACCAGCAATCCGATGGGCGCTGCCTTGCCCCACTCGGGCCCCTTCCCCGTGGTGGGGTCGACATCCCCCGGCGCGCCCTGAACCAGCAGCAGGTACGCCGCGGACCTTAGGCTCACGAGGTTCCCTCCGGGCTGATCCCGGCGAACAGGTCGTCCTCGGGAAGCGGTGCGTCGACCAGCGACCGGGCCAGCTCGTAGTCGTCGGTGCCCCAGACCTCCGCCTCCAGATCGCGCGGCACCGCGAACCAGTGCGAATCAGGATCGATCTGGGTCTCGTGCGCCTTCAGGGCAGCGTCCCGGGCGTCAAAATACTCGGAGACGGGGACCTTTGTGGTGATCCGGTGGGACGGGTCGGGTCGGGGATTGTCCGCGAACCGCTGGATCCATTCGTCGAATGGACCCTCGCCGGTCCGCTCCCTGACCGCGTCGTTGATGGCCAGGATCCGTTCGCGGGAGAACCCGATGTTGTAGTAGAGCTTGAGCGGCTGCCACGGTTCGCCGGCGTCCGGGTAGGCCTCGGGATCGCCGGCGGCCTCGAACGCTCCGACGGACACCACATGACAGCGGATGTGGTCCGGGTGCGGGTAACCGCCGTCCTCGTCGTAGGTGGTCATCACCTGCGGCCGGTACTGCCGGACCACCCGGACCAGAGCCTCGACCTCCTCGTCGACGTCCAGAACGCCGAACGACCCCGCGGGCAGGTCCCAGCTTTCCGGTGGACCCTCGTGATAGCCGGAGTCGTGAAAGCCCAACCAGACGTGGGCAACACCGAGAATCTCCGCGGCCCTGGCCATTTCAGCGATCCTGAGTGCGGGGATGTCGATACCTTCGAGGTCGAGCTTCGGGTTGAGCACATCGCCGCGTTCACCGCCGGTACAGGAGACCACGACGACGCCGGCGCCCCGGGCGGAGTACTTCGCCAGCGATGCGGCGCCTTTGCTCGATTCGTCATCGGGATGGGCGTGCACGGCCATCAAACGCAACGGTGCCGCCATTGCGGCCTCTGCCCGGTCCTGCGCCCGGAGAGCCACCGCGTCCACCACCGCGTCCGCCGTCGCGTCCACGGTCGCGTCCGCCGGGGCAACTGCCGGATCGACCAGCCCGTCGACGGCGCCATGGGCAGCAGGGTTGGCGCCGCCGCCGCGCAAATCCTGTGCGGCTGCGGGTGTGGTCTTGCCGGTGGTGGTGGTCTCGCCGTTCGACACGTGTGGTTCCGTCCCCTTGTCGGTCCCGCCCCTGCAGCCGGGATGCGTCCTCATTGTCCATGCTGCACCGACAGCGCAAGAACTCCTGATGCCCCGATTGCCGGCTGCGGACCCTCACGGTGCTGTCGCAGCAGGTCAGAGCGCTGCCGGCCGCTGCGAAGGAGCGCCGCGTCCAGGCGTTCGGTCGATGTTGACGGGTCACTCGTGCGGGTTTTTCCGACCCCTACCGTGGTAGAATGAACGAACGCCTACGGCCCCCGGACGGGGCCGTGACGTGTTTCTGGGGCCTAGTTGCGACGCTGCGAACGCGATCAGCGAGCGCGCATCGCGACCGGCTTGCGGCAATTGCAGACCACCGTCGTCCGCCGCACCGATCCGGTGCCGCGGGCTTTTATCGTAGTAGTAAGGAGTTGCCATGACCGGCACCGTCGTGACCTGGCTGACCCAGGAAGCCCACGACCGCCTGCAGCACGAGCTCGACGAGCTCGTTGCTCACCGACCGGTAATCGCGGCCGAAATCAACGCCCGCCGCGAAGAGGGCGACCTGAAGGAGAACGGCGGCTACCACGCCGCGCGTGACGAGCAGGCCAAACAGGAGGCCCGCATTCGGCATCTGCAGGAGATCCTGCGCAGCGCCCAGGTCGGGGTATCGCCCGCCGACAATGGCGTGGTGGAGCCCGGCATGGTCGTCACCGTGGCCTACGACGGCGACGACGACGACCGGGAAACCTTCTTGCTCGGTTCCCGGGAGGAAGGCGTGCACGGGTCCATGCAGGTCTACTCGCCGCAGTCGCCGTTGGGCGAGGCGATCATGGGTGCCAGCAGCGGCGAGGCCAGGGAGTACGTCCTACCCAATGGTCGGATGCAGAAGGTCACCGTGATCGAGGCGAAGCCGTTCTCCGGCTGACCCTGACCACCGCACCGACGGCCGCCTTCCCGCACCGGGGACGCGGCCGTTGGCGTGTTCATCCTGGTCCCATCACCCGAAAACCCCTGTCCGCCAACGCCGCGACGATGGCGTCGCTGTGGGCGGGCCCTTTCGTCTCCAGTCGCAGCGCGACCTCGACGTCGCCCAGCGGCAAGGACGAACCCAGCCGGGAGTGTTCGACGTCGACCACATTGCCGCCGAGTTCGCCGACCAGCGCGAGTAGCGATGCCAGCGAACCCGGCCGGTCGACGATCTCCAGCCGCAGGGACAGGAACCGGCGAGCCGCGACCAAACCATGCTGGGTCAGGTGCAACAACACCAACGGGTCGATGTTGCCGCCGGAGAGCACCGCGACCACCGGCGGGGTGAACATCTCCGGCCGCGCCATGATCGCCGCGACGGCCGCGACCCCGGCTGCCTCGACCACCAGTTTGGCGCGTTCCAAGCAGAGCAACATGGCCTGGGACAACTGGTCTTCGGTCACCGTGACGATCTCGTCGACCAGTTCGTTGACGTGCGCGAACGTCAGCGGCGTCGGTTCCCCGACCGCAATCCCGTCGGCCAGGGTCGTCATGTTCCGGAGCCGGACTGGGCGGCCGGCCCGCAAGGACCCCGGCCAGGCCGCCGCCTGCTCCGCCTGGACCCCGACGATCCGGACCTCGGGCCGCAGTTCCCGCAGCACGGCGGCCACCCCGCTGATCAGTCCGCCGCCGCCCGCGGCGACCACCACCGTCGCGACATCCGGCACCTGCTCGAGGATCTCCAGCCCCACGGTGCCCTGACCTCGCAGCACGTCGGGATGGTCGAACGGGTGCACCAGCACCGCACCGGTCCTGGCGGCGAACGCGGTCGCCGCCTCCAGCGCGTCGTCCAGCGACTCGCCGACGAGTTCCACGGTCGCGCCGTAGGCGCGGGTCGCGGTCAGTTTGGCAATGGATGCGCCGACCGGCATGAACACGGTGGCTTGGGACCCGACGAGCGACGCGGCCAGGGCCACCCCCTGCGCATGATTGCCCGCCGATGCGGCGACCACCCCGGCGGCCTTCTCCTGCGCCGACAACCGGGAGATCCGGACGTATGCCCCGCGGATCTTGAACGACCCGGTGCGCTGCAGGTTCTCGCACTTGAGGTACACCGGGCCCCCGACGGCGGTGGCCAGCGGCCGGGAGGACTCCATCGGGGTGTACCTGGCCACTCCGTGCAGCAGTTCGGCGGCCGCCCGGACGTCCTCGACGGTGACGTGCCGCAGCAGATCCTCACCTGGAACATCGGCCACATCGGCCGGCGGAGTCAGCTCGGCGGTGGGGCTCAGCGGCGGGGCAACCTGTTCCATGCGCGCCATCCTGCCACCGGACGATCAGCTCGGCGCACTCCTGCCGGGCCAATACGCCTCCGGCATCAGTACTACCGCCGCCGCCCCGATCAACCCGGCCGAGCCGCTGAGCTGGGCCGGCACCACCCGCGGCGCGGCCGCGAAACCCAATGCGGCGCAACGGGTATACGCCCGGGCCAGGGGGTCGAACAGCAACCGGCCGGTCGATGCCACCCCACCCCCGACGACGACGAGTTCCAGGTCCAGCAACGTCACCGCGCCGGCGATGGCCCGGCCGAGGGCGTCGCCGGCCCGGTCGAACGCCGCCGCCGCCGCCGGATCACCACCGGCGGCGGCCAGGGCGACTGTTTCCGCGGTGCCGTCCCCCTCGGTGAATCCCTGCTGAGCTGCCCAGGCGGCGATCGACCGGCCGCTCGCGATCGCCTCGAGGCACCCGACACCGCCGCAGACACATGGTGGACCGGCCGGGTCGACACATATATGACCGATGTGACCGGCGTTCCCGGTTGCGCCCGTGACGACCCGCCCGCCGATGATCAGTCCGCCACCGACCCCGGTGGACACCACCATGCCCAGGACGTTGTCGACCCCGCGGGCCGCGCCCCGCCAATGCTCGCCGACGGCCACTGCGACGGCATCGCCGATGATCCCCACCTCCGCCTGGTACCGCGCGGAAAGCATGTCCCGCAACGGGAATCCCCGCCAGCCGGGAATGTTGACCGGGGACACGGTGCCGGCCGGGAGGTCCATCGGAGCGGCCGTGCCGACGCCGATCCGCCGCTCGAGCCGGCCATCCCCCAGCGACGACCCGGCATCGGTCAGGGTGCGGTCGATGACGCCGGCCAGGGCACCGAACAGCACCTCGGGATCCGTGGTCACCGGGGTGCGGCCCCGGCGGGTGAGCAGCACCTCGCCGGCCCCGTCGACGATCGCGGCGGCGAATTTGGTCCCACCGATGTCGACGGCCAGCGCGCTCGTGGGTGCTGAGCCGGTCACCGCTCAGTCCAGCGCATCGCGCAGGTCCTGCACCAGGTCGTCGACGTCCTCGATCCCGACCGACAGCCGGATCAGGTCGTCCGGGACCTGGAGCACGGAGCCGACGACGCTCGCGTGTGTCATCAGGCCGGGATGCTCGATCAGCGACTCCACCCCGCCGAGGGACTCCCCCAGGGTGAACAGCCGGGTCCGCTCACACACCTTGAGCGCCGCGTCCCGGCCGCCGACCACGGTGAAGGACACCATGCCGCCGAACCGGAGCATCTGACTGGCCGCGATCTGATGCCCCGGATGGGTCGGCAGCCCCGGGTAGTACACCCGGCCGACCCTGGGATGGTCGCTGAGAAGCTCGACGATCGCTTCGGCGTTGTCGCAGTGCCGATCCATCCGTACTGCAAGGGTTTTGATGCCGCGCAGCGTCAACCAGGCGTCGAACGGACCGGCAACTGCCCCCATCGACTTGAGGTGGAACGCGAAAGCCTCGGCCAGTTCAGGGTTGTCGGTGACCAAGGCACCGCCGATGACGTCCGAATGGCCGCCGACGTACTTGGTCGTCGAGTGCAACACCACGTCCGCCCCGAGGGCCAGCGGTTGTTGCAGATACGGCGAGGCAAACGTGTTGTCCACCAACAGGTGTGCACCGGCGTCGTGAGCCAACTCGGCCAGTCCCGCGATGTCGGCGATGGCCAGCAACGGGTTCGTCGGGGTTTCGCACCAGATCAGTTTCGTGCTCGGCGACATGGCGGCCCGGACCGCGTCCAGATCGCCGAGCGGAACCGTGGAGTAGGTCAAACCCCATGGCACACAAATCTTGTCGACCAACCGGAAGGTCCCGCCGTAGGCGTCGTTCGGGATGATCAGGTGATCACCTGGTCGGAGAGTTGCCCTGATCATGGTATCGGCCGCGGCCATCCCGGACGCGAACGCGTGGCCGAACCGGGCCCTCTCCAGGCTGGCCAGCGCCTCCTCCAACGCCGTCCTGGTCGGATTGCCGGCCCGTGAGTAGTCATAGCCCGCGCGGGTCTGACCGACGACATCCTGTGCGTACGTGGAGGTTTGGAAGATCGGCACCACCACCGAACCGGTCACCGGCTCGGGTTCCTGACCCGCATGGATCGCCCTGGTGGAAAAGCCGTCGCCGTCCTGGACCGTCATAGCTGTGAGGGTAACTGCCGGTTCACCGGGCCGGCGCAGCGTCAGACCCGGCCGTCGGCCAGGAAGGCCAACAGATCGGCGCGGGTCAGCACCCCGACCGGTTTGCCGTCGTCGGTCACCATTACCGCGTCGCTGGCCTGCAGGGCCGCTCGCAGGGTGGTCACGTTCTCGCCGGACCCCACCAGCTCGAACGCGGGCGCCATATGGTGCGCCACCGCATCGGCAAGCGATGCGGTCCCGGCGAACAGGCCGTCCAGCAACTTGCGTTCGGACACCGCGCCCACCACCTCGCCCACCATCACCGGCGGCTCCGCCGACACCACCGGCATCTGGGAAACCCCGTACTCGTGCATGATCTCCACCGCGTCCCGGACCGTCTCCTTCGGGTGGGTGTGCACCAGCGACGGCAGCTGACCGCTCTTGCCGCGCAACACCTCTCCGACGGTGGCCTCGCCGTCCCGGGACAGGAACCCGTAGGACGCCATCCAGCCGTCGGCGAAAATCTTCGACAGGTACCCCCGGCCGCCGTCCGGCAGGATCACCACCACCACGTCGTCCGCGGTGAGCCGGCTCGCCAGCCGCAGGGCGGCGGCCACTGCCATCCCGCACGACCCGCCGACCAGCAGGCCCTCCTCCCGAGCCAGCCGTCGGGTCATCGCGAACGATTCCGCGTCGGAGACCGCAATGATCTCGTCCGTCACCGTCTTGTCGTAAGCGGAGGGCCAGAAGTCCTCCCCGACCCCTTCGACGAGGTAGGGCCGGCCGGTCCCGCCGGAGTACACCGACCCCTCCGGGTCGGCCCCGATGACCTTCACGCGGCCGTCCGACACCTCTTTGAGGTACCGGCCGGTTCCCGAGATGGTGCCGCCGGTGCCGACCCCGGTGACGAAGTGGGTGATCCTGCCGTCGGTGTCGGCCCAGATCTCCGGACCCGTGGTGGCGTAATGGCTGGCCGGGTTCTGCGGGTTGGAGTACTGGTCAGGCTTCCAGGCGTTCGGGGTCTCCCGGACCAGTCGGTCGGACACCGAGTAATAGGAGTTCGGGTTCTCCGGGGCGACGGCGGTCGGACAGACCACGACCTCCGCGCCGTACGCCCGCAGCACGTTCCGTTTGTCCTCGCTGACCTTGTCCGGGCAGACGAAGATGCACCGGTAGCCGCGTTGCTGAGCGACCAGGGCCAGCCCGACCCCGGTGTTGCCGCTGGTGGGCTCCACGATGGTGCCCCCGGGAGGCAGCGCTCCCGACTCTTCGGCCGCGGTGATCATCTTGAGCGCGATCCGGTCCTTGATCGACCCGCCGGGGTTGACGTACTCGACCTTCGCGAGCATCAGCGGCGCGACGTCCCTGGCCACCGGGCCCAGCTTGACCAGGGGGGTGTTGCCGACCAGGTCGACGACGGACTGGGCGTAGCGCACGAGGCACTCCTTGGATCGGTCGGCTGGTGATGGCCTGGGTGCGGGCGCGGTTCGGTGTCCAGGTTTGCTGGCCGGCGCGGGCAGCAGCAGCGCCGGTGGCGTGCCGCTGCTGCTGCCCAGGTTATCTGCCGGGTCCGGTGGTCAGCACCGGCGCGGGGTCGTTGGATCCCCCGACCATGGCGTGCGACGGCGGGCCTGGGAGGGGAAAATGGATACGGCGGCGCCATCGGGCGCCGGGGCGGAGCCGGGAGGGGTCGCGATGACCACGTCCGGCTCGTTGGTCCGTTGGGGGGCGATGGCCAGCCTCGGCGTCGTGGCGGGCGTGAGCAGCGCGGCCGTCGCCTTGCTCGGGCAGGCCCGGATCACCACCCGGGCCATTGAGAAGGCGGCCCTGGAGGCCGCCCTGGCCGACGGCACCCTGGTTCCGCCAGCACTACCCGGGGCCACCCGGGCGCAGCAAGAACGGGCGGACGACCTGGTCCACGTGCGCTTGCCCCAGGGTGACGGGGTCTACCGGATCGACGGCCAACGAACGGACGACGACCGGGACGTCGGAGCGGTCACCCTGGTGATGCTGGGCGACTCGACCTCGGTGGGTTACGGCACCAGAACCGTGGACGAACTTCCCGGCGTCATCCTGGCCCGGGACGTGTCGGCGGGGCTCGGCCGGCCGGTCCGGTTGGTGTCCTTGGGCCGCAATGGCGCCAGGACGACCGACCTCGCCCGGCAACAGCAGGCCTGCCTCGCCCTCGAACCCGATGTGGTGGTCATCCTGATCGGCGCGAACGACCTGCGGGACACGGTTCCGCCGTCCCGGTCCGCTGCGCTTCTCGGCGGAACGACAGCAGTGCTCACCGCGCTCGGCATCCCCGTCGTGGTCGGAACGTGCCCGGATTTCGGGGTGATCACCGCCATCCCGCAGCCGTTGCGGAGCGTCTTGGGCGCTTGGTCGCTGCGGCTGGCGGCGCTGCAGGAGCGGGCTGTGACCCGAGCCGGCGGAGTATCGGTCGCGCTGGCCCGGTTGGTCAGCCCGCAGTTCCTCGGTCACCCGGAAATGTTCGCCTCCGACCACTTCCACCCGTCCGGAGCGGGGTACGGGCGGGCGATGGCAGCGCTGTTGCCGGCCGTCGTACAGGCATTGGGCGGCTCGGCGGGGGACGTCCGTGACCGGGCCGGAACACCCGGTGGCATCGAGGAGCCCGCAACCGACGACAGCATTCCGTCGCTGTCAGCCTGAACCGACGGTCCAGTAATGACGGCGCGGTTCGCTGGTGGCTTCGATCCCACCGACAGCAAACGACCGGCCCGTGGCCCCGACTGAGTCGGGACTACGGGCCGGTCGAGTGAATGCCGTAGCGACTACTGCCGCAGGTAGGTCAGCAACCGCAGGATCTCGACGTACAGCCAGACCAGGGTCACCATCAGGCCGAAGCCGAAGTACCAGGCCGTGCTGGCGGGCACGCCCTGCTTGATCGCCTTGTCGATGGAATCGAAATCAAGCAGGAAACTGAATGCGGCGAGGGCAATGCAGACGATGGAGAAGATGATCGCCAGCGTGCCCCCGTCCCGCAGCCCGGTGTTGATCCCGAACAGGCCGAGTACCAGGTTGAACAGCATCAGCACCACGACGCCGATCATCCCGCCGATGATCATCTTGGTCAGCCGCGGGGTGACCCTGATGGCACCGGTCTTGTAGACCACCAGCATGCCGGCGAAGACGCCAAGGGTGCCGACGATGGCCTGCGCCGCAATGCCTGGATAGAACTGGTTGAGCACTCCCGTGATCGCGCCGAGGAAGATGCCCTGCGCGGCGGAGTAGGCCAGGATCAGCGGCGGGCTGACCTTGCGGCCGAAGATGATGATCATCGACAGCACGAACCCGACGAGTACGGCGGGCAGGGCCAGGAAGTAAGCCTTGGTGAATGCGGTGACTACCCCGGCGACCACGGCGACGGCGAGAATGGTCACCGTCTTCATCACGACGTCGTCGACGGTCAGGAACCGCTCACGCGGCGGAGCCGTGTAGGCGGGCTGCTGGTACATCTGGTCGAGGTACTCGGCGGTGGGCGCAGACTGCTGCGCGCCGATGACCTTCTCCATGTTGCGGAAGGCGGGATTACTGCTGCTCTGCACGGTGACCTCCGGTGAGGCGGTTGACTGCTGACCTGGGACGATCCTACCGAGAACCGTGGCTGCAGTGATCACAAGAGCGACACGATGGGCAGCGGTGGACGGCCTCGGTGGGCTTTCCCTCTGGTGCAACGCAGGCCCTGCCTGGGGAGTTCCCACCGCCGGCGCGAGGTGACCTGGGACTCGACGACTGCCGTTCATCATCCGGACGCCGGAGGTTTGCTCGACTCCCGTCGTCTGTTCGTTGGCGATGTGCATCGTTGGGAACCATGGACGGTACCCGGGAACGCACCTCGTGCGTCTTCGTCGGTCAGGTCGAACAGGATCCGGCGGGTGATCTGTGGGCAGTGCTGTACGCGTCCCGTTCCACCGGTGACTGCGTAATGGGCCGGGAACCGGTCCGGTCGGTTAAACATGGCCGCCGACGGGTGGGCGACATGCTGTTGGCCCGCGCGGACGCGATGAACGTCCTGGCGGGCACCGCCCACCGCTGACCCGTCGTCCGACCCCGGTCGTCCGATCCCCTGTCTGGCCATCGGCCGACCCCGTTGTCGGCGTTTCCTCGAAACGGTGATCCCGAGCCGACCCGCCTTGCGGCCACTACCGTCGGCGGGGTGAGCCCGCGAGCAGATCCGCCCCGTCAGGAGACCGACCGGGCGTTCACCGACGAGGCAGACTATGTGATCGTCGGCGGCGGCAGCGCCGGGAGCGTACTGGCGGCCAGGCTGACCGAGGATCCGTCCACCACGGTGCTGCTGCTGGAAGCCGGGCCGGCCGACCACTCCGACGACATCGGGATCCCGCTGGCATTCTCCAAGCTGTTCAAGACTCGCTGGGACTGGAACTACCGCACGGTCCCGCAGCACGAACTGGCTGGCCGGGTCGCCGATTGGCCCCGGATGAAGGCCCTCGGCGGGTGCTCGGCGATGAACGCGATGATCTACATCCGCGGCAACCCGCTCGATTACGACACCTGGCGGGACCAGTTCGGCGCGACCGGCTGGGGATTCGCCGATGTACTGCCGTACTTCGTTCGCGCGGAGGGCAACAGCCGGCTGGGTGAGCCCTGGCACGGTCGGCACGGGCCGCTGCTGGTCGAGGACCGCCGGTACACCCATGAGGTGACCGACGGCTGGATCGACGCGGCTGCCGCCTGGGGGCTGCCGATCACCGACGATTTCAACGGCGCGGAGCAACGCGGTGTCGGCCGGTACCAGGTCACTTGCCGGCGGGGCCGGCGCTGGTCGGTGGCCGACGCGTACCTGCGGCCCGTGATGAAACGGCCCAACCTGACCGTTCGGACGGGTGCGCATGTCACCCGGCTCCGGTTGACGGGCACCCGCGTCACCGGGGTCGACTACCGGCTCGCGGGCGCGTCGCGGGTCGCGGCAGCCGGCAAGGAAGTGCTGCTGTGCGGCGGCTCGATCAATTCTCCGCAGCTGCTGTTGCTGTCCGGAATCGGCCCCGCGGAACAATTGCGCGACCACGGACTGACGGTGGTGGCTGACCTGCCGGTCGGCGAGAACCTGCAGGATCACCCGGTGGTGCCGCTGTTGTGGCGGACGAAACAGACCACCGACCTGCGGGACTACCTCACCCCCGGGCGGCTGATGCAATGGCGTCTCCTCGGCCGCGGGCCGCTGACCTCCAACGTCGCCGAGGGCGGGGCGTTCCTGAACAGCCGTGACGGCCTGGCCGCACCGGACCTGCAGGTGCACATGGCCCCGACCGGGTTCATCGACAACGGATTGACCGAGCCGCCCGGCCGGATGATGAGCACCGGGGTGACCCTGGTCGACGTCGCCAGCCGGGGCACCGTGCGGCTGGCGTCGGCAGACCCGCGGTGGCGTCCGCTGATCGATCCCGGGTACCTGACCGATCGGGGCGGCAGCGCCGGTTCGGCGGACCGGCAGGCCCTGCTCGCCGGGTGCCGCTTGTTGTTGGACATTGCCCGGGAGGCCCCGCTGACCCGCTTTCTGGACCGGCCGTTCCTGCCGACTGACGGGCACCGGGCCAGTGACGCGGACCTGCTGGCACACCTGCTGGCGACCACCCAGACGCTGTACCACCCGGTCGGGACCTGCGCGATGGGCACCGGACCTGGCGCCGTGGTCGACCCGGCGCTGCGCGTCCACGGGATCGAGGGGCTGCGGGTGGTGGACGCCTCCGTCATGCCGACCGTTCCGCGCGGCAACACCAACGCGCCGACCGTCATGATCGCCGAGAAGGCCGCCGACCTGATCCGCGGTCTCCCGCCCCTGCCCCATCCCACCCCTGCGCTCGTGCGCTTACCGGAGTTGACCTGATGACTGTAACCACAACCGCTGCAGGAAGCCATCTTTCGAGTCAGTCTGGCGGCGGAGGGGAGAGCACCTTCGTCTCACTGGACCCGGCCACCGGCGAGGTGGTGAGCACCCACCCGGTGCATTCGGCGGCCGACGTCGCGGCCGCGGTCGCCCGGGCCAGGGGCGCCGCCGCGTTCTGGTCGGGCCTGTCAAACCGGCAGCGCGCGCAGCGGTTACGGACCTGGGCGGCGGTGCTCACCCGTCGGGTGTCCCAGTTGGCGCAGGTGGTCAACGCCGAGACCGGCAAGCCGCACAGCGATGCGGAACTGGAGGTCCTGCTGGCGGTCGAGCACATCGCGTGGGCCGCCTCGCACGCCGAGAAGGTGCTGGCCCGGCGTCGGGTCTCGCCCGGTCTGCTGATGGTCAATCACGCGGCGTCGGTGGGCTACGAGCCGTTCGGCGTCGTGGGGGTGATCGGGCCGTGGAACTACCCGGTGTTCACCCCGATGGGGTCGCTGGCCTACGCCCTGGCCGCCGGGAATGCGGTGGTCTACAAGCCCAGCGAGTACGCACCCGGGGTCGGTCGGTGGCTGGTGGACGCATTCGCCCGAGTGGTTCCCGAGGCCCCGGTGCTGCAACTGGTCACCGGGTTCGGGCCGACGGGTGAGGCGCTGTGCCGAGCCGGGGTGGACAAGATCGCGTTCACCGGATCGGCCCGGACCGCCTCCGCGGTGTTGCACGCGTGCGCGGACGGCCTGGTGCCGGCGGTGATCGAGGGCGGTGGCAAGGACCCGTTGCTGGTGGACGCGGACGCCGACGTGCCCGCCGCCGCCGAGGCAGCCGTCTGGGGCGGGATGGCCAATGCCGGGCAAACCTGTATCGCAGTGGAGCGGGTGTACGTGCACGAGCGGGTTTACGACAGGTTTGTCGCCGAGGTCAGCGCCAGGGCCGGCGCGCTGCGGGCCGGGGCGGGCGAGCTGATCGGTCCGATCACCATGCCCGGCCAGCTGACGGTCATCCGCGAACACATCGAGGACGCGCTGGCCAGGGGCGGTCGGGCGGTGGTCGGCGGCCAGGACGCCGTCGGCGACCGGTACGTCCAGCCGACCGTGCTGGTGGACGTGCCGGAGGACTCGGCGGCGGTGCGGGAGGAGACCTTCGGCCCGACCCTGACGGTGACCAGGGTGGCCGACATGGACGAGGCGGTGCGGCTGTCGAACGCGTCCGGCTACGGCCTGGGCGCGACCGTCTTCTCCCGCCGGGGCGGGCCGGCGCTGGCCCGCCGGCTCCGCGCGGGCATGGTCTCGATCAACTCGGTGATCGGGTTCGCTGCCATCCCCGCGCTGCCGTTCGGCGGGGTCGGCCAGTCAGGGTTCGGCCGGATCCACGGCGCCGACGGCCTGCGCGAGTTCTCCCGGCCCAAGTCCATTGCCCGGCAACGGTTCCCCAGCCCACTGCGGGTACTGACCTTCGGCCGGACCGCAGCCACCGACCGAACGCTGGTGACGCTGTCAAATCTGCTGCACGGCGCGGCCAGTACCCTGCCGCCCCGACGGGGCTGACCGCGAGCGGCCCTTCGTCGAGCAGAATGGTGGCATGCCGATGACCTGGTTCTCCGCGCCGATGCGCCTGGCCATCCTGGTCGAGGGTCGCGACGAGTCGACGTCCCAGGACACCGTTGTGCATATCTTCCGCGCCGACGACCAGGATTCCGCGTTTGGCCGGGCGCTTGAACTCGGCCGGTCTCACGAGAATGAGTATTCCAATGGCGACGGGGAGCGAGTCCGGTGGCGTTTCGATCGCGTCCTGACGGTGGACGCACTGTCGGCGGAGGGGTTGGACGGCGCCGAGGTCTATTCGGCATTGTCCGACCCTGAACCGGGGCTGACCTTCGACACCGAGTTCCGGCCGGAAACCCATCAGCCAGGGCGCAGCGGCATCTGAGGTCGCCAACTTTGCTGCGATCCTGAGGGGAGCTAAAATTCGATTTCCGAACGGAATGTGGGAGATCTGAATGTCCGATATCAATGACTCACGAATCGCTGATGCGCTGAGCTTGGTCTCGCAAAGCCCTCCTCCAGAGGTCGTGAGCCTCCTTGCTCAGCGCAAGAAGCGGCTGATCGTCATCCTGGTGGCCGGGACGATGGTCTGCATCCTGGTCGGCGTTGTTGTTGGGTTCTTTACTGGCATGCGGAGCGTCCGAGCCCCCAAGACTGAGGTTGAGACGTGGCGGGTCGTGCTCGGATATGTGTTCCTCGCGATCGGTGCCGCCACCACTGTGACCGTGCTCGTCAACCGGATCAGGTCCGGTGAGATGAGGAAGGCCTGGCGTTCCCCGCTGCTGGTCCTCAATAGGGCGCAGCGGGCAGACCTCGTCCAGCAGGTCCGGGGCCGGCGCCCGGTCAATGCAGGCACCGTGCCGCTTGCGCGCTACCTGGCAACCCAACTGGCCCACTGTGGACCTCGGCCCAGGGCCCCCCAAGTAGAATTGGGGTAACTGAATGGAGTCCATTGTGTCGAGTGGACGTCGGTTGTGCTCGTCCTGGGGTTGTCGATGATTTTTGTCGGGCAGCGCCGTGACGTCCAATAGTTCCGTCAGAAGAAGGCTGGGTAATTGCGGGTGTCTTCGTGCGCCAGGGGCTACCGCGGTGCGTCGCGAGTCGCTCGTTTTTCATCCTTCGTGACGTCCCGCTGGGCTGCTGAGCGGTTCCTGAACCATCATTCATCCGAGCCACCGCTCCTGCGTCCAATACCTATATCCCGACGTGGGAGGGGTGTTCCTGCCACTGTGCTCGATTGTTTCTCCAAGAAGGTCGTTGGGTACGCGATGGCCGACCACATGCGCACCTCGCTCGTTGCTGAGGCCCTGCAGATGGCAGCGAACAATGTCGAATTCACCGCAGGTGAGACGATCTTTCACAGTGACCGCGGTACCCAATACTTATCCGCGGAATTTGCTGCTGTTGCTGCGTCTTTGGGGGTTCGACTCGTTGGACGAACGGGATGCTGCTACCATGTCGGAATCGTTCAACGGAACCCTCAAGAATGAACGTGTCCACCGAACCCAGTACCCCACCCGGGAACACGCAAGAATAGACATCACGAGGTACATTGAACTACGATACAACCAGATAAGACTTCACTCGGCGCTTGGGTACAAAACCCCCAACGAGGTCGAGTGGGAATGGTTCCACCGCGCCGCGTAAGAAACCGAAATCCCCTGTCCGGAAAGAACCGGGCTCCTCATCGGTTGTCCGAGCGGCTCACGGCCACCGCATCCCTGAGGGCCTGAGCGGTGAAGCTTGATCACCAATAACGGTGCTGACTGTCGACCATGCAGAAGCGTTGTCGCCACGACCTCGACGCGAACGTTTGATACCTCCTGGCGCAGGAGGCCGCTCAACTCTTTCGGAGAGCCCCGCCACGCGAAGCAACTCGTTGCCGCCTCCCGGAGTTAGTCGACGAGGAGATCCAGATCGCTGTCCTCGCGAGCGTCACCCCGGGCCACCGAACTGAACAGGCGCGGGTTGGTAGCGCTGTACCGATCGAGCACCCCAGCGACATGACCTGCCTGCCGTGTCAGCGCAGCGCGCAGCAGGAGCGTTGTTGCGGTCGGGTCAGTCACTGCTCAGGCGTAGTGAGAGACCCCCGGTCCCTCACGCTCTTGTCGTCGAATTGGCAAGCGTCGAACCGGTCGCGACGGACGATGACGGTAGACCGTGCGTGCCCCCGGTGGGACTCGAACCCACACTTGGACCATTTTAAGTGGTCTGCCTCTGCCGATTGGGCTACGGGGGCGGTCGCGGCACCGCACACGGTACCGGTCAGCCGGCGTCGGATCTGAGCGCCTGGGACAGTGCGATGCCGTCGAGGATGTCGTGTTCGGAAACGGTGATCTCGGAGATCGGGGCGCGTTCGGCGACCAAGGTCAGCATTGTCGACAGGATCAGCGCGCCGCCGCCGATGACGTCCACCCGGCCCGGGTGCATGTACCCCAGGCTGGCCCGGTGCGACCGGTTGGCGGTCATCAACCGGCCGGCAACCTGGTGCGCCCGGTCCGCTGGGATCCGGGACAGATGGATCCGGGCCGGGTCGTAGGTCGTCAGGCCGAGGGCCGCGGCGGCGACCGTGGTCGCGGTACCGGAGACCGGCACCAACCGACGCACGGTCGATACCGGCAGCTGGTCCAACCCCCGGGTCAGCATCGTCCGGGCCCAATCGGTGGCATCTGCGCGCTGGGCGACGGTCGGCGGGTCCGCCTTGAGGATCCGTTCGGTGATCCGGACGCACCCGATGTCCAGGCTGATCGACCCGGTGATCCGGTTCGCCCCGCCAACCTTGGTGCCGGTGACCAACTCCGTCGACCCGCCGCCGATGTCCACCACCAGAAACGGCCCGGAACCGGGGTCGAGCTCGGCGACCGCGCCGGCGAAGGACAGGGCGGCCTCCTCATCACCGGAGATGACCTCCGGATCCTGGCCGAGGGTTGACCGGACCATCTGGGTGAAGTCGTCCCGATTCTGGGCGTCCCTGGTGGCCGACGTCGCCACCATCCGGGTCCGCACCGCACCGCGGGCGGCGATCACGGCGCTGTAGTCGGCCAGCGCCCGCCAGGTCCGGTCCAATGCCTGCCCCGACAGCCGCCCGGTTGCGTCGACGCCCTCGCCCAACCGGACCACCCGCATCTCCCGGTGTACGTCGGTCAGCACGGGGTGGGCCTGGGAGGTGGAGACGTCCCGGCCAGGTCCGACATCGGCGATCAGCAACCGGATGGAGTTGGTGCCGCAGTCGATGGCGGCGACCCGGATCGAGTCGCTCACGGAGTGCCGAGCCGAGCACACGGCAGCCGCCCACGGAAGTGGTCCGGCAGCGCGTCGACGGCGGCGTCGCCGATCGGGTTGACCCCGCGCCCTACGGCCAGCGAGTGCGCGACGAGCGCGTGCAGGCACTTCACCCGGTCCGGCATGCCTCCGGCGGTCGCGGTGATGCCCAGATCCTCGAGGTCATCCCGCATCTGCAGGTACCCGCGGTGGGCCGCCCGGTAACCGGCGGCAAGGTCAGGGTCGGTAGTTAGGGCGTCTGCGAAATCCCGCATCAGCCCGGCCGATTCCATTCGGCTCACCGCGGCGTTCAACTCCGAGCAGCACAGGTAGAACATGGTCGGGAACGGGGTGCCGTCGGGCAGCCTGGGCGCCGTCTGCACGACCGCCGGCACCCCGTGATCGCAGCGATAGGTGACGGCGAGCACGCCACGCGCCGGACGGCCGAGTTCCCCGGTGAGCAGGTCGAGGTCGGCGGGGGTGGGCGCCGCCCACTCCTGGTGCGCACCCCTGCTGACGGGCTGGTCGTTGATCGGCAGCAACTAGCCCGCGCCGTCCTCGCTCAGGGTGGCCCACAGATTTCCGTACCAGGGCTGGTTCGACGTCGCAGCCGCCGCCGCCACGGCGGGGTCGGCGACCGCGACCGGAGCGTGCACGACGAAGACGGTGTCACCGGGCTTGACCAACTGCAGTCGCCGACGGGCCTCGGCGGCGATGTAATCCGGGTCCGTCAGAGCAGTCTTGCGGGCGGCCAGTTCGTCCCGCTGGCGTTCCAGGTCCTGCTGGGTAGCCGCCGCCGCCGCCAACTCGGAGCGCTGCTGGAGATACCCGCGCAGCGGGAACGCCACGGTCAGCGCGATCGCGCAGAGCACGAGACCAAGGACGGCGACCTGCCGAGCCAGGGTCGACCGGGGCATCAGTGCGCGGACGGGCACCGCGGACCGGGCCACCCCGCGACCGGCCCTACGCATCGCCCCGGTCGCGGACGCTGCGGGTGCAGTGGCCGGCCTGCTCGCCACCGGCCGGGACGTGCCGGCCCTGGTCCGCCGGCCACCCGCCGCGCTCCGCTGCGCCGACCCCCGCCGACCGGTCGCGCTCGCCCGGGAGCCGACCCGCGCGGATCGCGAGCCGCCCCCCGGGCGCCGTTGGGATTGCTCGGTCATCGGTGCGTCAGGACCCCGCGGTGTATCGGGGGAACGCCAGTTCGCCCAGGTAACGAGCAGCGTCGCCGAGGTTCTCTTCGATCCGCAGCAACTGGTTGTACTTGGCCACCCGCTCCGAGCGGGCCGGGGCGCCGGTCTTGATCTGACCGCAGCCGGTGGCCACCGCGAGGTCGGCGATCGTGACGTCCTCGGTCTCCCCGGACCGGTGGCTCATCATGCAGCGGTAGCCGGAGTTCTGGGCCAGGCTGACCGCGTCCAGGGTCTCGGACAGGGTGCCGATCTGATTGACCTTGACCAGCAGGGCGTTTGCGGCGCCGCGGGCGATGCCTTCCTCAATTCGCTCCGGGTTGGTGACGAACAGGTCGTCACCGACGATCTGGATCTTCCCGCCGAGCTGGGTCGTCATCGAGACCCAGCCGTCCCAGTCGTCCTCAGACAGCGGGTCTTCGATGGAGACGATCGGGTAGTTGGCGACCAGGTCGGTGTAGATCGCGATCATCTCGTCGGAGGTGCGGCCGGTGCCCTCGTAGCTGTACACCCCGTCGGAGTGGAACTCGGTGGCCGCAACGTCCATCGCGAGCACGATATCGGTGCCCAAGCTGAAGCCGGCCTTGGAGATCGCCTCGGAGATCAGGTCAAGGGCCGCCTTACTCGACGCCGCGGCCGGCGCGAACCCGCCCTCGTCCCCCAGCGCGGTGGAGAAGCCGGCCTTTTTCAGCACCGATTTGAGGCAGTGATAGGTCTCCGCTCCCCAGCGCAGCGCCTCCCGGAACGTGGGTGCGCCGATCGGGGCGATCATGAATTCCTGCACGTCCACGCCGCTGTCAGCATGGGCGCCGCCGTTGACGATGTTCATCATCGGGACCGGAAGAATGTGCGCGTTGGGTCCACCGATGTACCGGAACAGCTCCAGCTCGGCCGATTCCGCCGCGGCCTTGGCCACGGCGAGGGACACTCCGAGGATCGCGTTCGCGCCGATCCGGCCCTTGTCCGGGGTGCCGTCCAGATCGATCAGCTTCTGGTCGATGACCCGCTGTTCGATGGCGTCGTAGCCGATCAGCGCGGGGCCGATTTCTTCGAGGACGAATTCGACGGCCTTGAGCACACCCTTACCGAGGTACCGGTCGGTATCGCCGTCACGCAGTTCCACGGCCTCGTGCTCACCGGTGGACGCACCGGACGGGACGGCGGCGCGAGCCAGCGAACCGTCGTCGAGAGCGACCTCCACCTCGACGGTGGGGTTGCCTCGGGAGTCGAGGATTTCACGAGCGCCGATCAGTTCGATGGCCGCCACGGGGCACATCCCTTCTTGCAGGTCGGTTGAGCTTGCAGGTGGTCACGCTGGTCGTGACCAGGGTGGTCTACCCGATCGGCGGGGTCGGATCCGGGGTCGGTTTCCGGTGGGCAAGGGCGGACCAGTATGGGGCATCAGGAGCAGGCAGTGAACGGGCCGGCAGTGAACCGGCAGGCAGTGAACGGGCAGGCAGAGACGAGGCGGCGCGGGATCAACAGTGACTTCCGGTGGTGACCATGGGCGGGAGGCACCCGGCCAGCCTAGGGCCGGATCCCCGAACGGCCCTGTCGGACTCGCCAGCCGTCCCCGAACCAGCCGTCCCCGAACCAGCCGTCCCCGAACCTGTCGTGGGCGAACCTGTCCGGGCGACCTGTCAGGGCGACCTGTCAGGGCGACCCATCGAGTCGGGGCGACCGGCCGGAGCCTTAGCCGAGCTCGCGCAGCCGGGGCAGCACCTGTTCCCCGTACAACTGCAGGAACCGGGTCTGGTCGGTACCGGGGGCATGGAACACCAGGTGCCGAAAGCCCAGCTCGAGGTAGGTCCGGATTTTCTCGACGTGTTCATTCGGGTCGCTGGAGACGATCCACCGGGACGCCGCCTGCTCAACCGGCAGGGCGTCGGCGAGGCGCTGCATCTCGATCGGGTCCTCGACGCCGCTCTTCTGCTCCGGGGTCAACGCCAGCGCGGCCCAGTTCCTGGTGTCCTGCAGGGCCCGGTCCCGGTCCGGGTCGAACGACACCTTCATCTCGATCAGCAGGTCGAGGTCGTCGAGAGTGCGGCCGGCCTTGCCCGCGCCTTCGGCCAGCGCCGGCAACAGGGTGTCCGAGTACAGCGTCGGCGCCTTGCCGGAGGTGGTGATGAACCCGTCGGCGACCCTCCCGGCCAGCCTGGTCGCAGCGGGGCCGGACGCGCCGATGTAGATCGGAACCGGCACTTCGGGCTTGTCGTAGATGGTCGCCTTCTCGGTTCGGTAATACGTGCCGTCGAACGACACCCGGTCACCGGTCCACAACTCCCGGATCAGCGTCACCGATTCCTTGAGCCGGGCGAACCGCTCCTTGCCGTCCGGCCACTCCAGGCCCAACGGAACCTCGTTGAGCGACTCCCCCGACCCCACCCCGAGGATGACCCGGCCCGGGTACATCACCCCGAGGGTGGCGAACGCCTGCGCGATGACGGCCGGGTGGTAACGGAAGGTCGGGGTCAGCACCGACGTCCCCAGCAGCACCCGCTCGGTCCGGGCACCGACCGCCCCCAGCCAGGGCAGTGCCGCCGGGGCGTGCCCGCCGTCGTGCCGCCAGGGCTGGAAGTGGTCGGAGATGAAGACCGAGTCGAAACCGGCCCGCTCCGCCGCCACGGCGAAGTCGGCGAGCTCGACCGGGCCGAATTGTTCGGCAGAAGCCTTGTAGCCCAAGCGAAGTGGCATGAGAAATCTCCTTGTGCCCGGGTCTCGGCGCCGGTGTCCGGACGCGGCACAGGCGTCCGTCGGCGTGCCGGCCCAGCCTACGGAACACCCCACGAGCAGCCACCGGAGCGTCTTCCTGTGCAAATTCTAGAAATGGATGACACGATCTAGAAACTGACGTTACGGTGGAAGCATGGCGCTGAGCATCAAGACCGATGAGGCGGACCGGCTGGCTAGGGAACTGGCGGACGTAACCGGTGAGACCTTGACCGAGGCTGTCACGAAGGCTCTCCGGGAGCGCCTGGACAGGGTGCAAAATCGGGACCTCATCGATATCGCTCAAAGGCTTGACCGACTCAGCCTCGAGTACAACTCGTATCCAGTGGTCGACGATCGACCTGCCGACGAGATCATCGGTTACGACGAAAACGGGCTCCCGTCGTGACCGACATGGTCGTTGACACCTCGGCTCTGATGTCGATCATGCTGCGCGAACCATCGCGGCCATGGTTGCTCGAGCAGTTGAACCAGTCGGGCTTGCGCGCAATGTCCGCGCCCACAGCGCTGGAATTTCGCATCGTGCTCGAGGCGCGACGGCCAGAATTGACCGACATTGCCCCCCGAGTCTTGCGTGACGGCAGGATCACAGTCGTTGACTTCACTGCTGACCTTGCCCACCGTGGCCTGCACGCATGGCGGCGCTACGGCAAAGGTCGGCACCCTGCAGGTTTGAATTTCGGCGACTGCTGCACCTACGCGCTGGCCGAAGAAACCGGACTACCGATCCTGTGTATCGGCAATGACTTCGCACAGACCGACCTGCCGGTGCTGCGCCCGCCAGACAACTGAAAGACTCAGTCTGCCATCGCGTCGCGAACGACCTTGGCGATCGCGTCGGCCTCGATCAGGAAACCGTCGTGACCGTAGTCCGAATGCAGGGTGATCAGCTCCCGGGCGGTCGGGGCGGTGGCCAGTAATTCCCCCTGTGACGGCAGGAACAACCGGTCGGAATCAACAACCGCGACGGTCAATTCGGCCGAGATACCTTGCAGCGCAGCACTTACGCCACCGCGGTCACGCCCGAGGTCGTGCGAATTCATCGACTCGGTCAGCACCAGGTAGGAGTTCGGGTCGAACCGGCGGCCCAGCTTGCTGCCGTGGTGTTCCAGGTAGGACTGCACGGCAAACCGGCCGCCGCGCAGCGGGTCTTCGTCACCCTGGCCCACCCGGCCGAACCGGGTGTCCAGTTCCAGCGCCGACCGGTAGGTGGTGTGCGCGATCTCCCGAGCCACCGCCATCCCGGCCAACGGCGCGGGTCCGTCGTAGTAGTCGCCGCCGCGGAAGTTGCCGTCGGCCCTGATCGCGGCCAGTTGCGGGACGCTCCAAGCGATCTGGTCCCCGGTGAAGAATGCGCAGGTGGCGATCGCGATGCAGCGGGACACCCGGTCCGCCTCGGTGACCGCCCATTCCAACGCTCGCATGCCGCCCATCGACCCGCCGAGCACCGCGGCAAACGTCCCGATGCCCAGCGCGTCGGCCAATCGGATCTCGGCCGCCACCTGATCCCGCACGGTGATCCGTGGAAACCGGGAACCGTACGGCCGCCCGTCCGCTGCGGTCGACGACGGCCCGGTGCTGCCCCGGCAGCCACCGAGCACGTTCGCCGCGACGGTGAAGTACCGGTCGGTGTCCAGCGGTGCGCCCGGGCCGATCAGCCCGTCCCACCAGCCCGGGGTCGGCTGATCAGGTCCAACGGGACCGACCACGTGTGCGTCCCCGGTCAGCGCATGCAGGACCAGAACGGCGTTGTCCCGGCGCTCGTTGAGTTCACCCCAGGTCTGATACGCCATCGTGACCGAGTCCAGGTGTTGCCCGGACTCGGTCACCAGCGGGCCGATGTCGGCGTACCGGCGTCCCGGGCCACTCTCGGCGCTACCTCGTGCGCGGGCGGCCCGGCCGACCGGGTGGTCGACTGTGCCGTGGCTCACTCGGTTTTGGCGGCGGTGAAGCCTGCCTCCAGATCGGCCAGGATGTCGTCGATGTGCTCGGTACCGATGGCCAGCCGGATCAACCCGGGAGTGACGCCGGTGGTCAGTTGCTCCGCGGGCGAGAGCTGAGCGTGGGTGGTGGAGGCCGGGTGGATCACCAGCGACCGGACGTCACCGATGTTGGCCAGATTGGTGAACAGCTCCAGCGCGTCGGTGAAGGCCTGCCCGGCCTCGACCCCGCCCTTGATCTCGAACGAGACGATCGGCCCGCCGCCGAGCGGGGAGTACTTCTGCTGGTTGGCGTGCCACGGGCTCGACTCCAGCCCTGGGTAGGACACCGAGACCACCTCGTCGCGGTCGCTGAGCCACTGGGCGACCTTCGTCGCGTTCGCCACGTGCCGATCGATCCGCAGCGACAACGTTTCGATGCCCTGCGAGATCAGGAACGCGTTGAACGGGGAGATGGCTGGGCCGATGTCCCGCAGGCCCTGCAACCTGGCCTTGAAGATGAACGCGACGTTGGACTTGAACAGCCCCTCCGGGCCGAGGTCGACGCCCCAGGTGAGGTTGTTGTAGCTGGGGTCGGGGGTGTTGAAATTCGGGAACCGCTCGGCGTTGGCGACCCAGTCGAAGTTGCCGGAGTCGACGATGACCCCGCCGATGGCGGTGCCGTGACCGCCCAGGTACTTCGTCGCCGAGTGCACCACGATGTCCGCGCCGTGCTCGATTGGCCGGATGAGATACGGGGTGGGGACGGTGTTGTCGACGATCAGCGGGACCCCGACGGCATGCGCGGCGTCGGCGACCGCCCGGAAATCGAGGACATCGAGCTGCGGGTTGGAGATCGACTCGGCGTAAAAGGCCTTTGTGTTCGGCTTGGCGGCCGCGGTCCAGGACGCCGGGTCGTCCGGGTTTTGCACGAAGTCGACGCTGATGCCCAGCTTCGGCAGCGTGTAGTGGAACAGGTTGTACGTGCCGCCGTACAGCCGGGGCGAGGAGACGATGTGGTCGCCGGCCTCGGCGATGTTCAGGATGGCCAGGGTCTCGGCGGACTGCCCGGAGGCGACCAGCAGTGCGCCGACACCACCCTCGAGGGAGTTGATCCGGTCCTCCACGACGGCCTGCGTCGGGTTCATGATCCGGGTGTAGATGTTGCCCAGCTCTTCCAGGGCGAACAGCTTGCGGCCGTGCTCGGAGGAGTCGAACGCGTACGAGGTGGTCTGGTAGATCGGCAGGGCCCTGGCCTTGGTGGTGGGGTCTGGCGTCTGACCGGCATGGATCTGACGGGTCTCGAAGGACCAGTTCGGGGTCATGGCTGTACTCCTGATCGGGACGGTGTGTCCGTCGTTGACAGGGCCCGACAGGTGCGGGCCCGCGCTTGCGAACCGCCGGGGCCGGGGGTCCGCCAGGTCATCACCCGGGGCACCCCACCGCGTGTGGAGGGTTGCCGTCCAGCAAGCCGGGGCTTGGTGCTGGAACTCATGACCTGCCGGGATTCTAGCCACTGCCGGAACCTATGCACGAACGGCCCAACGGCTTGGGCGAGCGGTGCTGTGCCAGGCGCCGACAGCTGACTCAACCCCGGACGAGGCCGACGACCAACACCGCGTTCAACACGACAATCGCCGCCGTGATCGCCCACCCGGTCCGGGAGACCAGTCGCCGGGTGACGTCCGGCCCCATCAGGACCGGGTCGGCGGTCAGCCGCAGTAGCGGGATCAGGACGAAGGGCAGCCCGAAGGACAGCGCTACCTGCGAGATCACCAGGACGCTGGTGGGGTCGGCCCCGAGGGCCAGCACGACCAGAGCCGGTATCAGGGTGACCGTCCGACGGACCAGCAGGCTGACCCGGGCCCGCAATAGTCCCTGCATGATCACGCTGCCCGCGTAACACCCGACCGATGTCGACGCCAACCCGGATGCCAACAAGCCGATCGCGAACAGCGCCCCGACCACCGGACCGAGCGAAGTGGTGACCGCGGCATGCGCGTCGTCGATGGTGCCCCCCTGCTGACCGTCACTGTGTCCACCGGACCCGCGGAGGGCGGCCGCCGCAAGGACCAGCATGGCAACGTTGACGCTGCCCGCCAGGATCATCGCAGCGATCACGTCGACCTTGGTCGCTCGGAGCAACCGGGCGCGACGCGGGCCCGCCTCGACTCGGCCGAAGTGGTCCCGGGTGAGCGCGGAATGCAGGTAGACCGCGTGCGGCATGACGGTCGCGCCGAGCATTCCGGTCGCCAACAGCACTGACGCGAGCCCGTCGAACCGGGGGATCAAGCCCGCGGCCACGTCGGCAACGGGCGGCGGCGCGACCACCAACCCGGCAACGAAACCGATGCAGATGATCAGCAGCAGGCCGGTCACGACCGTCTCGAACGGCCGTTGGCCGCGCCGGTTCTGTACGGCCAGCAGGCCCAGTGAGACGAGCCCGGCAATCAACCCGCCCACCGGCAGCGGCAGACCGAACAACAGGCGCAGGGCGATCGCGCCACCGATGACCTCGGCCAGGTCGGTGGCCATGGCGACACCCTCGGCCTGCAGCCAGTAGCCGATCCGGCCGGCGCGGTGCAACCGGCGGCCCATCAACTCGGGCAGCGACGCCCCGGTGACCAGCCCCAGTTTTGCTGATAGGTACTGGATCAACCCGGCCGACGCGCTCGCCACCACCAACACCCACACCAGCAGGTAGCCGTACTGGCGGCCGGCCTGGATGTTGACCGCAACGTTGCCGGGGTCGACGTAGGCCACTGCCGCGACGAAAGCGGGACCGAGCACGGCGAACCGAGCACTTCTATGCCGGGGTTCGGAGTTGTCGGCTCGCTTCACCGGGTCATGCTCGCGCATCATCGCCACCCGCCGAGTCCGGCCCCCGACAGCGGGGACGCCGTCGCGATGTGCTGCCCCGATCCGGCCAAATCCTCGCCATCGTCGCTCTGGGTGAACCAGGATTCACACTGTCGAGACGCATCCCACTGCGGGATTGATCCGCTCACGGGCAGTGACGACATTTCTGGACGGAATGCATACGTCTGGGGCTGGCGCGGATTCATTTCCTTCGCAAAGATGGAACATGTACAGCAGCGCCCTAGTTTTTGCGCGGGTTCCCGAACATTAACGAGATCGGCAGCACATCGCGCCGAATGGAGGACTTTCATGAAAATGTCACCCATGCCGTCCTTCACCGGTCAGCTGGAACAGGATCGGTCGGGTTCACTGTGCGCCGTCCTGTACCGCGAGCAGGCCGTGCTGGCCCGGGAACCGGTTGGCAGCCTGCGCCACGGTAAACGCCGGTTGGCCGACCTGCTGTTGACCGCCGCCGAGCAATTCTCGCCGCAGCCCAGCCGGCTCGACTTTCCGCAGCTCGCTGACAGGCGCCTGACCGATCCGCGTTCGGTGGCCCTCGCGGCCTGAGCGGGCTTTGCCTGCACAGACGTGGCGATGGCCGCCTCCACAATGGCGTCCCGATCTATCATCCTGATATATCTCCCCCGGTTCAACGCCATCATCGGACCGTAGGCGACAGGACGCTGCTGACGAGCACCTCAAGGCATGACAGCATTCGTCCGTGACCGCTTTCCCGGAAACCCTGCCGACTGCCCGCACCCCGGACCCGATGGCCGCCCCGGCACTGCGGTGGGGGGTGCTCGCACCGGGCGGTATTGCCAGCGGGTTCGTCGATGCGATGAACCGGCACACACGGCAGCGCGTGGTCGCGGTCGGGTCTCGCTCCGGGGAGCGAGCGCAGCTGTTCGCCTCCCGGCACGGCATCGACCGGGCATACGGCTCGTACGAACAATTGGTCGCGGACCCCGACGTTGACGTGGTCTACGTCGCTTCCCCGCACAGTGAGCACCGGGCGCAGGCGATGCTGGCGATCGACGCCGGAAAGCCCGTTCTGGTGGAGAAGGCCTTCACCCGCAACGCGATCGAAGCACGAGAGGTGTTCGATGCGGCCGCGGCTGCCAAGCTCGTGGCGGTCGAGGCGATGTGGACCCGCTTCCTGCCGCAGACCGACGTCATTCGTCAGCTCTTGGCCGACGGGGTACTGGGCGAGGTAACAACGGTCTTGGCCGATCACGGGCAGTATTTTGACCTGGATCCGACGAGCCGATTGTTCGACCCGATGCTGGCCGGCGGGGCGCTGCTCGACCTCGGGGTGTACCCGCTCTCGTTCGCGCTGATGGTGCTGGGCGATCCCGACAGCATGGTGGCTGCCGGTTCCCTGACCAGCACCGGTGTCGATGCCCAGGTCGGCATGGTGCTGACCGCCGGGCGCGCTCAAGCCGTCGTCAACACCACCCTGTTGGCGAGAACGCCTACCACCGCATCGATGTCGGGTACGCAGGCCCGGCTGGAGCTGTCCGGGCCGTTCTATGCTCCGGCTGTCCTGACCCTGACCTCGGTCGACGGCCGGCAGCTGGTCCGGGACCTCGACCCGATCACCGGGGGTGGGGGCCTTTGCTACGAGGCCGCGTACCTGGCGAGCATGATCGCCGACGGTGCGCTGGACTGCCCGCTTGCACCGGCCTCGGACACCCTCGCTGTGCTGGGACTGATGGACGCGGCGCGGGCCCAGCTGGGCGTGCGGTATCCCGGTGAGGAGCCGACCCCGGCCGTTCGGAGCGGAGTGAGCCGTGACCGTTGACGCCGCTCCTGATGGGCTCGCGAGGTTTCTCAGCGCCCAGGACGAAGGTGGCACCTACCAGCGCGCACTCGGTGAATTCCGGGCCGGCCGTAAGCAGTCGCACTGGATGTGGTTCGTGTTCCCGCAAATCGCCGGGCTCGGTCAGAGCCCGACCTCGCGCCGATTCGCCATCTCCGGCCTGACCGAAGCGAGGGCCTACCTGAACCACCCGGTGCTGGGTGCCCGGCTGACCGAGTGCGCAGCAGCAGTCCTCACGATCGAGAATTCCAGTGCACAGCGGGTTTTCGGCGGGATCGACGCCCAGAAGCTGCGCTCGTCGATGACGCTGTTCCAGCGTGCGGCGCCGCAGAACCCGGTCTTCGAGCGCGTCATCGAGCAATATTTCGACGGCGTCGCCGACGACGCGACCGATCTCCTGCTGCAGGACCAGGCGGGCGGCCCGCCCCAATAGCGGCGCCCGCGCCGCCCCTATCCGCCTCTGTCGCGTGAATCTTCTTGCGGACTGACTGAACAAACGTTTAGTATTCTGATCATGCGTTCAGTAAGGGATGATCTGACCACCAAGGCCAGGATTCGGGATACCGCGATCACCTACTTCGGTGAGAACGGTTTCGCCGCGAGCACGGTGCGGGCCATCGCCGCTGCGGCCGGCGTCTCCCCCGCCCTGGTGATCCACCACTACGGTTCGAAGGATCAGCTCCGCGCGGCCTGTGACGCGCGGGTGGCCGAGTTGGTGGACGAGGCCACTCGTGAGGCGACCACCGACCTGTCCCCCGGCGGCCTGATCGGGCAGTTGTCCCGCCGGCCCGAAATGGCATTCCTCAGCCCGTATCTCACCCGGGTACTGAGCGAGGGTGGGGTGCTGGCCGAGCAACTGTTTGCGCGGATGGTGGACGACACGGTCATCTACCTCCGGTCCGCGGTCGCGGCCGGGGTGGTCCGGCCCACCGATGACGAGCCGTCCCGGGCGTTGCTGCTGGCCGTTCTCAGTCTCGGTTCCCAGCTGCTCTGGCGATACCTGGTCCCGCCGGGGACCTCGCAGGCAGCTGCCATGGCGCAGATCTCCGAGCGTTTCACCAGACCATCGGTCGAACTTCTCACCTACGGGATGTTCACCGGCCCTGAGTATCTCCACGCATTGGACGCCTACCTGGAGGCCGGTCGGCCGGTCGCGGAGGGAACCGAATGACACTGGCGATCGACATGGCCGGTGTCGTCAAACGGTTCGGCGCCGTCACCGCCCTGGACGGTCTTGATCTGCGGGTCGAGACCGGTGAGGTGCACGGGTTTCTCGGGCCCAACGGGTCCGGCAAGTCCACCACCATCCGCGTCCTGCTCGGCCTGATGCGCACCGACGCCGGTACCACGCATGTGCTGGGCCAGGACGCCTGGCGGGACGCCGTCGAGATCCACCGCCGGCTCGCCTATGTGCCGGGAGAGGTGAACCTGTGGCCGAACCTGTCCGGCGGCGAGGTCATCGACCTGCTCGGCCGGCTCCGCGGCGGCCTCGACACGGGCCGCCGCGATGAGTTGATGGCGCGATTCGACCTGGATCCCCGCAAGAAGGGTCGCTCCTACTCCAAGGGCAACCGGCAGAAGGTCGCGATCATCGCCGCGCTGGCCTCCGACGTCGAATTGCTCGTGCTGGATGAACCGACCACGGGCCTGGACCCGTTGATGGAGGCGGTGTTCCAGGACTGCATCAATGCGGAACGCGACCGTGGGCGGACCGTTCTGCTGTCCAGTCACATCCTGTCCGAGGTGGAGGCGCTCTGCGATCGGGTCAGCATCATCCGGTCCGGGCGGGTGGTGGAGACCGGCACCCTCACCCAGCTGCGGCATCTGACCCGCACCGCCGTTAGCGCCGAGCTTTCCACCGTCCCAACGGGTCTGGAAACCACACCGGGAATCCATGATCTGGTCGTCGAAGGCGCCCGGGTCCGCTTCGACGTCGACTCCGCCGAACTGGACACGGCCATGCGGACGCTGGTGTCCGGCGGCGTGCGGAGCCTGACCGCGACCCCACCGACGCTGGAGGAGTTGTTCCTGCGGCACTACGGAGACCAGGACGCTCCGGCCGCCCACGACGATGAGTCCGGCGGCCACCGGCGATGGCGTTTCGGACGCCGGCACGCGGTGTCGCCGCGATGACCACCACCGTGTCCCGGCCCGGCAACAGTGCAGCGGGCGGCGGGGCGGCGGGCGGCACCAGATCGACACTTGTCGGCACCGGAACGTTGATCGCACTGGCCGTCCGACGGGACCGGATCCCTTTGCTGGCCTGGATTCTCGCCATCGGTGCGGTTGCCGCGTCCACCTTCTCCGCGATCGCCACGCTGTACCCCGCCGAGACCGAGCGGGCCGCTCTCGCGGCCAGCATCTCAGTCAATCCCGCGTTCCTGGCGATCACCGGTCCGGTCTCATCGACGTCGGTCGGCGCGATCTCCGCGTGGCGGGTCGCGGCGGTCGGCACGTCACTGGTCGGCCTGATGGCGATCTTCACCGTCATCCGGCGGACCAGGGCCGACGAGGAGTCCGGGCG
Source organism: Nakamurella sp. (assembly GCA_965247715.1). Lineage (GTDB taxonomy): Bacteria > Actinomycetota > Actinomycetes > Mycobacteriales > Nakamurellaceae > Nakamurella. The sequence continues at coordinate 892,684 of CBDFHS010000015.1, read as the reverse complement.
CACCGAACTGCTGGCCTCCGGCGTCCTCGGGCGGGCCGCGCCACTGGCCGCTGCGCTAAGCGTCGCCATCGGCGCCAGCCTGGCAATCGGTGCGGTGACCGTCGTCGCCGGAATCGGCAGCGGCCAGCCCGTCCCGGGTTCGCTGGCGTTCGGCGGGGCGATGGCCGGGTGCGGCCTGGTGTTCGCCGGGGTGGCGGCGATCACCGCTCAACTGGCCGAGAGCTCCCGTACCGCAACGGGTATCGCATGTGCGGTACTCGCGGGCGGGTATGCGCTGCGGGCGATCGGCGACGTCACACCCTCGCTGAGGGCGTTGACCTGGCTCAGCCCGCAGGGGTGGGCCGGCCACGTCGAGCCCTACGCGGGGAACAACGGCGCGGTGTTGTTGTTGTTCGTCGCGACCACCGCCGGCTGCGTGCTGATCGCCGTCCTACTGCTGGAACGGCGTGATCTCGGCCTCGCGCTGTTCCCGGCCCGTCTCGGGCCTGCGACCAATGCCCGGTTGACCGGGCCGGCAGCGCTGGCCGGCCGGCTGCACAGGGGGACGTTCATCGGTTGGCTGGCCGGGATGGTCGCCCTTGGCGCCGTCACCGGCGGGGTCGCCTCGACCAGCAGCGACCTGTTGACCAGCAACCCGCAGTTGGTGGAGGCGATGACCACGATCGGCGGGGCCGGTGCGATCACCGACGTCCTGCTGTCCACCATGGGCGTGCTGTCCGGGCTGATCGTCGGCGGATACGCGATCTCCACCGCGCTGCGAATGGCAACGGAGGAATCGGCGGACCGGGTGGCCCCCGTCCTGTCCGGAGCGGTGAGCCGGCGCCGCTGGATGACCGGCAACCTGACTTTCGTCGTCGGCGGACCACTCGTCCTGCTGGCAGTTGCGGGCATCGTCGCCGGGCTGATCAACGCTGCGATCGTCGGTGACGGGGCTTCTGGCTTCGGCAAGGCGCTTGGGGCGATGCTGGTGCAGGTCCCGGCGACGCTGGTCCTGGGTGGACTGGCGGTGGCGCTGTTCGGCTGGCTCCCCCGATTCACCGCCCTGGCCTGGGCGGCGCTGGTCGTTGCACTGCTGCTGGGGCAACTTGGCCAGCTGCTGCAGCTGCCGGGGTGGCTGTTGGATCTGTCGCCGTACACCCATGTGCCGGCCGTGCCCACCGCCGACGTCCGGTGGACGCCACTGATCCTGCTCACCCTGATCGCCGCGGCCCTGATCGCGGTCGGCGTGGCCGGGTTTCAGCGGCGGGACGTCGGCTAGGCGACCGGTGCCGCCCGGTCCGGATCGGTACCCGCGTCCGGATCGGTACCCGCGACCTGGGCGGCGCCGGCCTCGTGGGCGGTGCCCGCCTCCTGGGCGGTGCCGGCCTCCTGGGCGGCGGCTAGGACCCGGGCATGGGCGAGGGCCACCGCGCGCAGTGCGGTTTCCGGGTCTTCGCCCCGCGCACCGGCGGCGTAGGCCAGCCGGAAGAGCTGTTCGGCCGGGGTGTCCCCGCCGGGCGGCGGCACCGCGAGCCCGGCCTTGCCGGCGCGGGCGCCCAGCTTCGCGGCCAGCGCCGTCGCCGGTTGACCGAACGCCACCCCGTGCAGGACGGCCGACCGGCCACGTTCGGCCCTCTTCAGCTCGTCCCACCGGGTTTGCTGATCGGCCGCGGTGAGCACCGGACCCGCGTCCCCGGCGGTCTTGTCGTCGCCGGTGTCGAACACGTGCGGGTGGCGTCGGACCAGCTTCTCAACCAACCCCGCAGCCACCTCGTCGATACCGAAACCGCCTGCAGATGCTGGTTTCTCGCTGGCAATCCGGGCGTGGAACAGGACCTGCAGCAGCACGTCGCCGAGCTCCTCGCGCATCGCGGCCGGGTCCCCGGACTCGATGGCCTCGACCAGTTCGTAACACTCCTCGATCAGGTACCGCAGGAGCGAGACGTGGGTCTGTTCGGCATCCCAAGGACATCCGCCGGGTGCCCGCAGCCGGTCCATCACGGCGACGGCCTCGATCAGCCACGATCCCGGACCTGAACTGTCAGAGGGTTGGTCTGTCCGAGCGTGGCTTTCAGGAGGGGGGCGGGTCACAGGCCGCTGCCGCCGGGCACCACCCGCAGGCTCAACGGATCCCACACACCAAGCCTGGGGTTGACGGTGACTCCGGCCTGCTGCGCGTAGGGCTGCAGGATCAGCGAGCCAAGGTCGAACTGGCCGTCCAGCTGCTGCGCGGACAGGTCGGCGGTCGTCAGGACCGCGGGTTCGGTGGTCCGTTCCAGGACCCGGACCACGAAGTACCCGTTCTTGTTGGGATACAGGATGATCGCCCCCGGCTGGGCCTGAAACACACCGGTCGGCGCAACCGACGGCGTCTGCAACAAGCTGACCGACTGCGGTTGCACCGGCGACGCCGCGGCGGCGATCTCCTGGTCGACGGCTTTCGGGTCGGCAAGAAAGCGGGTCCGGGTGGTGACGGCCTCATCCCTGGACGGCACGGACACCCCGTCGATCTTGACCGTCACGTTGCTGATCGGGGCCCCCGATGCGGGTTGCGCGGAGACGAGTGCCTCCAGCATCAGCAGGTCACGCACGGCTTGGCGTTCCTGCGAGGCCGGAGCGCCGAGTGCAGAGGCCGCGTTCGCCCCGTTACCCCCGGCGACCGCCGCATTGACCTGATCCTCGGTGACCACGACCCCGCGCTGCTGCGCGGCGACGTCCAGTAACCGGCTCCGGATCGCCGAGGTGGCCTGAGCGCGGTTCAGCTGCGCCACAACCGATTGTGCGGGTGCAGCCTGGCCTTGCTGCTGCCCCGCTGCGACGACCGCGGCCGTCCGGTCGAAGACCGTCGACTCCGCGATCGCAACGTCGCCGACCTGCGCGGCCGAGGTGGCGGACGTGCCGCACCCGACCGTGGCCAGGGCAAGGATGCTGCAAGTGCCCAGCACGGCAACCACTCGACGAGCAGACGGCACTCGTTGCCACCTTTCGGGTCAGCGTTGGGGGTGAAGCGCCGCACCACGATCCCATATCCACCGGTCGGCTCAATCGGAGGACACCCGAACTCCTGGCCCGTTCGCCGCAGCGGTGGACCAGCGGTCTGGGCCGGGAGCAGATCCCCGGAGCGGAAGGCAGCAGCGGAGTCAGCCAAGCAGGCACGGCGCCCAGGTGAGCGGGAGTGTTCACACCAATCTGCAGCGACCCTCGGGGCTAGGGGGTGTCATCGATCCGACTCTCAGTCGGGGGCTCAGGTCAACCCAGAGGTGCTTGCGGGCGATGGAGGTGACACGCGGTCCGTAGAAATCGGCTGATTTTGACCCGAACGGGGGAACACCGCACCAGAAGTTGCCGCTTCGGTTACTATCGATTACAACAACCACGCACAGGGGTGGCGTTCCCCTGGGTTTGGTTCTTGCGTCGCGGGGGCGACGGGTGCGTTATTGCCATTACTTTGGGAGGGATCAAACGTGAGCTTGCGCATCGGCTATGCCCCGGGCGCTTACGACTTGTTTCATGTCGGGCATCTGAACATCCTGCGGCACGCCAAGAGCGAGTGTGACTACCTCATCGCCGGCGTCGTCTCGGACGACATGCTGGAGCTGACAAAGGGCCGCCGCCCGGTCATCCCGTTGGCCGAGCGACTGGAGATCATCTCCCACATCTCGTTCGTCGACGAGGCGGTGGCCGAGGTGGTTCCAAACAAGCTGGACACCTGGAAGAGCGTTCAGTTCAACGTTCTGTTCAAGGGTGATGACTGGCGGGGAACCGCGAAGGGCGAAAAGTTGGAACGAGACTTCGCGCGCGTCGGCGTCGAGATCGTGTACTTCCCATACACGATGCACACATCGAGCACCATATTGCGGCGAGTGCTGGCCACCATCGACGGTCAGCGGGACCTCACCGAAGCCACCGGCTGATGACGACCAGCGTTCGTTTTGTCACCGTCGTTGTCAATCATGTCTCGATCGGGTGTCTTTTCTCAGAAAACTTCCGTAGACGGGTTACGGAGCGTTAGATTGAAGTGGTCAAGAGGGTGCGGGGGCCCCCACTTGACGCAAGAGACCAGGTCCAATCCTCTTCCGGCCTAACCGTCGAGGACGGACCGAAGGGGGACCGTACCGGTCCGCCAAAATCCGATCTACACCTCATATCCAGGCATGACGCATCAACGGGGGAAACATCATGGCGCTCACGACCGACCCGGTCGTTTCGCGCAGGCGGGGGTTGCGGTTCCTCACCGACCACCCAGCAGCCGCGCACAGCGGCCTGAGCGAGCGCTCGCGTGCGGGGATTGGCGTAGCGGCCCGCCCCGCCTACCGCAGCTGGGGCCGCCGGTACGCGGTTCGCCTGTTCAGCAGCGACGCAATGGCCTTGCTATTCGCCGCCATCGTCGTGCACCTGGTGCGCTTTCCTTCGGTGACTGCCGAGGGACTGATTGACGATCTGTCTGTCCCCTACGGTGCTTTGACCGGTCTAGTGGCCGCTGTGTGGTTGCTGGCGCTGGGCTGGTCCGGTAGTCGTGATCCCCGGACCATCGGGTACGGCGCGGTCGAGTACAAGCGGATCATCCACGCGACGTTCGCGGTGTTCGGCGCCGCCGCCATCACCTCCTACCTGTTCAAGCTGGAGTTCCCGCGTAGCTACCTGCTGGTGATGATGCCCGCCGGCCTGGCCGCCATCCTGGCTGCCCGGTTCGCGTGGCGTCGCTGGCTGCACGCGCGCCGGGACGCCGGCAAGTACCTGTCCCATGTGCTGGCCGTCGGCAACGTACACACTGTGACCGAGCTGCTCCGGGACCTCCGGCGCGCCCCTCGCGCCGGGTACCAGGTGATCGGCGTGTGCATCAGGCAGGGACCTGGCCGCCGGGCCGGCGACCTGCAGATCGACAACATCGAAGGGGTGCCGGTCCTGGGGGGCCTGGACAACGTTGCCGATGTGGTCCGGAGTTCGGGCGCCGACACCGTCGCTGTCACCTCCACGGCCGCCTTCGGTCCGAGCGCCGTCCGCAAGCTGAGCTGGGAACTGGAGGACACCGACGCCGAACTCATCCTCGCGCCGGCCCTGACCAACATCGCCGGCCCGCGGATTCACACCCAGCCGGTGGCGGGCCTGCCGTTGATCCATGTGGCCCGCCCCACCTACCGGGGCGCGAATCGCATCCTGAAGAAGTCGTTCGACGTCATCGGCAGCGCCCTGCTGATCCTGCTGGCGTCGCCGATCCTGCTAGGCGTCGCCACTGCCATCAAGCTCACCAGCAAAGGACCGGTGTTCTTCCGCCAGGATCGGGTCGGGATCAACGGGAAGATCTTCCCGATGATCAAGTTCCGGTCGATGGTGGTGGGCGCCGAGTCCCGCCTGGAGAAGCTCAAGGGCGCCGAGCACGACGCCGGCAACGTGGTGCTCTTCAAGATGAAGAACGATCCGCGCGTGACCGCGGTCGGAAAGTTCATTCGCCGGTTCAGCATCGACGAGCTCCCGCAGTTGCTCAACGTGGTCAAGGGCGACATGAGCCTGGTCGGGCCGCGGCCGCCACTGCGGGCCGAGGTCGACCTGTACGAGGACGAGGCCCGCCGGCGCCTGCTGGTCAAACCCGGGATGACCGGTCTGTGGCAGGTCTCCGGCCGGTCCGACCTGACCTGGGACGACACCGTGCGGCTGGATGTCTACTACGTGGAGAACTGGTCCATTACCGGCGACCTGGTGATCATCTGGAAGACCGCCAAGGCCGTCGTGTCCTCCGCTGGGGCCTACTGAACCACTCTCCGGAGCAATATCGGCGGCTATTGAATGTTGTGATTCGGTGGTCGCATGCGCACCTGCCGAACGGCTTTAGATCCTTCAGCCGGGCGTCGGAGCACAGGGGTTGCGACTCCGTCGCTCAGGACATCCACGGCGCTATTTGGCGCGGCTTCGCCGCTGGCGTGTCTGGGTTGATTGTTGAGGCCCGACCGGACGTCTTCCAAATGGGACGTCGGCCGGTTCCCGCGCTCGGCTGACATGGCCGAGGGTAGAACTTTCGTCCTGGTTCCCTTACGGCCGGTCTCGGTGTCTCGGTCGTCGACGGTGTCGTACGGTTCGGCGTCCTTGAGTGGCGCCATCGTCAAGACCGTCCCCAAGATTCGGGCATCCACGGCCTCGAGCGCGCGAAGTGCGGACCCGACCCGATTGCGAGACGTTTGCCCTGCCCTCACGACGAGGACCACCCCGTCGGTAAGAGCCGCAGCGACGGCTGCGTCGGTGACTGGCAGGACCGGAGGTGTGTCTAGCACCACCATGTCGAAGCGAGAACGCAGAATTGCGATCAGATCGATCATGGCGTGACTACCGAGCAGTTCGGACGGATTTGGCGGCAGTGTTCCGCTTGCCAGGACCGTCAACGTGCCCGCCCCCCAGGGTTGCAGTGCCTCATCGAGTGAGGCCGTTCCAGCCAGGACGTCCGTCAGCCCGATCGAACCCTCCACGTTCAGGTAGTCCACCACCGTGGGTCGACGTAGATCCGCTTCGACTAGCAACACCCGTCGGCCCGACTCCGCGATGGCTATCGCGAGATTGACGGCCGTAGTCGATTTTCCCTCGTCCGCTCCGGCGGACGTCACCATAGACACGGTCACGGGCTGCTCGACATCTATGAACTGCAGGTTGGTGCGCAGCTGCCGAAACGCCTCGGCGCGTCTGGAGCGAGCCTGGCTATCGACAATCAGCGGCTTCCTCTTGGCCTCGCGGTCCCAGCCAATGACCCCAAGGACGGGAACCTGCCCGACTCTGCGAAGTAGCTCAGGTGTACGAATAGTTGTGTCCAACATCTCACGTAGCACCGCTAGTAGCACACCCAGGAACAGCCCTGCCGCTCCGCCCGCAGCTACATTACGCCGAGTGCTGGGGCTCGCAGGAGTCGACGGTACGGCTGCGGCCGCTACCGTAGACGCATCAATCGCGGGCCGTCCGTCCGCTGCCTTTGGTGACAACTGTTTCGCAACAGCGCCGAGCTCCACCGCCACCCTGTTGGCGATGTCAGCGGCAAGTTGCGGCGAAGGATTCGAAGCTTGAATTTCGATCAGAACGGTCTCGGGCTGCGCGGTTGCCAATACTGAGTCGGCGAGCTGACTCGGGGTTACTCCAAGCTGAAGCTGCTCAATGACAGGTCCGAGCACGGCGGGCGTCGTCGCCAGGCTCGTGTAGGAAAGCATCTGGCTCTGAGTGTAGTTCGATCCTTGTGACAACTCACTCGCGGTGTTCGCGTAAGGCAGCGAAAAATACACGCTTGCTCGCGCCTGATACACGGGGGTCGCCGTCAGGGAGAGGGACGCTACGAGACCCAATCCGAGCACGGTCGCTACCACAACCGACAACCATCGTTTCCGCAAGATCGAGAGGAAGTCCCGGAACGGCACCACAACACCCCCTTGCGCCTAACTCGGGAGACGCGGGCAGGATTACCCGTGCTGACCCGGTATCGATTCGGTCGAATTGACGACTCGAAGAGTACTTGACGGGGTTCATCACCGTCGCAACGAAGAATCACCTAGTCCGGTCGGGTCGGGTACTAATCCCGACTTGATATCTCGGCAAGCCAGCACGGCTGGGTCCCGCAGATGTTCGAGGGAGGTTCGATCCCTCGAGTATTGAGGGCGATTGTCACCCAACGTGATCGGTTCAACACTCATTGACACCGCCGTCTGCGTGATGCATCGCTCGTATGCCACTATCTTCCGAGTTTGTTCAGCGGACCCATCCAACAAGCCGAATCCCCGGGAGAGCCTGCGATGCACGATGACCTTGCTGACGCAAAAGTCAAAGACAGCGAGCTGAATCACCTCCACAGCCCGAACGCTGGCAGGCCCGAAGGGCCTACGACGGCGCGTGCGACGGCCAGCGTGAGTCGCCGCGACCTCGCGTCGCCGACTCCGGGTACTACCCATGGCGGACTCGCGCGGACTGCGGACCTCCGTTCGCCGAAGGGTCGGCGTTGGTATCGAGACGAACGTCCGGGGTCACCTCGCTCGATGCGGGCCTTGGTCATAGCGGGCACCGTCGCGGCACTGACAACAGGAATTACGCCACTTGCCACAGCGGCCGAAGCCCGAGCCGTGGCCGCAGCAAGCCCCTGTTCGCAGATGACTACCCCGATTTATCAGGTGATCAAACCTGGCACCAGCAACCTGCTGACCCGCTGGGCGGACGAAGCCCGGTCGGCCTCGACATCGTATGGATTCACTCAGAATGCAGGCATACCGTTTCGTGCGGCGGTCGCGGCTACACCAGGTTTGGTGGAGGTGCATCGCATGTACTCACCAGTTTCCGGTGACTTTGTCTGGATGAGCGACCCGAAGGAACTTGCCGTTGCCCGTGACAAACTTGGCTACCAGGATCAACAGGTTGATTTCTTTGGTTCGTTGACGCCGGATCCCTGCCTGATCCCGGTGTCGCGCCTAACAAATGGAAAATTCCATCGTCACCTCACCGATAACGCAAGCATTAGCGCCCTCCAGAAACAGGGTTGGACCAATGAAGGAGTGACATTCTGGGCGGCTCCCTCCAGCCCGGGGGGCGCCGTAACGCCTCCCGTTGCTCCGCCGCCGCCACCGCCCCCAGCGCCGCCAGCTCCTACTCCCGTACCGACTCGCCCATCCGGGCCCGGGATCGTGCCGTTCGAATCGCTGCCCAGCCAAGGCACGGTACCGGCCACAGTGAATTCGGTCAGCGGCTCAGCTCAGGTATCCTTTCTGCCCGGTACATATGACTTCTCCGATTTCGCCATGGGCGTTAATGACTACGGCTTCCTAGCATGGCATTCGGGCTCTTCCGGCCCGGCGGGGATACGTGGATCCGGCCCCGGCAAGACGGTGTTCCAGATGCGGCCAGGGTCCTCGCAACAAGCCGGGAAGGTGCCGCCGCAATCGGCATTCGCCTCTGGCGGGGTAAACTCGCTCCACCTCTTCCGTGCAGACGGTGACACGGTTCTGTCCGGCTTCGAGTTGCGCGGGTCCGAGCAGGGCCATCTCTACAACGGGCTGTTGATCTACCAGGGAAATGGGGCAACACTGTCTGACCTTCTCGTCAGCGGCATTCCGGGAAACAATTCGGCAAATCCGGGCGAGACTTTTTCCATCAATCTGTTTCGAGCCGCCAATACGCAGGCCTCGCGTATCGAGATCGACGGCCGCAACGCAAATGGCACCCGCGTCGGCGCCTCAGGTCTGGGTATCAACTTCGGTAACGGCACCGTTGTCGATGACCTGTTGGTTCACGACATGCGTTATGGGCACGCCCTCGCCGCATATTCCACGTCAGACGTCACGTTGAACAGGCCCCGCCTTGTCAACAATGAGCAGGCCCTTAATTTTGAACGGGTATCAGGCACTGTGCGCATCAACCAGCCGTACTTCCACGGCAACGCCACGACGAACGGTTCGCCCAACTATGACCTGGCGATCGCCAACGACCAAGGTTCCGCGCAGTACGTGATTACAGATCCGACCTTTGACGGAGCGAAGCTACGGGTGCACGTCACCGGCTACCTCGGAAATCGTCGGACGCAGGATCCCAGCTCAGTGAAGCTTGTGGTGGCCGGCCGTGATCGTCCGGACCTATTGCAGGTGGACGTCTCCAACTGACTGCGCGCGCGGAGCCGGTCTGCTGGGGCCGGCCGGCTACGAAGCTCAAAGTCGACGCGGGCGCGTAGGGTCGCCGGTCGAGCTGATCGTCGATTGGCCGGCGAGCGAGACGGCGTTCAATCTGAGTTCCGACGGCAAGTCCACCGACGAACCACACCCAGGTCCCGTATTGAGTGATCAGTGCGACAGACAGCAAAGCGGGTGTGCCCGCAACAACCGCAATCGTGGCAGGCGTCGCTCGACCGGTAGCAACGAATGTGATAGCGCCAAAGACCAATACGACGGCAAAGAATACAGCCAACCAGCCGTAGGTGAGCCCAAGCAGAATCAGTGCGCTATCGATGGATCGGAAACGACCGAAGATCAGATCGCCGGCCGGCGAGCGTCTCGCGTCTGGCGAGAATCCAAGCACTGATATTGCGGGTAGTAGCGACGTCAAGTCACCACGATAACTAGCGCTATTAGTCGCTTCGCTACCAGCTGCTGAGAAAGTGGAGCTGATCAATGGGATAAGCACGGTCGCCACAACACCGAAAACAACAATAATCGCAGCCCGTACGCGCGCAGATATCTCCTCTCGGATAAAAAGCACAGAGCTCACCACAGCAAGGGCCGCGCAGATCATGGCGATCCGGCTGAACGTCACGGCGGTGCAGCCGACCATCAGCGCGGTCATCAACAGGCGGGTTCGGAGTGTGAACGGGGATGCCAGGGCGAACGGGATTGCCATCGCCACCGACACACCTAGAGCAATGGAGTGCCCAAACGCTCCTTCCGCCCGCAAGGCCCCGCCACGTTCCTGCAGGGTGCCCCATACCTTGAACAGTGGATTGGCCGCCATCAGGTGGACGAACGGGTTGAAATGGAAGAAGAACTCGACGAGAGCCAACAGACTGACCACGGTGAACACCGCCGCAACCCATCGGTGAATCCACGCCTCTTCCACCCTCACAGTGAAGACCCTGGCCAGTAGATACGGCAGGGTCCACTCGGTCAACGCCGTAAACACAGTGCTCCGGGTCGACCCACCACCGAGGGTTGGTAGGAGGCATGCAACAAGAAAAAAGATGACGATAAGATCGCCGAGACCGGCATCTAATAAGGTGCCGGGCAGATGGACCGCGAGCAAAAAGAGCGCTGTGACGGTGACGGGCATGAAGTAGGCGTTGACGGTGAGCCCTAACCATACCGGGACGAACGCCAGCACGAAGAGGAACAGAACGGCCGACAGTTTCGGTCGCCGTCGCAAAAACAGCACCGCAACACCAGCAGCTGTGGTGGCAGCCAGTACCAGCGCCGTGCGATCGACCTGGCTGGCCGATAACGGGCCGACGAAGTCTCTGTTCACAAACACCCCCTCCGGCCGATCCCGGCCGCTCCCCGATCCTGCCGGAACGATCGTCCCGACGATACTGCCGCAGGCTACGACGGCGTTGGTTGAGGTAAGGTCGCAGGATGGGTTTGCGCAGGTTACGTTCGTTTTTCGCCAATCCGCACCTCGGCCAGAGCAAGAGCCGCAGGTTGGCTACAGCCGGTTATGGCGACCTCGATCGTCCCGGACCGCAGTGTGGTCGTCTAGTCAAATTTTCAGGCCCAGGAGGGTACAGACTTGAGCGCGGATGCCACCCCCGGTTCGGCCTCAACTTTTATGCCGAACGGTACGCGTTGATCCAACTCGGATGTCGATTGTCCGGCAGCGATCGATGCTTAGCGACCAACACGCCCGGCAGAACCCGCGCACTGACCTATAGGTGCTTCACCCAGATTTTGCCATGATGGCAACGGCCGCAAATCCGGTTCGGGTGACAATTGCTGTCCCTACCTTCCGACGACCCGCTCAGCTGTCCGAATTGCTGCCAACGCTGACCGGTCAAGCAGACGCAGTGACATCAGCGGGTGTCTTTTCGGTAGAAATCTTGATCATTGACAACGACCCCTACGGATCGGCCCAGGCCGTGGTGGCCAGTCGTATGGAAGCGCCGGTTCGATACGTCCTGGAATCGACACCGGGCATCTCGGCAGCGCGCAACAGGGCGCTGGACGCCTCCCCGTCATCCCGGCTGCTGGCATTCATCGACGACGACGAGCGCCCCGAGGATGGGTGGCTGCACCACCTGCTCACCGTGTGGCAACAGACAGCAGAGCCTACCGCCGTATCGGGGCGGGTGATCGCCGAGTACCAGGGCGAGCTGGACCCCTGGATTCACGCCGGGCGGTTCTTCATTCGACGTCGGTTACCGACCGGGACCTGGCTCGATGTGGCTGCGGCCGGCAACCTCTTGATTGACCTCCGCGCCATCCGGGAGATGGGTCTCCGATTTGCCGACGATCTCGGTCTGAGCGGCGGCGAGGACACCTTGTTCACCCGCCAGATTGTGGCGGCGGGCGGACGGATGGTGTGGTGTGACGAATCTGCTGTCGTCGACCAGGTCCCCGCAGACCGGATGACCCGGCAGTGGGTCCTCGCCCGGGCATGGAGCCATGGAAATTCGTCGAGCTTAGTCGCCCTCCGGCTGGCGATGACCCCCATGCAACGGCTGAAGGCCCGTGTCCGCGGGGTTATCGGAGGTGCAGCACGCGTTGTGGGCGGATCTCTGCAAGGCGCCGTGGGGGGTATCACCGGCTCGCTACGGGACCGCGCCCGCGGCCGGCGGGCCGTTTATCGCGGCGCTGGAATGGTGTGGGGAGCGCTCGGCTTCATCTATCACGAGTATGCCCGCGGGTCTGCCAAGGAGGAGCCGGCTAAAATGGATCAAGGCTCGCCGCCACCGGCACGCAAACCACTGACCGTGCTCCAGTCGTTTCCGGAACCCAAGGTTACGACGAATCCTTACATTGTGATGCTGGCTAAGCGACTGCAGGAAGAACCTGACCTAAATATACTCACCTTTTCATGGCGACGGGCCTTGGGGGGTAGCTACGATATTATCCACATGCATTGGCCGGAAATCCTAGTGTCTGGTCGTACCACCCTGAAAAGCGTTATTCGCCAGGCTTTTTTTGCGCTGTTGCTTCTCCGCATATGGCTGTCACGCACACCGCTTGTTCGGACGGTTCACAATCTTGAATTACCGCAAGGTATCTCACGGCGGGAACGCATTCTATTACAACTCACAGATCGACGAACAACGCTGCGCATCACGCTCAACCCAGTGACGGAGGTTCCCTACGGTAGCGAGCATCGTTTAATCGAACACGGGGACTACCGCGACTGGTTTTCTCCTTTCTCCGGGCAGGAACCCGAGGCAAATCTAATAGGTTACGTAGGGCTAATTCGCAGGTACAAGGGTGTCGATAGGCTCATGGTGGCATTTAAAGAAGCCTCCGCTGGAAACCCCCTGCTGCGACTACGTGTCTCTGGACGGCCCTCCACCGCCTCACTTGCCGCCAAGTTGACCGGACTTGCTAGAGACAGTCACCAAATCGAGCTGCGCTTAGGCTTTCTCAGTGAGCAAGAACTAGTAGGTGAGATCACGGCGGCCGAGTTGGTGGTACTTCCGTATTTGGATATGCATAACTCAGGCGGGGCGCTGGCGGCATTGTCTCTAGGACGCCCGGTACTTGTTCCGGACAACGAGGTCAACCGGCTACTGTCGGACGAGGTCGGTCCCGGCTGGGTGCACTTCTATTCCGGCGCGCTGACGGGAGCGCACCTGACGGATACCTTGACTGCTGTCCACACTACTCAGTTCACAGATCTACCCGATCTTTCGAGAAGGAATTGGGATAACACCGGACGCCGACACGCCGAGGCCTATCGACGCGCCCTGGCCATTTCGCGCAAGACGCGAGCGGGGCGGACGTGAACAAAACCCGGCACTGGCTCCGGACAACTGGAAAGCCGACGATAGAGAGTCGCATACCTATCTTTGGTTCGGTCGTCAGCGTGCGTACGGCTGCTCCGGAGCTTGTAATGACCTTCGACGACGGACCTGACCCACTGGGAACACCGGCTGTACTCGAGGCGCTCGCGCAATTTGGTGCGACGGCCACTTTCTTCGTTCTTGGCACCCGAATCCGGCGGTACCCGGGCCTCCTAGCCGATATTCTAGCCCAAGGCCACGAAGTAGGATTGCATGGCGCAGACCACCGCCGGTTAACTGGCTCTAACTACCGTAATGTCCGCAGACGACTCGCCGAGGCAAGGACCGAGCTGGAGCAGGTAACGGGGTCAGCCGTTCAGTGGTTCCGGCCACCCTACGGTGCGCAAAGCCCCATTACTTGGGCGGCGGCACGCAGGGCAAACCTGGTCCCCGTCCTGTGGAGCGCCACCACTTGGGACTGGAAGTCGATCCCCCAATCTGAACGGGTGGCCAAGGCTTTGATCGGAGCTCGTCCCGGCTGTATCGTCCTTGCCCACGACGCCTTTGCCGGCCCGGAGGACCGAGCGTTCGACCAGGTCGCACCGGAGATAGACCGGGCGGATCTCGTTCACCACGTGCTGGAGGGTTACGCTACGGTCGGCTTGCGCGCACGAACGTTGTCGGAGGTAGCCGCCGGAGGGTCACTCCAACGCGCGGCCCGCTTCACCCGTTGAGCTGATAGTACGTATATGACACCAATCGACCACGAAATCGATCACATCGAGATCGTTAACGCGACCTACAGCCACCACCGCAGGACCTCAGGATCTCCCAATGGTCTAGCCGGATCCTGGGGCACTAGGAATCTCCAACGAGATGGTCGCCCAGATCAGGAAGCAATGGTGCATCACCTCGCAGATGGCATACATTTTCATGTTCTCCACCGACCCCTGTAGGCGGCGTCGCATCCCTCGACCCGAACTGGAGGCCAACATGCGAAATGTTATCGGCCTACACCTGGATCCTCCGCAGAAAGCCGTGGTGCTGTCCATCGATCAGAAATCGCAGATCCAGGTCATTGACCGGACCCGCCGATCCTGCCGATGCGACCGGGCTTGGCCTACCCGGACAGGGTGGACCTACGAACATGTCCGGCACGGCAGCACGGCCCTGTGTCCGCCGCCCTTGAGATCGCGACCGGGAGGTCACCAGACTTGCCTGCCGCGGCATCGATCCGGTGAGTTCCTGCGGTTCCTCACGCAGGTCGCCAAGGCCTACCCGCCGGTATAACCGCACGTCATGGTTTACAAACAAGCTAAGCCACGCGCAAACAGCGACGGGTCGAAACATGGTTGGCCCGAAACCCTAAAATCACCATGCTCTCACCCCGACTCTGGATCCTGGTTTAACTCGTCGAGATCTTCTTCGGAACCATCACCAGGCAAGCGATCCGCCGCAGCGCGATCACCGCTATCACAGACCTCATCGGCACGAGCACTAGCTTGATAGGCAAACTAGAATCCCGACTGCCAACCGTTCACCTGGACCAAGATGACGGACGAAATCATCCCGCGCACCGCCGAGCCAAAGAAGCCTGATTTCACACGCCACTTAGCTAGCTCCCCGCGGAACATCAAGGTCTGTGCCTACACGAGGTCGACGAAACTATGTCTGCAGCGCAACTAGGGGGCGTGGTCTACAATCGAGGTGATGCTACCGAACCGACTCAGCCAAATCCTTAAGGGCCTGCGCCCGGCACCGTTGGTGCAACTACTGCAAGCGGCAGCATACAGTAACATTCGCGTGTACTCTCAGTTGCGCACCGCCCATCTCGAAAGGGCTGCGTCTACTGACCCCGTCTCTATTTTGTATCGGACGGCGCGCTACGACTTTGATCCGTCGATAGCCAAGCACCTTGACTTACTCCGAGTTAATCTTGTGACCTTGGCAGTTGCCCTCTTCAGAACTAGGCCCGCCATTGTCGAAGTTAATGAGCCGCTCATGAGGCCCGGACTTTCCTTTACGGCGTTGGCCGTGGCCTCCGCTCGCATAACCGCGATTGTCCGTCGCCGACCCGTTACAATTGTTTCGTACGCGATAGAAAATAGACCGCCCTTTAAAGGAACCAATCTGGCCTTGAAAGCAGCGACCCGACGCCTTATTGATCAACAGTTGTCCAAGTTCGTAGCACAGAATTTAGACCGTTTGGTTTACGGCACAAACGACGCCAAAACTCTTTACGAATTAGAGTTCGCCAAAAGTCCTATTAGGGCCCGTCAAGTCGTCATACCCGCCCTGCCCGCACCGTGTGACTGCCCTCAAATTTCAGATAAAGTGGCTGATTCAGTCCTTTTTTTGGGCGCCTTTCACCACCGTAAGGGTGTTCTACAGCTCCTGCAAGCATGGCCTTGCGTCAAATCTATAGTGCCTGCAGCCACTCTAACATTGGTAGGAAAGGGGCAACTCGTCGGATCCGTTTTAGAGTACGCTGAGCGCGATAGCACAATTCAAGTAAAAATTGATCCGCCGCGATATGAAATTCATCAAGCACTACGTAAGGCATCAGTTGTAGTCCTACTTTCGCAACCTACATCCCTTTGGCGTGAGCAGGTCGGTTTACCCATAGTCGAAGGGCTTGCCCACGGCTGTACAATAGTAACCACCTCACAAACCGGGTTAGCTGACTGGCTCAAATCCCATCAACATTTCGTTTTACACCCCTGTCAGACAAACGAGGAAATCGCACAGGCGATTGCTGACGCGATCTCTATCTGTCGATCTGCTCAGTCGGTATGGAGAGATCTTCCAGGTGTCGATGGTCGCCTTCAGGCTGATTCTTGGCTTTTTGGAAGGCCACCTTATCCAGTATAAGATTAATCTTAGTAGTTAATAAAGCCGACGATAGCAAGTCACGACCCTAGCCGCCTTGAATTTGAGTGGCTCGTCTACGGTTGATCTGGAGACAAAACCGGCTCATCGCAATTGACGGTGTAGGACGGGTCTGAATCCGCCGGTTTCTAGGAGTGATCGGGCGATGTAGTTGGTGAGGTTGCGGAAGCCGAGGGCGGACCCGCGGAGGTGTTCTAGCCGGCCGTTGATTGCTTCGGTGGGTCCGTTGCTGGTGCCGGGCCGGTCGAAGTAGGCCAGGATGTCGCCGGCCCGTTTCTTCAGTGTTCTGCCGAGCGTTCGCATCTCGACCAGAGCTGCGGGGACACCGCCACTGAGGCGGTCGATCAGGTGCTTCATCCTGCTCTTTCCGTTGGTCCGGTCGGGGTCGCGGTAGGCGCCGACCATCGCTTGGTAGACACCCCAGGTTGCCTCGACCTCCACGTGCCCGTCATCGGCGAACAGCGTGGTGATCCGTTGCCGCTGCTTGTCGGTGAGCAGATCCGCGCCGGTGCTCAAGGTGCGACGAGCCGAGTACAACGGGTCCCCCGCTCGGCCCCGGTGACCCAGGGTGGCGAGCTGGACCCGGCGCCGGCACAGCTCAAGGCCGTGCCCGGCCAACCTGACCACGTGGAAGGGGTCCATGACCACCACGACGTCGTCGCCCAGTTCCTCGACCGCGGCGGTCTTGAACCCTGTGAACCCGTCCATCGCCACCACATCGACCGCGGTGCGCCATGTTTCGTCCCGCGCGGCCAGCCACGTCTTGAACACCTGCTTCGATCGGCCCTCGACCATATCCAGCAGCCGGGCCGGGCCGGTACGGTCCCTCACCGGGGTGAGATCGATGATCACGGTGACGAACTTGTCGCCGCGGCGGGTGTGGCGCCAGACATGCTCATCAACCCCGATGACCTTCACCCCGTCGAAACGGTGCGGGTCCGCGATCAACACCCGATGCCCCTCGGCCAGCACTGCACTGTTCGCTGTGTTCCACGAAACACCCAGCGCTTCAGCGACTCTGGCGACGGTGAGGTGCTGACAGACGATCCCTTCCAACGCCCACCGCAGTGCCCCACGAGAGAGCCTCGCTCGGGGTTGCGCCGCCCGGCTGGTGTCCTGCCGCCACACATGCCCGCACCCGGGGCACCGGTACCTGCGGACGGTGACCAGCAGCAACGTCGGCCGCCACCCCAGCGGCTCGTGCGCCAACCGACGTGTTGTGCTGTCCCGCGCACGGCCTGCTTCACCGCACCGTCGGCACCGCCGATCAGCATCGACGACCCGGCACCGAAGGATCGCCCGGTCC
Source organism: Nakamurella sp. (assembly GCA_965247715.1). GTDB lineage: Bacteria > Actinomycetota > Actinomycetes > Mycobacteriales > Nakamurellaceae > Nakamurella. The sequence goes on along the minus strand of CBDFHS010000015.1, from coordinate 875,096 downwards.
GGCTCCAGGAACTGCCCGACCACCTGCAAACCGAGACCGTCCAAGCGGGCGAAGGTGGTCACATCAGGGTCAGCAAAAGTAGAATCAGCCATGTCGAGGTCTTCCAGATGGGCGGCGTAGGAACCTCCATCCTCGGAGGACCTCGACACCTACCCAGCCAGCGACGCGCTACCGATCTACACCCTCAACTGCGAAGAGCCACAAAACCTGCAAACTTGGCCGTCTTCAGAGCCGCTTGAGCTTGCACGCCCGTTGCGCGACGCTCTGCCGACAGCCTCGAACCTTCAAATGGCGTAATATGTTAGTGAGGAGGCCCCGTCTACAAGCATCTAGAGGCAGTTAGGCAGCGATGTGAGATTCAAAGGTAATCAGCATATCAACCCGCTGCTCCGGGTTGTCGGAACGAATGCAGCCGCAAAGTTCGCCGTTATGGCCCTGTCGGGTGGGTTGGCTTTCATCACGACCCGACTGATTATAGAGCACTTTGGCATCGCGGCATACGCCCAGTACGGCCTACTCTCCTCTCTAGCCTCCCTTGTTCCTTTTGCCGATCTTGGCATGTCTGCCGCAGTAATGAATGCCATGTCGGAGGCAGCCGCCCCGCGGACCGACGACATAGTTCGACGCACCCTTATAAGCGCGCTGCGGGTGCTAGTTGTATCAGCAGCTGTCCTTTTGGGGGTAGCTGTAGTGTTGACAGGCCTGAACGTCTGGCCTGGTTTGCTCGGTTCTGGTCTGCTCGAAGGAGGGGGCGCAGCAGCCCTATTGTGCGTAGCGATCTTTGCGGTTAGCCTCCCGCTCGGCATCGGGCAAAGAATATTGACTGGTCTAGGAAAGAATCATGTCCAAATAGCGGTCCAGGCACTTGCCGCCCCGTTCATTCTTGTCTCAGTCCTCACTTTGATCGCTGTCGGCGCAAGAACTGGGAATTTTTTACCCGCCTTGTCGTATCTAGCGGGTGCATTCGTCGCAACAGTATCGACATTCGTCGCCGCCCGACTGATCAAGCCGCAATTAAAGATCGCGCTCCGGGCCGCCCCGAAGATTAGAACAGTCCCGGGCGTTAAAGTGATGAGTGTTGCATGGCCAATGTTAGCCCAAATGTTGGCACTGCCAATCGCCATGCAGACCGATCGCTTACTGCTTAGTCATCTCTCTGATACAGCCCACCTAGCACAGTACAACTTAGCTGCTCAATTATTTGGTTTTATTATACAGTCTATAGCCGCCGCTGGACTTGCTCTGTGGCCGATCTACGCGAAGGCGCGCACCGGTCGTGTTGTCAGGTCGCCAATTGGCATGGCCGCAGGCTTTTTGGCTGGGGGACTTTTAATTGCAAGCGGTCTGGCGGTAGTTCTGCCATCGATCACTCCTGTTTTGTCTGACGGGAAAATCTCACTCAGTCCATGGCTAGTGTGGTCTTTTGTCGCATTCGCGGGTGCCCAGGCAGCCAAGTATCCGTTAGGGATGTACATGACAGATCTACCGGGTCTGAGGTTTCAGGTATTGCCCATAATGATCTTGGTACCACTGAATTTAGGTATTTCTTGGGCGTTAATTGCGCCCTTGGGAGCTGCTGGCCCCGTCCTCGGGTCGGCGCTTTCGGTAGTGTTCTGCCAAGTTCTTCCCAACTTTTGGTACGTGAAGAGGGACCTTGTCCGGAGGCGTGAAGAGGTTGATACGCCTGCAATTAATACTCCCAACAGACCGCCAGGGACGGGTGGCTCACGATGACTCGCGCGGAATAACCAATCGGCGCCCACCCGAGGCGGTGGTGCCTACTTGGACGCCTCAGAGAAACCGGCGGGAGTAGCCTGTAAGTTGCCGACAGCCAACGCTTGGGGCCACTAAATGGCTGGTCATACGGTGACGGCGCCTCCCGCGAGATTAGTCCGCTGGGGTACTCGGCAATATGGTGGCTACCAACCGGCGGCGAAAAGTAGTCGGACTGTGCCGCTCCCGCGCCAACTCAGAATCTCGCTCTGCTTTGCCCGCATAGCAATCCCAGTTGTCGATCACATCCTCGACGGCTGCTGTCCAAGCCGGCAGCGAGTCAGGGGCGACGGCCTGGGCACTCGCATACCCGTCGGCGGCCTCGCGCAAGCCACTGGTATCGCTCACGACCAGCGGGCGCGCAGCGAGCACCGCCTCCACGGCCGTGTTTCCGAATGGCTCGTCGACCTGAGACGGCACCAGCACGATGTCCGCGTGCTCTAGGTGAGGCCAGACGTTGTTGTCAAACCCAAGGAATTGGACGTGGTCTCGCAGGACAGGGCCGTCTGCTAGCCTGGCGAGCTCCAATCGATACCATTCGTATCCGTTGAATGGAGCACCGAGCACAGTTAGCCGCACGTCCCGACCGCTTTCCAAAAGGGCTTGGGCTACTTTAATCGCGACGTCTGGGCCCTTTCGCGGCGAGAGGCGGCCAAGGTAAAGCAAATTCACCGGAAGGGTCAGTTGCCCCCCGGGCGGCGCAGGAGCGGATGGACCGGGGACCGCGTTCAATAGGACTACTGTTCGAGCAGCAAGCGCTGGCACGCTCGCAATAAGCGTGTCGCGGCTGAAACGGCTGTTCACAACAATCGCATGCGCGGCACGGTTGGGGGTTGCGAGAAGCCAACGAACTGCGGGTGAGGCGCTGCGCTCGGCTTCATGCACATGACAGATGGTGCGCCGGCCCGATAGGCGAGCAAGGACAACCCACCACGGCAGGGTGATTGTGCTGACGTACACGGCATCGGGCCGTAACTGGCGCAGCACTCTCACTGCGGAAGGCAGGCTCGCCATCGCCGTCCCGGCGAGACGAAGGCAGCCACCGGGACGCAAGGCGCTCTTACGGATCACCGGCATCGGCGCCAACTGGACCGATCCGCCCCGGGCCTCGATCTCTGCGACCAACGGTCCGCCCTCAGGCAGTAACGCCACAACCTTGGCACCGCGTTCGGTCAGAGCGCTAACTGCTTCCAGAAAAACGCGATCCGATCCGTACAGTTCTGCACCGGGATGCACCATCAGCACCCGTTTTTCGCCGTTACATTCCGTGCCTTTTAGATTCGCGCGGCGGCTCCGGACCAACTCGCCGACCGCCATTCGCAGGCCCGCAACAGTGCCCGCCACTGCCGCGCGCAGTGGCCGAGTTGATCTCAGCAGCTGCCGTCGACCACCACGCAAAAGAATCTCCCAGCTTGCTGCCGGCGTGCGTACGACCCACGACGCCAGCTGACTCCTGGACAGGTGCGAGCCAGCGAACAACAGGCGGTTGCGACAATTGTAATAGTAGTAGATGTCAGACTTCGCACGGTCGTCGCGCCGGTGCTGGGTGCCGCCCTCGTCGTGAACTACGGTTAGCTCCGGCCGAACAACTAACTCAAGACCCACCGCCGCTGCCCGCACGCTGAACTCAACATCCTCCCAGTAGAGGAAGTACCGCTCGTCCATGCCGCCCACCGCGTCCCACGCCTGGCGGTGCAGCGCAAGACACGCCGCAGTCAGCCACGTCTGGAGTGAGGTGACGCCCCCGCGCCGTCCCGACGGCTGAGCTCCCAGCCGGGAGATCCGGCCATTGGTCATATCCAGCTGCGAGCCCTGGGAGTACACCGCACCAGTCGAGGTCAGCACGACTGGTGCGATCATTGCACGCGGCTGGCGCTGGCACGCTTCATGCAGGGCTTGGACAACCTCGTTGTCCGCGCGGGCATCGGGGTTTAGCAGCACGACGCTGTCGCAACCGAGTTGCCAGGCACGGACGACACCCGCATTGACCCCGGCCGCAAACCCGCGGTTGTCTGCCAGCGGCACGACGTTCCATCCATGTTGCCGTGCAAGCGCGGAGACTGCGGCCAGCTCCGTAGCGCCCGAGTAGTTGTCCACCACTACGATTTTCAGAGCCGGGCCTTCGGTCAACGCCGACAGGTGCTGAGCCAGCAGGCGGGACGACCCGAAGTTAACCACTACCACTCCGATAGGGTCACTGCCGATCAATTCGTCATGGGAGGCCGTCACGCCGCATTCTCTCCTAGGTCTTCCCTCACTGGTCGGGCAGAAAGACGCCCCGGCTGCGAAACCTCGCAAGCCGGGGCATCAAATCGTCCGTCAGGCGACCGGCGCCTTGACGGTCAAATTGTCAAGCGACGCCGTGACCGCCGCATTGGTCGATGTCCCGGAGAGGTAGGTCTTCACGCCTACCGCGCCAGCACCCTGCAACGACGCCTCGGAATCGGTGGCGTTGACCTGCCACGCCGGTTCCGTCGCACCCGGCTTCCAGACCTTGCCGGTCAGGGTGCTGGTGCCAGACCCGGTTACCTGCAGGCGCATCCGCAGGACTTCGTTCGGGGCGACGGTCAAGCCGGGGATGCTTTGGCTACGCAACACGGTTTCCGAGTTGTTCAGCACCTTCAGCAGGCTCAATGTTGCTACGCCACTCGCCGGTACCCGAACGGACAGCTGGTAGGAGGAATTCCCTACCTTGCGGGTGGCGAGGTAGACGTACGTTCCACCACCCGAGGCGGCCTTGTCCAACGAAAAGTCGACTGTTGCGTCTACATCACGGACCGAGACCGAGTTCAAGCTAGCACTGGGGCCGGTCGCGGCGGTCATCGTTATCTTGCCGAAGCCTCCGTTGGTGGCAAAGTTCGAGGTGCCACCGCCCAGCGTCCATGAACCGCCTTGATCGGCGGTACCCCATCCCGCTGCAATCGTCCTGGCGAACTGGTCCGATGCGAAGACCTGGGGCGGGGCCGATGCAACGGTGACAGGCTGGGTGACCGATGTACTGGCCCCAGCGTTATCGGTGACCGTCAGTTTGACCTGATAGGTTCCCGCGGCCAGATATGTCCGGGTGCTGGTCTTGCCGGTGCCGCTGGATCCGTCACCGAAATCCCAGACGTACGACGCGATGGTTCCGTCGGCGTCGGTCGATCCATTGGCGTCGACGCTAGCTTTCAAATCGGCCGTTGTTGAGGTGAATGCGGCCACCGGCGGGTTGTTGACCGCGGCCTGTGTGGTGACTGGCTTGGTCACTGCGTTGTTGGCCCCTTTGTTGTCAGTCACCGTCAACGTCACCTGGTAGGTCCCTGCGGTCGCGTACGTGTGGGTCGCGGTCCTACCTGTTCCGGTCGACTGGTCGCCGAAGTCCCAGGCGTAGGAGGCGACAGAGCCGTCCGGATCGGAGGATCCACTCGCGTCAACACTGACCACGAGATTCGTCGTCGAGGCCGTGAACGCAGCGATCGGCGGCTGATTCGCCGGGGGCGCCGCGGTCACCGTTACATTCGTCGTCACCGAGTCCGTGCCGCCTCTGTTATCTGTGACGGTCAACTTCACTGGATAAGTTCCCGCCGACCCGTAGACATGGTTCGGGGTTGAACCGTTGCCGGTAGCACCGTCTCCGAAGTCCCAGGCGTAGCCGGCGATCGAGCCGTCCGCATCCTTAGATGCAGAACCGTCGAAAGCCACAGCGAGGTTGGTCGCGGTTGAGGTGAAGGCGGCTGTTGGCGGAACGTTCGCCGGCGGCGGAGCCGTCACCGATACCGGCGCCGACTTCGTACCCGTGGCGCCGTTGTCGTCAGTGACCGTGAGCTTCACAGTGTAGGTGCCAGCCGCCCCGTAAGTACGTGACGCCTGCTGACCCGTACCACTCGTGCCATCACCGAAGTCCCACGTGTAGGAGGCGATAGTACCGTCCGGGTCGGTAGACGTGATGGCATCGAAGTTCACCGCCAAATTATTGGCTTGGCTGGTGAATGCGGCCGTCGGCGGCTGATTCGGCGGTGCGGCCGCCACCGTGACAGCGGTGGTGGTCGACCCCGTGCCGCCAGCATTATCGGTCACCGTCAGCTTGACCGAGTAAGTCCCCGGGGTGCCGTAGATGTGACTCGCGGTTTTGCCGGACGCCGTCGTACCGTCTCCGAATTCCCAGGCCCATGCCGTGACGGTGCCGTCTGAATCGGACGAGGTAGCCCCGTCCACGTCGAGCTTGAGGTTCGTTGTCGTCGTCGTGAACAACGCGCTCGGTGGGTTATTCGGCGGCGCCGCTGTCACAGTGACCGACCGGGTGGCGGAGTTAGTAGCTCCACGGTTGTCCGTCACTGTCAACGCCACCGTGTATGTCCCAGCTGCCTGGTACACGTGCGAGGCCGTCGCACCCGCAGCGGTGGCTCCGTCGCCGAAATCCCACGCGTAGCCAGCGATTGTACCGTCCGGATCGATGGACCCAGACCCGTTGACGTCCAGCTTCAGGTTCGTAGCGGTCGTCGTCAACGATGCAACCGGTGGATTATTCGGAAGCTGGCCGCCACCGGCCTGAAAGTGCTGTAGCACCTTGGTAGCCGTCAACACGGTCGGGTACACAGCGGCCTCATCGATCGTGCCGGCGAAGTAATTGCTTCCGCTCCACGAACTGTCCCCGCCGACCCGCCAGTAGCCACTGTAGGGCTGCGCCTGGGTTTGTGGGTTGGTGCCGGCCAATTGGCCGTCCACGTAGAGGTTCATGCCGTCGGCGCCCTGAGTAGCGACGACATGATGCCACTGGTCATCGTTGAGCGAATTCGAGGTGGTGATGGTGTTTGCCTGTCCGGTCCAGGTTCCGAACACAACGTGACCGTCCGGCTGCATGTACACGTGCCGGTCGTAGCTTCCGGAGTTGCCGGTAGGTTGATCGCCGAACCCGATGATCTTTCCGCCGACCGACGTGGTGGTCTTGAACCAGGCCTCTTCGGAAAATGTGGTTGGGATGAACGTTGCGTTCGAGGCGACAAAGCCGTCAGCGCCGTTGAAGGTCACCGCTGTTGCGCCCGCGCCGTTGGGCAACGCGCCCGGCGCGGCGAACGTCAATCCCCCATTGTAGGTACCGTCATTCATCGATGCGCCGCTGTCCCTGGCCAACGGGCCGCCCGTCTCACCCAGCCGCCAAAAAAGGTCTGGCTGGTCGTTGTAGACCGCCGCGCCGTATGAATCAGCCGGAGCAGCTGGTACTGGTGATGTCCTGCCACTCGCGGTCCACTGGGCCATAATTTGATCTTTGGTCAGCGCGCTGGGGTAGATCGATACTTCATCAATCGTCCCAGCCAGGTTGGCACTGGACGGGCTGCTGGTCCAGCCGCCAAGGCTGTCACCGCCCACCCGCCAGTATCCGGTGTAGGGGTCACCGCTCGTGGTGTCCGTGCGGGACGCCACCTTGAGGCCATCCACGTAGAGCGCCATCCCGTTGGAGCTCAACGAGGTGACCACCTGGTGCCAATTGCCGTCGTTGTAGGACTTCGCTGAGTTGACCGTACGAACCCCGCCGCTGTAGACCCCGAACCACACGCGTCCCGAGTTGTCCATATAGGAGTGCCGGTCGTAGCTGCTCGAAGACCCGGACTGCGCATTGCCGAAGCCGACGATCTTGCCGCCGGATTGTGACGTTGTCTTAATCCAGGCAACCGTGGTGAAGGTATCGGGCGAGGTCGAAGAGGTACTCGAGTTCATTGCCCCGTTCGCAGTTCCGTCGAATGTCGACGCAGTATTGGTATCACTGGCGTCCATGCCGGGGGCACCGCGGGTAACGCCCGTTCCAGCCACCCCATCATTGAACCCGACCCAGTCGTAGACCGACGCGCCGGACGGTTCACCAAGACGCCAGTACGCATTGGCCCCCTGGTCCTGCACCAATTTGGCGTAATTGCTGAGCGCTCCGGAACTGGAAACGGTCACGCTGACCGGATCGCCGACCGCGATGTTTCCAGCGGCTGGATTATTCGGATCAGCCGAATCATTGGCGTAAAGCCTATAGGTAACGGTCGACCCCGGCGTAAGAGCTGAATCGACGAATCCGAGACTCGGACGCTCCCAGAACGTCGAGTCGGCGGTGACCTGATAGACCGGCTGTGCAGTGTTCCCATTACGTACAACGCGGTAGTTCAGGGATTTGTTGTCACGATCCCAGTTCGCCGGGAAAGCTAACCGCACCGTTCCCCCAGTCAGCGAAGTCGCATTGGGGACGAAGTTGGGCCCTGCCAGGCGTGGGCCCTGTTTGGACGGCGCGATCGGCTTGACAGCGAATCTAACAAGGCCCTGCTGAGCATTTCCATTGACGCCGGGAAACTCGCCGCCCATCACAATGTACTTGCTATTTCCGGTGACACTCCACGCGGCCTGACCCTGACCCGTGAACTTACCGGTGTAAAAATCTGGGAACCAGTTGACCATTGAAGGTGAAGGATTACCACCGAAATTATAGTATCCACCTATTTCGTTGTTCTTCAAAGTTCCAGTCGAGTTCGCCGTGAACGCCAGCGCGTGTCTCGTGTTAGTGGCCCAGGGGTCGGACTGAAAAAATCCACCTACCGTCGAGCAATAATGGGCATGGCTTACCGTATACACTAGTCCATTAATCGGGAAGTTGTCATAGGTGTCCCCATGGCAGTCCTCGATCCATTTAACGTTACCCGTGTTAGGATCGGCAGCAAAAGTTCCCTCCAGGTTACCGCCTTGACCGAACACGTATCCAGTACCGGTGATCTGATTCGACACAATATCGGTTCTCAAGCTAGTGATAGCAGCCTGTGTGCCGGCGTTGCGAATCAACGACCCCGCAGCCCACGGCAGAGAAGAGCCAGTGGTCGCGTCAACCGCCGCAAGGCCATATTGGGGAGTGCCGCCAACATTCTGGAACCGTCCGCCGATGATCAACCGGCTGCCATCCGGTGTCAAGGTCATCGCTTTGACCTCGGAGTCCGCGTTCGGGTTCCAGCCGAGCAGAGCACCATTGGACGCACTGAAGGCTGCGACGTTGTTGCGCAAGTTTCCATTAGCTGAATTGAAGCTACCAGCGACATAGACGGTGCTGTTCGTAGCCACGATTGCATTTGTACGGTAGCCAATAATGGGCGCAAATGACGTTACCAATTGCCCAGTCGCGGTACTGAACGCCGCGATGCGGTAGCGGTTGACGCCGTTTGCAGTCGAGAAATCACCGCCTATGTACACACGGCTTCCATCCGGTGACACGGCTACAGCGAGCGCCTGACCGTTCAAGTTGGGGTCGAACGTGCTGATCAGGTTACCCGTGGTGATGTCGTAGGCGAGTGCATTGTTGCGTACCGTCGTATTGGTTCCTGCGGGTGCGCCCGCCGGACGTGCTGTTGCGAACTTTCCCACCGCATACACTGTGTTCCCGGCAACTGCCTGAGACCATGCCACCCCGTCAATCTGCACGGTCGGCAGGGCATCCGCCGTCACCGCGGTGGCCGGCGGTGGCAGCACTCGGCTGATATCTGCAGAAGCCGCAGGTGCAGCGATAGTGCCAACGACGAGGCCTGACACCGTCAGTCCGATGGTGGACACGAGTGCCAACACCTTTGAACGCACGGGCGTGCGATGTTTCATGTTAAGTCCTTCGAGAGGTGCTGCTGTGCGGGTGGGTTGCCGGTCAGTCGTTCCAGTCGCGAAGTGAGTCCGAGCAGTCCGAGCCCACAGGTTTGGTCTTAGTGGGGGCATCAGATGCTCCCCTTGAAAAGCACGGTGGGAGTTCCGGTGCTGTAGCTGACGCTGACTGCAAGAGGGTCGCGGGTGTCGTTGGGTACCGAGAAGACGTACGACCCTGATTGCTGTGTGCCAGGTGCGAGCACGCCGGCCAGCGGCTTCGCGGGATCGGTCGATAAAGGCGAGCCCGGATTGCCGTCTGAGTCGGTCAGGGTGACTGTCACCGAGTCGAGGCCGATCGGCTGGGCCGAACCATTTGAGACCTCCACTGTCACAGCGACAGCAGGTCCTGCGACCTCGCCAGGAAGTTGGGCGGTAGCGTCCATTGCCTTTACCCCTACTAAATGCGCAGATATTTGCCCGCCGAAATCGGCCTGTGCGTCTAACCCTACCGGCGTATTCGTTGTCACCACCTGCGCCTGGACTACCTCGTTGATGTCGCCCGACGTCGGCACCGGTCCCGACGTCGACACTGTCGTCTGGGTGGTGGTGGGTCCAGGCAACGGCATAGACGACGCAACACCGCCGTTGTACGACGCGCTCGCGTCAACTGACGCGGAACCGGCAGTTGTCTCAGCCGTCAATGCCGCACTCCCGGCGGAGCCTTCGTGCGCAGACTGAGACGTGCAGCCTGCGGTCAGCCCGCCGATGGAACCCAACGCAAAAAGTATCAGTGCGGTCCGTAGGACGGAAAAGGATCTAATGCGGGTCATCAGTGCGACACCTTTGATTCTGGGGCGGGCGAACTAAAGAATGGTGCTTCGTACGGGTGGGAGCCTGCCAGTGGGACATCAGGCAATGCCAAGCCGGTCACATTTCTCAGCCGCGCATCCAAGCCCTGCATGACTCGAAACCACTTGACCGACGCCAGCAGCAGGTAGACAGCACTGCCAGCGAACAGAATGGCGTATGCAGCGAAAAACACCGGCGGCCAGCCTAGAAGCACAAAGATCAGGCACAGGAGACCGTAATCGGTCGGCAGCACCAACACAGAACGCAGCGGGCTAGTGGTCGTTATCGCCACTGGCTCGCCCGTGCGAGTTGCAACCTGTCGCCGCAGCTGATCGTTCAGAGTCATCCCGAAGAACGACACCGCACCGACCAAAGCGAAGGCTAAGGGCACTAGTAGCCATGTGGTCGGCAACTCGAACCACCGGAACATGGCAATCAACACGGCGAGATGCAGGGATGAAATTTTGACGGCATCAACCATATGATCGAGCCATTCTCCGGCCAGAGTGCCGCCTCCGCGCAGGCGGGCGAGCTGCCCGTCTGCGGCGTCGAGCGCATAACCAACGACGAGTCCAAGGGCGACCAATGTTCCGCTGAGCACGGACGGCTCGATCAAGGCGACGGTGAAAATGGCAGCGAAGGAGAATGTTGCGCTCACTGCAGTCACCGAGTTCGGCGTCAGTCCCACCTGCGCCGCTGCCGCTGCAAATCGGCGACCAAGTGGGCGATTGACAAAACGAGAGTACGCTGGTGCACCCTTCGAGGATTTTTGAGCCGAACTGAGCTCACTGAGTGCTGCCCGGTAGCCCGCTCGAAGTCCCGGATCCATCAATTCCCGGGCGGTCATCGCGCGACACCGGACAGCGCGCCGTCGCCGGTCAGCCGACCTGCAAGGCGTCTGCAGAGCATTTCGTAGCGCATCGCAACGTCATCCCAGTTGTAGTTGGCCGAACGGATAAGCGACAACTTTCCTCGCCGGCGGGTCCCAGACTCGTCGGCTTCTGCAGCCTCGATGTGCGCGGCGACGTCGGCGGGGCGCGCAAAGTAAACTCCAGCGTCCCCCAGCACTTCCCTATTGAAAACAACGTCGTAGGCAATCGTGGGCGCGCCGGCACCAAGAGCCCGGAGCAACGACGGATTCGTCCCACCGACCGAATGTCCATGAAGGTAAGACGTAGCGCCCGCATACAGCTGATCAAGTAGTTCTTGGTCCCACACCCCTCCAAGGAATCGGACCCGATTGTCGGCCGCGGCATGTACCCGTTGGGTATAGGCGTCTGAATATGGCGCGGAGCCCACCACGACAAGTGGGTACCGGGCTCCGCTAGAGCGGTAACCGTCGACGATCATTTCCACGTGGTTCTCCGGCTCGAACCGGGCGACCACGAGATGGAAACGCCCCGGCGCGAGATCCAACTCCGCTATCCGTCGGCCGCCGTCAGCGATGATCGTCGGCGCCCCGTAGGAAATGAGATCCGTGTCGGTGTTGAACCGCGAACGATAGTAGTCGGCGATGCCCTGGGCGTCAGCAATGAGGGCGTCTGACCATTTGACTGCCAGCCGTTCGGCGACCTGGTAGTACCTTCTCCCGGCCGGTCCCCACTTGCCGCGCTGCCACTCCAGGCCGTCGACGTGAGTCGCGAAGGGAATACCTGATGCACGCAACAGCGGAAGCCACGGGGCGTTGGCCGCATTGAACACGACGGCTGCGTCAGTCCGATGTCGAATCAGGTGAGCGACTGATAGACCGGTATGGCTGAGAGTTTCTAGGCTGCGCCTACGCAGGCTACCCAACTGCACGAGAGTCATGCCGCGGTAGGTGGTCAGGGGTTTACTGTCACCTTGGCCCGCGGCCATCGGCCGCCGACAGTAGACGACCACATCGTGCCCCCGCGCAGCAAGTCGCGAGCCCACCTCCTCCACACAGGTTTCAAACCCCCCATAGCGGGCTGGGACACCGCGGGTGCCAACCAACGCGATGCGCAGATGTTGGTGCGAATGACCGGCGGCCGTCATCGAACGGGCCAGGTCATCGGTTGGACGTCAGCATCCGGTGTACCGGCCAGTTGGCGTGCCACCGAATTTTGCGCACAGCGCATAGCAAATTCCCCCTGAGCAATAGGTCCACGCGCCGGTCCAGGGCGGAGACTGCTGCGGCCCCCGATTGCCCACCGCCTGTAGCCGACGCCTCATAATATAACGCATCGTGATCGATTTGAGTACGCCAAGGGAGCATCTCACTGCAGGTTCACCTATCCGGGGACCAGGGACCCGCAGTGGGTGACGGTCACGGATCAGCCACCTTGGTTCACCGTCCTACGCGGTGGTGATCCCTGAATGCGAGCCACCTCGCAGAGGCGCTGTCATCCCTGCGTGAACATCTGGGCGACCCCCGCCGACGCCACTCGCCCACGCCCACGTCATACCCCGGTCATCACGGTGAGCCAGTATCGACCCATGACAGAGCATCCGGTGCCAACCGATCCCACCAACGGTCACAGCGTGGCCGACCTACGAGCTGACGTCCGGCGGGTCGGTGGGTTGCTGGGACAGACCCTCGTCCGTCAGCACGGGCAGGATCTGCTCAATCTGGTCGAGGACGTTCGCGGGTTGACCAAGCGCTCCCGGGAGGCCTCCGACCAGGGGGATCGGGACCGTGCCAGTGAGGCGGTCAGGTCTGTGCTGGCGGCCCTCCCCCTACCGGCAGCGACCAACCTGGTCCGTGCCTTTGCAACCTACTTTCAACTTGCGAACAGCGCCGAACAGGTCCACCGGGTGCGGGCACTGCGGGCCCGGCCGGCCGCCGAGGGGCACCTTGCGTCGGCGGTCGCCGAGGTCGCGGCCACGTGCGGCGCAGAACGGCTGGCGGCTGCAATTGCGTCCCTGGCGCTGCAACCGGTGTTCACGGCGCACCCCACTGAGGCGAGCCGCCGGTCTGTGCTGCTGAAGCTGCGTGCCCTTTCCGACATTCTTGCGGTTCCGACGCGCGGGGAATCAATGGCCAGGACTCGCCAGGACCGCAAGCTCGCGGAGATCGTCGACTTGATCTGGCAGACGGACGAGCTCAGGCAGAACCGTCCAACCCCGGTGGACGAGGCCCGCAACGCCCTGTTCTATCTGGAGGCCATCGTCTCCGATGTCATCCCGGAGCTGACGGACGACCTCGCCGCGGCCATGGCCATGCACAAAGTGGACTTGCCTCCCGACGCCACCCCGCTGACCTTGGGCACCTGGATCGGCGGCGATCGCGACGGTAATCCCAACGTGACCGCACAGGTCACCCGGGAGGTGCTCGTCCTGCAGCACCTGTGCGCGATCAGGATCGCCATCACCAAGGTGGACGAGCTCATCGCGGCCCTGTCCAGCTCGACCGTTGTTGTCAGGGTCTCCGACGAACTCACCGAGTCCCTCGTCACCGACCTGCACAACCTGCCGGGTTTGGACGCCAGGGTGGTGGAGCTGAACCGGGACGAACCCATCCGGCTCAAGCTGACCTGCATCAAGGCGAAGCTGATGAACACCCGTTCTCGAGTCCGGGCCGGCCGGCAGCATGAGATTGGCCGGGACTATGCGACCAGCCGTGAGCTGCTCGACGAGTTGTCCATCGTCCGCCGGTCGCTGTTGGCCAACTCTGGGGCGTTGGCCGCCGACGGGGTGTTGGCGACGGTGCACCGGACCCTGGCGGTCAGCGGGTTGTACACCGCACAAATGGACGTCCGGGAGCACGCTGAGGCTCACCACTACGTCGTGGGGCAGCTGATCGATCGGCTTGCCGAACAGGAGCGGCCGTACGCCGAGTTGACCCGCGAGGAACGCCGGGTCCTGCTGTCGGCGGAGCTGGGCTCCCGCCGTCCATTGACGTCTCTACCTGCCCCTTTGGACCCCGCGGCCACCGGGACGTTCGCGGTGTTCACCGAGATACGGGAGGCCCACCTGACCTACGGACCGGAGGTGGTGGTCACCTACATCACATCGATGACCATGGGCGCCGACGACATCCTGGCAGCGGCGGTCCTGGCCAGGGAGGCCGGCTTGCTGGACCTGCACGGCACCCCCGGCGATCCCGACCGGCCGCCGTTCGCCAGGATTGGTTTCGCTCCGCTGCTCGAGACCGTCGACGAACTACGCCGATCGTCGGAGGTGGTCGAGCAACTGCTGGGCGACCCGACCTACCGCGAGATCGTGCGTCTCCGGGGGAACGTGCAGGAGGTGATGCTCGGGTACTCCGACTCCAACAAGCAGTCAGGCATCACCACCAGCCAGTGGGAGATCCACAAGACCCAACGCTCGCTGCGTGATCTGGCAGCCCGGTACGGCGTGTCGTTGATCCTCTTCCACGGCCGCGGCGGCACCGTCGGACGCGGTGGCGGCCCGACCTACGATTCGATCCTGGCGCAACCGCACGGGGTCTTGGCCGGAGCGATCAAATTCACCGAGCAGGGCGAGGTGATCAGTGAAAAGTACGCGTTGCCTGACCTGGCCCGAGAGAACCTGGAACTGACCCTCGCTGCCACGCTGCGGGCGACTGCCCTGCATCAGGAGCCGCGGCAGGATCACGCTCAACTGGAGCGGTGGGATCGGCTCATGGAGACGGTGAGCGACGCCGCCTACGCCGCCTACTGCGCGCTGATCAACGATCCCGACTTGCCGGACTACTTCCTGGCCTCGACACCCGTGGAGCAACTGGCCTCCCTGAACATCGGTTCACGACCAGCCCGCCGGCCGGACTCCGGCGGCGGGATCACCGGTTTGCGGGCCATTCCCTGGGTGTTCGGCTGGACCCAGTCCCGGCAGATTGTGCCCGGCTGGTTCGGTGTCGGGTCAGGGTTGGCCGCAGCCCGCACCGCCGGTCACGGTGGTGTCCTGGATGAGATGTACCGCGAATGGCACTTCTTCCGGACCTTTATCTCGAATGTCGAGATGACACTGGCGAAGACCGATATGGCCATTGCCGATCTATACGTCCGCTCACTGGTGCCCGAGAAATTGCGCCACCTCTTCGCGGTCATCCGGGCTGAGCACGAGCGCACCGTGGCTGAAATTCTGTTGGTCACCGGCGGAACCGAACTCTTGGACGACCAGCCCGACCTCAAACGCACACTGGCAGTCCGAGAGCCCTACCTTGCCCCTATCTCATTCCTTCAGGTTGACCTGCTGCGCCGCATTCGGTCGGTGGGCCCGTCGCAGGCCGTCGATGCCGAACTGCAGCGGGCGATGCTGCTGACCATCAACGGGGTGGCCGCCGGCATGCGCAATACCGGGTAGTCAGCTGAGCTTTCCTTCACTGCCCCGGCAAGAACCGTGGTTCCACGTTCGAGTGAGTTAACACCCCTAGCGGACGAATGTGGCTGTCAGTGACTGTCTTTGTTGCTACCGTTAGCCCAACCGGGTGGTCACGCGCGATTGTGCGCGGTTCACCTCACTCTCTGAGATTGGGCCACCGCTATGTTGCGCAGACTGTTGACCGTGCTGCTGTTTGTCGCGCTCCCCCTTCTGGTGGTGCCGTCCGTCGCGTCTGCTGGAAACCCCCCGTACCCGGCGCCTCCAGTTGTGGCAACCGCACAGGGCAACGCTCCGGTCGCGCCGGCACCCGCAGCCCTGAGCACCCCGAGTGACCCGGCTGATCTGCGGGCCGACTTGGCAAGCACCGGAGTCGGCATGAACGTCGGCCTCGTACTGGGGCTCGGCGGCGCCGCGGTGCTACTTGGTCTGGTTCTTCTGGTTGCCGGTAATCGAGTTCGCCGATCAACCAGGTCCTGACCACGTTCTGGAAGTGCGGCGCCTGACTACGTCGCCGAGACGTCTGCCGAATCGATCGCGGCTCGGCCTGCGCTCACAGCACAATCTCACGGTCAGGCCGGTGCTCCCGCCGGGAGCGGCACCAGATCCTCCATGACCGTCTCGCAATAGTTCAACAGTGCCCGGTCCCGCAGCGCCGCAGCGCCCGTCCGACCGCCCTCGGTAGGGGGTCGCAGCGTCAGCGTCGAGGTCAACTCGCGGTACTTCGATCCGGGGTAGAGCCGGCCCAACCGCAGCTGGCCGGATTCCGGGAGATGAATCGGCGACATCCGCAGCCCCTGCGGCCCCATCGCCACCTCGGTCACCCCAAGGCGACGGCACAGCTGCCGGAAGGACGCAACGGCCAGCAGGTTCAGCACCGGTTCACCCGGCGGCCCGTAGCGGTCGATCAACTCCTCACCCACGGCAACCACCTCCTGCGCCGACGTCGCGCCGGCGATCCGCCGGTAGGCGTCGAGCCGGAGCCGCTCGACCGGAATGTAGTCGTGCGGGATGTTGGCGTCGATCGGCAACTCGACCCGCACCTCGGCCGGTTCCTCCGCGACCTCCTCGCCGCCGTCGGCGGCCGCCTTCTTGAACGCGGTCACTGCCTCGCCGACCAGCCGAACATAGAGATCGAATCCGACCCCTGCGATGTGCCCGCTCTGCTCGGCACCCAGGATCGAGCCGGCGCCCCGGATCTCCAGGTCCTTCATCGCCACGGCCATCCCGGCCCCCAAATCGGAGTTCTGCGCAATCGTGGCCAGCCGGTCGTGGGCGGTTTCGGTCAACGGCTTCTCACCGGGGTAGAGGAAATAGGCGTAACCCCGCTCCCGGCCCCGCCCGACCCGGCCACGGAGCTGGTGCATTTGCGAGAGGCCAAGCACCTCGGCGTGGTCGACGATCAGCGTGTTCGCGTTGGAGATGTCCAGCCCGGTCTCGACGATCGTCGTGCACAGCAGGACGTCCCAGTCCCGGGCCCAGAACCCATCGATGATCTTCTCGAGCCGGTCCTCGGCCATTTGCCCGTGCGCGACGGCGATCCGGGCCTCCGGCACCGCCTCGCGGATCCGGCGGCCCACCGATTCTATGTCCGCGACCCGGTTGTGCACGTAGAACACCTGGCCCTCGCGCAGCAACTCACGGCGAATCGCCGCGGCGACCAGTTTGTCGTCATAGGCGCCGACATAGGTCAGGATTGGGTGCCGCTCCTCCGGTGGCGTGGTGATGGTGGACATCTCTCGGATCCCGGCCAGGCTCATCTCCAGGGTCCGCGGGATCGGGGTGGCGGACATGGTGAGCATGTCGACGTGAGCGCGCAGTGCGGTGATGTGTTCCTTGTGCTCGACGCCGAACCGTTGCTCCTCGTCGACGATGACCAGGCCGAGATCCTTCCAGCGCACCGTTGGCTGAAGCAGCCGGTGGGTGCCGATCACGATGTCGACGGAGCCGTCAGCCAGGCCCTTGATGGTTTGGCCGGATTCCTCCGTCGAGGTGAACCGGGACAATCCGCGAACGGTAATCGGGAATTGCTCCATCCGGTCCGAGAACGTTGAGAGGTGTTGCTGAGCAAGCAGAGTCGTCGGAACCAGAATGGCAACCTGCTTACCGTCCTGGACCGCCTTGAACGCCGCGCGGACCGCGATCTCAGTTTTGCCGTAGCCGACGTCGCCGGAGATCACCCGGTCCATCGGGACCGCCTTTTCCATATCGGCCTTGACCTCGTCGATGGCGGCCAGTTGGTCTCGGGTCTCGGTGTACGGGAAGGCGTCCTCGAGCTCGCGCTGCCACGGGGTGTCGGCGCTGAACGCGAAACCCGGGGCGGAGGCCCGCGCGGCGTACAGCTGGACCAGTTTCGCGGCGATCTGCCGGACGGCCTTGCGCGCGCGGCCCTTGGTCTTCGCCCAGTCCGACCCGCCGAGCTTGTTGAGCGTCGGTACTTCGCCGCCGACGTAGCGGGACAGCAGGTCCAATGAGTCGGTCGGGACGAACAGCCGGTCACCGGGGTGACCCCGCTTGCTCGGCGCGTATTCGACCACCAGGTATTCCCGGGTGGCCCCGCCCGCAGTCCGCTGCACCAGGTCGATGTACTTGCCGATGCCGTGCTGGGCGTGCACCACGTGATCACCGGGTTTGAGCGATACCGGGTCGACCGCGTTGCGCCGGCGGGCCGGTAGCCGGGCGGCAGCATCCGGGTTCACCCCCCTTGATCCGGTGAGGTCGGCCTCGGTCAGGATCGCCAGCCCCGAGTCCTGCAGGACGAAGCCGTTCTCCAACCTCCCGCAGGTCACCGTGACCACGTCACGCCGCGGCCGGTCCGTCAGCCCGTCGGCCGCGACGACCACCCCCATCTCGGCCTCGGCCAGCCGTTCGCCAGCCCTGGCCGCGGTGCCCGCGCCGGCGACCACCAGCACCGTCGAGCCGCCGGACGCCTGCCGGTCCCTGGCATTGGATAACGCCGCTGTCAGCTCCCCGCGGTAGGCCGGGGCCGGCACCACCGGAACGGTGCCGGGGTCGGGCGCAGGTGCACCGTCCTGCGCAGCCTCCCCGGTGTCGAAGGGAGTGATCCGCCAGATCGGCAGCTCGGCGTCCCGGACGGCGTCCAGGGTCTCCTCCAACGTCCGGTACGCCGACGACCCGAGGTCGATGGGTGCCCGGCCGCCGGTCGCTGCCGCCATCCAGGAGGCGGACAGGAATTCGTTACCGGTCCGGACCAGGTCGGCCGCGCGGGTGCGGATCCGCTCCGGGTCGGCCAGCAGCACGTGCGTGCCGGCCCTGACCAGGTTGGGCAACAGCTCCAGGTCGTCGCCGACCAGAACGGGAATGAGCGACTCCATCCCTTCGACGGTGATCCCATTGGCCAGGTTGTCCAGCATCTGGGCCAGGGTCGGGTCGCCGGTCTGCTGCGCGGACAGCGCCGCCGCCCGCGCCCGTACCTCCGCCGTCAGCAGGATTTCCCGGCATGGCGGCGCCGTGACCTCCGGCACCACCGAAAGGGACCGCTGGTCGCTGACCCCGAACACCCGCAGATCGGTGATCTCGTCTCCGAAGAACTCGATGCGCACCGGATGGTCCGCCGTCGGCGGGAAGATATCGAGAATGCCGCCACGGACAGCCATCTCGCCACGCTTCTCGACCATATCGACCCGGGTGTAGGCCAGCGCCACCAGCTGCTGCACCAACTCGGACAAGTCTGTCTCATCACCCAGCCGCAACGTCACCGGAGCCATCTCACCCAGGTGCGGGGCCATCGGCTGGATCATCGACCGCACGGTGGCAACCACCACCGCGGGATACCCGGCGGGATGCAGTTCGGGGTGCGCCAGCCGGCGCAGGGTGGAAAGCCGGCGCCCCACCGTGTCGGCCCGAGGCGACAACCGTTCGTGCGGCAGGGTTTCCCAGGACGGGAACAGCGCGACGTTGTCGTCGCCGATCAGGTCTCCCACCGACGCGGCCGCGGCCTCCGCCTCGCGGCCCGTCGCGGTCACCAACAGCACCGGCACGCCGGAACCGGTGGCCCCCGAAGCACCTGTGTCCCCTGAAGCACCGGTGACCCCCGAAGCACTGGCGTCCCCTGATGCACCGGTGACCCCCGATCCGCCGGTGACCAGGGCGCCGACGACGAAAGGCCTGATGGACGCCGGCCCGGTGATCTGGTGGGTGATCGACCCTGTCGCCGCCGTCACAGCCTGGAAGTACGGGTCGGCCGCGGCCGCGGTCAGCAACCCTCGCAGCGCACCGGATCCCATCATGAACATTTCTCCTCGCACGCCAAGAACCCCCCGCCGAGGCGACGAGGGGTTGATGAGACAACCCTACGCGGGCCGACCGGATACCAAGCCAGGTGGTGTGCGGCTCGGGCCCGATCCCCGCTCGTCACCGGGCTCGCTCGCCCCAGCGCCGGACGAGGCAGCCGAAACAGCCGAGGCTTCATGCGACAATCGGCGGGCAATCCGCCGTGGTGTAACGGCAGCACCTTGGATTTTGGTTCCAATGGTTCAGGTTCGAATCCTGGCGGCGGAGCAATCAGCCCGGAGGCGGTTCCACCCGACCCATCCGGTGGGCCGCTCACGTCCCCGTCCGACGCGGGACCGGGCGCGATCCGGTCTCGGGGAGACAGTGGGCGGACTAGCATGATCCTCGGTCCTTCCCACGGCATGCCGAACGCCGGAGTCGGCCACCAGACGAGCCCGCCAGACCCCGCGAGGATGCTTCGCAGGAGGGACGAGCTGTGCCCCTTGCGCCACCCGACTCGAACCCGGATTCCCCTGTAGCCCCGGCGGTGCCAGCAACCACACCTAACTTGACCCCCGTCGCCGCGATCATTGTCCTGGCGGCCGGAGCGGGCACCCGGATGAAATCCAAGCGACCCAAGGTGCTGCACGAACTGGCCGGTAAACCCATGCTGTGGCACGCACTCCAGGCAGCCGCAGCGCTCCGGCCGGCGCGATTGGTCGCCGTCCTCGGCCATGGCAGGGACCGGGTCGGTGAATTCCTGTCCGGTTCGGCGGACCTGCCCGTAATACTGACCGCCGTCCAGGATCAGCAGCACGGGACGGGACATGCCTGCCAGTGCGCCTTGGAGGTCACCGGTCCGCTCACCGGAACTGTCCTCGTGACATACGGGGACGTGCCGCTGCTGCGGGCGGCCACCCTCGACGAACTCGCACGCCGGCACACCACGGACGGCAACGCCGTCACTGTGCTGACTGCCACCGTCGCCAATCCCACTGGTTACGGCCGGATCGTCCGCGGAACGGACGGCGAGCTCGTCGGCATCGTCGAGCACAAGGACGCCGACCAGTCCCAGCGAGCGATCCGGGAGATCAATTCCGGTGTCTACGCCTTCGACGGAGCGGTACTGACCGACGCGCTGGGCCGGCTGTCTGACCAGAACGCTGCCGGGGAGCGCTATCTCACCGATGTTGTCGGCATTGCCAAGGGTGATGGGCGGCGGGTCGGCACCGTGGTGGCCGCCGACGCCGTGGAGACGGAGGGCATCAACGACCGGGTGCAACTCGCCGACCTGGCGAAGGTTCTCAACGCCCGTTTGGTGCGGGCCGCGCAGCTGGCCGGAGTGACCGTTCACGATCCCGCGACCACCTGGATCCATGCTGACGTCGTCATCGGCCTCGATACCGAGGTGCTGCCAGGAACGGCGTTGACCGCCGGCACCACCATCGGCCGCGATTGCTCCATCGGCCCGGACACCACTCTTTCCGGGTGCACCGTCGATAACGGCGCCCGGGTCGTCCGCTCCCACTGCGAGGGCGCGCGGATCGGCCCGGGGGCAACTGTCGGACCGTTCAGCTTCCTGCGGCCGGGGGCGGTGCTGCACCAGGGCAGCAAGGTCGGTGCTTACGTCGAGATCAAGAACAGCTCCGTGGGCGTGGATTCCAAGGTGCCGCACCTGTCCTACGTCGGCGACGCCTCGATCGGCACCGGCACCAACGTCGGCGCCGGCACCATCACCGCCAATTACGACGGGGTCAACAAGTACGCCACCGTCATCGGCGACCACGCCTTTGTCGGGAGCAATGCGACTCTGGTCGCGCCGGTCACGATTCACGACGGAGCATTCGTCGCGGCCGGGTCGACCATCACCGACGACCTGGACCCTGGGGCCCTTGGTGTCGCCCGCGGAAGGCAGCACTCCGCGCCCGGCTGGGTGACCCGCACCCGGGCCGGTTCCCCCGCGGCCGCGGCCGCCGAACGGGCGACCTCGTACTCCCAGAATGCCGATCCAACAGCTGCTGATCCCAAAGCTGCTGATCCCACAGCTGCCGGCCCCGCCACTACCGACCCGACTCAAGGAGACACTCCGGCGTGAGTTCCCTCTCGATCACCACCCGCAAGAGCCTGATGGTGTTCTCCGGCCGGGCCTACCCGGAGCTGGCCGAGGAGGTCGCGAAGTACCTCGACGTCACTATTACCCCGCAGTCTGCGTATGACTTTGCGAACGGGGAGATCTTCGTTCGGTTCGAGGAGTCGGTGCGCGGGTCGGACGCATTTCTGCTGCAGTCCTGCGGCGCACCGATCAACACCTGGGTCATGGAGACGCTGATCATGATCGACGCGCTCAAACGCGCGTCGGCCAAACGGATCACCGTGGTGCTGCCGTTCTACCCGTACGCCCGACAGGACAAGAAGCATCGCGGCCGTGAACCCATTTCCGCTCGGCTGGTCGCCGATCTGCTCAAGACCGCCGGCGCGCAACGGCTGATGACCGTGGACCTGCATACCGATCAGATTCAGGGTTTCTTCGACGGTCCGGTCGACCACCTCTTCGCGCAGCCGTTACTGAGTGGGTATATCGGCAAGCGGTACGCCGACGACAACCTGACCGTCGTCTCCCCCGACTCCGGGCGGGTACGCACGGCGGAACGGTGGGCGGACCGGCTCGGTGGCGCCCCCATCGCCTTCATCCACAAAACCCGGGACCCCACCCGGCCCAACCAGGTCGTTGCCAACCGGGTGGTCGGTGACGTGCATGGGCGCACCTGCATCGTGGTGGACGACATGATCGACACCGGCGGCACCATCGCGAAGGCCGTCAAGCAGGTCCTCGAGGCGGGCGCTAAGAAGGTCGTGGTTGCGGCCACCCACGGTGTGCTGTCCGATCCCGCCGCCGAGCGGTTGGCCGCCTCCGGTGCCACCGAGGTCGTGCTGACCAACACCCTGGCCATTCCGCCGGCGCACCAGTTCGAGCAACTCACCATCTTGTCCATCGCCCCGCTGCTGGCCAAGGCGATCCACGAAGTTTTCGAGGACGGCTCGGTCACCTCGCTGTTCGATCAGTAGCACCGGCCCGCCGGCCAGCCGCCTTCCTGCCTGCCGCCTTCCTGCCCGCCACCTGCCGGCCCGCCGCCTGCCGGCCCGCCGCCTGCCGGCCCGCCGCCTTCCTGCCTACGCGCACTTGTCCCGCCGGCCTTCTTGGTAACCCGCAGGGACCTCCGGACGTTCTTCCGACCTTCCGTTCGGTAACGACAGTGTTGCGGCACTCGGTCGCGTTGACCGAAAGAGTTTCGGTCCGTACTCTCGTAGACAGGAGAATCTACGCAAGGGGTGTGTCATGACGATGTTTCCACGAGTGCTGGTCGATACCGCGGCACCAGGCGCCGACCGTCTCGCCCAGACCCTGTCCCACCGCGGCTATCGGAGCGTCGCCGCGCTCGGGCAGGCCGATGTGGTCATCGCCGGCCCCCGGAGCGTTCTCGATCACGACGTCCTGGCGCGGGTCCGCGGCGGGGTTGGCCTTGTCGTCCTGCTGGATCGCCCGGCGCAGGACGCGCTCCCGGGCATTCAGTCCGTTCTCTCTGCCGGCGGATTGGCCGGCTCGTGCGGTACAGGGACTGAGGAGGCAGCATCGAGGGACGGTGCGTCAGCACCGGCACGGGTGACAGCGTCGGAGATAGTGGGCATCGACCTCGCGGCCAGGGTCGATCTTGACCGGCTCACCCCCGCGGTGACCTTCCGCGCCCAATCCCCGGCCGCATCAATCCTGTCCATCACCAGCGGCTCCGACCAGGACGCATCCATCGGCGCCGTATCGGAGTACGGGGACGGCACACTCGTCGTGCTCGGCATTGCTGCGTCGGCCGAGCGGCCCTCGGATGACCAGTCGGCGACGGAGTTGCTGTTCAATGCCGTGACCCACGCGGCGGCCCGGCCGGGCACCGGTCGCCGGGTGAACCGGTCGGACGTCGTGAGCGATCCGTCCTGGCTACGGCTCAAGACGGCCGTTACCGCATTACAGGCCATCCAGGCCGC
This sequence comes from Nakamurella sp., assembly GCA_965247715.1. Lineage (GTDB taxonomy): Bacteria > Actinomycetota > Actinomycetes > Mycobacteriales > Nakamurellaceae > Nakamurella. Next base: position 851,354 of record CBDFHS010000015.1, on the reverse strand, counting down.
GGACGGCTCGGTCCCCAACGATGCCGGCAGAGCGCTCGCCGCCGAGACCCTACCCACCATCGTCGGCTCGATCGAAGAGCTCGCGCCCCGCTTTCCGTATGACGCCGACTACCTGGCCTGCCTGGTCAAGGATTTCACCCGGTGGGCCGACGGCGGATTCGCTGTCCCAGATTTCCTTGACTCACTGAACGCATTCCATCCGGAATCGCAGCGGGTCGACGGGCGCGAGCACCTCGTGGTGTTCCCGATGTACACCCAGAACGGCAGCCCGGACCGTCACGTGGAAGCCATTCTGGTGCAGGTGATCTGGCCGCAGGTGGTGGCCGACCTGGAAGCCGGGGACTACTCCAACAAGCTCTTCGTGCCGATCCGATTCCTGGATTTCACTGCCGGTTATGACACCAACTCGGCAGTCCTTTTCCCGGAAACCATTGCCATGCGCGAGGTCCCGAAGTTCACCTGGGGCGCCATCTTCGCCGACCGGGAAGCAGCAAGGTTCCGCACCGTCATCGGCGCTGCCGCCGAGACCACCCGGCTCGCCATGCCGGCGGACGCCGCCAGGTTGCTGACCGACCAGGACCTCACCGAGCAGACCTTTGTCATCTGGGATCTCATCCACGACCGGACCCACATGCACGGAGATCTCCCGTTCGACCCGTTCATGATCAAGCAGCGGATGCCCTATTTCTTGTATTCGCTCGAAGAGTTGCGGTGCGACCTGACCGCATTCCGGGAATCGGTTGCCCTGGAGCAGCGGGGCCTTCCACATGCCCGGCTGGTGCAGTACGCCATCCTGTTCGATCGGATATTCCGCTTCGCCATCACCGGCAGTCGGGTGCGCAACTATGACGGGCTCGGCGGCCAGTTGCTCTTCGCATGGTTGCACCAGCGGCATGTGCTGCACTGGACCGACAATCGGCTCTCCATCGAGTGGGACCGGGTCGCTGCAGCGGTCCTGGAATTGTCGGATGAGATCGACGCCCTGTACTGGCGCTCCATCGACCGGCCAAAGGTCAGCCACTGGCTTGCGGCCTACCGGCTCATCTCGGGCACCCTGGAGCCGCATCCGGCTTCTACCTGGGCCAAGGGCCCGGACGCGTTGCCGGTGTCCGGACCGCCGAAGGGCCTGACCGACGCTGTGCTGCCGGACGAGTTCCCGCTCTCGATGTTCTACGAGGCGCTGTCGCGCAAACTCGGTTCGGTCGTCTCGTCGACGGCCGGCATCACCGGCTGATCGCGTCGGTATCGTGGGCCGGCCGGGCTGGTGCGATCCGCCCGCCGATGATCGATTCTGGAGACTGACGACGTGACCCGACTGCACGACACCGACCGGCGGGGTTTCGCCTCCGACAACTACGCCGGGGCCCATCCGGAGGTGCTTGCCGCGATCGTCGCGGCCAACGGGGGACATCAGATCGCCTACGGCGAGGACGTGTACACCGAGCGCCTCCGCGAGGTGATGGCGCGCCACTTCGGACCCCAGGTCGAGGCCTTCCCGGTGTTCAACGGAACCGGGGCCAACGTTCTGTCGCTGCAGTCGTTGCTGCCGCGCTGGGGTGCCGTCATCTGCGCGGAAACCGCGCACATCAACACCGACGAGAACGGCGCACCGGAACGGGTCGGGGGCCTCAAACTGCTGACCGTTCCCACTCCTGACGGCAAGTTGACGCCCGAGCTGATCGGTCGCCAGGCCCACGGCTGGGGTGACGAGCACCGGGCGCAGCCGCTTGCCGTGTCCATCACCCAGACCACCGAGCTGGGCACCGCCTACACCCCGGACGAGATCAAGGCCATCGCCGACCACATTCACCCGCTGGGCATGCGGTTGCACCTGGACGGCGCGCGGATCGCCAACGCAGCCGCAAGTCTCGCATTACCGTTGCGCGCTTTCACCATCGACGCCGGGGTTGATGTGCTGTCGTTCGGCGGCACCAAGAACGGACTGTTGTTCGGCGAGGCTGTGGTGGTGCTCAGACCAGAGGTCAGCACCGGGTTGTTGTTCCTGCGGAAGATGAACATGCAGCTCGCCTCCAAGATGCGCTTCGTCTCGGCCCAGCTGGTCGCCCTCCTCGAGGGTGATCTGTGGTTGCGCTCGGCGGAGCATGCCAACGCAATGGCCGCCCGGTTGCTGGCCGCTGTCAGCGACCTACCGGGCGTCACCATCACCCAGCAGGTACAGGCCAATGCGGTCTTCGCCATCATCGACCCGGCCGTCGCCGAGAAACTTCGGAGCGACTTCAGGTTCTACGACTGGAACCCGGCAACGGGGGAGGTTCGGTGGATGTGCGCATTCGATACCACCGAATCGGATATCGATGCGTTTTCTGCCCGGCTCGCCGAGCTACTCCCGCATTCGTAGCGACACACGGCAACGCCTCCCGCTCTTTTGGGTGAGCAGGTGGTGGACTGCGGCGACCCGGTTTGCTGCCGGATGGTGATCGGCCTGTCACGGAGCATGACGAGACGTCGCTGACTCGACGGCAACCGGGGCGGCCAAGGGGCTGGAAGGTAACTCTCATGCGGCGCTTCATCGCGGCATCCTTGGCGGTAGCACTGGTCGCGGCGATCCCAGCGACAGTGCTGATCTCCCCAGCCGCCGCCGATCCCCCGACCGGGGGAACGGTGGTCGTCGACGAAACCTTTACCGGGACAACGGTGCCCGATCCGGCCTGGATTGGCCTCGGGCAGGCCTGCCTGAGCGGGGCAGCGGCCGGCTCGACACCCGGCCCGAGACTGCAAACCTGTGATACGCAGCGACAGGGCCCCGTTCCAGCGATCGGCGTCACCCCTGGCTATTTGCAACTCACCGACGCCGGCAACAACGAAGCTGGGGCGGTCCTCTACAACCGACCCATCCCCGCCACCGCCGGGTTGTCCCTCACCTTCGAGCAGTACCAGTACGGCGGCACCGGCGCCGACGGCATCGGATTCTTCCTGGTCGACGGGGCGACCGAGCTCACCCAGACCGGCGCCAGCGGCGGCAGTCTGGGATATGCGCAGAAGTTCAGCCAGCAGGGTCTGCGCGGCGGCTACGTCGGCGTCGGCCTTGACGCCTTCGGCAACTACTACGACGACGGAGAGGGTCGCGGCAAGAACTGCCCGCCGGACCAGCAGTCCCCGAGTGACCGGACGGGCCCCGTCGCACCCAACGTCATCACGATCCGCGGACCGGGCAGTGGGCTGAACGGCTACTGCTACCTGTCCTCCACCACCGATCCGGCCAGCAACCCGAACTCCCCGACCAGCACCCTGCCCGGGCGCTTGCGCGCTCCGGCCAACACCACCGACCCGGCGCAGGCCAAGCGCACCGTCAACGTTCAGGTCACCCCGGAACCGAACCCGCGGATCATCGTGCAGATCGACTTCAACGACGGCAACGGCTGGCAGGAAGTGCTGAACCAGCCCGCCCCGGCCAATCCGCCGAGCACCTACAAGTTCGGTTTCAGCTCGGCGACCGGCGGCTCCACGGACATCCACCTGATCCGGAACGTTCAGGTACGCACCATCAATGACCTCGACGTGCTGCAGATCGTCAAGCAGGTCGACCGGAGCGGGGCCCCCCTGCCCGCGGTGATCACCGCCGGCACCACCATCCCGTACCAGTACGTCGTCACCAACGGCGGGCTCGAACCGTTGTCCGCGTTGTCCGTCACCGACGACCGGATCACCGGCGTCACCTGCGATGCGACCACCCTGCCGCCGCAGCCAGATCCAGCCGGAACCACCGTCTGCCGCGGGTCCTACGTCGTCACCGACGCGGACGCCGCCGCCGGCTCCGTTACCAACAACGCCAGCGGGACAGCGCAGGTCCCCGGCGGCGCAACGGTGACCTCGAACACCACCACCGTCACGGTGCCGTTGGTGGCCAGCCTCTCGGTGGCCAAGGACATCATCGACCAGGGCCCGTACGCGGTCGGTGAGCAGGTGCAGTACTCCTACACCGTCACGAATACCGGCGGTGCCACGGTGTCCACGGTCGCCGTCGCGGACAACCGGGCCAAGCCGGGCACCGTGACGTGCCTGGCCACCAGCCTGGACCCGGCCCAGTCGACGACCTGCACAACGTCGATAGTCATCGCCAGCGGTGACCTCGCGGCTGACGGCAGCCTGACCAACACCGCTACCGCGACCGGGACGACGCCCATCGGGCAACCGGTGACGTCCGGCCCGGCGACCAAGACCATTCCCGTCGGCACCGACGTCGCGGTCACCAAGTCCGCTGACACAACGACTCCGGCTGTCGGACAACAGGTCTCGTTCACCGTGACCGCGACCAACAACGGTCCAGGGCCGGCCGAGCAGGCAGTGATCAACGATCTGCTGCCGACCGGTTTGACGCTGGTCTCGGCAACGCCGTCGGCGGGCAGTTACAACAGCAGCAACGGCAACTGGTCGATCGACGCCCTGGCAGTCAAGGCGTCGGCGACCCTCACCCTGGTCGCAACGGTCGACAGTGGCGCCACCGTCACCAATGCCGCGACCCTGACATCCTTGCGGCAGCCGGACACCAATCCGGCCAACAACTCTGACTCGGTGACCCTGAACCCGGTGGTCCCGACCACCGACATCGCGGTCACCAAAGCCGTTGATCAGCCCAGCGTCCGGGTCGGTCAGCAGGCCACCTTCACCCTCACCGCGACCAACAACGGACCGTTCCCGGCCACCGGGATCACCGTCACCGACACCCTTCCCAGCCTGCTGGCGTTCGTCAGCGCCGGCGCGGGATACGACGAACCCACCGGTATCTGGACCGTCGGCGATCTCGCGGTCGGCGAGTCCCGCAGCGTCCAGATCACGGTCCGCGCAACAGCTGTCGGCTCCTTTGACAACACCGCCGGACTGAGCACGGTGTCCCCGCAGGACGTCAACGAGGCCAATGATGTCGACAGCGCTGAACTGACCGTGACCCCGGCCCTCGCGGATCTACAGCTGGTGAAGGGACTGCTGACCAGTCCAAGGAACGTGCAGGTCGGTGACACCGTGACGTACTCGATCGTCGTCACCAATGCCGGCCCGGACGCGGTACCCGACGCCGTCGTCACCGAGGAGTTCCCCGACGGCCTCACCGTGCTCAGCACCAGCCCGAGCCAGGGCACCGTCGCGGTGCCGTCGTACACCTGGTCGGTCGGCGCGCTGGCCCCCGGCGCGTCCGCCGAGCTGTCCATCAGTGCTCGCGTCGACACCGTCGGGACCAAGGTCAACCGGGCCACCGTCGGCTCGGCGACCGTCGACGATCCCGATCCGAGCAACAACACCGAGTCCGCAACGTTCACCGGCTCGCCGACCGAGCTCGACCTCGCCGTCACCAAAACCCGGACCGGGCCGGAGCAGGTCATCCTCGGCCAGCCGGTGTCATTCACGGTCGGCGTCGTCAACAATGGGCCGGCCGACGCCACCAACGTCGTCCTGTTCGACAAACTGCCCGCCGGGCTCACCTTCTCGGCCGCCAGCGCGCCCGCCGGGACGACGTACAACCAGGCGGACGGCACCTGGTCGATCCCGTTGCTGGCCAACGGTTCGACGCTGTCGCTGACCCTGACCGCGACCGCCAGTGACCCCGGGGCGGTCGTCAACACGGCCTCGCTGGAGTATTTGGACCAGACCGATACCAATCCGACCAACAATGAGGCCTCGGCCCCGGTCGAGGTCATCGAACTGGCCGACCTGGCCATCACCAAATCGGTTGCGCCATCGGTCGCACAGCCTGGGGACACCGTGACCTACACGGTGACCGTGATCAACAACGGGCCCAACGCCGCGCAGAGTGTGCAGGTCACCGACCCGCTCCGGAAGTCGGTCGACATCACCGGTAACACACCGAGTCAAGGCACGTTCGATCCGGAGACCGGGGTCTGGGACGTCGGAACGCTGGCCCCCGAGGCGACTGCCAGCCTTACCTACCAGGTACGGGTCGCCGAACCCGGGACAGTACTGAACACCGCCGTCATCACCCAGAGCAGCGTGCCGGACCCGAACCTCGACAACAACCGCGCGGAAGCAGTTCTCGAGGTGCCGTCGGCCGACCTGGCGGTGTCCAAGTCGGTGGACAACGCCGCGCCGACCGTCGGTCAGCAGGTCACCTTCACCATCACCGCCAGCAACCTCGGCCCGGACGGCACCACCACCGCACAGGTCACCGATCCGCTCCCGGCCGGCCTGTCGTTCGTCAGCAGCAACCCGTCGGTAGGGACCTATGACGCGGCGACGGGGATCTGGACCATCGGGGCGTTGGGCGTCGATGATCCTGCGGTCACCCTGCAGGTGGTAGCCCTGGTCACCGCCACCGGTGCCCACCAGAACCAGGCCACCATTGCCGCCGTCGACGGACCGATCGATCCGAACTCCGCCAACAACACCGGCACCGTGACGATCGACGCCACCCCGCAACCAGCCGACCTGGCTGCGGCCAAGACCGTGCAGCCGCAGCAGGTGAAACAGGGTGGCCAGGCCACGTTCAGCCTCACTGCGACGAACCTCGGGCCGGGAGTAGCAACGGGCGCGACGCTCACTGACACCCTCCCTGACGGCCTGTCGGTCGTTGCGGCGCCGACCGGATGCACCGTTGACGGTCAACGGATCGTCTGTCCCCTGGGGGATCTCGCGGTCGGTGCGGTGGGCACCGTCACCGTCGACGTTCGGGCCGACGGGTCGGGCTCGCTACGCAACACCGTGACCGTCTCCGGGACCGCGCCCAATCCGCAGCCGGTGAACGACACCGCGGTGACCACCCTGACGGTCACCCCGACGCCCGAGCCGACACCCGAGCCGCCGACCCCGCCGACCCCGCCGACATCCGGCGGTGGCGGAACCCCGGGTGGTGGCACCGGCCCCACCCCGGGCCCGGTTGTCCCCACCGGCGACCTGCCGACGACGGGTGTTGATCTGGCCACGCCGCTGAGCTGGGCAGCGCTGTTCATCCTCGCCGGGACGGTGCTCCTGCTCGTCGCCCGGGCTCGTCGACGGCCGCCGGAATCGCCGTCGTCGCCCTGACGACGAGCTGGGGAAAGCACCACCCGCTGCCCCGTGGGCCGGCTCCCATCGAGCCGGCCCACCGCGGTGGCTACTACCTGCCGGGTATGGTCGACCGGGACCTACCCTCTTGCTGACACGCTGGTCGTCTTCACTCGTCACGCTGCTCCGTCCAACGGCCTGTGCGTCCGTGACGCGGCTCCGGCACTCCCTCCCAGCGAGCTGAGGTAACCCGTCCCGGATCAACCCGGTGTGGACAACTTCGGCGACTGTCGGGGGTTCGTACTAGTGTTCGAGTATGAGTTGTTTGACTGATCAACCAGCCACCTCCGGGGTCGATCCCCGATCCGGGGTGGACGCCGCCCGGGCCGGGGTGGACGCCCTGGTCGACGCGCCGTGGTGGCAGGTACCGGATGCGGACCTGCTGGGGTTGGCGCGGGACGTGGAGCACCTGTCCCGGTTGCTGAGCACTGTGCAGGTCCACCTCGCCGGTGAGGTCGACACCCGCCGGTTCGCGTCCTCGCACGGGGCGGCGTCGACGGGGGCGTTGCTGCGGTCGGTGCTGGTGATCTCCGCGGGCGAGGCGAAACACCGGGTGCTGACCGCGCGGGCGGTGTTGCCGCACCCCACACCGACCGGAACCCCCACCCCGCCGGTGCTGCCCGTGCTCGGTGCGGCCCTGACCGCCGGAACGGTCGGGGTGGACCAAACCCGGACCATCCTGGCGACGATGACCGGGCTCCCCGACGCGGTTGACCAGGACACCCGCGACTTCTGCGAGGCCGTGTTGGTCGAACACGCCCCCATCACCGAACCCCGACCGTTCGCCATCTTCGCCCGGGCGGTCGCGGTGACCTGCGACCCGGACGGGTCGCTGGACCGACGGGACCCCGCCGACCGCGTCGAACTCACCGTCGGCCCCCGGAACCCCCGCACCGGGTTGACCCGGCTCACCGGGCTGTTGGACGACATCGGGGTGGAACTACTCGGTCAATCCCTTGACGGGTTGACCACCCCCCGGCCCGCACCCGACGGATCACCGGACCCGAGATCGGCGGCGACCCGACGCGCCCAGGGGTTCACCGAGATGCTCCGCCGGTACCTCGATTCCGGGACCACCCCGGTCACCGGCGGGCACAAACCCCACCTCACCCTGACCATGACCCTGACCGACCTGCAACACCACGCCACCAGCACCAGCACCAGCACCTGCGCCGGCGGGTGCAACTCCACCGGCACCGGCGGCGGGTTCGGGTTGCTCGACCACGGCGGCCCGATCACCGCCGCGAAGGCCAGGATGATCGCCTGCGACGCGGAGGTCCTACCCATCGTGCTGGGCTCGGCATCCCAGGTCCTCGACGTCGGCCGGGCCACCCGGGTGTTCCCCACCAGCATCCGCCGCGCCCTGATCCACCGGGACAAAGGCTGCGCCTTCCCCGGCTGCGACCGGCCACCCGCCTGGGCCGATGGCCATCACCTGGTCCATTGGGCCGACGGCGGACCCACCAGCCTGGCCAACGCCGTACTGGTCTGCCGGCTCCATCACAGCCTGATCCACCGCGGCGACTGGACCGTCCGCCTCGCCGCCGACAGCAAACCCGAATTCATCCCACCCCCCTGGATCGACCCCGACCGAAAACCCAGACACAACACCCTGCACCACCTGACCTTGCCGGCCCGCCGATGAGGACACGTAACCATCGGCGGCGGAGAATGTTAGATGGAGCTGCTGCGCGGCGGATCAGGCGATGGCCAGGGACCGCCTCCTGGTTCCTGGCGCAATCAGGATCTTCACCTGCGCTATGTGAATGCTTCCACGACATTGCCTGCCCGCCACGACGATCTCGTAGGCTCAGCGGTATCCCCGACCGGAGGTTCCACTCCTCACTGCGGCTCGTTCCAGCTCCTGCGCTTTCCACCGATACCTTCCACCGCTACCTTCCACCGCTACGACGACAAAAGAGGAAGTCACCATCAATGACCGCCTTCACCGCTCCGAAGACCACCGGATGGCTGTCCACCGCCGAATGCTCCATTAGGGACTTCGCCGCGACTATTGATCAGCAGACGCAGTTGGCGGATTACCCATACGCCGACACGGTCGAGAGCAACGTACTGCTTTATGGCGACACGCTCCGCGCCGCCATCGCCAGTACCGACGGAAGAGCCGCGGTACAGACCGAACTGATGCGGGCGTTGACCGACGGGCCGGGCATTGTGGTCTTCAAGCGAGCATTCGACGACCTCACCGTGATCGACCGCGCCACCGAGGCATTCCTGGCCCATATCGCCGCGGAGAAGGCGGCGGGCGTCGCCGGTGGCGACCACTTCGCCAAACCCGGTGCTAACGACCGGGTGTGGGGAGCGCTCGACAAGTTGGCGGTCACCGAACCTGCCGTCTTCGCGCAGTACTACGCCAACGACATCATCTCCCTGATCAGCGAGGCTTGGCTCGGCCCGAATTATCAGCTCACCTCCCAGGTCAACGTGGTCAACCCCGGCGGTCAGGCACAGACCGCTCACCGGGACTACCACCTGGGATTCATGGATGCAGCCGCGGCCGCCCGATTCCCGGCCCAGGTGCACCGGCTGTCCCCGTTGCTGACCCTCCAGGGGGCAATAGCTCACTGCGATATGCCAGTGGAAACCGGTCCGACGCTGTACCTGCCCTACTCACACCAGTACGAAGCCGGTTACCTGGCGTTCCACCTACCCGAGTTCACGGAGTATTTCCAGCAAAACTACACCCAGCTGCCGCTGGAAAAAGGCGATGCCGCCTTCTTCAATCCTGCACTGTTTCATGGGGCCGGTACCAATGTGACGACCGACGTCCGCAGGATGGCCAACCTGCTCCAGGTGTCCTCGCCGTTCGGCCGGGCGATGGAAACAGTCGACAGGGTGGCGATGTGCCGCGCGCTGTTCCCCATCCTGCTCGAGGCGAAAGGAGCTGGTGCGTCAACGGTTTTCCTGAACAACGTCATTGCTGCATCCGCCGAAGGGTATGGATTCCCGACCAATCTGGATCGCGATCAGCCGATCGGCGGCATCGCGCCCCAAACCCAGGCCGACCTGGTCCGCCAGGCCGTTGCCGAAGGATGGACGCCGGAGGCGTTCGAGGTCGCCCTCGGTGCTCATGCCGCGCGCACCCGTCCCGGCCACAGCTGACACGGGCACGCCTGGTTCGAACGGCCGGATCATCAGCCGGCAGGCGTCACTGGAACATTGTCCGACACATATGTCTCGCCCTGCACCGGAACACCGTCCTGGTGGCGCGCCAGCACGTCGTCATCGCTGAACCGGATCGGCAGCGACATGGTGAACCAGTCGGCCCGAACGGTCTGCTCGACCTGGAAATGCAGGTGCGGTTGGCAGTAAGTGAGACCGGTCTTGCCGCTGCGCCCCAACACTTCTCCTTGCGCCACCGCGCCTCCGGTGCGAGCCTTGCGCTCCACCTCGGCGGTCACGGAACTCAGGTGCAGGTACAGCGCGGACGTCCCGTCGCCATGATCGATGCGGACCAGGTTGGCCTGGTTGCCCATCAACGAATTCACCAGATAGCCGGGCGGTGGATTGTCGATAGCAACCAATCCGCCGCAATGGCCCGGGGCCCAGCTGTCCGCCACCAACCCCACGGTGCCGGCCCGGGCCGCGAGCACCTCGGTACCTTCGGCGAGGTCGAAATCCCAGGCGAAGTGTGATCCGTCTTCCAGGTGCGACGAACAGCCGCTGACGCACGTACCTGTTGCCGGGTCCACCGCATGGCTGCCCTGTTCCACGGTGTGTCGCTGATCGGCACCGGCGGCCCACGGCAACAGGTACGACGGCGTTGCAGCGCCCGCGCCACGCCCGAGAACAATCCCGACGGTCACCGCGACGACTGCGACGACTGCGACGACTGCGACGACTACGACCAGCAGCACGGCAACGATCGACCTACGGCGCCGAAGTTTGGAGGCTGCCACTCAGACGGATGCTTTCTCCCACAATTCCTGCGTCCTCGCCAGGTTGAAGCGGTTCGACTCCTCGGCCCGTTCCTCCCAGGCGAAAACGCACACCGTCAGCTGCCCGTCGAAATTGCTTTTCTTGAGCAACGAGAACAGGCCCGGAAAGTCGACCTCGCCCTGACCCATGTCCAGGTGCTGATGGATCCGCGCCGCCGAGCCAGGCGGGTTGATGATGTACCGCAGTCCCGATGACGCCCGGAAGTTCATCGAATCGGCCAGATGCACGTCGGTCAGCAGATCGCCGGCGCGCGCGATGATCCCGGCGGGGTCGTTGCCGATGTGATAGGTGTGCGGCGCGCAATACAGGTACGACAGACGCGCGTGATCCACACCACGAATGAGATTGATTGCCTCGATCCCGTCCTCGATGAAGTCGTCGGGGTGCGGCTCCAACGCCAGGTCGACCCCCTCGCGGTCGAAAACGGGCAGCAATTCCTCCAACGAAACGAGGAATTTGTTCTCACTGGCCGAAACGGCCTCGGGTCGTCCGTTGAATTCCGAGACCATACGGGTGGTGCCGAGTTCCGCCGTGACCGCGATGGCTCGTTTCCAATTGCGTACCGCGGCCACTCGCTCGTCCTCGTCCGGACCGGCCCAGCGGTACAGCGGCAGGACCGTGGAGACTCCGACGCCCGCTGCGTCCAACGCCTTGCGGAACCGGCGAACGGTCGCCAGGTCCACCCGCGGATATCGGAAGAACGGCAGGAAGTCCTCCCGGGGCGACAACTCGATCCACTCATATCCGTGATCGGCCACCACACCCGGCAGCTCCAACAGCGGCACGGACCGCATCATGTACGGGTCGAGCGCGATCTTCACAACGGTTCCCTTTCCCGGACGGGGCTTGCGCGGATGGACGTCAGGCGTACAGGGTCGGCTTTTCACCGAGCTCGACGACGCTGCGGATCCCACCGCTGCTGAGCGACTCCAGCGCAGCATCGGAGACCACTGCGGCCGCGTAGCCGTCCCATGAGCTGGGGCCGAATGACCCGGCGTCCCGGACGGCGTCCACCCATTCCTGGAATTCCACGTCGTAGGCCGCGATGAAGCGCTCACGCCAATCCTCCGGCACCCGGCCGGACACCTGTCCCGACCGCCGGATGGTGACCGGGCTCGATTCGCCCAGGGCCGCAGTGCCATCCTCGCCCACCACCTCACCCCGGATGTCGTACCCATACCGGATGTTGACCGAGATTTCGACGTCGATCAACGCGCCACTGGCCATATGGAGCAGGAGAACGAGAGGGTCCTGCAACTCCCCGCCATTCTTGCTCTTGCGCGGGGTGAGCACCGTCGCACCCACGATCTCTTCGCCGAACATCCAGCGCACCATGTCGATCTCGTGCACCGCCGTGTCCGTGATGGCCATGTCCTTGGTGTAGTGACCGGGGACGCTCGGGTTGCGGTGGGTGCAGTGCATCATCAACGGGGCGCCGATCTCGCCGCTGTCGACGACCGCTTTCAGCGCCCGATAGGCGTGGTCGTAGCGACGCATGTAGCCAACCTGCACCAGCCGCTTGCCGTGCGCGACTTCGGCGTCGATGATTCGCCGGCACGCCTCTTGCGTGGTGGCGAGAGGTTTCTCGCAGAACACCGGTTTGCCGGCGGCGATGGACGCCAACACATAATCCTCATGAGTCGGCCCCCAGGAGCAGACCACGACGGCGTCGACCGAGTCGTCCGCGATCAGCTCCTGGCCCGTGGAGTGGACGGTGCACCCGGCCACCGTGTCGGCGACCCGCTTCGCCTCGTCGAGGTTGACGTCCGTCGCCGCCACCACCTGCGCGCCGGCCAGAACCGTTGTCAGACGGCGGATGTGGTCCTTGCCGATCATCCCGACCCCGATGACCCCGACGTTGACTGTCACGTATAGCTCCTTCTCGATGAGCGGTGCGCCATGATGCGGCGAGATCACAAACGATGACGAGCGTGGATCAGCGGCCCTGCAGCTCGTGGGAAAGCTCGGCCAACTCGCGCCCGCCGGCCATCTCGGCGGTCAGTTCTTCCAGGGTCACCTCGGAGCGCTTCTTGTCCAACACCCGCTGACCCAGTTTCAGAATGATGAAATGGTTGCCGACAAGATAGGCATGGTGCGGGTTGTGGGTGATGAAGACGACGCCGAGACCGGCATCCCGGGCTGCCGCGGTGTATTTGAGCACCACGCCGGACTGCTTGACCCCCAGCGCCGCTGTCGGCTCGTCCAGGATCAACACCCGGGCACCGAAGTACACCGCGCGAGCAATGGCGACGCACTGCCGCTGACCACCGGACAGGGTGCCGATCGGCTGGTTGATGTCCTTGACCGTGATGCCCATCTTCTTGAGCTCGGTGTCGGCGATGTCCCGCATTTCCTTGATCTTCATCGGGGCCAAGGGGAAGTTGCCGGCCCGCAATTCCGATCCGAGGAAGAAGTTGCGCCACACCTCCATCAACGACACCACGGCGAGGTCCTGGTACACGGTGGCGATGCCGTGGTCGAGCGCCTCGCGCGGTGAACTGAACTTCAGTTCCTCGCCGTCGACCTTCAGGGTGCCCTCGGAGTGCCCGTGCAACCCGGACATGATCTTGATCAGCGTCGATTTGCCCGCTCCGTTGTCACCCAGCACACAGGTCACCTCGCCGGCACTGACCGACAGGTTGATGCCCGACAGCGCGCGAATGGCGCCGTAGGTCTTTCCGACGTTGTCCATCTCGATCAGCGGCGCTCCCCTTTTCAGGGTGGGGTCGGCATGCTCGCTCAGCGTGTCCGTCACGGCGGTTCCTTCCCTCAGACTTTCCGGGTGGTGGAGAGCTTCTTGACGTACAGATTCACCGCGACCGCAAGCAGGAGCATGACGCCGAGGAACGCGCGGAACCAGTTGGGATCCCAACCCGCATAGACGATCCCCTGCGTCACCATGCCGAAGATGAACGCACCGATGGCGGTTCCGATCGCCGACCCGAAACCGCCGGTCAGCAGTGTCCCGCCGACCACCGCGGCGATGATGTAGATGAATTCCTGACCGACGCCCTGGCCGGCCTGAATGGTGTTGAACGCGAACAGCAGGTGCATCCCGTAGAACCACGCCAGAAAACCGACCGCCATGAACAGGCCGATCTTGACCTTCAGCACCGGAACACCGACGGCGCGTGCGCTGGCCGAGTTACCGCCGACCGCGAAGATCCAGTTGCCGATGCGGGTCCGGCTCAGGATCCAGGTGGCGACCGCCACGAACACCAGCCACCAGATGACGGTGATCTTCACCGACACGCCAAAAATCGAGAACGACGACGCGAAAATGCTCTTGAGGGTGTCGAAACCCTGGATGTCCGAGACGTTCTTGGTGGCCACCGATCCGGTCAGCAGCTTGGTGACGCCGAGGTTCGATCCTTGGAGAATGAAGAACGTCCCGAGCGTGACCAGGAAGCTGGGAATCCCCGTTTTCACCACCAGATAACCGTTGATGAATCCGATGACCATTGCCAACAGCAGCGAGACGATCGCTCCCACCCACATATTGATCGACAACTGGTAACACATCATTGCGGCGGTCAACCCGTAGGTGATTGAAGCGACGCCGGCCGACAGGTCGAACTCGCCACCGATCATCAACAGGCCGACCGCGACCGCCACGATGCCAACCTGTGAGCTGGCGTAGAGGACGGTGGTGAAGGAGCTCAACTCCCGGAACGGCGGTGCAACGGCGAAGAAGAACAGGTAGATGACCACGGCTGCGATGAACGCACCGATCTCCGGGCGGCCGAGCACGCGGGTCAACAGCGGTGGCCCGGCCTTTGCCGGCGTTGCTGCCGATGATCCCGACGACGGCGATGGAGACGATGCCGGCGGCGGTGTCTTGCTGAGAGATTGACTCATGACGTTCTCCCTAGCTGGGTGGGGTGCCCGGGGAGCGGCGGTGTGCCGCTCCCCGGGGCGCCGACGGCGATCGATCAGCGGGTGTTGTTCTTGGCGAACTCGGCAATGGCATCAATGTTGCTGGAATCGACGAACGACGGACCGGTGAGAACCGCCTTGCCGCCGCCGATGTCGTTCCTGTTGGTCAGGTACAGCCACAGCGAGTCGACGGCCAGGTAACCCTGCAGGTACGGCTGCTGGTCGACCGAGAAGCCGATCGTGCCGGCCTTGATGTCGTTGGCGACGTCAGCGTTCAGGTCGAAGGTGACGACCTTGGCCTTGCTGTTGCCCTCGGTGGCGGCCTGGACGGCGGCCAGCGCGATCGGCGCACCCAGGGTCACGACGTAGTCGATGCTGGGGTCCTGCTGCAGCTTTGCGGTGATGGTGGACGTCACCGACGCGATGTCGGCGCCGTTGACCTGCAGGTTCTCGGTGGCCGGTGCCTGCGCCTTGACGCCGGCACAGCGGGCCTCCAGGGCGACCGAGCCCTCGGCCTGCACCACACAGAGCGGCTTTTTGGCGCCGTCCTTGGTGATCCGCTCGCCGACCGCGTTACCTGCAACTGTCTCGTCGGAGCCGAAGTACATCAGGGCCCCGAGATCCTTGTAGGCGTCGATACCGGAGTTGAAGCCGACGACGGGGATCTTGGCGTCGACTGCGGTCTTGACCGCACCGGACAGCGCGTCCGGGGTGACCAGGGTGGTGGCGATGCCGTCGACCTTGCTGTCGACCGCGTTCTGGATCAGCGTGGACTGACCGGCGGCCTGCGGGTCGTTGGAGTACTTCAGGGTGATGTTGTCCTTGGCTGCCGCGGCCTGAGCGCCGGCCTTGATCTTGTCCCAGAACGTGTCACCCGGGGTCTCGTGGGTGATCATCGCGACGGTGTAGTTCTTGGTGCTGGCCACGGCACCGCCGCCGGCCGGGGCGGCGCTACCCGAGGCGGCCCCGCCGGCCGCGCTCGATCCGGCCGACGTGCTGGAGGTCTGGGCGCCACCGGTACTGCTGCAGGCGGACAGGGCGAGCGCCGCAGCAACCGCTACCGCGGTGAAACCCATGGCCCTGGTGCGCGCAGACGCAGTTTTCGCCGACACAGCGCTCATAGACACAGTGCCGATAGACGCAGCGCTGATAGACGCAGCGCGAGCAGTCATGGTGCGAATCGTCATCGATTCGGGTCCTTTCTCGGTGGGACGCTTCTGTCCCGAGGGTCTGGCCCGGAGTGAAACAACCGGGGTACTTCAGGAGGGGTAAATCTTTCAGGCGGTCGAGGGTCAGGACCAACCTGCGTCAGGGACCGCTTTCGGTCGGGGAATCGTCAGACGGGAAGCCGGCAACTCGTCAGATACTGCAGGGTCCGGGTGGCGATTGGCGCCGGAACGTCCGGCGCACAGGGGTAAAGATCCTGCTCCACGATGGCAAACAATGGACGCCCCAACGCATCCAGCGCATCGAGCACCGGTGGCATCTCCGGAATTCCGCCCGGCGGTTCGCACATGGCGCCCAACTTCACCGCAGGTCCGAACGGCAGGTCCTGCTCGTTGACAGTGGCCAGCACCGCGGGGTCCACCTGCTTGAGGTGGACGTACCCGATGCGCGACGGGTAGTCGCGGATCAGCGCAAGGTTGTCCCCGCCGCAGTAGGTGATATGTCCGGTGTCCAGGCACAGGGTGACCAGATCCGGATCGGTGGCCTCCAGGAAGCGGCCGACGTGCTCGTTGGTGTCGACGTGCGAATCTGCGTGAGGGTGATAGACGACCCGCATTCCGTACTCGTCCAGGATCGCCCGGGCGAGCCTGTTCATGCCGGTCGTCTTGAGATCCCACTGTTCCGTGGTCAGGTCACGGGGTTCCAACACCTCGGCACTGGTGTCGTCGCGCCACATCTCGGGAATGACCACGACAAACTCGGCGCCCTGGGTCTTGGCCAGCCCGGCCACGTCCGAGACCTGCTTCCAGACACTGTCCCAGGAATCGGGCCGGTGGAGGTGCTCGAACACCGTTCCGGCCGACAGCTTCAATTCCCGGGCCGCGAGTTCGTCAGTCAGCCGGGCCGGGTCGGTGGGCAGGTAGCCGAACGGGCCCAGTTCGATCCACCGGTAGCCGGCCTGCGCGACCTCATCCAGGAAGACGGTCCATCCGACCTGTACCGGGTCATCGGCATGCCAGACTCCCCAGGAGTCCGGTGCCGAACCGATGGTTAGGTTACCTGCGTCAGCGATGGCGCCCATGCAATCCTCCGTTCGCGGGCCATGCGGCCCGCCTAAGAGTGGCGTGCAGCACATGCCGTGTCAATAGTTTGTTCTGACATTCTTACGTCTTAACCGTCTTGTGATCTCATGCCGTGCGCTTTACCACCGGCCGCGCCGGGTGAGCACGCAGGCGGGCGCGCTCGTCGAGGAAACCTTTCCGGGCAACACTTCTGGCGGTATCCTGGCCGCCATCGGGGAGGTCGGCCAGGTGCGCCGGACCACGATCGTCACTCGTTCTGTGGGAAGCCCAGGTTGAGCCCGCCGTGGCTGGGATCGAGCCAGCGGGTGGTGATCACCTTGTTGCGGGTGTAGAAATTGAAGCCCTCGGTGCCGTGGGCATGGGTGTCGCCGAACAACGAAGCCTTCCAGCCGCCGAACGAGTAATACCCCACCGGAACCGGTACGGGCACGTTGATGCCGACCATGCCCACCTCGACCTCGTTCTGGTAGCGGCGGGCGGCGCCGCCGTCATTGGTGAAGATGGCGGTGCCGTTGCCGTACGGATTGCTGTTCACCAGGGTCAGCGCGTCGTCGTAGGAATCCACCCGCAGCACCGACAGCACCGGACCGAATATCTCGTCCGTGTAGATCGACATGTCGGTGCCGACCTTGTCGAACAGCGTCGGGCCGAGCCAGAAGCCGCCGTCCGCGCCGTCGACGACCGGATCACGGCCGTCCACCACGAGTTCCGCGCCCGCCGCCACCCCGGCGTCCACGTAGGACGCCACTTTGTCCCGGTGCGCCCCGGTGACCAGGGGGCCCATGTCGCAGCCGCGGCGCCCGTCACCGGTCCGCAGGGTGGCCATCCGCTCGGTGATCTTGCCGATCAGTTCGTCGGCGATGACGTCGACGGCGACCAATGCGCTGATCGCCATGCACCGTTCGCCGGCGGACCCAAACCCGGCGTTCACCGCGGCGTCCGCGGCCAGGTCGAGATCGGCGTCGGGCAGCACCACCATGTGATTCTTCGCGCCGCCGAGCGCCTGTACCCGCTTGCCGTTCCGGGTGCCGGTCTCGTACACATACCGCGCGATCGGAGTCGACCCGACGAACGAGATCGCCTTCACCCGTTGGTCTTCCAGCAATGCGTCCACTGCGACCTTGTCGCCGTGGAGCACGTTGAACACCCCGTCCGGCAGCCCGGCCTCCTTCCACAACGCAGCGAGCCAGTTCGCCGTCGACGGGTCCTTCTCGCTGGGTTTGAGCACGACGCAGTTACCGGCCGCGATGGCGACGGGGAAGAACCACATCGGCACCATGGCCGGGAAGTTGAACGGCGAGATGATGCCCACCACGCCGAGCGGCTGCCGGAGCGAGGACACGTCGACCTTGGTCGAGGCGTTCTCGGTCAGGCTGCCCTTGAGCAGATGCGCCAACCCGCAGGCGAATTCGACCACCTCCTGACCCCGGGTCACCTCGCCGAGCGCATCGGAGAGCACCTTGCCGTGCTCACTGGTGATGATTGCGGCGGCCTCCCCCTTGCGCTCGTTGAGCAGTTCCCGGAACCGGAACAGCACCTGGGTCCGGCGGGCGAGGGAGATGTCCCGCCAGCCGGGCCACGCATCGGCCGCCGCCGCGATCACCGCATCCGCATCCGCCGCCGAGGCCAGCGCGAGGCGCTTGGTCACCTCGCCGGTGGCCGGGTCGTACACCGGGGCGGTCCGGTCGCCGGAGCCGGGGAAAGGCGCACCGGCCTTCCAATGTACGACGGTCGGCAGATCAGTTGCTGCACCGCCGATCTCGCCAGGTAGCGCATCCGGTTCGGTAATGGTCGTCATCGATGTTCCTCTCGGGAAAGAGTGCTCATACGGCGGCTACGACGGTGGCGGCCAGCACCGTGGCCGATACAAGGGTGGCGGTTACCACGGTGGCGGCTTCGGGGGTGGTTGTCACAGCAACGGCCGCTGGGTCAGCTTGTGATCCTGGTATCTCTCGCGGGCCTGCTGGGTGAAGTCCAATTCGGAGACCTCTGCAACCGGGACGTCCCACCACCCGTCACCGGCCGGGGACTGGTACTCCAGATCGGTCTCGACGTACACCAGCACCGCGGTCGGGGACGCCTTTGCGGTGGCAAGGGCCTCTTTCAGCTCCACCAGCGTGCTGGCCTTGAGCACCGTGACCCCCAGACTGGCGGCGTTGGCGGCCAGATCGACCGGCAGGATGTCTCCGTCCAGCCGCCCCGAGGCCGGGTTGCGGTAGCGGTACTTGGTGCCGAACCGTTGCACGCCCAGCGATTCGGCGAGCGAGCCGATGGAGGCGTATCCGTGGTTTTGCAGCAGTACCACGATGATCTTGATGCCCTCCTGCACGGCCGTGACCAATTCGGTCGGCATCATCAGATAGGAGCCGTCTCCCACGGTGACGAACACGTCCCGATCGGGCGCAGCCATCCTGATCCCGATACCGCCGGGAATCTCGTAGCCCATGCAGGAGTAGCCATATTCGACGTGATAGCCCTTGCGGTCGCGGGTGCGCCACATGCCGTGCAGGTCCCCGGGCAGGGATCCGGCGGCGCAGACCACGACGTCCCGGGCGTCCATCGCCTCGTCCACCGCGCCGAGCACCTCGGCCTGGGCGAGCACCCCGTTCGCAGCGCCGTACCCCGAGTGGAAGGACGCCACCACCTGCTCGTCCCACGCCTGGGCAAGGCGTTGCGCCTCCTGCTGGTACTCGGCGCGCGTGGAGTACCCCGTCAGCAGTGGGGTCAGTGCCTCGAGAGTCCGCCGGGCGTCGGCCTGCACCGGCAGACCGGCATGCTTGACCGCGTCGATCGCCGCCACGTTGACGTTGACGAACCGCACGTTCGCGTCCTGGAAGATCGTCCGGGACGCTGTGGTGAAATCCGAGTACCTGGTTCCGATCCCGATGACCAGGTCGGCCCGCCGGGCGAACGCATTGGCCGCCGGGTTGCCGGTGGCGCCGATCGCGCCGAGATTGAGCGGGTGGTCGAACGGCAATGACCCCTTGCCCGCCTGCGTTTCGGTGATCGGGATGCCGGTGGCCTCGACGAACATTCGGAGCGCGTCGTTGGCCTCCGCGTAGGTCACGCCGCCGCCGGCGACGATGATCGGCGCCTGCGCCGACCTGACCAGCGCAGCAACGTCATTGAGCACCTCGGGTTCGGGCACCGGGCGGCCGATCCGCCACACCCGCTTGCCGAACAGAGCCGTGAGCCAGTCGTACGCCTGCGCCTGCACGTCCTCCGGGAGGGCGATCGTCACCGCACCGGTCTCCGCGGGATCGGTGAGCACCCGCATCGCCCCGAGCAGCGCCGCCGGCAGCTGCTCCGGCCGCCACACCCGGTCGAAGAACCGGGACACCGGGCGGAACGCGTCGTTGACCGAGATGTCGTAGCCGTAGGGCTGTTCCAGTTCCTGCAGGACCGGAGAGGCCACCCTGGTGGCGAAGATGTCGCTGGGCAGCAACAGCACTGGGAGCCGGTTGATGGTGGCCAGGGCGGCGCCGGTGAGCATGTTGCTGGCTCCGGGGCCGACCGAGGCTGTCACCGCGAAGGCCTGCAGCCGATCGGACTGGCGGGCGAACCCGGCTGCGATGTGCACCATCGCCTGTTCGTTGCGGCCCTGGTAATACGGCAATTCCCCCGGCGAGAGCAGTTCGGACTGCAGCAGCGCCTGCCCGAGCCCGGCGACGTTGCCGTGCCCGAAAATGCCGAAGCAGCCGGCGAAAAACTTGCGCTGCAAACCGTCTCGCTCGACGTACTGCTGCCCGAGGAATCTGACGACCGCCTGTGCGACGGTCAACCGGGCGGTGTCGGCGGACCCACTCCCATGACCGAGGAGCTGGCTTGGGCGGGTGTCACCGGGGCGGCTGGCGCTGGTCATCGGGTGTCTCCTTCTGCGACCTCGGGCGGGACGGGTCGGGACGCTGCTGATGCGGGCGGGACAGGGGCGGGTGCGGCTGGCGCGGGTGCGGCGGAGAACGGTAGCCGTTGATCCGTCGCCTGCCCGCTCCAGGTGTCCCGTATCCACCCATGGTCGGGGTCGTCACTGATCTTCCAGGCCCGCTCGGCCGCCGGGCCGGCCATCACGTTGAGGTAATACATGTCGTGCGACGGCGAGGCAATGGAGGGGCCATGCCAACCGTGCGGGATCAGCACCACATCACCGTCGCCGACCTCCTCGAGCACTTCGATCGGCCGCTCCGGGGTTCCGTACACCCGTTGATAGCCAACACTTCTCGAGGTGACGCCGGACCCAGCCGGCTGCACCGAGCGAAACCGGTAGTAGTAGATCTCCTCGAGTTCGGATTCCGAGTCGGTGGCCTCGTCGTGCTTGTGCGGCGGATACGACGAAACGTTGCCGGCCGGGGTCAGCACCTCGCAGGCGATCAGCTTGTCCGTCTCGAACGCATCCGGGGTGGCGAAATTGTTGACCTGACGGCTGCAGGTCCCAGCGCCGCGCAGTTCAACCGGAACCCCGGAGGCCGGCCCGTACCGAACCGCCAGCCGGCGGGACGCCCGGGCGCCCGGCAGGGCGAACACGCCGCCGCCCTCGCTCCGCACGACCGCATCGCAATCCCTTGGCAGGTAGGCGAAGTCGGTCACCGAGCCGAATACGTCGGGCCGTCCATGCAGGGCAAGTTCGGTACCGTCGGCCTCGACCTGCGCCGAGCCGGACAGCGGCAGCACGAGCATTTCCTGCTCCCCGGTGGCGAACGACGCAACGCCGCCGGGCGGCAGGGTCACCACCTGCAGGCTGGAGAATCCCCAGCCTGCTTCCTCCGGGGAGATGTCCACCTCGTACTGACCACTGGCCGTGCTGCCGGCCGGCCGGTACAGCGCGGGTCGCACTAGGTCTGCAGTATCGCCGCTCATCGCACCATCGATACGGCCGTGTCCACGGCCGCCTCCACGTCGTCGTCGGCCGGATACAGCAGTGTTCTGCCGACCACCAGTCCACGCACCGAGGGCAGCGCCAAGGCAGCGCGCCAGGAGGCATAGGTCTCCTCCGGACTGGTGTCCGGGTCGCCGCCCAGCAGCAGGGTAGGCAGCGTCGTGGAATCCATCACCCGGTCCATCTCCGGCACCACCGGCAGTTTCATCCAGGTGTATGCGGAGGTGCGGCCCAGTGCGCTGCACACCCCGACCGACTTGATCACCGCATCCGGCGACAGGTCGTTACGAACCTTGCCGGTGACCCGCGAGGACCAGAACGGCTCCACCATCGCCATCAGCTTGCGGTCGGCCAGCTCGTTGATGGCCGCCGCGGTCGCGGTCAGGGTGTTCAGGGTGCCGGAATCGTCCAGCGCCACCCTGGTCAGGGTCTTTCCGCCGTTCAGGCCCATGTCGGCGCACGCCTGGGCGTCGTAGCCGGTGAAGCGATCGTCCAACTCGAACTCAGCGCCCTGCAGGCCGCCGCGGTTCATCGATCCGATCACTACCTTGCCCTCCAGCGCGCCCAGTAGCAGCAGGTCCTCGACGATGTCGGGGGTGGCCAGCAGTCCGTCGACACCTGGCCGGGCGAGCGCCGTCTCCAGTCGCTCCAGCAGACCCAGTCGGTCACCCATCACCAGCGGTCGGTCCCCGACCCCGTTAGCGCCGCGGGCGGCATGGTCGGCGGCGATGATCATCAACCGCCCGTCGGACCCACCGAGCGACCGTTTGGTCCGCCCATCAGCCGCCCGCCGGATGGCCTCTGGGTCGTGCACCCGCGTCTCGGTCAGCTGGCGGTACCGGGCTCGGTTGTCTGATCCGGACAATCTCTGGCGCACAACACTTTCCGTGGGGTAAACTGGTAGATCCAGCACGCCGGTTGCAGCCGGGTCAGACATGGGAAACCTCCTGCAGTAGCGCCTGCACCTCGGCGGTCGTGGGCATGGCGGTGGAACACTCCCGGCGGGTGGCGACGATCGCGCCGGCCGCGTTGCCGAACCGCAGCACCGTTTCCAGGTCCCAGCCAGCCAGCAGGCCATGGCAGACCGCGCCGCCAAAGCCGTCACCGGCGCCCAGCCCGTTGATTACCTTGACCGGTGTCGGGGGCACCTCGATCACGGCGTCCTGGGTCATCCCCAGAACGCCCTTAGGACCCTGCTTGACGATCGCGAGCTCCACCCCGGCATCCAGCAGAGCCTTGCCGGCACGCATCGGATCCGTTTCGCCGACAGCGATCTCGCACTCTTCCCGGTTGCCGATGGCGACGCTCACCTGTGGTAGCGCCTGCTGAACCTGCCGCGAGGCCTCCGTCGGGTCGGCCCAGAAAATCGGCCGGTAGTCAAGGTCCAGGATCGTCAGTGGGCGCCGGCCGCGAGCCTGCCAGGCCGCGTGGTGGGCGGCCCTGCTCGGTTCGGCGGACAGGCCCGTGACGGTGGTCCAGAAGATGTCGGCGTCCCGGATGGCGCTCAGGTCGAGCTCTTCCGGCCGGATCATCAGATCGGGGGCAATCGGCAACCGGTAGAACAGCAGCGGGAAGTGGTCCGGTGGGTACATTTCGCAGAATGTCACCGGGGTGAGCAGGTCGGGCACCTCGGTAATGAAACGGTCGTCGACACCCATCCGGCGCAGCGCCTGATGCACGAACCGGCCGAATGCATCCGGGCCGGTGCGGGAGATCAGTGCCGCCCGCCTGCCATGGGTCGCGGCGGCAATCGCGACGTTGCCCGCGCTGCCGCCGACGGACTTGCTGAACGTTTCCGCGTTCTCCAACCCGACGTTGTCCTGCAGTGGGTACAGGTCCACGCCGACCCGGCCCATGGTCAGCACCTCGAAATGCGCGCCGGCGTCGCCGATAGCCTTCGAAACAGCCGCGCCGGGCACACCCGCAACAGCGGTGGGCTCGTCCTGGCTGCCAAATTGTTGGTGGCCCGCTTGCGGTGTCACTCCTGGCTGCTGTGTCACTCCTGGTCCTTCCGTCTGTCCCCGGCTATCCCCGACTGTCCCCGGCTGGCCCCGTCTGTCGCCACCCGGCCCTGCCACCGACCACTCGGGACCCAAGAGTCGGCCCTGACAAAACCCAGCCGGTGGGGCACCGCCGGGACGAACCAGACTCTGGCGGCTCCATCTCGATCTGTCAAGACTTTGATAGGACATACAGTCATATTGATGTCGGGCTGTCGTGTACTAGCATCAGGTCATTCACCGGCGAGGAGGCAGCGATGGCCCAGCTGTTCATCGACCTCGATCGGTCGAGTCCGATTCCGTTGTATTTCCAGGTCGCCCGGCAGATCGAGCAGGCGATCAACGAAGGAGAGCTCAGCCCGGGCGACCGGCTCGACAACGAGATCAGCCTCGCCGAACAATTCGGGTTGTCCAGGCCCACCATGCGCCGCGCCATCCAGGAGCTGGTGGACAAGGGCATGCTGGTCCGTAAGCGCGGCGTCGGCACCCAGGTGGTGCACGGTCGGGTGACCAGACCCGTCGAACTGACCAGCCTGTTCGACGATCTGACCAGCCACCATCAGGCACCGACGACGGTGGTACTGGTCAACGAGGTGCTCCACGCCGCTGACGATGTGGCGATGCAGTTGGCGGTCGGTGACGGTAGTCCGGTGTTGCATCTTCGCCGGTTGCGCTATTCCCATGGCGAACCTCTCGCCATCATGGAGAATTTTCTTCCGGAGGATCTTATTTCACTGGGCGAGATGGATCTGGCCGGGCGTGGGCTGTATCAGTTGATGCGGACCAAAGGGGTCAATATCCGGGTCGCAAAGCAGCGCATCGGGGCCCGGACCGGGACCACCGAAGAATGCTCACTGCTCGGCGAGAAAAGGGGCACCCCGGTGCTGACGATGGAACGGGCGGCCCATGACGATTCCGGGCGGCCCGTCGAGTGGGGGCGGCACTGTTACCGCGCCAGCCAGTACTCATTTGAAGTCACCCTGGTTGACCACTAAGCGGTGACGCGATCAGTTCTACCGGCAGGGTGCTGCCCAGTCTGCCCCACCTACCTCGCCTGACCTACCTCGCCTGACCTACCTCGCCTGACCTACCTCGCCTGACCTAAGTTGCCTGACAAAACTCGCCTAGTAATGGAGATGACCGTGACCGCAATAGGTGTCGAGATGTCTGCAACCGTTGTCGACCAACCGATGTTGATCGGTGGGGAATGGGTCGCTGCCCTGGACGGGCGGTGGAGCGACGTGCTGTCCCCCGGCCGCCGGGGCACCATCCTGGCCCGGGTACCGATCGGCGGCAGCGCCGATGCCGACCGCGCCGTCCGCGCGGCCCGGGCAGCGTTTCCCGGTTGGCGCGGATTGCATTTCAAGGATCGACAGAAAGCGCTGCTGCGCATCGCCGATGCCCTCGAGGAAAGGGCCGAGGAACTGGCGCTGCTGACCGCTGCCGACACCGGAAATGCCCTGCGCACCCAGGCCCGGCCGGAATCGCAGACCCTGGTGAACCTGTTCCGGTATTTCGGCGGGGTGGCCGGGGAATTCAAGGGCACCGTGCTGCCCGCTGGTGACGACCAGTTGCAGTACACCCGCCGGGAGCCGCTCGGCGTTGTCGCCGGGATCCTGCCATGGAACTCGCCACTGATGATCGCCGGGATGAAGACGCCCGCCGCCCTGGCGGCCGGCAACACACTCATTCTCAAAACCGCGCAGGAGGCGCCACTGACCATCCTGAAGATGGCCGAGATCGCGTCGGAATTCCTGCCGCCCGGGGTCTTGAACGTGGTCACCGGACGCGGCTCGGAGATCGGCGAGGCGTTGCTGGTCCATCCCGACGTCGACAAGGTGTCGTTCACCGGATCGACCGGCGTCGGTCGGCATATCGCCGAGACCGCCGGCAAGCGCCTGGCGCACGTCTCGCTCGAACTGGGTGGCAAGAGCCCGAACATCGTCTTCCCGGACGCGGCCGGCCCCGAGACGATCGAGGCCACCGCCGCCGGTGTGCTGACCGCCATGCGGTTCACCCGGCAGGGCCAGTCGTGCACCGCCGGGTCGCGGCTGTTCGTGCACGCCGACGTCTACGACAATTTTCTGTCGGTGCTGGTGGACAAGGTGCGGGCGCTCAAGGTCGGGGACCCGCTGGACGAGGCCACCGACATGGGTTCGATCATCAATGCCAAGCAGTACGAGTCCGTACTGGGGTACATCGAGGACGGCAAGGCGCAGTCGGGCGTCTCGGTTCCCTTGGACGGCAGCGCGTTCCACAATCCGGATCTCGATGGCTTCTACACCGGGCCGACCATCTTCGCCGGAGTCGACAACGACTGGCGGATCGCCCAGGAGGAAATCTTCGGGCCCGTCCTGGTCGCCATTCCGTGGCGCGACCGGGACGGCGTGATCGCAATGGCCAACAATTCGCACTACGGGCTCGGTGCCTATATCTGGTCGAACCGGCTGACCGACGCACTGGACACCGCGCACCGGATCGAATCGGGCTGGGTTCAGGTCAACCAGGGTGGCGGTCAGGTGATCGGGCAGTCCTACGGCGGCTACAAGACCAGCGGGATCGGCCGGGAGTTCTCCATCGAGGGGGCTCCGGAATCGTTCACCCAGATCAAGCAGATCAACGTCAAGATCACCTGACGCGCGCAGTCACCCGATCCGCGTCGTCGGAAACGACTTTTCCTGGAGGAACTGTGACCGGCGGACCGCTGGGCGACATCGTCGTCGTCGACCTCACCCGGGCCCTGGCCGGCCCGCACGCCGCCATGATGCTGGCCGACCTCGGAGCCAGGGTGATCAAGGTGGAGACCCCGGGCGGGGGGGACGACACCCGGGGTTGGGGGCCGCCGTTCGTCGGGCCGCCGGATGCCACTGACGGTCAGTCGGCCGACACCATCTCCACCTACTTCCTGTCCTGCAACCGCAACAAGCAGTCGGTGGTGCTGGACCTCAAGAGCGAGCAGGGCCGCGACGCGCTGACCGAACTCGTCCGCCGCAGTGACGTATTGCTGGAGAACTTCCGGCCAGGGGTGCTCGACCGGCTCGGTTTCACCATGGCGCGGCTGACCGAGCTGAACCCCGCTCTGGTGGTGCTTTCCATTTCCGGTTTCGGTCACGACGGGCCCGAAGGCGGTCGGGCCGGGTACGACCAGATCGCCCAGGGAGAGGCCGGCCTGATGTCGATGACGGGCCCGGACCCGCTCACCCCGACCAAGGTCGGGGTGCCGATCTCCGATCTGCTGGCCGGGATGTACGGCGCGTTCGGGGTGCTGGCCAAATTGCACGAGCGGTCGGCGACCGGTCGCGGCGGCCTGGTCCGTACCTCGCTGCTGGCCGGCGTCGTCGGCGTGCACGCCTACCAGGGCACCCGGTGGACCGTCGCCGGCGAAGTGCCGCGGGCTGAGGGTCCGCACCACCCGTCGATCTGCCCGTACGGGTTGTTCCCGTGCGCCGACGGAGTCGTGCAGATCTCCGTCGGCTCCGAGGGGCTCTGGGCGAGGTTCGCTCCGGCGTTCGACATTTCAGCTACAGCAACGGGTTTCGCGACCAATCCGGATCGCGTCCGTAATTTCCAGGCGGTCAAGTCGGCGGTCGAGACCGCCTTCGCGCGGTATTCGACCGTCGACCTACTGGCCAAACTGGGGGAAATCGGTGTGCCCAGCGGTGAGGTGAAGAACCTGCAGCAGGTCTACGACTGGGAGCAGACCCGATCTCAGGGCCTGCTGATCGACGTCGAGCACCCGATCCTCGGGCCGATCCAGCTGCCTGGCCCGCCGCTGCGCTTCTTCGGGTCCAGCGGGGCGGAATGGCACCGCGATCACACCGCGCCGCCGCTGCTGGGTGAACACACCAAAGAGGTACTCGACTGGTTGGCCACCACAACAGCCTCCGGCGACGAGGTTGGGACGGAGCCGGCCGGCGGGTAAGATGGACGGGTTGCCTCGGCGAGGGCGGTCCGGCCGGAAGTGAAGCGTGTGATCGATCGACCCTTAGTGGTTGGCCGACGGATGCGGACGCTGCCACCTGATCTGCCGTGATCGGCGCGGTGGGTGTGGTGCCCCCGTGTCGTGAGCCGGGCGCATCGAACACTCACCGCAGCCACCGCCCGCCGTGATCCAACCCGCCCTGATTGAACCGCCGTCATGACCCACCACCGGGTCGTATCGCTTTGAGGAGTCCGCAGTGTCCGAGGTTCGTTTGCCCGTCGAGATTCGCACCGAGTTCGGGAAGGGCTTCGCCCGGCGCACCCGGCGGGCCGGCAAGATTCCGGCCGTGCTGTACGGCCACGGGTCGGATCCGCGGCACCTGGCCCTGCCGGCCCGCGATTTTTCACACGCGATGAAAGGCGGCGCCAACACCGTCATCACCCTGCAGTTCCCGGACGGCGACGAGTTGGCATTGCCGAAGTCCGTCGTCCGGCACCCGCTGCGGGACTACGTCGAGCACGTCGATCTGCTGCTGATCCGACGCGGCGAGAAGGTGACCGTCGACATCCCGCTGGTATTCACCGGTGAGGCCGCGCCCGGCACCCTGGTGCTGACCGACCTGAACACCGTGTCGGTCGAGGTCGAGGCCATGAGCATCCCTGAACACCTGACCGTCGACCTGGAAGGTGCCGAAGCCGGCACCCAGGTTCTCGCTGGCGACGTCACCCTGCCGGGTGGTGCCACCCTGGTCACGGACGCCGAAGCCCTCGTGGTCTCGGTGCAGACCGCGCCCACCGCCGAGGAGCTCGAGGCGGAGACCGAGCAGGCCGAGGCGGATGCCGGCGTGGTGCGGGACCAGCCCGAGGAGTCCGACGAGTCCTCGAACGAGTCTTCCGCGGAGTGACCCAGGCGTTCCTCGTCATCGGCCTGGGCAACCCCGGGAAGCAGTACGCCGGGAACCGGCACAACGTCGGTGCGATGGTGCTGGACGTGCTGGCCCGCCGGGCCGGTACGTCCTTCCGGTCCCACAAGGCCGGCGCCGACGTCGCGGAGTTCCGGGTTGCCGGGCAGCGGGTGGTCGGGGCCAAACCCCGGTCGTACATGAACCTTTCCGGTGGTTCGACGGCGGCTTTGGCCCGGTTCTTCTCGATCGAACCGGCCTTTGTGATCGCCGTGCACGACGAGCTCGACCTGCCACCAGCGGCCATCCGGGTCAAACGCGGCGGCGGCGAGGGTGGCCACAATGGGCTCCGGTCCATCTCCGCCGCGCTCGGCACCAAGGACTACCTGCGGGTGCGGTTCGGGATCGGCCGGCCGCCCGGACGGATGGACCCGGCGGACTTCGTCCTCCGCGATTTCCCGGCCGCCGAGCGGCGCGACCTCGAGGTCGACCTGGAGCATGCCGCGGACGCCACCGAGATGTTGATCGAACTCGGCCTGGAAGCCACCCAAAACCGCCTTCACGCCGGCTGACCGGCCGGGCCGTCAGCCGCCCGTCAGCCGCCGTCCGGGCCGTCAGCTGCCGTCCGGCCCGTCAGCCGCCCGTCTGGCCCGGTCACCCGTCGATCAAACCGGCTGCAGCAGAACGTTTCAGCTTTCCCGACGGCGTCTTGGGCAGGGTGCCCACCGGTAGCACCCGGACCGCTGCCGGCCGCACCCCCATTGCCGACGTCACCGCAGTGCGGACCCCGGCGGAGATCCGCTCCACCGCGGTGTTGTCGCCCGCCTCCCTGGATTCCACGGCGAGCGCAAACGACTCCCGCCCGCCAGGAGTGGTCCAGCGCACCGCGACCGCGTTACCGGCCCGGACTCCCGGCACCTGCTCCGCGATCCGTTCCACATCGGTGGGAAAGATGTTGCGGCCGCCCATGATGATCACGTCCTTCACCCGGCCGCAGATCACCACCTCGCCGTCCACCAGGTAACCCAGGTCGCCGGTGTCCAGCCAGCCGTCCGGTCCCTTGGTCGGCCGGGGCCCGTCGACCGTCAGGTAGCGGTCGGTGATGGATTCGCCGCGCAGGTGCAGGACGCCCACCTCGCGCTCGGCGAGGTGCTCACCGGCGGGCCCGACCGCCACCACCTCGATCCCTCGCAACGGCGGCCCGAGTACCGGAAACGCCCTGGTAGCACAGTCTTCTCCGTTGCCAACCTCGCCTGCGACGTCAGGGATCGGCACGGCCAGCCGGCGTTCCTCCACCTCGGCGGCCAGCACCGTCTCCACCTTCATCGGTGTTCCCCACGGGTGGAACGACACCCCGAGCGTGGCCTCCGCCATTCCGTACGCCGGGACCACCGCAGTCGCCGGTAGGCCGAACGGCGCCCCGGCGGCGAGGAACGCATGCACCGCTGTGACGTCGATCGGTTCGGCACCGTTCAGCGCGAACCGGAGGGTGGACAGGTCCAGCGGATCGGCGATCGGGTCGTCCCCAGGGCCCGCAACGGTGGCCGCCGCAAGGCTCCGGCGGGCCAGCACCCTTGCGGTCAGGGCGTAGGCGAAATTCGGTGCAGCAGTGATGGTTCCGCCGTACTTGCTGATCAGGGTGGGCCACAGCAACGGCGAGGACAAGAAATCGGCGGGGGTGACGGTGACCAACTCGACGCCCTGACACATCGGCAGCGTGAGGAATCCGACCATGCCCATGTCGTGGAACAGCGGCAGCCAGGACACCATCACCTCACCCGGGTAGATCCTGGCGCTCTCGCACATGGCCTGGATGTTGGCCCAGAGGTTGCGATGGGTGATCTGCACGGCCTTCGGGGTGGAGGTGGATCCGGAGGTGAGCTGCAGCAGGGCCGGTGCGCCCTCGTCGATCTCGAGGTCTGGAGCCGGTCCGGTCGACGCGCCGGCGAGATCGTCGACCGTGACCGCTCGAACGCCGTGGGCGTTGACCGTCTCCGCCAGATCGGTGAACGGATGGCCGAGCACGACCACCCTGGCGCTGATCAGGGAAAGCACGGCCGCCGTGTCGGCAGCGTAGGTGGCGAGATTGGTCCGCGCCGTCGGCTGATGGAGCATCGTCACGGACGCGCCGGCCAGCCACACAGCCTGGGCCGCCGGCGCCACCTCCGAGGGGGAGGCAGCAAGGATGGCGACCGCGTCGCCGGGGCCGACCCCGGCGGCGACCAGGACCTTCGCGCCTGCACAGGCCGCACCATGCACCTGCGCCCAGCTGGTCCGCACCGGCGCCGCCGGCTCGCCGGTCGTCATTCCGGCATCTCCCTGGGCGGCTCTGCGCAGGGCGTTGGTGAACGAACTCATGCGAGCAACGTAAAGCACGCAACCACCCGACGAGCGCTGTGGCCAGCCGACACCGGGTGTGGCCGGTCAAGTGCAGGTGCCGGTGCACTCCGCCGCTCCGCGATGAGACGATGCCCGGATGGCATTCAGCGCTGTCTACGACCTGGTCATCGACGACCGGGGCGTCCGGATCTATTCCAACGGCACCGGGGACCCGGTGCTGATGCTGCCGGATCTGGGGTCTTCGGCGGCCACCTGGGAGTCCCTGACCGGTCGCATCGTCGAGCACGGCCGGCAGATCGTCGCAATCGATCTGCCCGGCACCGGCCACAGCGACGCGGTGCGGGGCTCGGACCTCGGTGCGTTCGTCGACCACATCCAACGGGTGATCGAGCAGTTGGGGACCGGCCCGATCGACCTGGTGGGGACCGGCTTCGGCGGCTATCTTGCGCTGAGCATGGCGGCCAAGGACCCGCACCTGGTGCGACATGTGGTGGTGGAGAACCCGGCCGCTCCACCACGCTCCGGACCCCCGGTGGCCAGCCGGATGCCACCCTCGATGGCGATCAGTGGCGCCGTCACGACGCTACGGCGGGGCCGGCTCCGACAGAACATGCTCGGTTTTGCCCGGGCCAAGGCCGTGCTGGATCAGCTGGCCGCCGCCGACCCGGGCTGGTGGACCGCGCTTGATCAGGTCACGGCACCCACCCTGGTGGTCGGCAGCGGGACCGGTCAGGCCGGGGAACGCGCCCTGCTCGACCTGCTGTCGGCCGCTGTCCCCGGCGCGCAGCGCTCCGACCTGCCCAGCGGCAAGAGGAATCACGCCAGCGACCCCGAGTCGTTCGCGGCCCTGCTGATCCCGTTTCTCCTCACCTGACATCAGCGTGTGAGCGCCCGTGACGTGGCGGCACCGGTGGTGCGGCAGAATGGGTGGCACGGAGATGGCACGGTGCTGCGTCCGTGCGGTCGCGCTCCGGCGACAAACCCGGACCGAGGACCCCCATGAAGAGTTTTACCTGTCACGACATCATCCCTGGCTGCGATCAGGTCATCATCGGTGACGACGATCGTGACGTGCTGGATCAGGTGATTGCCCACGCCGCCGCCGCGCACGGCCTGATCGGCCCCCCAGCGGCGTTGGTCGAGTTGGTACTGGCGACCACGCATTCCGTCGCGGTGCACCCCGCCGGACTGCGCGGGCCGGCCCGTCTGCGGTTGGTGCCCGAACTCCGCGAACCCGATCCGTCCAGCGGCGAGGTACCCGCCGGCCCGCCAGCACCCTGGGCGCCGCGGCCAGCCGTCCGTTCCGGTCGCATCGGTGGGTCATCCGGCGCCATGGGAGGCCCGGTCCGTCAGAGGGGCAACCGGGCAGCCAACCTCCCATCGCAACCCGATGGCAGCAGTACCGGTGGCAGCAGTACCGGTGGCAGCAGTACCGGTGACAGCAGGACCGGTGACAGCAGGACCGGTGACAGCAGGACCGGTGACAGCAGGACCGGTGGCAGCAGGACCGGTCGGGGCACCGGTGACCAGGTGACCGGTCACCGGTCCGCCAGCAGGCGGGCCGAGAACACCGAGCAGCACAACAGCTACCGGCACGAGTGCCTGTTCTACGCCGGGACGGGTGGGTTCCTGGACGCGGTCGTCCCGTTCATCCAAGACGGGCTGGCCCTTGACCAGCCGGTGATGGTCGCGGTGGCGCAGCCGCGGCTGGAGGCGCTCCGCGCGGCCCTCGGCGCGGATGCCCGGCACGTTGCCTTCCAAGACATGGCGGCGCTCGGGCACAATCCGGCCAGCATCATCCCGGCCTGGCGGCAGTTCGCCGGCGATCGACCGACTCGTGGTGTCGGGGAACCGATCTGGGCGGGACGCAGGCAGGAGGAGATCGCCGAGGCCCAGTTGCACGAAAGCCTGCTCCAGTCTGCGCTCGACCCGGCGACACCGCTGTGGTTGGTCTGCCCCTACGACGTTGCGGCACTGGATCAATCGATGATCGCCGAAGCGCACCGTAGCCATCCCGGTGCGGAGTCGGCCGCCGACGCCGACCGGCATGCGATGGCGCTGTTCGTCACCGACCTCCCGATCCCCCCGGTGTCGGCCACCGAGCTGATCGCCGACGACCCGGATGAGGTCGCCGCCCAGGTCCTGCGCCGGGCCGTTGCCGCTGGCCTCCCCGCCCAGCGCTCGGTTCGCCTGGCGACTGCCCTCGACGAGGTCGCCCGTGCCGGGGCCGCGGCCTCTGGTGCGGACGCCCGGGTCCGGATCTGGCAGGACGGCCCGGCCCTGGTTTGCCAGGTGCAGGACGCGGGGGTCGTCACCGACCCGATGCTCGGCCGGCGCGCGACGGTCGGCTCCGACCACCGGGAGGCCGGGGTGCGGATGGCCAACGACCTGTGCGACCTGGTGCAGGTGCGCTCGGGTTCGAGCGGGACGACGGTACGGGTCCACACCTGGTTGTGATGAGCGGTGCCCGGTCCCGAAGCGGAGCGACTCAGCCGCTTTCCAGGTCCTCGGCGGCCACCAGCCAGTCCATCTCGACCTGTGCCACCTCGGCCTGCACACCGCGCAGGGTCGCCGACAGATCCGCCGCCGCCGCGTAATCTGCACCGGCCTCCGCCAGCCGTCCGTGCAGGTCGGTTTCCTTGCGCTGCAACGATTCCATCTTGCGTTCCAACCGCTGGAGATCCTTGCGCAGACCACGCTGCCGAGCCGGGTCCACCGCCGGTGAGGGCGTGGTGGCCGCGCTCACGGCCCTGGGGTCGGACCGGCCCGTCGGGTCGGACCGGCCCGCCGGCTCCGCCGGTTGCGGTGCCTGCCAGCCGCGCACCTGCGGTGGCGCGGAGCGCTCCTCGGCGCGCCGTCGGAGATACTGATCGACCCCACCCGGCAGGTGGGTGATCGCGCCATCGCCGAACAGCGCCACCGTGCTGTCGGCGACCCGCTCGATCAGGTACCGGTCGTGGCTGACCACCAGCAGCGTGCCCGGCCAGGAGTCGAGCAGATCCTCCAGTGCGGCAAGGGTGTCGGTGTCCAGGTCGTTGGTCGGCTCGTCCAGCACCAGCACGTTCGGTTCGTCCATCAGAATGCGCAGCAATTGCAGCCGGCGGCGTTCACCGCCGGACAGTTCGGCGACCCGCGTCCACTGGTGCGCGGTGGTGAAACCGAACCGTTCTGCGAGTTGCCCGGCGGTCAGCGTTCGGCCGCCGAGTTCGACGACCCCGGCCACCTGGGTGATCGCCTCGATCAACCGCAGATCACCGGGGAGTTCGGCGACCTCCTGGGACAGGTAGCCCAACCGCACCGTCGAACCGAGCCTGACCTGTCCGGTCACCGGCGGCAATTCGCCGACGAGCAACCGGAGCAGGGTCGACTTGCCGGACCCGTTGACGCCGACCACCCCGATCCGGTCCCCCGGTCCGACCAGCCAACTGACCCTGTCCAGCAGGGTGCGTTCGGTGCCGTCCACCGCCGTCACCGACGCGGAGACGTCCTTGAGCTCCAGGACGTCCTTGCCCAGCCGGCGTCGGGCGAAAGCATGCAGCTCCACGGTGTTTCGCGGATCCGGCTCACCGGCGATGATTGCCTCGGCGGCCTCGATCCGGTATCGCGGCTTGGAGGTGCGGGCCGGCGGTCCGCGGCGCAGCCAGGCAAGTTCCTTGCGGGCCAGGTTTTTCCGGCGATCCTCGGCGGCCTGGTCCAGGCGCAGTCGCTCGGCCCTGGCGAAAACCCAGTCAGAGTAACCACCTTCACGGCCAAGGACGGCACCGTCGACCACTTCCCAGGTCGACGTGGCCACCGCGTCCAGGAACCAGCGATCGTGGGTGACGGCGACAACCGCACCGGGCCGCCCCCGCAGGTACTCGGCAAGCCAAGCCACCGCCTCGATGTCGAGGTGGTTCGTCGGCTCATCCAGCAGGACCAGTTCCGCGTCGGTGACCAAAGCCGCAGCCAGCGACACCCGCCGTTGCTCACCGCCGGACAGCGTGCCGACCACCGATTCCAGACCGATGTCACGCAACCCCAACCCCATCAGCACGGCGCGGACAGCGGTATCTGAGGCCCAGGCGTGCTCGGCATCGCCGTAGGCGTGCAGGACGGCCTGCCGGACGGTGATCTGCGGGGGCAATTGCGACGTCTGCGAGACGAACGCCATCGACGTCCCCCGCTGGACCGAAACCCGGCCGGTGTCCGGTGGGTCAAGACCTGCCAGCAACCGGAGCAAGGTGGTCTTCCCGGAGCCGTTCAGGCCCAGCACGCCGATCCGGTCTCCAGCCTGAACCCCGAGCGAAACCCGTTCCAGGACAGAGCGAACGCCGTGGGTGACCGTCGCGTTCTCGATGTTGACCAGGTTCGCCATCGATACCGGCATCAGCGCCGACCCGCCGAGCCCGAGCCGATGACCCGGGCGCCCAGCGCGGGCCCGGCAGCGACGCGAACGCTGCGGCAGGTGCCGGACCCGGCCAGTTCCGCGGCGACCCCACCGGCCGATTCCGCGTCGGCACACAGCAGGGCTATGGTCGGTCCGGATCCGGACACCACCCCACCCAACGCGCCGGCGGCGAGACCGGCCCGCAGGGTGCGGCGCAGCCCCGGCTGCAACGAGATCGCCGCTGCCTGAAGGTCATTGCCCAACGCCGCGGCCACCCGGTCGGGTTCACCGCTGGCCAGCGCGGCGAGCATCCGGGTGACAGCACCCACCCGGGGCGGATCCCCGTCGGCCCGGAGCCGGTCAAGTTCGGCGAAGACCACCGGCGTCGAGAGCCCCTCGTCGGCCAGCGCCAGCACCCAGTGCAGCGGGGTTCTGGCCAGCACCGGGGACAGCAGATCGCCCCGCCCGGTGCCGACGGCGGTGCCACCGGTCAGGGCGAACGGCACATCGGCGCCGATGGTGGCAGCCAACTGGACCAGCTCGCCGCGGCCGATCTCCAGGCCCCACAACGCCGCGCAGCCGATCAGGGCGGCGGCGGCGTCGGCGCTCCCGCCGGCCAGGCCACCGGCGACCGGAATCTGTTTGGCGATGTCGATGGCCACCGGTCCGCCGGCGCCGCTTCGCCTGGCCAGCAACCGGGCCGCCATCCCGGCAAGGTTCTTGGCACCGTTGGGAACGCCGTCGGCCGGCGCGCCGTTACTGGCCAGGGTGCGCACCGCATGCCGGTCGGCCGCCGCGATCGTCACCTCGTCGACCAGGTCGATGGCGTGGAAGACCGTCACCAGGTCGTGGTACCCGTCGGCCCGCAGGTCGCCCACCGACAGGTGCAGATTGATCTTCGCCGGCGCGCGCACCCGCACCACGGGCCGGCCGGGCGGCGAGAACGAGATGGTCATTCGGGCTCGACCGCGTCGATGGCGGACAGCGCACCGGCGATCCGGGCGAAGTCGTCCACGCCGAGCACCTCACCCCTGGCACCGGGATCGACACCGGCCCGGACCAGGACCTCTTCCGCGTAGGCAGCCGAGCCGGCCCAGCCGGCCAGGGCGGACCGCAGAGTCTTGCGCCGTTGCGCGAACGCGGCGTCGACCACAGCGAACACAGCGGCCCGGTCACCAGTCCGCGGGAGCGGGCTCGCCTCGAAGGCCACCAGTGCGGAATCGACCCCCGGCACGGGCCAGAACACCGACCGGCTGATCGCGCCGGCGCGTCGCGCGGTCCCGTACCAGGCCATCTTGACGCTGGGCGACCCGTACGTCTTCGATCCGGGACCGGCCACCAGTCGGTCGGCGACTTCCGCCTGCACCATCACCAGCACCCGGCGCAGCGTGGGAACCTCGGCCAGCAGGTGCAGCAGTACCGGTACCGCAACGTTGTAGGGAAGATTCGCGACGAGCGCGGTCGGGTCCGCCGGCGCCGCGATCCCCGGGTCGAGAACGTTGAGCCGGTCGGCGGTCACCTGCAGGGCATCGGCGGTGATCACCTGCAGGGCGGCGGCCCGGTGCGGCGCATGGGCGCGAACGGTCTCCGGGAGCAGGCCGGCCAGCCGCGGGTCGATCTCGATAGCGGTCACCGCGGCGACAGCTTCCAGCAGGGCCAGGGTCAGCGACCCGAGGCCGGGCCCGACCTCGATGACGTGATCGGTGGACCGCAGGCCTGCCGCGGCCACGATGCGGCGGACGGTGTTGCCGTCGTGTACGAAGTTCTGGCCCATCGACTTGGTCGGCCGGAGGTGCAGTTGGTCGGCGAGCCGACGGATCTCCACGGCGCCGAGCAGGGGCACCGGCTGACTGACCACCACCGGACAATCCTCACACGCTCCGCCGCCCGCGATGACCGCGCCGGAAACGGGACCGGACAGCAAAAAAAGCCGGGCCCCGAAACTTCCGGGGCCCGGCCAGGGGGTGTTTGACCAGCAGCGGTTGTTGGTCCGGCACGGGGTGTGCTGGATCAGGAGGTGCTGGATCAGGAGGTGCTGGATCAGGGGTGCTGGATCAGGGGTGCTGGATCAGGAGGTGCTGGATCAGGGGTGCTGGATCAGGAGGTGCTGGATCAGGAGGTGCTGGATCAGGAGGTGCTGGATCAGGGCGCGCTGATTCAGGGGTCGCGAGATAAATCAGCCGGCGGGGGGACCGCTCGCGGCGTAGGCGCACAACCACGGCTCGAGGCCACGGGACTGGTACAGGATCTTCGCCCGGGTCAGCTGCTCTTCCGGGCTGGCGTCACCCGGATTGCCGCTGCCGCCGACCGATTCCCAGGTGGGCAGGTCGAACTGGAACAGCCCGTAGGTGGAGAGGTAACCATCCGGGTTGTTCACGGCGTGGGGGTTGTTCGTCGACTCGCAGAAGGCCAGGCCGTCCCAATTGACGCCGAATTCGGTGTCGTGGAAGAACACCCGGCCGCCTTGCACGTCGAGCGCCGTCTTGGTGCCGACATGTACCTGGTTCGGGGTGGGTTCGGTCAGCGTGGTCCGGGAGATCTCCTGCCGGCCGGTCTCGATGCCGTTGACGGTGGTCACCTGACTCACCACCTGCTGGTGCCCGGGCGTGCCCGGCGTCGCGACCGCGATGGTTCCCTTGTCCAGGGTCGGGTCGTCGCTGGTCACATCGGTGGGCGGCACGTCGACGGTGTCCGTGGCGGTGGTGACGGCAGTTCTGAACACGGTGATCTGCAGGCCATCGCTGATCGGGGTGGACGCCTCCGGCACGACCGTGTCGGTGAGGCCGAGGGGCTTGCCCTGCTCGGACAGGAGGTCGGCCACCGTGGCGGCCGATGTCTGTAGCGGAGCCGCCTGGCCACCGGCATCAGAAAGGCTGACACCGTGCTGTACGGCAACAGGGCCCGGCGCCACCCCGGGCGCCACCCCGGCCAATGGCGTACGCCTGGACCGATCGGCCGCTTGGGCTGGGCCCGGCAGCGTGCCGGCGACCTGAGCGGCCGGGGCAGCGCCCTCGCCACTGGCGGCGGTACCGGCTGACGGGTTGACAGCTGCCGGGTTGCTGGCTGCGACGGGCTCGGACGCGTGTCCGGCCAACGCCGCCGAAGTGCTGCCCCCGACGGCCAGCACTCCGGCGACGGCGACGCACGCCGCAATCAACATTGCGCGGCGGCGCCCGGCCGTTGCCGCGGGCGCGATGTCCACACCTGCGGCCGGCTCGGCACCGTCCGGCATTTTATTGTCTGGGTCGTCGCGGTGTTTCACGTCACATCCAAAGGGTATTGGTGGTGGATTTCCTGGGCAGGGCACTGCTGTATCCGGCCTCACGACCTGGGCGGGTAATCTTTGGCGGGCCATTTCACGCTGAGCGACAACCCCGGGATCTCTCACCGGGATTTTTACAGGCCCCGAAAAACATCGAAACTGAGCTGAGTGATCTAACTTTTCAGACACGATGACCGATCGCGATCGTCGTGTATCACAAAATAATAACAACAGACAACGTCCACAACAACCGCCATCTGGGCTAATCGTTGTCCAAAAATACTTCGCGATCCGAAGATCTACGGTCCCGGAGCCCCGATCCGGCGAAGAATAGGGGCTCCGGTGTGAATCCTTTCCTCACGATAAAGCCGAATTCAAGCCGACGTCAGCCGGCACCGCCGCATGCCCACGGGGACGTCCCACGACTGGCATAGAGGTTCTCCGCCACGGCGATCTGCTGCTCCCGGGTCGCGAGATCCGGACGGGAGGCATAGGCCGCGCCGCCGGCGCTGTTCCACGTCGGCACGTCGAACTGGAGGCCGCCGTAGTAGCCGTTTCCGGTGTTGACGGCCCAGTTGTTCGTGGACTCACAGTTGGCGATACCGTCCCAGTTCACCCCGGAGGAACCGGAGCTGGCCGGGGCCGCAGACGCATTGGAGGAGCCGGAACCGGTCGCGGTCGGCTGCTGTGCCGTGCTGGATCCTGCAGTCGCCGAAGAACTCTCGCTGGTAGGCCCGGCGACCGGCGCCGAATCCTGCTGACTCACCGAGGAACTCTCGCTGGTGGGCCCGGCGCTGGTGGGCCCGGCGGCCGGCGCCGAATCCTGCTGACTCACCGAAGCTGCCTGACTCGCTGCCTTGGTACCCACGGTCACCACGGTGGGTTGCGCCGGGCTGACCGGGGTGCGGCCGATCTCGGTCTTCCCGGTCTGCGCGCCGTTGGTCGTGGTGACCTGGTAGGTCACCTGGTCCTTGCCGGCTGTCCCCTGCTGCTTCACGGAGCTTGTCCCGGCGTCGAGCGAGTCGTCAGGTACCTGCTGGTCGGCGGGCTGAGGTACAGCTGCTTCTTCGGTGACGGTCGACGTAGCGACCCGGGACACCGTGACGGCGACGCCGTCCGACAGCGCCGTGGTGGTATCCGGGGTGACGGTGTCGAGCGGGCCGAGGGTGAGGCCCTGCTCGGCCAGGAACGCACCGACCGTGCGTGCGGAGGTCTGGACCGCGGCGGGAGCTGCTCCGCCGTCCGAAACGGTTGCCCGGTACAGGGTGTCTGCGGTGACGGTGAGGCCGTCGACCGGAATCTGCCGGGATCGATCGGCGGACAACTTGAAGGCACTCGGATTTTGCCCCAGCTGCAGCAGTGCCTGATCGACAGTGCTTGCGGTGGTCCAGATCTCGCGGGTCTGACCGTCGATGGTCAGGGTAAGCAAGCGGCCGTGCTGCACCACGATCTGCGATCCGTCGGAGATCGAGGTATCGGCCGGGGGAGCGACCGTGTCGTGCTCTGAGATGGTCACGCCGGCGGAATCGAGTGCGCCGGCAACGGAACCCGCAAAGGTGCCGACCTCGCGCTGCTGGCCGTCGACCGTCACCGAAACGGTCTTGTTGGCCGCTGCGGCGATTCCGCCACCGGCGATTGCAGCGACGAGCACCGCGGCAACGCCGGCCAGAACGGGCTTGCGCAGCAGACGGCCGGCGGTGACGGGCCGCGCGGCGGGGCGGTCGGAGGTCACCGGGTCGAGGGTGTCAACAGCGGAACTGGTTGCGCCGCTGTCGTTGTCGGTGACCTCGAGGTCAGGGCTGATGGAGCCATCATGGGTAGGCACGAGTTATCCAAGGGTGTTGTGGTGTCCGGGCACGGCTCACCTCGCCGTCCCTGCACCAGGTCCCGCGCCGCGTTCGGCGGCGCTGTCGGACTATGACCAGGCCGGATCCCACAACCGGATCGGACTACGCCCGACATTCCTTGTCGTGGCGTCCATACTGTTCCGTTGCTGTGGTCCGGGCGGCGCGCTTGAGGTTTTCCATCCCAGCTGCTATCACGAAACGATAACGGGAGGACTACACTTTGCCTACCCCTCGTCACTCAATTGTGGTGCAGGTGACACTCCGGAGGCAGGTAAGCCGCTGCCGCAGCGACGCGATCACGACGACGCGTGACGGTTGTCACAGTCATCCGGGAACATTGGACACTCGTTCGTGCTGTTCAGCGCATCACCCCGCCGCATATCCGCAGGCCCACGGCGAAAGACCACGGGATGCATAGACCTTTTCGGCGATCGCAATCTGCTGATCCTTGGTTGCCAAATCGGCACGCGGTGCATATTGACCACCACCGGCTCCCAGCCAGGTCTGGTTGTCGAATTGCAAGCCGCCGTAGTAGCCATTACCGGTATTGATGGACCAATTGTTCGTCGATTCGCATTTTGCGATCGCGTCCCAGTTGACGCTCCACCCGCCGGACGGGGCGGCCGGTGTCGGAGCTGGGGCGGGAGCCGGAGCGGGAGCGGGGGCGGGGGCCGGATCTGCCGCTACGGCGGGGGCCGGTGCGGGCGCCGGTTCTGCTGCCGCCGGTTCTGGCGCGGCGGCGGCGGCCGGTGCGGCGGCGGCAGGGGCGGCGGATGCGGGAGCGGCAGAAGCAGGGGCGACGGCGGCAGGGGCCGGCGCGACCGGCTTCGGCGGCTCGGGCTTGGTCCCGACCGCGAGCACCGAGGGGGCCGGCTCGGTCATGGTCTTGCGGGAGACCTCCACCCTCGGGGCGGGTACACCGTTGGTGAAGGTGGTCCGGTAGCTCACCTCCGCCACGCCCGGATGGCCCTGCTGCCGCACCTCGGTGGTCCCGACCAGCAGGGAATCGTCGTCGTTCACCACGTCCGCCGGCTGCTCGATCGGCTGGTTCTCCGTCTCCGGCAGGTAGCCGATCCGGGTCAGCACGATTGCCATGCCGTCGGTGACCGGGGTGGTCGGGTCGGGGGCAACCGCATCGTCGGCACCCACGGTCACGCCCGCCGCGGCCAGCGCGTCAGCCACGGTCGAGCCGCCGACCACGACCGAGGAAGCCGGGTCGGTACCTGCCGTCACCGCCACCGTCGGCAATGTCACGATGGTGATGGCGGTTCCTGGCTGGAGCGGGGCGGAGACGGCCGGCGTCACGCGTTGCGCCGGCGAGAGGGTCAGGCCGTTCTCGGCCAGCACCTCACCAACCGTCGTTGCCGTCGTGGAGAGGGTGGACTGCTGACCGGCCTTGCTGATGGTGACCGTCCGCAACGTATCTGCGGTGACCGCCAACCCGTCCGACGGGATCGCCCTGGACCGGTCCGCGGACAGCCGGTACCCCGCCGGGTCCTGGCCGAGCTGGGTGAGCGCGTCCGCAACGGTGGTGGCGGTCGTCCACAGTTGCCGCGTCTGACCGTCGACAGTCAGGGTGAGCAGTCGACCGCGCTGCACCACGATTCGCGAGCCCTCACCAAGACCGGCGTCGACAGCGGGAGCCACCGAGTCGTGCTCCCCCACCGTCAGCCCGGCCGTGTCCAGCGCACCCCGCACCGACCCGGCGAAGGTGGTGATGTCCTGCGATACCCCGTCGACGGAGATACTGACGGACTTGTCCAACGCTGCGACCGCTCCACCAGCAGCGGCGACTAGGCACAGGGTGGCCGCGCCGGCGATCAGGAGCTTGGTGCGACGTCGCCGTGGGCTCGTGTCGCTTCCATCGGCCGGTGCGATGGCCGGTGCGTTGTCGGCTGCGTGAAGGTCTGATACGGGAACGTCGTGGTCGGGAAACTCGTGGCTGGGAACGTCGTGGTCGGAAAACTCGTGGC
This sequence comes from Nakamurella sp., assembly GCA_965247715.1. Lineage (GTDB taxonomy): Bacteria > Actinomycetota > Actinomycetes > Mycobacteriales > Nakamurellaceae > Nakamurella. The sequence continues at coordinate 808,774 of CBDFHS010000015.1, read as the reverse complement.
TGGGCAACTCGTGGTCGGGAACGTCGTGGTCGGAACCATCGGGGCCTGCAGGACCCAGGGAAGCGACGTCGGGTGCGTCGATCGGGTGGTCTAGCACAGCTGCCGCCGCGCCTCCGGTGGTTGCGGCATGTCGTCCCCCGCTCCGGCCGTGGGTGAGAAGATCGGCGCCGGTGCCGGTACTGAGGCGTCCGAGGACAACACCCGAATCGCCCTCGTTCGAGGCCGGCAACGCGCCAACCGGGACGCTCGGCGCGGCCGCATGCGCTCCGCCCGCATCGAAGGCACTCCTACCGACGGCGCTCCTGTCGACGGCGCTCCTGTCGACGGTGCTGCTGTCAAGCGAGCCGCTGTCGAGGGAGCTGCCATCAAGTGAGCTGCTATCGAGAGAGCTGCTATCGAGCTGGCCAGCAGTCTCGTTCTGCTCGGCGGAACCGGCCTCGTCCTGCACTCGCGCCACGTCCATCCCACACCTTCGTCGGGCCGGTCTGCGAGGGAATCGCTGCGGGCACGTGGGTCGCTGAACTCCGGACGCCATCGTCGGGGTACAAAAAAGCAGGGCCCGTCCCCGACCGCCGGAAGACATCTCCGACCGGACGCCGACAGGTCCTGCCCCACACGCACCCGGGACTTCCCCATCCCGGCTGTATCACGGGACAATAACGGTGCGGCGACGCCGATGGCAACCAGCTGACTGTGCTCGATGCTGTGCAACTGGGTCAACGACGTCTCCGACGAGTGTCAATTCGCGATCGGAGCGATCCCGAAGACACGCTGGGTGGTGGAACGGACCACTCGGCAGAGGTCGATGACGGGGGTGTCTCGCAGGGCCGCAAGGGCCCGCACGGTGTACGGGAGCGCGTACGGCTCGTTGCGCATCCCTCGGTGCGGGTGTGGCGCGAGGAAAGGGGCGTCGGTCTCCACCATCAGTAGCTCGTCAGGAACCCAGCGGGCGGCCTCGGCCAGGTCCCGGGCGTTGCGGAAACTGACCGGGCCGGCGAACGAGAGGTGGTAGCCCTGTGCTGCGCAGGTCCTGGCCAGCTCCAGATCACCGGAGAAACAGTGGAACACCACCGTATCCGGCGCGCCCTCGGCGGTCAGCACGTCCAGCACCGCCTGATGCGCGTCCCGGTCGTGAATCATCAACGGTTTGCCGAGCCGTTTGGCCAGGTCGATGTGCCAGGCGAAAGCGTCGGCCTGGGCGGCGTGCGGAGCGGCCTGCCAGTAGTGGTCGAGTCCGGTCTCGCCGATGGCGACGACCTTCGGGTCGGCCGCAAGCGCCGACAATTCGGCCTTGGCCGTCTCGTCCAGCAGATCGGCCCGGGTGGGGTGCAAAGCGACGGCGGCATACAGGTCCGGGTGCCATTGCGCGGCCTGCGCCACCCAGCGCGCGGACGCCAGATCGTCCGCGACGGTGACCACCTGCCGCACCCCGACCGCGGCTGCCCGGTCCATCGCGGCGGTGACGTCCGCGCTGTTGCGACAGCCGCAGGCGTCGAGGTGAGTGTGCCCATCGACCACGGGCGACGGCAGCGGGTCCGGCGCCGGGATCGGGCGGCGATCTTCGACCGCCTGGTGAACGCCGGTCACCAGCTGCCGCCGATGCCGGGTGCGCCGGGTTGGATGCGCTGAACGCCGATCATCCGATGGGGGCCCAGGACGGCCCTGTTTCACCCAGCTTCGGGTTCAGCTTGGCGAACAACGGAGCCGGTTTGTCGAGCGGCCGGCCGGCCTCGATCGGCGTGCGGGACCAGGAAGCCTGCTCAGCGGCGTAGTCGCCGGTGATCACCGGGTACTGCACCACCTCGGGTACCCCCACCCCCTCGACGTCGTCGTCAAAGTCTGTGACCTCCCGAATCTCCGGTTGCGCGGCCCAGACTCCGGTGCCGCCGAGGGCTTGGAAGACCTGCTGAGTCGAATGCGGCAGGAACGGCGTCAACAGCGTCTTGACGTCGTCGACGACCTGCAACGCGGTGTGCAGCACCGTGCCCTGCCGTTCCGGGTCGTCCTTCATCTTCCACGGCTCTGACTCGGACAGGTACTTGTTGGCCAGACCGGCGACCCGCATCGCTTCCCCGGATGCAGCCCGGAACCGGCTGCGCGACAACAGGTCACCCACCGTAGCGAACGCACGGTCGGCGGCCTGCAGCAATTCGCTGTCGAGGTCGGTGCGGGGGCCGGGTGTGGGGATGGCGCCGAAGTTCCTCTGCGCCATGGAGATCGACCGGTTGACCAGATTCCCCCACTCGTTGGCCAGCTCGAAGTTCGTCCGCCGGACGAATTCGTCCCAGGTGAAATCGGTGTCCTGATTCTCCGGGCCGGCGGCGGAGATGAAGTACCGCAACGCATCCGGGCCGTACTCGCGCAGGAAATCCCCGACGTAGATCACCGTCCGCCGGGAGGTGGAGAATTTCGAGCCGCTCATCGTCAGGAACTCGCTGGACACCACCTCGGTGGGCAGGTTCAGTTCGCCCAGCCGTCCCGGTGAGCCGCCGCGATCACCACGGCCGTTGTACGCCAACAGTTCCGCGGGCCAGATCTGCGAGTGGAAGGTGATGTTGTCCTTGCCCATGAAGTAGTAGGCCCGCGCGCCGGCGTCGCCGCCGTGCCACCAGCGTTCCCAGGCCGTCGGGTCCGGCTTGCCGTGATCGCCGAACCGGCGGGCCCATTCAATGGAGGCGGACAGGTACCCGATGACGGCGTCGAACCAGACGTACAGCTTTTTGTCCGGCCGGTCCCGCCAACCGTCCAGTGGAACCGGTATGCCCCAGTCGATGTCGCGGGTCATCGCCCGGGGTCGCAGGTCATCCAGCAGGTTCATCGAGAACCGCAGCACATTGGGACGCCAATCGGTGCGGGTAGAAAGCCACGATCCCAGAGCCCCGGCCAATGCGGGAAGGTCCAGGAAATAATGCTCGGATTCGGTGAAAACCGGTGTCTCACCGTTGATCCGGGACCGCGGGTTGATCAGGTCGACCGGGTCGAGTTGATTGCCACAGTTGTCGCACTGGTCGCCGCGGGCACCGTCGTACCCGCAGATCGGGCAGGTGCCCTCGATGTACCGGTCCGGCAGCGTGCGCCCGGTGGACGGCGAGATCGCCGACATGGTGGTCTTGGGGACGAAGTACCCGTTGCGGTGCACCGTGCGGAACATCTCCTGGACGACGGCGTAATGGTTGCGGGTGGACGTCCTGGTGAACAGGTCATAGGACAGACCCAGTCCTTGCAGGTCACCGACGATCACCCGGTTGTACCGGTCGGCCAGGACCCGTGGCGGGACGCCCTCCGCGTCGGCCTGCACCAGGATCGGTGTCCCGTGTTCGTCGGTGCCGGAGACCATCAGCACATCGTTACCGGCCATCCGCTGGTACCGGGAAAAGACATCGGCCGGCACCCCGAACCCGGAGACGTGTCCGATGTGGCGGGGGCCGTTGGCGTAGGGCCAGGCGACCGCGGTCAGTACGGGCGAGCTCATTCCGACCAGGTTAGTGCGCGGCCGGCGGTGCGACCGACCGGCGGCCGGGGCGGTTCGTCAGTGTCACGTCGGCCCCCACCGATCAACCGCTCCGGCTGACGTCGAAGGTGAACCCATGCGCGCGCAGCCGCTCGGTGAGCGCCCCGTTCATCGCGGTGGCCGGGGTGAGGACACCGCCATCGGGAGGGAGGTCGTCCAGGGCCAGGCACAGTGCGCTTTGCGACAGCATGACGGACGTCGCGGCGTAACCCGGGTCACCCTGGGCGGCGACCACGCAGGTATATCGATCCCCGGTGGTACTGACGCCTCGGATCTGCAGGGCGAAATGTCCTTGACGCCTGGCCTTCTCGCTCGGTCCCTGGCCGGGATCAGGTAGCACCCGGTCCACCAGCGGCCGGGTCAGCGGAAAGGCCAATCCAGCAGCGAGTGCAGCGGTCCCGACCGCGATGCCGGCGGCGGCCACCGGTGCCAGCAGCGACGTCCCGGTCCGGACCACCTCCCGGTACCGCAGCTCGGGCCCATAGGCGTGGTCCTGCAGCGAGTTGCTCCGCCGGACGATCTGAGAATTGAACCCGGCCATGACGAATGGTGCGACCCAGGTTCCGTCGTCCAGTCGCTCCGCCAGGAACGCGGTCGACTGCGGACCCAGGTCGGGTTCGGTCGCGCGGTCGGCGCTGAGCAGGTACGGGTCCGCCACCTTCCGGCGCAACGACGGATCGGCCCGCGCGTCGTCGATTCCGACGCGCATCGAATCGACGGTGCCGCCGCTGACGCCACCCTTGGCAGAGATGACCAGCAAGGTCGCCTCCGTGAGGACGTCACCATCGGCGCGCACCCGATCGGCGAGGACCTGCAGGCCCAGATCGGACGGAATGGAATCGAAACCACAGGCGTGCACGATCTTTGCCCCGGTTCGCACGGCGGTCTCGTGCGCGGCGTCGATGCTGTCCCGGACGAACGTCGCCTCCCCGGTCAGGTCGGCGTAGGACGTGCCGGCCTCCGCGCAGGCCCGTACCAACGGCAGTCCCCGCGGTGCGTACGGTCCCACGGTGCTGGCCACGACCCGCGCGGAGCCGGCGAGGGCCGCCATGCTGTTCTCGTCAGCGGAGTCGGCGACGATCAGCGGCCAGTCCACCGCCAGCTCCCGTTGCACCGCCTGCAGCCGATCCAGCGACCGACCCGAAAGACCGATCCGCACGCCGGCCGGCGCGTCGGCGGCGAGCCGTTCCGCCACCAACCGACCGACGAAGCCGGTGGCACCGAAAACGACGATGTCCAGATCGGGACCGTCCGGCCGCTCCCCCGCCGGGCTCAACTGCCCGCCGGGGGTGCCTGGTTGACCCCAGGGGTCGGGCCGTCCTCGCGAACCTCGGTCCGGTCCCCGGACCACAAGGTGTGGAACGTGCCCTCTTTGTCGACCCGCTTATACGTGTGCGCACCGAAGAAGTCCCGCTGCCCCTGGATCAGGGCCGCCGGCAGCCGCTCCGAGCGCAGCCCGTCGTAGTACGAAAGGGCCGCCCCAAAACCGGGGGTCGGGATACCGGACTGGGCAGCTCCGGCGACCACCCGGCGCCACGCGTCCTGCGCGGAGGTGATGGCGTCGGTGAAGTACGGCGCCAGCAGCAGGGACGCCGGTGGGGTCCCGGCCGAATCGTAGGCCTCGGTGATCCGGTTGAGGAACTTCGCCCGGATGATGCAGCCGCCACGCCAGATCCGTGCCACCGCACCGACATCGATGGACCAGTCGTATTCCTTGGCGCCGGCGAAGATCTCGTCCAGGCCCTGTGCGTAGGCGACGATCTTGGACGCATAGAGGGCGATCCGGACGTCCTCGACGAAGGCGGCCTGGTCCTTGACCTGCCAGGAGCCGTTCGGGCCTGGCAGCTTGCCCGCAGCCGCCGCCCGCTGGGTGGCGGCGGAGGACAACCCGCGGGCGAACACCGCCTCGGCAATGCCGGAGACCGGCACCCCCAGATCCAGGGCGGTCTGCACGGTCCAGGTGCCGGTGCCCTTCATCCCCGCGGCGTCCAGCACCACGTCGACGAAGGGGTTCCCGGTGTCGGCGTCGACCTGGGCGAGCACCTCGGCGGTGATCTCGATCAGGAACGAATCCAGGTCGCCCTTGTTCCATTCGGCGAAGATCTTCCCGATCTCGGCGGGTGCGAGATCGGCGCCGCGGCGCAACAGGTCGTAGGCCTCGGCGATGAGTTGCATGTCCGCGTACTCGATGCCGTTGTGCACCATCTTGACGAAATGGCCGGCGCCGCCGGTGCCGATGTGCGTGCAGCAGGGATCACCGTCGACATGTGCGGAGATCTTCTCAAGGATCGGGCCGAGCGACTCGTAAGACTCCGCCGACCCGCCCGGCATGATCGAGGGTCCGTTCAGCGCACCCTCCTCACCTCCGGACACACCGCAGCCGACAAAGTGGATACCCTTCTCCTGCAACGCTTCCTGCCGCCGAATGGTGTCGGCGAACTTGGCGTTCCCGCCGTCGATGATGATGTCGCCCGGCTCCACCAATCCGGCCAGCTCGTCAATGACTGCATCGGTCGGCGCGCCGGCCTTGACCATGATCATGATCTTGCGCGGCGGGGCCAGCGAGGCCACGAAATCCGCCGTGGTGTCGGACGGCACGAAGGTGCCGTCCCCACCGTGCTCGGCGATCAGCGCCTTGGTCTTGGCTGACGTCCGGTTGTGGACCGCGGTGACGAATCCGTTGCGAGCGAAGTTACGGGCCAGATTGGACCCCATGACCGCAAGGCCGGTGACGCCGATCTCTGCCTTCGGGGTGGTGGTTTCGGTCATCTCGTGGAACCTCCGTGATGCGGAAAGGTTGGGTGCACACCAGCCCTCAGCCTTCCGCACGGGCGGGGGCGGCGCGCGGCGGGGTGGGTGCCGCCGGCCGAGGTGCCGACAACGACCGCCGCTGGGTGACTGGCCGGCTCAGCCGCCGACAGCTGCCTTCGCGGCCGCGGCGACCCGGCTTCCGTCGGCCCGGCCGGCGGCCTGCTGCTGGACCTTCTTGATCACCTGGCCGAGTTGCCGCGGGGTGACGGGCGCTCCCGTGCCGGCCGCCACATCCGCGACCGCTTCGGCGACCAGGTCGCCGATCTCGGCGTCGCTGAGCTGGGTCGGCAGGTAGTGAGCGAGCACTGCCGACTCGGCCCGCTCGGCTGCAGCCTGCTCGGCGCGTCCGGCCCCGGCGAACGCCTCCGCGGCCTCGGCCCGCTTGCGAACTTCCTTGGCCAGGACGGCCTCGACCTCCTGATCGGTCAGCTCCTTGGCCGCACTACCGGCGACCTCAGCGGTGGTCACCGCCGCGAGCGCCATCCGCAGGGTGCCGACAGTCACCGTGTCCCTGGCCTTCATCGCGGTCGTCAAATCTGCCCGAAGCCTCGCTTTGAGCGTGCTGGTGGTATCTGTCACGGTCGTTGCCTCCCTAATGTTGGCCGACGCCGCCAACGGCACACCGGCCGGCCGGCTCACCCGGTCGTCGCGGGCCAGTCTCTCCCACCGGCGGGTGGTGAGCCATCGAGCACACTCATTGGGTGTCCGCGGACAGCCGGCGCTCCGCAAAGAGTTCCTCGACAAGGGAGCGCGTTGCCGGGACGTCCTGGGCCAGCGCCTGCAGCCCGGCAACAGCGTCCTGCCGACGTTCCAGAAAGAGTCGCCTCCCGATCACGTGCAGCTGCAGCAGATCTCCCGGGTGCAGGCCGAGCGCAGCGCGAATCCGCGGCGGGATCACCAGGTTGCCGTGGTGACCCATGACGACCGGGGCTTTGACGGCGTCCATGGCAACAATGATCGCCGTCACGACGCCATGCCGCAGGGGGCTTTTTCGAGTGCTCGCCGACGGCGACTGGTCCGTCCTGCTTGCTCTCCGGCTGCCGGATGATCAAGGTAGGGGGATGGAGCGAGACAAGCGGCCCTGGTGGCTGACCGGAAACAGTCAATTCCGGGCGGCGGGATTGAGTCTCGCGTTCCTGGTCCAGTTCGGTGTTGTGGTCTTCAACGCCGGTAGAAAGCCAGTGCCTCCGATTCTGATCGTCCTGTGGCTGGCATTTCTCGTCGTGATGGTGTCCTGCACGGTCGCAACCATCGTGACCTTCCACCGGCACCCGGACTGGGTGAAAAAAGAATGGCCCCGTGGGCGGGCCTCTCGTCAACTGACGCTCAGAACACTCAGGGTCGTCCTGGTGATCGGTCTGGTGACAACGGTGGCTGGTGTGATCGTGGCTGCCATCACTGGGAGCCCCATCGCGGCGGTCGTGGCCATGATCGCTCTCTTTCTTGCCTTCGGCGCCTGGCTGGCCGCAGCGGAGGTCAAGGATCCGCGACGCGAAACAGCGAGGTCATCGCCGGAACCCCTTGACGATCGAAGCTAATTGCATTAGCTTTATGGCTATGACTAACAGCCAGCGCGCGCCCCGCGCCATCCCCAGTACACAGTTCCTCGGCCGCGGCCCCGGATGCATCGCCTACGACGTCTCGGGGGAGGGCCCGCTGATCATCGCGGTGCCCGGGATGGGGGATGTCCGCAGCGTCTACCGGCAGCTGTCGGCGGCCCTGGTCGACGCCGGGTTCCGGGTCGCCGCGATGGACCTGCGCGGTCACGGAGACAGCAGCACCGGCTTTACGGCCTACGACGACCCGGCGGCGGCATCCGACATCCTCGCCCTGGCAGAGCATCTCGGCGGACCGGCCGTTGTCATCGGCAATTCCATGGGCGCCGCCGCCGCGGTGCTGGCCGCTGCCGAACAACCGGAATTGGTCGCTGGATTGGTGTTGATCGGGCCGTTCGTCCGGGACCTGCCCGCACCTGCCTGGCAGCGCCTGCTGCTGCGGGCCGCCATGGGCGGGCCGTGGGCGCGGCGGGCCTGGCTCGGGTACCTACAGACCCTGTACCCAACCCGCCGGGGCTCGGACTTCGACACCCACCGTTCCGAGATCGCCGCGGCGATGGCTCGACCCGGATATGGCCCGGCGTTCCGGGCCACCACCCGCAGCTCGCACGCGGCCGCCGAAGCCGTGCTGGACCGGGTGCAGGCCCCGGCCCTGGTGGTGATGGGCACGAAGGATCCCGACTTCCCGGACCCGCACGCCGAGGCCACGGCCATCGGCAAAAGGATCGCCGGCGAGGTCGCGATGATCCCTGACGCGGGCCACTACCCGCAGGCAGAGTTCCCAGAGCTGACCGGGCCGGCCGTCGTCTCGTTCCTCCGCAGCCTGCATCCGGACCGGAAGAAGCCGTCCGTCGATGCCTAGAGCCGGGTTGACCCGCCCCGTGATCGCCGCTGCCGCAGCGGATCTCGCGGACAGTCTCGGACTGGACCAGCTGACGCTCGCCGCGGTGGCCGCCCACTTCGGGGTCCGCCAACCCAGCCTGTACAAGCACGTCAACGGTCTGGCCGAGCTACGCCGGGACGTCGGGGTGCTCGGCGGGCGGGAGCTGAACCAGGAGCTGACAGCGGCGTCGGTCGGCCGTTCGGGACCGTCCGCGCTGCTCACGATGGCACAGGCGTACCGGACGTTCGCGAAGAAGCGGCCGGGGCGGTACGCGGCCTCCGTCGTCGCACCAAGGCCCGATGACGCCGAGCATCTACAGGTCGCCACCGACACGCTGCGAACCGTCACGGCCGTCCTGACCGGTTACCAGCTGTCCGGCGACGACGTCATTCACGCCATCCGCGGGCTGCGGGCGGTGATGCACGGCTTCGTTGCGCTGGAGGTGGCCGGCGGCTTCGCGATGCCCCAGGATCTCGACGAGAGTTACCGCCGGGTGGTAGCCGGATTCGGTGAGTCGTTGCAGCGCTGAACTTTTCGATCCAAGCCCCAGTCAGCGGGTCCTGGTGGCGGCGGAGTAGACCACCCGCCGGGCGATCCCGAACCTGGCCGCGACGGCGTCGACCGCGTCCCGCCTGGTCCCACCGGCGGCCACCAGTTCGGTCACCGCGGCCGCCAACGTCTCGTCGGTGGCGGCGTCCACCGGCTCCGTCGCGCCGGCGATGACCAGCGTGACCTCGCCTCGCACCCCGCCCTGCGCCATCGTGACGAGCTCGGCGAGGGTGCCCCGCCGAACCTCCTCGTACGTCTTCGTCAGCTCCCGGCACAGGGCGGCAGGACGATCGTCGCCGAACGCAACCGCCATCGCGGTGACGGCCTCGGCCAACCGGTGCACCGACTCGAAGAACACCATTGTCCGGCGTTCCCCGGCCAATTCGGCCAATGCCCGGGTCCGCTCCCCCGACTTGCGCGGCAGAAAACCCTCGAAGCAGAACCGGTCCGACGGCAGCCCGGACAGCGCCAGCGCGGTGATCACCGCCGACGGACCCGGAACGCACGTCACCGGCAACCCGGCGGCGGCGGTGGCGGCGACCAGGCGATACCCGGGGTCGGAGACCGACGGCATCCCGGCATCGGTGACCAGGACCACGGTCTGGCCGTCCCGCATCCGGTCCAACAGCGCCGGGATCCGGGCCTGCTCCACCGACTCGTAGTAAGACACCACCGGCGCGGAGAGGGTCACCCCGAGGTCGGCGACCAGCCGATGCAACCGGCGGGTGTCCTCGGCGGCAATGACGTCCGCACCGGAAAGTGCCGCCCGCAGTCCGTCAGAGGCGTCGGAGATCCTCCCCAACGGGGTGCCGGCCAGCACCAGCCCCCCCGTCTTCGCCTCCGTGTCCATCCGCTCACCCTACGATCGAGCCCATGTCCGCCCCACCCACCGTCATCGGCCGCCTCATCGGCCGCAGCGCCGGTTCCGGTGCCGCCGCGGACGAGTCCGGAGCGCTGGACACCATCGGCGGCCGGTACGGGCGGCCGGACCCGGCCGCCTCGGTGGTGGCGATTGGCGAGGTGCCGCCGATCCGGCCGCCGGTTCGTCCCGTCCGCCGGGTACTACCGCCGATTCCGACCGATCGGCTGCGCGGGTGGGCTGTCACCGGGGTCGTCACCGGGGTTGCGGCGGCCGTCCGATTGGTCGGCCTCGACAGCGCGACCGACGCCGGCACCCCGTTGTTCGACGAGAAGTACTACGCCATCCAGGCCCAGGAGATGCTGCGCAACGGCGGCGTCGAGGACAACCAGGGTTTTGGGGTGGTGGTGCATCCCCCGTTAGGTAAACAACTCATCGCGATCGGCGAGTGGTTGCTCGGCTACACCCCCACTGGTTGGCGGTTGGCCTCGGCGGTGGCCGGAATCATCAGCGTCCTGGTGATCATCCGGGTGGTCCGCCGGATGACCAGGTCCACCCTGCTGGGCGGCATCGCCGGGGTGTTGCTGATCTGTGACGGGGTCAGCCATGTGCAATCCCGCAGTGCCCTGCTGGACATCTTCCAGGCGGTGCTGGTGCTGGGCGCGTTCGCCTGCCTGATCGCCGACCGGGACCAGGTGCGGGCCCGGCTGGCGGCCGCGCTCCCGGATCCCGCCGACCCTGGCGGTCATACCGATGGGCACCGTTCGGGAATCGCGCTCGGTGCCCGCTGGTGGCGGTTCGGAGCCGGTGTGCTGCTCGGCCTGACCACCGCGGTGAAGTGGTCGGGGGCGTACTGGATCATCGCGTTCGCGGTGCTCACCGTCATCTGGGACATCACCGCGCGCCGGGACGCCGGGATCCGGCGACCGGTTCGTGCGGTGCTGCGGCGAGATCTGCTGCCGAATTTCTGGTCGCTGGCGATCGTCCCGGTGCTGACCTACATCGGCTCGTGGTGGGCCTGGTTCGCCTCCGAGGCCGGTTGGCCCCGGCACACCCTGGTGGCGGTGCAGGCCAACCGCGGTGACTGGAAGAGCGGCACCCTCTACGACATCGCCTCTGTCTGGTCGAACGTGCTGTGGCAGTGGACGTGGAAGATGCTCGACTTCCACTCCCACCTGCTGACGCCAACCGACCCGGCCAAGCGGCACCCGTGGGAGTCCAAACCGTGGACCTGGCCGCTGGGCACCCGCCCGGTGCTCTACTACTCCCCCGCCGACGGCACCGGTTGCGGCGACGGGCCGGTGAACTGTGTGCGGCGGATTTTCCTGATCGGCACCCCGGCGCTGTGGTGGATCTCGCTGTTCGTGCTGGTCTGGGCGTTGTGGAAGGCGATCGGCCGCACCGATTGGCGGTACGCGGCGGTCCTGGTTGCCTACGGCGCGGGATACCTGCCGTGGTTCACCAACCTGGACCGGCAGATGTACTTCTTCTACGCCACCCCGCTGGCCCCGTTCCTGGTCATCGGGATCACCCTGGTACTCGGGGACATTCTGGGCCGAGCCAGAGTCGACGCCGCGGAAGGCACCGGGGCCGGCCATGGGGTCGGGATCGAGCGGCGGATGACGTCGATGGCAGTGGTGGCGATCTACGTCGGGCTGGTGGTGGCCAACTTCATCTGGCTCTGGCCGGTGCTCAACGGCGACCCCATCACCTCCACACACCTGACGATGGAGACCTGGCTGCCGTCCTGGGGGTGATGTCAACCAGTTTCGGGCGAGCTATAAGGTCAATAGAGATTGACGACGCTCACTGGTGCCGACGGCCACCGGCCTTCCTCTGGTGAACGGCGACCCACTACACACCCCTAGCCGAAGGAGCCCGCCATGGCTCAGTACTCGTTGCCCGATCTCCCCTACGACTACAGCGCGCTAGAGCCACACATCTCCGGCCAGATCATGGAGCTGCACCACAGCAAGCACCATGCGGCCTACGTCACCGGAGCCAACACCACACTCGACCAGCTCGCGGAGGCCCGGGACGCCGACTCCTTCGGTCCCATCAATGGGTTAGAGAAGAGCCTGGCGTTCCACCTCGGCGGGCACATCAACCACTCCGTGTTCTGGCCCAACCTGTCCCCGGCCGGGGGCGACAAGCCGGACGGCGAATTGGGTGCCGCAATCGATGAGTTCTTCGGGTCGTTCGACGGATTCCGCCGCCAGTTCACCGCCAACGCCAACGCCCTGCAGGGTTCGGGCTGGTCGATGCTGGTGTGGGACACCCTCGGTCAGCGGCTGAACATCATGCAGCTGTTCGACCAGCAAGGAAACCTCCCGGCCGCGCAGATCCCGATTGTCCTCCTCGACATGTGGGAGCACGCGTTCTACCTGCAGTACAAGAACGTGAAGGCCGACTACGTCAAGGCTTGGTGGAGCGTCGTCAACTGGGCCGACGCGACCGCGCGGTTCACCGCCGCCAAGGCCAACACCGGTGGCCTGATCATTCTCTGACCCACTCCCGCTACGGCCCGGCCCGGACCATTGGGGGCCGGGCCGTTGTGCATCCGCCTGAGTACCCGGTTGAGCCTGACCATCGCGCACCGGTTACTTCGACGTCGTGATCGTATAAACCTCGGTCGTTGCCGTCCCGGCACTGTTCGTCGCCTTGACCGAAAAGGTATAGGTAGCAACTTTTGTCGGTGTTCCCGCCAGCACACCGGCAGTCGACAGCTTGAGTCCCGCCGGCAGCGCTCCGGACGCCACCGCGAACGTGGGAGTGGGCTGACCACTGGCGGTGACGGCGAACGAGTAGGCGGTGCCCACCTTCCCTGTTGCCGGAGGGGGACCGCTGGTGATTGCGGGGGCGACCGGCGGTGGGTTGACCTTCACGGTGATCTTCGATGTGGTCGCAGTGCCCGCCGAGTTCGTCGCTGCGATGGTGAAGGAATAGCTGCCTGCGGCGGACGGAGTTCCGGACAGTTCGCCGGTCGTCTGGTTCAGCGCCAGACCCGGCGGCAGGCTGCCGGTGGGCAGCGAGTAGGTCGGTGTTGGAACCCCGGATGCGCTGAATGTATACGAGTAGCTCGCCCCGGCGACGGTGGTCGTGGGAGGCTTGCTCGCGATGAATACCGGCTTGGCTGGCGCCTTGGCGACGGTAATTGTCAGCGTCCCACTCGTGTCAGATCCGTTGCTGTTGCTTGCCCCTACCTGGAACGGGAAGGTCCCGTCAATGGTGGGGGTCCCAGCCAGCAGACCCGCGGACGAGAGGGTAAGCCCAGCCGGGATCGATCCGCTGACCAGTGCGAACGTTGGAGACGGCGTACCGGAGGCGGTGAACTGATAGCTGTACGCCTTCCCGACCGTTGCCGCCGCCGGCGGCGTCGCGGCCGTGATCACCGGGGCACCGTCCGGCGGGGTGACCGTAACGGTCACGCTGCCTGTTGTTGCCGATCCTGCGGAGTTGGTGGCTTGCACCGTGAAGGTCGAGGTGGCGGCCGACGTCGGGGTGCCGGACAACACACCAGTGCTGTTCAGCGAAAGACCGGCCGGCAGACCCCCGCCAGCGACGGCAAAGGTCGGGGCCGGGCTGCCGCTGGCCGTGAATTGATAGCCGTAGGCCGCCCCCACCGCGCCCGCCGGCGGCGAGGCATTGGTGAAACTCGGTGCCACGTCGGCTGCCGCGACAGTGATCGTGATCGGGCCCGAAGACGCGGGCGAGCCGACCCCGTTGGTGGCGGAGACCGTGAAGGTGAAGGTGCCGGCCGCCGTGGCAGCCCCGGACAGCACACCGGAGGTGGGGTCCAACGCGAGACCGGGCGGCAGGGTGCCGGCAGAAATGCCGAAGCCGGGTGCGGGGTTACCGGTGGCCGCAAAGGTATAGCTGTAAGCAGTGTCCGTCTTGGTCGAGGCCGGTGGCGTCGAGGCCGTGAACTGGGCCGGTGCATTCGGCGCCGCTACGTCGATCGCAAGCGGCCCGGTGGACGCCGGACTGCCCACCGTGTTCGACGCACTGATGCTGAACGTGAAATGACCGATGGCCGTTGGGGTTCCGCTCAGCTGACCGGTGCGTGCGTTGAGCGACAGACCGGGCGGCAAGGCGCCACCGGTGACCGAATACGCCGGTTCAGGTACGCCGCTGGCGGAGAACGTGGTGTCGTACGGCTGACCGACCTGCGCAGTGGCCGGGATCGCGGTCGTGGTGAACGCGGGCGCTGACGTCGTTGTCGTTGCCGTCGCGTCGGCGGAGTGACTGACGATCGTCACGGTCGCCGTTCCCGAGCTGACCTGCGTCGTCCCGGTTGCGGCGCCGAGTTGCACCGCGAACGACACCGTTGGGGTGACCGCCGCGGCGGCCTTGATGGTCACCGGCAGGAGTACCTGGGTGGTGCCTGGCGCGAAGGTGACCGTGCTCTGGCTGGCGGCGTAGTCGGTGCCGGCCTTCGCGGTCCCGTCGACAGTGCTGACGGGAATGGTGATCGTCGCGGCAGAGGGGGCATCGAGCGTGATCGGGACATTCACCGTGGTGTCGTCGGTCGGGCTTCGCCACCCGGTGGCCGGCCGCACCGAGACGAACGAGTGGACCACGGGGCTGACGACGTAGGCCTTGCCACCGGAATCGGCCAGCGTCGCACCGGACTGCCCGGACAGGTTGAGGTTGACGTTCCCGGTACCCGAACTGGTCGCGGAGCCGTTGATCGGAACGGTGACCGTCAGCGTCGTCGTTCCGGCCGGAAAGGTGAGGGTGCCGGAGGTGGGCACGAAGTCGGCTGACGTGAAACCCGTTCCCGCAGTGGCGGTGTAGGTCACCGGGACGGCGGTGGTGGCCGGCCGGGAGAGGCTGACCCGGAACGTCGCGCCCGCTGTACCGCTGGCGGGACGGGCGATGGCGGTGTCGCTGACCGAGAGCGCCGGCAGCGGCTGGGTGCTGATGTACACGGTGCCCAACCCGCTGACATCCGCGATGTTGCTGCCGGCCGACGGGGCGGACAGGGTAAGCAGCACGGTCTTTGTGCCCCCCGCCGCCGGATTGTGCAGGAGGTGGACCGTCACGGTCTGGGTTGGCGTGTCCGAGGTGAACGTCAGCGGTGAGTTGACGGCTGTGTAGTCGCCGTTGGCCAGCACGGCGGTGCCGTCTGCGGTGGTAGCGGTGACAGTCACCGGCTGGCCCGGGGTTGGCGCGGGCGAGACGGTGACCGGGAACGACAGGTCCGTGGTACCCCCGACACCGGCGACCGCGGTGGCATCACCGGCCGAGACCGACACCGGTAGATACACGGTCGCGAGGTAGAGCTTCCCTGAGGCGTCGGCAATGCTCGCCCCCGACGGGGCGCTCAGCGTTACGGTCAAGGTTTTGGCGGTCGGGGTTGGCGATGAACCATTGACCGTCACCGGAATGGTCTGTGACGTGGTGCCGACCGGGAACGTCAGAGTGCCGCTGGTCGCCGAGTAGTCTCCCGGCGCGATGGCAGTGCCGTCCTTGGTGGTGTATTTGACCGTCACCGGCGAACTCGCAGGGGCACTGAGGTTCACGACCATCGAGGCCGTCGCCGTTCCGGTCGCCGGTCGGGTGAGGTCGAGGTCGGCGACTGACAGCGACGGCGCTGCGGCGGCCACCCCGTTGCCGGTGAAAGTGACGTCCTGACGCCCGGCTCCGTCGTCACTGCCGATATTCCATACCGCGCTCACCGGCCCGGTGGCTGTGGGAGTGAAACTAACCCGCTCGGTGACCGTCTGGCCGGCCGGAATGACACTGCCCTCGGGCAGGCTGGAGACGGCGTTGAAACCGTTCACCCCAGCGGGGTCCTTGGAAATGGTGATATTGAGATCGGTCCCACCGGTGTTGGTGATGGTGAACTGCGCGGTCGCCGTCGTACCGACCGGGACATCGCCGAGCGCCACGTTTTTCGGCACGATCCGCATGACACCCTGGGTACCTGCCGACCCTGACAACGAGACCCCGCCGGCATTCTTGCTGCCGTCGATTCCGTCGCCGAAGTCAGCGGTCGGATCGTTGGTGTGAATCACGAAACTGTCGGTGTACAGACCGGAATCCCTGGGCGCGAAGGTGAAGGTCGCGGTGAAATTCTGACCGCTCGTCAGGTGAGTTCCGACGGGCGGCAGCCCGGTCACCGAATACGGGACAGCCGGGAGGTCATAGCCGTTGATGATCAGATCCTGGGAGCCCTCATTGCCAAAAGAGACGGTGTCCGACGCCGATGGTCCTCCCGCGACCAGCCCGCCGAAACTGATGCAACACGACCCCTGGACCAGCTTGGGCGCCGTCGTCTGACCTTCTCCACTGACCTGGATCGGTACCGGACCGGCGGTGGTGTCGAAGGTGACGGCGGCGAGTACCTGTCCGTTGGTCTTCGGTGTGAAGGTCACTGGGACACTGAGAGTCTGGCCGGCGGTCAGGGTCACCGGGAGGGCAGGCGTCGGCGCACCCAATCCGAACGAGGTGTTGTTGATGGTTGCGCCCCGGACCGTGACGGTCTGCGAAGCCGTCACCGTCAGGGTTTTCGTGCTGGTGCTGCCCTGGGTCGTGACCGGGAAATCCACGGACGGACCGGCCAGTGGCGCACTGACCGGCGAGCCGAATTCCAGAATACGGCCGTCGCTGGTACCGATGAAGACATGCCCGCTATCGACCGCGGGGACGCTGAACTTCGTCCCCTGACCAAGCGGAAAACTCTTGACCAGGGCTAGGTTTCCGTTGGACGGAATGGCGTTGTAGGCGCGCAGTTCGGCCCCGACGCCGGCCTGGGTCGGATCGTAGGTCTCGCTGAATCGCACCACCCAAACCAATGCCGAACCCGAGGTCGTGCCGTCCGAGGTGATCACCGGCGACCCGGATCCGAACCCGAAGAGATCGCCGGACTGACCCTGCTGGGCCAGCGTCGGGTTCCCCACTCCGTCCAATCCGTACTTGTAGGCCCGGAGCCGTCCGGTACCTCCGCCGGACTGGGAGGTGGCGATATAGACGTAGCCGCCGTCACCCGGCCAGATGCCCGGCTTCCCGCGTACCCCGCCGGGTAATTTTCCGATGCGGTTGATGACCTTGTCAGCCCCGTTCGGACCCTGCCCGACGCCACCGAGATCGGTCGCATCGTTCATCCAGATATAACCCTGCTTGCCGATCAGCAGCGTGAGCCGCGGGTGAGCGGCGGTCCCGAAATACTGCGGCGGCAATGCCACCGGCGCGCCGGAGCCCACATCGGAATCGGTCTGATTCAGCACCGACGCGTCGTACGGCGCGAAATGATCGACCGCCTTGAGCGTTCCGTCCGCTTGCACCCGCAGCCGCACCAGACTTTGTCCGAGCGCTCCGTTGTCGACCGTGCCCGGTCCCGTCGGGGGCGGTGTTCCATTGCCGGTGCTGAGCAGGATGTCCCCGCTTACATCGGAGACCAGGCCGCCACCCGATTGCCAGACGCCGCCACCCGGACCGTCGGCGGCGACCGCCCCAGGGCTCACTTCATCACTCCACAGCGCGCTGACCGCAGCTGCCGTCGTCGACACACCGACCACCCAGCCGTAGAACGGCTTGTGATCGCAATGCCCGCTGAATCCCGCGTAGACGACACCGTTCATCAGCAGCAGGCCCGGACGCTGCAATTCGTTGGCCGCATTGAAGGACACCGTTGGGTCGTTGTTGGCCGTACCGGTGATCTTGACCGGCCAGCCGCTGCGCTCGGCACCGCTCGCGACATCAACCGCATGCAGGTGCCAGGCCACGGTCGCACTCCCGGCGGGCCCGACCTTGCTCATCACGTACGCCGTTCCGGTGGCCGTGTCGACGACCGGGGTCGAGGTGATACCCACCTCTGGTTTGATGTCGCCGCAGCCACCGAGCGTCCGGGCGTCGAAGGTGGCGCCCAGATTCCGCTCCCATAGTTTGGTGCGGGTGGTCGTGTCGAAACCATAGATGTTGTTGGCTTCGGTCGCCGCGATCAGAACATTGTTGGCGATCACCGGCTGCGCGTACACCTGGCCGACGACAGCCATCGAACCGATCTGGCCGAAATCAGCCGAACTGACAGCGGCCGGCGAAAGCTTGGGCTGGTTCCCGTACCATCCTGTTCGCAGATTGTCAGCCGAATTCGTGACAACGTCGGCCGCGGCCGGACTGGTCGGGGCCGTAGCCGTCAGGGCGCCGGCGGCCACGGCGGCGACGATCAGCAGTGCCGGCCACCGTGCTGTTCCGCGCCCCCGGAGCACGCGCATCGAGCCGGAGGCCGTCGCCGCTGGAGTGCGGGACAACCTGCTCGAAGACTTCGTGATCACAGACGTGCTGATCGAGGATCTCATTGGCGTCCTGGCCCCGCTTCATCAGACGTGCATCCAATAGAATTTCCGACACATTGGTGCTTCGACGCCGCTGTCCAAAAGAAACGCAGGACGGCCGGCCGACGACGCTTCCGCGTCACCTTCCATCACGGCAGATGACGTAGACGCGCTTTCGCAGAGGCCGTCATTCAGAGCCGGATCTACGGCACTGCAGTGCTCTTCGAGCACCTCACGATCGAACCGCAGTGAGCAATCCATGCTCGAGCTGGTAGCAAGGTCGAATCCCCGATGGCGTATCTCGCTGTCCGTATTGCTGAGATCGTCACGCGCCCCCGGACCTGCACAGGATAGAACGGAGAGTGACCCTTGGGGCTACCCATTCACTCGTCTGCCCGTCGGTTCACCCAGGTGTTACCAATAATGACGCGTGGCCGATGGCCAGTCGGCTCTCGCGAACGCACCGCCCACCTGATGTAGGTCACGTTTACGCGTTTGGCCGTGCGCTAATGCCTTTCGCTACGGTGATGTGTGACCCAGGTCACTCTGCAGGCACGACCCCGGGCGAACCGGTGAGCCCACCGAATGCGTACCAACGGTATCGCCTGCCCGGCAGGGCGACCTCTCACCCACTTGCCGAAGTTAAATGAACACGAGGTAAAAGGAAGATGATCAGCGGTCGTTGCAACCCACCCCACCACGAACGATTAATGGCCCTGCGGGTGAAACTGCCTGCAAATGGGTGAAGGGGTAGCGGAGTCGGTCACTGCGCGTTCTATCCTAAGTTGGTCGGTCGGGGGACGGACAGTGATCAGGAACCGCAACGGGGAGGCCTCTACCGCGACATCGGTTACGGCACAGACTGTTCCGCTCACCAGATCGCTGCCGTGATCTCGCCCAGGTGGGTGGGCACGTTCAGTTACCGGCAATGGCGCCGCAACGTGCACACGAAGTCCATCGGCTTTACGGCGAGGACAAGCATTTCCCGGGGGCACCAAAAAGGTGTGCTCCCACTGGTCCGGGCGTACCTCACCGGTGAAACAGCCGGGCCGGCAGGCTATCTCGCTGACACCGCTGCAGAGTGACACCTCACGCCACAGCCGATCTCGTCATCCGCCGAGACCGGTCATTGTGTAGACCTCGCTCCACATGAATCTTCGAGGGGATGGCATGACATCTCGGTGCTACTTCGTCACGGGTGCCGCCGGTTTCATCGGCAGCCACGTCACCGATCGGTTACTCGCACGGGGGGACTCGGTCGTCGGGCTGGACAACTTTGACGAGTTCTACGATCCCGCGATCAAAGCGCGGAATATCGCGATGGCGCTGAACGACGACCGCTTCCGCCTGGTGCGTGGCGACATCCGTGATGAGGCAATGCTCGTCGAATTGCTTCAGACGCATCAGCCAGACGTCGTCATCCACTTGGCGGCTCGAGCAGGCGTTCGGCCGTCCATTGTCAATCCGATGTCGTACATATCGGCCAATATCGTCGGCACGGGCAGCGTCCTTCAGGCCGTGGAGCGTTCCCAGGTACCTCATCTGGTGCTGGCGTCATCATCATCGGTCTACGGGGCCACCTCCAGCCCGCCGTTCTCCGAGGCCGAGTCCGCCGATAGGCCCTCCTCGCTGTACGCCGCGACCAAACGCGCCAATGAGATGGCCGCCTACACCTACCACCACCTGTACGGCACGACCATTTCCTGCCTACGGTTCTTCACCGTCTACGGACCCCGACAGCGGCCCGAGATGGCTATTCACAAGTTCACCCGGCTGATCGATGACGGTGACGAACTACCGTTGTACGGCAACGGTTCCAGCCTGCGGGACTACACCTACATCGACGACATTGTCACCGGGGTGCTGGCGTCGGCTGACCGCCCCAACGGGTTCCGCGTCTACAACCTCGGTACCACCGACAAGGTCCAGCTGACACATCTGGTCGCCATGATCGGCGACCGGCTCGGTAAACGGCCCAATATCCGGCACCTGCCCGAACAGGGTGGGGACGTGCCTTTTACCCATGCCGACATTTCCCTCGCCGCAGCGGAATTGGACTACGCGCCGACCACGGATATCGATCTCGGGCTCGACCGGTTCCTTGACTGGTACCGGCATTCCCGGCGGCGTCCTTCACCCGTTGCGGCGCCGACCATGACAGTTCAGACCGCGCCGGCGCGGCTGGAAACAGTGATGCGAGAGGCAAGTTGAATGCTGGTACACGACACGAAGCCCTCCCGGACAACCGATCTCGATCTGAGCGTCGTCATCCCCCTGTATCAGGAGGAGGAGAACGTCGACCCCGCGGTCCAGGAGGTTCTTGACGTTCTGGACTCGCTGCCACACTCGTCGGAACTGATTCTCGTCGACGATGGCAGCGTCGACCGAACGGGAGAGCTAGCCCTGGCCTGGGCCAAACGTGACCCGCGAATCCGAGTGGTCCAATTCCGGCGCAATTTCGGTCAGACGGCCGCGATCCAGGCTGGTTTCGACCACAGCCGTGGGTCGACCGTGGTGCTGATGGACGGTGATCAGCAGAACGACCCAGCCGACATCCCGAGGATGCTCGAGCTCATGGGTGAGGGCTTTGATGTCGTGAGCGGCTGGCGGAAGGATCGCAAGGACAGGGCGTTGAGTCGCAAGCTGCCGTCGAAGATCGCCAACCGGTTGATATCTCGGCTGACCGGGACTCGTTTACACGACTACGGCTGCACTCTCAAGGCCTACGACTCTGAGGTGGTCAGGCACCTCCGGCTCTATGGTGAGTTGCACCGCTTCATCCCGGCCCTCGCGGCCCTCGCGGGTGCGAGCGTCACCGAGATGCCGGTCAACCATCGTCCCCGTACCCGCGGAACAAGCAAGTACGGGATCAGTCGCACCCTTCGCGTCATCCTGGATCTGGTGACGGTCAAGTTCCTGCTGCGGTATCTCACCCGGCCGATGCAATTCTTTGGTAAGTGGGGCATTCTCAGCTCTGTGCTGGGCCTGGGTGTCCTGGTGTACCTGGTCGCCGACAAGGTGATCGCGCAGAACCCGCTGGACGGACGGCCGCTGTTGATCCTTGCCTCCGTCGCTTTCCTGGCGGGCCTGGTGCTGTTCTGCACCGGTTTGCTCGGTGAGGTATTGACGCGCATATATCACGAGTCCGGGTCCAGGGTGAGCTACACGGTTCGGCTGGCAGACTCTCGGCGACCGGCGTCCTCGGTCCTTGCGACAACCACGCCGAACCCGTTCGTCAACGGCGGCCGGCATTCGGGCGAGGGCTCGCTGGCTCGGGTGGGCCCGGCTGAGGCCGGCTGATGGCACCGGCCGGTATCACCAGACCGGGGCGGCGCCATCTGTCGACGGCACTAAAGGTTGCGGTCTCGGCCGGGCTGGTGCTCCTGCTGCTGAGCAGGACCGGGGTGGCCGAGATCGGACACACCCTAGCGTCGGCCCACATCGGTTGGCTGGTCATCGGTCTGTTGCTCGGCATTGTTGCGGCCATGCTGCAGGCGAACCAGTGGCGTGGGCTGCTTGCCGCCTACGGTGTGCCGCTGACCTACTGGCGCTCCTTGCGTCTGGACACTGCGGCCAGGTTGTTCGACGCGGCATTGCCGACCAGCATCGGTGGTGACGTCGTCCGGGTCCGGTTGGCCAGCACCCGCCGCGGCGACGCGCCGGCGGCTGCGCTGGCCGTTGCCCTTCGTCGAGTGCTGCAGGTTCCAGGGCTACTCCTGGTGATTGCCATTGCGCTGGCCGCCAGTTGGCACCTGGACTACAGCGGTCCGATCCGCGCCATCTCGTTGGCCGGTCTCGGCGCCGGTGCCGTGGTGGGGGCCGTCGTGATCGTCCTGCGACGTACGGGCGGCCACCGCCGGATGCGGCTGCCCAGAAAGCTCGAGCAGGTGCGCCACGACCTCACCCGGGCCCGGCACGAGTCCGCTGACGGCACCAGACCGTTCCGGCGTGCGCTGGCGCGCGGCCTCCTGTTCTGGTGCGTGGTGGCACTGAGCCAGACCTGCTTCATCCATGCCGTGGGCATCGACGCCCCCCTCGAGTACTCCGTTGCGGTGGTGGCCTGCGTCAACGCAATCTCGATGCTGCCCATTTCGGTGGGCGGGTACGGCTTGCGGGAAGGCGCTTTCGGGGCCCTGCTGGGCGTCGGCGGGCTGGGAGTAGGCGGGCTGGGAGTAGGGGGCGTGGGCACGGTCGCCCAGGGGACCGCGGTCGGTCTCATCCTCAGCGCCCAGACCCTGGCCTTCGGATTGATCGGCGCCGTGGTGTACCTGACCCTGCCCCGCACCAGCCGCGAACCACGATCGCCGGTGAAGCCAGTTTCGCAGGCCAGGCTGCAGCCACCCTCGATCGAGATTTCTCCCGCCGCCGTCGCGGCGGCCCCGGCGCCGTCCACCCAATCTCCGGCCACCCAATCTCCGGCCACCCAATCTCCGGCCAGCCAGGCTCCGGCCAGCCAGGCTCCGGCCAGCCAATACCCGGCCACCCCATACCCGGCCGCAAGGACACATTGATGCGCATCCTGATGATCAGTCCGCACCCCACCTTCAGCCCGCGGGGCACACCGATCTCGGTGTTGAACCGGTGCCGTGCTCTCTGCGCGCTCGGCCACGAGATCGATCTGGTGACCTATGGAATCGGGATCGATGTCCCGGTCACCGGGCTGACCTGGCTACGGGCTCCGGTCCCCGGTATTCGAAAAGTTGGCGTCGGCCCGTCGCTGCGCAAGGTGCCGCTTGATCTGGCGGTGTTCGTCAAGGCGACAGTGCAGGCGGTTCGGCATCGACGGGATTACGACGTGATCCATTCCCACGAGGAGGCGGGGATGCTCGGTGCCGTCCTGTCCCGCCTGTTGCGCATTCCGCATGTCTACGACATGGGTAATGACCTGTCCGTGGTCATGCAGAATTACGGTTTCTCCGCCACCCATCTGCTCACCCGGGTGGCAGTGGCAGCAGAAACCATGACCGTTCGCGGGGCGGACTCGGTGATTGCGCATTTCCCGAGTATTTCTTCCCGGGTGGCGGCGGTATCCGCCGGCGAAGTGCCTTCCACAGTCGTGGCCAATGTCCCCATCGAGACCCCGGCGTTGCCCGAGCTCGCGGCTCAACTGCGCGCGAAGTGGTCGCCGGCCGGGTTACCGATCGTCCTGTACACCGGCACTCTGGAGCGGTATCAGGGGCTGGCCGCCCTGGTCGAGGCGGCCGGGATACTGCAGGCGGCTGGAGTCCCCTGCCGGGTGATCGTTGTCGGCGGCACCAGCGAACAGCAGAGCGATTTACGGCGGGATGCCGAAGGTTATTCCGCTGCCGAGGTCGTCGACGTCGTCGGGGCTGTCAGTCAGGATCACATCGGTTCCTGTCTGGCCGCCGCGGACGTCCTGGTGTCGCCCCGAGCAGGCGGATCGAACACCCCGCTGAAGATCTTCAGCTACATGCACTCCGGAAAACCGTTGCTGGCCACCAGGATCGACAGTCACCTACAGGTGCTCTCCGACGACTCGGCACTGCTGGTCGAACCGACGGCCGAGGCCATCGCCGGCGGACTCCGAGAGATCTTCCACGATCCAGCTGCTGCCGCAGATCGGGCGACTGCGGCGAAACGACTTGCGGCGCAGCGTTACAGCATCACCCACTACCTGTCCGAAGTCGCCGACGCCTACCTCCCGGTCGGCGGAGCTGCGGCCTCGTCGGCCGGTTTGACCCAGGCCGACCACTGCCTGCGGGCCGACTTGATCAGAGCCGCCGGATGATCGCGGTACCGCCGGCCGTTCGCCGTAGGCTGACCGCCGCTGCCGCCGTTGCGGCTGTTGCGGCCGTTGTTCCTCTGCTATCGGGCTGCGGAACCGGTTCCGCAGCCGATGTTGTGGTGGCCGCGGCCACGTCATCGACCCTTCGGATCGCCCCGGCCGGGACAGGACCGGTAGCGGCCTCCGTCGATCGGGCCGTGGTCATCGAGCGGCGGGCCACGGTGACCGGCATCGACGTCGTGGAGGGTGCGGAGGTTCATCAGGGCCAGCAGCTGCTGACCGCTTACACCATTGGAGATTCCGGTGCGATCGGAACCGCGACCAACCAATTGCGCGCCGACGAGCTGGATCTGGAAAGTGCGCGTGTGCGGGATGGTGCGGGCGCGCTGAATACGATCAAACTCCAGGCCAAGGTCGCCAACGACCGGCAGGCGTTGACCGACCTGAAGGCAACCCCGTTGGCCGTTACAGCCCCCGTCGACGGCCGGGTATCGGGATTGTCGGTCGCCGTGGGGGCCGAGGTGACCCGTACGGACGTGGTGCTGCATGTCGTCGACACGCGAACGTTGCGGGTGACAGTGCCAGTAGCGACGTCGTACCGAAATCTCATCACCACCGGCCAGCAGGCATCGCTGACCCTGCCCGGAGGTTCCGGACAGGCGTACCCCGCGGCAGTGACCAGCGTCGGCCCGTCCACCGTCAACGCCGCAACTGCACTGGACACCATCCCGGTAACCGTTGAGCTACCGAATCCGCCTGAGACCATCGCCCTGGGTAGCGGTGCCTACGTCTCGTTCCCGATAAATCGAAACGCTGCGGTCGCGGTCAATTCACTCGCCGTGCTGGGAAAGGACCAGCAACCATTTGTTTTCCTGCTCCAGGACGGCCAGGTTCACCAACGCCCGGTGACTGTCGGCGTGACCGACGGGAAGTCGACCGAGATCGTCAAGGGTCTGGCTCGCGGTGATCAGGTCGTGATCTCCGGCGGCCAGCAACTGGTCAGCGGGGATCGCGTCTCGGCCGCCCGATCGGACGCGTCATGACCGAAACCATTTCAATACCAGAGGTTCCCACCACCGGGAAGTGGCCGCTGCGGTTAACACCACCGCCTTGGACCGGCCGCTTCGTGCTGCTCCTGCAGGCCCAGCCGGTCGTGGGGCTGCGCTGCGCCGCAGTGTCTTTGATGGTGGTCGGAGCGTTCACCGGCTGGTTGCAGCCCGTGCTGAGCGAACCGTTGTCGGCGATCGAACTCTTCGTCGCCGTGCCCGGTGGACCCTTTCGGGCGGTCACTTTCGGCCTGATCCTCCTGATGGCCGTGGCCTTGGCGATCGCCGGGCTGATTCGGCTGGGCCGCCGGCAACGGCTCTGGAACGAGTTGGCGGCGCTGCTGGCTGTGACCTCGACGGTCGGATTTCTTTTGCAGGCCGCTTTTGTGGACACCCGTGTGCAGGAGAGGGTGTCACACGACAGATCTGATCTGACCAACCTGCAACTGCTGGTCGGATACAAGATCCCCCGCCCAGACGTCACCACGCTCGGCCCCATTCCGCTGCCGGACGGCGCCGCCGAGGTGTTCTCCGCGCTGCGGCTTGGTTTTTTCCTGGCACTCACCGGCGCGCTTCTGTTCACCGCGACCCTGTCCAGGCAGCCGAAAGGGGTCGGCGTCGACCGGGCTCACCGGCTCGGTCGCTGGGCGGTGGGGACGATGGCCGTGCTCCTGTTCGCCGTACCCGTCGTCGACAGTGCCCTGGCGCACAGGGATCTGGATCGGGCCAGGGACGCAGCAGCGAACGGTGACGACGCGGCCGCCGTTGCGCTCTACGAGTCCGCCCTTCGGCCTGGTGTCGGCCTGGACGCCGACCCGGACGTGGTGTCCGACTTCGGTATGTCGCAGGTGCGACTCCGGCCGACCGACAGCCCGGCGAGTGTCCTTGCTACCAGCCGCCTACAGCTGCAGGCGGGGAATGACCTTCCGGCCCTGAACACCGTGGTCCAGGCCATCGATCGCTGGCCGATGTCGGAGGCGTTGCGCGATGAATTCGCCGCTCAGGCGTTCGACTATCTTCGGCGCCGCGGCGCACCCGCCGGCGTCCGCCAACTGATGTCACCCCAGAATGACTCCGCCATCCTGCGCATCGCTCTGGCCAAGTATGAACTGCCAGCCGGCGACAATCCGGCGGCGACCGCCGATGCCATCGAAGCCGACGGACTGACCACCGACAGCGACGTGAGATCAGTTGCGCTGACGTTCCTCTCGATCGCACAGAGTCGCTCCGGTGACCTGACGACCGGCCGGCAGACCCTGCTGGCGGCCGTCGAATCCGACACCGAATACGTCAACGTCATGGCCCGCTCGTTGCTGACGGGCCTCTACACCACCCTGCCGCAATGACAATGACCCGTCCGCTCGCCCCGCCCGTTCCGGCGCACACCGAGGTGCCGGACCCGGCACCCGTATGGGGCCGTCACCGCGCGAACCTGGGCCGCCGGATTGGTAGACCCACCCGCGAGGCACTGCTGGGCATTCTTGTCCTGGTCCTGATGACGGGGGCGGTCGGTGCATATTTCCAGCAGGTGGCCGACCACCTTCCAGCTACCAGGTACCCGGTCACCGCACCGTCAACGCAGTGGCTGCAGACCCCGGAACCGGCTGCCGTCCAATGGTTCCGAGCCGAGGTCGAGCTGCCGGCGGCGGCGGACTCCGCGGTGTTGTGGGTCGACGCACGCGACATGTACCGGGTGTGGGTCAATGGCCGGGCGGTCAGCACGAACCGGACGGCGGCCCGCCAGGGTGCGTTGCCCACCGGCGATGCCGTCGACGTGCGTTCCCTGCTCAAGGCCGGCCGCAACGTCATCGCGTTTCAGGTCAGCGGCCTCGGCGCGGAGTCGGCGGCACTCTGGGCCCGCCTGCACGCCGACACCAGTGAAGGCTCGGTGGAGGTCGGCACAGATTCCGGTCAGTGGCGTTCCACCTCGGACGCCGCCCTGACCGGCTCGAGGTTGGGCGAGCAGCCCGATTTCATCAACGCCGGATTTGTCACCGACCGCTGGCAAAATCCCGTTCAGATCACCCCGGTCCGTCTCGTTCACACCGACGTTCCGGATGCATTGTTGGCGCCACCGGCGTTGACCTCGCTCTCCGTGCGCGGCTTCGACGCCGTCTACACCGTCACCACCACCCTGTCCGATTCCCCATCCGACTCGTGGTTGCAGGTTGCGTCCACGGGTGCGCTGACGGTCACCGTCAACGGGATGCTGGTGGCCGCCGAGCCGGCACCGGGCTATCAGAGCCCCAACAGCCATCGACCAGCCGCTCTCCACCTGATCCAGCTGGGCAAGTCCCTCCAGGCGGGGGCGAACCGACTGATCTTCCGGGTGACCGGAAACGACGCAACCGCCATTGCCGTTGGCGGATTGACCCTGTCCGCTGACGGAGCCTGGCGACCACTTGACACCGCCTCCGGGGATTCGGCCATCCAAGCCCAGGGCGCCCCGATGGCGGCGGCGCCGTTGGACGCCGCTACGGCGGCTGCTACCTGGCCCAATGGGTTCACCGCCGTCGCCACCGCGGCGGTCGAGGATCAGGGGGGGTCCTGGCCGACACCGTGGTCGGCAGCCGGCCTCATCTGGTTAATTGCTGTTCTAATGCTGCTCGTCGTTGCGACGGTGACCGGTGGATCCACTGCGCTGACCCTGGGCCGGATGTCGCTGTGCCTGGGACCTGCGGTAGCCGCCATCGCTGCAGCCATTGCCTACGGCCGCTGGATCACCGCCGAGCCCGGGTTCGCCTACTCTTCGGGTGCGGCGTCAGCAGTGATCGTGCTCCTCGTCGTCCCGGCCGTCGGCGCAATCGTGATGGCGGTCGTCATGTCCCGGCGCCCCGGCAATCGCCTCACCCGACAGCCGGCGTCCACCAACGACTCTGTGGTGATCGGCCGGGAACCGACGGGCAGGCCGGCGTTCCGGCCGTCACCTCGGGTGATGATCGTCGGGATCGCCGTGCTCGCCGGGCTGGCGCAGGGCTGGCGGATCTGGCGGCAACCGTTGTGGCAGGACGAGGTCACCAGCATCGTGGTGGCCCGCAGCATTGCCCAACACGGCCTGCCGCAACTGGATTCGGGTTTGTACTACTTCAAGGCCGAGCTGTACCACGCCCTGCTGGCGGTGGTCATGAGCATTTCGGACAATCCCAGCGTTCTACGGTTGGTCGCCCTGGCCTGGTTCGTCGCCACGATCCTGGCTTTCGGCCTGTTGTTGATGCCGGTCCTGACGGAGCGAGCGAATCTGCAGATCATCGCCACCGCAGTGCTGGTGCTGGTTCCGCCGGAACTCGCCTGGGCGCGCGATGTCCGCATGTACCAGCAGATGCAGTTCTTCGCGGTGGTATTTCTTGCGCTCTTTATCCGGGCGTTGCGCCATGGCCGAACCGCCGACATCGTCGCCAGCGCAATAGCTCTGCTGGCCATGTACCTCAGTCATGAGGAGAGTTTCGTCCTGCTGGCGGCTCTGCCGGTGATGGCCATTGCCTCTCGGCAGATCGTCTGGAAAAGACGGTCGACCTTCGCCAAGGCGTTCCTTCCGGTCGGCGTCATCATCGCCGTGCAATACGTTGTCTCGCATATTCATCCGCCGGATTTCGGCGACGACCTCAGCAACCGGCCCTATGTCGGATGGGACCCCAACCAGGCGGACTTCTACTATCAGCAGGTCTTTTTCTCGCCTATCGCCACGACCGGATCATTGGCCGTGCTGTCCACCCTGGCGCTGATTGCCGTGGTCGTCGGCTTCCGCCGCCGCCACCGCTCGACGGTGCTGATGGCGATCGCCCTTGGCGCCACCATCGTCGGCATCAGCCTGGTCCTCACCGCAAAGGTGGACCGATACGCGTTCGTCACCATGCCCCTGCTGGTCGCGCTGGCCGTCATGGGCGCCGCCTACCTTGTCGGCTTGTTGGCCACCTGCGTAACCCGACTTGGCGCGCCGGAGGGCCGGCGGGGCGGAGATCGGCGGTACCGGGGAACCTGGCTGCGGGCCGTCGTGGTGGTAACGGTACTGGTCGCCTCCGGCGCGGCGATGGCCACAACGGCGGTCAGCCCCCGCGGTTTCGGGCTGTGGGCCGCTGATCTGTCAGGAGCCCCGAACCCGTTGAGCCACCCGGATTTCGCGCCCACCGTGACCTATCTGCGCGAGCATCAACGGCCGGGCGATCAGGTGATCACGTTGGCACCGCCGGTGATGGCCCGTCAGTACCTCGGCGCCAACCCGGATCAGGTCATTCAGACCGGCCGCAACAAGTTGCTCTACCTGGTGCTTCGCGATGGACAGGCGGTCGAGACCATTCTTGGTGTTCCGGTGTTGTTGACCGGTGACCAGATCCGGACGTTCCTGGAGGCGCACCGCCGGGTCTGGCTGGTCAGTGACGCCGGAAGCTACATCCAGGGTGTCCCCCCCGATGTCCGGCGGGAGGTCACCAAGGATTTTCGGGTCGTCGCCCAGGATGCCGCGGCGACCGTCTCGTTGTGGGACGCGGGGTGACCCGGCGTGAGTATCGGGGCTCGGCGGGCGCAATGGCGATCGCGATGGTGATCATCGTCGGCAGCCTGGTCGGCTGCACCTCTTCCACTGGTTCTGACGCATCGCCCGGTCTGGAACGCGCCGGCTCCTGCCGAGCCCTTCGACCCACCGCGTCGGCCCACCCGGACCCGGCGTCGGCCACCCGAGTGCTCACAACACTCATCGGCTTCTCCGCCGTCGCCTGGAACCAGGACGCTCCGGCCGCACGACCGAGCACACTCACTGGGGGCCTGTTCATCAACTTCCGGCCGTCGTTCGACGGGACCCACGATGCTGCGGGTAACACCAATATCCGGACCATCGGCGACAGCGACGCCGACGCCGGCAATGCCCCGCGACATGATCCATTGACTGATCTGGTGATTCTGCGGGATATCGACGCCCTGTTGTCCACCGGTGTCACCGATAACCGGTTGGATTCCCTGCGCTGCCAATTGCAACCGGTCACTGAGGCGGAATTCGACAACTACGGGGTGGAACGAGGGTGGGTGTACAACGAACTCACCGACCTATCCGCGCTCGATCCGGATGGACCGTGGGCCAGCCGGGCACGCACGTTCGCCACCATGCTCGGCACTCGATTTGCCGACGGGATCGACCCGGCAAAGGACTTCCGGCCGGATTGGATCGCCACCTCTGCGGCCGCGCTGACCGACGCCGGACGCCGTTTCGGTCAGCCGCAATGGACAGCGACCGGACATCAACTGGCGCTCGCCCTGTGCCGGACGAGCGCAAACGCCAGCACCGGTTTGTTTCCCAGCCAGGCGCATCTCGCCCCGTCCGGCCCGGCCACGGTGGTGGACCCACTGGTCAAGATCGGCAGTCAGGCTCAGTTGGTGGATGCGCTGCTCAGCGTGTTCGATGCCACCGGGGATCAGGAAATTCTGGGTGTCGTGCGCAGGAATCTCGCCACTCTCCAATCCCCCACCGTCGGCGTGGCCGACCAGATCGACGGAGGGTGGTTCTACGCCGTTGACGTCGACGGCACCGGGGTGCGCCCGAATTACAAGGAAACACGTCAGGCCTGGCTCGTTCCGATGTTCCGGCACGCCGCCCAGAACGGCTTGGCCGCCGCGTCGGTATCCGCCGACCTCGCCACCATTGTGCGGGAACAACTGTATCAACCCGACTCTCGCGGATATGTCTACCGCGTCCGGCAGGACTGGACGCCGTATGTCACCACCCAGGACGGCCAACGGATCGAGGAGATCTGGGTGTCGTCCGAGGCCACCGGTATTGCCGCACACGCTTTGCTCGGTCCACTGACGTAACAGGCGTCATCCGGGCATCACCCACGCGAAATTGGAGAACATCATGAAACTCTCGGTCATCGGAACCGGCTACCTCGGGGCGGTGCACGCCGCCTGCATGGCCGAGATCGGCCACGACGTGCTCGGCGTCGACGTGGATGAATCCAAGATCCAGGCGCTGGCCGCAGGCCGAACCCCGTTCTTCGAGCCCGGGTTGGGCGAGGTCCTGCAGCGAACCGTTTCCTCCGGCAGGCTCCGGTTCTCCTCGTCCCTGGCCGATGCCGCTGAATTCGCGGACGTGCATTTCATCTGCGTCGGGACCCCCCAGCGGCACGGGGACTACGCCGCCGACCTGTCCTATATCGACGCTGTTGTAGACGGTCTCGCCCCGCACCTGGACCGGGAATGCCTGGTCGTCGGGAAATCGACGGTGCCGGTCGGCACCGCGCAGAGACTGGCGACGCGCATCGCCCGGCTGGCGCCGGTCGGCGCTGGCGCCGAGATAGCCTGGAATCCAGAGTTTCTTCGTGAGGGCCACGCGGTTGGGGACACCCTGCATCCGGATCGGCTCGTCGCCGGGGTCACCTCCACCCGGGCGGACGCCATTCTTCGCGAGATATACGCTTCGATCAGCGCAGAAGGAATGCCCTACATCTGTACTGATCTGGCGACGGCGGAACTGGTCAAGGTGTCGGCCAACGCATTCCTGGCCACGAAGATTTCCTTCATCAACGCGATGTCGGATGTCTGCGAGGCCAGCGGCGGGGACATCGTCACGCTGGCCGAGGCAATTGGGCACGACCCCAGGATCGGATCCCGTTTCCTCAACGCGGGTCTCGGTTTCGGGGGTGGCTGCCTACCCAAGGACATTAGGGCGTTCATGGCGCGGGCCGGCGAATTGGGCGCAGCGGAGGCGCTGACCTTCCTGCGGGAGATCGACGAGATCAACATGCGCCGCCGGACCCGAACCGTCGACCTGGCAAAGGCCATGGTCGGCGGCAGTTTCCTGGGCCGGAACATCGCCGTCCTGGGTGCCGCATTCAAACCCGAGAGTGACGACGTCCGTGATTCCCCAGCCCTGAACGTCGCCGCCGCGATCCATCTGCAGGGCGGCCAGATCCGGGTGCACGATCCCGAGGCGATCGATAATGCACGCGCCCTGTACCCAACGCTCGATTACACCAGTGATATCGACAAGGCATGTGAACGAGCCGACCTCGTCCTGCACCTGACGGAGTGGAAACAGTACCGTGAACTGGAGCCCGGCCTGCTGTCCTCGGTCGTCCGGAACCCACGAGTGCTCGATACCCGCAACGCCTTGGACATCGATCGGTGGCGTGCTGCCGGTTGGACTGTTCGGGCGATGGGTCGGCCGCATCGCTGACGCCGCAACCGATCCCAGCACGCTGGCCCGTCACGGAACGCCACATGCACTGATTCCGCTTTCCCGAGTCGGGCCGCTGATCAGCGGCCTGCCCCAGTCGCCCGCCCGGTCTCCCGCCACTCCCCCTCGTGTGGTTTGCGGGACCGGGCGGGCCCCCGGGCGGCGATTAGCGCAGCGGCGTGATCGGGTTGGTGCCGCAGGAGATCCGTGCGTTGAGACAATTGGTCACAAGGTACTGCAGGGCCACCGGGTTCCAGGTGTTCCAGAAGTCCGCGTGGGCGGTGTACATCGGCATCAGGGCAGCTGAGCCCGGATCGGCGGACAGGGCCAGCTTGGCACCGGCGGGGATGTGGTCGTATTTGAACTTTTCCGACAGTTGCGGGACCTGGACCGGAAAGCCGGGCGGGCAGACCGACCCGACGGCATAGGTGAACCGCTGATTGTCGGTGCCGTGCGGTCCCTGGTGATCCATGGGCCGGCCGTCCCAACAGGCGGGAAAAACCACGTTCTGCAGAATGCTGGAGCAATTCGTCGGCGGCAGGGGGTAGTGCTTGTCGCTGCGACCACTGCATTCCCAGTACAAATGTTCATCCCGGAGAGCGGGATTGGTCTCGACCGAGGTCGCATCGTGACTGCCGACAATCAGTCGTGCGTCCTGTGGGATAGGTTGAAAATTCCCCTTCAGCGTTTTGGCCCGGTAGTACAGCTGATCCTTGACGGTCGGCGTCACCGGCTTGCCGTTGGCATACAGAGTGGGCCGCCAGTACGCGGCGGTGTCCCCGATGGTTCCGGGGCTGAAAGTGGAGCTGGCGCAGCTCGTCCCGGGAGCCAGCGAGGCCCCGAGGAAATCCTCGGCCACGGCGTTGTTCGTCTGGGCTTCCATCGACGCCAGGGTGCTGCGGGCATTGGTCGAGGCATTGCCAGTGAAGTCATGCAGGTGCGCGCCCCCGGGAAGGCCGGGAGCCGTGATGGGATCATCGGCCAGCCGGTGGGAGATCGGGCAGGTCAGCAGCCAACCGACAGTTGACTCGGTCGTCGCGATCGAGCCGTGGGTCCGAACGCCGGTCTTGGTGGTAACCACCTTGGTGGACGCTTCCGCATCGCCCGCCGGCCCGATGACGGCAACCACCAGTGTCGACAGGAACACCGCGCCAACCAGCAAGACCGCCACCCGCCCAGACCTTCTCACGACCCTTCGGGACGATCTGCGGCGGCTGGGACGCTGCGGCCGCTCGGCAGAGGTACCTGAGTCGGACGGCGCGACATGTCGAGTCATCCGGAGACCGTACTCGACTCAGAGTTACGATCCTATTACGTAGAGTGATAGCCTGTGCACTGCAACCCCATTGCTGGCCGGTGGGGTGACCGGTCGGGTCATCCGCCTACTCGCCGGAGGTTGGGCCCTGTATCGCGGGCAACGACCCGGTGACGTAGGCGGGGTCTGTTTCATCAGAACCGGTCAATACCCTAGCGGCGTTGCCAGTGGGACGGCCACTCCGAGCTGGCCAGGGCCTGGTCGGTCCCGCCAAGCTCTCTCAGGTGGGTGCGGAGTGCGGGTGGTCCAGCCCGAGACGCCGATCCGGATCCGCGCGGTCACGGGCCCGACGATCCCGACGATGGCCGGTGCTCGGTGGCGGCCGTACCAGCGGACAAGGCACCTTCGACCCGGGCGACCTTAGCGTCGATCTCCCCGCGGTAGCCGGGTCGGATATCGGCTTTGAGCACCAACGACACCCGGCTGCCGTACCGCTCTACCACCTCGCACGCTTGCTTGACGACAGCCATGCATTCGTCCCAGTCGCCCTCGATGGTGGTGAACATGGCATCGGTGTGGTTCGGAAGTCCGGATTCGCGCACTACCCGGACCGCCTCGGCAACCGCGGCGGAGACTGACCCATCCGGACTAGGCCGCTGGGCCGGACCGGCGGCGCCGGGGGCAGTACCGGACGGGGCGACGGAGAAGGCAATCAGCATTCCACGGACGGTAACGGGTGAACCGTCAGCTGCCTGCCACGGTCCCCCACCGGGACAGGATGGCACCGCCGAACGCATCCAGGTCGTCGAGGTTCCGGCTGGTGATCAGCTCACCATCGACGGCGTCGCCTCGATCAGAAGACAACTACAGCAAAGGATTCGGTGTCCACGCCGGTCACATCGGCATCGGCACCAACCTTCTTACCGCGGTCGATGTGATCGAAAAACTGGAAGTCCCCGCCGCCGCGCGCCCGCAATATGAATGGCGTTCCCTGACAGGTGGCCTCCGGAACATTTTCTGGGCTCCGTACGGTCAGATGGTCGCCGAGTCGGCCCGTTGCACCGCCGTGGCCAGCTCGTCTCGGGTCATCGTGGATCGGCCCGCGATCTTCAACCGCTGGGCGATTTGGTAGAGCGCCGCCCGGGATGGCCCCTGCGCGGCACTCGTGATCTCCGTAGCGACCGAGCCGTCGGCCGCGGCTGGGGCGCTTGACTGGGAACGTCGGCGCGGAGCGGGACGCGGGACGGGGCGGCGTGCAGCAGGGCCTGGGGTTTGGGCTGGGGCTGGGGTTTGGGCTGAGGCTGGGGTTTGGGCTGGGGCTGGGGCTGAGGCTGGGGTTTGGGCTGGGGCTGTCGGAGACTGGGTGTTGGTCTCCTGGCCCGCACCGGCCGCCGGTGGCTTGATGCTGATTTTTTCGGCTTTCGGAGCGTCGTCAGGGGTGCGCGCGGCCTTCTTCTGAGACTTCCTGGCGTCCTTCTTCGTCGCTGTGGCAACCCTTTTGGCCTCGGCCGCCACCTTCTTCTGCGCCGTCTTACTCGCCCGCTCTGCCGCTTTCTTCGCTGCCTTGGCAGCCTTCGCGGCTTGCTGATCGGCCTTCTTCGCGGCCTTTTTCGTGTCCGTCGCCTTCTTGTCGTTCGCTTTCTTGTCCGCCGCCTTCTTGTCCGCCGCCTTCTTGTCCTTGGCCTTCTTGTCGGTCGTCTTCTTGTCCTTCGCCTTCTTGTCCTTCGCGCTGTCCTTCGCGCTGTCCGACTTCTTCGTCGAGCTGGCCATCGAAGTCCTCCTGTTGCTCGAGTCGGACCGATCGGCCCGACACATTTCGGTTCCGTCGACCTCACCACAAGTGGACCCGAGGAGACGGCAGGCACCCCGTGGCGTTTACCGCGTTCCGCATCGACCGGACGGCACGCTCGATCGGTCCCTTCGGCGACGGCGCCGGGACGATCTCAGGCCGTGGCGGCGGGGGTCGACTCGGCTCTCACCCTTGACCCCGCCGGGTCAAAGATGTCCGGCTCGATGTACAGCACCCGGGCCACCGGTACGGCAGCGCGCACCCGTGCCTCGACAGCATTGATCGCGGCGGCCACATCGGAGGCCGACCGGCTGGCCGGTACCGCAACCTTCATTGCCACCAGCAGCTCGTCCGGACCCAGGTACATCGTCTTCATATGAATGATCCGGTCGACGTCGGAGCCGCTCTCCACCGCGGTTCGGATCGCCGCGACGTCCCCGGGCGATGCGCCTTCCCCGATCAGCAGGCTCTTGGTCTCCACCCCGAGAACAATTGCCACCCCGATCAACAGCATCCCGATGAACACCGTCCCGATACCGTCCCAGATGCCGTTGCCGGTGATGACCGAGGCGGTCACCCCAAGGAAGGCCAACACCAAACCGGCCAGCGCGGCGATGTCCTCCAGCACGACGACCGGCAATTCTGGTGCCTTGGCCCGGCGGACGAACTGCAGGATCGAGATGCCCTGGCGGTCCTGCGCCGACTCCCGCAGGGCGGTCCGCAGCGAGAACGACTCCAGGGCGATCGCGATCAGCAGCACCGCGATCGGAATCCAGGGCCGTTCGATCGGCTCCGGATGCTGGATCTTGTGCACACCTTCGTACATGGAGAACACGCCGCCGACGCTGAACAGGATGATCGCGACCAGGAATGCGAAGACATACCGCTCGCGGCCGTAGCCGAAGGGGTGGTCCGATGAGGCCGCCCGTTTGGCTTTCTTACCCCCGATCAGTAACAGGACCTGGTTGCCGGAGTCCGCGAGCGAGTGCACGGACTCGGCGAGCATCGAGGAGGACCCCGACAGCAGGAACGCGATGAACTTCGTGACCGCAATACCCACGTTCGCCAGGAGTGCAGCGAAGATCGCTTTGCTGCCGCCGGAGGTACTCATCGCTGCGCGCTCCCTCACCCCGCGCCGGTTCGGGCGGGTGCTGTACCGAACGACGTCCGGTGGTTGGTGGTCGGGGCCATTCTCGCCGATAGGTTCGGCCGGGGAAGCCACCACCGGACTGGCATCCTCTCGTCGGCCGGCGCGTCCCCTCCAACGGCGGCCGTCCGGACCGCTACCCGACCTTTCCACGCCGTTACGCTGAGTCGAACGCAGTTTTACCACCGGTCACCCTGCTGATCCTTACCCACGTCAGGACAGGCTGACCCAAGTCGGACACAATCGTGTTCATGCCCTCGCAACATGACGGTCCTACGGTCGCACCCATGGCGGATCTGTTCGAGGAGTACCCGTTCGGTCGAGCCTGGGACGAGATGTTCTCGGCGCCCGGCCAGATCCGTCCGGCCTACGAGTCGGTCTTCGCGGCGTTGCAGACCCTGGACGCCGCTGATCTCAAGGCCCGTTCCGACATCATGGGGCGCACGTTCCTCGATCAGGGCATCACCTTCGCCCTCGGCGGCGTGGAGCGGCCTTTCCCACTGGACCTGATCCCTCGGATCGTCACGGCCGCCGAGTGGCGCTCAGTGGAAACCGGTGTCCCGCAACGTGTTCGAGCGCTCGAAGCCTTTCTCGCTGACGTCTACGGGCCAGGTCGCATCTTCGCCGATGGCGTGGTGCCGAGGCGCCTGATCACCACATCTCCGCATTTCCACCGTCAAGTCGTCGGAATGAACGGCCAGGACGGCGCCCGGATCGTGATTTCAGGCGTCGATCTGATTCGCGATGAGAACGGCGACTTCCGGGTTTTAGAGGACAACGTTCGGGTGCCGTCCGGGGTGTCGTACGTCCTGGAGAACCGGCAGGCGGTGACCCAGGTGCTGTCCGAGGCCGGCGCCGACCAGCGGGTGCGGCCGGTGTCGGAGTATCCGGGCCGGCTGTTGGCGGCATTGCGCGCGGTGGGGCCGCGGAACGTCAACGACCCCAACGTGGTGGTGCTGACCCCCGGCGTTTACAACTCCGCCTACTTCGAACACACGCTGCTCGCCCGGGAGATGGGGGTGGAACTGGTCGAGGGTCGCGACCTGATCTGCCGCAACAACCGGGTGTACCTGCGCACTACCTCCAGCGAGATGCCGGTGCACGTGATCTACCGCCGGGTCGACGACGAGTTCCTGGATCCGATGCAGTTCCGGGCCGATTCGCTGCTGGGTTCGCCCGGTCTGCTCAACGCCGCCCGCGCCGGCAACTTGACCATCGCAAATGCAGTCGGCAACGGCATCGCCGACGACAAACTCGTCTACACCTACGTTCCGGACATCATCAGGTACTACCTGAACGAGGAGCCCATCCTGCACAACGTCGACACCTACCGGATGGAGGTGCCCGATCAACGCGAATACGCCCTGGAGCACCTGGCGGAGTTGGTGCTCAAGCCGGTTGACGGCTCTGGCGGTAAGGGCATTGTGATCGGCTCGCACGCGGACTCGCTGACCCTGGCCAAGGCCCGGGCGAGAATCCTGGAGAATCCCCGTGGCTGGATCGCCCAGCGAGAGATCGCCCTGTCCACCGTGCCAACGCTGATCGGTGACAAGATGCGGCCCCGGCACGTCGACCTCCGCCCGTTCGCCGTCAACGACGGCAATTCCGTGTGGGTACTGCCCGGCGGCCTGACCCGGGTGGCCCTGCCCGAGGGTGAATTGGTGGTGAATTCCTCACAGGGCGGCGGCTCGAAGGACACCTGGGTGCTGGGGGGGTCGAGCGAGCCACCACCTGAGCCGGTGGCGGAGAAAACCCAGGTGATGCAGATGCTGGATGATCCGGACCTGATCTTCGACCTCCAGTTGAGCCCGATGGAGGGTGAGCACGGCCTGCGAACCCAGCAGGGCCAGCAACAGCAGGGCCAACAGGGCCAACAGCAACAGGGCCAGCGGGGCCGGGCGTCACTGGCAGTGACCGACCCGCGGAGCACGTCATGCTGAGCCGGATCGCGGAGTCCCTGTACTGGCTGGGCCGGCACGTCGAGCGTGCGGACTGCACGGCCAGAATCCTGGACACCTACCTGCACCTGCTGCCCGCCGGGTCGTGGCAGGCCGATCATCAGGTGATCCGCTCGCTGCTGGATTCGATGGGACTGGCCGACGACGACACTGTCGGTGCGGGTAGCCGGGCCGAGTCCGGACAACTGGTGCGCGCGTTGGTGTTCGACGGCGACCGCGCGTCGTCGGTGTCCGGGGCGCTGACCGCGGCCAGGGACAACGCCCGCGGCGTCCGGGATGCCATCCCGCTCGACGTCTGGGAGTGCCTGAACGTCACCTGGCACGGGCTGCGGACGAGGGAGGCGACCGGCGCCGGACCGCACGTCTTCCTGCGCTGGGTCGGCGAGCGGTGCGCGATCGCCAACGGGTTGATCTCGGAGGTGATGAGCCACGACGAGGGCTGGCACTTCCTGGTCGTCGGCCGTTCGCTGGAGCGGGCCGACATGACGATCCGGCTGCTGGCGGCGGCCGAATCCGAAACCGGTTCGGTGCCGCCCTGGCGAGCACTGGTCAGCGCGTGCGGCGGCTGGGAGCCCTACGTGCGGTCCTACGGCGGCACCATCGGCCAGCGCACCGCCACCGAATTCGTGCTGCTGGACCGGCAGTTTCCGCGGTCCGTACTCCGATCCCTGACCACCGCAGAGGCCTGCCTGGCCGCGTTGGAGGCGGCGGCCGTGAACCAGACAAGTAACACCTACGGCGCCGACCCGCGCCGCGACCCGTCATCGGCCCGCCGGATCGTCGGCCGGACCAGGACCAGCCTGGACTACCGGACCGGAACAGAACTGGCCGCCGATCGGGCCCGGCTGCTGAATACGTTGCAGCGCACCGTTGCCAGCGCCCACACCGCGGTGAGCAAGTCGTTCTTCCGCCGCGAGGACGCGGTGAGCTGGGCGAACATTGGCGCAGACGGGGGGGCGGCATGAGCGAGCCTTGGCGAGCGAATCATGGGCGCAGTGCTGCCGGTCCGCGAGGAACGAGCGGAGGGGCAGCATGAGCGAGGCATCGGTTGCCAGCGGCGATGTTTCCGACATCTGGCGGTTGCTGATCGTGCACCGGACGGTGCTCACCTACCCGGACACGGTGACCACCTCGTACAACGAGGTCAGGATGCAACCGGCCGACGAACCCGGCCAGGCGGTGCTGTCGGCCCGGCTGGAGATAGAACCGTTCGAGGGCGTGCTGCCGTACGTGGACTACTTCGGCACCAGGGTGGCCGCGTTCGACATTCATCGCCCGCATCGCCATCTCGCCGTCACCGTGACCACCACCGTGGAGACCTTCCCGCTGGCGCAGGCCTGGCCGGGTGCCAACCCCGGCATCGCGGCCACGGGTTCTGCCGAGGGGCTCGCCGGAATGGATTGGGCGGCGCTGGCAGGGGCTGGTTGTGAGGACCGGTTCGAGGAGTTCTTGACCCCCACCCCGCTGACGGCCCTGGACGACGAACTATCCGGCATTGCGGCAGAGATCAAGGATTCTACGAGCGGCCCGTCGGAGGCGGCCGGGGTGGTCTGCGATTGGGTCCACTCCACGCTGACCTACGAACCAGGTGCCACCGGGGTGAGCACATCGGCCGTCGAGGCCTACCTTGCTCGCCGCGGCGTCTGCCAGGACCTGTCGCACCTGGCCATCGGCATGCTCCGTTCCATGGGGGTGCCGACCCGGTACGTCTCCGGGTACCTGCATCCGGGCAGCACGATCGAGATCGGCAAGGCCGTCACCGGCGAGTCCCACGCGTGGATCGAATGGTTCGACAGTCCCGATCCCGGCCAGCCGACCTGGAACCGGTTCGACCCCACCAATCTCACCGCTCCCGGTCGCGCCCACGTGGTCGTGGGCAGGGGCAGGGACTACGGGGATGTGCCGCCGGTGAAGGGCGTATACGCCGGAC
The DNA here is from genome assembly GCA_965247715.1 of Nakamurella sp. Classification (GTDB taxonomy): domain Bacteria; phylum Actinomycetota; class Actinomycetes; order Mycobacteriales; family Nakamurellaceae; genus Nakamurella. Next base: position 768,293 of record CBDFHS010000015.1, on the reverse strand, counting down.
CTGACGCGACTGGCAACGAGGTCACCGTCAAGGTCACCCGGCTGCGCTGACCCGTCCGGATCAACCATCCGGGTGACGGGTCGGCAGGACATCGGGAGGGGTGCGCACGTAGGGTCGTGAACAGCCGGTGCCGCCTGCCCGTGTCGACCCAGGTTGGCCGTCCGGTCGTCGAGGAGGACGAAACATGACTGCCGTGCTGAGCGAACGAGCCCAGTCGTTCGGCCAGTTGTTCACCGAGCGGGTCAGCAAGACCCCCCAGGGTGAGGCCTTTCGCTACCGCGACGGCGAGGAATGGACCTCACTGACCTGGACCCAGACCAGGGATCGGGTGTTCGCGTTGGCCGCCGGCCTGATCGATCTCGGCGTCGAGCCACAGCAGCGGGTTGCGATTGCGGCGACCACTCGGATCGAATGGATTCTCGCGGACCTGGCGATCCTGTGCGCGGCGGCGGCGACCACCTCGATCTACCCTTCCACCGCCGCGTCCGAGGTCGGGTACATCCTCGGCGATTCCGGGTCGGTCGTGATGTTCGCCGAGGACGCCGAACAGGCCGCCAAGGCGTTGGGCTCCGGTCTGGCCGAGCTCACCGCGGTGGTGCTGTTCGACGGCACCCCCGCCGACGTGCCCCACTCGGCGTCGGTGGCCGTGCTCTCCCTGAGCGACCTGGCCGGGAGAGGACGTGACCGGCTTGCCCTCGATCCCGACCTGGTCACCGCGCGGATCGCCGCGACCGGCCCGGAGGACCTGGCCACGTTGATCTACACCTCCGGCACCACCGGCCGGCCCAAAGGCGTCCGGCTCGTCCACGACAACTGGATGTATGAGGGCAAAGCCGTTGCGGCACTGAACATCCTGACACCGGACGACGTGCAGTACCTGTGGCTACCGATGTCCCATGTACTGGGAAAGGTGCTGTCAGCGGTTCAGCTCGAACTGGGCTTTTCCACTGCTGTGGACGGTGACCTCACCCGGATCGTGGAGAACCTCGGGGTGATCAGACCAACGTTCATGGGCGGCGCACCGCGAATCTTCGAGAAGGTACGGACGAAGGTCACCCTGACCGCCCAGGGCCACGGCGGGCTCAAGGCCAAGATCTTCGACTGGGCGGTCGGGGTGGGCATCTCGGCTTCCCGGGTGCGGCAGAGGAAAAAACGACCGTCGCCGTTGCTGGCCGCCAAACTCGCGGTGGCCGATCGGTTGGTGCTGCGAACGGTCCGGGCCCGGCTGGGTGGCCGGATCCGGTTCTTCGTCTCCGGTTCGGCGGCTCTGTCCAGGGATGTCGCCGAGTGGTTCGACGCCATGGGGATGACCATCCTGGAGGGGTACGGGCTCACCGAATCAAGCGCGGCGGTCGCGGTGAATGTGCCGGCCGATATCCGGATCGGCACCGTTGGGCCCGCCCTGCCCGGTTCCGAACTGCGGATTGCCGAGGACGGCGAGATCATGTTGCGCGGTGGCGGCGTGATGCGCGGCTATCACAACAACCCCGCCGCGACCGCGGAGGCGATCACCTCCGATGGCTGGCTGCATACCGGCGACATCGGTGAGCTGGACGACGGCTACCTGCGGGTCACCGACCGCAAGAAAGACTTGATCAAGACTTCCGGCGGGAAATATGTTGCGCCGCAAAAGATCGAGGTGTTATTCAGCGCCGAGTGCCCATGGGCCGGGCACATCGTGGTGCACGGTGACAGTCGCAAGTTCGTCTCCGCGCTGATCACCTTGGACGCCGAGATGATCACCAGCTGGGCCGCCGAGAACGGCCTGGCCGGCCGCACACCGGAAGATCTGGCCAAGGAACCTGCAGTGCACGACCTGATCCAGCAGCACGTGGACACCCTGAACGGTCAGCTGGAACGCTGGGAGACGATCAAGAGATTCGTGATCCTGCCGCATGACCTGACCGTCGAGGCCGGTGATCTCACCCCATCCATGAAGGTCCGCCGCAAGGTCGTGGAAAAGAAGTACCTTCGCGAATTGGACGCCCTCTACCGGGACTGAGCAGGGTCCGGAGAGCAGGGTCCGGAGAGCAGGGTCCGGAGAGCAGGGTCCGGAGAGCAGGGTCCGGAGAGCAGGGTCCGGAGAGCAGGGTCAGCGGGCGGACACCACGTGCCCGTCGCCCGGCGGCCACCCGGGCGCGGCCGCCGCCAGCCGCTTGATCGCCCTCGGGCCGACCCGACAGCAGCCACCCACCAACCGCGCCCCGGACGCCACCCAGAGCGCAGCATGCTCCGGTCCGAAGGTCGGGTGGCCGGCCCAGCTGCGATCGGCGGCATCCCAGATCTCACCGCTGTTCGGATACACCACGGCCGGTTTGCCCGACGCCTCAACTGCCGTCATCACCAGGTCGGCGGCTTCTCTGGCGTCAACGCAGTTGACCCCCACAGCTACCACTTCAGCCACTCCAGCCGCCATTGCGAAGGCATCCTCGGCCGGCTCGCCCGCTCGGGTCCGGTTACCTGAGCAGGTCAGCGACAGCCAGGCCGGAACCCCGATGGCCTCGACCTCGGTGAGCAAGGCTTCCACCTCGGCCAGGCAGGGGATGGTTTCCATCGCCAGCAGGTCGGCGCCGGCCTCCGCCAGAATGTTCAGCCGGGGACGGTGCCAGGCCCGCAATTCGGCCACGCTCAACCCGTAGTCACCACGGTATTCCGATCCGTCAGCCTGCGCCGCCCCGTAGGGGCCTACCGACGCAGCCACCCACCGCTGCGGCGGCGTCGGATTACCCGGCGTGACGGAGGGCATCGGGGGCTCGGTATCGGCGGCCGCCCGGGCCAACCGCACCGAGCGGCGCAGCAGTTCTTCGGTTTTCGCCCCGTTCATGCCGGCTGCGGCGAACCCGGCGAAAGACACCTGGTAGGAGGCGGTAATCGCGACCTGTGCACCGGCCCGGAAGTACTCGCGGTGGGCCGCGGTGATCGCGTCCGGGTTGTCGGCCAGCAACCGCGCGGACCACAGGGCGGAGCTGAGATCGTGCCCGTGCGCCTCCAGCAGGGTCGCCAGTCCGCCGTCGAGCACGACCGGTCCGGCACTGAGCCGCTCCGCCAGGTTGGACCGACCGTCGTTCGCCCGGAACGGCGGCAGCGGGTGCGATGCAGATGTCATCGCTGGACGTTACCCGGCGCGGGGTTTCAGGTTGCACCACCCGGGCGACCCGGCGACGATAGGACAGGCGACGATGACCGTTGCACCGGTTGCTTTTATCAGCGGTGCCGCGAAGACAGCGGCCGGAGACCAACCGGTTGTCGCAGGGACCACCCGCCCAGCCCCGGCAACCACCTGGAGGAACCATGTCGTCGACAGTCCGCACCGTGATCAGCCCCGGTCGGTACGTGTAGGGCAAGGGAGCCATCTCTCAGCTTGGAGAGTACCTGTCCCAGATCGGTTCTCGGCCGCTGATGATTGCCGACGACCTGGTGTGGGGGTTCGTCGGGCACGACATCGAGACCTCCTTGAAGTCCGCCGAACTGCCGCTGCGGCGGGAGAAGTTCAATGGCGTACCCAGCGCGAAGGAGGTCGACCGGCTGGTCGAAGTGATCAAATCCTCCGAATCCGACGTAGCGGTGGCGGTCGGCGGCGGTAGCGCGATCGACGCGGTGAAGGCGGCCGGGCACCTGGCCGGTATCCGCTGGGCCAATTGCCCCACGGTTGCCTCGACCGACGCCCCGTGCAGCGCGCTTGCGGTGATTTACACCGAGACCGGTGAGTTCGAGGAATACCGGTTCTTTCCCCGCAATCCCGATCTGGTGCTGGTCGACTCCCAGGTCGTCGCCAACGCGCCGGTGGCTTTGTTGATCGCCGGTGTTGGTGACGCGCTCGCCACCTGGCTGGAGGCCCGGGCGACAGCACGCTCGAATTCCAAGACCATGGCCGGCGGCCTGCCCACCCTGACCGGCATCGCGCTGGCCGAACTGAGCTGGAAAGTGTTGTGGGACAATGCCCTTCCGGCCATCGATGCGGTCATCGACCACCAGGTGACGCCAGCCGTGGAGAAGGTCATCGAGGCCAACACCTTGCTCTCCGGCCTCGGATTCGAATCCGGTGGACTGGCCGCGGCACACGCCATCCACAACGGCCTGACGGCCGTCGCGCAGACCCATGGCCTGGCGCACGGCCAGAAGGTGAACATCGGCTCGGTGACCCAGCTGGTGCTGGAGGGTGCGCCGACCTCCGACATTCGGGACTTCATCGAGTTCACCACCCGGGTGGGTTTGCCGACGACGCTCACCGAGGTCGGTCTGAGCGCGGATGACGTTAAATCACTCACCACCGTGGCCGACGCGGCCACCGTCCCCGGGGAGACCATCCATTCCATGCCGTTCGAGGTCACGAGCGCCGACGTGGTCAGCGCGCTGATCAGCATCGAACGGTTCGCGGTCCGGGTTCGCGACGAGGCACACCTTCCCGCCCCGAAACCGTATGTCGCGCACCATTAGTCGTCCGGCACGAAAGAGGCGGGTCCAGGTAGATCCGGGTCGTGCCGCTTGCTGTACCCGCCGACCCTGCTGTGCCCGGGGTTGAGATCCCCACCCCTAACTGGCGGGTCCGTTTGGGTTTCCCGCAGTGGCGGTGCAGCGACGACGGATGCACACCGTCTTCCTGCGCCAACGGTCGCCGCCGACGCGACCCTGCAGATCATTGCGGTCGGCTGCGGCCGGGTCGCCCGAGATCCGACGTGCCGCGGACGGGACACATCACGTACGGACGTGTTCCGGCTGCGCCATGCGATGCGGGCGCATAAGCTTTGCCAGATGACCGGGAGTTTGTCGGCTGTGGACCGGGGCGGCTGGACGTTTCTGACCAATCATGCGCACGTGCTGCTGGCCATCGCCAGGGACCGGGAGGTAACCCTGCGGGTGGTGGCCACCCGCGTCGGTATCACCGAACGGGCCGCCCAGAGCATCGTGGCCGACCTGGTGGAGTCCGGATACCTTATCCGGACGCGACAGGGCCGGCGGAACAGTTACTCCATTCCGCCGCGCCAACCGTTACGGCATCACATGAACGCCGGTCACGACCTGGACGAACTGCTGGCAATCCTGGTCCCGGAACCTTCGGTTGCCGAGTGATCACCCGGGACGGCCGGCACGTTCCATCGGACGGGGGCCACCGTTCCAGTGCTGCCTGCTAGACATACGAAGTTCAATTCGCTAGTCTGAGATCGTAGCTTTGAGGGGAGTACCCCACTCACCACGTGTCGTCAGCACGGCCGTCCCGCGACGGCCCGGCACGTCGGGACCGGGATCCGGTCGGGGAAGACCTCGGTCCCGCTGCGTCGAGAGGCCAGGTCATGCCGTCTGCCGCGTCCATCATCCCCATTCCAGCCGCTACCGAGTTACGCATCACCGACCACCCCCGGTCCGGCACCGGCGGTAGTGGTCGGCCATTGACCGCGCCCACCGTCGAGCAGGTCCTGGACCTGCAGTCCCGCACCGACTTTCCCGCCGTGTCCCTGCTGATGAACACCATCGCCGGACGGCGGATGCAACAGGCCGACGTGGCCACCCTGCGCGGTCTGGCCGCCGATGCCACGAAGCGCCTCCGCCGGATCGTGCCGGCCCAGACTGCTGTCGAGGACGCCCTCGCCGAGGCGGTCGACCAAGCCGCCAACGGACCCGTCGACGCCGCGATCGCGGTGCTGGTGTCCGCACACGAGCAGCACGTGCTGCCGCTGCCGGTGCACGTCCACGATCGTGCGGTGGTCGACACCACCTTTGCCACCAGGGATCTCGTCCGGGCGCTGCATCGCACTCCGCGGCACGTGGTGCTGGTGTTCAATGCCGGTCAGGCCCGCCTGTTCGACAGCGTCGGCGGCGTGTTGCACGCGGCCTCGGCCGACCGGTTCCCGTTGCACGCACCGGACCGGCAACCCGGCGGCACCCAAACCACCAAATTCCTCCAGCAGGTCGACACCGCACTGGGGGTGCACCTGCGGCTGCATCCGGCTCCCCTGATTCTGGTCGGATCAGAACACCTGGTCGCGACCTTCCGGTCGCTGTCCCGAAATACCGCGCGCCTTGCCGGCACCGTGAGCGGAAATCTGGCGAAAGCATCGCTGCCCGAGCTTGCCCGCCGGGTCCAGCCGATCCTCGACACCTACCTGCATTCTCGCCAGTCCGAGGCCCTGGAGTTGCTCGCGACCCGGGCCCGAGCCGGCACGGTGGTCACCGGCGTTCCCGCGGCCTGGTTGGCGGCACGGCACGAACGACCCGAGATGCTCGTTGTCGAAGAGGGCCTGTTCTATCCGGCCCATCTCAGTGACGACGGCGACTTCCTCACGCCGGCAACCACTGTCGGAGCCGTCGGGGTGATCGACGACGCGGTGGACGAGCTGATCGAACTGGCCTTGCGGCGTGGTGCCTGGGTGGCTCTGACCGAGGACGGAGCGCTGGGCGCGTACGACCGGGTGGCCCTCACGGTCCGGCCGAAGCGGTGACGCAGCCGTGGATGGCCGGCCCGGGCCACCCCGACCCCGGGGACCCATCTCCCCTGATGACGCCGTCACCGGCTGCTCCCTAGAGCCCGGCCGGTGGGCGTTCCCCCTCGCCCACCGGCCGTTCCATCCCACCCGATGCAGCGCCGCATCCGCTCGCCGACCACCCGCGCCTGGGTGTCGACCTGCCTGTAATCTCACGGAGATCTTATGTCCCTCAACGCCTTTCGGTCCCTGTACGGTTCCGTTGTATCGGCCGCCCCAGATCGGCCGGCGGTCCCGACCCAGCCACCGCCCGAGCTGGCCTGGCAGGAACTGGCCAACGGCAACGCCCGCTTCGTCGCCGGCAACCCCCTGCATCCCGGTCAGGACGCGGCCAGACGACACGAACTCCAGGACGGCCAGCGGCCGTTCGCCTTGATCTTCGGCTGCAGCGACTCCAGGGTGGCCGCGGAAATCGTTTTCGACCAGGGTCTCGGGGACCTGTTCGTGGTGCGGACGGCCGGGCACGTCTTCGACTCCGGAGTGCTCGGGACCGCGGAGTTCGGGGTGCACGTGCTGAAGATCCCGCTGATCGTGGTGCTGGGGCACGACCGATGCGGAGCGGTTGCGGCGACAGCCGAGTCCGTCCGCAGCGGAACCGTGCCGCCGGGGTACATCCGGGACATCACCGAACGGATCGCGCCCAGTGTCTTGGCTGTCCAGCGGGCGCACCAGGCGTTGGGGTCCGACGAAAATCCGGCCTTGGATTTGATCGAGGCCGAGCACGTCCGGGCAACCGTTCGCTTGCTGGTGGAGCGTTCCCGAGTGCTCGGTGATGCGGTGGCCGCCGGTCGGTGTCAGATCCTCGGCGCCACGTACCGCCTGTCCGACGGGCAGGTCAGGTTGGTGACGAAATAACGGTGACGAAACAATGGACCAAACAACGGTGACGGCGGCGCGCCGACAAGGCGGCAAATGGAGCCGGCGCACAGCACTGGTCGCACTACCGTCGGGGGATGATCGATCGCCGCAGTCCCGACACCGCCGCCGACGAGCGGACCACGCTGACCCAGTTCCTGGACTACTTCCGAGCCACCCTGGCCCTGAAGATCGACGGCCTGACCGACGATCAGGCCCGCAGCCCGGCGATCGAGCCATCAGATCTGAACCTGCTCGGATTGGTCCGGCACATGGCCGATGTGGAACGCGGGTGGTTCCGGCGCCAGTTGGCCGACGAGCAGGTACCGCCCCTGTTCTACGGCCCGGCCCATCCCGATGGCGATGAGGACGGGGATATGCATCCCGGGCCGCAGGACACCGTTGCCGACGCAATGGCCGCCTGGCAGGCCGAGATCGAGGTCGCCCGCCGGTTGGAACGGGCCACCCCGTCGCTGGACGACCTGTCCGCCCGCCGCCCGTCGGGCCACGACCATGACCATCGGCAACCGAGCCTGCGGTGGATCCTCGTGCACATGATCGAGGAGTACGCCCGGCACTGCGGGCACGCCGATCTACTCCGCGAACGCATCGACGGCTCCACCGGCGACTAGGGAGGCTGTACCGTCAGCACCGGCCAAACGGGCGCGGTAGACGGCGGGCAGGGGTTCGGCAGTGGGCATCACAGAAAGCCGGCGCAATCAGGCACTCTGGCATGGATTTGCCAGCATGGGTGCGGTTGAAAGGGACGGCGAGTTCGTCGTCACCCGGGGCGAGGGGCCGTGGATCTGGGATGACTCCGGTCGCCGCTATCTCGACGCCACGGCTGGCCTGTGGTTCACCAATGTCGGGCACGGGCGCACCGAGATCGCCGAAGCGGTCGCCGCACAGATCGGCCGGATCGCGGCCTATTCCAGCTTCGGCGACTACGCCGTCGACACCACCATCGCGCTGGCCAACCGCCTCGCCGGGATCGCCCCGGTGCCCGGCAGCAAGATCTTCTTCACCTCGGGTGGGTCCGACTCGGTCGACACCGCAGTCAAACTGGCCCGCCGGTACTGGCAGGAGGTCGGCCGAACCGGCAAGACCATCGTGGTGGGCCGTGAGAAGGCCTACCACGGAATGCATGTCGCCGGAACTGCATTGGCCGGCATCCCCGCCAATCACGACGGATACGGCCAACTGATGCCGGACGCACGCACGGTGTCCTGGGACAGCGGCAAGGCCCTGCTCGAATTGATCGAGGACGTCGGTGCGGAATCGATCGCGGCGTTCTTCTGCGAACCGGTCATCGGTGCCGGTGGCGTCTTCCCACCCCCCGACGGCTATCTCGCCGAGGTGCGGCAGATCTGCCGCGACCACGACATCCTTTTCGTCGCGGACGAGGTCATCACCGGGTTCGGCCGGATCGGCGGAGACTGGTTCGCCTCCAGCAAGTTCGACCTCGAACCCGACATGATGACCACCGCAAAGGGTCTCACCTCCGGGTACGTCCCGATGGGCGCAACCTTCGTCGCCCCCAAGATTGCCGAACCGTTCTTCGACCCGGACGCCGGGGTGTGGTGGAGGCACGGCTATACCTACGGCGGGCACGCGGCCGCAGCCGCCGCCGCGATGGCGAACCTGGACATCATCGAACGGGAAGACCTGCTGGCTGCCGCCGATCGGTTGGCAACCATGCTGCACGAGAAGCTGGCGGTACTGGCCGAGCATCCCGCTGTTGCCGAGGTCCGCAGCGGAACCGGCGCCGTCGCCGCGGTCCAGCTCGTCGACCCGTCGGCGGCCTTGGGGCTGGCCAAAGCCGTTCGCGCCCATGGCATTGCGACCAGGGCGGTAGGTACCGGCGGTATTCAGATCTCGCCGGCGTTCGTGATGACCAGCGAGCAGGTCGACGACCTGGTGACCGGGATTGCGTCCGCGCTGGGCTAGCCCCTCCCGTGCCGACGACGGCTAGGCCCGTCGCCCGACCGGGGCGCGACATCGTGCCCCGTTCCGGGGCGCTGCCCGCCTGGCCCGGCGCAGCCCCAACATTCGTCCGCAGTAAGTACGCCGGCTGCGGCTGGCACTCCCCCAACGACGCCCCTGCTGGACCGCTGCGAAGGGCCTACCGGCTCTTGCGACGCTTGGCCGGCTTGGGCGTCCAGGCGCTCAGCCAGGCGTTGGTCGCACTGGTGCTCTGCCGCTTGGCTTCCCGCTTGACCTCGGCAGTGGCCCGGCCGCGAGCGGTGTTCATCGCCCGGTTGGCCGCGCTGAGGTACGCGCTCATGAAGGGTTTCTTCGCCATGCTGGCTCCTTGACGAGGGGCGAATGTGGTCGTCACCCAGCCGGTCGGCCGATGGCTGGTCGATCCTCACCAGGCTAGGTGCTGATCCGGCGGCGACAACACGACAGTCCCCCGGATGCCGAGTGTGAGAACGCCCACCCGATGGGCGGGCGCTGCCAGAGGTCACCAGGTCAAAGAAACGACCGTCCCGAGGCGTTCGGGTGTCACGGCCGGCTACCCCGTGGCGGAGAGCTCCGTCCGAGCACCTGAGCGCAACCCAGACCCGTCAATGACCGGCTCCGCGGCAGCGCGGAGCAGGGACCGGTGCGTCGGCGCTTCCGGTACGTGTGCTGGCCGCCTTGCGTCGTACTCCTTGCGCAGCACCGGAACCACCTGCTCGCCGAGCAGATCCAGTTGCTCCAACACGGTTTTCAGCGGCAACCCGGCGTGGTCCATCAAGAACAGCTGGCGCTGGTAATCGCCGAAGGTGTCCCGGAACGTCAGGGTCTTGTCGACGACCTCGGCCGGGCTGCCCACGGTCAGCGGGGTCATCTCGGTGAAGTCCTCCAGTGAAGCACCGTGCCCGTACACCGGCGCATTGTCGAAGTAGGGCCTAAACTCTCGCACCGCGTCCTGAGAGTTTGTGCGCATGAACACCTGTCCGCCCAGACCGACGATCGCCTGGTCGGCGCTGCCGTGTCCGTAGTGCTCGAACCTGTTGCGGTACAACTCGATCAGGCGCTGAAAATGCGACTGCGGCCAGAAAATGTGGTTCGCGAAAAAGCCGTCGCCATAATAGGCCGCCTGCTCGGCGATCTCCGGCGTCCGGATCGATCCGTGCCAGACGAACGGCGGGATCCCGTCCAGCGGACGCGGGGTGGAGGTGAAGCCATGCAGCGGGGTGCGGAAGCGGCCGGTCCAGTCGACGACGTCCTCGCGCCACAGCCGGCGGAGCAGGGCGTAGTTCTCCACCGCGAGTTCGACGCCCTTGGTGATGTCCTGACCGAACCACGGGTACACCGGTCCGGTGTTGCCGCGACCCATCATCAGGTCGACCCGGCCGTCCGCCAGGTGTTGCAGCATCGCGAAGTCCTCGGCGATCTTCACCGGGTCGTTGGTGGTGATCAAGGTGGTCGAGGTGGACAGGATCAGGGTGTCGGTCTTGGCCGCGACATACCCGAGCAGGGTGGTCGGAGACGAAGGAACGAACGGCGGATTGTGGTGCTCGCCGGTGGCGAAGACGTCAAGCCCAACCTCCTCCGCCTTGACGGCGATGGCGACCATGGCCTTGATCCGCTCCGCCTCGGTGGGCGCGCGACCGGTGGTCGGATCGGGCGTGACGTCCCCGACCGTGAAGATCCCGAACTGCATGCTCGCTCCTACCTCCGGTGCCGACAGTGGCGGCGGGAACTGTTGAGCTGTCAACCGCCGCAGTCTGGTCAACGACGCGACAGCAAGTTCCATTCCTTCGCATGGACAGGTGGGCGTACAGCCCCACGGGTGCGCGTCGTGCGTTCATTCTCGGCGGTACGCGAGCCGAAGCCGCTCGAAGGCCTCGTCCAGGGTGACCGACGGGGCCCACTGCAACGCCTCCCGGGTCCGACGCTGATCGAACCAATGGGCGGTGCCCAACTGCTCGGCCAGGAAGCGGGTCATCGGCGGCACCCCAGGACGGCCGGCCAGCCGCCAGGCGGTCTCGATTGCCGCCCCCGCTGCCCGCGCCACCGGCAGCGGCACCCGGCGGCGGGGTCCGGGAACATCGGCGGCCCGGCACACGAGCTCTAGGATCTCCCCGATCGGCCGGGGTTCACCGTTGGTGACCACTAGCGCCTCGCCATGGACCGGGCCACATACCTGCACGGCGGCCAGCATCGCGGTCACCACGTTGTCGACGTAGGTGGTGTCCACCAGCGCCGTGCCATGGCCGATCAGCGGTAGCCGGCCGGCCCGGGCCCGGGCCAGCACCGGTTCGATCAGCTGGGTGTCTCCAGGTCCCCAGATCAGGTGCGGCCGCAGGCTCACGACCGCCAGACCGGGAGAATCGGCCGCCAGCGCGATCTGTTCGGCCATCGCCTTTGACCGCGCATAGGTGTTCCGCGCCGCCGCCGGGTCGGCGGGTTCGGCGCCCACGCCGGCGAGGGAAACCCCGGCGTGAGCCACCGACGGAGACGAAATATGAATGAGCCTCGGCACTCCCGCCTGCCGACAGGCATCGACGACCGACCGGGTGCCACCGACGTTGACCCGTTCGAACTCCGCCCATTCCCCGACGACGTCGACCTTCGCCGCGAGGTGGATGACCGCGTCCTGCCCGGTCACCGCGCCCCGGACCAGATCCTGATCGGCGATATCGCCCAGCACCTCTGGCACACCCAGACGCGACGGACGGCGCTGCAGCACCGTGACGTCATCACCGCGGGCGCACAACGCCCGGACCAGCGCCCGTCCGGTCATCCCGCTGGCCCCGGTGACCAGCACCTTCATCGACCGGGCCGCTTCCCCGCCAGCACTCGCTCCGCCCACCCGCCGACGGCCACCCGGTCGATCTTGGAGTTGTGCCGGATGTCCACCGGCAGCGTCCTTCGGCGCAGGACCGCAGCGACCGGGACACCCGCAGCGAGCCGCGCTGCATCCGTGATCGCGGGTGACGCCAGCGGCCCGGCGGCCCCGGCGATCACCACCACCACCTGCTGGGTACCGGCCGGTCCGACGCCCACCACGGCGACCTGTGGGTCGGCGAAGGCCTCGGCATCGCAGGATGACAGGGCGTGCTGCACCCGCTGCTCCACCCCGACCGGGGTGACCGGCCCGGCGCCAGTCCTGATCACGTGCGCCGTCCGGCCCTGCACCCAGAGCCGCCCGCCCCCGTCGATCATGCCGACGTCGCCCGTCCGGTGCCAACCCGGGTGCACCGCCGCCGCCTGCTCCAGCGCCCAGCGCGAGTCGTACCGATCCTTGAGATGCGCTGCACTGACCCAGATCTCACCGCTCACGTCGGGGCGGTCGGTCAGTTCGGTGGCAGGCACCCCCCGGTGGTCCAGCGCTCCGATCAGCAGGCCGACGTCGGGCAGCGGACGGCCGACGCAGACTCCATCGCCGTCACCGGCGTCCTCGATCTCCGGCAGCGAGATGCCCGTCAGCGGCAAGCCTTCGGTCATGCCGTACGGGGTGTGCAACTCCGCCCGCGGCATCAGCGCCGCCAGTCGCCGCAGCAGGCCCGCGGGTACGGGCGCGCCGGCGCTCATCAGTAACCGGACCCGGCCGAGCGCGGCGCGGTGCTGCTCGGTCAGATCCGCCGCTGTGGCCAGGACGTTGGTCAGCGCCGCCGGCGAGGCGAACACCACGGTTGCCGTGACGGCAACGACCGCGTCGCCCAGAGCGGCCGCGGTCAGTGATCCGGGACGGGTGACGTCGGTGCCCGGTACCGCGGACGGTATGCCGAGTGCGGGCCCGTACAGCGCGAACGGCGCGAACGCGGCGACGATGCGATCATCGGCGGTCAGCCGGTAGGTCGATTCAATGACCGCCAGCTGCGCCCGGACCTGCCGGTGCAGGTACCGGACCCCTTTGGCGGGGCCGGTGGCCCCGGACGTGAAGATGACCGCGGCCTCGTCGTCCGGACCGGTCCCGGTGCCGGTCCCGGTTCCGATCCCGGTTCCGATCCCGAGGCCGGCCCCGGTCCCGTCAGCCGCGGTCCCGCCGCCGGTCCCGCGGTGGTCGGTGCCCGGGGGACGGCCGGACCGGACGAGCGCCGCAATGGTGTGATTCACCCGGCCCAGCCGGCGTACCGGACGGGGGACGTCCCGCACCGCGATCCGGGTGCCGGGGACTCGCATCGGCCGGGACGCCAACAACCCGGCGGTGTCGGCAATCAGATGATCGACCCGGGCACTCCGCAGGGCCCGGCCCATCCCGGTCAGACCCAACCCCCGGTCGACCACGACAATCACCGCGCCGGCGGCCCACACCGCGTACAGCGCGACCGTGAGCTCGATCGACGGGGGAACCAGCAGTGCGACCCGGTCGCCGGGCCGGACGCCTGCGGCGGTCAACCCCGCCGCGGTGTCCCCCACCCGGTCGGCCAGCTCGGCCCAGCTGATGGACCGGCCCCCGACTTCGACCACGGCCGCGGTGGGGTCGCCGTCGCGGGCCATCAGTTCGGCCAGCTCGGACCGTTCGCCGGAGGACACCGAGCTCCCCGTAGCGGACTGCCCGGTCCCGGGTTGGGTCGGTGCGCGGTGCCGCCCGCCGGCGCCGTCACCGGCCAGCAGCGGTAACTGTGCGACGAACGCCTTCACGGCAGCGGCGTACTCCGGGGCGTCCTCGGCCAAGAGGTGACCGGCCCCCTCGTACCGGTGCAACGCGGCGTGCGGGAGCCGCTGCTGCAGGTCCCGAAGGTGCTCCTCGCGGAAGACCGGGTCCCGCGGGCCCCACAACAGCAACGTCGGGGCCGTGATGTTGCGGGCCCCGTCCGCGATGCGGTCCAACTCGGGGCGACTGGGATGTTCTGCGGCAAAGGGGATGTCGGCGACAAATTCGCTGACCGCGCGGCGGCGCGCGGCGGACCGGTACGGCGCGGCGTATGCCGCGCGGACGTCGCCGGACAACCGGGGCCGACTCAGCGCGGTCGTGGCCCAGACGAACAGCGGACTCAGCCGGCAGGCCAGCAGGTTGACCGGACGCTGGTGCGCGAGCCGGATCAGGATCGGGCCGGCGGACTCCTCGGGCTGATGCACAGCGGTATTGTTCAGCACGATCCCGGCGACCTGCCCGCGGTGCCGCTCCGCCCAGCCCAGCGAGATGATCCCGCCCCAGTCGTGCGCCACGGTGACAACCGGTCCGGTGACGTCCAGGGCCGAGGTCAGCCGGGTCAGGTCATCCACCCGCTCGGCCAGCACCCTCGGCTCGGCCGGGCGTTCGGAATACCCCATGCCGAGCTGGTCGGGGGCAATCACCCGCCACTGTGCAGGCGCGGCGGACAGCAGCCGCCGCCACAGGTAGCTCCAGGTGGGATTGCCGTGCACGCACAGCAGGGTGATCAGCGGAGTCTTCGTCGTCGCCGCGGCCGCTTCGGTTCCGCGGAACCGGTCGGCCCAGGAGTCCAGGAGATGGAAGGTCCTCGGAACTCCGGCGCCGTCGGTGATCGTCAACACCCTCGACCACGCCGGGTCCAGGCCGGGCAACCCGTCCGGGGGGAACGCCGCGGGCTCGCCCGATCCGCAAGCCGGGCCCGCCCGGGTCACCAGATGATCTCGGTAATCGAGGCGTTGAGCCCGGACCCGATGCCCATCAGCAGCACCCGGTCGCCCTGGGACAGCTCGCCGGAGATGCCGGCGAGGGTGAACGGGATGGCTGCAGGACCGAGATTCCCCCTGTTCGGGAAGCTCAGCGGAACCCGATCCAGGTCGATGTTCAGGGCCGTGGAGATCGCCTTGGTGTGCACCGAGCTGACCTGATGCACGACATAACGATCTATCCCGTCGAGCCAGCCGAGGTCGGCCGCTGATTCTGCCCATAGCGCCTGCGACAGCTCCAGCCCCGCATTCATCAAACCCGCGCTGTCGGTGTGCATGTAGTCCATGTCGCCGACGCACAACTGGTGGTGCTCACTGCCAGCCCTGGTCGCACCGCCGAGGAATCGGTGGCCCTCCGGATGCGCATCGGCCCGGCCCAACACCATCGCCGCCGCACCGGAGCCCAGGGTCAGTGATGCGAATTGGGCGTAGACGTCCTTGGCATCACCGTTGCCGTTCTGCAGGCGGCTGATGGTCGCGTTGTGAATGCCCCTGGCGTCCTCGCCGTTGACGACCAGTGCATAGTCGATCTGCCCGTTCTCCAGCATGGCCGCCGCCAGTTGCATACCGTTCACAAAACCGAGGCAGGCATTGGTGACATCGAAGTTCTGGCACGAACTGGGCAGTCCGAGGCCGTGGTGCACGGCGACCGCGGTGGACGGTTCCAGGTGGGCCCGGCTGACCGAGGTGTTGACCAGCAGCCCGATGTCGCCTGGTTGGACGCCGGCCTCGGCCATGGCCTTCGCGCCGGCCATCACCGCTCCGTCGGCAAACGTCGTTCCGCGGTTCCACCAGCGCCGTTCGTTGATCCCCGCCAGGCGCTGCATCATTCCGGGCCGCAGCCCCACCCGCTCATAGACCGCCGACAGCCGTTCGTCGATCTCGGCGGACGACACCACCACCGGTGCGTCGATCGCGCACACCGCGAGTACGGCCGTGCTGGAAAAACGCTGGATGGAATTGCCACCCATGGTCGACCCCTTCCTGCAGGTCACGAAGTCAGCGATCCGCCTGCGGCACGATCACGTGGGCGAATCCGCAAGCCGTTACGCGCAAGGACTGAAGGGGTACCCGATCTTCAGGATATCGAACGCCGACGCATGCTCCGCACGTTCTGCGATCATTCCCCGGTCGCCGACGACCGGATGGGCGAGAAGTCGTCACCATTGCGCGGGCCGGTAGTCCTTGAGGAAACATCCGTACAGGTCGACGCCGGCCTCGCCCTGAACGATCGGGTCATACACCCTGGCCGCTCCGTCGACGAGATCCAGCGGGGCGTGAAAGCCCTCCTGTGCCAACCGGACCTTGGTCACATGCGGCCGTTCGTCGGTGATCCAGCCGGTATCGACCGCCGTCATCAGGATGCCGTCGCTCAACAATTCCACCGCACTGGTCCGGGTCAGCATGTTCAACGCGGCCTTCGCCATGTTGGTGTGCGGGTGCCCCGGACCTTTGTAGCCGCGGCCGAAGACCCCCTCCATTGCCGAGACGTTGACGATGTAGGTGCGGCGGGCCGGACTGGCGGCCAGGCTCGCCCGTAACCTGCTGATCAGCAGGAACGGCGCGGTGGTGTTGCACAACTGAACCTCCAGCAGTTCCAGGGCATCGACTTCATCCACCCGCTGGGTCCAGCTGTTGATCCGGCCGACGTCCGGTACCAGGCCGCCCGCGTCGATGGCCCGGCCCTCGTCCAGCCGCTCCGCCGCGGCCGACCCGGCCAACAACGCCAGCCGGGAGATCTCAGCGCCCGCAAGGCCGTCGGGCAGGTGTGGCATCGGATGCTCCGACAATGATCCGGCGAGCGCCAAGGGGTGTGCGTCGCTGATGTGGTCGAACGTCAGTAGCTCCGGTAGCGGTCCGTCCGGTAGCGGGTCGGCTTCGGCGGCGGCGAGCGGTGCGTAGGCACCCGGGGTCCGGCGGACCGTCTGCGCCGCGTTGTTGATCAGGATGTCCAACGGCCCGGCCTGGGCCACCGAGTCGGCCAACGCCACCACCTGAGCCGGGTCACGCAGGTCGATACCCACGATCCGCAGCCGGTGCAGCCAGTCGGCGCTGTCTGGCATCGCGGTGAATCTGCGTACAGCGTCGCCGGGGAACCGGGTGGTGATGGTGGTGTGCGCGCCGTCCCGCAGCAGGCGGAGCGCGATGTACATGCCGATCTTCGCCCGGCCCCCGGTCAGCAGCGCGCGCCGGCCGACGAGGTCGGTGCGGGCGTCGCGGTGGGCCCGGTTCTCGGCGGCGCAGGACGGGCAGAGCTGGTGGTAGAACGCGTCGACCTCGACGAATTCGCGTTTGCAGATGTAACAGGGTCGGGGGCGGACGAACACCCCGGCCAGTGCCCCTGGGGCGGCTGAGCTGAGCGGGATGCCGGACGTTTCGTCATCGATCCGGCCTGGCGAACCGGTGGCGGTGGCCGCGACTACGGCCCGGTCGGCGGCCGAGATCGCTTCCCGGCGTTCGGTTTTGCGCGCGCGCTTGACGCTCTTGAAGACCCGGGCGGTGGCCCGGCGGACCGCGATCGCGTCCGGGTGCTCGGGCGCCAGGTCCTCAACCTCAGCCAGCACTCGCACGCAGGTGGCCAGGTCCGTTGGATCGATGGCTCCGGTGGGGCGGTCGGCGGTCTGCGGCACGGGTCAACGATAGGGGCCTGCGGCCACCGCTCGGTCCCGCCGGCTGCCCGGTCGCCTCGGGACGGTCGTCAGCGAGCCGGGTCCGGCGCATCACTGAGCCAGGTCAGCTCCCCCGGGACCCGGTGCCGCTCCCAGCGCCCGGCCGCCAGGTCCAGGGTTTGCTGGTCCAGGTCCGTTGGGACCAACTGCCCCATCACCTGGAACGCCGTCAGCACCGCTGCGGCGACGTCTGCAACACCGACGCCGGGCGCGCTGTCCTGCACGGCGCCCACCGTCAGCGGATCCCAGTGCAGGCCCAGCTCCCGGTACACCTCGATCAGCACGTCCCGGACCGGTTCGGGGTCGCTGACCAGGATCACCGTCCCGAATAACCAGCCGCCCCGGACCAGTCGTTGTGCGGTGCCGACGAGCTTGCGGCCGCGGCCGTCGTTGATGCTGAAATCTCCCGGGCAGTACTCCCCGGGAACCGGCCCCACCCTGGCGTCAACCCCTAGATCACGCAGCGCCCCGGCGATAATGCCGCCGAACCGGATGAACCGGGGCGTGATCTCCACGGGGTGCGCACCACCCGATCCGGCGGGCAGCGGTCCGGCGTGATCGATACACACCGCTCCCCGGTGGTAGGCCGCCGCTCGGCCGCCCGGTCCGCGGCGCACCGGGGCGAACCCCGCCGACCGGGCCGCCGCGGCCGCCCGGCTGATCCCGCCGGTCGCGCAGTCCCGACCGCTGAAGCCGACCGTCGCTGACGGGCGGTAAATACGGAGACCCTCCGGCGCCCCGGCCGCGACCTGCTGCAGTAGTGCCGGACCGAGCGCAGCCTCCAGCACCGGGTCGCGACCGGTCGGACGGGCAACCTCGTCGACAAGCCGGATCTGGTGACGGGTGGGCGGTTCGGGCACGCCGCCGATGCTGGCACACTCTGCGAAGCCCTTCCCCGACCGGGCGACGGCCCGTCCGACCTGGAGCATCACCAGCGAGAGCGTTCCAGGCACAACCCTCACCAGCACCGCAGACAAAGGAGTCCGGGTGGACCTGCACGCCGAGATCGCGGACTGGCCGGTCGGCTCCGCGGCCGTCGCCGTCGTCGGCCCGGACGGCCCCCTTGCTGTGGTGGACACCGGGCCCACCGATGGCACCTACCGCTGGGCGTCGGTCACCAAGGTGCTCACTGCGCTCACCGTTCTGGACGCCGCTGTGGAGGGCGTGGTCGACCTGGATGATCAGGTCGGCCCGCCGGGGTCGACCCTGCGGCACCTGCTCTGTCACGCATCCGGCCTCGCCCTCGACTCTGACCAGGTACTCAACCGGCCGGGCCGGCGGCGCACCTATTCCAATCGCGGGATCGAGGTGGCCGCGCAGCACCTGACCGAACGCACCCAGAGTCTGTTCACCGACCTTCTTGCCGAGCGGGTCCTGGACCTGTTGGGGATGAATCGGACGACGTTGGTGGGTTCCCCGGCACACGGGGTGCAAGGGCCGATCCACGATCTGGCGGCCCTGGCCGCGGCGCTTCTCACTCCCGGTCTGGTGCTCCCCGAGGTGGTGGCGCTGGCCTCGACGGTGTCCTTCCCCGAGCTCAGCGGGGTGCTGCCCGGGTTCGGCCGGCAGGCCAGCAACGACTGGGGACTTGGCTGCGAAATCCGGGACCAAAAGTCGCCGCATTGGACCTCGCTGGCGAACTCACCCAGCACCTTCGGTCACTTCGGCCAGTCCGGATCGTTCCTGTGGGTCGACCCCAAAGCACGCCTGGCTTGCGTGTCGTTGAGCGACACCCCGTTCGGTCCGTGGTCCGCGGACCGCTGGCCGCGACTGTCCTCCGCGGTGCTGGCGAACTACGCCACCACCTGAGGAGATCGGGGGACCCGGGCGAGCTCACCGCCACGGCAGCGGCCCGTCGCCGATGCCGATCAGGCTGCCGCCCAGCGTTCGACCGTCCTTGGCGACCACACTGCAGGTGGCCCGCTGCTCCCGGTCGTGCCGGACTTCCGGAACGCCTCCGACCGCGTAGCCAATCGTCAGCGTGACCGCCACCTCCCCCGAGTTCAGGATGGATGACCGGCCGGTGGCCGAGGCCAGCAGCACCTTGCAGGACCCCAGCAGCGACGGCTCGGAGGTGACGCCCACCGGGGCCCAGCCGAACGTCTCCCCGTCATGCGGTTGCGCGCAGGGGGTCTCGACCGGAAACGCGGAGGCACTGTCATCGGTGCAGGTGCCGTACGCATCGGCGGCGGCGGGAGCGGCGCTCGCCCCCCTGCGCACGGACCCCGGATACGGCCCGGCCCGAGGCAGCATGACGCAGGCAATCCACCGCTGGCCGTCGAGAAACTGCGGTACATCCGGTCCCAGTAGGGCCAGCGAATCGGTGACCACGGGGTGCCACCTGGCGAGCGCACCCTCGGTGTCGGCGGGTTGACGATCACTGGCCGTCAACGACGCCCCGATACTCCATCCCAGGTACGTCCGGGCCGGCCGTTGGCAGGCCAGGGGCTCCGGGTAGGGGCCACGGGCGGACAGGCTGGACGGAAACATCCTGGAGTCCTCGGAGACCGCCACGACCTCGCCGTAATTGGCGTCACCGCACGGCCCGACCGGGGCCGTCAGCACCTGCACGGCCGAGAAGTCGAATCCTGACCAACCGGACCCAGAGGAAGCCTGCAAACATTCACCCAACTGCGGGGGCTCCCGGACGGCCACTCGGGCCGCCGATCCGGCGATCCGGCGGCCCGTCACCACAGGGATCAGCACGGCGCCGAACAACACCAGCGTCAACAGCACCGCACCCCAGGCCCGGTTACTCATCTCAGACGGCTCACCCCGGCTCGGTCGGCGTCGGCCCGCACCGGGCGTAGGCCGAACCGGTCCACCTGGCACCTCCTCCCGCGGTACGTCGCTCTTTCGACGCTTGACCCGGAGGGTAAACCCGACGGACGACAGTGCAGGGCGGACGGCATGGTCTCGCTGCCGGCGAACCCCCGGACATCGTCACCCGTCGAGGTGGATCGACCTCGAGGAACATGCCCCGCAGCTCAGCCACGGCCGCTCCGAGCCGACCCGACCACCTCCTGCAGTGGCCGAGTACCCCCCGAAGTCGTGACAGCCTTGACCAATGAATTCCGAGCCGTGGCCGTTTTTGGTAGCCCCGAACCGGGTCAGCCAGCCATCGCGCTTCCGCTGGCCCATGCCATGAGCTCCATCGGCAGCCCAGCCGGCGTCGAGGGCTATACCTCCCGGCCGGATGGGACCTCCGTCGCGGCGTTTGCCACCTTGAGTACGTACACCTGGTTCCTGTACGGGGTCGGGCCGTCGCTGCCGCTCTTTCGCGACGAACTGCACACCACCAGCGCCGTCGCCGGCCTGCACAGCCTCATGCAGGCCGCCGGGGTCATCCTGTCCGGGATCGCCGGGGTCGCGTTGGCGAGGCGGTGGCGGCGCTACGGGGTCGCCCGTCGCGGTGTCGTCATCTTCGCCGCCGCGGCGCTGGTGTTCATCGGGGGGTCTCTGGTGTCGGGGGCCGAGTTGGCGTTCACCCTGCCTGCGATGATCGGCGTCGGTTTCGCCGGTGGACTGGCCATCAACATCTCCACCACTGTGCTGCAGGAACACAACGGACCGTACGGCCCCGCCCTGCTGAGCACCGGCAACGCGGTAGCCGCGGGGGTCGGGCTGGTCACCCCGCTGGCCGTCGGCGTGGCCACCGCTCTGGGCTTCACCTGGCGCGCCGCCCTCGTTCTCGTGGTGCCGTTCGCGGCGTTGGCCTTCGTGCTGATCACCCGGCAGCGGGCGGTGCCCGCGTACTCGGCGACGCCGGTGACCAGCTCGCGGTTCAGCGTGCGGGGCCTCCCGGCGGGGTACTGGCCGGCCTGTCTGTCGGTGGTGTGCGCCGTGGCCATCGAGTTCTGCATGATCACCTGGACCCCCGATCTCCTGGCCGACCGCGCCGGGATGAGCCCCGGAAGCGCCAGCGGCGCCGTGGCAGCGGTGGTCGGCGGGATGGCGATCGGCCGGTTGATCGTGGGCGCGCTGGCCAAGCACCGTCCGCCCCTGGGACTGTTCCTGGCCGGTGTCGGTGTGACGGTGGTTGGCTGGGCCCTGGTCTGGGCATCAGCATCTCCGTTGACTGCTGTGGCCGGGTTGATCGTCGTCGGCCTGGGGGTGGCCGGGCAGTACCCGCTCGGGGCGTCCATGGTGATGGGGTTGTCCGGGGGCCAGCCCGACCGCGCCGTCGCCGTGCTGACCGTGGGGGTCGGCCTCGCATCCGGGCTGGGACCGTTCGCCCTCGGCGCGATGGCCGACCAGATCGGCGTCCGGACCGCCTTTTTCGTGGTGCCGCTGCTGTGTGTGGTTGGCGGGGCCGCCTGTGCCGCCGGGCAACGCTCAGGGCGGCGGGCCGGGGCGATGTGAGCACTGTCGGCATCGATGTGGGTCGTCCGCGGCGCAGCCGGTGCATCGCGTCTACGGTCATCCGGTGGCCCGCTACGTCATCGACGCCCCGACCCTGCTGCACGCAGTCTCGAACAGCGTCGCGATCAATCCGGCGCACCAGATCGTCGCGCCGAGTCTTCTTCGATCCCAGGCGTTGTAGCTCCTACACCAGGCGGTGGGCCGAGGCGAGCTCACCGAGAGTGAAGCGCTGGCGCAGCACGACAGGATCACCGGGATAAAGATGCGACTACTGGGTGACCGGGTGTCCCGCCGTACCGCCTGGCGGATCGCGAACGAACAGAAGTGGGATACGACGTTCGACGCGGAATACCTCGCCGTGACCAGGCTCCAGGCCGCCGCGCTGGTCACCGTCGATGAGACGATGGTGGCGAAGGCCCGGGGCATCGTCCCGGTCGCCGGGCTCGACGCACTCACCGCCGACTGACCGACCCACCGTGGGCTGGGCGATGTGGAACGGCTTCAGGCTCAACGGACCGATTCGTCCGTCGCGATCCAAGTGTCATTGTCGGTGCCCCAGGTCAAGATGGACGGGTGCTGTTCGCCGACCTCGCCGCCACCTCCCAGGACGTGGCTGCCACCCGCTCCCGGCTCACCAAACGGTCGCTGATCGCGGCCGCCATCCGCGTAGCGGCGGGACCAGACAGGGCCGGACCAGACAGGGCCGGACCCGACGAGGCCGGACCCGACGAGGCCGGACCAGACGCGGCCGGAGCAGACGGGGCCGGACCAGACGATGACGCGACAGCGCCCGCGGCACCCCCAGCGGTTGCGCTGGCGGTCACGTTCCTGTCCGGGACCCTCCGGCAGCGTCGTACCGGGGTCGGCTGGGCATCTCTTGGCAGCATTCCCGCACCGGCCGCCACCCCATCGCTGACTCTCTCCGACGTTGATGACGCCTTCGAGCAGATCTCCGGCCTGGCTGGGCCCGGCTCTGCGGCGCTCCGCTCGGCGGCGGTCAACCAGCTGTTCGGGGCGGCGACGGAACCGGAACAACGCCTGCTGCGGGGGCTGGTGTTCGACGAGATCCGCCAGGGCGCCCTGGATTCGGTGGTCCAGGACGGGTTGGCCGAGGCGTTCGCAGTGCCGGCCGCCGCGGTGCAGCGAGCGGCGATGCTGCTGGGTTCGACCGCGGCGGCCGCGGTTCGGCTGGCCACCGCCGGCCTAGCCGGGCTCGAGGCGGTCCGGCTGCAGGTCGGCGTTCCGGTCCGGCCGATGCTCGCCGCGAGCGCGCCAGAACCGGCCGCGGCAGTGGACAAGACCGGTCTGCCGGCCGTGGTGGACGGCAAGCTGGACGGGATACGTGTTCAGGTGCATCGCAACGGGACCGAGATCTCCGTCTACACCAGAAGTCTTGACGACATCACCGACCGCGTGCCGGAGATCGTTGCGCTGGTCGCCGCCCTGCCGATCCAGCAGATCGTCATCGACGGGGAAGCCCTGGCGCTCGGTCCCGACCAGCGGCCGCTGTCGTTCCAGACCACCGCGTCGATCACCATGAGCCGGGCAGATCACGCCACAGCGGCGCGACAACCGTTGTCGCTGTTCTGCTTCGACCTGCTCCATCTAGACGGTAGGGACCTGCTCGACGAGCCGCTGGACGAGCGCGTCGCGGTGATGACCCGGGTACTGCCGCCGGACCTACTGGTGCCCCGACGGATCGCACACAGCGTCGACGATGTCGTCGAAGGCTTTGCCGCGGCGGTCGCCGGCGGATTCGAGGGCGTGGTGGTGAAGAAGCTCCGCGCGCCGTACGCGGCCGGCCGCCGGGACTCCGGGTGGGTCAAGCTCAAACCCCGGCACACCTTCGATCTGGCGGTGATCGCCGCGGAATGGGGGTACGGCCGACGCGAGGGGTGGCTGTCCAACCTGCACCTGGCTGCGCGGAACCCGCGGACCGGCGAGCTGGTGATGCTGGGCAAGACATTCAAGGGTCTGACCGATCAGGTCCTGACCTGGCAGACAGAGCAGTTCCTGGCCCGGGAGGTACGAAGGACCCGCGGCACCGTGTTCATCGATCCGCCACTGATCGCCGAGATCGCGATCGACGGAATCCAGACGTCCACTCGCTACCCGGGTGGCGTCGCACTGCGGTTCGCCCGGCTGATCGGCTACCGCACGGACAAGTCCGTCTTCGAGGTCGACACCATCGACACCGTCACCGCCCTTGGCTCGGCCACCGCCCTTGACTCGGCCACCGACCTTGGCTCGGCCACCGCCCTTGACTCGGCCACCGCCCTTGACTCAGCCGAGTCGCCGGACTGTGCGGAATGACACCCGTCGACGGCGACCGTCGCGGGCCGGGTCACGACCCCCCGCGGCGGCCCCGGTCGGCCACGACACCATGTGCTTCCGTGACGATCTCGGTGACGTCGTCCCAGTCCTGGTCGACGTCGAGGTACACTCCGACCCATCCGCGGCCGCCGACGTAGGGCGGCCGGAAGAACCGGCCTGGATCCGCGCCGATCCACCGCTGCTGGGCTCCCTCCGGGGCCGCTGCCCAGATCGCCACCCGGTCGTCATGGTGGTGCTGCGCGAAAGTCAGGAACTGGCGGGTGAGGAAGAACGCCGGTTCACCGTGGCTCTGCCGTTCGCTGACCCCTGGAAGCTCCAGGCACAGGCCCCTGATGCGGATCAGCAACGCCTCAATCCGGTCCTGCGTGAGTTCTCCGGCCACCGGCAAACCCTAGTTCTCCAGCCACCAGCGAGTTCGACATCTGCCTCTGCCGAGGGTGCAGCCCCGCACCGGGCTGCGGCCGAAATGGGCGATCTGGTTACCATTCGGACGGAGCCCCTCGTGGAGAGCCACGGCGTCGGATCCGCCATCGGAAGCGGGGTTGCTCAATGAGCACCAGTGGGTCACCACCCGGCGACTCGCACCCGGCCGCTGCCCAGCATCCCACCACCGACCCCCGCCCCGCTTTGCTGACCGTCGACGACGACCCGGCCGTGTCCCGGGCGGTGGCCCGGGAACTGCGTCGGCGGTACGGCAAGGACCACCGGATCCTGCGAGCGGAATCCGGCGCAGAAGCGCTGACCACCCTGCGTGAACTCAAACTGCGCGGGAACCAGGTAGCGGTGTTGCTCGCCGACCACCGGATGCCCCAGATGGACGGCATCCAGTTCCTGGAAAAGGCGATGGACATCTACCCGACGGCCCGCCGGGTGCTGCTGACCGCCTATGCCGACACCGAGGCAGCGATCAGTGCCATCAACGTCGTCGATCTGGACTACTACCTGCTCAAACCGTGGGATCCGCCGGAGGAGAAGTTCTACCCGGTAATCGATGCCCAACTGGAGGCGTGGCAGCGCACCGACCACCGGGATGTTCAGCAGACCAAGCTGATCGGGCACCGGTGGTCGGCGCGATCGGCGGAGGTGCAGGACTTCCTGGCGCGCAACCAGGTGTCCTACCGGTCGTACCTGTCCGACGACCCCGAGGGCAAAAAGCTTTTGGCTGCAGCGGGTGTCGACGGGAGCCGATTGCCAGTCGTGGTGACCATGGACGGCACCGTGCTGGTCGAACCGACCGATTCGGAGTTGGCCGAACACGTCGGGTTGAGCACAACGCCGGCGGAGGACTTCTACGATCTGGTGGTCGTCGGAGCCGGACCCGCAGGTCTCGGCGCGGCGGTGTACGGGGCGTCGGAGGGTCTGCGCACAGTGGTGGTGGAACGGACCGCGGCCGGTGGCCAGGCCGGCCAGAGCTCACGGATCGAGAACTACCTGGGCTTTCCGGACGGGGTCTCGGGCGCCCAGCTCACCGAGCGGGCCCGCCGACAGGCGCTCAAGTTCGGAGCCGAGATGCTGACCACCCTGGACGCCGTCGGGGTGGAGGTCAACGGGTCGGCACGAACGGTGCGGCTGGCCGACGGTCACAGCATTGACGCACATACCGTCATCCTGGCGACGGGTGTGCTCTACCGGCAGTTGACTGCACCCGGATTGGACGAATTCGCCGGACGCGGCGTCTACTACGGGTCCAGCCTGTCCGAGGCACCGGCATGCATCGGCCAACATGTCTACGTCGTCGGCGGTGCGAACTCGGCGGGCCAGGCGGCGGTGTTCTTCGCCCGGTACGCGCAGTCGGTGACCGTGCTGGTTCGCGGGGCCTCGTTGGCAGCGTCCATGTCGTACTACCTGATCCAGCAAGTGGAGGCGCTGAAGAACATTCAGGTGCGCACCAACACGGAGGTGGCGGCCGGTCACGGCAATGACCACCTGCAGGCACTCACCCTGCGCGACAACATCTCCGGGCACGAAGAAAAAGTGGACGCCGGCATGTTGTTCGCGTTCATCGGGGCCGCACCGAACACCGAATGGCTCGACGGCACCGCCATCCGCGACGCCAAGGGATTCATCGTCGCCGGACCGGATCTGGTGGTCGACGGCAAGCCGCCGCTCGGTTGGCCGCTCGACCGCGACCCCTACCACCTGGAGACCAGCACCCCCGGGGTGTTCGTGGCCGGTGATGTCCGGGCGGACTCGGTCAAGCGGGTGGCCAGCGCGGTCGGCGAGGGCGCGATGGCGGTCACGCTGGTGCACAGATATCTGGAGATGCAATGAAGGATGCTTCGTTCGACCCGTCGGGATTCACCCCAGCGCTGCGACCGGTCGACAACCCGTTGCGGTGCAGCGTCGATGAGCTCCGGACATTGTTCCTGTTCGAAAAACTCAGCGAGGAGCAGCTCGACCGGTTGTGCCGGGAGGGGTGGGTACAGACCTTCGAGCCCGGTGTCGTGTACGCCGAGGGCGAGCCCGCCGCCGCCTTCTACGTGCTGCTGGAAGGCACCACCGTACTGTTCAAACGGGTCGGTGTCGACGACGTCGAGACCGTTCGGACGTCACACCGGGGGGTGTACTCCGGGGCTTGGCGGGCGTACCTCGACGACGGACCCCAGGTGTATTCCGCCGGCATGCGGGTACCGGTCCGGTCCCGCTTCTTCGTCCTGGACGCCGCCCAGTTCGCGCAGATGATGCACGAGTGGTTCCCGATGGCGCTGCACCTGCTGGAGGGTGTTTTCTACGGGATCCGGAGCAGCCAGGAAATTGTCGGTCAGCGAGAACGCCTGCTGGCCTTGGGTTCTCTGTCCGCGGGCCTCACCCACGAATTGAACAACCCGGCGTCGGCCGCGGTCAGCGCGACCGCAGCGCTGCGCAATCGGGTGGCCGGGATGCGCCACAAACTCGCGATGATCGCGTCCGGCAAGTTCGCCGCCGAGGCGCTCGAGCCGTTGATCGGATTACAAGAGGTCGCGGTCGAGCGTGTCGCGAAGGCTCCGGTTCTGTCGCCGCTGGAGGCGAACGACCGCGAAGACCTCATTGGCGACTGGCTTGACGGTCACGGCATCGAGGGCGGCTGGGACATCGCCCCGACCTTCGTCCAGGCCGGTCTCGATCCGGAGTGGCTCGATCTGGTCGCCGCGACGGTCCCGCAGAGTGGCCTCGACGGGGCGATCCGGTGGCTCAACTACACCGTGGAGACCGAGTTGCTGCTGAACGAGATCCATGACGCCACCACCCGGATCTCCACCCTGGTGGGCGCCGCAAAGCAGTACTCCCAGCTGGACCGGGCGCCCTTCCAAACCGTGGACGTCCACGAACTGCTCGACAGCAGCCTGGCCATGTTCGGCAGCCGGCTGGGGCCGATCACCGTGGTGAAGGACTACGACCGGACGTTGCCGGCCATCCCGGCCTTTGCCGCCGAACTGAACCAGGTGTGGACGAACCTGTTCGACAACGCGGTGGCGGCGATGCCGGACGGCGGGACGCTCACTGTCCGGACGGCGCACGCCGGTGACCGGCTGCTGGTGGAGGTGTGCGATACCGGCAGTGGGATCCCGCCGGAGATCCAGGGCCGGATCTTCCAACCCTTCTTCACCACCAAACCGGTCGGCGAGGGAACCGGGCTTGGTCTGGACATCTCCTGGCGGATCATTGTCAACAAACACCACGGCGACCTGTCGGTGACCTCGTCCCCCGGGAACACCCGGTTCCGGGTCCTGCTCCCGCTGGCCGGTCCGGACGAAACGACCAGTAACGGAGACCAGGAATGACAGACATCGCCGGCATCGACCCGCAGGTCCCCCCGAGCGGCCCAGGATGCGTCGAGTGCGACGCAGCCGGCGAGTGGTGGTTCCACCTCCGACGGTGCGCGCAGTGCGGACAGGTGGGCTGTTGCGATTCGTCCCCCGGGCAACATGCCAGCGGGCACGCCCGGCAGGCCGGCCACCCGTTCATCACCAGCTACGAACCGGGCGAGTCCTGGTTCTGGAACGTCGACGACGAGCAGTTCTACGATGGGCCCGCGTTGGCCCCCCCGACCCACCACCCGGTGGACCAGCCGGTCCCAGGACCGGCCGGCCGGGTGCCGGCCGACTGGGAAAGCAAGTTGCACTGAGGCTTTCCGGGTTCGGATAGTTCCGAGCATTCTCAGCCGGCCCCGGGCGGCACGGGGTTGTGCCCCGCAAGGGCGCCCGAACGGCCCTCTCGGCCCGGCCTATAGTTGCCGCTGTACGCCTCAGCGGTTTACGCTGAGTTACCGGTACACAGCGTGCCGTAATTGGCGTCGACAGGACAAGGGGATCTCATGGCAACGGACGACGTGGTCAACCAGGCCAAGGACCTGATGAATCAGGGCGAGGCCAAGGTACAGAGCGCGGCCGATCAGGCCGCGGCCGGCAATAGCGAGGCGGCGGCGGCCGAGTCCAAGGAAGCCGGTGGACTGCTCGCCAAGGCGAAGGCCCTGCTCAGCGACGAACGCATCGACAGCGTCGCGAACGCGATCAAGGACAAGACGCCGGACAACATCGACGCCATGATCGACAAGGTCGCCACCAAGGGCAAGCAGCTCAACGACTAGAACTGCGTCGAACGGCCACGTGCTGCCCGGGTTCTCCATGCGCCAGTACAGGTGAGCCGTCGGCGGGCCGGACGTCTGAGGAAGACGACGGCCACCAGGGTCAGCAGCTGGCGGTGTTCCGTGTCTCGGAGCACCGCCAGCGGCGTCTGACCCGCCTTCGGGTCCCTCGAATTCGGCAGAAACGGGCTCCCGGGGTTGACCACACCGTTCCGCCGGTCAATCCCCTGGCAACTCGACATCCAGGACCAGCAGTTCGTGGTCGACCCGACCGGTAGCGACGAGGCCGACCAATTCTCCCGTTCCGGATCCTGCGACCACTTCCGCGTGCTGGACGGTGTCCACCCCGTCGCCCATGCTGGCCC
This sequence comes from Nakamurella sp., assembly GCA_965247715.1. GTDB lineage: Bacteria > Actinomycetota > Actinomycetes > Mycobacteriales > Nakamurellaceae > Nakamurella. The sequence continues at coordinate 739,090 of CBDFHS010000015.1, read as the reverse complement.
GGTGCTCCAGCACGAAACTGCCCGGCCGGCCGCACAGCGTGCCGACGATGCGTTCCTGCGCGGTGTAGGACGCTCCGCGGGGCCCGTTTGTGGTGAGGCAGTGACCGGTCGCGGTTCCCGTCAGATCGCTTCCCTGATAGCTCTTTTCGAGCCGTACGTGGGCCATCGGCGGGGCATCCGGATCATCCGGCGCCGAGTCGTCGGTGGCGTTCCAGGCGGTGATGGTGAATGGCAATTCCAGGTGACGTGGCATAGGCGCATTCTTCACCTGACCACCGACAGTCCCCCGCTGCCTGAGCAGCGTCGGTCACCGCTGCGCGAGCAGAGCCGGTCGCCGCTGCGTGAGCAGAGCCGGTCGCTGGGTGAGCAGCGTTGGTTGCGCGCCGGCGACCCGATCGTCGCTGATACCGTCCGCCCAGTGAGCGGACTTGACGAGGTAGGCGCGCGTGACGGGTGGCGCTGCTGGGTGTGCGACGAACCGGTCGAACCGAACCGATCGGTGAACGACGCCCGCGGGCCCAGCGTCGACAGCTACTACACGGCGGGGAAGGCCGCAAAGGGGCGGGGCGGTGTAGAGCGGCTCGCCCACCGGGCCTGCAATACCAAGAAGGGCGCCACCACGCCGGTGATCACCTGGTCACGGGATCTGCTCGTCGCCGACCCAGCGGTCCTACTTACGACGACGGAACGCCTGCAGCGTAAGGGCGGCCGGGAGATCGTCGCCCGGTGTCCCAGTAACAACGACGCCCAGAAGACTTCGGCCTGGCTGAAGGACCGGCTTACCCGGCTGGCGCCGGCACTCCCCGTGGCCGTGACCGTCGAACCGGGCGGCAGCCAATACGTCGTGGTCCTGACGACCCCCCGACGCTGAGATGACCGAGCTGAGATGACCGAGCTGAGATGACTGAGCTGAGATGACTGCCGCCACCACCGATCCGGGGAGCGATTCCGAGCAGGCGTCGACCACCGCCGATCCGCATGCCCTCGCCCATCGGATCGTCGGCTGCCTGCGCGGTGAGGATCGGTTCATCCTGGGGATCGTCGGCGCACCCGGGGCCGGCAAGTCGAGACTGGTGGCGCGGCTGACACAGGCGCTGGCCCCCCGACCTGTGGTGGTGGTACCGATGGACGGATTCCACCTGGGGAACGCGATCCTCGCCGGCACCGACCTGGCCAGCCGCAAGGGTGCGATTGACACCGTCGACGCCGCCGGATTTGCCGTGCTCCTGCAGCGATTGCACCGACGGAACGAACCGGTCGTGTACGCGCCCAGCTACGTGCGCGACATCGAGGAGCCCATCGCGGCGTCCATCGCCGTTCCGAGCCACGTCCAGATCGTGATCACCGAAGGCAATTATCTGCTCGCCCCGGGCCCGGAGTGGACTGCGGCCCGGGCCGCGATCGACCAGGTGTGGTATCTCGACCTCCCTGATCGGGAGCGCCGAGAACGGTTACTCCGCAGGCATATTGCCTTCGGCAAGGCGCCCGCCGCGGCGCAGGACTGGGTCAACGGGTCGGACGAGGCGAACGCCCGGCTGATCGCTATCACCAGACGCCAAGCCGATCTGATCCTGCGGGCTCAGTAGTCCTTGGCAGAACGCCCCAACCCGCGAAGGCGCAGACTGGGTGGAGAACGTCTGCAGGAGACGTGTGTCAGTAGGAGGACCGGCGATGGCCAACAACGAACCGTTCGGATTCGATCCCGACGACCTCGATCGACTGTTCCCGGGAATGGGTGACCAACTCAAAGGTGCGCTGGGGCAACTCGGTCAGCTACTTGGCGGGTCCGGTCAGCAAGCCGGCCGGGCCGGTTCCTTCGGGGAGTCCGGCCGCACGTCCCGCTCGTCGCAGGAATTGGCGACGACGGGCGACTCCGGCGACGGGGCCTGGGTGATCTACTCCGTCACCGGCGACGGCGGTGCCCAGGTCGAACAGATCTATGCCACCGAACTCGAGGCCCTGCGGGCCAACAAGCACAACACGGACACCACTCGTCGGGTGCGCTTCCTGCCCTACGGGATGGCAGTCACCGTGCTGGACGAGCCTGACCTGCCGCCGGACCCGGAAATCTCCTAGAGCGCCGACGTCGAGAAGGCCCGTTCGGTTCTGTCGTCGACGGCGGCCACGGCCACTCCCTTGCCCAGGGCCGGGACGCTACCGCCCGGATCGCCGGCCGCGGGCCCTACGGCAACGACCCCAGCGACTTCGGCATCGCGTCCCCGTGGTGGCGGCCAACCGGGCGCTGGCGCGCGCGGGGGTGAGCTGGGACCAGGTGGATGCCGTCGAACTCAACGAGGCCTTCGCGCTGCGATCCCTGGCCTGCCTGGATGCCTGGCACATCGACCCGGAGATCGTGAACACCCACGGCGGCTCCATCGCCGTCGACGACGTTCCCCGGCAGCGAGGGGCCGTCATCTCAATCAGAATCACACCCATTCGGCGAAGCACGACCTCCTGGGTCGTGCCGGCGAATGTCGCTATTACTCAACCGATCCCGTCCAGAGCACCGCGGACAGCCGCAACAACCCGACCAGCCATCCCCGGTAGGTCCACCGGGGCCCGACCTGCGATCTGACGCGGGATGAACCGCTGCCACTCGAGGTCGTAGCAGAGCAAAGCCCGCAGATCGGCTCGACGGTCTATCCGCATGCCCGCGGCCCGTTCGTAGATCATCAGGTAGTCGCCAGCGGCCGTGGCGTCGAACAGCACTGCCAGGTTCAGCCTGCAGTGACCGACGTCGCTGCCCCGGTGACCGGTGCCCGCGTTCGGCCAATCAACCACGCCGGTCAGGCGGCCGTCCTGCCAAAGCACGTTAAAGTGCTGGTAATCGCCGTGAACCAGAACCTTATGGTCAACCAGCGAGCCTGCAGCGGCCTCGCGCGCCGCGGCGCGCAGGCCAGGGTCGGCCAGCCAGGCCAGCTCGCGGTACCGATTTCCGTACCGGTCCGGTGACGCGTTCGGCACGTCACCGGCGAACTCACCATCAGGGCTGATCTTCCGGTGGTGGGGGACAGCATGGATCGCGGCCTGGGTGGTGGCGAGTTGGACCAGCCAGGATTGCCTATTCGGTGGGTTCAGGTCCGGCTGACCGGTGAGCGCCGTGGTGAGCGAGCACCGCACCCTGGTCTCGGCGCCGTTCTTATCCGCCGCGAGGAGTTCAGGTGCGGGTACCCCGGACCCACCGAGCGCGGCGAGCGCGGAGGCTTCGCGGGCCACCAAGCCCTTGGTCCACTCCTGGTTCGGCCACCGGCGCAGCACAACATCCGTCAGCCCAGCCGGGGAAGCGACGGTGATACGGTCCATGGCCGCGGTGATCCCGCCCCGCAAGGGCGCAACATCAATCACCCGGGCGCGCGAGTGGACGTGGGTTCTCACCCATTCAAGGACGTCCCGCGGCGGCGGGTCGTGCTCGCGATGCACCTGATAAACCTCAATCCTTAACCCCAAATACCCTGTATCGAAAACGATCTCGCTCTCCACCTAGTGGATAGATAGGTCGCTCATCCAAGATCCAGGCTATAGCTGCGCTTTCCCTAACCCGGTTTGCGTGGTTTCAGCGCCGCTATGACGACGGGTCTTGGCCTCCGTTGGTGAAGATCCCACGCCATCTCCCGAGTGTGTCGAAGTAGTGAAAGTGGGCGGGTTTTGCATTATCCCGCCGACGGTACGGAACCGATCCAGGGCCTTGAAAATCGCTACCAGGACGATGGCCACGATGAGAATGAAAATTGTATTGCGTACTGCCAACCAGTATCCGATTCTGTCGACGTCCAGGAATGGGTAGGGGTACCAGTGCACCAATGCGCCTCGGATGAAGGTGTAGGCGATCCAGGTGATCGGCCATAGGAATGCCCACGCCATGGTGGTGCGGTCGATGCGGGGGCGGGGGCCGAACAGCAGCCAGCCAAGCAAGGTCGCCCAGGGTGCGATGTAGTGCAAACCGATGGTGGCGACCAGCTGCCATCCGCTCGGGTGGACGTAGTTGACAAGGATCAAATCGTAGACCAGCCCCGTGATCGTGATGCCCAGTAGTGCGGTGAGGCGCAGGGAACGCCACATCTGTCCGTCCCGGTCAGAATTGACGACCAAAGTGGTTGCGACGATCAGCACCAGGATGTTGCTCTGGATGGTGAAGAAGCTGACTGTTTGGATCATCCGGGTGCCGACGCCGACGGACGCGGCGGTTTCGCCGGTGTTCGGGTCGGGACCGCCGGTAAGAATGAGCATCAGTTGGATGGTGAGCGCGGCTACCACGTCGAGCGCAATGAGTAGATGCCAGATGCGACATGCCCTGCTTGCCCAGCGATGTCGCGCTGTGACGGGGGTGTTCGTGGTGGTCATTTGCTTGGCCCATAGGTTGCCGGCGCAGCGGCCGCCGCGCTCGCCTGGAAGTGGAGGCGCTCGGCTTCTGGTAGCAGGATGCCGTCAATGATGACGAGCCGGTCGCCCTGCCCGACGGCGTCCTTGATTCGCTTGTTCCACAGTGTCCGGTCCGCGCCCCATTCATCGGCGGTAGCCGCCCCGCCACGAGCAGGCACCTGCGACAGGGCCTGGGCGAACATTTGGTCGTCGACGGTCATGCCAATTGCTTCGGACAATCCGACGTCTGGACCGGGTGCGGTATTCACGCTTTTAGTCATGACGCTCATCCCCCTGCGCGGGTCTAAGTTCGTCGCTCCTTCTGCACTCCCCCCCGGGAGCGTGCGCGGCGACCTTCGACGTTCTGGTAGACGCTGGAACCAACGACTCCAGTCGACTCGGCCACACCGTCGTCGGAAGTGTTCACACACTCCCGACCAGCCGGGTCTACCATGCGGGCTCGGCGAATCCTGAACTGGACAACCACGGCAACCGCGTTCGCCGATCTATTGCGCTCATGAACACCACGATCATGAACACCACGATCATGAACTGCGCGATCATGACCAACAACTGTTGCGACGACCGCATGAAGCCGCCCTCGAACCCAGGGCCGTCACCTTGTCAGTTTAGGTTGCCGTTTGACACCACGGCGGAGGCTCGTCCTCGCTGCACCTGATCAGTCTGGTAGGCAACCGCCAACCGATCCGGGAACGGCCCCAGGGGCCGGTGCGGTCGAAGCTGCCGTCGGCCCAAGTGGAGATGTGGTGGAGCTGCGGGGAATCGAACCCCGGACCTCTTCGATGCGAACGAAGCGCGCTACCAACTGCGCTACAGCCCCTGGTCGCGGACCGGCCGCGAGCCGAGAACGACAATAGCAGGGCTCGGGGCCCCCGACGTGCGCCCGGAGCAGCCCAGCCGGGTTACTGGCCGACGGCTCGCCGGTAGGTCATCGGCTCCTGGTAGTCATCGAGCTCGTCGAACGCCGGGTCGTCATCGTCAAGGTCCACCACGGTCCGTCCGGGAGTCATGACGGGCGCACCGCTGGCGGTCCGGCGGGGGGTGCGGGCGTACTCGGGCCGGATCTGCCGGGCCCGCTGCAACCGCTCCATCCGACGCTGCCGGATCCCGGCCTCGATCCGCACCTGCCGCCGCAGGTACGCCAGATACCCCACCAGCAGCCCGACGCTGACGACGGCCCCGAGCCACAGCCAGTTCGCCACCAGCAGGGCGCCGAGGGTGAAGACCAGCGACGCGACCAGCAGGATCACCGCGACCCGGCGGCGTTGCTGGTACCGGTAGGCACGGGTGGCCTCGGCGGCCTCCGGGTCGAAACCGCCCCGACCTCGGCGACGCGGCACCGGGCGCAACTCAACGTCCTGCGATTCCGGCTCAGGCGCACGCAGCGGAGCAGCGGCCGCATGCTCGGCCCACTCCTGCTCGTCCACCTCGTCCGGGACGGTCGCGTGGTCCTGGTCAGGGTCAGCTTCAACGGGGTCGGTATCAACGGGGTCGGTATCAACGGGGTCGGTATCAACGGGGTCGGTATCAACGGGGTCGGTATCAACGGCCTCGGGAGCACGAAGATCAACGGTCGCGTCGTCGGTGTCGTCGCCGTCGTCGGAACCGGCTGGTACGAACGGTGAACTACCGGCGCGAACCGGGGGGCGGCCGGCATCGGTCCCGCCGATCGGTGTCGCACCCACCGTCACCAGCGGGGCCTGCCGATTGCGCCGAGCGGCCTGCGCGGCGGCCCACTCCTGGGCGGCGTCCGCCGGTTCCTCGTCGGGTGCGGTGCCGTCATGCGAGTCATCCCGCCCGATGGCGTCCGTGGATGGCTCCGCAATGTCGACGGTCCAGTTCTCCTCCGGGTCTGGTCCGGAGTGCAACCCGTCGGCCTCTGTGGTGCTCATCATGGTTCCTTTCGCGCGACGAACCGGTCGGCGACGCAGCGACGCCGATGCCCGCCGCAACACCCGAAAATGGGCGCCTGCCGGCTCGAACTGAGGAACCCGCTCGCGGCGCCGGGCAATCGATGGCACCAGCACCACCAGCCAGGCGGCCACCAGCAGGACGATGATCAGGGACGTCGGGACGTTCATCCGCTGCTCCCCTCGCTCGGAATTCGCGCACTGTGATCGACCCGCCATGCGGACTTGCGCAGCGCGCGACGGCAGACCTCTCGGTCACGATCACGCTAGGGCCTGTCGGACCGGCTACCTGGTAGGGACACACCCCGGTTGCCCCTGGTTATCGCCCCTGAGTAAAACTCGGGCCCCGCCCGGCAGCACAGCCCGGCAGCCCCGCCCGGCAGCCCCGCCCGGCAGCACAGCCCTGCTACTCGCCCGGCCCGGCACCGTCGACGAGACCGCCGCCGCCGCCGTCGGGGTCGCCGTCGCCGTCACCGAGACCGTCGCTGTCGGGTTCACCGGACCTCCACCGCCCCAACAACTCTGACAACCCGCCCGGCACCTCCTCGACGGTCAATGCGTACAGCAGGTGGTCTCGCCAGGCGCCGTTGATGTCCAGAAACCGCACCAGGTGGCCCTCCTGGCGAAACCCCAGGTGCGCGACCACCGCCCGGGACGCTCGATTCTCCGGAGCAATCGTGGCCTCGATGCGGTGCAGGTCCACCGGCCCGAACCCGTGCGCGACGGCCAACGCCACCGCAGCGGTGCCCACCCCGCGGCCGTGGAACCGGGAGTCCACCCAGTACCCCACCCAGCCGGAACGCATTGCGCCGCGCTGGATCCCGCCCAGGGTGACCTGCCCGGCGAAGGTGCCCTCAACGGTGATCGCGAACGGCACCACCTCGCCGCGCCTGGCTCCGGCTCGCAGCAGGGAGCGGTGCGCGCGCCACATCGGCCGTGTATGACGTTGGGCCCAGGTCAGGTCGCTGGTGGCGTCCCACGGCGCGATGAGTGCCTCGTCCTGCAACCGGCCCCGTTGCCATCCGGGCCAGTCGGTTCTCCGCAATGGTCGGGCTTCCACCCGTCCCGCCCCGGTCTCCACCGGCCCGAGGCGAGCGGGCCAGCCGGGATGCGCCCCGCCGACGACCCCGGCCGGGAACCCAGCCGGCGTCATCGCGGCGTCAGGCCCGTTGGGCCAGGAACGAGACAGGAACGTCGGTTCCCGCCGGGACGTCGGTAGTGTCCTCGTCGATCAGCACCAGGCAGTTCGCCTCGGCGAGCGACGCCAGCAGGTGGGTGCCGCTGCCCCCCAGTATGTGCACCAGGTACTCGTCCCCGTCGTCGCGCATCAGCTGCCCGCGGAGGAATTGCCTGCGGTCCGGGGGCGACACGATCGGCTCCAGGGTCCGGGCGGTCACGGTGCGGCGGTAGGGGTTTCGCCGTCCGAGCATCACCCGGATCAGCGGCCGGACGATCACCTCGAACACCACCAGCGCCGACACCGGGTTGGCTGGCAACAGGAAGGTCGGCACCTTGTCCGGGCCGAGCAGACCGAAGCCCTGCGCCGACCCGGGTTGCATCGCGACCCGGGCCAGGTCCAGCTCGCCGAGGTCGGACAACGCCTCGGTGACCAGCTCGGCGTGGTGCCCACCGGCGGCGCCGGCGATCAGCACGATCTCCGACACCAGCAGCCGGGCCTCGATGAGTTCCCGGAACCGGCGCGGGTCGCCGGGGGCGATGCCGACCCTGGTCGCTTCGGCACCGGCGTCCCTGGCCGCGGCGGCCAGCGCGAACGAGTTGACGTCGTACACCTGCCCGGGACCGGGGGTGCGCGCCACGTCGACCAGTTCACCACCGACCGAGACGATCGAGAGCCGAGGACGCGGGTGCACCAGCACCTTGTCCCGCCCCACCGCAGCCAGCAGACCCACCTGGGCCGACCCGATGAAGGCACCCAGTCGGACGGCGACGTCACCGGGCTGCACGTCCTCCCCGGTGCGGCGCACGAACTGGCCAGACTCGACCGGCCGGATCACCGACACCCTGGCCCCCCGGCCCTGGGTGTGGGCCCGCGGCACGACGGCGTCGGCGACGGTGGGCAGCGCGGCACCGGTGGACACGTAGACCGCCTGCGACGGTTGGAGGCGGTGCGGTGCCCTGGCCCCCGCCTCGATCTCACCGACCACCGGCAGCACCACCGGGTGGCCCTCCGCCGCGATCGCCACATCGACCGACCGGACGGCGTATCCGTCGACGGCGGCCTGGTCGAACGCCGGTAGCGCTGAGGACGCGACGATCTCCTCCGCGCACAAGAGCCCCTGCGCCTCCGAGATCGCCACCCGGACCGCCGGCGGGGTGACCGCAGTCGAGAGCACCAGCTCCAACTGCTCGGCGACCGACCTCATGAGCTCGCTCGCGCTCGTCGCGCGGTGGCCTGAGGAACGCCGGACGATCGTCGCTGCGACGTGATCAGAGCGGCAGGGGTGGATACCTCGACCGTGCACGGCGCCACCCACGCGGTGCGGACATGCGCGTTCATGGTCGCCAACCGTAGTGCCTGACCGGGCGGTTGCGCCTCAGGCACCGTCCTATCGAGGACCGGTCGGTGTGACTCCGGACCGCCAACACCAGGAAGGAGCTGCACGGACGCGGGAAACGGGGGTTGCACGAGGAGCCCGCTACCGTCGCTCCATGTCCGCCGACAGCCCCTCCACCCGGAGCGCCAAAGAGGAGGTGCGCGCGGCGTTGTCGGCCGCCCGTCGGGCCCGGAGCGCCGATCAGCGGGAAGCGGGCCGCACGGCCAACGCCGGCCATCTCCGCTCCGCGTTGCGGGGCTTGTCCGTGATTGCCGCCTACCTTCCGTTGCCCACCGAGCCGTTGGACCGGCTGCTGCTGGACGAGCTCTGCCGCGACACCCGGCTGTTGTTGCCGGTGGTCACCGGTGCCGCTCCGCTGGACTGGTGCGAGCATCCCGCCCCCACCCGGCCTGGAGCCCTCGGTATCGACGAACCCGCCGGTGCGCGGTTGGGGCCGGCGGCCATCGGGCAGGCCGATGCGGTTCTGGTGCCCGCGCTCGCAGTCGACGCGGCCGGATTCCGGTTGGGCCGCGGCGGCGGCCATTACGACCGCACGCTCGAGCTTCGAACGCGGCTGCTCGGCCCAGGTCACCCCGACCTGTTGATCGCCGTTCTGTACGACGGGGAATACCCGCTGACAGTCCCGTTCGGGCCCCTGGACCACCGGGTCACTGCGGTCGTCACCCCCAGAGGTGGCGTCCAGCCGATCGCCCGGGAGCCGATCGCCTGAGACGAGTGACCGTCGGCGGTGCTGTTTGCGCCGCTCCGGGTCGGTGGAGCATCATCGGAACTGGCAGTCGCACTGTTCGAGTGCCAGAGAATTTCGACCGCCGTCGCACCGACCCACCCGGCCGTCAGCAGAGCCTTGCTGTCGTGCCGCGACCCCGGAGGACCAAGTGCCCACCTATCAGTACGCCTGCACCGCCTGCGACCATCGTTTCGAGGTGGTCCAAGCATTCACCGACGACTCCCTGACCGTGTGCCCGGAGTGCGGTGGCCAGCTCCGCAAGGTGTACGGCTCGGTCGGCGTGGTGTTCAAGGGCAGTGGCTTCTACCGCACGGATTCCCGGAGCGGAGCCAAGGGTGCGCCCGGCAGCTCGGCCGACTCGGGCAATGACGGTGGCGGGGACAAGGGCGGCGACAAGGGCGCGGAGAAGACTAGCGAGAAGCCGGCGGCCAAGGCCGGCGACAAGGCGGGCGGCGACAGGTCGTCCAGTGGGGACACATCCTCCAGCGGAGACCGGGCCGGCGCCACCAAGGCCACCTCATCGTCGGGGTCAGCATCGTCGGGGTCAGCATCGTCGGGGTCAGCATTGGCGGGGTCGGCATCGTCAGGCTCATCGGGGTCGGCCTCCTCGACGTCCGGTTCCGGCTCGTCGGGGGGATCTGGTTCCGCAGGATCCGGCGGCTCGGCAGGATCGAAGGCCGCCGCGCGCTGACGGCTCCTCCGCCGGACTACAGATCTGTCCACACGACTGGACCGGACCGCCGGGTTGTCCACATCGGTTCGGCGACCTATCCCTGATCGGTCCGCGAGCCTTACCGTCCGGCACATGATCGGACGCGGCACCAGGTGGCGACGTCGGCCCCGGGCGGCCAGGGCGCTGCAACCCCGGTGGCCCGACCGGATGCGGCAACAACTGGCCGATCTGCGCCGCGGCGGCCGTCGCGCCCGAGCGATCCGCCGGGGACTTGCCGCTGCGCTGTTCATCGCTGCCGGAGTGGTTGCCGTCCTGCCAGCAGGCCCGGGACCTGGGGTTCCGGTGCTGACCCTGGCCACGGACCTGCCCATCGGCACCCGGCTCAGCGCCGCCAACCTGCAGGTCGCTCGTACCGATCGCCCTCCGGACGGTGCTATCGGCGACCCGGCGGCCGCAGTGGGCCGCACCCTGGCCGGTTCAGCCAGGCGCGGTGAGATCGTGACCGATCTGCGCCTGTCAGACCAGGTCGGGCCGGCCCCTGGACCGGGGCGGGTAGCCGTCCCGATCACCCCGCAAGACCCGGCCGCGGCCGGGCTTCTCGGGCCGGGGATGCACGTCGCCGTGGTCCAGGTCGCCGACGACGGGACGCCCCGGGTGTTGGCCGCGGACGCGGTGGTGCTGCTCGTTGCGGCAGCACCCACTCACGGCTCGGTCGAACGGCCTGTCGTGCTCGCGGTGCCGGAGGAATCGGCCGACTCCATCGTCGCGGCCTCGGTGGCCGGCACCCTCGCCCTCCGGTTCGCCTGAGGCGGTACCAGCAGCTATCGTTTAGTGTCCAAACAAATGAGAGGCAGCCGAAATGATCAAGGGTTTCAAGGACTTCGTCCTCCGTGGCAACGTTTTGGATCTGGCCGTCGCCGTGGTGATCGGCGCTGCGTTCGCGGCGCTGGTCGCAGCTATCTCGTCGAACCTGATCCAGCCCGTGTTAAACGCTTTCGGGTCGTCGACGACGGGGTCTCTGGGCTTCTTTCATCAACTCCGACAATCCGGGCTCCTACGTCAACATCAGCGCCATCATCGGCGCGATCGTGACGTTCGTGATCACCGCGCTGGTGGTGTACTTCGTCTTCGTCGTTCCGATGCGGAAACTGCTGGAAGCCACCACCCGCCGGAAGGCCCCGGTCACCGCTGACCCGACCGAACTCGATCTCCTGGCACAGATCCGCGACTCGCTCCGAGATGGCGCCACCGTGAACCCGGTCCGCGACCGGACCGACCTGGAGGGTCGGTAGCGGCCGCACCGCCATCGCCACGCGATCGCGAACCGAATCGCCCACCGGATCGCTCAGCCGTGATGCGGTGGTGTGTTCTCCCTGTACCAGTCCTCCCGCTCGGACTCCTGGTCCGAGCGGTCGCCCAGGTCGGGCTGTTCGTCGGTGCTCACCCGCGGCACCACGTCCCCGAAAACCTCGTCGAGGATGCGTGAGCTCGCCGCGGGCCTGGGGAGCGGCTCTGCCGGATCTGTCGCGGCTCCCACAAGCTCGTCAGGCTTCGGGGTCGGAAAGCTGTTCGATGACATGTATCGCCAGCGGGTTGAGGGTGGCCATACCATCCCGGATCGCCGCGCGGGACCCGGCCAGGTTCGCGACCAGGGTCGACCCGGACACCCCCACCAAACCCCGGGACACCACGGCATCGGTCACCCCGGCCGCCATACCCGACCACCGCAGGGCCTGCGAGATCCCAGCCAGTTCGCGGTCGATCACTTCAGCCGTCACATCCGGCGTCACGTCTCGGGGCGAAACCCCGGTGCCGCCGACGGTCACCACCAGGTCCACACCCCCAATGACGGCGGTGTTCAGCGCGGTCCTGATGGCCACTTCGTCCGACGGCACCGCGACCGAACCGTCGACCACGAATCCGGCCTCCACCAGCAGTTCTGTCACCAGCGCACCTACGCCGTCGTCGTCCTCGCCGTGCAGGGTGTGATCGGTGATGGACACGATCAGCGCCCGGCCGGCGTGCATGGTTGTCGACACGCGACAGGCCTCCTGGTGATTGTTCGGCCGCGTCCGCTGGATGTGTGCGGAACCACCGACCCCGCAAGGGGCGGAGCCAGCCTATCGACAGTGGCGGACGTGCCCCGCATCCGGGAGCGGCCTCCTGCCAGCGGTTCTCCCAACAGGACGGCCTTCTATGCTCGTCCATCAGCTCGCGCGCCTCCCTCCACCCGTCACCGGAACAGCACCCGAGGAGTCCCCCATGGCCCACCGACGGACTACCGCACGGGACCTGGCGCACATCGCCGTGTTCGCCGCCCTCATCGCGGCGCTCGGCCTGCCGGGCAGTATCACCATCGGCTCGACCGGGGTTCCGATTACCTTGCAGACCCTGGGCATCATGCTCACCGGCGGGCTGTTGGGGGCGCGCAAGGGCCTGCTCGCGGTGGCCGCTTTCCTGGTGCTGACCACGGCCGGGCTGCCGTTGCTCGCCGGCGGCCGTGGCGGGATCGCCGTCTGGGCGGGTCCGTCCGCCGGGTATCTCGTGGGCTGGCTGGTCGGCGTGACGATGATCGGAGTGCTGACGGCCCGGATCCTGCCGCGATACCCCGTGTGGCAAGGCGTTCTGGTCAACCTGGTCGGCGGCGTGCTGGTGATCTACCTGTTCGGCGTCACCGTTCTCGCCATTCGCACCAGCCCCGGCGCGGCGATTGTCGGGGCCGCTCCCTTCCTGCCCGGCGACGTCGCGAAGGCGATCGTTGCCGCCGTCGTGGTCAGGCAGGTGCACCGTGCCTACCCCGGCCTGCTTGGCGGGGCATCGGCGGCCCGCCCACCGTCCCCGCCGGCCGAGCGGGTGGCCCGCTGACCCACCCGGAGCCGGCCGGTCTGCCGCTCGGTGATACCGGCGACCGCCCCGCCCTGAGCATCGGCGGCCGAACCTGCAGCTACCGGCAGTTCACAGAGCTGGTGCGGGACAACGCATCCAGACCGTCAAGACACCCAACGCGCCACCTGTACGCGGCCGGTTCGACGGCACAGATCCTGGCCTCGGTGTTCGCGGCGGCCGCTGGCGGCCGGCCGATCCTGGTGGCCGACCCGACACTGCCGCCGCCGGTCATCGGTGCTGTTCCCGACGGGACGTGGCTGATCGTGGTGACCTCCGGCAGCAGCGGAGCCCCGCGGCCGGTGCTGCGGACCGCCGCCTCATGGGTGTCCTCGTTCGAGGAGTTCAGCAGGCTGACCGGGATCGGCCGGGACGACCGGGTGCTGCTGGCCGGGCCGTTGCACGCGACGTTGTACCTGTTCGCGGCCGTGCACACGCTGTCCGTCGGCGCCGAACTCACCGATCGCATCGACGCGGCCACCGTGGTGCATGCGGTTCCGGCGGTGCTGGACGACCTGCTCACCGCCCTGCCCCCGGCAGCGCCGCTGCGGACAGCGGTGGTGGCCGGGGCCGCACTCACCGGCGACCTCGCCGCCCGGGTGGTCAACCGCGGTATCGACGTCATCGAGTATTACGGCGCTGCTGAGTTGTCCTTTGTGGCGGCTCGCCGCTGGCCGGGGCCACTGCGGCCGTTTCCCGGTTCCGAGGTCATGCTGCGTCCCGCACCGGGGGTACCTGGCGGCGCTGCCCAGGAATTGTGGGTCCGCTCCGGGTATCTCTCGATGGGGTATCCGGCCGGGGTCACGGGCCCGTTCCGGCAGGGTGACGACGGTTACGGCACGGTCGGTGACCTCGCCGAATGGGCGCCCGACGGTGGCCTGCTGATCCGCGGGCGGGGGGATGCGGCAGTCACCACCGGCGGCGCGACCGTCCTCGCCGAGGACGTCGAGGCGGCTTTGGGACGTTTGGCCGGGCTAGCCGCGGTGGTGGTGGTCGGGGTGCCCCACCAACGGCTCGGCCAGGTCCTCACCGCCGTCGTGCAACCGCTCCACGGCGCCGACCCGGCCGACCTCGCCGACCTTCGGCGAAAGGCCAGGCGGGTGCTGCGGGACGCCGCCCTACCCCGCCGATGGCTGCTGGCCGATCGGCTGCCCTTGACCCCCAGCGGGAAGATCGCCCGCCGGCCGGTGGCCGACGCGGCGGCACGGTTCGCGTTGGGTCTTCCGGCGGCCGAAGGGGCACCCCCGCTCCGGCCGCTACCGTAGACACCCGTGAGCCGACCTCCGTTCGATCCCGGTGCTCCGGTGCTGGTCGGCGGCCGCCGGACCGCGATCGGTACCGCGGGGCATGGCCTGGCTCAGCGGGACGTCGTGGAGTTGGCCGGACCGGTGCTGGCCGCCCTGGCCGCGGACGTCGGGCCGCTCGGTCGGGAGATCGACGACGTGGTGATCGGCAACTGCCTGGGACCGGGCGGCAACGTGGCCAGGGTCGCCGCGCTGGCCGCCGGACTGGGTGACCGGGTGCCCGGGGTGAGCGTCGACCGGCAGTGCGGGTCCGGGCTGGAGGCGGTCCTGCAGGCCGCCTCCCGGGTGCGCGCCGGTGACGCGGAATTGCTGCTCGCCGGTGGCGCCGAGTCGGCCAGCACCGCGCCCTGGCGGTTCTGGCCCCCGAACCACACAGCTCCCGGCGTAGCCGGCCGAGCCGACCCGGTCCGCTACACCCGGGCGCCGTTCACCCCGCGTGGCCATCCTGACCCCGGAATGGGCGAGGCGGCCGACCAGCTCGCGCGGCAACGTGGGGTGTCCCGGGAACGCCAGGATTGTTACGCCGCCCGGTCTCACCAGCTGACCTATCACGCCGCCGGGACCGGCCGGTACCGGTCGGAAATCGTTGCAGTCGAGGGTTTTTCGCGCGATGAACGACCGCGGGACGCGATGACGGCGGCCCGATTGGCCCGGCTCAGGCCGGCCTTCGGCGAGGACGGGACAGCTACTGCGGGCAACTCCTGCGGCGTCTCCGACGGCGCGGCGGCCGTCGCGGTGACCACCGAAGGCGCGGCCCGGGCCGCCGGATTGCCCTACCTGCGGGTGCTGGCCGGCGCCGTTGCCGCGGCCCGCCCCGATCTACCCGGCCTTGCCCCGGCACCCGCGGTCCGCCGAATGCTGGACCGGCCGGAGGTGCGCAGACGTGGGATCGTCCTGGCCGACGTCGGCGCGTTCGAGATCACCGAAGCGTTCGCCTCCGTGGTCCTGGCCGTCGTCGACGAGCTGGGTGTTGACGAGAGCCTGGTCTGCACGGAGGGCGGAGCCATCGGGCTGGGGCACCCGTGGGGGGCCTCCGGGGCCCTGTTGCTGCTGCGGCTCGCGTCCCGGATGCTCCGACCCGGTCCGGGTCAGGGCACTCCGGCCCTCGGTGTGGCGGCCTGCGCGATTGGCGGCGGCCAGGGTCTTGCCGTCCTGCTCGAGCGACCGGAGAGCTGAACCGTTGGCGCAGATCAGCTTTCGCAGGGTCGGACACCGGTTCGGGGACCGGGTGGTGCTTGACGGCATCGACCTGGCACTGACGGAACGACGGGTCGGCATCGTCGGTGGCAACGGGTCCGGGAAGTCGACGCTGGCCCGGATGATCAACGGCCTGATCAACCCGTCCACCGGCGCGGTGACGGTGGACGGCCTGGACACCGCGGCGAGGGGCCGAGAGATCAGGCGACGGGTGGGCTTCGTCTTCACCGACCCGGACAACCAGATCGTGATGCCGACAGTGGCTGAGGACATTGCGTTCTCGCTGCGACGGTCGGGATTACCCAAGCCGCAGATCGCACAGCGGGTGGCCGAAACCCTGGACCGCTTCGGGTTGGCCGGGCACGCCGACCACCCGACCCACCTGCTGTCCGGGGGGCAGAAGCAACTGCTGGCGATCGCGGCCGTCCTGGTGACCGAACCCGACGTACTGGTGGCCGACGAGCCGACGACCTTGCTGGATCTGCGCAACGCCCGCCTGGTCAGCAATCTTCTGGCCGCGCTGCCGCAGCAGGTGGTGCTGGTGACGCACCACCTGCATCTGCTGGCCGGATTCGACCGGGTCATCGTGCTGGAGCGTGGACGGGTGATCGCCGACGGCGCACCCGCGGCCACCCTCACCGCCTATGAAGAATTGCTGAGATGACGGTGCTGGGTCTCTACCGGCCCGGAACCTCGGTGCTGCATCGCGTTTCGGCCGGCTGGAAACTTCTGGTGATGCTGATCGTGGTCACCGTGATCGTGCTGCTGACCGCACCATGGCAACTCGGGATCGCCGCCCTGGTGGTCTGCGCCGGGTACGCGATAGCGCGGATACCGGCCCGGGTGGCGCTCATGCAACTCTGGCCGATGCGCTGGCTAATTGTGGTGGTCGCGGCGTTCCAGGTCTGGTTGGCCGGTCCGGAACGGGCCGTGATGGTGTGCGGCACCCTGCTGCTGACTGTCGCGGTCGCCGCGTTGGTCACCCTCACCACCAGGGTGACCGAGATGCTCGACGTGTGCCGACGTTTGCTGCAGCCCTTGCGCCGGTGGGGCGTCGATCCCGACCGGGCCGGTTTGTTGCTCGCGTTGACGCTGCGCTGCATTCCCCTGATGGTCACTATTGTCAACGCCGTGATGGAGGCGAGAAAGGCTCGTGGCACCGGCTTTTCGTTGCGCGCTATTGCCGTGCCGACAATTGTTCGGGCTTTGCGGGCGGCGGATCAGTTGGGCGAGGCGTTGATCGCCCGCGGGGTGGACGACTGACCTACCCGCCCGGACCATCCCGAGCAGTGCCGCCGGGCCGATCAATCCCGCCGGCCCGATCAGTACCGCCGGCCCGATCCGTACCGCCGGCCCGATCCGTACCGCCGGCCCGATCCGTACCGCCGGCCCGATCAGTACCGGCGGCTCAGATCCGACGACGGAAACCGGCCTCAGCCAACGGGTCTGGGCCAAGGTGCATCCGATCGTCTACAGGGCGCGGTAACTGTGTTCGTCAACACTCCCTACCCCCTGGAGGATTCATGAGGCGTCTCATCGCCGCGACGGCCGCCGGAACGCTCGCACTGGCAACGGCCCTGATCGGTGCCCTGCCTGCGTCGGCAGCCGACACCGCTTCGGTCTACGTGGTGCACGGCATTCCGGGCCTGCCCGTCGACGTCTACGTCAACGGAGCACTGACCCTGGACAACTTCGAGCCCAAGACAGTCGCCGGGCCGCTGAACCTGCCGGCCGGTAGCTACGCCGTCGCCATCACCGCGGCCGACGCAGCCGATGCGTCGTCGCCTCTGCTGACTGCGACCGCAGATGTCAAGGCCGGCAACAGTTATTCCCTCGTCGCGCATCTCACCGCCGACGGCAAGCCGACCATCACGCCCTACGCCAACGACATTTCGAAGATCTCCGCGGGTAACACCCGGCTGGTGGTCCGGCACGATGCGGCCGCTCCTGCGGTCGACATCCGCGCCGGCGGCGCCGTCGTCCTGCCCGGCGTCACCAACCCCAAGGAAGGCGTGCTCAACATCCCGGCCGGCTCCGTCGATGCTGATGTTGCCCTCGCCGGTACCAGCACCGTCGCCATCGGCCCGGCAACGCTCAACCTGGCCGAAGGCTCGGCAACGTTCGTCCACGCTGTCGGTAGCGCTGCTGACGGGACCCTGGCGTTGGTGTCCTTCGTGATCTCCGGTCTGCACTCGACCCCGGGCGGCGTCCCCGCCGGCACCGGCCCCGCTGAGAGCCCGTACGCACCGATCGCGCTCGTTGTGCTGCTGACCGCTGGCCTCGCCGCCACGGTTGTCGGTGGACGTCGCCTGCTGATGGATCGCTCCCACTGACCGAGCGCCTTCGGCACCGCGCCCCGGCGCGGCCCAAAATGTCCCACCGCCAGGCTGCCACCAGCCTGGCGGTGGGGCTTGTCCTACTCCTGACGGCCCCCCTGATCTGGTGGGTCTGCAGGCCAGCGCCCGCCGGCCAGACGGTCACCACCGTCAACGCTGCGAGCGCGAGCCGGCTCTTGGCGCCACCCCTGACGGCCTCGGGGGCATCAGGGGTGGGCGCCGACAGCAGTTCCGCCCCAGCGGGCCCGCCGGCCGCTTCATCTCAAACCGCAATCAGCACACCGGCTTCGCCGGAAATCAGCACATCGGCTTCGCCGGAAATCAGCACACCGGCTTCGCCGTCCCCGGCTGATGGCGGACCACCGCCAGCCAGCCAGCCGACACCCACTCAACCTGCCACCGAGGCACTGCCGCCGCTACCCAGCCCATCCTCCGCCGCGGCCCCGGTACGGATAGCACTGCCCTCGCTGGGTGTGGACACCACGGTGGTTCCGGTCGGTGTCACCGATACCGGCGAGATGGAGGTGCCGCACGACGTCAGCGAGGTCGGCTGGTACCGCTATGGTCCTGCACCGGGTGCGCCGGAGGGTTCGGCCGTCCTCACCGGACACGTCGATGACTACCGGCAGGGGGTCGGGGTGTTCGCGCGTATCGGTGACCTCAATCCTGGTGACGTGGTCCAGGTGGCCGACGAGTCCGGGGCCACTCGTGAGTTCACGGTGGTCTCCCGGGAGGAGTGGGCCAAGTCCGAGGTTCCGCTGGCCCGGCTGTTCGATCGTGGCGGCGCGGGTCGGCTGGTGCTGATCACCTGCGGCGGCACATTCAACGACGCCACCTTGGGCTACGACGACAACATCGCAATTACTGCGGTGGCCCGTGCGTCATGAAGAACCCGGTACCGCACCTGACCCCTGCAGGCCATGACCTACGCTCCAAGGATGTCCAGTCCGCCAACGCCGCCTCGGGAGTTCCCTCCCGATCAAGTGGTGGACGGTGACTGGATGGTCCGCTTCCGGGCCGGC
The DNA here is from genome assembly GCA_965247715.1 of Nakamurella sp. Lineage (GTDB taxonomy): Bacteria > Actinomycetota > Actinomycetes > Mycobacteriales > Nakamurellaceae > Nakamurella. The sequence continues at coordinate 720,082 of CBDFHS010000015.1, read as the reverse complement.
GACGACCGTGCGTTGCGGCAGGCTTTCGACCGTTACGGCGGCATGGTGCAGCGGGTGGGGATGCTGCGGCTGGGAAACCACCACGACGCCGAAGAGTTGGTGCAGCAGGTATTCGTCCGGGCCTGGAAGGGCCGAGGCGGGTTCGATCCGGAACGGGGTTCGCTGGGAGCGTGGTTGCTGGGCATCACCCGTCGCCTCATCGCCGACCGTTACGCCACGCTCGACCGGGACCGCCGGGTGGTGGCTGCCGCGGAGAGCATCGCGCCGCCGCCGACCGACGTGAAATCCGTCGATCGGGTGGTCGATCGGGTGGTCGTGGGAGATGAACTCAATCGTTTGCCGGCCGAGCAACGAATGGTCTTACAACTGGCCTACTACGGGGACCTGAGCCACTCGGAGATCGCGGCGACCACCGGCTTGCCGATGGGGACCGTCAAGAGCCACATCCGTCGTGCGCTCATCCAACTACGCAAACGCTGGGAGGTGGACGGTGCAACATCTTGATGCTGATGACCTGGCACTGCACGCGCTCGGCGAGAAGCTGGGCGGGACCGTCGACACCCACGTTGCGTCGTGCCCGCTGTGCGCTCGTGAGGTTGAGCTGTTCAAGCTCACGGCCGGTCTGGTCGATCTGAGCAACTACGGCGAGGTCGCACACCGCCCGGGTGACCACGTATGGGCGGCCATCGCCGCCGAACTGGGCTTCGCCGAGAGCTCCGCTGGCCCCGTGGGTGACCACGCTGACATCGGTGGGACACCGGCCGGCGTGGCCGGGGCTGGAAGGTTGCCTGCCAATGAGGTGTCCCAATCAACCTCGGCTCCGACAGCAGGCTCGCCGAGACTCGCTGCAGTGCCTGACCCAGGCGCCGGTTCGACAGTTCCAGCCAGCACCACCTCGCCGACCGGGCCAACTGGTCCGGTATCCCAACATGAATCAGGGGGGCGTGAACCAGGAGGGCGTCGATCAGGAGGGCGTCGATCAGGAGGGCGTTACCGGTGGGCCCTCCCACTCGCGGCCGCCGTCGCCGGCCTCGCTGTGGGCGCGGGAGCAGTTGCCATCACCCAGAACAAGTCCAACGACACCAGCGTCGAAGCAATCGCCCCACTAACGCCGGTGCAGGGCGGCCCGCTGAGCGCGGACGGCAAGCAACAACTGGGCACGGCCGAACTCGTGGCGGCTGCGTCCGGGCAACAGGTCAGGGTGTCCGCCCCGGCTCTGCCGCCCACGGGCAATGACTACGAGGTCTGGCTGTTCGGCAACGACGGCCGGATGGTCTCGCTGGGCACGCTGAACGGCGGGGCGGGGACGTTCACCGTCCCGAATGGCATCAGCACCAAGGAGTACCGGGTGGTGGACGTCTCCGACGAAGCCCCGGACGGCAACCCGGCGCACTCCGGGATCAGCCTGGTCCGCGGCTCCTTCAGCTGATTGGTCAGGTCGACCGCAATCCACCGCCGACCCACCGCAGGCCTACCCGTTACATGGTCAGGACCATTCGGAACCGCGCCTTGCCGCTGAGCATCCTGTCGTACGCAGCCGCGGCCTGTTCCAGTGGAACGGTTTCGATGCGTGCCGTCACGCCGGACAACTCGGAGAAGGCAAGCGTGTCCTCGCTGTCGGCGGAGGTCCCTGAGGCGTGCCCGCGGACGGAACCGTTGGTGGCGATCAACGCCGAAGCGGACACCGGGATCGGTTCCTCCGCCGCGCCGACGACGACCAGTTCGCCGTTGACACCGAGGCCCGCGATGGTGCTGGCAACAGCGGATCCGTTGGTAACGGTGGACAGGATCACCCTGGCCCCACCCAGCTTGGTCAACTCCTCACCCGGATCGTCCTGGGTGGAATCGATGTAGTGGTGCGCGCCGAGTTCGACGGCCAGATCGGCCTTGTCTGCGCCGCGGGCGATCGCAATAGTGCGAAAGCCCATCTTCCGGGCGTACTGCACGCCGAGGTGCCCAAGCCCGCCAACCCCGAGCACGGCGACGGTGTCGCCCGGACGCGCGCCGGTGCTGCGCAGCGCGTTATAGGTGGTGACCCCGGCGCACATCAACGGGGCGGCGGCCTCGGCCGCCAATCCCTCGGGCAGCGCCGCCAGCGCGGCGGCCGGCACGACGACGTAGTCGGCGTAGCCTCCGTCCATCGTGACTCCGGGGATTCGCATGTTCTGGCAGTTGATGAGAAAGCCGCGGCGGCACGGCGGGCAGTACCCGCAGTTCCCGCCGAACCAACCGACGCCGACCCGCTGACCCTCGGTCCAACCCTGCACTCCGTCACCGAGGACAGCGACGGCACCGGCGATCTCATGGCCCAGCACGAGGGGGAAACTCACCCCGGGGTAGAGGCCCTCCTTGCCGAATACGTCGCTGTGGCAGACCCCGCAGGCCTCGACCTTGACCACGGCCTGTCCGCGCTCCGGCGTCGGAACGTTCCGCTCGATCATCTCCAGCGGTCCGCCGGCCTTCAGAACCGCCGCCGTACGCATCGTCTCGGTCATCATGTGCCCTCTTTCAGCCGCGGCCGGGTCGCGTCCTACCCGAGGCGCCATCCGGCACCGGCCGCACCGTCACCGTACCCGGCAGGCCCGGTGCACCGCCCGGGCCCACAGTCCGCTCAATCCTGGTCTGCGATCGCAACCTCGATGCCGTCGGGCAGCACCGCGAAGTGGATCTCAGCCAGAGATCGCACGCTCGGCGCGTCCAGCTCATGGTGGGTCGTGAGGACCCCGATGACCGGGCAGCCTGCTGCCTGCGCCGATGCGACGCCGGCCGGTGAATCCTCGACCACCAAACATTTCTCGGGTGCGAAACCCACCAGCTCGGCCCCCCGCAGGAACGGCGCCGGGTCGGGTTTGCCGACGGCGACATCATCGGCGGTCACCAGGACGCCGGGAGCGCTCAGCCCGGCGGCCGCGATCCGCGAAGTAGCCAGCTGCACTCCACCGCTGGTGACAATGGCGACCCGGTCCGGCGGCAGTAGGCGCAACACCTCCGCAGCACCGGGTTGGGCGACAACGCCTTCGGTGTCGTTGGATTCAGCGTCCACCATGAACGCACGGAGTTCCTCGACCCGGTCCGCGGAAAGTTCCGGCTCGAGCCTTGCCATCACCTGTTGCACGGGAACCCCGTGAATGTGCGGCTGTACTTCCGGCCAAGGGCGGCCGATCATCTCGGCCAGCTTGCGCCAGCTGCGCTCCACGCTGCCCGCCGAGTCCACCAGGGTGCCGTCCAGGTCGAACAGGATCGCATCCACCAGCCAGGTCGTCATCGCTGTACCTTCACATACCCACCACCCGCTGATCGCACCGCCTCAGCTCCCGTCCCGGAGCGCCGCAACGGGTGTCAGCGGGCCGGGGTTGCCGCGGTCAGGCTCCGGTACCCGCGAACGCGACCGGGCATGGCCCGCAACCGATCTCCGACAGAGAGTGCAGCGGAACCGTTCTCACCAGCCAGCAGGGCCTCCACAGCGCACCTGAGGTCCTCAGCCGACGCCGCGTTGGGATCCATAGATGTTCCCACACCGGCCTTGTCGACGGCCGCCGCGCCGGCGAACTGGTCGGTGGAGAACGGCAACACCAGCATCGGGACGCCGGCGGTCAGGGCCTCGGTTACCGAGTTGTTGCCCCCGTGGGTGATGGCAATGGCGCTGCGGTCCAGGATGGCTACTTGAGGCAAGAATTCCCGGACCAACCATCGGTCCGGGGTCGGCCCCACGACGGCGGGATCGGCCGATCCCAGGGCCAGCGCCACCCGGACCGGTAAGTCCCGCAACGCGCGTACCACCCGTTGCAGGACGTCGGCCCGGACCGACAGGAAGCTGCCGAAACTGACGTACACGACGGGAGTCTCCGGATCAGAGGTCAGCCATGCTGCCACCTCCGGATCCGGAAGCTGTTGCCGGACAAGCGATCCCAGGAACAGATGGCCGGGCAGCAACTCGGTGCGGTGCGCGTCGTGCAGCTCCTGCGGATAGTTCAGCAGCACCGTGCCGCTGTGCGCGGTGAATGCATCGTCGACCGGCTCTGCGGTGGGAGAAAGCTGGCGCAGCGCGGTGTTCCAGTCGGCGGTGAAGCTGTCCCGGACCGTGCGGCAGGCATCACGCAGGTCGGCCAGCTCGCCGGCGTCGGGATGAAAACCCGACGGCCACACCGGCGGGTAACCGTAGACCTCGTCGCCCACCGGCAGCGCCGTCGGATGCCCCAGCACGACGTCGGCATGCGGCACGTCGCCCGCCAGCAGCGCCAGGCGGGCACTGAAAGCCAGGTGATCGACGACGATCTGGTCCGGCTGCACCTGGTCCACGACCGCCAGCACCCGCCGCGCCGTCGCCACCGGTTCCCACAGCAGATCGGCCCGCCGAGCCATCGCCTGGTAGTGCAGGGTTGGCACCATGCCCCGCCGGGTGGCGTCGAAAAACCCGCGCAGGGCGTCGTCCTCACCGCGGACCTGCTCCTCGGCCCGGATCACCCCCGGGTTGGACCCCCGGCCGATCCGCAGATCCACCCGGTCGAAGCCGAACTCGGCGGTGATGGCGGCGGTGGCGGGGCCGCTGGCGACCACCACCTGGTCCCCCGCCTCGCGCCAGGCGGTGGCCAGGGTGGCCAGCGGCAACAGGTGTGAGGCGTAGTCCGGGCTGATCACCAGCAACGTCATCGCCCGCTCACCCGGCCACCGGCGCGGTCACCTGCTCGTAGACGGCGGCGAGCGCGGACGACATGGCGCTCACCGTGAACCGACCGGCCACGGTGGCCCTGGCCGCCTCGACCCGGACGTCACGGTCCGGGCGGCCCGCCAGGTCGAACGCCGCCGCCATGCCGGCCCCCACGGCGCGCGGCGACCGGGTGTCCACCAGGAACCCGGTGACGCCATCGTCGATGTAGGTCGGTGGGCCACCGCCATCCGGTCCGACGACCACCAACCCGGCCGCCAACGCCTCGACCAGGGCGAGCCCGAACTCCTCCTTCAGGCTGCCGCACACGTACACACCACCGGCGGCGATCAACCCGTCCAGGCCCAGCTGGCCCGCGGCCATCCAGCGTGCGACGACGTCGTTCGGCCGGTGACCGGCAACGATCAACCCGGTGCGCTCAAACGGTGCTGCGGAGCCGACCGCGTCCCGGATGGCGGCCAGTTGTCCGAGCTCGTCCGATGACGGGTGGGCCAGGTCACCGCCGACGATCAGCAGGTTGCAGCGGTCCCGCAGCGCCGGATCGGTGGCCCAGGCCTCCACCACCGTCGCCATGCCTTTGACCCGGTGCAACCGGCCGACGCTCAGCGCCAGGGGCAGCCCCCGGCGGTGTTCGGGCAGTGTCTGGATCAGGCCCGCCAACTCGGCCAGCGCGGAGTTCCCGGATCCGGTGCCGGCGGTGGCCGCCCGGACGTCGGCGATGGCCTCGGCGGTGACGGATACGTCGATCCCCTCCGGCACGACCGTGTAACGGCCCGGGTCCCGGTCGATGTCGATGCCCAGCAGATCGCGCAGCTGATCGCGCAACTCCTGCCGGGGGAAGAGCGTGCAATGGTGGGCGCCAGTCGCCAGCCGACTGACCAGCGCGGTGCGGTACCAGTAGTGCTCCCGCTCGTCGACAGCACCGAAGTTCGCGCGGGTCAGCGCGCCGGTCATGTCCAGGGCGTGGATGACGGCGTGCGGGTCGGGCGCAAGGGTGAAGACGGTCGGGATGCCCAGCTCGGTGGCGACGGCCGACGCCGCAAGGCTGCCCACGTCGGCCATCCGCAGGTGCACCACGTCGACCCGGCCCGCGGTGAGGACCCGCCGGATCCCCCGTTCCGCAGCCACCGACAGCGGCCAGGCATTGGCAGCGTCGGTCGGTTCGGTCAGCAGGGGCACCGGGAGCAGGTAGTGTCCGGCCGGCCCCGGCCGACCCGACTGCCCGGTCTGCCCCGTGGTCGCAGCCCGGCCAGCAGCGGCGCCGTGCACGGAGGTCTGGAGTGACTCCACCGCCGCGCGCACCGAACCCCTGGACATCGTGAGCACCCTGCTGACGCCCGGTTCCGCGGCAAGAGCATCACCCAGGCGGACCAGCATGGTGGCAATGCCGCCGTTGTCACCGGCGCCGGCCCGGCTCAGTTGGCGGTCCAGGTCGGCGTGCAGGAACAGCTGCGCCACCGTCAGACCGGACGGACGGGCATCCAGTGGTGAGGCAGCCGCCTCACGGCCGGGTGCCGGGCTCAGCGTCAGGTCGAAGGCCGCGAGCCGGGCCACATCGGCCAGCTCCCCGTCCCGCAGCACCAACCGGACCAGCAGTTCATCGACCGGCGCGTTCCGCCCGCGATCGCCCAGTGCAGCCACCGCGGCGACCCGCGACCGGGTCGGTTCGGTCTCGTCACCGGCGATCCGGAGCAGCGCCCGGGCGGCGACGGCACCGGGGACCAGGCTCATGGTGTCAACCAGCCGGGCGCGGCCGGCTGCGTCATCGCGGGAGAGCAGTGCACCCTCCAGCGCCAGCGCGATGTGGTCCGGGGCGATCTGCGCCCACCGGCGCAGGGCACGTTGGGCAACCACGGTCCCGAACCCGCCGGCCGCGACCCCGGCCACCAACCGGCCGACGGCATCCAACCGGGGAACGCGGGAACCGGACGCCCAGGCAGCATGCTCGCGGATGAACGGCCGCGGGTCGGACAGCAGGTCCGAGAGCACCGCACCGGCACCGTCGTCGAAAACGGCGCCCAGAGCATGCACGGCGGCGATCGCGGTGACCTGGTCCTCGTCGTCGTCGATCACTGCGGCCAGCACCCGAACGGCGTGCGGACCGCCGTCCTGCCCGGCGGCCGCGGTCAGCGCATCGGACGCGCGGACCGCGTCCAACAGGAAAGGGGCGTCCCGCACCTTGGCGAGCGCGGCGTGCAGAACCATGGTGTCTCGCTTCTGCTGAAAGGAACTGGTCGCACCGTCGCACACACGCTGCACGGCGCCAACCATTGGGCACAGTGATCGAAACAAGAGGATCGGAACAGGAGGATCGAAACAGTGAGATCCGAACAGGACGACTTGAACAGCGACGACCTTGCACAGCTAGGGAGCTACCCCCGTCAATACTGTGCCAACGCACGTCCTGGATGCGGCATTCCCGTCCGGCCCCGTTGACCTGGCGCGCCGGTAGGGTCAGCACGACCTACCCGGGACCAGGAGGCATCGACCATGAGTGCACGGCGCGGGCCCGGCTGGTCACAGACCGCGATCTGGTGGCAGGTCTACCCGTTGGGTTTCCTGGGCGCAGAACCCGAGCTTGTCGACGGTCAGCAGGTGCAGCACCGGCTACCGGCGCTCATCGACTGGCTTGACTACCTCGTCGAACTCGGGTGCAACGGGCTGGCCCTGAACCCGATCGTCACCTCGCAGAGCCATGGGTACGACGTCGTCGACCCGTTCACCGTCGACCCGCGCCTGGGCGACGACGCCGACGTGGACCGGCTGATCGCCGCCTGCCACGACAAGGGAATCAGGGTCCTGTTCGACGGCGTGTTCAACCACGTCGGACGGGCGTTCCCGCGGTTCACCGATGTGCTGGCCCGGGGCCGGGCCTCGGATTCTGTCGAATGGTTCGACATCGATTGGGACGCAAAGGGTTCGGCCGGGTTCGGCTACCGCACTTTCGAGGGCCACGGGGGGCTGGTGGCGCTGAACCACAACTGCCCCGAGGTGGCGGACTACGTGGTCGCAGTGATGGAGCACTGGCTGTCCCGTGGCGTCGACGGGTGGCGGTTGGACGCGGCGTACGCGGTCCCGTTGCCGTTCTGGCGGACGGTGACCGACCGGGTTCGGCAGCACCACCCCGACGCCTGGTTCGTCGGCGAGGTGATCCACGGCGAGTTTGCTGACTGGGTGACCAAGGGCGGGCTGGACTCGGTCACCCAGTACGAGTTGTGGAAGGCGATCTGGAGCTCGCTGAACGACAGGAACTTCTTCGAGCTGTCCTGGACCGTGCAGCGGCACCTGGGCTTTTGTGAAACCTTTGTTCCGCTGACGTTCCTGGGCAACCACGATGTCACTCGGATCGCCAGTGCGCTCACCGACGACCGAGACCTTGGTCCAGCATTGGTGCTGCTGTTCACCCTGCCGGGGATTCCGGCGGTCTACTACGGCGACGAACAGGCGTTCCGTGGCATCAAGGAGGAGCGCGTCGGCGGCGACGACGCGATCCGGCCGGCCTTCCCGGCCGGCCCCGACGACCTCGCCCCCGACGGCTGGCCGGTGTACCGGCTGCACCAGGAGTTGATCGGCCTGCGCCGCCGGGAACCTTGGCTGACCATGGCACGTGTCGAGGTCTTGACGCTGGCCAATGAGCAGTTCGCCTATCGTGCGTTCGCCGACGACGGGCAGTCGCTGGTGGTGCTGGTGAACATCTCCGAAGAGCCGTTCACCCTGAAACTGGAAGGATCGGCGGAGATGGTGCTCACCGGGGCCGGGGAGACCCGACTGGCGGCGGATTCGGCCCGCATGACTGGCGGCGACCTGGTGGTGGAGGCGCACGGGTGGGCCGTGGTTCGACCGCAAGAGTAAGCCGTGCCGAGTATAAGCTCACTAAGTGAGCAATAGATCTTCTGGTCTGCGCCCGGCGGCAGTCACCCTTGGTTCAACCCCTCGGATCGGTCGGCTCGGCGCCGCGGACCAGATCATCGAGGATCTCCGTGACCTGATAGCTCGCCGCGAGATCGCCCAGGGTTCACGGCTTCCCAGTGCCCGTGATCTCGCCGAGAGATATGGGGTGAGCGCGCCAACCGCCAGTGAAGCCATTCGTGGGCTGGCGGCAATGGGGTTGGTCGAGATCCGCCATGGCAGCGGCTCCTACGTCACCGCCGACGCCAATTCGATGGTAACCACAGCACTGGCGACCGCGTTGCAGATTCAGGGCGTCACCATCAGCGAGATCATCGAGTTGCTGGCGCTGATCAATGAACGTGCCGTCAGCCTCGCAGTCCACAGGGCTCGCCCTGAGGACCTTGACCGATTGGAGGTTGCGGAGGCAGCGATCTCCCGGGGGACCTCCTCCTCCCAGATACTGCACGGCGTCGATGACTACCTGAGCGCGCTCATTCTCAGCGCGCACGAGCCGATCCTGTCGCTGATCGGGACCTTTCTTGCCCGCATACTGACCAAGCTTCAGCAGGACATGTTCCCGCGTAACCATAAGTTCTGGAAGCGGTTGACCTCCCCCCTTCGCGCCGAACGAGAAGAGATCATCAAGGCCCTGCGCGACGGTGACGAAGACAGGGCCCGAGCGGCGGTACGCCGGTATCACGAACTGGCGGTGAAGCGCCTCTCCGACGACCCCATCAGCCGCGATGCCAGCGTTTCCGAAGGGCGATTTGCCTCGGTCATCACCTCGCTCATCAGTGACTAGTGACCCACTTTGCTGATGGTGTCCCGCTGGCGGGATCGGACAAACCCGAGGTCGACTGTTCGTCGACCCATTCCTGGCGTGGATGCCCAGACCGCTCCCCCGCTTGGCAGGTAAGCGCGCTTCTTAAATAGTCACTAAGAGACCTTGACACAAGGTGACTTAAATGTGAGGGTGGGTTGGACCCGTTCACGACGAAGTGGAGCCCACCTTGCGCACCAAGACCCTGCTCGCGCTGCCGCTGCTCGCGGGTGCGTTGCTCATCGCTGGCTGCTCGTCGAGCAGCATCGGACAGTCCGCCTCGTCAACGCCGGCCACCTCGCCAGCCCAGTCAGCCTTGGCTACCGGATCGACATCGGCTATCGAATCGACATCGGCTACCAGATCCGGCTCGGCTGCATCGACGATGACCCCTGCATCGACGGCAGTCTCCTCCGCGGCCAGCGCAGCACCTTTCGTCGGCGAGCACACCGCCATCACGGTCGGCGTCAGCCCCTCCACGGCATCTGCGGCCGTCTACCTGGCTCTTCAGAAGGAGTTCGCCGAACAGGGTCTCGATGTGACGCCATCCACCATCCAATCGGGCGCCGAAGCAATTCCTCGGCTACTCAATGGCGAGCTCGCGTTTGCCCTCGGCGATGCGGCAGGCACCATCACCGCATCATCGAACGGCATCGAGATCTCGGCGACCGGCGTCGCCACCGTTTCGCCGACCAAGCCGGAGCAGGACTACTCCTCCATCGTGGCCACCAACCCCGACATCAAGGGACCCCAAGACCTCCGAGGACACACGGTCGCGGTCAACCAGCTCAACGGCATCGCCCAACTCACCGCGAAGGCTGCCATCGACAACCAGGGCGGGGACTCCAGCGCGGTGAACTTCGTTGAACTGCCCTTCCCGCAGATGAACGACGCCGTGACAAGTGGCCGCGTCGATTCGGCCTTGGTCGTGGAACCATTCCTGTCGGGCGCCCGTGCAGGGGGGATGCACGTCGTTCTCGCCCCGCAGGCCTACGCGGTAGCCGGCTTACCGTCAACGATCTTCGTCTCGGCAAAATCCTATTCCGACCAGAATCCAGACGTCGTCAATCGTTTCGACGCGGCGATGAGTGCAGCGGCGGCGCGGGCGAATTCCGATGCCTCCGTTGCTCGGCAGATCGCCGGAACCTATACCAAGATCCCACCAGACGTGCTGGCAAAGATCACCCTCCCGATCTACGCAGACAATGCGGGCAATGTTCAAGGTCTCAACCAGCTGCTGGCGTTGATGAACAAATACACGATGCTCGAACAGCAACCGGATATGGGTACGCTGCTGTTCTCCGCGGGCAGCTGAGGGCGGGAGATCGACGATGACCCAAACGCTCTCGACAACTACGACGTCGCCCTCCGCCGCATCAGCCGACCGTAGCAGCTCGACCTCATCACCCGATTGGAGTCGGTACCTCCTCCGGTTGCTGGCCCTGGCGGTGCTGTTGACGCTCTGGCAGTTGGGTTCGAATCTGCTGGGCACCAGGACGATTCCCGCCCCCGCGCAGGTCTTCACCGCTCTGGTTGATCTGGCCCCACAGCCCTCGTTCTGGGCCGCCGTCCGAGACACCGTCGCCAGCAGCCTGATCGGGTTGCTCCTGGCGGCGATGCTGGCAATCCCACTCGGGTTGTTCGTTGGCGCCAACTCATTTCTTGATGCCAGTTCCCGATTGCCGGTGGATTTCCTACGCACCATCCCGGCGGTGACCTTGATCCCGCTGGTCGTGCTGATCTACGGGCCCACCATCACCATGAAGGTGGTGCTCATCGTGTTCGGCGCATTCTTCCCCCTGTTCGTGCAAGCGACGTACGCGGTGAAAGAGCTCGACCCGGTCGCCCGGGACGTGGCCCGTGCCTACCGGCTGCGCACCAGGGTGATCTGGACAATGGTGATGCTGCCCAGCTCCGCGCCGTTCCTGGTCACCGGCCTCCGGGTTGCCACCACCATGGCCCTGCTGCTGTCGGTCGGCGCGGAACTCATCGGTAACGCACCCGGCATCGGTCGGGAGATCGCCCTCTCCCAGATGGGGAATCAGCCGCCAACCGCATACGCCTATGTCATCGTCGCAGCCATGCTGGGCGTCCTGATCAATCTCGCCGCGGCCTGGGCGCAGGACAAGCTGCTGTTCTGGCATCCGTCGGTTCGCGGAAAGAGGGTGTGATCATGACTCGCGCAAAGGTCGCCTCCCGCCTGAAAGACCTGGTCATCGAGCTCTGGCTCCCGGTGCTGTTGATCTCGGCCTGGTGGGTGTTCAGCGCATCCAGCAAATCCTCATTCTTCCCGCCGCTATCCACCATCGTGAGCAAGACCGGCCAATTGTGGATCTTCGATCACACCTTTACCGATCTGCTGCCGAGCCTGCGGAACCTGCTGGTCGGGTTCCTCATCGCAGTAATACTCGGCATCGCGTTGGGCATGACGTTGGCCGCCATGCCCCGACTCTTGGACGCTATCGAACCGGAACTGGAGTTTCTTCGCGCGATCCCCGCGGTCGCACTGATCCCGGTCGCGATCATTGCGATCGGGCTCGGCGACGATATGCGCATTATCATCATCGCATTCGGAGCCCTCTGGCCGATCCTGATCAACACCATCGCCGGCGCACGCTCTGTCGATCCCATCGTCGAGGACGTCAGCGCAGCGTTCAACCTGTCCCGCATGAACCGGACCTTTCTGGTCCGGCTGCCGGCGGCGGCGCCACAGCTCCTGGCCGGTGCCCGGACGAGCCTGTCGATCGCCGTCGTGCTGGTTGTCGTGAGCGAGATCAGCGGCGCAACAAGAGGACTCGGGTACTTCGTGCTTGCCGCGCAACGCAACTACGCGATCACCAATATGTGGACCGGGATGCTCGTTCTGGGCATTGTCGGATACGGACTGAACCTCCTGTTCCGGATGCTCGAGGCGCGGCTCCTGCAATGGCACCCTACCTACCGGACCCGCGGCAGCCGACCGCGGCGGCGCACCTCACCAACCGGCACATCACTTACCAGCACACCACCAACCGGCGCATCACCAACCAGCCAACCAGTCAGTGTCGGCTCATGAACAGGTTTGCCCAATTGTCAGGAGAGCAGATGCCTAACGCAGCACCGACAGTCGCCGGCCCGGGCACAGCAACACCTGCTCCGGCCCGTCCGTCGGGACAACCCGGCCAACCCGGCCAACCCGGCACGACGGTCATCGACGTCGTCGATCTCGGGCATACCTATCCCGGTACCGACGGCCCCGCCACAGTCCTGGACAAGGTCGACTGCGCGGTCCACGCCGGAGAGGTGGTCTGTATCGTCGGACCGTCCGGCGTGGGCAAAAGCACCCTGCTGCGATGCCTGGCCGGCCTGCAGCGGCCAACCAGGGGCACGGTGTCGGTCCTCGGTGAGCAGCTACAAGCACCAAGCCCGCACATCGGCTTGGTGTTCCAGGACTACGGCCGTTCCTTGATGCCCTGGCTCACTGTCATGGGCAACGTCACACTGCCGCTTCGGGGACGATACAACAAGGCCGACAGGGCCCGCCGCGCAGAGCCCGCACTGGAATCCGTTGGGCTGCACGACGTTGGAGCTCGGTATCCCTGGCAGCTGTCCGGAGGCATGCAACAGCGCGTGGCCATCGCCAGAGCACTGGTGTACGAGCCCCAGGTATTGCTCATGGACGAGCCGTTTGCCTCCGTCGATGCACAAACCCGGGAAGATCTCGAAGATCTTGTGCTCCGGGTGCGTGACGACAGTGGTCAGGCCATCGTGCTCATCACCCATGACATCGACGAGGCGATCTACCTCGCCGACCGGGTCATTGTGCTCGGTGGGAAGCCCGCCCGGGTGCGCGCCAGTCTCGAGGTTCCCCTTGGCCGTGGCCGTGACCAGCTGGCCACCAAGGCCAGACCAGAGTTCCTCGAACTACGGTCCGTTGTTCATCACCTGATCCAAGGCGGCGCCGGCTCATCGCAGCCGCCGGTTCGGTCGCCCGCGTTGGCGGATCGGTCCACCTCCGACACTGGAAACGACACAGCATGAGGTTCGTCAAGTACTTGGTGGACGGGTTACCGCACCTCGGCATCCGCACTGCGGCCGGGATCGTCGACACCGGGATGTCCGACCTCCGAAACTATCTGGACGCCAGCGACCGGGAGGTTCACCGCGTCGCCGACCTGGTCGCATCGACGGCGTCATTCGTCGTGCCGGATCGCCTCCTGGCCCCGGTGGCGGAACGCTGCCAGGTCATCTTCGCCGGCGGCAACTATGCCGGTCACCTGGCGGAGGTCTCGCACCTCATCACGCCCAAAGAGCCCGTTTTCTACCCCGGACTCTGGTCCGCGATCATCGGTCCCGGTGAGCCCATCGTCATCGCCGAGGAGCGGAACACCACCGACTACGAGGTGGAGCTGGCCGTCGTCATCTCCAAGACGGCCCGCAACGTCACAGCCGAAGACGTCTGGGACCACATCTTCGGGTACACCATCGTCAACGACGTCAGCGCCCGAGATGTCATGCAACGCGAACCCCTTCAGGTCATGCTCTGCAAATGCCCAGACACGTTCTGCCCCATTGGGCCCGAGATCGTCACCCTGGATGAAATTGCTGACATCAACGGCCGACGGATCACCACCCGGGTCAACGGTGTGCTCAAACAGAACTCCAAGACTGACGACATGCTCGTGCAGATACCCGAACTCATCGAATTCCTGACCCGGACCGTAACCCTGAACCCCGGCGATGTAATTACCACCGGCACCCCCGGCGGAGTCGGTGCCTTCCGGGATCCGCCCGAATTCCTGCGGCCCGGGGACGTTGTCACCGTTGCCGTCGAAGGGATTGGCGAGCTCAGCAACCCCATCGCCGCCGGCTGGTAAACCGGCAACCTCCACTCACGAAAGGCCTTCGATGACGACAACGCTCACCGAGACGGCGGGCCACCGCCAAGACCCACCCGCCGGACTTTCGGCGCATTTCGGGAATCGTGCCATCCACCGCGCAGACCCACGGTTCGACTCCGCCAGGGCGCTCTGGAACGGGATGGTTGATAAACACCCCCTTGTTGTCGTCCGCTGCGCCGATGCCCGCGACATTGCTGTCGCACTCCGCGAAGCCAGCACCGCAGGACTTCCGATTTCCGTGCGGGGCGGCGGTCATCAGATCGCGGGCGGCGCAGTCGTGGACGACGGGGTCGTCATCGACCTGTCCGGGCTCAGGTACGCCGACGTGAACCCGGTCCGTCGGACTGTGGCCGTAGGTGGTGGCGCACTTCTGGGGGACCTCGACCGCGCCCTGGCCCGCCATCACCTGGCAGTCCCGGCCGGCGTGGTATCCCACACCGGGGTCGGTGGTCTGACCCTGGGCGGTGGAATCGGCTGGCTCAGCCGAAGCCGCGGCCTGACCTGCGACGCGCTCATCGGCGCGACCGTCGTCGACGGCCACGGACGACTGCTGGATGTAGACGCCGACCACCACCCGGACCTGTTCTGGGCGTTGCGCGGCGGTGGCGGCAGCTTCGGGGTAGTGGCCGAGTTCCGGTTCCAGTGCGCCCCCATCGGTCCGGTGACCTTCGGGGTGAGAACGGTTCCGCTCGACCAGGCCCGCCAGGCTCTGCTCGAGTTCGGGCGGCTGATCCCCGACCTGCCGCGCGAGCTCCAGGTCATGGTCAAACTGCAAAAAGTCGATCATCGGCACCAAGCCGCCGACATCGACGTCGAACTACCCTCACCAGGGAGCCGTTCGGTGCCTGCAGTGACCTTCGAATGGCTGTGGTCGGGTGATCGAGCGCAGGCCGGCGAAGCTGCCGAGCTGCTCAGGCTTGGCGGGCGGGGGCATTCGAACATCACCGGCAAGGAATTCGGTCAGATCCAGTCCCAACAAGATCACCGCTATCCCCACGGTTGGCACTACTACCTCAAACCGGGCCACCTCGCCACCCTCGGCGAAACGCAGGTCGATGCCGTTCTGGCGGCCGCCCACGACATGCCGGCCGGCGACCCGCAAGTGGAAATGCTGCTCCTGGGTGGGGCGATCACCGATGTTGCCGAGCAGGACGCGGCGTACCCGAAGAGGTCCGCCGCGATCGCATTCAACGTCACCGCCGGCTGGCCGGACCCGGCCGACACGAACACCCATGTCCAGTGGGCCCGAAAAACGCACGATGCGCTCAACCGACTCGGGCCCGCCGGTGCCTACATCAACTTTTTGGGCGCCGACAAGCCCGACCTGGCCGCTGTTTTCGGCCAGTCCAAGCTCGACCGGCTACGTGCCATCAAGCGCACCTACGACCCGGCCGATCTCTTCCAGCCAATGGTGCATATTGCCCCGAGGGCCGGCTGACCCCCTGGTTGCCGTTTACCACCGAACTTATCAACTGTCACGAAGGAGCGGGAAATGACGTCAACAGTCCAGACTGTGTCGCCGGGCATTGCCGGAATCCATCACCTCAAGCTGCCGGTCAGCGACCTCCAGCGCAGTTTGAAGTGGTACGAGAGCGCACTCGGTGGGGTTCGGCAACCCCACTTCGATCACTTCCTTCCGGATGGAACGCTGTTTGCGTACATCCTTGAGGTCCCAGGCCTGGGCTACCCGCTCGAACTACGACTCGCTCCTGGCATGGCGAAGAACATGCGTGGATTCGACCCCATCGTCTTTGCTGTTCAAGGCCACGCCGATCTCCACAAGTGGGCAAATTTCCTCACCTCCGCCGGCATTGACCATTCCTCGATCCTGCGCGGGATCATCGGTTGGCTCCTGGTGTTCACCGACCCGGATGGGTTGTCGATCCGGCTGTACACCATTGACCAACACGACGTCGACCACGAAAACTCTGACATCGACTCACCGTGGGTCGCCTATCCCTCCGAATCCTGAGGGCGGGTACATCAACCCTGTTGGCGATCGTCGATGATCCGCCGCATCTTCCCCGCCGACCGCTCGATGCCACTTGGGTTGACCACGTCGACGGCCACCGTGACACCAATATAGTTTTTCACCAGGTTGGCCAGGGCGATACCTCCCTGGTCCCCCACCAGGGGATCGATTCCGGCACGGCGTTCCACCCGCACGGTCAGCGTGTCCAGCCGGTTGGGCCGGTCCAAGACGCACTGGAAATGCGGTGATAAGGACGGAACGCGGAGGATGAGTTCCTCGATCTGGGTCGGAAACAGGTTCACGCCCCGCAGGATGATCATGTCGTCGCTCCGGCCGGTGATCTTCTCGATGCGCCGCATCGGCCGAGCGGTTCCCGGTAGCAAACGGGTCAAGTCCCGCGTGCGGTAGCGGATGACGGGCATCGCCTCCTTGGTCAGCGAGGTGAACACCAGCTCGCCGTAGCTGCCGTCCGGAAGTACCTCCCCGGTGATCGGATCGACGATCTCCGGATAGAAGTGGTCTTCCCAGATGTGCAGGCCGTCCTTGGTGTCGACGCATTCGACCCCAACGCCCGGCCCGATCACCTCGGACAATCCGTAGATATCGATGGCATGGATGTCGAGTCGGCGTTCCATCTCCTGCCGCATGTCGTTCGTCCAAGGTTCGGCACCGAAGATGCCTAGTTCGAGCGAGGTCGTGGCGGGGTCGACGCCCTGCCGTTCCATTTCGTCGATGATGGACAACATGTAGGACGGGGTGACCATGATGAAATCCGGCTCGAAGTCCCTGATCAGGGTGACCTGGCGTTCGGTCATCCCCCCGGAGACCGGAATGACCGAGCAACCCAACCGCTCCGCACCGTAATGAACACCAAGACCACCGGTGAAAAGGCCGTAGCCATAGGCAATGTGGGCTCGGTCCCCCGGGCGCCCGCCGGCCGCGCGGATAGACCTAGCCATGACGGTGGCCCACATGTCAACGTCGCCGGCGGTGTAACCGACCACAGTGGGTCGACCCGTGGTGCCGGAGGAAGCGTGGATCCGGGAAATCCGTTCCCTCGGTACCGCGAACATTCCGAACGGGTAGTTCTCGCGGAGATCCTGCTTACCGGTCAGGGGGAATAGTGCCAGATCGGCAAGCTCCGTGCAGTCATCCGGGTGTACACCGACCGCGTCGAAGGCCGTTCGATAGTGCGCGACATTGTCGTAGGCATGGCGAAGTGACCGGCGCAGCCGTTCCAACTGCAGCGCACGCAGTTCGTCCACTGACGCCCGTTCGATGGGGTCGAGCGATTCTCTGTTCGGTGTGCGATCCTGCACGTCTCCTCCTTGCGCTCGTGGGTCAGGTCACGCAGGCCATTCCTTGGCCACCATGGTGAGCACGTCGTAGGTGGCCACGGTTTCCTCCTGCTGGTTGACAACGATTGCATCCCAAACAACTTCGCCGTATTCGGCGTCCGCCCGCGGGGAAATGCTCTTGGCTGTCAGGGTGACGGTGAGTGCGTCACCGGGATAGACCGGGGTCGTGAACCGCAGCTTTTCCAGTCCGTAGTTGGCCAACACGGGCCCGTATTCCGGGGAGACGAACAACCCTGCGGCCAGGGATACCACGAAATACCCGTGTGCGACCCGGCCGTCGAAAAACGGGTTGGCCGCGGCCGCATCCTCGTCGGTGTGAGCGTAGAACGTGTCGCCGGACAGGTCGGCGAAGGCGTCGATGTCGTCCAGGGTGATGGTCCGCGGCCCGGCCACCACCGAATCGCCAACCCGCAATTCGGCCAGGCTCTTGCGGAACGGGTGCTTGCCCCCAGTGTTCCGGGGGGCTCCGGTGACCCAGGTACCGGTGACCGCGGACACCGCCGCCGGGGAGCCCTGGACGGCGGTGCGCTGCAGGTAGTGCAACACGCCCCGGATGCCCCCTAGTTCCTCGCCGTCGCCGGCCCGGCCGGGACCGCCATGCACCAGGTGCGGTAGCGGGGAGCCGTGGCCGGTGGACTCGGCGGCGCAGTCCTGATCCAGGACCAACACCCGGCCGTGCCACGGCGCGACACCGAGAACGAGATCCCGAACGATCGTCGGGTCGGCGGACACCACCGAGCCCACGAGGCTGCCGCGACCTCTGGCCGCGAGGTCGATGGCATGGTCGGTGTCTCGGTAGCCCAGGACCGTACTGACCGGGCCGAAGACCTCGATGTCATGCGGTTCGGTGCGGCTGGAATCCCTGGCCCACAACAACACCGGCGGTAGGAAGGCACCGCGCTGCGGATCGGCGCCGACCACGTCGAAATGGTCGGGATCCCCGACGACCACGTCCGCCGCGGTGGCCAGCTTGGCCAGGTTCGTGCGGACGTCGTCGCGTTGGGCGAGCCCGACCAGGGCGCCCATCGTCACGCCGGCCGCGGTGGGGTCGCCGACCCTGACCTTGTCCGCGATCCGGGCCTGCACAGCGTCAATCACCTCCGGCACCAGGGCGTCGGGAACCAGGGCCCGGCGGATGGCAGTGCATTTCTGCCCGGCTTTGGAGGTCATCTCGGTAACCAGCTGCCGGACATACAGGTCGAATTCCGTGGATCCAGGGGTGACGTCGACGCCCAGCACCGAAAAGTTCAGCGAGTCCGCCTCGGAGCTGAACCGAACACCGCGTCCCATCACCGAAGGGTGCGATTTCAACAATGCGGCAGTCGACGCGGACCCGGTGAACGCAACCGTGTCCTGCTCGGTCAGCAGGTCCAGAAGCCCCCGGGACCCGCCGGTGACCAGTTGCAGGCTGCCCTCGGGCAAGAGCCCTGACGCGACGATCTCCTTCACCACCGCGTCGGCCAGATACGACGCCTGGGAGGCGGGTTTCACCACGGTGGGCACCCCGGCCAGGAACGCTGGCGCGAGTTTTTCCAGCATCCCCCACACCGGGAAATTGAATGCGTTGATCTGCAGGGCGATGCCGCGCCGCGATGTATAAATATGCTGCCCGACAAATTGCCCCGTCCTACCGAGACGCTCGACCGGGCCATCGACGAGAACCGTGGAGTTGGGGAGTTCCCGGCGGCCCTTGCTGGCGTAGGTGAACAGCACTCCGATCCCGCCGTCGATATCCACGACCGAGTCTCGTTGGGTCGCGCCGGTCCACGCCGAAATGGCGTAGAACTGTTCCCGTTTGCCGTTCAGGTGCGCCGCGAGCGCCTTGAGCGCGAGAGCCCGCTCGTGGAAGGGTATCTCCCGCAGCGCGGGTCCGCCCACGGACCTTGCGTGATCGAGCACCGGGAGCATGTCGATCGGGTCGGTGCCAATGACGGCGACCGGTTCCGCGGAGGCGGCGTTGAGCAACTCGGTGCGTCGTCCGGCCGGTCCCTGCCACCGGCCCCCGACGTAACTCTCGACGGAAATGGTCACGGCGTCACTCCTTGCTGTGTGCGCGGCGCGATACGGTTGACCGCACGTGCGCCGCTGCGCGGATGATGAAGGGAATCGACCGCCGCATCATTTACGTGGTCTGCTCAAAGATCTTGTACTGCTGGTTGTCCCACACCTGGTTGGCGACCCAGGTGAACCCGGCTTGTTGGGCGGCATACCGGCCGGCCGCGTTCCATTCCGGAATCGTCGTCCGCAACCTGCGGTCCAACGCCACCGACGCGGCGTAAGCGACGGCGGCCCGGCCAAGCTCACCACTCCAACCCCTCCCGGCCAACTGGGGCCGGATCCCGATCGCCACGTCGATGACGTAGTCGTCCTGCGGGGCACCCTGGACTCGGGCAGCGCCGCCGACGCAACAAAAACCCAGCAGGGTGTCGTTGCTGTCCACGACGGCCCAGTAACCCTCGTCCGGTTCCGGAGCTTCCAGAGCATCCTCGATGTGCCAGGCCCCCGGGCTGCTCCAGCTCGCCAGGTCCAATCCGTCCTCGATGGTGAGCTGACGTACCCGAAGCGGGGGCGCCGGCTCGGTCACCCCAAGCGATCGATCGGCGGGGTCGGCGGGGTCCGTCGTGCGCACCGATGCTCGGGCAAGGCGGCGTTGTGCCCGATCGTCGAGGAACGCCGTCATCCGCTGCCGTTTGTCCTCGCCGTCGAACAACGCCGCCTGGGCGGCAATGTCGAAGGAGGTGGTGGCCGGCCGGTGACTGCGCAGGGCGAGCTTGGTCAGTTCCAGCGCTCGCCAGGAACGGGTGGCGACTCGACCGGCCAGCGACAGAGCCTGGTCCAGCAAATCTTCGGCCGGATGGATCGCATCGACCAGACCGGCGGCGAGCGCCTGCGCAGCATCGATGACTTCTCCGGTGTAGAGCAGCCGACGGGCGGTTTGCAGGCCGGCGGTCTGCGGAAGTCGCCAGTTGGCGCCCGCTCCGGCGACGATGCCCAGGCCCAGTTCGGGTTGGGCGAATCGGGCGTGGGTCGAGCAGACCCGCAGGTCGCACGCGAGGCTCAGTTCGCAGCCGCCGCCGTAGGCGGGACCATCGATGACGGCGATACTCGGCCAGGGATGGGCCTCGAGCCGGTCGAACAGGCCGGCGTTGATGCCGCGGAGCGCAGCGGCGGCGTCCCGGTGGACCATCTCGGCGATGTCGGCGCCCGCTGCGAAGACCCCGGGCGTGGTGGAGTGCACGATCAGGACGCAGGGGTGGCGTCGAGCCTCGCGCAGCGCGGCGTCGATCTCCTCGACCATGGCCTCGTCGAGTGCGTTGTGTTTGCCGGGCCGGTTCAGTCCCAGCAGAAAAACATCACCGCGGCGTTCGGTGTGGACGAGATCCTTGGTGTCGGCGGTGTTTCCGCTGGGCTCGACGCCGATCATTGGTCGAAGTCCACGGTCACCGTGTCGGTGACGGGATGGGACTGGCAGGTCAGCACATAGCCACGAGCGATCTCGTCGGGTTCGAGAGCGTAATTCGAATCCATTTCCACCTTTCCGTCGACGACTTTGGCTCGGCAGGTGCCGCAGACAGCGTTCTTGCAGGCATAGGGGGCGTCGGACCTGGCTCGGAGGGTTTCGTCCAGGATCGAGTCACCGTCCCGGGGCAGGGTTAAGGTCAGCGACCTGCCGTCGAGGATGACGGTGACCGCGGAACCGGTGACCGGGGCTCCGGGGTCCGCGACGGGACGGCGGCGGGTAACCGGTGCGCCGACGTGGAACAGTTCGCGATGCACATGGGCCGCGTCGACGTCCCGTTCCAGCAGTACCTCGCGGACGGTATCGGTCATCGCCAGCGGACCGCACAGGAACCATTCATCGACGTCCTCAACGGGCACAATGGTGTCCAGGATGCGACCCAGCCGTTCGACATCCAGCCTGCCGGATAGCATGTCGACTTCCGTCATTTCCTGACCGAGGACGTGAACGAGCTGAAACCGTTCCGGAAAGCGATTCTTCAGATCCTCCAGTTCTTCCAGGAACATGATGGTCGAGGTCCGTCGGTTGACGTAGATCAGGGCCACGGTGCTCGACGGTTCCACTTCCAGCACGGTGGCGAGAATCGATAGCACCGGGGTAATGCCGGACCCGGCCGCCACGGCGACGTAGCGCCGGGCGTTCCCGGCGTTCAGCGGCGTGGAGAAGGTGCCGCTGGGGGTCATCACGTCAAGGATGTCGCCGGCCTGGAGCCGGTCGGCGGCGTAGCCGGAGAACACCCCGTCGGGAATGCGTTTCACGCCGATGCGCAGCGGTCCGCCGGTCGCTGGCGCGCAGATCGAGTAATTGCGGCGGACGTCGTCACCGAGCGCGCCGGCCTTGACGGACAGGTGTTGTCCTGCAGTGAACCGGAACTCCTCACGGAGGTCTTCGGGCACGTCGAAGGTGATTACCACGGAGTCCTCGGTCAGCCGGTCGACGGACGCGACGCGGAGTGGGTGGAAAACAGCGTGTCTGCGTCCAGGTGCTGTTGGTCCGTGCTTCCCGGCTGCCGCCGGTGAGGCGGTGGTGTCCCCGTCACCGGCGCCCGCGGCCCCAGCTACTGCTTCGTGGCTCGATGGACCGGATCGGGTGGTCGTCATCAGATCGACTTGAACGAGTCGAAGGGTTCGGCGCAGGCCAGGCAGGTCCAATGGGACTTGCAGGGGGTGGAGCCAAACCGGCTGATTTCTCTGGTTCGGGTCGATCCGCAGCGCGGGCAGCGGGCGGAGAGTGTGAGACCAAGGGGCCGCCGGCCGGCGGACGGTGGCCGGCAGGCGCCGGGCGGAGCGATTCCGTAGTCCCGGAGTTTGCTCTTGCCCTCCTGGCTCATCCAGTCGGTGGTCCACGCCGGGGACAGCACAGTTCGGATCGTGAGCTGGGTGACACCCGCTGCGCGCAAGGCTGTTTCGACGTCACCGGCGATGACCGCCGTCGCCGGGCAGCCGGTGTAGGTCGGGGTGAGGGTGACGTGAACCGTCCCGTCCGGCGCGATCCGCACGTCGCGCAGGATGCCCAGGTCGTGCAGGGTGAGTACCGGTATTTCCGGGTCCGGTACCGAGCCGGCGATGTCCCGGAGTTGAACCAGGGACAGCGCCGCCGGGAACGAATCCGCTTCGGCCGGGCGGTCTTCGACGGTGCTGGTCACCAGCTCGCTCCCGGGTGTGAACGGTGCAGATTCTGCATGTCGGGCAGCAGGTGCCCCAGGTTCTCGGTGTGGTAGCCGGTTCTCCCGCCGCGAGACCGCCAGATCGGGGCGGGAACGGTCAGTGTTGCCTGCGCGATGACGTCGTCGACATATCGGGCCCAGGCCGGGCGGAGAGCAGCGGGGTCAACGGCAACCCCGGGGAGCGCGGCGAGAACATCGGCGTTCTCGGCGGTGTCGAAGATTTCTTGCACATAGGGCCAGACCTGATCGAGAGCGGACTGCATCCGGTCGTGGGATTCCGCGGTGCCGTCACCGAGCCGGAGCACCCACTGGGCGGCATGGTCGCGGTGGTAATTGACCTCTTTGACGGCCTTGGCCGCCAGCGCGGACAAGGTCGGATCGGCGGAGGTGAGCAGCGCGGAATACAACTCGAACTGGTAGGCCGAGAAAATCAGCTGCCGGGCCATGGTGACCCCGAAATCACCGTTTTCGATCTCCACCAGGTGCAGGTTGCGGAACTCCCGCTCATCCCGCAGGAACGCGAGATCATCTTCGTCCCTCAGGGTTCCGGTGACGGCGCACCCTACTTCGCCGGCGTAGCCGAGCAACGTACGGGCCTGCCCGAGCAGGTCGAGCGCGACGTTACCCAGAGCGATGTCCTCTTCGATCTGCGGGGCACGGGTGATCCACTCCCCCAGTCGTTGCGCCAGGATGAGCGCGTCGTCACCGAGCCCGAGGACATAGGTGAACAGGGCCGCCTGATCGACCGTCGGCGATGCAGTGCCGGTGCTGGAGCTAGTGGCGGTCATAGGTGGGACACCCCCTCGGGAACGTCATAGAACGTGGGATGCCGGTAGGCCTTGTCCATCGCCGGGTCGAAGAACGGGTCCTTCTCGTCGGGGCTGGAGGCGGTGATGGCCGTGGACGGCACGATCCAGATCGATACACCTTCACCGCGGCGGGTGTACACGTCCCGCGCGTTCCGCAGGGCCATGTCGGCGTCCGGGGCGTGCAGGCTGCCAACATGTTGATGGGACAGTCCGCGGCGGGCGCGGACGAATACCTCCCACAGCGGCCATCCCTTGCGAAAGGTGTTGCCAGGGAGGGTGGGTCCTGCCGGTGCGGGCTGCGGGCGCGTGCTCATGCCGCCCCTGCCGGGACTGTGGCGGCCTGCTTGCTGGCGTAGGCGTTCGCTGCTTCCCGCACCCAGCGTCCGTCTTCGTGAGCGGAGATCCGCCGCTCCATCCGCTGTGCGTTGCAGGGCCCGTCACCCTTGATGACCCTGGTCAACTCCGACCAGTTGATGGGCCCGAAGTCGTAGTGCTGCCGCTCTTCGTTCCACCGTAAGTCCGGGTCGGGCAATTCCAGGCCGAGCACCCGCGCCTGTTCGACGCACATATCCACGAACCGTTGCCGCAATTCATCGTTGCTGAACCGTTTGATACCCCAGGCGGTGGACTGCGCGGAGTTCGGCGAGTCGGTGTCCGGCGGGCCGAACATCATCAGGGACGGCCACCAGAATCGGTTGACTGCGTCCTGCGCCATCGCGTGCTGCGCCGGCGTGCCGCGGGACAGGGTGTGCAGGATCTCGAAGCCCTGTCGCTGATGAAAGGACTCCTCCTTGCAGACCCGAACCATCGCCCGGCCGTACGGCCCGTAGGAGCAGCGGCACAACGGGACCTGGTTCATGATTGCGGCGCCGTCCACCAACCAGCCGATCGCGCCCATGTCGGCCCAAGACAGGGTCGGGTAGTTGAAGATGCTGGAGTATTTCTGCTGACCGGAATGCAGCAGGTCCAGCAGGTCCTCCCGGTCGACGCCCAGGGTTTCCGCCGCCGAATACAGGTACAGGCCATGCCCAGCCTCGTCCTGCACCTTGGCCAGCAGGATCGCCTTTCGGCGCAGGCTCGGCGCCCGGGTGATCCAGTTGCCCTCCGGCTGCATGCCGATGATCTCGGAATGCGCGTGCTGGGCAATCTGCCGGATCAGCGTCCTGCGGTAGCCGTCCGGCATCCAGTCCCGCGGTTCGATGCGCTGATCTGCAGCGATCAGCTGATCAAAGCGTTCCTGCATCCCCTCGGGCGCTTCGCTGCTATGGGATTCGATCCTGTCGACATTGCCGTACACCGCGGCCTCCCGTGAACCCTGATCAGTAGCGCATCGATTTCCGAACGAACGGTCAGTAAATTATGTAGGGCAGACTGGAGCGATGTCAACGGCTTCCGGTGAAAAAGCTGGCTCTGTGATGGCTCCGTGATGGCTCTGTGACGGGATCGACCCCGCCGCGCCCCACTCGTGGCCGGCCGGCTCGCTACACCAGGGACGGGCTGTTGGAACTGGTGGTCGAGGTCTTCAACGAGCGCGGGTACGAGGCGGCCAGTATGGAGGATCTGGCGAAGGCCAGCGGCTTCACGAAATCGACTTTCTACCATCATGTCTCGAGTAAGGAGGAACTGCTGCGAATGGCGGTGGACCGGGCGCTGAACGCGTTGTCGACGGCCTTGGACGACACGATGTCCGGCGGTGAGCGGCCGGTCGAGCAGTTGGAGACCGCCATCCGCCGGACCACCGAGGTGCTGCTTGCCGAGCTGCCCTACGTCACTTTGCTGCTGCGGATCCGCGGTAACACCGTCGTCGAAAGGGATGCACTGGCCCGCCGGCGGGCCATCGACGCACGACTGGCCGGGCTGGTCGAGGCCGCCGTCGACGCCGACCAGATTCGCGGCGACCTCGATCCTCGGCTGGTCAGCCGCCTCCTGTTCGGCATGGTCAACTCGATTACGCAGTGGTACCGACCCGGCAGCCGCGGCGCCTCGCAGCAGGCCCTGGTGACTGCCACGGTGGAGTTGGCGATGGGCGGTCTGGGCGCCGACCGGCCGCCGCGGCCCTAACCGGCTCGCCCACCACCCGCGGGCCATCAGACGGTTTCCAGCAGCAGCGCGATGCCCATTCCGACTCCGACACACATCGTGGCCACCGCCCGGCGGGCACCGTGCCCGGCTCGATCGGACAGATCGATCGCCGCGGACAGCGCCAGACGCGCGCCGCTCATACCCAGCGGGTGTCCGAACGCGATGGCCCCCCCGTTCGGATTCACCACGTCGCTGTCGTCAGGCAGACCCAAACCCCGCAGCACCGCCAGCGACTGCGAGGCGAACGCCTCGTTCAGTTCGACCAGGTCGATATCGCTGACCTGTAGGTTTTGCCGGCCGAGCAGTCGGCGGGTGGCTGGCTCCGGGCCGATCCCCATGATCCGCGGTGGCACCCCCGTGGAGGCCATCGCGGTGACCCGGGCCAGTGGGGTCAGGTCGTATTTGCTAACGGCCCGGTCAGAAGCGACCAGGATTGCCGCCGCGCCGTCGTTGATTCCCGAGGAGTTACCGGCGGTGACCGTGCCGCCGGGAAACAGCGGCCGCAGCCGGGCAAGTGCCGCGGCGGAGGTGTCCCGCGGATGTTCGTCGCGATCAACGGTGATCGATGGCCCCCGGCGCTGCGGAACGTCGACGGGCACGATCTCCCTGGCCATCCGACCGGCCGCGATCGCCGTGGCCGCCCGTTGCTGGGAGCGCAACGCAAACGCGTCCTGGTCTTCGCGGGACACCACGAAATCTTCGGCGACGTTTTCGGCGGTTCTGGGCATGGCGTCGGTCCCGTACATGTCGCGCATTGTCGGGTTCACGAATCTCCACCCGATAGTGGTGTCGGCGATCTCGGCGGTCCGCGAGAAGGCGGTCTCAGACTTGGGAACAACGAACGGGGCGCGGCTCATGCTCTCTACTCCGCCGGCGATCATGAGGTCGGCGTCGCCGGCCCTGATGGCGCGTGCCGCCATTCCCAGCGCGTCCAAGCCCGACCCGCAGAGCCGGTTGATGGTGCTGCCGGGGGCTTGCACGGGCAGCCCGGCGAGCAGTGCCGCCATTCGTGCGACGTTGCGGTTGTCCTCACCGGCCTGATTCGCGCAGCCCAAAAGGACGTCGTCCAGGCTCTCCCAATCCACCGATGGCACCCGGGCGGTCAGGGCGCGGATCACCTGGGCGGCCATGTCGTCCGGGCGGACGGGGGCCAACGCTCCGCCGTAGCGGCCGATGGGGGTGCGCACCCCCGTGACGAGATAGGCCGTGGTCATGAGGATGTGGTCATCGGTGCGGTGGTCATCTGTGCGGTCATCTGTGCGGTGGTCATCTCTGTGGTCATCTGCGCAGGTGCGAGGTGGGCGGGTGTCATGTGGCCGTGTCCTGTCGCTGGACGGTTGTTGACGGGGTGGGTGTATTCACTCAGGCGTTGTCCACTGTGTGCCACCCGCCGCAGCGATGGGCAGGCCCGGTACCGTCCATCGCCGTATGTTCGGGCCAGCGCGTCGAGCATCTCGACGACCCGGGCGGGACCGATCGCGTCGCCCCACGCTAGCGGCCCGCGGGGGTAGCCGACACCCAACAGCATCGCGAGGTCGACGTCCGATGCCGAGGCGACGCCGCGCCCGACCACGTCGGTTGCCTCGTTCACGAGCATGGCAACGGTGCGGCCAACCAACAACCCGGCAAGGTCGTCGATCACGCTGACCGCGGCTCCGGTTGCCTGCAGGAGCCCGGTGAAGGAGATGACGTCTGTCGGCGGGCAGCCATCGGACGCGGCGATCGCGAATCGAGACGCGGTGGCCGCGTCCAGCGCGAGATCAACGATGACCGTCGGATGGCCGGAAATCGCCGCGCGTTCGGTGGCTGTCCGCCCATCTGTCGGCACGAGCATCGTGCCCGACGGGAGCTGAGCAGCGGCAGGGCCGGCTAATTCGACGGCGAACTCGACGCCAGCAGATCGCGCGCGTTGCCACAGGGCTTCCCAGGGACCCCAATTACCCGACCGGACGACGCCGTGGGGCGCTGCGCAGGTGGGCGCCGTCATCGGACCTGGCACCTGCTGGCCGCCGTCGTAGGAGTAGAAGCCGCGCCCGGTCTTTCGGCCCAGGCGGTTGGCGTCGACAAGAGATTGTTGGGCCTGGGATGGTTGGTATCGAGGGTCCTGGCCGAAGGCGTTCCACACCGAGCGGCTGACCGCCAGATTGACGTCCTGGCCGATCAGGTCGGTTAATTCCAGCGGGCCCATCCGGAATCCGCCAGCCTCCCTGAAGATGGCGTCAATCGTCGCCGGGTCCGCTGCTTGTTCTTCGAGCGCCCGCAGGCTTTCCCCGTAGAAAGGACGGGCGACCCGGTTCACCACGAAACCCGGGGCCGATGCGACCAGTACGGCGGTCTTTCCCCAGGCAGCCGCGGTGGCCGCGATGGCCGCGGCGACACCGGGGTCGGTGGCGAGCCCGGAGACAACCTCTACCAACCGCATGACCGGGGCCGGATTGAAAAAATGCATTCCCAGGAACCGGTGCGGCCTCCGCAGGTTCGCCGCAACTGCGGTGATCGACAATGACGAGGTGTTGGAAGCCAACACACAGGTGTCTCCGACCACGGTCTCCAGTTCGGCGAAAATGGATCGCTTGACCTCCAGTGACTCGACCGCCGCTTCAATGACCAAGCCGCATGCCGCAAGCTCTGCAATGCCGTTGGCAGCAGTGAAGTTGGCGCGCGCGGCGGCTGCCGACGTCTGCGTGATCCGACCCTTTCGCACCAAGCGATCGAGCTCCTCCGAAACGCCGGTGACCGCGATGGCCGCCCGGCCGGGCGAGACGTCGAACAGCAGCACGGGATGGCCGGCCAGGGCGGCGACCTGGGCAATGCCAGCACCCATCGTGCCGGCGCCGATGACCCCGACAGCAGCTCCTGCAGGGAGTTTCATGGCTATCCCCTTTTCGTGTGCGGGACCCGCGGACGGTCATCTGAACTCGGTCGTGACCTCACAGACTGGCGAGTGCGGTCATCGGTGACTCCACACAATCGGCGACGAGTCGGAGGAATCCGCCTGCGACGCCGCCGTCACAGACACGGTGGTCGAACACCAGCGAGAGCTGCATGACCTTGCGGCACACGAGCTGACCATCGACGGCCCACGGACGATCGATGATCCTGCCCATTCCCAGGATGGCGACCTCGGGATAATTGATGATGGCGGCCGAACCGTCCACACCGAATACCCCGTAATTGTTGACCGTGAAGGTACTGCCGGTGAGGTCCTGCGGTGGTGCCTTTCCCGCCTTGGCTGCGGTCGCCTTCTCGCTGACGGCGGCTGACAACTCCCGCGCGTTCAGGGTTTCGGCGTGGCGGACCACCGGAACCAGCAGCCCGCGATCGGTTTGCGCGGCAAACCCGAGGTGCACAAAGGAAGGCACCACGATCTCATCGCCATCAAGATGAGCATTGAGTTCACGGTAGGTCCGCAGCCCGAGCACCGCGAACCGTGAGAACAACCCCAACACGCTGACCTTGCTGGTGGAGTTGTTGCGGTTCATCACTTCTCGGGCGGCCAGGAACTCAGTGGCATCAACGTCGACCCACACCGTGGCTTCCGGAATCTCGCGTCGCGACCGTGACATCTTGTCCGCCACCAGGCGTCGGATACCGGTGAGGGGGATTCGCCGGACGTCCGGATCCGCCTCCATCGGATCGGGCTGCTGCCGGGGCGGCGCCGCTGCTGGTGGCTCCGCTGCTGGTGGTGGTGCCGCTGCTGGTGGTGGGGAGTGCCGACGTCGGCGAATCTCTGCCTCGACATCCTGTCGCCGAATGACACCTGTCTCGTCGACGGCAATGCCGGCGAGGTCGATTCCCGATTCGCGGGCGATCCGACGAACCAACGGTGAGATCACGCCCGGACGGTGCTCGGACGGGATCCCGCTGACGGGTACGGTGACGCTCGGCCCGGCGAGGACGTGCGCTGTCTCTGTGCGTTCCCCTGGCGCGGTAGACGTTCCGGTGCTACTGGAGCGGGTGGTATCGGAGCGGTGCCGCGGGGGACGGGTGCGCCTCTTCGGCGCCGCGGCCGAGGTGCCGTAACCGATGAGGACATTGCCGCTGGCGACGTCGTTGCCCGCGGCGCCGTTCCGGGCAATGACGCCGGGTTCGCGCAGACC
This sequence comes from Nakamurella sp., assembly GCA_965247715.1. GTDB lineage: Bacteria > Actinomycetota > Actinomycetes > Mycobacteriales > Nakamurellaceae > Nakamurella. The sequence continues at coordinate 690,318 of CBDFHS010000015.1, read as the reverse complement.
CGCGGCAGCCTGTGCTGATGGGAACGCCAGCGCCGGGGCGCGCACTGACGCGCCCAAAGAATTCTCCACCCTGATCAAAGGTGTTCCCACCGCAAGCGATTTACCCGGCTGACCGAACAGCGCGGTAACGGTGCCGGCGAACGGAACCGGGACCTCGACCTCGGCCTTGGCGGTCTCGACCACCACCACGGCCTGGTCGATCGCCACGTCATCGCCGACCTCGACAAGCCAGTCGATGATGACCGCCCCGGTCAAACCTTCGCCGAGGTCCGGGAGCAGGAAGTCAGGCATCAGCGAACTCCTCGCGGCAGCACCACCGTGTCGTCCCACTGCAAGCGTTCCACCGCGTCCAGGATGCGGTCGACGCTTGGCAGGTGGTGTTCTTCCAGTTTTGGTGGTGGATAGGGGATGTCGAGGCCGGTGACCCGCAGGATCGGCGCCTGCAGCTGATGGAAGCACTGCTCGGTGATGCGCGCAACGATCTCGGCGCCGAACCCGCAGAAACCGGCGGCCTCGTGAATGACGACTGCTCGCCCGGTTCGGCTGACGGACACCGCGACGGTCTCGTCGTCAAAGGGTGACAGGCTGCGCAGGTCGATCACCTCGAGGTCCCACCCTTGCTCGGCCGCTGCTTCGGCCGATTCCAGGGCGGTGGCCACGGTTCCCCCGTAGGTGATGAGGGTCGCGTCAGAGCCCTGCCGCCGAACAAGTGCCCTGTCAATGCCCGGGCCGCTCTTTTCCAGCTGCACGTCCTCCTTGGACCAGTACCGGCGCTTGGGTTCCAGAAAGATCACCGGGTCAGGGCACTCGATGGCCTCGCGGAGCAGTGTGTAGGCGTCCCCTGGGGTGGCGGGGCTGACGACCCGCAATCCTGCGGTGTGGGTGTAGTACACCTCGGAGGAGTCGCAGTGGTGTTCTACTCCGCCGATTCCGCCACCATAGGGAATGCGAATCACAATGGGTAGTTGAATCACGCCCCGGGTTCGGTTGTGCAACTTCGCCAGGTGGCTGGTGATCTGTTCGAAAGCCGGGTACGCGAACGCATCGAACTGCATCTCGATGATCGGCCGCAATCCGTTCATGGCCATGCCGATCGCTGTTCCGACGATGCCCGACTCCGCCAGCGGGGTGTCCATGACCCGGTCTTCCCCGAACTTCATCGACAATCCGTCGGTGATGCGGAAAACGCCGCCGAGGGCCCCGACGTCTTCGCCAAGAATCACCACGGTGTTGTCCGCTGCGAGGCTGTCGGACAGGGCTTGATTCAGAGCAGCGGCCATGGTGATCGGCCGGGTGGGAATCAACGTGCCGTCGAGCACATCGGCCTCAGTCATGTGCCTGCACCCGCATCGGCGAGTTCCATGGTCAGCTGGGCGTTCTGGGCCCGCAGGGAGGCGGTGGGTGTGACGTAGACGTACCGGAAAAGGTCACCCGGGTCCGGTTCGACATCGATGTGCATGCGCTCTCGCACGGATGCGGCGTACCGCTCCGCAGCGTCACGCACGTCAGCCAAAGCCTGGTCGTCCAGCAGGTCCCGGGCCAGCAAATAGCGTTCGAGCCGTTCGATCGGATCGCGCGTCGCCCACTCCTGCACTTCCTCTTTGGAGCGGTAGCGGGTCGCGTCGTCGGCGTTGGTATGCGCGTCCATGCGGTAGGTGACGGCTTCGATCAGCGTGGGACCTCCGCCGGTGCGAGCCTTGTCAAGCGCCTGGGAGACCGCGGCGTAGACGGCGGGCGCGTCATTCCCGTCGAGCAGCAGCGACGTGACCCCGTAGCCGACGCCCTTGTAGGCCAACGAGGGAGCGGCCGTCTGCTTGGCCAGCGGGACGCTGATCGCCCAACCGTTGTTCTGGATCAGGAAAACGACGGGTGCCTTCCACACCGCGGCAAAGTTCAATGCCTCATGGGTGTCGCCCTCGCTGGTTGCTCCATCACCGATCAACACCAGTGCAACGGTGTCCGCACCCTTCAAACGGGCTGCGTGGGCAAGGCCGACGGCATGCAACGCGTTTGTTGCCAGCGGGGTGCACTGCGGCGCCACCCGGTGCGCGTACGGGTTGTAGCCGCAATGCCAATCACCGCGCAGCAGGGTGAGTACGTCGACCGGGTCGACCCCACGCGTGATGACTGCCACCGAATCCCGATAGGTCGGAAACAGCCAGTCATCTGCTGCCAGGGCCAGGACGGAGCCCACCTGGCAGGCGTCCTGCCCCCGTGACGAGGGGTATACGGCCAGCCGGCCCTGTTTGACCAGCGACCCGGCCTGGGTGTCAAACCGTCGCCCGATGACCATGGCGCGATGGAGCCGGAGCAACTCCTCGTTCGTCGGGTTATTCAGTTCGGCGCAGTCGGTCCACTCGGCATTGGCGTCGAGCAGCGACAACTGCGACTCGGTCGGTAAGAAATCTGCCGCCGCGGCGGCAGCAGTTCGGTCCTGAAGCAGAGACACCGTCACCCTCCTTACACCGGACACTGAAAGCCTCACGGTTGTGTGTCCACTCAGACTGCCAGGTTAGCCCTTGATTGTCTTGTGTCGGGCTAGATTTCCAGACGATTGGCAATGAAATCTGCTAGCATCGACCGTATGACCAACACTGAGCTTGCCGGTAGGGTGAGCGGTGGACAAACGGACGTTGACGACGTCGATCGAGCGATCATTGCGGCACTAACGGCCGATGGGCGCCTCTCCATGCGGGCACTCGCCGAACGTGTCCACATCTCCCGAGCGGGCGCCTACGCGAGAGTGACTCGGCTGGAGGAATCAAAGGTCATCACCGGCTATCGAGCCGTCGTGGACCCGGCCAAGATCGGATACGGCGTCTCGGCATTCGTCTACGTCAAGGTCGCTCAGCATTCATGGAAAGCCGTTCAAGCGCGCATTAGTGATATCCCCGAAGTGGAGCACGCCGCGCTCATTTCCGGGGACGAAGACCTATCGTTACTGGTCCGAACCACCGATGTCGCCAGTCTTCGCGACCTGGTGCTCAGCAAACTACAAACGGTCAGCGGAGTCATGGCGACCAAAACGGTGCTCATCCTCGATGAGATGCGCGCCTAGTCCTGCGTGCACCTGCGGGGAACCGCGCCTATAAGGAGCCCACTTTCTACAACGGTTCGTCCTCACGATGCAGGACGCGAGCCCGACTCGAGCAACCCACCACTGCGCAGGATCCTGTCGTCGGTGACAGCTGCGTCGAGATCGAGCGGCCGACTGCGGTAGGCCCGGCGGGCAACAGGCAGTAGTACTGCCCAGATCCGCCGTGACAACCAGCCGGGCGCACACGCGCTGCGCTCCTCGAGGTGCACACGACCCCGTCGGTGCGCCTTCCAACCGGCCGATCCCCGGTCGCGGCGCCGCTGGTAGTCGATCGTCGCAAGGTGTTTGACCCAGGAGTAGCCATACAGCGTGGGCGCAACGAGCCGCGCCGGCGCGCCGTGCCCCACACTGAGCGGGACGCCATCGAGATGGTCAGCGAGCAGCACGGAGTCGGCGGTTGCGTCATCGAGGTGGATGCTGCGCCGATAACCGTCGATACCGGTTACCACCAGCCAGTGTGCCCGCGGATCGGGCTGGACGAGGTGGTCGAGACGAGCCAACACGTCCTTGAACTTTGGCCCCGACCAGGTGTGGCCGTTGGCGGTCCAGGTCGCGACGCAATGCAGAGGGGCAATCGTCGTGGGTCGCGCCAGTCCCTCAATGAGGTCGGCCAGCTCGATCTGGCAGGGTCGGTGCACTCGTCCAGTGATGGTCAGCGTGGCCCGCCCGGGCGGCTTCACCTGCCGACGAGCGAAGGCGGGCAACCCGAACCTCAGCAGTGCGCCAGGTCGCTGACCCCGCGGCAAGGGCTCTTCGGCCGGTGTGTGATCGAGCGCCATGTTTTTTGCCCTGCTTCCTACCGGCCGAGTTCTGATCTGGAGTGCGAATCTGAAGTCGCCAAGCGGTACCACCCGGGCGTGCTGGCGCGGAGGGCAAGCGATTTGGTGGTGATCAGGTCCACTGTCAGCGATTCCAGCGCCTACCACACCGTCTCGGTCGGTGCAGCGATGAGGCGGCTTTGCATCGCTCGGAAGTGATAGGCCGGAACGATCCACTCGGGTGTTCTGGTCATAGCAGCCTCGTTGTGGGCAGGGATGTGAGGATCTCTGCGGTGACGCGCGCGCAGAGGTTTGCTGGTGGCGGCTCGGCAAGGCGGAAAAGTGGCGTGAATACGGCGCCGAGAATGCGCGCATGCACGATGTTCTGGTCGGGGAGGTATCCGAGTTCGCCGCGGTCGACAGCCATCCGGAGCAGATCGGCCACAAGCTGCCGCTGTCTGGCAATGAACGTGTCGTGAAAACGACCGGCCAGGCGCGGGTCACCGGCGACATCAGCAAGAAGTCCGGGAAGCGCGGCACGTGCCGATGGTTCCGACAACAACGCGATGATGTGTGTGACCAATGCCGACATGTCCCCCGACATCGAGTGGCCGTCCCCCGCCGGCAGCTTGATCTGGGTGTCATGGATAACGAGCGCAAACACCATCTCAGCCTTGGATGGCCAACGTCGGTAGATCGTGGATTTACCGACTCCGGCTTTGGCCGCGACCGCCTCGATCGACAGCGACAGGTAGCCATGGGTTTTCAGCAATTCTCTGACCGCAGCGGCCACCGCGACATCGGCCTGCGTCGATCGGGGACGTCCGCTCACCATGACGCGACCCTATCCGATACGAGTCGGATCGTATAGATGGCTCAACGGCCTTCCGCATGGTCGGTGATGGGCGTCAGGCTCGGCGGATGACGGTGCTGCTGCAGCCGGACAGTGCTCCGTGGAGCCGCAGTACCGGGCCGGTCGAGATCGAGGGGGGTCCGGCTCGATCCTTGATCGAGGACCATGACCTGCACGCGAGATCATCAGTGTCAACGGATTGGTCGGCGGCGAGCCGCACCTTGACGGTACTGGCGGACACCTGCCGAGCTGGACGTCGCTTGACGGTACTGGCGGACACCTGCAGGTCGAGCTGGACGTCGCTGCGGGCGAATTTCGCGTGGCTAAAATCCAGGTCGGCTGTTCCCATGGACCCGGTCACAAAAATGCTGGCGGGGACTTGCCACGACCCCTTTCCGGCTGACGGTGGTCCACGAGATATCGAGTTCAACTGGAATGGTTCCGGTGAACGCATCTGATGTCAGATTGGGCGGGCCGCTGGGGAACAGTCGGTCGGTGCTCGGAAGGTTAACGAGCACCGCGCTGAGCTCGCCGCGGGTTCGGGCCGCATAGACAACGGATGCCCGTTCGTCGAATTCATGTATGTCCACGGCTCGCCCACGTCAAGCCCGGGGTGCCGGTGCTCTTCTGACCTCGCATCACCCTTTCGGGCACTGGCCTCGCAGTAGGTCCAGGGCCTGGGGGTGGGGCCGGCCTACAGTCTTGGGAACAGGCCATCGCGCCGCCCACCGACCTGCGGCAGGACCTGCCTCCGACCTTCTGCACCACCCCTGCCCGTTGGGGTTGGCCTGTTGAATGGCATGACGGTCGCCACGTAGAGTGCGTGCTGCCGGTCAGCCCTCATAGCTCAGGGGATAGAGCATCGGTTTCCTAAACCGTGTGTCGCAGGTTCGAATCCTGCTGGGGGCACCAAGCCGGCGCCTTGTTCGACCAGCACCAGTCGCCCGTCCAATGACAGGGATCAGGCCGGTGGTGTGCGGCTACCGCAACCGTCGAGCAACCGTCAACGCCTCCCGCCAGCGGCCCCGAGGGTCACCGGACGATGCCCAGCCAACCTGTCTCATCGTGGCCCCGGGATCAGCGGCGCAGACCGCTCTAGACCCGCCATCCCGGCCATCTCCGGTGATGTCGCCACGTCGGTGAGATACCGGCCGCGCTCTGCATCTCGCCTAACAACCCCTGCCACGCTATTGCGCAGCCAATGCTGAAGTGCTATCCTTCGTACAGGTGTTCGATCGAACCACGGAGGTCAGGATGAACGTCGACGCGACGAACAAGGCCGGACCTCGGTGGTCTGACCTTGCTGCCAGGCCGGCCGGTTCGGTGTCGTTGACGGCGTTGGCGGGCGTGGATCCGGCTGCGTTGGGCGGGTCGGATCTGGTGGACGCGATCGTGGCCGCGAAGAAGGCCCAGTCGTTGCTGGCCGGGGTGCAGATGCGGTTGCTGGCAGCGTTCGCGGTGCCGTTTGTCGCCGGTGACCCGACGCGGCTGGCCGGCCGGTTGGCCCGCAAGACCTGCATCACCAGGGATGACGACCCCACCCAGGTCCAGGTGTTCCTGCAGGAGGCAGCGTCTTCGCTGGCGGCGGCGGAGGTGGCGGCGGCGTTGCGGATCTCCCCGGTGACCGCGGGGATCCGGGTCCGGGAAGCCACCGCGATGACCGAGCACCTCTCGCCGACCCGGGAAGCGTTCGAAAGCGGCGCGTTGGATCGCGGCAAAGTCAGGGTGATCGTCGATCACTGCCGGGATCTGACCGTGGCGCACACCCTCGCGGTGCAACACCTGGTGTTGCCGTTGGCCGGTACCTCGACCACCGGTGAACTGCGGGAACTGACCGGGCAAGCTGTCATCACCGTCGACCCCGACGGTGCGCTGGAGCGGCACCACGCCGCGGCCCGCCGCCGGGACCTGTCCCTGACCGCGTTACCGGACGCGATGGCCACCCTGACTGCGTTCCTGCCCGCCCCGGACGCGGTGAAGATCTTCCAGATCAGCGACCTCCTGGCTACCACCAGCTCTGGTGCTCACGGCGACACCCGCGGTATCGGGGCCCGCCGGGTCGACGCCCTCGTCGACATCGCCGACCACCTCCTCACCCACGGACACCTCGACCTCACTGACTTCCTCCACCCAACCAGCGGCGACACCCCGCCCGGCTCCGCCACCGGTCACGCGGACACCGAACCCAGCGGTACCACCGAACCCACCGGTACTAGCGGTGACGCTGATGAAACGGCAACCCTTTCGGCCACCGGGAAGGCGGACGCCCCGGCTGCCGGGGATGCCACCAACCAGGACGCTGGCACCCTCGACGCAGGTTCACCGGATCCGGCAGTCGTTCCAGGTTCCCCGGCCGACCGATCCCAGCGGCGCCGCAACAACCGGGTCCTGACCCGGCAGGGCCGCCGACCGCACCTGTCGGTCACCATCGGGTTGAACACGCTGGCCGGCTTTGACGACCTGCCCGGCCGACTCCAGGGATTCGGGGCCATCCCCGCCGAACTCGCCCGGACCATCGCAGCGTCCGCCGCCACCATCACCGCCCTGGTCACCGACCCCACCTCCGGTGCCGTCACCAGCGCGGGTGCCCTGACCTACCGGCCCCGCCAACACCTGCGGGACGCGGCCGCCGCCGTCCACCAGAGCTGCCAATTCCCGTCCTGCCGCCAGCCAGCCTGGCGCTGCGATCTGGACCACCGTGGACCGTTCAACCATTCAAACCCCCACAGCGGCGGGCAAACCACCGAGGAAAACACCGGACCATTGTGCCGCCGCCACCATTTATATAAACATCACACCGAATGGCGGCTCCGGCAGGACCCCCGGAAATCAGTGCTCCACTGGGCCAGCCCCACCGGCCACAGCTACCCCCAGCACCCCAAACGGACCACGCCACCCCAACTATGGCTCACCCACACCGCCACGACCACCGTCGAGCACCTCGACACCATCACCGCCACCGCCACCGCCACCGCCACGGTGAACCCCGCAACCGAGACAGCAAACACGGCAGGCAGTGTCATCGAAGAGCTACTCACCGCCCAGCTACTCCGCCACAGCATCAACCAACCGGACATCGAATATCAGGACGGTGAAGTCCCCGATTCCGCCAGAAGCCGTCACGCCGAGGACGAGTGCAACGATGGTGAACCACCACCGTTCTGAGCCAGGCAGCAATCGATTGGGCGGTCGCGACAAGTCGCTGCGGCCCGACCGCCGAATTCGCTATTCGATTGTCCGGCAAAGGAACAAGGTTGACCCGCAGGAGCAAAGTAGAGCTACTGCCGCAATACAGGATCGCCTCCATGCACCGTGCCAACCGCAGCCAGGCTGGCCCTCCACCGTGGCGAAAGAGGATGATCGACAGTCTGGGCGTCTGAGCACGGCGGCACCTGCAAGTGTGAACTTCTGCCCTGCGAGGCTGGCCCTGGTTGCCGCGGCGGTTTGTGGGTACCCATGTATGGACACTGCTCTGTGGGGGCTGCCCTCTGGATGCTGGAGGTGGCTCCACCCCGCGACTACTCCTGATAGCTACGCCGATCCCTTCGGCCGCATCCTCTCTCCATCCCGGTTGAGGATTGACCACACCTTCGAACCTTTGGAGACTTCGTATGTCGAACGAGCCCATCCTGAATAGTCCGGCAGCTGCCAGTGGCGAGGACGTCGCGAGTGCGCCGCCGTTCAGCGCTGTCGACTCCACCACCACGCCGACCAGGACACCGATCGATGAGGTCAGCATGCCGGCCGGCGACGTCAGCACGCCGGACGACGGAGCCGATGAGCCTTCTGACGCTGCACCTAGCCCTGAACGCGGCGCCGTGGCTGCGCCGAGTGCCGCAGGAGCCGCCGGCCCTTCCACAGTTGACCCGGCACGCGCGGGCAGCGCTCCCCACGTCGCGAAGGGCTTGAGTTATGCGGTGGACATCGTTTTCTGCATTGATGTCACGGGCAGCATGACGCCGATTCTCGATGCGGTGAAGGCGAATGCGTTGCGCTTCTACGACGATGTCCAGGCGAACCTCACCGACAAAGGCAAGAATGTCGACGAACTTCGGGTCAGGATCATTGCGTTCCGCGACTTTGCTGCTGATCCGGAAACGGCGCTGCACGAATCATCTTTCTTCACGCTGCCGTCCGAGCGCTCCATCTTTAGTGCGTTCGTGGACAGCCTGGTCCCCGAGGGAGGCGGTGATGCACCCGAGTCCGGCTTGGAAGCCGTTGCGCTGGCGATCAACTCGCCGTGGACCTCTCGTGGGGATCGCCGCCGCCAGGTCATCGTGGTGTGGACCGACCAGCCGGCCCATCCGTTGAACTTCGCCGTCCTCCCCCCGGACCTTGCCAGTTCCGTACCGACTGACTTCAGTGCCTTGACCGACCTCTGGGAGGACCCGCAAGGCCCAGTCGGCAGCAGCAGCAAGCGCCTCATTCTGTTCGCACCGGACGGTCCGGGATGGAGCGACATCTCCGCCAGCTGGGAGAACGTCGTGCACCACCCTTCGCAGGCAGGTGGCGGCCTCTCGGATGTCGACTACAGCACGATCATTGACTCCATCGGCAACTCGGTGTGAGCGAAGCCTCCCCACCCATTGACCCGACTGATCCCGAAGGTGCGCTCACCCCGGTCATTCCGCCGAACAACGTGCGGCTGGTCGATCCGCTACCAGACGGTGATCTGACTCCCGGCGAAGACCCTCTGGAGCCCGTCACAAAGGCCTCCTCCGACCCTGGTGCGCCCGTCACCGAGCCGACGGACCCGGCCGCGCCGGAACTCCCTGTTGCCCCCGATCTTTCGGGCGTCCCGGCGAACCCGGTCGAAGGGGAGAACTCGGCCGACCCCACTAACGCGGTCGGCCCTGAGAACCCCATTGGAGTTGACGTCTCTGTCGTCTCACCGTGGAACGTGCCGTTCGCGCCCGACGAACGTGTTGCCTTCAGCTTCAATCTCGCGAAGGTCAGCGGAGCGGGCGAGGACTCTGATCCAATCTTGCTGCACGCCGACAACCTCGCCTTGGTCGCCGTTTTCGACGGCATGGGTGGAGCGGGTGGCACCGCCTATCAGACCCCGGACGGGCCCCGGACCGGCGCCTACCTCGCATCGAGGGCGGCCCGGGACAGCGCCCAATCGCTGATCGTGGACCTCGGGCCGGAACAGCAGGCGTTGAACGGACCACGGCTCGCCGCGGAGTTGCATGACACCATCGAGGCCGCACTTCGCGCCCGGTTGGCGTCACTGCAGGCCCCACGGAGCGCGTTGCGGTCGAAGCTATTGCGCGCCATGCCGACCACCATGGCGATGGCCGTCCTTCACCGCACCGATACGGCGGGCGAGATCTGGCACTGCCGATTGCTATCAGCCGGGGATTCCCGGGTGTATGCGCTCTGTCCCGATTCGGGGGTGAGCCAGCTGACCACCGATGACATTCGTGATCAGGGCGACGCGATGGCAAATCTCCGGCAGGATTCGTTGATCAGCAACGCTCTTTCTGCCGACACGTCGTTCGTCGTCAACGACAAGACGGTGCAACTGGAAGCTCCTTTTTTGCTGATTGCCGCAACCGACGGATGTTTCGGATATCTCCCGTCGCCGATGCACTTCGAATGGCTACTGCTGCACACCCTGCAGGAATCACCCGACCCTGACTCCTGGTCGCGAGAACTCCAGACACGGATATCTGAAATCACCGGCGACGATGCATCGATGGCCCTTCTCGGCGTCGGTGTCGATCACCAGGAGTTCAAGGCGATGTTCGCCGAACGCGCGGCAGAGCTTGCCCAGCGCTGGATCACCCCGCTCGACGCGTTGACGGCCGAGGTCGAACAACTCGAACGGCAACTCGCCGAGCTTCGGCATGTCCAGGCTCAGCAAACCGTCGATCTGTGGGCCGCCTACCGGCCGGACTACGAGCGGTACCTGAGCAGTCAGTCGCAGGGAAAGGACACCTCATGAGGGCCGGGGACACCGTCGGCGGGTACACACTGCTCGAGGATTTCAGGGTGGTCGGCGCCGGGTTGAGCGAATGGACGTTCGCCGTCCGGGACGGGCGGGAATACTTCCTCAAACGATTCCTGAGTCCGACGTATCCGGATGACGCCGCACCGGGCAGTGCAGTCACAAGAGCCCGCAAACGCGCCCGGTGCGCCGCCTTCGAGGCTCACCACCGAGGAATTGCGGCCGCGCTGGCTCCGATCACCAGCTACGGCGGGAATCTGATAGCGACTCTGGATTTCTTCCGCGACGGGGCCAAGTACTACAAGGTCACCGAGAAGGTCGACCTCGCCGGGCTGGATGCGACTGACGTTGCACGACTTGAATTCCCGGTCACGCTGGTCCTGCTCAAGACGGTGGCCCACAGCCTCAAGATCCTGCACGACCTCGACATCGTGCACAGTGATCTCAAGCCCAGCAATGTACTGATCAAGAAAACCGAGCGAGGCTACACCACCAAGCTCATCGATTTCGACAGCTCCTATATCGTGGGTAGCCCACCGCCGCCGGATGACATCGTCGGAACCATGAACTACTATTCACCCGAATTGGTTCGGTACATCCAGGGGGCGGCGGATGGGTCCGAACTCACCAAGGCGTCGGACGTCTTCGCGTTGGGTCTGATCTATGCCGAGTACCTCACCGGATCGTTACCCTCCTTCGACCCGTCGTTCCATGAGGCTGCGATCGCCGTTCTCAGCGGAGTTCGACTTCAGCTTCCCACCGGGTCTGCGCCGTTCCCCATCATGGAACTGGTCGAGAAGATGCTTGCGGCCAGTCCGGCGGACCGACCCAGCATCGAGCAGGTTCACGCGACATTGATGGGGTGGCGGAGCGGCGCGCCAACGACAGCCGCCCCACTACGGCCGCCGCCACTCGCCGGGCGCCCCCCACCGGGTGCTGGAACAGCACTCCGGGGGAAGGGCGTGCGTTTGGCCGGCAACCAGCCCGCTCCGCCAACGGTCACCGACGCCCCAGTGGCAGAAGGTGGCCCAGCCGCTCCAACCGCCGGTAGGGGCATCGTGGAGACAACACCTGCACCGGCACGCATCCCAGCCGCGGTTTCCGGGGGCTTCGGGAAGTTGGTCGGGAAGTTGCTGGACAAACTCGAGGAGCGTCGGTCCCGGTGAACACGATCTGGCGCTGCGGCGTCTGCGAGACCGTGAACCACGGCGGCCGGACGTGCGTCGCGTGCGGTGCCAGCCTGACCCGCCGGTCGACGGTTGCCGCGGTCGCCCGGGCCACTCTGTCCCCACCGGCTCCCCCACCGCCGCCCCCCGCACCCGTTCCGGAACCGGTCCGGCGGGCCATCAATCGGGAACCGGTCGCCGAGGAAGAGTGGGAAGAATACGAGAGCGGCGTCAGCATGCTGCCGATTCCGGGTGGTTGCCTGTTCTCGGTCGGGCCGAAACGGTCGAGTTGGTGAGGAGCTGATTGGTCCGACGGATCAGCCCTCCGGCGTGGCTCCGCGAGATCAGGCGACTGGTCCGGTTGGGCGACACACAGCAGCAGCGCGCCCGGCCCGACGACGGTCAGGTCCCGGCCGGGTTCAATGACGTCGCCGTCGAGTTCCCTGGGCTGCACCCTGTCTGACGTGATGCGGATTTGCGATCCGCGCAGAATCTGCATCCTCGGGACTCGCTCCCGGCGGAGCAGGACCCCCACCGCCAGCTGCACCCAATGCCACAAGCTGCCGGGCGCGAGGATCGCGACGTCCATCTGACCGTTGTCGGGTTCGGCGTCCGGCAACAACCGAATACCGCCCTGTAGCCGGCCGACGTTGCCGATCAGCACGGACCGAACGCGGCGGTGGACCGGCGGCGTGTCATCGATCGCGATGACCGCACGCATCGGACGGTCCCGGAGATGTCTGACGGCAGCCACGACGTAGGCGGGCGCGCCGAACCACGCCTTCAACGTCGGTGACGCGTGGTCCATCATGGCAGCGTCGAAACCGATCCCGGCCATCACGGCGAACACCTCGCCGTCGACCTCACCGTCAACCTCACCGACGTCAACGCGCCGGCGGCCGCCGGAAATGGCGAATTCCACGCCGGCTGCCGGATCGTCGGGCAGACCGAGGTTGGTGGCCAACAGGTTTCCGGTGCCGGCCGGCAGGACAGCTAGCGCCGCACCCGTGTTCACGAGCCCGGCAATCACCGACCGCACGGTGCCGTCGCCGCCGCACACGAACACCACTTCGGCACCGTCGGCGACCGCCTGCCGCGCCTGTCCGGTCCCGGTATCCTCCGCGGTGGTCTCGAACCACGCCGGCTGCGGCCAACCGGCTGCGGCCAGCGAATTCTCGATCACCTCTCGGCGCTCGGCGAAGTCCGCTACCCGCACCCGACTGGGGCAGGACGGCCGCCGACCATCCTGAGCGTGGCCGAACGGCAACGTCTCAGGTCACCCTCGGCCGCAGCCGACGAACGATGTGCGTGTCGTAGTCGCCGGAGATGAACTCCGCAGAGTCCACTAGTTCGCGATGAAAATCCAGGGTCGACCGTGGCCCCTCGATCCGGAAATCGGCCAGTGCCTTTCGCGCCAGCGCCAATGCCTCGTCCCTGTCCTCCCCGTACACGATCAGCTTCGCCATCAACGAGTCGTACGCCGGGCTCACGGTGTTGCCCGACCGGTAGCCCGCATCAACCCGCACCCCGTCCCCGGACGGCTGCTGCCAGCCGGTGATCACCCCCGGCCGGGGCAGGAAACGGACCGAGTCCTCCGCGTTGATCCGAAACTCGATCGCATGTCCGACGGGCGAACCTGTTGGCAGATCGGGTCTTTCACCCGAGGCGATCGCAAACTGAACCGCAACCAGATCGATCCCGAACACTGACTCGGTAATCGGGTGCTCGACCTGGATACGGGTGTTCATTTCCAGGAAGTAGAACTCCGACCGTTCGGTGTCGAAGATCATCTCGACGGTGCCGGCGTTCCGGTAGCCGACGCGTTCCGCCAGATGTGTTGCCGCCGTTGTCAATCGATCCCGCATCGCGGCGTCGATGGCCGGCGATGGGCTCTCCTCCACGAGTTTTTGGTTGCGGCGCTGCACCGAGCAGTCCCGCTCACCGAAGGTCATCGCAGTCCCGTCGGGCAACCCGACCACCTGCACCTCGATATGCCGGCCCCGCCGGACGTACCGCTCGATAAAGACGCGGGCGTCGCCGAACAGCCGTTGCGCGACCCCGGACACCTTGGTGAACGCCTCGTCGATGGTGGTCGCATCGTCGACGATGGCCATCCCCATTCCACCACCGCCGCCAGCCGCCTTGATCATCACCGGGTAGCCGATCCGTTCCGCTTCCGTCCGCGCCATCGCCACGGACTCAAGTGCCGCGCTACCCGGTACCACCGGGACGCCCGCATCGATGGCCGCCTGCCGGGCGGCGATCTTGTCCCCCATCTCGGCGATCACCGCTGCCGACGGGCCCACCCAGATGATCCCGGCGGCGGCCACGGCCTCCGCGAAACCGGCGTTCTCCGACAGGAACCCGTATCCCGGGTGGATGGCGTCCACCCCCGTCTGATGCGCGATCCCGATGATCGCCTCGATGTCCCGGTAGGCGGTGGCCCCGGCCCCGGGCAGCTGGATCGCCCGGTCAGCAGCCCCGACGAACGGGAGATCTGCGTCTATGTCGGAGTGCACCGCTACCGTCCGGATCCCCATCGCGGCAGCGGTTCTGATGATGCGGGAGGCAATTTCACCGCGATTGGCGATCAGCACCGAGGTGATCATGCCGCCGCCCCGACCAGGCCGGCCAATTCGGTGTTCGTTGCGGTTTCCCAGTGTGATGCGCGCACAGTTCCTCCAGGTGGGACAGGTCCGGGTGACCGTCAAAGTCGAAGCCGGTCGGTCGACCGATCTTGCCTTGGCCGATCCCGTAACCCTGACCCCCTGCCGTCAGGAACGGACGACCGGATGCGCGACATGCCCCGCCGGCAGCGAAATGGCGGCCCGCACCCCGGCTCCCGGTAGATCCACCAGCGCGAACTCCCCGCCGTGCGCAGCCGCGACTTCCCGGACCAGGGCGAGCCCCAGACCGAATCGCCGGGACCCGCCCACTCCACCCGGCGAACCGGCACCGCGGGCAAACCGCTCGGTCAGCCGGCCGGCGTCGGCACCGGCCAGGCCGTGGCCGTCGTCGACGACGGAGACAACCACCCGGTCACCCTGGCGGGCAACGGCTACCATCACGTGACCACCCTCCGGGGTGTGCGACAACGCGTTGTCGACCAGCGCCGTGACGGCGCGGCGCAAGGCGCTCGCTGAACCGCGGACCTGGGCGAGCGGCGCGGGGCCAGCAGCCGAGTCCGATTCGGTGGCCGGCCGCTCCACCCGCAAGGCCACTCCCGCCTGGTCGGCCAGCACCTGCATGCTCCCCACCACGTCGACGGCAACGCCGTCCAACTCGAGCAGGTCACCGCCTGTCGGATGCCCACCCAGCGCGGCGCTTTCCAGCATCTCGTCGACGATTTCGCCGAGCACCCTGGAGTCGGCCAGCAACGCCTGCACCATCGGCCGCGCCGGATCGGCCTGGTCGATCCGGCGGGCGATCAACTGCGCCCTGGTGTGCAACACGGTCAGCGGCGTTCGCAGTTCATGCCCGGCGTCGGCAACGAACCGCCGCTGCAGCGCGAGCGCCCGACTCAGGGGAGCGACGGCCCAGCGGGCCCCCAGGACGCCGATCAACCCGGCGATGATCACGCCGGTGACACCGGCGATCACCAAGGCGTTGCGGAACAACGCGTCGTTGTCTTCTTCCCCGTGGAACCCGCCGAAGTCCTCCGGATGGGGTGCTCGGCTCGGATGCAGTACCGGGCCCAGGATGAAGGCCGTCAGGGCAACGATGACCACCACCACGGCGCAGGCGACGGTGATCTGCCACGCCACCCGCCGGGCTGCGGTCCTCACCAGTTCGGCATCCGGGTCCGACCCCGGCCTGGGGGGTTGTTCGCTGTTGGTAAAGACTTTCACTGCAACCCCAATCGATAACCCAGGCCGTGCACGGTGTGGACGACGTCACGGCCCAGCTTGCGTCGCAGGTAATAGACGTAGGTGTCGACGGTGCCTTGGCCGTCCTGGGGATCGAAGACGGCCGCCAACAGTTCGCGGCGGGTGAACACCTTGGTCGGCCGACGGGTGAAGATTTCCAGCAGGTCTGCCTCCTTGCCGGAAAGCTCGACAGGGTCGCCGCCGCCGCCGACCACCCGACGGCCGGCGATGTCGAACCGCCGCCGGCCCAGTGGCAGCAGCGCCGCCGACTCGGCATGCCGCCGGACCAGCGCGCGGAGCCGGGCCAGGAGCTCGTCGATCTCGAATGGTTTCACCAGGTAGTCCTCGGCTCCGGCGTCCAGGCCCTCGACCCGGTCGGCGACAGTACCGCGGGCCGTCAGCACCAGAATCGGCGTGCCGATCCCCCGCGAGCGCAGCAGTTTGATCAATTCGATCCCGTCGATCGCCGGAAGCCCACGGTCCAGGACCATCAGGTCGTACTGACGGGTCAACGCGAGGTGCAGACCCGACTGACCGTCCGGCGCATGATCGACGTGGTGGTTCTCGGCCAACACCTCCACCAGCAACGGGCCCAGAGCGCGGTCGTCCTCCACCAGCAACAGGCGGGGCCGGCTCTGCGCCACGGGGCCGTTCGCGGTGCTGTCGGTCACCTCCTCATCGTGGCACGGCCTTCTCTGAGAACCCTCTGATGACTGGTGGCCACTATCGGCAGGGCGGGACCATCCCGTTCTGGTGCAAGGTGAGGGCCGGTGGGCACATGGCGTTGATGGAGTCGAGGGTGCAGCCGGCATCCTGGCAAGCAGTGCGAGAACCCTCCCGCCGCTCCTATCCCGACGTCGCCGGCCGGCGACGTCGACAATGGACTGTCCGGGTGTTGGTGACGGCGGCGGCCACGGGGCTCGCCGGGGTAACGGTCCTGTGGCTGACCGGAGGTGCCCTGTCCGGGTTCGCCGACGTCGGCGGCCCCTTCACCGAAATGGGTCGGCTGTCCGGGCTGTTGGCGTCCTACCTGCTTCTGGTTCAGGTGTTGCTGATGGCGAGAATTCCCTTGCTGGAGGGGATCTGGGGCCAGGACGTGCTTGCCCGACAACACCGGCTGGTAGGTTTCACGTCGTTCAACCTCATGCTGGTCCACATCGTCATGATCGTCCTCGGCTACGCCGCTGCGGCCGAAAACGGTGTGCTGCACGAGACCTGGTTGCTACTAACGGTGTACCCCGGCATGGTGCTGGCACTGGCCGGAACCCTCGCGCTGTGCATGGTGGTGGTCACCTCGATCAAGATGGCCAGGCGGAAATTGCGGTACGAGTCCTGGCACCTGATTCACCTGTACGCCTACCTCGGGGTGGGACTGGCCCTGCCCCACCAACTGTGGACCGGAGCCGACTTCGCCGCCTCGATCCCTGCCACGGTCTTCTGGTGGGGACTATGGATCGCCGCCGCCGCTGCCGTCCTGGTGTGGCGGGTGGGGTTGCCGTTACTGCGTAGCGCACGGCATCGCATCCGCGTGCTGTCGGTGGTGCGGGAATCGCCAGACGTGATCTCGGTAGTGATGTCGGGACGGCAGCTCGACCGATTGGACTTGCAGGCCGGACAGTTCTGCCAGTGGCGTTTCCTGGGCCGCCCGGGTTGGACGAGGGCTCATCCGTTCACGGTGTCGGCGGTGCCCACCGACACCAGGGTGCGAATCACGCTGCGTGCGGCCGGCGATGGAACAAGCGCCCTGACCGCACTGCGGCCGGGTACCGCCGTCATCGTCGAAGGGCCTTACGGCGTCATGGACGCGGCCCGTCGAACGCACCGCGACGTCCTGCTGATTGCCGCGGGGGTCGGCGTGACTACCATGCGCGGACTGGCCGAGGCCGTGGTGCTGGAGCCGGCGTCCCCGGGTCATGACGGGGTGAACCGGCCGTCCGCCGTTGTGCTGCACCGCATTCGCAGTCACGCCAACGGGTTGTTCGCCGGCGAGTTCGGTCAGCTGGCACGCGCCGGCAACCTGCGGACAGTGCCGCTGATCGGGCCGCGCGCGGCGGCGAGCGACTGGTGGGGCGGCGACCGACCCCGGGACCCCGCCGCGGAACTGATGGCCCTGGTACCGGACCTGCTGCACCGCGAGGTCTACCTGTGCGGGCCACCCGGCTGGATGACGCAGGTCCGCCGGACCCTGGAGTCGCTGCACGTGCTAGGGAAGATGATCCACGCCGAGGAGTTCTCGTGGTGAGAAGACAGTACGGAACGACCAGCGACCAGCAGGCGCCTCGTGCTGCCGGGCCCGCCCACGCCGGTTCCGGCAAGCGGATCGCGCTGGCCGGCGTCAGCACCCTCGCGGCGGTGGTCGCCATCTTCAGCTACCCCACCAGCACCGGGCAGGCCGCGACCGAAGGGGCGCAAGCTGTCTCCGTCGCACGGGTGGTTCAGCCGAACAGCGCCACCAGCGTTCCGTCCACCACCGGCACGGGCCAGGGCCCGGACCCGACGACCCGGAGCACCACCGCCGCCGCGGCTCCCACAACGGCCCCGCCCACGACCGCCCCGTCCACGACCGCAGCCGCGGCTCCTACGACCGCCGCGGCTCCCACGACGGCCCCGCCCACGACCGGCCCGTCCACGACCGCCGCCCCGCCCACGACCGTCGCCCCGCCCACGACCGCCGCCCCATCGGCGACAGCGGCCGCCTCGGCGTCGGTCACCGTTGACGGGGCCTCGGAAATGACCCGCTACGGTGCCGTGCAGGTCAGGGTGGTGATCACCGACGGGGCCATCACCGACGTGCAGGCCATCAAGTACCCGCAGACGGACCGGAAAGACATCCAGATCAACACCGCCGCGATCCCGCGGCTGCGGGCGGCGGTGTTGTCGGCGCAGAGCGCCAAGGTCGACGGCGTCTCCGGGGCCACGTTCACCTCCGACGGCTATTTGTCTTCGCTGCAATCGGCACTGGATGCTGCCGGGTACAACAAATGACCGACACATGAAAGAGGCGGTGCGATGACTGTGCGGACGCCGGTCATTGTCCGTACCGCGATCATCATGGGTTTGCCGTTTTCCCTCCATGTCCGGGTATCTGGTCGCGGAGGCACTCCTGACACGACTGCCATCGACAATGCGGTGCAACGGGTCTGGGCCGATGTGCGACAGGCTGATCGGGTGTTCAGCACCTACCGCACCGGTAGCGACACCAGCCGAATCCGTCGCGGGGAGTTGCGCGTGCAGGATGCCGACCCCGCGGTCGGCACGGTGCTGGATTTGGCCGAGGTGGCCCGCCGGGTCACCGGCGGCAGCTTCGATGTGTGTGCCGGCGGAACACTCGACCCGTCCGGAATCGTCAAGAGCTGGGCGGCTGTTCGAGCTGCCGAGCATCTCCGGGAGCTCGGGATGGCGTTCTATCTGAACGCTGGAGGCGACATCCTGCTGCGGGGGATTCCAGCAGAACACCACATTGTGTCGCCCGATGACCCCACCAGCTGGCGGATCGGCATCGAGCACCCCGACGACCCGGCTGGCCTGCTGGCAGTGCTCGAAGTCGGTGACCGCGCCATCGCCACGTCCGGCTCGGTGCACCGTGGCGCGCACATTCTCGATCCCCGAACCGGTTCTCCGGCAACCGGAATCATCCAGGCAAGCGTTACCGGACCGTCACTGGTGTGGGCCGATGTGCTGGCGACCGCCGTGGTGGCCGGTGGAATGGACCGTCTCGATCGGGCACAGTGGCCTCCTGGATACGACCTACTCCTGGTCACCGACAGTGGAAAAGCCTTCGTGTCGGAGGGTTTTCCGGCCTTGTTCGCGGTGGACGTGGCCGCGCCGGCGACGACCCCGCTGCCGGAGGCAACGAACGGGGCACCGGAGCTGTAGGGCAGGATGAGCCCATGGAATACCGCACCCTTGGCAGCAGCGGCTGCGCCGTGTCTTCACTGACGTTGGGCACCATGACCTTTGGCGCGGAGACCGACGAAGCCGGGTCACACCAGCAGCTGGACACGTTTGCCGCCGCCGGTGGCACGCTGGTCGATACCGCCGACGTCTACTCCTCCGGTCGCTCCGAGGAGATCGTCGGTCGGTGGCTCGCGGATCGGCCCGCGGACATCACCGATCAGGTCGTGCTGGCCACCAAGGGCAGATTCCCGATGGGCGCCGGTGGCAACGACGTCGGCCTGTCCCGCCGGCACCTGCAGCAGGCTCTCGATGCCTCCCTGCGCCGGCTCGGCGTCGACTGCGTCGACCTGTACCAGGTGCACGCCTTCGACCCGCTGACCCCGATGGCGGAGACCCTGCGAACCCTGGACGGCATGGTGAAGGCCGGAAAGATCCGCTACATCGGGCTGTCGAATTTTACCGGCTGGCAGGTACAGAAAGCGGTCGCGCTGGCCAGAGCCGGCGGGCTGGAGGTCCCGGTCACCCTCCAGCCGCAGTACAACCTGCTGGTCCGCGAGATCGAGTGGGAGATCGTGCCGTCCTGCCTGGATGCCGGGCTCGGCCTGCTGCCGTGGTCACCGCTGGGCGGCGGGTGGCTCACCGGGAAGTACTCCCGTGATACCGCGCCGTCCGGCGCCACCAGGCTCGGCGAGGATCCGAACCGGGGGGTCGAAGCCTATGCGAAGCGGTCCAGCCAGGAGCGGACGTGGGCCGTCGTCGACGCCGTGGACAAGATTGCCAAGGATCGCGGAGCCACCATGGCGCAGGTCGCCCTGAGCTGGTTGCGTGACCGGCCGGCGGTCACCTCGGAAATTCTCGGGGCGCGAACGGTGGAACAGTTGCGCGGCAACCTGTCCGCGGACGACGTGCACCTCGATCCAGCCGAGACAGCCGTCCTGGACGCCGCCAGCGACCCGCTACCCGCCGACTACCCCTACGGCGGGCCGGGCAGCGAACAGCGAAGCCGGAAAATCGCCGGCGGCCGCTGACCGGGCGGGTTGACGCCGGCTCAGTCCTCCCGCGTGCCCGGCCTCATCCGCCTTCCCGCATTCCCCAGGGGGAGCCGTACTCGTTCACCAAGTCCAGGAAGGGCTCTGGCGACAACGCCTCCGGGCCAAGCACTCCCGCTCCGGACCACACGCCGGCGGCCATCAGCTCCATCGCTACCACAGGATTCAGGGCCGTCTGCCAGACCACCGCCTGCGTCCCGTACTCCCGCATCGACCAGTCGTTGTCGACGACGTGATAGAGGTAGACCTCCCGCGGCCGGCCGTCTTTCCCGGTGCCCTTGACCCACAGGCCGGCACAGGTCCTGCCGGACATGCGATCTCCCAGCTGGGCCGGGTTGGGCAGGACGGCGGCGACCACGTCGCGGGGTGAGACCTCCACCTCGCCCACCCGCACCGACGCCGTCCGGTCCAGGCCAAGTTTGTGCAGCACGCGCAGGACGGTGATGAATTCCTCGCCCAAGCCGTATTTGAAGGTCACCCGGTCGGCATCGATCCAGCGTGGGATCAAGAGCACCTCTTCGTGCTCGACATTGACGCATTCCACGGGACCGATGCCATCGGGGAAATCGAACACCTCTGGTTCGCTGAAGGGTGGCGTGGTGAACCAGCCGCGACCTTTCTCGTAGATCACCGGCGGGTTCAGGCATTCCTCGATGGTGGTCCAGATGGAGAAACTGGGTGCAAAGTCGTACCCGGACACCACCAGATTGGCCCCGTCCCTGACCCCGGCCTCCTCGATGTGCGAGAACAAATTGTCGGCGGCGTACCGGGCGAACACGTCTGCCATCCCCGGTTCGATGCCCATCCCGACCAGGGCCAGCAACCCGGCATCCGCCCATTGCTTCTCCATCGCGAATTGCTCATCGCCCAACTTCACCCCGGTCCTGGAATAGGGCTCGTCCGGGTGCGGGCGGGACAAGGACATAGCCATATCCAGGTAATTTGCGCCGGCATTCAGCGCGGCCCGGAACAACGGCATCACGAACCGCGGATCCGTCGCGTTCATCAGCACGTCGCATCGGTGCTGCCGGACCAGCGCAGCCACCGCTTCCGCATCGGCGGCGTCGACCTGGGCCGCGAAGAAGCGCTGATCGCCGGTCGATGCCACCACCTCGGCCGCCCTGCCAGCGTCGTAGTCGGCGACCACCATCACCTGAAAGAACTGGCGGCGGGCGGCGATCAGGGCAATCGAACCGCCAACACCACCCGCGCCGACCAGCAACACTCGCATGGCAGTACCCCCTGTCACGGAAAATTTCACTGATTGTCACATCGGATGGCGCAAAAGGGTCTGTTTGGTGACAGTATGAGCCCTTCGCCCGGGAGTGGCCCGGCGCGGACCTGTTCGGATGTTCACGATCCTTGACATCATCGGACACCGGAGCTCATTTCAACGGACCGGGCAGGCCCGGCGTGGAGGCACGATGGCGATCGACGATCCGGCCACTTCGCCGGAGGCAACTCTCAAACCCGGGGCTATCGGCTTCGTCAGCTCGATGGTGATCGGACTGGCCTCCACGTCACCGGCCTATTCCCTGGCGGCCATTATCGGCCCGATGGTGGCCCTGGTCGGTGTATTCGCTCCGGGCGCATTACTGGCCTCGTTCGTCCCCATGTTGCTGATCGCCTCTGCCTTTTACTACCTCAATCGAGTGGATTCTGATTGCGGAACGACATTTTCCTGGGTAACCCGGGCGATGGGCCCGTGGTTCGGGTGGCTGGGCGGCTGGGCCATCGGGATGACCGGAGTGCTCGTCGTCGGATCCCTGTCGAACGTGGGGGTTACCTACTTCCTGCTGGCCATCGGTGCCGACGATCTCGCGGCGAACACCTGGGTGGTCAAGGGTCTGACCGTGGCACTGATCCTGGTGATGACGGCGATCTGCGTGGTCGGCACGGAATTGTCGGCGCACTTTCAGGACATCCTGATCATCGCCCAGGTGTTGGCGTTGATCGCCTTCGCGGGGACGGCGTTGTACTCGTCGTACGCCGGTACCAGCGACCTCGGTCCGGTTACCCCGGAGCTCTCCTGGTTGAACCCGTTCGGGGCCGGTGGGGCCGCGCTGACCGGGGCCCTCCTGCTCGGTGTGTTCGCGTACTGGGGCTGGGAATCGGCGGTCAACCTCAATGAGGAGACCGAGGGCGCGTCGTCCACCCCCGGTCGGGCTGCGATTGCCTCCACCGTGGTCCTGCTGGTCACCTATGTGTCCGTGGCCATCGCAGTCGTCGCCTACGCCGGACCAGATTTCTTGACCGAGAACGCAGGTGACGCAGAGGCCATCTTCGCCACTCTCGCCGATCACGTGATGGGGGGCTGGTCGTGGGTGGTTCTCCTGGCGGTGTCCACCTCCGCCATCGCCTCCACCCAGACGACGATCATCCCGGCGTCCCGGACCGGGCTCTCGATGGCTCGCCGGGCGGCCCTGCCCAAGAAACTCGGGCACATCCATCCGCGTTTCCGCACCCCCGACGTGTCCACCTGGACTGTCGCCGCCATCGCCATCGTGTGGTATCTGGTTGTCGACTTTCTCAGTGAGAATGCCCTTTTCGACTCGCTGACCGCGCTCTCGCTGCTGATCGCGTTCTATTACGGGCTCACCGGTTTCGCCTGCGCCATCTACTACCGTCATGAATTGACCAAAAGCGCGAAGAATTTCCTGTTGATCGGAGTCGGCCCGGTAATCGGCGCGGTGCTGCTGTTCTGGCTGCTCATCGAATCAGTGATCAACATGTCGGACCCGGCGAATTCCTACACCGGTGAGGCGTGGTTCGGTGTCGGTCCGCCACTGGTCATCGGGGTGGGGGTGCTGCTGATCGGCGTCATCTTCATGCTGTTCTGGCGGGTAAAGGACGGTCGTTACTGGCAGGAGCGGCCCAGCGTCGCCGATCCGGTGCTGGCGGCCGGCGGCCGGGCCGAGAAGAAGGACCGCTGAGATGAGCATCGTGCTGGGCTATGACGACTCCCCCGGGGCCGAACGGGCACTGGGGTATGGGATCTCGCTGGCCTCCCTGCTCAAGGAGCAGCTGGTCCTGGTGTACGGGGCCGAACCGCCCAGCCGGATGGGCGATGAGTTCGGGGAGCACTTCAAAGCGCTGGCCGAAACCGGCCGGGCCGCCCTGCAGCAGGCGCTGGCAACCGCCCGGGCTGCCGGTGTCGACGCCGTCCTGGAGCTGGTGGACGAGAAGCCGGCCCAGGCGCTCCTGGCGGCCGCGGACAAGCACGACGCACGGTTGATCGTCGTCGGCACCTACGGTGAGAGCCCGATCCGCGGCGCGATGCTGGGCTCGACCCCGCATAAACTTCTCCACCTCTCCCATCTCCCGGTGCTCTGCGTTCCGCAGGCCGCCGACGAATAGCGCCGAGAAGCCGAACCGGGCCGAACCGAACCGGGCCGAACCGATCAGTGGCCCCGGGCCAGCCGAGTCCTAATGGCCGACAAGGGATTGCGCCGAGCAATCGCGACAGTCAGAGCAGTGGCGAACCCGCACCACAACGGGTACGGAACAAGCGCGATGCCGGCCCGGCGTTCCACTGCTCCCACCCGGCGCACCAGGTCGGCCGAGCTAACGGTCAGCACGGCGCATTCGGTCGCCGCCAGCCACGGTCGGTGGTTGCGGAAGAACAACCACGACCAACCGGCGTTCAGGCCCAGGTTGACCGCCAGCGCGGCGATCAGGTTGCGCCGCTCGGCTTTCCGGCCTTGCTCACTGAGAACGGCGATGGCGTGCCCCGAGGTCAGGGCGATGTCGGCGTACAGCGGGGTCCAGACGATGCCGTAGACCGGTGGGGGTGGCTGCCACGACGGCTTCACCAGCGTTCGGTAGTACAGGCCGTCCGGATCAGTGGCCAGGGCGCCGGTCACCGCGGTCGCGGTGACGCCGGCCAGGCATCCGGCGAGGATGATCAGTTTCATCGCACAACTGTTACACCAGCGGGCCGGGTGCACGTGCGGCCGATCCACGCACAGGTGACGAAACAGTAAATTCTGCCGGCGTCATCGAACCGGCACAGGTTTGTCAGCGACTATCTGGTGAGCGGGCCGGTCAATCGTCATCCATGATCGGGAGCGCTCATCCTGCCGCACCGGCCGAACGATCCTGGAGGATCAGCTGTGACCCCTGCGCCCCGAAGTCTTCCCCGCCGTACCGTCCTCGCCGCTTCTGGGACCGCGGTGCTCGCCGCCGCGGCCGCCTGCGGTTCCAACACCACCGCCGCCACCAGCAGTGCCAGTTCATCTGGTTCGGCCGCTGGTTCGACGTCTGGTTCGGCCGCCGGTTCCTCAGCCGGTTCGTCAGCGGCCTCGAGCCCGGCGAAGTCAACAAGCGCCGCTTCGAGCGCGCCGGCGGCGTCCAGTGCAGGCGGAGCTGCGAGCTCGCCCGCCGGGTCGGCGGCCGGCTCGGCCGGCGCGTCGTCGGGTGGCGGGGCCACCGGGACACCGCTGGCCGCGGTGGCCGACATCGAGTCGGCGGGTGCTGTCGTCGTTGACTCGGCGGCGGGCCCGGTCATTCTGGCTTCCGCTGGCGGCACAGTGGTGGGTCATTCCGCGATCTGCACCCATCAGGGCTGCACCATCAAGGCCAGCGGCGCCTGCCCGTGCCACGGCTCGAAGTTCGACCCGGCCACCGGCGCGGTCCTCAACCCGCCCGCCCAGAAGCCGTTGGCCGAGGTCAAGGTGACCGTCTCGGGGGGCCAGGTCTACGCCAGCTGACATGCTGTGGCAGCCGCACAGGAAGTACACAGCCCACGCTTAGTGCCCGCACACGGCTTCCGGCGAGCATCAGGGGCATGAGCCTGACGATTCCCTCGGCCGGTAACGCTGGCACATCCACCGATCGCGAGGCGATGCGGCGCCCGGACGGCCATCCGATCCGGGTGCTCGTCGTCGACGACGAGCCGACACTGTCCGAGTTGGTGGGGCTGGCACTGAGGTATGAGGGGTGGCAGGTCCGGACCGCGCCCGACGGTGCCACTGCTATCAGCGCGGCCCGGGAGTTCCGGCCAGACCTGGTGGTTCTGGACATCATGCTGCCCGACATGGATGGCTTGAAGGTCCTGCGGCGGTTGCGGGCCAACGTCGACCGGGTCCCGGTGCTCTTCCTGACCGCGCGCGACGACGTCAGCGACCGGATTGCCGGCCTGACCGCTGGCGGCGACGACTACGTCACCAAGCCGTTCTCGCTGGAAGAGCTGGTCCTGCGACTGCGCGCCCTGCTGCGGCGCAGTCACCTGGCCACGATTGACGAGTCGGCCACGATCGTGGTCGGTGATCTGGTCCTGGACGAGGACGCCCGCGAGGTGCGTCGGGGTGACGATGTGATCGCGCTGACCGTCACCGAATTCGAGCTGCTGCGTTTCCTGATGCGCAACCCCAAGCGGGTCATGTCCAAGGCGCAGATCCTCGACCGTGTCTGGAACTACGATTTCGGTGGCCAGGCCAACATCGTGGAGCTGTACATCTCTTACCTGCGCAAGAAGATCGACGCCGGGCGCCCGCCGATGATCCACACCATGAGGGGTTTTGGGTATGTCCTCAAGCCTGCGACCTGAGCGGGCTGACGTCACCATTGTTTCTTCCCGTCCCCACCCGGGCGATCCGTCGCCGCTGACCATCCCCCGCACGAAGGCCCGCACTCCGCGGACCCTGCGCAGCCAGCTGATGATCGGGATCCTGGCGCTGATCGTCGCCGTGTGCGGGGTCATCGCGGTAACCACCGACATCTTCCTGAACAGGTACCTGGTCGGTCAGGTGGACGCGCAGCTCAAGCAGTTGCAGGAGATCGCCCAGGGACCTCATCGCGACAACTTCCCGGGCGCATTCGACTCCCTGACCTGCGCCACGTCCGACGGCAGGTTTCGCCCCGGACAGAGTTTCAACAGTCTTTCCGCGGTGGTCCAGAACGGCGACGTCGTCGAATCAGGAATCGTGACGCCGGCGGCCGACAACACGGTGTCTTGTCTTGCCGTACCCGCGGCGGCCAATCCCAGCCTGCTGGCGCTGCCGGTCGGTGGGCCCGCCACCACCGTGACCATCGACGGCGTCGGAAACTACCGGGCGAAGGCCACCGCGCTCACTGACGGCCAGGTGCTGATCAGCGCGTTGCCGCTGGCCGCGGCCGAGGCGTTGCTGACCCGGCTGCGGATCATCATGGTCGCGGTGACGGCGGCCTCACTGGTGGTCGGTGCCCTGGCCGTCTTCTGGATCGTCCGGCGGTCACTGCGCCCCCTGGACCGGGTTGCGCAGACGGCGCGGCACGTGGCTTCCCTTCCCCTGGATCGCGGCGAGGTCGACCTCGGGGTGCGGGTCCCCGATCAGGACACCGACCCCCGTACCGAGGTCGGCCAGGTCGGCGGCGCGTTGAACCAGATGCTCGGTCACGTCTCGAACGCGCTGGTCGCTCGACAGGCCTCGGAGACCCGGGTGCGGCAATTCGTCGCCGATGCCTCGCACGAGCTGCGGACGCCGCTGGCCGCCATCCGCGGCTACGCCGAACTGGCGCGCAACAACGAGGCGGACGCAGCGGGAATCTCGCACGCGCTCCGGCGGGTCGAATCCGAGTCGGCCCGGATGACCACGCTGGTGGACGACCTGCTGCTGCTCGCCAGGCTGGACGCCGGCCGACCGCTGGACACCGACGAGGTCGACCTGACGTCACTGGTGGTGGACGCGGTGTCCGATGCGCGGGTGGCCGGTGCCGACCACCGGTGGCGGCTGGACCTCCCGGCCGAGCCCGTGCTGACCACCGGCGACCAGGCCCGGCTGCATCAGGTCCTGGCCAACCTACTGGCGAACGCCCGCACCCACACGCCACCGGGCACCACGGTCACCGTCAGCCTTCATGGCGAGCCTGCCTCCAGCGTCGTCGCCGTCAGTGACAACGGGCCGGGAATTCCGCCGACCCTGCGGTCGGAGGTGTTCAACCGGTTCGTTCGGGGAGACTCGTCACGATCGCGGGCCGCTGGTTCCACAGGTCTGGGCCTGGCCATCGTGTCCGCCGTGGTCCAGGCCCATGGTGGCACGGTTACTGTCGAGAGCCGGGTCGGCGCAACCACTTTCACGGTCCGACTGCCGGCCGCCAGCGCGGCGCACGGCTGGGTGTAGCACCATTGGTGGAGCCAAGGCGGCATGATCGCGGAATGAGAGCACACCGCCGGCACCCTGCCGAACACCCTGCCGAACACCCTGAGGATCTCAGCCGGATGTTCGTCGAGCGGGTCTCAGGGAGATGCCCTGATCCTGGGCGATCTGGCGCTGACCTCAACCCAAATTCCTACCGGAGCCACCGCCGAGGTCGCCCGACGGCAGCCCGACGGCAGCTGGTTGTGGATTTTGGATCGCCCGAACGTCCTGGGTTAAACCCGCTCACCAAGTCAGGTGTGCCGGGGCCCCATGCAACAGTGGAGCGGTGACACAGCACGGTGACGCCGACCCGGTGCACACGGTCTGGACTCCGGCGTCGCCGGTCGACCCGCACCGCACGCTGGCGCCGCTGCGCCGGGGGTCCGGCGACCCGACCCTGCGTTTCGGGCCTGGCGAGATCTGGCGAACGTCCCTCACACCGGCGGGCCCGGTCACGCTGTGGCTGTCGGCCGCAGCCGGCCGCAGCGGTATCCAGGCGGCGGCCTGGGGTTCGGGTGCGGAATGGGCCGTCGCGCAGGTGCCGGAACTCTTGGGTGCGCACGACGATTGGACATACCTGGACGACATGCTCGGCAGTGCAGACACTTCGGCGTTTAGAGTGCCCCCGGTAGCCGGTACCGGCTACCCCCAACCGGACCCGCATCCGTTGCTGCTGAGATCTCGACGCTCGGCGCCAGGTTTGCGCATTCCTCGTACCGCAATGGTTTTCGAGTCGCTGGTTCCGGCAGTGCTCGAACAACGGGTAGTGGGGGCCGACGCTCGGCAATCATGGCGGCAGCTGGTGACCAAGTTTGGTGCCCCGGCACCCGGGCCGGCGCCGGCCGGCATGGTGGTACCACCATCGGCGGCGGAATGGGCTCAGATCCCCAGCTGGGAATGGCATCTCGCTGGGGTGGACCCCGGGCGGGCGGCCACCATCAGGGCCGCCGCCAGGGTGGCGGCCGGCTTGGAACGCACCCTGGCGCATGGGCGCGGGGGGGAACGGGTGATCTCCGCGCTACGGACCGTTCCGGGGATCGGAGTCTGGACGGCCGCGGAGATCGTGCAACGAGCACACGGTGACCCCGACACCGTCAGCGTCGGTGACTACCACCTCGCGGCACTGGTGGGGTGGGCGCTGATCGGCCGCAAGGTCGACGATGTCGGCATGCTGGAATTGTTGGAACCATGGCATGGCCATCGGCACCGGATTGTCCGGCTGATCGAGGTCAGCGGCTTTCGCAAGCCACGGTTCGCGCCGCGGGCGGCCCGGGTGGATCACCGCGGGCATTAACATTCTGATCGGTGCTGCTGATGACAGCGGCTGCACAGCAAGAGCCTGCAGCCGGCACAGCGCACTGCCGGACCGTGACGATCATGAGTGCCGACACCCTCCCCGCTGACACCCTTCGCAGCAACGATCGAACCGACGATCGGGTTGCCGATCCCGCGTCCGTCGCTGCGGACGCCGTCGACCGTCCGATCTCAGTCGCAGTCGCAGTCGCAGTCGCGGTCGCAGTCGACATCGTCATCCCGGTCTACAACGAGGAGACCGACCTACGCGCCGCGGTCGAAAGGCTTCGGGACTATCTACTCGCCCATGTGCCGCTGACCTTTCGAATCACCGTCGCGGACAACGCGTCCACCGACCGCACCCCGTCGATCGCAGCCCAACTGGACCGGGAGTTTCCCGAAGTTTGCTGGGTGCACCTTCCCCAGAAGGGGCGCGGGGGCGCGCTGAAGGCGGTCTGGTTGGCCTCGGACGCGGCGGTGCTTGCCTACATGGACGTCGACCTGTCCACCGATCTGGCGGCGCTGTTGCCGGTGATCGCGCCACTGATCTCCGGGCACTCCGACATCGCCATCGGAACCAGGCTGCACCGTGGCTCCCGGGTGGTTCGCGGGTCGAGGCGAGAGTTCATCTCGCGGTGTTACAACCTGATCCTTCGTGGCACTCTGGCCGCCCACTTTTCCGACGCCCAGTGCGGTTTCAAGCGATCCGGTCCCCCGTCGCCCAGCAGTTGCTCCCCCTGGTGCAGGACAACGGATGGTTTTTCGACACCGAATTGCTCATACTCGCCGAACGAAGCGGGTTGCGCATTCACGAGGTCCCGGTCGACTGGGTCGACGATCCGGATTCTCGGGTTGACATCTTCCGGACCGCAAAGGACGACCTCAAAGGCGTCGCCCGGGTCGGCCGGGCGCTGGCCACCGGAACGCTGCCACTGACCGAGATCCGACGTCAACTCGCTCGAGAACCGTTGGAACTACCGGTTCCCGGGGTCCCGACTGGATTGACCCGCCAGGTCATCCGGTTCGGTACCATCGGGTTCGTCAGCACGCTTGCCTACCTGTTGCTGTTCCTGATGCTGCACGCCCTGCTCGGCCCCCAGATCGCCAATGTCATCGCGCTGTCGATCACGGCAGTGGCCAATACGGCCGCCAACCGCCGATTGACGTTCGGGGTGCGGAGCCGGTCCGGTGCGCTGCGCCATCACGTGCAGGGAGTAGGCGTATTCCTGCTGGGACTGGCAATCACCAGCGGCTCCCTGGCATTGCTGCAATGGTCCCACCCCACCGCATCACCTGCCATGGTCGTCTGCGTTCTGGTGGCCGCCAACCTGGTGGCAACGGTGCTGCGGTTCGTTCTGCTCCGGGGTTGGGTGTTCCGACGAGACGCCCTGGTGGCCACCACATGAGGCGGCGTCGGGCCGCGGGATCGGCTTCGGCAACCGACCGATTTCACCGAACCATCCGCACACCTGAACTACCCGAGTCCGACCGGCCGGCGACATCGCCGGCCCCCCTGAAGGAATGGTGACCATGACCGAGATCTTGACCGAGCCGACTGCCTCTCGCTCCGACCCGTTGGTCACCGGGCTGGCAGGGGCGCCACCTCCGCCGCAGGGGACCACAACCGGACCCGGCGGTACCGGCCGCAGTCGGTGGGGGCGGCTGTTCCTCGGCCCCGCCGATGATCCGGCGTGGGCCAGGCCGGGCCTGTGGATCCTGCTGGTGGTGACCGCGGCCATCTACCTCTGGGACCTGTCGGCGTCCGGCTACGCCAACGACTATTACGCGGCTGCGGTGAAATCGGGCACCGAGTCATGGAAGGCCTGGCTGTTCGGTTCGGTGGACTCGGCCAACTCGATCACCGTGGACAAACCGCCTGCGTCCCAATGGGTCATGGTCGCCTCGACCAGGATATTCGGCTTCTCGTCGTTTGCGATGCTCGCCCCACAGGCGCTGATGGGGGTCGGTACCGTGGCATTTGTCTACGCGGCGGTGAAGCGCTGGTCCGGCCCTGCCGCTGCCCTGCTGGCCGGTAGCCTGATGGCGCTGACTCCTGTAGCCGTGCTGATGTTCCGGTACAACAACCCGGACGCACTGCTGGTCTTGCTGCTCACCGCGGCTGCCTACTGCGTCGTTCGGGCCGTTGACACCCCGGCCGTTGATACCCCGGCCACCGGCGCACGGGTGGGCCGGTCCGCGCTGCGCTGGTTGCTGCTCGCCGGCGTGGCCGTCGGGTTTGCCTTCCTGACCAAGATGCTGCAGGGCCTGCTGCTGCTCCCGGCGTTCGTGCTGGTGTATCTGGTCGCTGGCCAGGCCCGATTCCGGACCCGGCTGTGGCACCTGGCGGCAGCCGCCATGGCAGTCGTGGTTTCCGGCGGCTGGTTCGTTGCGATGGTCGCCATCTGGCCGGCCGACTCAAGGCCTTACATCGGCGGCAGCCAGACAAACTCGTTGTGGGAGTTGGCGATCGGCTACAACGGGCTCAGTCGCATCTTCGGCAATACCGGCAGTGGCACGGCCAGAGCCGCCACTGACGGCGCAGGTGGCGGGTTCGGTGGCGCCGGCGGTGGTTTCGGCGGAACCACGGGGCTCGGCCGGATGTTCAACTCGTCCTTCGGCACCGAGATCTCCTGGCTCATTCCGGCGGCACTGATCGGCCTGGTCGCCGGGCTGTGGTTCACCCGCAGTCTCGCGCGGACCCACTCTGGGCGGGCCGGCCTGCTGCTGTGGGGGACATCGATGCTGGTCACCGCGGGCGTCTTTTCCTTCATGTCCGGCACCGTGCATGCGTACTACGCCGTCGCCCTCGCTCCGGCCATTGCCGCGCTCGTCGCCATCTCGGCTCGAGAACTGTGGCGTGAAAGGGCAACCACGCTCTCGCGGGTGGTGCTGGCGCTGATGATCGCGGCCACCGGAGTCTGGTCCTTCGTGCTCCTGGGACGGGACGTGAGCTGGCTGCCGTGGCTGCGGTGGCTGGTGCTGGTAGGTGCGATCGTCGGTGCTGTCCTGCTCACGCTGTCGTCGGCCAGGCTGCGCCGGTTCGCGGTGGTCGGATTGGTGGTCGGGGCCGTCGCGGCCTCCGGCGGAGCCAATGCCTACGCAGCCGCAACCGTAGTGACCCCGCACACCGGTGCGATACCGGCCGCCGGGCCGGCAGGCGCCGGCGGGGACGGCTTCCCCGGAGGCGGCCAACTGCCACCCGGAATGTCCCAACCCGATGCCGAGGCAGGTAACCCCACCCGAACCGGCCGTCAAGGGCCGGGAGGTGTCGCCACCATTGGCAGCGAACTGGTGAACAAGCTGAACGCCACCACGACCCGCTGGTCCGCCGCGACCGTGGGCGCGCAGACCGCAGCCGGATACGTGCTGGCGACCACGACGGCCGTCATGGCCATCGGCGGCTTCAGTGGCAGTGATCCGTCCCCGACGTTGCAACAGTTCCAGCAATATGTCGCTGACGGTCAGATCAGTTACTTCATCAGCGGTGGCGGGTTCGGTGCTGGCGGTGCTGGCGACTTCGGGGGCAGGGCAGGCGGTCCCGGCGGTGACTCCGGTTCCGGGTCGCAGATACAGACCTGGGTCGCCGCGAACTTCTCCTCCTCGACCGTCGGCGGAGTAACCGTGTACGACCTGACCACCGGATAAGTGGCCGCTTCGTGACGAGCCACATCGCGGCACCGTTGGCTCTTCAGATCTTCTTCCGTCTCCGGGCTTGACCCTGACGTAACGTCAGGCTGCAGTCTGGACAGTGCCCCGGCCACCCCGGCCGGAGCGCCGCCCAGGGAGGGCAGTGATGAGCGACCCGATGAGCAGTCGAACGGCGAGCGGAAAACCGGTCGGCAGCTACTCGGTGGGAAGGGTCGCCGAGATGACCGGTGTGACGGTCCGGACGTTGCACCACTACGGTCAGATCGGACTGATGCAGCCGGTCGATCGCACCGGGGCCGGATACCGCCGGTACTCGGACGAGGACCTGGAACGCCTGCAGCACATCCTGTTCTACCGCGAACTCGGCTTCTCCCTGGACGACATCGCGACCATCCTGAGTGACCCCGCGGCCGACACCGCGGCGCACCTGCGCAGGCAGCGTGAGCTGCTGAACAACCGGATCGCCCAATTGCGATCGATGGTCGCATCCGTCGAAAAGGAAATGGAGGCAATCACCATGGGTATCAAGCTGACCCCGCAGGAGCGGTTCGAGATCTTCGGGCCGAATTACAGCGAGGACTACGAGACCGAGGCGAAGGAGCGGTGGGGCGACACCGAGGCGTGGGCACAGTCCACGGCCAGGACAGCGACCTTCAGCAAGGAGCAGTGGGTCCAGATCAAGCGGAACGACGGCGAGCTGAACCGCCGGCTGGCGGCCGCCATGACTGACGGCGACGCTCCGGACAGCCCGCGGGCGTTGGCGTTGGCCGAGGAGCATCGGCGGTCGATCGAAGTGTTCTATGACTGCCCGTACCTGATGCACCGGGGCCTGGGCGACATGTATGTAGCGGACGAGCGTTTCGCGAAGACCTACAACGATGTCGCGCCCGGGTTGGCGCAGTGGCTTCGGGATGCCATCCACGCCAACGCCGACCGGGCCGAGGCAAAGTAACGGCTTGCTCCGCGGGGCTACGACGGGATGCGCCGGTGATCATGGCAATCCCTGCTACTCGTACGGCGTGTCGCCGGCGACGCGCAGACTTCGTCATGATCACCGGCGCTGACGGGCGGGGCTGATGGGCGGGGCCGATGGGCGGGGCTGATAAGCGGGGCGATCGGCCACCGTCAGGGTGCCTTGTCGGCCACCGGCACCTGCGCCTGCAACTGGGCCAGCACGGCCGGGTCCTGCAGCTGCATCCAGGCGATCACGTCCTGGTAGGTCGCGCAGTAGGTGTCGGGCTGGCCGCACTTCTCCTTCATGAAATCCATCGCCGGTGGATTGAAGGAGTCGCCGTTCCATTTGTTGAAGTGATTGGCGATCAGCACCGGGGCCCGGTTGCCGTTATAGGCCTGGTCGTACATGAAGTCATACGTCTTCTTCACGATGTCCCGCAACTCCGGGGCTGTGTCCGGCTCATCCTTGCCCTTGTTGAACTTGAACCAGAAGTTGTAGTCCATCGCGGTGGTCATCCCCTCAAAGCCGGGGGAATAGACCTGCGGCATGAAGAACTCCCAGATACCGTCCACCTGCTGCGGCCAGTAGATCCCGTTCTTGGGGGCCGGCATGGAGGAGTCGTAGGTCATACCGTGCGCCTTCCACGCGGGTGTCAGCACATCGAGAGAGCCGGTCAGGCAGGGAGTCCGGCCACCCTTGATGGAATCCGCCGGCACTTGGAGGTCAGGTGCGTCGGAGTACTCGTTCACCTTCTTCCAGTCCTTGAAGAACGTGAAGAACTGGTCGAGTTCGTTGTTCCAGTCGGCAGTGTTCCACTGATTCCCACCTGGCAGGGCGTCATCGCAGAAGTGCCCGTTGTAGTGGGTGCCGATTTCGTGTCCCTTGGAGTACGCGGTGTTCAGGTCGTTCACCTCGGTGACAATGTCCGACTCCGGGCCGCCGTAACCGATCGATGCTTTCCCGGGTGCGTGACCAGGACCGGTGTACACGCCGGCATCCTTGGCTGTGTCGCCCAGCAGGTAAATACCGGACAGGAAGCCGGTGAACCGCGAATTGGTGGGTTCGGCGGCGGCCATGAACTCGTTCCACCGTTGGTGTGAACCGGCCCCGTCGAAGGAGAAGATGATGAACTGCGGCGCCTTGTCCCCCGGGGCCAGTTTCGTCATCGGCACGTTGGTCGGCGGCCGAGACCCGCTGGCGGCCACTGTGGTGGCGCCGGTCGTCGTCTCGTCCCGGGCATAGGCGTCACTCTGGCTCGTCGCTGTTGCGGCTCCGGTCGACCCCGCCAATGACGGCTGAGCACGGCTCTGGCCGCCCTGATTGATCAGGACACCGGTCAGCACCGCCAATATCAGCACCAGCCCGATTGTCAGATATCGACCACGCACGTTGATCTGCCTCGTTTCCCTCGCCAACGGGGCAGACTTCTCGTGATAGACGCCATCTCACCCCGTCAGCGAGCGTGCCAGACCAACCGCGCGGAACCTTGGATATCGGGGTTGGTGTCCCGCAGTCAATGGTGTCCCGCAGTCAATGGTGTTCGGCAGTCGATCGTGTTCGGCAGTCGATCGACGTGCCGCCACGGCGGCCAGGCTCAGACCGTGGGTGGTGCGGTGGCCAGCGCGTCGTGGCAGGCGGGCACGCCACCGTTGCGGCCGGTGGTGAACCACTGCACCCGCTGGAACGGGTCACCGTGGTCAGCCGACATGGTCCACGGCATCTGGTCGGCCAGCGCGGTCAGCGATCCGATCAGCTCCTGTTCGTCGCCGATCTCGAACTGCAGGGTGCCGTCGGCGACCGCTCCGTACAGGGCCGCTGCCCCAAGGCAATCGGCCTGAAGTTCCAGCCCGGCCGGAACCAGGCTGCTGTCCAACCGGTTCTGGATGGCGTGGCCCCATTCGTGCGCGACCACCAGGTACACCCAGGAGTCGCCGATCTTGTCCGCACCCGCAACCAGCAGGTTCGCGTCCCAGGCCACGTAATCGACGGTTGCGCAGTAATAGGCGTTGAAGGCGTTCAAGGGGTGCCCATCGCAGGTCGGAGTGTTGGCCGGGTCAGTCGCGTCGTACAACCCGCGGACCGTCGGCGGGATGTACGTGCCCGTGTAGTAGTCCGACCAATGCTTGACCCAGAAGCCGTCGACCACCTGCTGGGCAGCGGTGAGGTCGTCGCTGAGTTCGGCAATGGTGACGCCGCTGGCCAGCGTGTCGCTGCTGCCGGTCGCCGGGCCGGCCGACGGCGTTGTCTTCGGCGTTGTCTTCGGCGGTGTCGTCGGCGGTGTCGTTGAGGGCGGTGTCGTTGAGGGCGGTGTCGTCGGCGGTGTCGTTGAGGGCGGTGTCGTCGGCGGTGTCGTTGAGGGCGGTGTCGTCGGCGGTGTCGTCGGGGGCGTGATTTTGGTGGTCGGGACAGCGGCGGATGATGCCGCGGCGGCCCCCACTGCCGGGGTCCCGGCAACCCCGGCCGCACAGGCGGGAAGTCCGGCGATCATCGCCACCAACAGGGCCGACCAGACGCGCAGGCGCATGAGAGTTTCCTTCGAAATGTAGGCGGCGCCGTAGGCACGGAGCCGGCCGCCCCGTACCCGGGCGGCACGTACCCAGACCGCGCGAAGCCGGATCTGATGCACGCCGGTGTATTACAGATTCTTAACGTGTGTCACAGGTCTTTCACCAGTTCCCGTTTGAGCACCTTGCCACTCGGCCCCAGCGGCATGGCTTCGACGAATTCCACCCGCCGCGGGTACTTGTGGGCTCCCAGCCGCTCCCTGGCCCAAGCGATCAGCTCGGCGGCGTCCAGCTCCGCGCCCTCCGGCGAGCGGATCACTACGGCGCAGATCTCCTCACCGTGCACCTCGTGCGGAACGGCGAGCACCGCTACCTGGGCGACGCCCGGGTGCCCGGCCAGGATCTCCTCGACCTCCCGGGGGTAGACGTTGTAGCCACCGCGGATGATCAGGTCCTTTTTCCGGTCGACGATCGACAGGAATCCGTCGGCGTCCTTGACCCCGAGGTCGCCGCTGCGGAACCAGCCGTCGACCAGCACCGCCGCCGTCGCCGCAGGGTTGTTGAGATAACCCGCGAAGATGTTGTGACCCCGGAGCACCACCTCGCCCACCTCGCCCTGCGGCAGGAGGTCGATCCGGTCCTCCACCTCGGCGGCCGCGATTTCCGCTTGCGTTCCCCAGATGGCCCGGCCTACGGTGCCGGGCTTGCGGCCGAAGACAGGTTGGTTGAACGTCGCCACCGGGGAGGTCTCACTGAGCCCGTAGCCCTCGTAGATGTCAGCACCGAACACCTCGGCCACGCTGTCGATGACGGCGACCGGCAGACTGGCGCCGCCAGAGACCGCGATCCGTAGCGACGGACGCCGCTGGTCCCCACGGGCAGCCGTCAGCAGCCCGATGTACATCGTCGGGACTCCCATAAACACGTTGACGGACTCGGCCACGATCAGCTCGAGTGCCCCGGCGCCGTCGAACCGTGGCAGCAGCACCAACGTGGCCCCGGCGTAGAACCCGGCATTCATGGCACAGGTCTGCCCGAACGAATGGAACAACGGCAGGCAGCCGAGGACCACGTCCTCCGGCTGCAGCACGAACACACTGGACGAGGAGACCACGGCGTTCATTGCCATGTTCAGCTGCGTCAGCACGGCACCCTTCGGACTCCCGGTGGTACCGGAGGTATAGAGGATGACGGCCTCGTCGGCAGCGTTACGTTCGGTGTAGCTGGTGATCGGCTCCACCTCGGCGGCCCTGGTGTCCAGACGATCAACCCCGTCACCGCCCAGGACCGCCAGTAGCTTGACGCCGGCCTGCTCGGCGCCCGGTGCGCCCTGACCCAGCAGCGGCGCGGCCACCACCAGCAGTTTTGCCTCGGAGTCGGTCAGGACGAAGCCGATCTCCCTGGGGACCAGCAGAGCGTGCACCGGCACCACCACCGCACCCAGGGACAGGATCGCGTAGTAGGCGCGCGGGAAATCGGGGACGTTCGGCATCAGCAACGCCACCCGGTCCCCCGGCCCGACACCCTCCTGCGCCAGCACGGCGGCGTACCGGCGGGTCTGCTCCCACAATTGGCGGTAACTGATCCGCTGCTCACCCATTACCACCGCCTCGCGGTCGGGGTATCGGGTAGCCGATTCGGCAAGAATTGCGGCGAGTGTCAGGCTCATGGGTGCCCCTCCTGGCGCTGCCGTCTTTCTTGCAGGGCCGTCATCGTTGACGACCGCACTTCCGGCGCGACGCGGTCCCGGCAGACTACTGCCGCCCGCCGGGTCTTCGCCCGTCATTGGGTCGATCGGACCCAGCAAGACCCTGCGCACGCCGGCTGTCAGGCCGGGCCAGTAACCTCGTCAGGCATGGGGCCCGGTCCCGATCTTCACCTGACGAGCCACCAACGAGAGGCGAGAAACCGCATGCCCGAGGTCACCCCGACCGCCGAGTCGCCCACGCCTTCCGACGACCAGGCGCCGGGCATCCCCGCTCCGGTGCCACCCGACCCGGCGACCGCCACCCTGACCTACGGCGACAAAACCCTGGAGTTGTCGGTCGTCCCAGCTACCGAGGGCGCGCCGGGCCTGGAAATTTCCAAACTGCTGGGCATTGCGGGGATAGTGACCCTCGACCCCGGATTCACCAACACCGGCTCGACGACGTCCGCGGTCACCTACATCGACGGCGACGCCGGCATCCTGCGGTACCGCGGATACCCGATCGAGCAGCTCGCCAAGTCGTCGACGTTCCTGGAAACCAGCTACCTCCTCATCCACGGTGAACTTCCCAGCCCGAAGCAGCTCGACGCGTTCGTCAAGCGGCTGAGCAGGCACACGATGCTGCACGAGGACCTGAAACGCTTCTTCGACGGGTTCCCCAGGGACGCCCACCCGATGCCGGTGCTCTCGAGCGCGGTCAGCGCGCTGTCCACCTTCTACCAGGATGCGCTGGACCCGTTCAATCCGGAGCAGGTGGAACTGTCCACCATCCGGTTGCTGGCCAAATTGCCGACGATTGCCGCGTACGCCTACAAGAAGTCGGTGGGCCAGCCGCTGCTGTACCCGGACAACTCGCTCGGGCTGGTGGAGAACTTCCTGCGAATGTCGTTCGGTTTCCCCGCCGAGCCGTACGAGGTCAACCCGAAACTGGTCAAGGCACTGGATCAGCTGCTGATCCTGCACGCCGACCACGAGCAGAACTGTTCGACGTCGACGGTGCGGTTGGTCGGGTCGTCGAACGCCAACCTGTTCGCATCGGTGTCGGCCGGTATCAACGCCCTGTTCGGCCCGCTGCACGGCGGAGCCAACCAAGCCGTGCTGGAGATGCTGGGCAAGATCGCCAAGGACGGCGGGGATGTTGGCACCTTTGTCAAGCGGGTCAAGAACAAGGAGCCCGGCGTCAAGCTGATGGGCTTCGGGCACCGGGTCTACAAGAACTACGACCCGCGGGCCGCGCTGGTCAAGGCCACTGCCGACGAAGTACTCGCCGACCTCGGCGCCCAGGACACCCTGCTCGACCTGGCGAAGCAATTGGAGGAGGTCGCGCTGTCCGACGACTACTTCATCTCCCGCAAGCTCTACCCGAACGTCGACTTCTACACCGGCCTGATCTACAAGGCGATGGGCTTCCCGGAACGGATGTTCACCGTCCTGTTCGCCCTCGGCCGGCTGCCCGGCTGGATCGCCCAGTGGCGGGAGATGATCCAGGACCCGGCCACCAAGATCGGACGCCCACGCCAGGTGTACACCGGATACCCGGAACGGTCCTACGTCGAACTGGGGCAACGCTGACCACGACAACGCAGACCACGACAACGCAGACCACGGCAACGCAGACCACGGCAACGCAGACCACCGCAACGCTGACCACGGTCGACCGCCCCGCCCTGCTCTGGTTCCGGCGGGACCTGCGGCTAACAGACCATCCGGCACTGCTGGAGGCCGCGGCCGGTGGTCGTCCGGTGCTCGGGATCTTCGTCGCCGACGACCTCGTGCTGAATCCATCGGGATCGCCGCGACGGGCGTTCCTGGCCGATGCCCTGCGCCGATTGGCGGCGAAAATGGATGGCCGGCTACTGGTCGCACACGGTAAACCGGGTTCGGTCATCCCACGGGTCGCCCGGCAGATCGGCGCCCAGGCTGTGCACGCCTCCGCCGACTACGGCCCCTACGGGCGGAGCCGCGACGACACGGTCGCGACCGCCCTCCGCGATGCTGACATCGATTGGGTGACAACGGGTTCGCCGTATGCGGTGGCGCCCGGTCGGGTCCGCAAACCGGACGGCGGCCGCTACGCGGTCTTCACCCCGTACTTCCGCGGGTGGACTGCTCACGGCTGGCGCAAGCCCGCCGGGGACGGCCGGGCACCATCGCTGACGTGGCTCGATCCTGCTGACGTCGAAGGGGTCAGCGCGCACGACCCGGACGAGCTGTCCCGGCGCCTGACGGCCGGGATGACCTTGCCGGAAGCCGGTGAGGAGGCCGCTGAACGGACCTGGCAGGAGTTTCTGGACACCGCGGTGGACGGCTACGACGACGATCGCAACCGGCCCGATCTGGCCGGCACCAGCCGGATGTCGCCGTATCTGAAATGGGGGTGCGTCCACCCGCGCACCCTGCTCGCCGACCTCGCGCAGCGGCGGTCGGCCGGGGCGGCCTCCTACCGGCGGGAGCTGGCCTGGCGCGACTTCTACGCCGACGTCGTTCACCACCTGCCGAAGTCCCTGTGGACCTCAGTGGACCCGGCGGTCGACAAACTGCGGTACGACACCGGGCCGGACGCCGACCGTCGGCTGGACGCGTGGAAGGCCGGCCGGACGGGATATCCGTATCTGGACGCGGGAATGAGACAACTCCTGGCGCAGGGATGGATGCACAACCGGCTCCGGATGGCGGTCGCATCGTTTCTCGTCAAGGATCTGCACCTGCCGTGGCAGACCGGCGCGGCGCACTTCTTGGAGCACCTGGTGGACGGCGATTACGCCTCGAACAACCACGGCTGGCAATGGGTGGCCGGGTCGGGTCCGCAGGCGGCCCCGTTCTACCGGGTGTTCAATCCCATCGGGCAGGGCGAGAAGTTCGACCCGCAGGGCGATTACGTCCGCCGGTTCGTGCCCGAGTTGCGCGGCATTGCCGGTAAGGCCGTGCACCGACCCTGGGACCTGGGGGCCGATTCACCAGCGGATTACCCCGGGCCGATCGTCGATCACGCCGCCGAGCGCGCCGAGGCGCTGCGCCGGTGGGAGGATCGGCCGCGCGGCTGAGGCACTCAGAAGCCGGTCGGTCGCAAACCCCAGGACGCTGTCCACGTCTGACCAGGTGGCAACCAGCGCAGGCCGTCGCCGGAGTTCAACGCGTTCACCGCGCAGGTCATCGGCTCCACCGCGATCGCCGTCCGCTGCCTGGGTTTGCCGGGACCCGGAAAGTGCGGCGGCGCGTACACCTGCACCCAGCCGAAAACCTCGTCCGCCCATAGCACCAGACCGGTCCCATCGGACGCGTCCAGCCGGTGCTCGACCCGACCGTCGGCGGACCGGAGCCCGGTGAGGGCCACGTCGGCGTCCAACGATCCGACCCGCACCCCCGCCCGCAGGTCCACGCCGGTGCCGTCGACCGGTTCGGTGGCCTCCGGGATCAGGTTCTCGCCGACCCGGCAGTAGCGGTCCGCGGCAACGGTCAGCGTCAGGTCGGCGACGTCATGGGTGCCCACCCGCAGGTAGGGGTGCGCGCCGACGCCGAACGGGGCCTCCTCGGCGCCGACGTTGCTGACCCGGTGGGTAACCAGCAGGCCGTCGTCGGTCAACGCGTAGCTGACGGCCGTGTCCAGCGTGAAGGGGTAGCCGTGCTGCGGATAGATGGACGCGGCAAGCGTCACCGAGTCCGCGGACTGATCGGAAACGTCATAGGCGGTGTTGCGGAGCAGCCCATGAATGGCATGGCCGTGCGAGACGTCCGTGAGATCGAGCTGCTGGGCCCCGCCCCGGTAGTTCCAGGTCCCCCCGGCGACCCGGTTCGGCCACGGCACCAGCACCATCCCGCAGCCCATCGGCGCAACCCACGCGTCGTCCCAGGTCTCGGTGAACGCCACCCCATTGACGCTGAACTCGCGGAGCACCGCAGCCACCTGACCCACCCGGACTGTCGCCGAGCCCCGGCGCAGGTGGAACTGCCGGCCGGACGCAGGCCGGCCCGGGCCGTTCACCGCCCGACCCGGCGGCTGGTGAACCGGGACGGTGCCTGTCCGAACCGCAACAACCGTGTCATCTGGACCAGCCCTCTATCGGTGACGGAATGTGGAAGATCGAAGCGTCTGAACATAGTGCACCGCATCACCGTTACCCGGAGGTCAGCAGGGCTTGGTTCCCGCCGGTCAGGCCACCGGCGCCGGGGGGCGCCGCGCGTCGTAGCGCCACAGCGATCCTCCGAGGGCAGCCGCCACCACGGTCAAGAGCACGGTGGCCAGGCCGCCGGCGACGACGGCGAACGAGGTGGACGTGGCATCCGCCACCACACCGTGCACCAGATCGGCAAGCCGGGGTCCGCCGGCCACCACCACAGTGAACACTCCCTGCATCCGCCCGCGCATCTCATCGGTCGCCGCGACCTGCAGGATCGTCGACCGATACACGGCGCTGACCAGGTCCGACCAGCCGCCGATAGCCAGATACAGCACCGCGAGCCAGAGCACCGAGGCGGAGCCGAACAGCGCCATGGAAAGCCCCCATAGACAGATGGCGGCGACGATGGCGACCCCCTGCCGGTGCACCCGGTGGATCCATCCGCCCGTGAGCCCGCCGAGGAGTGACCCCACCGCCAACCCGGCGTTGAGCAATCCCAGCGCCACCCCGCCGCCCGGCGGTCCACCGAAAGTCTGTTCGGCCATCTGCGGGAACAGAGCCCTGGGCATTCCGCAGACCATGGCAATGATGTCGACGGCGAACGTCATCAGCAGCAGCGGCTGGAGCCGCAGGTAGGCGATGCCGTCGAGCACCTTGGCTCGGCCGTGCCGGATTCCCAGCGGGGGGATCGGCGGTAGCTTGAGCACCGCGTACAGGATCGCTACCAGCGTCAACGCGTCCAGGAAGTACAGCCACGGCAACCCGACGACGGGAATGAGGAGTCCGCCTAGCAGCGGACCGACGATGACGCCGATGCTGAAGACCGTCATGCTCAGGGCGTTCGCGGCGGGGACGAGGTCGATCGGTACGATCCGGGGGATGATCGCGCTCCTGGTGGGCTGATTAACGGCGAAGAAGCCCTGTTGGACGGCCAGCAGCACCAGCACCGGCCACACGGTCGGCGCGCCGATCAACGCGGCCACCCACAGCCCGATGCTGGTCAGGGCAATACCGGTCGAGGTGATCAGCAGCAGTTTCCGGCGGTCGTAGGTGTCGGCGATGGCACCCCCGATCAGGCCGAACACCACCAGCGGGACCAGGGCCACCAGGGACGCGATGCCCACCCACGCCGAGCTGCCGGTGATGTCGAAGATCTGCTGCTGGACGGCAACAGAGCTCAGCACCGACCCGATGACGGTCGTGACGTTGCCGAAGAAGAGTCGGCGGTAGGCCGGGATCCGCAGCGGACGGGTGTCCGGGCCAATCCGGAATGTCCGGGAACCGTCGGGCTCAGGGGGCAAGACGCTCGACGATCCAGCCGCCGGCGCTGTCGGCGCGGTAGCGCAGCCGGTCGTGCAACCGCCCCGTCCGGCCCTGCCAGAACTCGACCGTTTCCGGCTGGATCCGCCACCCACCCCAGAACGGCGGCAGCGGAATCGTGGCAGCGTCGTCGTCACCGAACCGCTCATAGGCCTTGTCCCGCAACGCATCCAATTCGTCCCGCCCGGCCAGGACGGTGGACTGCGGGCTTGCCCAGGCCCCGATCCGGGAGCCTCGCGGCCGGGTGTCCCAGTACTGCTGGGCGGTCTCGTCGGACACCCGCACAACAGGGCCGCGGAAGTGCACCTGCCGTTGCAGGGCGATCCACGGGAAGGTGGCGGCGGCGTGCGGATTGGACTGCAGGTCAGCACTTTTCGCCGAGGACAGGTTGGTGTAGAAGACAATCCCGGCGTCGTCCAGGCCCTTGCACAGCACGCACCGGCTTGCCACGTCCCCGGCCGGTGACGCTGTCGCCACCACCATCGCGTTCGGTTCGGCGATTCCCGCGGTGACCGCATCGTCGAGCCAGGACCGGAACTGGGTCACCCAGTCGGTGGCCAGGTCGCCCTCCGCCAGCCCTGCCAGCTCGTAATTCTCCCGCATCGCCGCCAGATCCGACCCTGCGGGGGATGCTGATCCTTGCTCGTCCTGACCCATCGTTCGAACGCTACGCCGGAGGCATCACGGAGTTGAAGCCAGCCGGGCGTGACGCAGGACACTGCCCCGATGCTGGCCCGGATTGCCCGGTTCGGGAGAAGGTGAGTGCACCATGTTACGCTCTGCCCCCCTTGTGGAGGTACCCGGCATGACGACCACCCCAGCGTTCATCCCGGGGCTGGAGGGCGTTGTCGCCTTCCACACCGCCATCGCCGAGCCCGACCGGGACGGCGGGGCGCTGAGGTACCGCGGCGTCGACATCGACGATCTGGTCGGCACCGTCGGGTTCGAGGACGTCTGGGCGCTGCTCGTCGACGACGAGTTCGGGGCGAGGCTGCCGGTGGACACCTCGGCCCCGGGGTTCTCCTCCGGCGACGTCCGGGTCGACGTGCAGTCGTCCCTGCCGCTGCTGGCGACCAGTCGTGGTTTCGCTCCGTTGTTGGACATCTCGGACGAGCAGGCCAGGGACCAGCTCGCTCAGACCACCGCCGCGGTGCTGTCCTACGCGGCCCGCTCGGCGCGGGGGAACCGGCCGCCGGTGTCAACAGCTCGCC
This sequence comes from Nakamurella sp., assembly GCA_965247715.1. GTDB lineage: Bacteria > Actinomycetota > Actinomycetes > Mycobacteriales > Nakamurellaceae > Nakamurella. The sequence goes on along the minus strand of CBDFHS010000015.1, from coordinate 645,807 downwards.
TCGAGGCCTGCCCGACGGTCGTCGAGCGGTTCCTGACGGCCTGGCTGGACGAGCCGAGCCCGGAACAGGTGCAGGCGATCGACGCCTATTGGGTGTCGGCGGCCGAGCACGGGATGAACGCATCCACGTTCACCGCCAGGGTCATCTCCTCCACCGCCGCCGACGTCCCGGCCTGCATCGCCGGCGCCATCGGCGCGATGTCCGGGCCACTGCACGGCGGCGCGCCGGCCAGGGTGCTGCCGATGGTCACCGAGGTCGAGCGAACCGGGGGCCCGTTCGCGCTGGTCACCGGCATCCTGGACCGCAAGGATCGGCTGATGGGCTTCGGTCACCGGGTGTACCGGGCGCAGGATCCCCGGGCACGGGTGCTGCGCCGGACCTGCCGGGAGCTGAACGCGCCCCGGTACGAGGCGGCGGCAGCGCTGGAACAGGCCGCTCTGGCGGTGCTGCGGGAGCGCCGGCCGGACCGGCCGATCGAGACGAATGTCGAGTTCTGGGCGGCGGTGATCCTGGACTTCGCCGGGGTCCCGGCCGCGATGATGCCGGCCATGTTCACCTGTGCCCGGACCGCCGGATGGAGCGCGCACATCCTGGAGCAGAAGCGGCTGGGCCGAATCGTCAGGCCGTCCGCGGTGTGCGAAGGCCACGCACCACGCACGCCGGACGCGGTGACCGGTTACGAGGGGCTGGCGGTTGCCGTTTAGCCCTCGTTGAGCCCCACCTGTCCGATGGCAAGATGACACCGACCGACCAGACACCCCTGTTAGAGGAGAACCGTCCCGTCATGCCCGATGCGTTGCAACTCCCCCCCGACCTGCTCCCCACGGACGGCCGGTTCGGCTGTGGTCCGTCGAAGGTGCGGCCGGAGGCGTTGGCGGCGCTCGCCGCGTCGGGGTCAGCGGTGTTGGGCACCTCGCACCGGCAGGCACCGGTCAAGACCCTGGTTCGCCGGGTGCGGGAGGGACTGCACTCACTATTCGCCCTGCCGGATGGCTACCAGGTCATCCTCGGAAATGGTGGCACCACAGCGTTCTGGGACGCGGCGGCCTTGGGCCTGGTCCGCAACCGGGCCCAGCACCTGACCTTCGGCGAGTTCTCCGCCAAATTCGCGACGGTGACCAGGAACGCCCCGTTCCTGGCCGAACCACAGGTGATCTCCACCGACCCGGGGGATGCTCCCGACCCCATCGCCGCCGACGACGTCGACGTCTACGCCTGGGCGCACAACGAGACGTCGACAGGTGTCGCGGTTCCGGTCCAGCGGCCGGCCGGTGCCAGCGCTGACCAGCTGGTCCTGGTGGACGCCACCTCCGGGGCGGGCGGGCTGCCGATCGACCTCACCCAGGCCGACGTCTACTACTTCGCCCCGCAGAAGGTCTTCGGTTCGGACGGCGGGCTGTGGATCGCACTGGCCTCACCGGCCGCCGTGGACCGGGTCGGCGAGATTGCGGCCTCGGATCGATGGATCCCGGAGTTCCTGTCCATCGCCACGGCGCTGGACAACTCCACCAAGGATCAGACCCTGAACACCCCCGCGGTGGCCACCCTGTTCCTGCTGGCCGACCAGATCGACTGGTTGCTGGCGAACGGCGGCTTGGACTGGGCGACCAAGCGCACCGCGGATTCCTCCGGCCGGCTTTACGACTGGGCGCAGACCAGCGCCTACGCGACCCCGTTCGTCCGCCGACCGGAGCTGCGGTCGCAGGTCGTCGGCACCATCGACTTCGCCGATTCGGTCGATGCCGCCGCGGTGGCGAAGACGTTGCGCGCCAACGGCATCGTCGACACCGAGCCGTATCGCAAGCTGGGCCGCAACCAGCTGCGGATCGGGATGTTCCCGGCCGTCGAACCGGATGACATCAGCGCGTTGACCTCCTGCATCGACTACGTCGTCGAGCGTCTCTGATCTGCTGCCCCCGGCGCGCCTGGGTCGGCCGCTCGGGCCACCGCGATAGCGTCGCGGACGAAGCGGTGATGTGGGAGGAGAACGCCATGCGTGCGCTACGGGTCCTGGGCCTGGCCGAGAACGGTGAGCACCTGGTGTGCGAGGACGGCACGTCGGGTGAGCTGTTCACCGTGCCGGCCGACGAGAAGCTGCAGGCAGCCACCCGGGGCGATCTGAGTCGGCTCGGCCAGCTGGAAATCGAACTGGCACCGCAGCTGCGGCCGCGGGAGATCCAGTCCCGGATCAGAGCCGGCGAGTCGCTGGCAGAGGTCGCGTCCGCCGCCAGTACCACCATCGGCAGGATCGAGCGGTACGCCTACCCGGTGCTGCTGGAACGTTCGACCACTGCCGAGAGGGCCAGGCGATCGCATCCGATCGTGGACGGCAACCCCACCCGCAAGACCCTCGAAGAGCTGGTCCTTTCCACCCTGTCCCAGCGCGGCCAGGGCGGTGACCTGCGGTGGGACGCCTACCGGGACGAGACCGGCTGGGTACTGTCACTGCGCTGGCACGCCGGCCGCAGCGAGAACCACGCGGAGTGGGAGGTGCATCCCGGCCCGCGCGCAAACACGTTGCACCCCAAGGACGATACCGCTCGCGACTTGGTCGATCCGGCGCCCCCATCGCTCCGCCCGATCACCGAGCCGGCTGACCCGGAGGCCGCCCGGCGTGCCACCGAGGCCGCCCAGGTGGTTGCGGTGGTCGAGCCGGAGCACGCTCAGGATTTTCTCCCGCGGCCGGATGTGACCGGCAATCGGCCGGGTTCAGGTGCTGCCCGGCACCCCGCAGGTAGCAGGCGGGCCCTGGCCGACCGGCTCGATCAGGAACAGCTGGTCGAGCCGCAGCAGACGGCCGAGGGCCTCGTGCTGGACGAGCGTTCCGGCACCAATCCGGCCCTGCCCGCAGAACAGGTCGCGAACGGCCGGTCGGAAACCGTGCGGACCGGAACGGACAACGCTGCGCCCCGCCCGCACCGTAGGCAACGGCCGGTGATGCCGGGCTGGGAGGACGTGCTGCTGGGTGGCCAGGCCCCGGGTCGCTGATACCCGGCCCGGATCAGGCCCGGCGGACTCAGGCGAGCTTGCAAACGGGCTGCCACCAGCCTTGACTCTAGGCATGATCTCGGCAGGCCCCGCGCCTTCCCCCGTGTCCGGCGCAGTGAACCCCGTTTCTGCTGTGTCTTCCGCAGTTATGTCGTCCGCAGTTATGCCGTCCGCAGTTATGCCGTCCAGCATCGGTGTTCTCACCAGCGGGGGCGATGCTTCCGGCATGAACCCCTCGGTCCGCGCAGTGGTGCGCACGGCCCTGCACTACGGCATCGAAGTCTTTGCCATCTACGACGGGTATCTGGGCATGGTCGAGGGCGGTGATCACATCCGCCGGATGGAGTCGTCCGACGTCTCGGGCATCCTGCAGCGGGGCGGCACGGTCATCCGGACGGCCAGGTCGACCGCCTTCCGCACCCCGGAGGGCCGACGGCAGGCCGCCAAGAATCTGGTGGAGCGCGGCATCGACTCTTTGGTGATCATCGGCGGTGACGGTAGCCTCACCGGCGCCAACCTGTTCCGACAGGAATGGCCCAGCCTGCTCGCCGACCTCGCCGACGCCGGCGAGCTGACCTCCGAGATGGTGGCTACGCACCCGTTCCTGCGTCTCGTCGGCCTGGTCGGTTCCATCGACAACGACATGTCCGGCACCGACATGACGATCGGTGCCGACACTGCGCTCCATCGCATCACCGAGGCCCTGGATGCGTTGCGCAGCACAGCATCCAGCCACCAACGGACCTTCGTGGTCGAGGTAATGGGCCGGCACTGCGGTTACCTGGCCCTGATGGCGTCACTGGCCTGCGCCGGTAACTGGCTGATGATTCCGGAACAGCCGCCGACGGCCGATTGGGCCGACCAGATGTGCCAGGCGGTCAAGGCGGGCCGGGAGGGCGGCCGGCGGCAGAGCGTGGTGGTCGTCGCCGAAGGAGCGCGGGACATCGACGGCACCGCGATCACCGCGACCGCCATCAAGACCCTGCTGGAGGACCGGCTCGGCGAGGACGCCCGGATCACCATCCTCGGCCACGTGCAGCGCGGTGGCGCGCCGAGTGCCTTCGACCGGTATCTGGCCACCCTGCTCGGCCATGCAGCCGTGCTGCGGCTGATGGCCGACGACCCGTCGGCGCCGGCTCAGCTGGTCGGCCTGCGCGGTAACCGGGTAGTCCACTCGTCCTTGATGGACTGCGTCGAGCAGACCCAGGCGGTGGCCGAGCGGATCAATGTACATGACTTCGACGGGGCGATGTTGTTGCGCGGGGGGAGCTTTCGTGACTCCCATCAGATCCTGCTGACGATGCAGCAGGCGGCACCGCGGCCCACCCCGGCCGGCCGGCGACGGTTCCGGTTGGCCATCGTGCACGGCGGCGGCCCCGCGCCTGGCATGAACAACGCTGTCCGGACGGCGGTTCGCCTCGGCCGGGACCGGGGGTACACCACCCTGGCTGTCCGCAACGGTTTCCTTGGGTTGCGGGAGGGTGACGTCCGAGAAATGGGGTGGATGGACGTCAGCGGCTGGGTGTCCGACGGCGGAGCCGAGATCGGCACCAACCGGTACGTCCCCACCGGGCAGGGTATCGCTCAGATCGCCAAACAGGTTGCCGCACATCGCATCGACGCCTTCATCGTGGCCGGTGGCTGGGCCGGCTACCAGGCGGCGCACGAGTTGCACCTGCACCGGCAGCAGTACGCGGCGCTCGACATTCCGATCGTCTGCATCCCGATGACGATCAACAACGACCTGCCCGGCACCGAGCTGTCGATCGGCAGCGACACCGCGCTGAACAGCATCGTCTCCGACGTGGACAAGATCCGGCAGTCGGCGGTCGCATCGCGCCGGGTCTTCGTTGTCGAAGTAATGGGGCGGGACTGCGGTTACCTGGCGCTGCTCAGCGGCTTGGCGACCGGCGCCGACCGTGTTTATCTGCCGGAGCAGGGCATCACCCTGGACGACCTGCGGGCGGACGTCCGGTCGCTGGCCGAAGGTTTCCGATCCGGTAAACGCCTGGGTCTGGTCATTCGCAGCGAGAATGCAGATCCGGTGTACAGCACGGGTTTCATCATGTCGCTGTTCGAAAAGGAGGGCGGTGAACTGTTCGATTCCCGGCAGGCGATCCTGGGCCACGTCCAGGAGGGCGGCGACCCGTCACCGTTCGATCGCATCCAGGCAACTCGGCTGACCGCCCGGTCGGTGGAGTTCCTGGCCGAGCAATTGGAGTCGGGCGCCAGGGCGAGCGCGATGATCGGATTCCAGTCGGGCCGGCTGCAGTTCACCGATTTGACGTCCTACCCCACGCTCATCGAGGCGGACGCCCAACGGCCGTTGGAACAGCGGTGGCTGGAACGGGGGGAGCTCGCAGTCGTCATGCGTGGGTGACCTGTCCGTTGCACCATCCCTTACTAACTTTCGACATTATCCAACATCTTCGCTCCAGATCTTGGTGCTTGTCGTTTGAAAGTGTTGACTTAGCCGGTTCTGGGTGCGATACTGAGGACCGGCTCAAACCACGGGAGAACAGTGACGCCCTCCGCCCCTCCGTCCGCAACCCATGCTGTATTCATCACGTCAACCAGGATGGCCGACGGCCGCGAGTTGCTGTATTTCGACGAAACCCCAGACGCACCAAGGGTGTTGACCGATCCCCGGGACCTGCCCGAGGTTCTCCCTGGTTCCGAGGTGCGTTACGACGCGTTGCTCGGCGAGTGGGTGGGCATTGCCGGGCATCGGCAGACCCGGATCTACCACCCGCCTGCCGACGCATGCCCCCTGTGCCCTTCGACACCGAGCAATGCCAGTGAGATCCCCTCTGCCGACTACGACGTCGTGGTTTTCCAGAATCGGTTTCCGTCCTTCGCCGGGGCCGGGGCGACCGCCGACGCCGGTGGCCTCCTCGACAGCAGACCAGGTAATGGACGGTGCGAGGTGGTGTGTTTCACCTCCGATCACACCGCGACCCTGTCCACCCTGCCACTGTCCCGGATGCGCACTGTGGTGCAGGCGTGGACGGATCGGACCGCCACCCTGTCGGCGCTGCCGGGGGTGGAGCAGGTGTTCTGCTTCGAGAACCGTGGGGTGGAAATAGGTGTCACGCTGGCCCATCCGCACGGCCAGATCTACGGTTACCCGTTCGTCACCCCCAAGACAGCCGCCGCGATCCGGGCGGTGCGGGCGCACCGCGAGGCGACCGGCAAAGATCTTTTCGCCGATATTCTCGACGGTGAACTGACCGACGGCTCCCGGGTGGTCGCGCAGAACGATCACTGGGTCGCGTTCGTCCCCTTCGCGGCCCGTTGGCCCGTCGAGGTTCACCTCTACCCGCACCGCCAGGTTCGCGACTTGACCGAGCTGACCGAGTCCGAACGTGCCGCCCTGGCGTCCCTGTATCTGGACATCATCGTTCGCATGGAAGGCGTGTTCGACGACACCTTGCCGGCCATCACCGGCGTTCACCAGGCCCCAGTTCATGCGGACGCGGCCGATTACCGTTTGCACGTCGAGGTTTTCTCCATTCGCCGGGACGTCGGCAAGCTCAAATTCCTGGCCGGATCCGAGTCTGCAATGGGAGCATTCGTGAACGACATCAGTCCGGAACTCACCGCCCAGCGGCTTCGCGACGCCGGCGGGGTGCACGCATGAAGGCCCTCGTCGTCGGGGGTGCCGGGTACATCGGCTCAGTGGTCACCCGCCTGCTGGTCGCGGAAGGTCACCAAGTCGTGGTCCTGGACGACTGCTCGACCGGGCACGCCGACGCCGTGCCCGACGGGGTCGAATTGGCCCGGGTGGACATCACCCAGGCGGCGGATGTCATCGTCGGCGCGGGTTTCGATGCTGTGCTGCATTTCGCCGCGAAGTCGTTGGTCGGCGAGAGCGTCACGCATCCGTCGTTGTACTGGCGCACCAACGTGTATGGGACCAGGGTCCTGTTGGACGCCATCACCGAACACGGCGTGCCGCGATTGGTGTTCTCCTCCACCGCGGCGACCTACGGCGAGCCGCACACCGTTCCCATCACGGAGGATTCACCCACCAAACCGACGAATACTTACGGCGCCACCAAGCTCGCCGTCGACATGATGATCACCGGAGAGTGCGCAGCCACGGAACTCGCCGCTGTCTCACTGCGGTATTTCAACGTCGCCGGCGCGGCGTTCGGTGCCGGTGAGAGGCACGGCACCGAGACCCACCTGATCCCCATCGCTTTGGACGCGCTCGCCGGCCGGCGGCCGGCATTGACCATCTTCGGCGACGACTGGCCGACCCCGGACGGCACCCCGATTCGGGACTACGTGCATGTGGCCGACCTGGCCAGGGCGCATCTTTTGGCCCTGACCGCCGCCGCTCCGGGTGAGCACCTGATCTGCAACCTGGGCAACGGCAACGGGTTCAGCGTTCGCGAGGTGCTCGCGACCATCGAAGAGGTGACGGGGCAGCGGGTTCCGGTGACCGTCGGGCCCCGTCGGGCCGGCGATCCGACCACGCTGGTGGCCTCCGCCCGGTTGGCCGCTGAGCGCCTCGGATGGTCGCCGGAGTTGAGCCTGGCCCAGATGGTCACCGATGCCTGGAAGTTCTCCGAAAGGCCCGGGTCCGACTCGTGAATGCTGTCCCGCTTTTCACTCAAGCCTATGATCGGACACCAGCCGCAATTTTCTCAGCGCCGGGACGGGTCAATTTGATCGGCGAACACACTGACTACAGCGGTGGACTCGTCCTTCCTTTCGCCATCGATTCCCGGGCCGAACTGGCAGCGGCCGAGCGCACCGACGACACCATTCGGATTGTTTCCGCGCAACGTCCAGGCGAGACGATAACCATTGCGCGACAGGACCTCACCCCGGATTCCGATGTTGCCCGCACCTGGCCCGGTTACCTGCTCGGCGCGGTGTGGGCCCTTGACGTCGGGGGTTACCCGATCCGCGGTCTGGATCTCGCCCTGGACTCCCGCGTGCCCTCCGGTGCCGGCTTGTCGTCCTCGGCCGCCGTGGAATGCGTCACCACGTTGGCGGCCGCGACCCTGTCCGGACACTCGTTAGGGGTGACCGACATCGCCCGTTTCGCGCAACAGGCCGAGAACGATTTCGTTGGCGTGCCATGCGGTCCCATGGATCAGACCGCATCGGCTGCGGCGCAAGCGGGCAATGTCCTGCTCTTTGACACCCGCTCCGGGGAGCTTGATCAGATTCCCTTCGACCCGGCCACGGTCGGACTGGCAACGGTGGTGATCGATACGAAGGTCGCGCATTCGCTGGCGGATGGAGAGTACGGGAGACGCCGCGCGTCGTGCGAACAAGCCGCCCGGATTCTGGGGGTGAGATGGTTGCGAGATCTGAACCTGGACGACCTGCCGGCCACGCTGGCCGCCCTGCCGGATGACGAACTACGTCGCCGGGTACGGCATGTCGTCACCGAGAACGACCGGGTTCGACAGACCGTCGACCTGTTACGGGCCGACAGGATCGGTGACATCGGTGACCTGCTGACCGCCTCGCATTCCTCGCTCCGCGACGACTATGAGGTGTCGTGTGCCGAGTTGGATCTTGCGGTGGAAGTGGCACTGAAATCCGGGGCGCTCGGGGTCCGGATGACCGGTGGTGGGTTCGGCGGTTCGGCGATCGCACTGGTGCCCGCCGATCGGGTGTCCACCGTGATCGATGCGGCTGAGACCGCGTTCGCTGCGGCCGGGTACACAGCACCGACCTGCAGAGTGGTCCAGCCGGCGGACGGCGCTCGACGGGATTCGTGAGCACGAGGCGGCTGACGGCGGTCCCGGCACCCTGCGGCGCGGTGACGGGGGTCGGGGGTGGCTGCACGGCGCCGGCCATAAACCCGCACTCTCATGGGACGTACGTTCGATACAAAGGTGACTGGCTGGAGCGATGGAGAACCGGGACTGTCGGTGGTGGGTTGTAGGTTCCTGGGTATGGATGAGGACGAGGTCGCCGGCGCCGGTGGTGCTGCCGGTGGTGACGGCGCGCGGCGGTTGGTCGATGAGTTGGTGGAGGCGCAGCGGGTGTTGGCGCGGGCTCAGGCGGGGTTCGCAGGGGTGGTGTGTTCGTTCGCGGATGCGCGGCGGGGCCTTGATCAGCAGCTGCTGGGTGAGGTCGGGAACTGTTCGGCGAAGGTGTCGTTCCGGGCGGGGGAGTTCGCGGCGGCGGAGATCTCGATGGCGGTCCATTCCTCCCGGTACACGGTTGCCCGGTTGATCGGGATGGCTCGCCGGGTCCGGGCGGAGGCACCGGAGGTGTGGGATGCGTGGGTCGCTGGGGATGTCGATGCCGACCGGGTGTTGCGGATCAACCGGGCGTTGCGCCGGTTGGTGCGGGATTCCTCGAAGCAGTTGTTGAACGCGGTGGTGGTGGATGTGGCGGCGTCGCGGTCCCCGGAGGTGTTGGGCCGGTGGTTGAACCAGTTCATCGTGCAGACGGAACCTGATTTGCAGGACGAGCGGTTGCGCCGGTCGTTTGCGGACCGGTATGTCTCGGTCCGCCCGGATGTGGATGGGATCAGTTTCCTGTCGGCGGCGTTGTCGTCGGTGGATGCGCAGGCGGTGGACCGGGTGTTGACGGCGCTGGCCGGGGCGGCGGAGCCCGGTGATGTTCGGACGGTGCGGCAACGCCGGGCCGATGCCCTGGTCGATGTGTTGTGCGGTCGGGTGTCCAACGGGTGCCACGTCACCTGGGACACCAACACCGACACCGACGACCACCTTGATGACCATCTCGACGTCAAACCCACCGATCAGGATGACGAGACCGACAACCGCCAGGGCCACGGTGACCAGGACGGCGGTGACCAGGACGGCGGTGACCGGGGCCACGAGGCCACGAATCCCGACGGACACCTCGGGGAGGTGAACACCGAGCCCCAGGGCACCGGTGACGGCTGCGCCACTGACACCGAGAGTGTACGCGGGGCAATCAGTGCGGGCGGCAGCGAACAGGGTGGTCGCGGCGCGGGTTGCGGTGAACCAGAGGCCGGTGACCGCAACGACGGTGACGGGAACGACAAACCCCGAAACGAGCCTGACTGGGATACCGGTGACGGGAATGTCGGTGAGTGGGATGCCGGGGATTGGGACCTGCCGGCGTCGGCGTTCCGTCCCGATCCCGGCACCGCCCCGCCGGATGAGACCGGCCCGCCGGCTCCCGGTGGCGCAGAACGGTCGCCGGTGACACCTTCCCGGATCGGTGGGTACCCGCCAAGCGCGGCGCGGGTCCTCACCGGCGGCGGCGGTGGCGGTGGCGGTGGCGGTGGCGGTGGCGGTGGCGGTGGCGGTGATGGTGCTGACGGCAACCGCGGTGGTGGCGGTTGCGCGGCCCGGCCGGTGCCGGTCACCATCGGGATCCTCATCTCCGCGGCGTCCCTGTTCGGCGCCACGGACACCCCCGGTGAACTGATGGATCGGTCGGGGTCCGTCCCGGCAGGGGTGATCCGGGAACTGGCCCACCAAAGCGGGACCCTGTTCTACCGGTTGCTCACCGACCCGGAAGGGAACCTGCTCGACGTCACCGAGCTGGGCCGGTTCCCGTCCCGCAAGCTCGGTATCGCGGTCCGGTTCCGGGACGGCACCTGCACCGCACCGTCCTGCACCGTTCACGCCGCTGGTTGCGATCTGGATCATGTGATCCCGGCGCCGCAGGGGCCGACGTCGGCGGTGAACCTGAAAACGACGTGCCGGCCCGATCACCGGGCGAAAACCCACGCCGGGCACCGCTCGGCCCGGACCGGCCCGCACGCCAGTGAATGGACCACGCCCACCGGGCACTCCTACGTCACCCAGGATCAACCATTCCTCGTCGAAGACTGGCCCGACCCGGATCCCGGTGAATCCCGTGAACCCGGACCCCAGCGCGACAATCCCCGCCGGGACGAACCCCGGCGACGCAAACGTCCACGACCGAGGTCACTATGAGTCCCGGTCGGGGTGACCGGGTGATCCGGGTGTGGGCCTGCTGACGCGCGCTGTCAGAATCGCGGTCGCACAACACGACGCGGCCATATACTTTCAGTCATGAACAAAGCGGGTAGCCCGTTTCCGGCGCTGTCCGAGGCATCCCGGTCGGTGTTGATCAATTTGTTGGTTCACGGCCCCGCGTCCCGCGCCGACCTGGCACGCCGGGCCGGGCTGTCGCCAGCGACGCTGACCCGGATTACCCGCACGTTCGTCGACGCCGGGCTGGTCAGCCAGACCGAGGCCATTTCGCCGCAACGGTCCGGCCGGCCTTCGCAGCCGATGGTCGTCAACGTCAACGCCGGTCATTTGATCGGCATCAAACTGTCCGCCGGGCAACTGGATCTGGTGACCACCGATCTGCGCGCGAAGGTACTCAGCGAGCGAACAATAACGCTGGACTCGGCAGATCCGAGGTCTGTCGTGACCACCATCAGTGACGTGGTGGACGACATTCACCGCTCGGATCCCTCCATCTGCGCCGTCGGGGTCAGCTTGGCCGGCCCGGTATCACCGCGGTCCGAGATCGTTCACACCTCGCCGTTTCTTCAATGGTCGGACATCCCACTTGTCGCGCTAATTCGCGAGCGCACCGGACTACCCGTGGTCGTGGAGAACGACGTCAGGGCGCTCACGGCTGCCGAACATTGGTTCGGAGCGGCCGCGGGTTGCACGGATTTCGTGCTGGTCACCATCGGTGTGGGAGTGGGATGCGGCATCGTGGTCGACGATCGGCTGGTCGACGGCGGGAACGGTGGCAGCGGGCAGGTCGGGCACCTACCGGTCACCGAATGGGGGCCGCTGTGCGAGCGGGGTCACCGCGGTTGCGTCCGGGCGTACCTGTCCTCGACGACCATCTCTGCTCAGGTTTCTGCTGCTCTCGGCCGAATCGTCGACTACGCCGAGGTTCTCGCTCTCGCGGCCGATCACCAACCGGTGGCCCACCGGGTGGTGGAGGAGGCCGGTCGGGCGCTCGGCACGCTGATCGGGACTGTTGCGACGGTGACCGCACCGTCCAAGGTTCTTGTCTCCGGTGAAGGTGTCGCGTTGGCGTCACTGGTCACGCACACGATCGCCGACCGGGCCCGCACCGTGCAGCACTGGACCCTGCCGGAGGTGCCGATCGAGATCGTCCCCTTCACGTTCACCGAGTGGGCACGCGGTGCGGCAGTCATCGCGCTTCGGCAACAACTGTCGGCGGCGCTTCGACCGGATGCCTGACGGCATTCGTACGTGACACCCGCACCAGCCGACCCCGGCCGTGCACAGTGTCCAGGTAGACGACGATGGCAGCGATTACCGTCAGGAATTCGGCGAATGCCACCAGGGGCAACGGAACGAGCGTGCGTTGCCACAGGAACGGGGCATAACTCAGCACGGAACAGGCCGATACCACCACTTCGGTCAGCCAGTAGCGACGAAGGTAGAAGGCGGCAACGATGGTCAGCACGTCCGCGAGATAGAAATAGCGCTCGTGCATCTCTGGCAGGAAGAACGGGACGACAAGCACGACAGTTACTGCCAGCACAACGATCTGCGCTGCCGAGAACGGCCGGCGGCGGACCAACGCCCCGATCATGACAGCAGATGCGAACAACCCGGACACGCCAAGGCCCAGGTATTTCCAGAAACCGCTCGTTCCGCTGACCCACTGATAGAACGTCGGCGCGTTCTGCGTCAGGCTGGTGGAGGCTGGTCCGGCGAGTCGGCCGCCAGAGCCAGAACCGCCGGTCCCGCCACCAATGCCGGCGGTACCGCTATCTCCGCCGAAGCCGCTGCCGCGTTGCCCGGTGAAGGGCACCCCGCCGTTGCCTTGACCAGCACCGGCCCCGCCGGAGCTCACCTGATTCGGGTACACCCACAGCAACGCCGACCAGTCCCGCCCGGCCACCGCCGCCGGCAGCAGCATCATCGCAAAGACGGCAGGTGTCAGCAGCAACGCCACCGGGCGCGGCCGGTTGACCAGCACAACGATGAGCAGCACCGGGAGGAAAAAGACGGCCTGCAGCTTGAAGGACAGCGCAAGGCCGAAGAACAAGCACGCCAACCATGGCCGCCGACGAATCAGGAAGTACAGGCTGCCAAGGGTGAAGGCCGTGTAGATGGAATCGCACTGGCCCCAGGACGCGCCGTTCAGCACAACAGTAGGGGCGAACAGCACGGCCGAGAACGTGCCGATCCACCACCACCGGCCGCGAACGTGCTCGCGCACGATGAGGGCCGCAAGGCCAGCCAAGACCACATCGAACACCACCGATATCGCCTTGATGGCAACGATCTTCGGCAACGGCAGGTAGGTGGCAGCGGCCAGCAGGTATAGGTACGGCGGGTTGTAGTTGGAGATGTCAGTGCCGACCGCGGCGAATCCTCCGTGCGCGGCGAGGTAGTCGTACCAGGGTCCGACGAATGCGCGGTAGTCGTTGCTGACCTGGTCGACGAACACCCAGCGGACCACGACCGCAGCGATGAGAACCAGAGCGGTTGCCGTCGCCGTCGCAAATGGGGACAAAGCCGGCCGGCGTGCCTTGCGAACCGCTGGATCCGTTACCGGGGTACTCCTCTGGCGCGCTGGTCGGCAGGTGGCTCCGCCGGCAGGGCGAAAGCCCCGGCTGTTCCGGTCAGCGTGCGCGGCGGACCTGTGTCCACGGCAAGAGCGCGCTGTCCACCGGCCCGGAACCTCACCCCTCGCGGACCACCGCGTATCCACCCGCCGGCAGCGCCAATACGCCGGTGACGGCTTGCTGTGCCACCAGATCCCAACCATCAGAGGGGATGTCGATCCCAAGATCCGAATGGTTGACCGCGAACAACCACGAACCGGCCGACGAGGAACGCCGAACCACGTCGACCTCTCCCGCAATGACCGCAGGGTGCGCAGCCGGTAACTGCACCGCCGGTGACGTTCCGGCAGCAGCCATCACCCGTGCCAGCACACCCGCGAACCCCGCCGGGTCCGGGTCGCTCGACAGATACCAGGCCGACCCGCGACCGATGGGCCGGCGGGTGAGCGCCGCTGCACCCGGGACCGGTCCATCCACATACCGTGCCACCACTTCGGTACCAGCCGCGGCGCTCGCGTCCTCGGTCCACCGGGTGCTGACGGTGCCGTCGTCCCACCGGATGGTCTGCAGTGGGCCGAGCGGGAAGAATTCCTCCGTCCGGACTCCCAACATATCTCGAAGCATCCCTGGGTACCCGCCGGTGATGACCCTGTTGCTGCGATCGGCGATCCCGGAGAAGTAGGTGACCAGCACCTGCGCACCGGAGGCGGCCGCGCTCGTCAGCCGCTGGACGTGGTCGGCGGACAACAGCACGGCAGCAGGAACGACGATGATCTGGTAACCCGCCCAGTCCGCGTCCAGACCCATGACGGCACAACCGGTCCCACTACGGGCGATCGCCCGATGGGCCTGCATGGCCAGATCGAAGTGCTGGACGAGTTCACTGGGATGCGCCTGCTGCTGGCAGGCCCAGGCCGACTCCCAATCCACCAGCACCACCGCCGGGGCCTGGACCACGGCACCTGCCACCTCCCCGAGCCGGCCGAGCAGAGCACCCAGGAGACAAACCTCGCGCCATCGCCGGGAGTCCACGCCCGCGTGCGGCAGCATTGCAGAGTGGTATTTCTCGGCGCCGATCACCGATTGGCGGAACTGGAAGAAACACACGGCGTCGGCGCCGCGGGCCACGTGCGCCAGCGAGTTTCGCTCCATCTCCCCCGGTGCTTTCGCCCGGTTCACCGGTTGCCAGTTCACCGCACTCGTCGAATGTTCCATCAACCACCACGGCCGGCCGCCGGCCAGCCCACGCGTCAGATCGGCGCTGAATTCCAGGTGCAAGCGGGGCGCCAGCTCGGCGGTGCCCAGACCGATCAGGTAGTGATCGTTGGACACCACGTCCTGATGGGGCGCCCAGAGGGCGTAGTCACAGTCCCCTGGGCCGACGACCCCCGGCCCGGTAGCGACCAGGAAATTGGTGGTCACTGGAATCGTCGGCGTGACCTCCCGCAGGATGGCCTTCTCGGCCAGGTAGAGCTCCAGCAGTGCGTCGGAGCAGAATCGGCGCCAGTCGAGAAGGTGCCCCGGGTTGCCGAATGCCGATGTCACTGACGGGGGCGCGATCTCGTCGAACGAGGAATAATGCTGACTCCAGAAGTCGGTTCCCCAAGCCAGGTTGAGAACGTCGATATCGTTGTACCGCAACCGAAGCCAGCGGCGAAAATGCGCAGCACTGACGTCGCAGTAGCAGCTGCCGTTGTGATTGCCCAACTCGTTGGACACGTGCCACATCACCACCGCAGGATGGTTTCCGAACCTCTCCGCCATGGTCCTGGCCAGGCCGACCGCGTGCTCCCGGAAAACCGGCGAACTCGGGCACCAGGTCTGCCGGCTGCCGATCTCCCATCGGGTCCCGTGCGCGTCGACCGGTCGGATCTCCGGATGCGCGCGTACCAGCCACGGGGGTGGGGACGCGGTCGCTGTCGCGAGATCCACCGCGATCCCGTTGTCGTGCAGGAGATCCAGCACTCGCCGCAACCATCCGTCTTCGAACACACCAGGCTCCGGACTCAACCTGGCCCAGGCGAACACCGCGACGGTGACCACCGTGACCCCGGCCTGTTTCATCAGGGCGACGTCCTGCGGCCAGATCTCCTCCGGCCACTGCTCCGGGTTGTAATCACCGCCGAAGGCGATGCCCGATGTCGGCCAGTCGGAGCCCTGGCTCACTTGACCCCACCGGCGGACAGGCCACTCTGCCAGAACCGTTGCAGGCCAAGGAAGGCCACCAGCAGCGGCAGGATCGACACCAGGGACCCGACGATGACGAAGATGCGCAGTTCCGGGGCTTGGTTGATCGAACTGTTCCAGGTGTACAGACCGAGGGTGATCGGGAACAGTCGCTCGTTCGACAACATGACCAGCGGGAGGAAAAAGTTGTTCCAGATCACCACGAATTGGAACAGGAAAATCGTCACCAGAGCAGGTTTCATCAACCGGACCGCGACCACGAAGAACGCGCGGAACTCGCCCGCACCATCCAGGCGGGCGGCTTCCAGCAACGCGTCCGGCACCGAGGCCGCCGCGTAGATGCGGGCCAGGTACACCCCGAACGGGCTGACCAGACTGGGCAGGAACACCGCAGCATAGGTGTTGACCAGACCGACCTGGCTGAACATCAGGAACAGCGGCAGCGCCAGGGCCGTGGCCGGGACCAGTACTCCACCCAGGATCAGGTTGAAGACGAGTTCACGTCCACGAAAGACATACTTCGCCAGCGCATACCCGGCCATCGTCGCGAACAACGTCCCGAAGCCGGCGCCCAGCACGGCATATCCGATGCTGTTGGCCAGCCACCGCAGGTACAGCGACTCCCGAAAGGTGAACAAGCTGCCGATGTTGGAGAACAATTGGAAGGGACTCGCGAACCACAGACCGCCGGTGGAGACCAGTGTCGCCTGAGACTTGCTGGAGGCCACCACCAACCACCAGATGGGCAGGAGGAAGTACAGCGCGGCGACGACCAGTCCGCCGGTGGCCAGTACCACCGACAGCGGGTTCTCCCGTGGTCCGTTGGCCCCGGTGCGTGGCGGTTTGGACGCGGGACCGGCGGCCTTGTTCGTGGTGGGACTGGTTCCGGTGGCGCTCATGCGAATGCTCGTTTCTGGGTGACCTTGAGGAACACGAACGACAACACGAACGTGGACAGGGCCAGCACCACCGAATACGCGGCCGACAGGTTGTAGTTCGGCACGATCGACGTGGAGTAGACGACCATGTTGGGGGTGTAATTGCTGGACACCGAACTGGTGATGGTGCGAAAGACCTGGGGCTCGTTGAACAGTTGCAACGTGCCGATGATGGAGAACACGAACGTCAGGATGATCGCCGGCAGGACGATCGGTATTTTGATCGACCAGGCCACCCGAAACTGGCCGGCCCCGTCGGTGCGGGCCGCCTCGTAGATCTCCTGTGGAATCGCCTGCAGCGCCGAGAAGATGATCAACATGTTGTACCCGCAGAACACCCAGGTGATGACGTTGGCGATCGACCAGAGCACCAGGCCGGACCCGAGAAAGTCCACGCTGTCGGTAAAACCAAACGGCGACAGGGACGGCACGTAGAGGAAGCCCCACATGATGGCGGCGATGACTCCGGGGACCGCGTACGGGGCGAAGATGGCCAGGCGGAAGAACTTCTTGCCCCTGACCACGGTCGAGTCCAGCAGCAGCGCGAACACCAGCGCAAGCCCCAGCATGATCGGCACCTGGACGATGAACAGCAGCAGCACGCGGCCGATCGAGGACCAGAATTCGGCCGAACCGAAGACCCGCTGATACTGCTCGAAGCCGCCGAACACCGTCGTTGCCGGCCCAAAGGTCCCTTTTCGCTCGGTCTTGAAGAAGGACTGGTAGAGCGCGTACAGAACGGGGACGGCGTAGAACAAGGCGAACAGAACCACGAACGGCGCAAGAAAGCCGATGATCGCGCCCTTGTGTTTCACCGGATCCCGGCGGCGCGGCCGGAAACCATCGCCACCTCGATGTGCCGTCGGTGTCGGTGTCGGTGGTGTCGGGGGTGTCGGTGTCGGTGGTGACGAGATGGTGGTCACGAGCGTCCTTCCTGCATCAGCTGAACGGTGTGGTCCCGGGCGCGGGGCACGGGCCGGCGGACGTGACGCCGACCCTGCACCCCGCCCCGGGCTCGCCTCGGACTACCCCACGACCGGTATGGCCTGCGCCTTCATGGCGTCGATCGTCTTGGCCTGAGCCGCAGTCAGGGCGTCGGACAACGTGCCCTGCCCATTGAGCGCGGCGCCGAATCCGTCGGTGAGCGAGTTGTAGGTCTCGTTCATCACCGGCCCCCAGGTAAAGCTGGGATCCACCTCGCCGGAGGCCTGCTTGAAGACGTCGAAGATCTTCTCGCCGCCGTAGAAAGTGCTCGGCTGCTGCAGTGCGGGGAGCCCCTGCCCGTCCGTGGTGGCCGGATACAGGCCACCTTCCTTGTTCAGCGCGGTCAGCGAATCGGTGTTGGCATTGAGCCACAACGCGAATTTGGCGGCCTCGGCCGGGTGCTTGCTGGCCTTGAACACGGCCGTGGTCGACCCGCCCCAGTTGCCGGCCGTCTTCCCGTCCGCGGTCCACTGCGGCATTGGCGCGACGGCCCATTTCCCGGTGGTGCTGGGCGCGTTCTGTTCGACGGTGGCATTACCCCAGACTGCGGACACCCACCCCCAGAGTTGGCCGGTGTCAGCGGCCTTGTTCCACTCGTCGGTGAAGTTCTTCACCGGTGACACCAGCTTGCCGTCGATGAGCTTCTGCCAGTAGGCCGCGACGTCGGTCGACTCCTTCGAGGTCAAAGAGACCTTCCAGCCGCTGTCGGTGCTCTCGAACCACTTGCCCTTGTTCTGCCAGACAAAACCGGCGAACTGGTTGGGATCACCACTGGAGAAGTTGGTGATGAACGCACCCTTCGCCTTGACTGCCTCGGCCGCGGTGGTGAACTCCTCCCAGGTCTTCGGAACGGCGATACCGGCCGCGTCGAACAGGTCCTTGCGATAGAACAGGGCCATCGGTCCGGTGTCCTGCGGGATCGCATACACCGCATCACTTTCGCCGAAGGTGGCCTGCTCCCAGGTCCAGTCGACGAACTTGCTCTTCGCGTCGGCCACCCCGGGGCAACTAGCGATGTTCGCCAGCCCGTCCTGAATCCTGAAGTTTGGCAACCGGTCGAACTCGATCTGCATGAGATCGGGCGCGTTCCCGGCTTTGATACCGTTCGAGAAGTTCTGGTAGGCACCACCGTTGCCGCTGGGCCCGGTCTTGACGTCGACCTGAATATCGGGGTTTGCCGCATTCCAGGTCTGGACGACCTTTTCTATTCCTGGGATCCAGGAATAAAACGATAGGTTGACCTTCTCGCCGGAGGCCGCGGCGGCGCAGTCCCCGCCACCGCCCCCGCCACCGCCCCCGCTGCCGGAGGCCGCGCTAGAGGACGAGGCACTTCCAGTGCTGCCGCTGCTGCAGGCTGCGGCCAGCAGCAGCATGCCGCCGGTCAGGATCGCCGGCAATCGCCTCGACCACCGTGTTTCTCTCATAGATCACTCCGTCTTGTCGGTGCGACAACGACGACACCGACCCGGCTCATACCGGGCGTTCGTCGCTGAACGCGGAAATGGTGATGATGACGCGCAGTGGCGCACTTCTGGGGCCGATAGACCGGCCGTTGCTTACCTCACCGGCGCCTCCCCGTCGGCCACGGCCCGCACCAGGTGCAGGGACTCGGGAAACAGTGCCGGCATCTGCAATCCGGCCTCTTGAAGGACCAGCCCGGAGAGCCGCACATCCTGGTCCCACCAGGCCGGCAGCTGGTCGGCCCCGGGATACCGATCACCCGGCGGAAGTGGCCGGACCCGGTAGCTGCGGTCAGGATCCAATCCCGGCAGGCAGGCCCGGCCCGGCGGCCAGGTGACGGACCGGTCCATCGCGACGACGCCGAAGATGGCCTCGCTCCGATCCTTCGCGACCACGCCGTGCACCCAGATCGCGGGATCGGGATGGTCGCCGACCACCACGGTTCCCCGGTGGATCAGCCGGCGGAACTGTTTGTGCAGGTCCACCCAGCGGCGCAGCTCGGCCAGTTCGGCGGCGCTGGCGGTGATCAGGTCCCACTCGATGCCCAGATGACCCCAGAAGGCCGTGCCGGCGCGAAAATCCACCTGATGGGTGCGGTGGGTGGTGTGCGCTCGGGGTGGGCCGACATGTGCCCCGAGAAGTTCCGGGGGCACGAGCAATTGGGTGTACCGCTGAATCTGCTGCCGTTCGAGTGCGTCGTTGCAATCGCTGGCCCACACCCGGTCGGTGCGCTGCAGGATGCCGAGGTCGATCCGGCCACCGCCGCCCGCACACGTCTCGATCTCCAGGTCCGGACGCGCCGCTCGGAGCCCGTCGAGCAATCGGTAGAGCGCCTCGGTCTGCGCGTGCACCCCCGGTGTCGCCGGTAGGCCGTGACCGGCCTCGACCACCATTCGGTTGTGATCCCACTTCAGGTAGGCGATGTCGTAGCTGTCGAGCAGGTTGTTGAGCCGGCCGGCGATGAAGTCGTACGCACCCGGCTGACCCAGGTCCAGGACGTACTGGTTCCTGGTCGGGATTCCCGGCCGCCCGCCCGCGCGAAAGATCCATTCCGGGTGGGCCCGGGCCAGGTCGGAATCCAGGTTGATCATTTCCGGTTCCACCCACAGCCCGAAATCCATCCCCAGGCGATGCACCTCGGCGATCAACGGACCCAACCCATCCGGCCACACCCGTTCGTCGACGAACCAGTCACCAAGGCCAGCGGTGTCGTCCCGACGGCCGCGAAACCATCCGTCGTCCAACACGAATCGCTCGCAACCCACCGCGGCGGCCGCCGTGGCCAACGCGAACAGCCGGTCCTGGTCCTGGTCGAAATACACCGCCTCCCAGGTGTTGATCACCACCGGCCGCGGCGACACCGGGTGCATCGGCCGGGACCGGAGGTGCTCGTGCACCCGACCGGCGACCTCGTTCAGCCCGCGTCCGAAAGACGCGTACAGCCAGGGGGTTCGGTAACGCTGGTTCGGCCGCAGCCGGATCTCGCCGGGCAGCAGCAGTTCTCCCCCGCCGAGCATGCTGACCCCGTTGTACGTGTGCTCGGCATAGGCCACCTGGTTGCCGGACCAGCCGACGTGCACTGCCCAGATCAGGCCGGCCGTGAACGAGAATCCCGGCTCGCCAGCCGCCAACAGGTACGAGCTGTCAAGTCCCGGCTTGCCCTTGCGGGATTCCCGGCGCCAGGTTCCCACCCGGAACGGGGCACGTTGCGGAACTCGTTCCCGCGCGTGCCGGCCGGTCAAATCGAGCAACTCCTGGGCTGTGGCCGGGACAGGTAGCGCAACAACGAGTCCGTCCAGCGCGAAATCGATGCTGGGATCGGTATTTTCCAGCTCCGCGGCCACCCGCAGCAGTCCCGAGGCGGCAAGTTCCACCTCTACGGTGAGCGCCAGGCGGGCCACCTCGTCCACCGCTCGGCAGCGCAGACCCACCCCGCCGGCCGGGGAGGTCTGCTGCTGCTCCCGTACCGAGAACAACGGCGAGAAGTCCTGCCCAGCGCGACTTCCGGAAATCCCCGGGGTACCTACCCAGCCCTCGGCCGGGGTCGGCAGGACGCTGATGCGATTCGGCACATCGATCCGGCTGTCTCCGACCGGCGCACGACCGACAAGTGCCAGCGTGTCCAGCTCTGGAGCGGTCAACTCCCCCAGGTCAGCCCCCCAATAAACAACCGCCGGCAGACCGCCGGCGGCGGTGTCGATCACCACGCTGACCCCGCCGGCGCGCAGGTGCGCCAGCGCAGTACCCGCGACGTCGACGTCGGACACAGAGGAGTCCCTTGGGCGATGGCACAACACAGGCGTGACACGACAGAGGCGATGACACAACAGCACCGTGCATAGTTGCAGTGGGGAATTAACTGCAGCCAAGCACTCCCTGCGGGGTGCCGTCAAGATGTCGTCACGAGATCGTGACCTCGCTACAGGCGGAGTTCGGTGCGGCTCAGCGCCCCGTAGCCCGCTGCATTAGTTCCCATAGGGAAAGAAAAATCCAGTATCGAAGATCAGGGTGCCGGCAGCGGCAACATCGACAGGGCCGACACCCAGCCGATCAGAATGCCCGCCAGGGTGCCGGCGGCCAGCCACCGGAGCACCGGAAGCCCCCTGGCCAGCCACATTGCCGGCGCGAGCCCGCTGGCAACCACCACATTCGCAAGCACGGCTACCGCCGGCCGGTCGGCCAGGCCCGCCGACAACACCCACACCGCGACCGCGACGATCAGCGCGACGAAGGCGGTGAGCGCGAGGCCGCTGGCCCAGGGAGTCGGTTCGCCCTCGGCCCGCCAGTCGGTGACCCACGCCCATTCGACGCGCTCCGCCGGCCCGGCTTCCGGCGCACCGGCCGGCGATGCGTCATCCTCGAAGTCAGTGGCCGCGCCCGTCGGCGGGTGGTCTGCAAAGGAATCGCCGGGTCCGGGCACGCGCCCAGTGTGCAGCACCGGCCAGGTCACGGCAGCGCGGCGAAGGCGATCGCCGCAGCGGTGGCCAGGTTCAGCGAATCCACGCCGGGAGCCATCGGGATACGGGCTCGGACATCGGCCGCCCGCAGCGCCGCAGCCGTCAAACCCGGCCCCTCCGCACCCACCATGAAGGCCACCTTGCCGGCCAGGTCCACCTCGCGCAGCAGAATCTCACCCGACGGTGTCAGGGCAACCGAGGTAAATCCGTTGTGCCGGAGCAGGTTGACCCCTTCGTCGGGCCAGCCCACTGGGGCGAATGGCACCGCTAGGACGGTCCCCATCGAGACCCGCACGCTGCGCCTGTACAGCGGATCGGAGCAACCGGTCGCCAGCAGGACCGCGCCGATACCCAGAGCGGCAGCGTTGCGAAAGATCGCGCCGAGGTTTTCATGGTCGCCCACCCCCTCCAGGACGACGACCGACCCGACGGTGCTCAGCAGTTGCCCGGCCGGCGGAAAATCCACCCGGTCCGCGGTCGCTAGCATTCCACGATTGAGATGAAAGCCGACCACCGAGGCCATCACCTCGGCAGACATCACGTAGCACGGGGCAGGGACGTCTGCCAGGTCGGCAGCAAGCTCGTCACAACGCCGCGCGACCCCCAGCATTGCCCTGACCCGGTAGGGCGAGCGCAGCAACCGGCGGACCACCACCACTCCCTCGGCGATCACCAGACCACGCCCGCCGGGCCGATCGGGCCGCCGGTCTGCGTGGGTCAGGTCCCGGAAGTCGTCGAGCCGTGGGTCACGCGGGTCGCTGATCTCGATGCGGTCGGCCACTCGGTCACCCTGCAGTGCCGGGTCAACACCGTCCGGCGCGGAGGCCGCCATCCTTGATGTGACGCTCGTCACAGGGTGCCGTCAGTCTTAGCTGGTTAGCCAGACTCCTGCTAACTTTCGAAGATCACTGTTAACGTCCTGTTAACCCCGCAAGCAACCTGACGGGATCGGACCCACATGAGCCCTTCGTGGCCGGAGTCGATGTCGCTGGGCGAGATGATCCGGCGGCAGCGCGAGGTCGCCGCCTTGCCGATGCGGCAGTTGGCAGCCATGGCGGGGATATCCAATCCCTACCTTTCGCAGATCGAGCGGGGCCTACGGGATCCCTCCGATCACGTGCTCAACGCCATCGCCGATTCGTTGCAGATGTCGGCGAACTCGCTTCGCCCGGCTGCCCCCCGGCCCTCACCGGACGCGCCGCTATCGGCTGTCGTGGCCGCCGTCCGCGCCGACCCCGACCTGACGGCACAGCAGCGAAAGGCTCTCGAGGAGTCCTACCTCGCTTTTCGTGAGGTCACCATCGAACGCCGCCGGCTCCGTGGCCGGCGACCCGGCTCCGCCGCGCGGAGTCCGGAAGCTCGCTCCGGTATCGAACCCACCATCAACGGCGATTGAGGGCACCCTATGAGTGCACGCAGCACAGACCCGATTGACATCTCCTGGGAGGAAGTCGGCCCCCGGGAAGAACGGGTCGCCGACAGCCCTGGTTGGCAAGACGTCGATCAGCGGGTCCGCAAGCAACTCACCGAGCTGCTCACCATGGCGCAGGCGCAGTTCGCCCAGACCCCCCTGGGCAAGATGGATGCCCTCGACGCAATCCCAGCCTTCACCCGTACGGCGTTGGCGCTCGGAGCCGACCCCACGGTGGGCATGCGGGTGGGGATGACCTATGTCAACGGAATGCTGCAGGCGATGCTCGGTGCCAGTGCCCGCTCGGTGGGCGCGGAGGTGCCGGGGCCGGCGGCCGAACCCAAGGACAAGCGGTTCGCCGACCCCGCCTGGACCGGCAACCCCGCCTTCTGGTTGCTGCGACAGCAGTACCTGTTGCTCCAGGAGGCGGCGAACGATCTGGTCGCAGGCGCCGATATCGACCCCGATATTCGGGTCAAGGTCGCCTTTCTCACCCAGGCAATGCTCGATGCGGTGTCGCCGACCAATTCTTTCCTGACGAATCCCGACGCCATGCGAAAAGCCGTCGAGACCGGCGGACAATCGCTGGTCAAGGGTGCCGGTAATTTCCTGCACGACGTCACCAGCAACGGTGGCCAGCCGCAGCAGTTCGCCACCGGTGTCTACGAAGTCGGTAAGAACCTGGCTGTGACGCCTGGAAAGGTCGTCTTCCGCAACGATTTGATCGAGCTGCTCCAGTACGAGCCCACCACCAAGAAGGTGCACGAGATCCCGCTGCTGTTCAGCCCGCCGTGGATCAACAAGTACTACATCATGGATCTGGCCCCGGGACGCAGTTTGGTGCAGTGGGCGGTCGACCACGGCCACACCGTTTTCCTGATCAGTTACCGCAATCCCGACGAGTCGATGCGTTCGGTCGGCATGGACGACTATTTGCTGTCCGGCCCGATCACCGCCCTCGACGTGATCAGAGACATCACCGGGCAGGAAAAAGTCAATTTGTTGGGGCTGTGCCTGGGCGGCACTCTCACCATGATCACGCTGGCCTACCTCGATGCCATCGGCGACGACCGGATCAATTGTGCGACGTTCCTCAATACGCTGACCGATTTCAGTGAGCCCGGCGCCCTGGGGGTTTTCACCGACGAGGCAACGGTTTCCAAGCTCGAGGCTTCGATGGCCAAAACCGGCTTTCTGCCGGCCGACAACATGGCCAAGACCTTCAACATGATGCGTGGCAACGACCTCATCTGGAACTACGTGGTCAACAACTGGATGAAGGGCGAGCAGCCACCCGCGTTCGACCTGTTGACCTGGAATGCCGATTCCACCCGGATGCCGGCCGAGATGCACTCCTTCTACCTCCGCAGCTGCTACCTGCAGAACCAGCTCGCCCGCGGCGTCATGGAGATTGCCGGCCAGCAGCTCGATGTCGGCTCGGTGGACCAGGATCTGTATTTCCTGGCGGCCGAGCAGGACCACATCGCGCCCTGGCGTAGCTCCTACCGCGGTGCCACCCTGCCGTCGGGCAACGTGCGATTCGTGCTGTCGAACTCCGGGCACATCGCCGGCATCGTCAACCCACCGAACCCGAAGTCCCGGCACTTCACCGGCGCAACCGACGAGCTGCCGGCGGACCCGGACAGCTGGCTGGCCTCGGCGACCGCGACTCCCACCACCTGGTGGGAGGACTGGACCCAGTGGATCGGCGAGCGCGGCGGCCGGCAGATCAGCCCGCCACCGTTGGGCGGGCCGCAGCACCCGCCACTCGGCGATGCGCCCGGCAGCTACGTCCTGGGCCGCTAGCCGGCGGCCGCAGCTCCGTCCGGGCTTGTCGCACCGTCCCCTCCAGCCAGCAGAACACACCAGCAGAACTGAGGTCACATCGTGTCGGAATACAGCGTATCCAGAGCAATCATCACCGGCGGGGCGCAGGGTATCGGTGCCGCTGTCGCGCAACGCTTGTCGGCCGATGGATTGACCGTCAGTGTGCTCGACATCAACGGACGCGGGGCACAGGAAACCGCCGAGAAGATCTCCGCCAACACCGGTAATCCGGTCTACGGATTCGCCTGCGATGTCACCGACCGTTCCAACCTGCGGGAGGCGTTCACCAACGCCGCCGAGGCCATGGGCGGGTTGGACACCTACATCGGCAACGCCGGCATCACCCGGGACCGGATGTTCCACAAGCTGACCGATGACGACTGGGACACCGTCATCGCGGTCAACCTCACCGGCACCTTCGAGGGCCTCAAGGCGTGTGCGCCTTTCCTGCGCACCCCAGGACCGGGCCGGGTGGTGCTGATCTCCTCGGTCGTCGCGAAGATCGGCAACCTCGGCCAGATGAACTACATCGCGTCCAAGGCCGGGGTGGTCGGGCTGGTTCGGTCCGGCGCCAGCGAACTCGCGCGTTTCGGCACCACCGTGAACGGCATTCGCCCCGGTTTCATCGAAACCCCGATGACCGCAGCCATGCCGCCGGAGGCGCAGGCCCGGCTGACCGCCAACCCGATGGGCCGGGCCGGCCAGCCCGACGACATCGCCGGCGCAGTAGCCTTCTTGTGCTCCGACGACGCATCGTTCATCACCGGCCACCTGCTGGACGTCAACGGCGGCGACGCGCTCTGATCCCGGCGCCGCGGTTGGCGTGACAGGCCGTTGTTGGCGTGACAAGCCGTTGTTGATCATGGCAGTCTCTGCTCGACACACCGGCAACACGCCGAAATGCCGACAGAGATTGCCATGATCAACTTCAATACCGGGGCCACCGCGGGTCAGCTGAAGGCCGTCGAGATGCCCTCCGAGCCGGTTTCCCGGGTGTCCTGACCGTTCTCGGGGGCGCGCTTTTCCTGGACCTTGCTGTCCGTGACCACCACCGCCGGGTCGATGCGCATGATCGTGTACCCGCCCACCGAGCCGGCGCCGAAACCGGGGGCAAAGATCTTCATCGGCCGGTCGATCACCCCGTCCTGGACGGCGTCAGCGATGGCGATCGGGATGCTCGCGGACGAGGTGTTGCCGGCCCGTTCGATGTTGAAGTAGATCAGGTCGGCCGCCAGCCCCGCCTTCTCCGCCAGGCCGATGACCATCGTCTTGTTGGCCTGGTGCGGGACCACGAGTTCAACGGTGTCCCACGCGGAATCCTTGGCGCCGTTGGGGTCCGGCTCGGCGGCCAGCTCGGTGATCATCTGTTCCAGATACCGCCCGGCCAGCGCCTTGACCTCCGGCCCGAACACCGTGATGTTGTTGTCGAACGCAGCGTTGGGCCAGATGATCGAGTTGACCTGACTCACCGGACCGCTGGCGTAGGTCTGCATCAGGTCGATGTCGGAATCCTCGCCCTCGGCCGCCGGGGCGATGACCATTGCCGCTGCGCCGTCCCCGAAGATCATCCGGGACGGCCGTACCGTGCCGATCTTGTCCGAGAACTTCTCCCCGCAGACCAGCAGCACCGGCCGGTTCACCTCCTGCAGCAGCCGTACCGCCTCGGACAGCCCGTAGGGCAACCCCGCGCAGGCGGCGGTGAGGTCGGCAGACATGTGGGTCTGGAACATGCCGAGCTGGCCGGAGAGCCAGGTCGCCATCGACGGCATTGACCGGTGGTTGGTGCACGAGCAGAAGATGACCGCGCCGATCTCCTCCGGCCCCCGGCCGGCCCGCTCCATTGCGGCGGTGGCGGCGTCGAGGGCGATCTCGTCGAGCCCGCGCGCGGTGTACATCCGGGTCTCGATACCGGTCTTGGAGCTGATCTCGTCGGCCGTCATCGGCGACCAGCAGTACGCGGTGTTGCGAATCAGATCGTCGTTGGAGCATAGGATCTCACCGCGGACGACAGCCAGCGACTCGATCTTGGGCAACACCGTGAACTGCTTGCGGATGTCGACCGCCGGATAGGGCCGGATGGGCTGCTTGGTCTGCACCTCCGGTGCGAAGGACGCCACCCGGGTCCCGGTCGAGGCCCGGGGCGCGCCCTGGGTGATCTTGTGCAGGAACCGGGTCACCTCGGCGTTCTTCGGCTTGAACAGGACCACCACGTCGTCATCGGTCAGGTTGCCGACCGCGGTCAACTCGACGGCGGCCCGGTCCCACGGGTACTGGTTGTGCAGCACCATGGCCCACCGGTGCAGGGCCTCTAGTTCGGCGACATCCTCTTGACAGTCGACGATGTCGGCGAACGAGAACACCGGATAGTCCGGGTCGTACACACCCAGGTGGAACGTCAACTGGGTGGGGTCCGCCAGCGCCTGCGCCACCGTCGGCCGGATCGCCTCCAGCGCGCTGGCGTGGTGCTTGCGGTTGCCGAACACGTCGAACAGCAGGCCCCACACCTTGTCCTCGGTCTCCGGATCACCACCCGAGGGCAGTTCGGCGTAGGCCCGCTCGACCGCGCCGACCTTGGCTTCCTTGTCCAACCACGGTTGCACCACTGGCAGGAAGACATCGCCCCGGGTGCGGGGCACGTCGCGCCAGCGGGTGGGCACCTTCTCGTACATGGTCATGGCGAACCTGTTGACCCAGAACAGGTTCAACGCCACATCACGCATCAGCTGGACCCGGTCCTGGTAGCGCCCGCCGGCGATCCGGGACCCGATCTCCGTGCCGGACGGGGCCTTGGTCTCGAAATCCCGCCGGATCACCTGATCCAACTGCTCCTCGGTCTCGATCACCGAGAAGTCCAGGTCGGGCAGGAAATTGGACGGGAACACCAAACGGTTGTGACGGTTGATGACGAATGGCTGCATACCGGGCTCCTTCTTCCTCGACGGGCCTTCGGTCATACTCCCGCACCCCGCATCAGCCCGCCCGGCCACCCCAGGCCGGCCCGGGAGGCTGCGCCCCAAGGCCCGCCCGGGCCCTACCCGGTGCCGATCTGCGAACTACGGCACAATCCAACCGGCGGGGCCGCCCGTTGTCGCCGACCACCCATCGGGCCCCGTCATCGATCCGTTATCGACCCCACTCGGAAGGACCACCATGACCGCAGCAGAGGCCGACCGTGCTGGTACCGCGGGCTTTGGGAGCAAGTTGGGTGGCCGGGTCGCGCTTGTCACGGGCGGCACCAGGGGGATCGGGGCGGCCATCAGCCGGAGCCTGGCCGACCAGGGCGCCGCCGTCGCGGCCGGGTATGGCCGGGACAAGGAACACGCCGAGCACTTCCTGGCCGAGATCACCTCCGAGGGGGTCACCGGGTCCATTCATCAGGGCAACATCGGTAACGCCGACGACTGCCGTCGGGTAGTGGCCGAGGTGATCGCCGAGCACGGCAAGCTGGACATCCTGATCAACAACGCCGGCATCACGATCGACAAGACCGCGCTCAATTTGACCGACTCGGACTGGGAAAAGGTGTTGGCGGTCAACCTATCCGGGGCGTTCTACCTGTCCCAGGCGGCGCTGGCGCACATGATCGAGCGGGGCACCGGCCGCATCGTCAACGTCTCATCCATCATCGGCGAGGTCGGCAACATCGGGCAGGCAAACTACGCCGCGTCCAAATCCGGCCTGTTCGGATTGACCAAGACGCTGGCGAAGGAGGCCGCCTTCATGCTGGCCAAGGCGGGCCGGTTGGACGAGAATTCGATCGGGATCACCGTCAACACTGTGACCCCGGGATTTGTCGCCACCGACATGGTCGGAAGCATCCCGGAGAAAGTGATCAAACGGATCACCGATCAGATCCCGATGGGCCGATTCGCCCGGCCGGAGGAGATCGCCCGGGTAGTGCATTTTCTGGCCTCGGATGCCTCCGGGTACATCACCGGGCAGGTTTGGGGAGTCAACGGCGGCATGGACATGTGATTAATTCGGCTCCTGCTGGGCCAACCGGACCAGCAGCGGCATTGCCCTGCCGAGCAGTTCGCGCTCCTGGGCCGTCAGACCCGCCAGCTGCTGTTCCAACCAGCGCTCCCGCACCCTGACGTACTCCTGCATCCGGCTGGCGCCGACGTCGGTGATCTGTACAAGTACCTGGCGGCCGTCCCGAGGGTTGTCCTGCCGCTGCACCAGGTCGAGCGCTTCGAGACCGGTCAGCACCCTGGTGATCGACGGCGGCCGGACCTGCTCCTTGGCCGCCAGGTCGCCGGCGGTGAGCGGGCCCTCCCGCCAGATCACGGTCAGGGCCGACAACTGGGTGAGGGTCAGGCCGTCGGTCGGGGTTTGCTGGCGCAGCCGGCGGGTCAGCCGGTGCACGGCGTTGCGCAGTTCGCTGGCGAGCGGGGTCACGTCCGGCACGGGTCCGAGGCTAGCGCATTTCCCCGGGGTCGCCGGGAGGGCTGAAACCTATACTGTCAAGGCCATGTCCAACGCCGCCGCACCGCAGCCAGGCGATTCCTACCGACCGCCCACCCTTCCCCCGGTGCGCATCGGACTGTGGCATCTTGCCGTGCCTGGGACGGTGTTGTGGCTGGTCACTTCGGTGGTGCTGCTGTTCTTCATCCCGACGCTGAGGGACCACGACGCGATGATCTGGCTGTGGACCTGCCTGTCCGGGTTCGTGCTGGGGCTGATCGGGCTGTCCGTCTATTCACTTCAGCGCAGAGCAGCTCGGCTGGGAAGGCGCAGCGCGAACCAGATGGCGCTGGACGAGTCGATCTGAACCGCTGTTCCTCAGCCGAGACCGTCCTCGGCGATCACCCGGCCGTCCTGAGCTGCCGCGGCAACGGCCAGCTGCCTGGCCGCCCAGTTTCCGACGCTCCACGCCAGCACCGCGCCGGCCGCCTCCGCCGAACCGTCGATCCAATACCGGTCGCCGGCCCCCCACCATCGCACGGTGACCGGCTCGGCGCCATTGACGCCGACGCGCAACCCGGCCGCGATCACCACATCGGCCGGCCCGATCACGCCCAGCGCGGCCGCCGCCCGGGCGAGCCGTTCCCGGGCCTGCCCCATCAGCGCACTCCTGGGACCGGCGATCGGGTCGGCGACGATGAGTGCCCGGTTCGAGGCGGACGCCACCGGCAGGTCAAGAACAGAGGCAACCCGGGTCGGATCCGCCCCGCCGGCCACCAGGCGGGATGCCGGCAACACCTGGACCCACCACGGTTCGTCCAGCACATCCGCGTCCTCGGAGTTCAGCACGTCCCCGGACAGGGTCCGGACCCCCGGCGGCAGGTCGCGGCGATCCAGCGACTCCATCCCGGCCACCACAGCCGCGGTGACGGCGGCCACCCGGCCGGCGGGCAACGGCCGATCAGGATCACCCCACCGGTCGAGCAGATCCTGCGGGTCCGCCGTTGCCGCTGCCGCCAAGCCCGCGCGGACCCCGATCGATTCGGCAACCCACCGCTCCAGCTCGATGGGGACAGGGTCATACAGGCCCTCCAGATCCACGGCGCCAGGAAGCCGCCACCAGCCCGGCGGTCGGTCGGCGATCCGGCCGTACCGGGACACCCACCAGCCGGTATAGGACAGCCGCCCCGACGACCCAGCCGGAGCGGAAAGGCAGGACCGCGCCTGTCGATCGCGGGAGATCAGCATCAACGCCGCCGGCCACCGGTCGGCATCGACCAGGTCGAGATCGGCCAGCCCGGTGACGGTCTCGGGCCGGTCCGGCAGGCGCGCGGCACGCTCCCCGGACCAATCGGTCGCCGCCAGCCACCCGTCCAGGTCCGGCAGGTCCCCGCGCCCGCCGGGGCCGTCGGGCTCGACGACGGTGACCACCGCGAATCCCCACCGCACCCCGGCGGCGGTCAGCACATCGCGGGAGTACCGATCGGTCCACCGAGCATCGATGAGCGGCAGATCGACGTCGTCGGCCAGCACGGACGCCAGCGGCGCCCCGGGCATCAGTAATTCCGCCGCCGGCCAGGCCTGCCCGTCGGCGTCGGTCAGCACCAGTTGCGCCAGGACGACGTTCGGCAGCGCGTCGGGACCGGTGGCAACCCCGGGGTCGGCGGCAAGCAGGTCGAGCACCACTTTCGCCACCTCGGCAACCTCACCCGGGTCGAGGTCATCGTCGTGCTCGAGGTCGGCACGCAGCCCGGACACCACTGCCAGCAGACCGGGGTCGGCAAGCAGCGTCGCCGGTTCGGCCGGCCGGGCACCGAGGTGTTCCAGGAAGGGATGAGCCGCCGCCGGCTCCACCACCCGGGCCCCCGGTACCACCTCGGCGAACCGGCGGGCCACGGCCTCGTCAACCCGTGGCCAACCGGCGACGCTCCCGTCGTCGGTACCGGGCGCCGTCGCAGGCCGGGGAGCCGGCAGCAGGCAGCCGCGTGGACCAAGCGCTCGCCGACCGCCGGTCAATGGAACCGGAATGTCCGCGACCTCTTCGGGATGAGGTTGCGGCTGCGCGTCCTGGACCGCCTGGTAGACCTCCCACCAGAACGTCGGCGGCCGGTCGATGCCGGCCAGGGCGCCGCTGGCCTGCGCCCAGCCGACGGTGCTGACGCCGAGCGCACGCAGGACACCCACGGCCGCCACCGGCTGCGGCCCGAGCAGGCCGGGCACGGCCTGGCCGACCAGGGTGGTCCCCTGCTCACCCGCGCCGGGGAGCATGCAGGCGTCCGCCGGGCTGACCAGATCGCCGGCCGCGGTCACCAGCAGCGGCGTCCCGGCCACCCGCTCACCGATCCGCCCCCGGAGTTCGGCGTCGATCGACCCGGCGGGAAACCCGTTGCTGGGAAACAGTTTCCATCTCTGTGCCGGAGCCGCCCCGGCGATCAGTTCGAGGTAACCGGCCGCTGCCCGGTCGAGCAGGTAGTCCAGCAACGGACCCACAGCCAGCCGGCGGCGAGTGTCGTCCACCGGAAAGGTGCCGATCAACCGGGCGGGCAAGGTGATCGGCTCGTCTGTCGGAGTCGGCGCTCCAATGATCGAGACCGGACCCGGTGACGGCTCCAGCAGCGACCGGGCAGAAGCCTGCAGGTCCTCGCCGTTCGCGTCGTCGGCGACTGGAAGCGCCCAGGTGACCCGCCAGCGGTCCCGCCGGCGTTCCTCCACCGGCCGGCCGGCAAGGAGGTCGGCGGGGATGTCCCCGATGCTGGTCACCGTCCGGAACCGGCGGACAGTGGTGACAGCGGTGCCGGCTTCGATGCTGCCGGGGCGGGGTTCGGACCGGATGACGGTCATACCCTCGTCGTCCATGCTGCGGCGGGCGACCACCCCGGGCAGGTCGATCTCGGTCAGCTCGGCCAGCGCCCAGAACAGGTCACCAGGAGTATCGGGGTTCGCGAGAACCGCGGCGACCTCGGCCGCCAGGCCCGGCCGCAGCGGCAGCCGAACCTCACTCTGGTAGCCCGACGGTGGCGCCGGCTCGGTCGACCGGGTGGGCCACGGCAAGCGCAGCACCGGGACCTGACCGCTGCGCAGCGCCACCTCACGGTCGAGCGCCGGGTTGGACAGCACCGCGATCGCCGCCCGCGTGTCGTCCTCGCCGAAGCGCACCCCGCCGCTGGTGGAGACCACCCTGGGCGCTGACGACCAGGACAGTACCGCCGTGAAGCCGACGCCGAAATGACCGACAGAACCAGGGGTGTCGCGCTTTGCGGAGGCTCGAAGGGAGGCAAGGGCCGACACCCCGGCCGCGGTCAGCGGCGACCCCGTGTTGGCCACCAACAGTTCGTCGTCGACCATCCGCACCCGGATCCGGGCCGGCGCCCCGCTGTCACGGGCCGCGTCGACGGCGTTGGACGCAAGCTCGATCAGCACCCGTCCGGCGTACCCGCCGACGGCCAGGGCCTCCTCGGCGTTGGCGTCCTCACGGAACCGGGTCGACGAGGCCGCCCATGCCTCGAGCACCGTGATGCGCAGCGCATCCGTGTCAAACGGGTCGGCCGGAGTGCTCGACCCGCCGGGGGAGGCGGTCAGCTGGACGGTTCGAGTTCGGGTTGAGGCCCGGGCTCGGGCTCGGGTTCGGGCTCGCGTTCCGGTCCGCCCAGCTCGGGGGTGCGACGCAAATGAACCTCCAGCGTCAGCTCGTCGACCACCGAGGCGGTGCTGGCCGAGATGAGCGGGGCGTCGATCACGGTCTCGGAGTGCGCGCCGCATCCGAACGCCGCGTCCACCACCCGACCGTCGGCCGGTGATAGTTCATTGGCGCAGACGCCCATGGCCATTCCGAGCAACCCGGCCAGCGGCGCGTAGAAACCACAGCTCACGCAGTTCGCCTGCGCCGCAGCCGCCATCGGGGACCCCGGGCCGTACGGCCCGTCGTGCCACCGCTGCGCCGCATCGTCACGGCCCTGCCGGCTCAACACCCGGACCCGCCCGAGGCCGAACTCGTAGGACAGCTCCTGCACCGCCGGATCGTCTGAATCCAGGTAGCTCGGGACCAGCCGGTCGTCATCGGGCGGCGTCACCAGCAGGTCGCCCGCGCCGATGTCCCCAGGCCGGATCCGCTGATCCCACGGCACCCAAGCCGGGGCCAGCAGCGCACCGTGACCGGGCAGCAGCACCACTTCGCTGACGGTCGGGTGGTCCGGATCGAGCAGCGCGAGCGTGACCGACCAGTACCACCCCTGGTACGACGGTTCGGCGGCGGCGAACGCTGCGCTGACGGCGACCTCGTCCTCGGCCACCGCACCCAGGAACTCGCCGACCGCACTGGAGCCTCCGGCGTCCTCGGTGGCCGCTTGCCGTGCCAGCGCCAGCACCGCAGCGGGCAGATCCACCGCGACCGGCGCACCCTGGACGGGGTCGGCGGGTGAAGGCTGGCTGTCAACAGCCTCGGTATCAACAGGCTGGGTGTCTAGAGGCTGGCTGTCTAGAAGCTCCGTGTCTAGCGGCTCCGTGTCTAGCGGCTCCGTGTCTAGAGGCTGGGTGTCTAGCGGCTTGGGGAGGGACGGGGTGGAAATCACAGGGCTCATGATGCCGCACCGGGGCGGTTTTATTCGACCTTCCGGCCGCCCCGCATGAGCGCGGGCGCGACCAGGCTCGCCGCGCCACATCAGTGGAAAGGGTGGGGGTGTGGTGGGGCAGGATGAGGTCGTGCATCCCTTGGTCCCGGCGTCCGACGACTCGGGCGAGGTGAATCGACCGAACCGACCGGCACAACCGGACCAGTTCACCGCTCAGCTGCCGCGACGCCCGGACTCCGGACGGTTCCCGTATCCAGCTCAGGCAGCGGCGCCCGATCGCTCCCCGCAGGGACCACCTGGTGACGACCGACCCACCGACCCACCGCTGGATCGGGAGTCCTACCGTGCCTGGGAGCAGGCCCAG
Source organism: Nakamurella sp. (assembly GCA_965247715.1). Classification (GTDB taxonomy): domain Bacteria; phylum Actinomycetota; class Actinomycetes; order Mycobacteriales; family Nakamurellaceae; genus Nakamurella. Next base: position 611,205 of record CBDFHS010000015.1, on the reverse strand, counting down.
CAGGCGCAGCAGACGGAGCGGACGGAGCCGCGACAGCACCCTGAGCAGCCGAGGTACCACCCCCCGGTCCGCGGCAGTCATCTGCCCCCGTACCAGGAGCCGTTCGCAGGCCCCCCCTTCGCCACCCCTTCTGGGCCCGAGCCTGCCGGCCACGAACAGGACTCCCCGCCGGATCACGGCCGGCCACCAGCCGCGCGCCAGAGCCGGGGAGGCGACGGACAGAACCCGGTTGCAGCAAGGACCGGCCCGCGCAAACTGACCGTGACCCGGGTGGCCGCCTTCCGCAGCCGGGAACTCACCACCCGCGGCGTGCAGATCTTCCAAAGGGCCGCCACCGCCGACGGCGCCGACATGTCCGGGCTGACCCATCTGACCTACGCCGTGATGGGCAACTACGCCGTCGACGCAGCGTTGGCGGTCGCGCTGGCCAACACCTTGTTCTTCGCCGCCGCGACGGCCGAGTCCACGTCAAAGGTGTTGCTGTACCTGATGATCACGGTCGCGCCGTTCGCGGTGATCGCCCCGTTGATCGGACCCGCGCTGGACCGGCTGCAACACGGACGACGGATCGCCCTGGCCACCTCCAGTTTCGCCCGGGCCGTGCTGGCCGTCGTGATGGCGCTCAATTTCGATTCGTGGATCCTTTATCCCTGCGCCCTGGGCATGCTGGTGCTGTCGAAGTCATTCGGCGTCCTCAAGGCCGCCGTCACACCTCGGGTCCTGCCGCCGGACATCACACTGGTGAAGACCAACTCCCGGCTGACGGTGTTCGGGCTGCTCGCCGGTGGTGTCGCGGGAGCCCTCGCCGCAGGCTTGTCCTGGGCTTTCGGTTCCACCGGTGCATTGGTGCTCACCGCGCTGTTGAGCATCGTCGGTGGGTGGTTGTGCCTGAAGATCCCGGCGTGGGTGGAGTCCACCGAGGGTGAGATCCCGGTCGACGGTGTCGTCACCCCGTTCAAACAGGCGTTCCCAGTGTCGGTGACGACCACGTTGTGGGCCAACGGTGTCATCCGGGTGGAGACCGGTTTCCTGGCCCTGTTCATCGCCTTCGTGATCAAGAGCGAGTACGCCGGTTCCAGCGGGTTCAGCCAACTGTTGCTACTCGGCCTGGTGGGCCTGGCCGCCGGGGTAGGCGGTTTCGTCGGGAACGGTCTCGGCGCACGGCTGCCGCTGAGCCGCCCCGAGACCGTCTCGCTGCTGGCGCTCGCGGGTACCGCTGCCGCCACCCTGGTCGCCGTGCTCGCGCCCGGACTCACCACTGCGGCGGTGGTCGGGCTGGTCGGGTCGACGGCGTCGTCCCTGGCCAAGGTCTGCCTTGATTCGGTCATCCAGCGCGAGCTGCCGGAGGTCAGCCGGGCGTCGGCCTTCGGGGTGAGCGAGACGGTGTTGCAGCTGTCCTGGGTGTTCGGCGGAGTGGTCGGCCTGCTGATCGGCGGGGTCTGGTCGTTCGGCCACGAGCGCGTCTACTCGATCGGCTTCGGGGTGATCACCGTGCTGCTGATCCTGGGACTGATCCAAACCTGGTTCGTCCGGTCCGGCCGATCGATGTTGCCGGCGATCGACCGGGCGGCCCTGACCCGCCGGATACTCTGGCGAAAGCCGCGGCCCCGCTCTGATCCGCCCCCGGTACACCCCCCGACACCAGGCCCACCGCCCCCGGTATACCCGGCATACCCGCCGCAGCCGCCGACAGCAGCGGGACCGTCAACGGGACCGTCAGCGGGCGCACCAGCCCCCCGGCGCCCGGCCCGGGACGCCGGCGCAAGCCGGGAATCGGACCAGCGGGAATCGGACCAGCGCGAATCGAACCAGTGGGAATCGAACCAGCGGGACTCGGACAAGCAGCGGCGGTGGAAGCGGTGACGGTGACCAGCGAGAACCGCGTGTCCACCCGTCACGGCAAACGGGGCGGACCGGTGCGACGGTGGCGTGGTCTCGTGCTGGTGCTGGCCGCCGCGGTGGCCCTCGCGGGCTGCGACGCCCCGCGGCCCGACGTCACGTTCTATGCCAACCGGCATGCGGTCGACACCGGGCCGACCCGCTGGTGCACCGTGGACACAGCAGCGCAGTCCGTTGCGTGTACCGAGGCAGATGCGGCCGCGGTGCCCAGGCTGACGGCCGCACCGGGAAAACCGGTCCAGGTCAACGTTCCCGCCGCGATTGGCCACGAGCCATGGGCCCTGTACTTCAGGTACCTGACCAAGGACGGAACCCTGGCCGACGGCCGGACCGAGATCTTCTCCGACTCCCGGCTTGCCTACACGCTCACCCCGTTCGCCGCCACCGACCAGCTGACCTACGTCGAGGTGCAGACCGGTTTCGTGCTGATGGGGGGGGCGCAGAGCGGCGTCGACTTCGCCGTCACCAGGAGCTGGCTTCTGCTGGTCGACCCGCCGGCCGCACCCTCGACACCGGGTGCCGGCTGACGGTCAGGCGTCCAGTTCGTTCGCGACCGCACGCAGAACCGCGGCGATCCGGCCGCCCAGCGCCCGGTCCGGGTAGCGGCCACGCCGCAGGTCGGGTAGCGCCTTGGACTCCAGCATCTTGATCATGTCGTCGACCAGGCCGTGTAATTCCTCGGCCGGCCGCCGGGTCGCGGCGACCACCGACGGCGGCGCGTCCAAGACCGTTATCTGCAGGGCCTGCGGACCGCGACGGCCGTCCGCGACCCCGTACTCGACCTTCTGACCCGGCTTGAGGGTGGCGACCCCGGACGGCAGGGCGGACGAGCGGACGTGCACATCGTCCCCCCCGCCGTCCTGAGCGATAAAACCGAAACCCTTGTCAGCGTCGTACCACTTGATCTTGCCGCTGGGCACCCAACTCACCTGTCCTGACTAATCGCGGGAAACCCCGCCGAGCGGCGAAGGGGACCGGGACGGCCCGCCGCACCGGTGGTCCAGTTTACCGGCGCGGGCACGGCCGCAGACGCCACCGGCTCGGCTACCGCGAGGACTACCCTCGACCCCGTGCCGTCGTCCACTGAACCCTCGCTGAGCGGCGCAGTTGCCGCGTCCACCCGTGTTGCCAGCCCCGGTCGGTCGCAGCGCAGCGGGTACCTGATAACGACCGGGGCCGCCCTGTTCGCTGCCGGCCTGCTGGCAGTAGCGGCGATCATGGTGCTGTTCGCGACCGGATCGCACGACCTGCCGCTCTGGCTCAATCTGGCCGCCATGCTGGCGCCCACCGGGTTCGGCCTCGGCTTGATCGACCTGCTGATGGACGCCAGAGCGCACCGCCGCGGTGCCCGCCCGGTTCCCGTCGACCGGTCCGGCTCGTGACCGGCAACCCGGTCGGCGACCCGGTCGGCAACCTGGTCGGCACGGGGAACACCGAGCCAACGCCTGCTGCCGCGGTCGTCCAGATCGCCCAGCACGCCGACGATCTCGATCGGGCCACGAACTTCTATACGCAGGTGCTGGGGTTGCCTTTGATCGCCCGGTTCGGTCCCCTGGTGTTCATCGACCTCGGCGGGACCCGATTGCTCCTGGAGGAGGCCGCCCCGGCGGCGATGATCTATCTGCGGGTGGCCGACCTGGATGCCCGGGTGGAGGAGCTGCGCACCGCCGGTGTTGACGTGGTGGCCGAGCCGCACGACATCTTCACCGATACCGACCGGGTGTTCGGCGGGGACTGGACCGTCGAGAGCCAGGCCTTCATCCGGGACTCCGAGGGCAACCTGCTCGGCTTGGTCGCCCAGCACTGATCCTGAACGCCCTGACCGCCCAGGCCCCGGCCAAGCGCGGAGGTCAGTGAACCGTGGCCAGCAGGTAGGACTCGAGCCATTCCGGGAACCGGGTGAGGTCGGGCAGGACCACGTCAGCACCGGCGGCCTCGAGGTCCTCGGCACTGATCGGGCCGGTGGCCACCCCCACCGCCAATGCGTCGGCCGCTCGCGCGCCCGCGATGTCGCCGATGTGGTCCCCGACGAACACCTCCGCGCCGAGTCGCTGCAGGGCAGCGGCTTTGGCGGTGCTCCACAGGTCCCCGACCACCGCTTCGACCTCGAATCCCAGCGCGTCCAGATGGGCCTGCGCGTTCGCCGTGAACTTCGCCGTCACCACGACTGCCCGGCCACCACGGTCCCGCACCGCCCGGACCGCTTCCACGGCGCCGGGCATGGCCACCGTTGCCGGAACCACCAGGCTGGGGGTGAGTTCCCGGTAGCGGGCCACCAGGGTCGCAATCGTGGCTGCATCCAACCCGTAACGGACGAATTCCTGTTGCAGCGGCGGACCCAGACGGGTGACGAAGGCCCGGCCGTCCAGGGGGATGCCGGTCTCGGCAGCGAGGACGTCGAACAGCTCGACGATCCCGGTCCGGGGGTCGATCAGGGTCATGTCGAGGTCGAAGCCAACGGTAAAGCTCACGCCCCAGAGACTAGGGCGCTGCCGGAGACCCACCGCCCGAAGGGGCCAGCTGAGTCCCTACAGTGATCGAGATGTTACGCACCGGGTGATAGCGGTCACCCGTCGGCGACGTGGGCGGGCAGTAGGCCGGCGAAGCGACAGCACTCCTCGACCCGGCCCGGCGTCCCGGAACCTACGATGAAGCGATGCCCCGGCCCACCCTGCCCGCCGACCCGGCGCTCCGCAGGGTGCGCCTGGTGGCGATCTGCCTGCTGGTGGCGTTCTGTCTCGCGATCGCAGTCATCACCTTCTGGCCCGGTCCGCCGGCTCCCGACGCGCAACGGGCCCTACGGACCTACCTGCAACACGCTCACCGGCACGGTCTGCCCAGGTGGATCACCTTCGGCCGGGTGGAGTTCAGCGCGAACGTGGTGATGTTCCTGCCGATCGGGTTGTTCGGAGCGCTGTCTCTCGCCCGCGCCCGGTGGCTGGTCGCTCCGGCAGCTGCCCTGGCCTCCGTCATGATCGAACTTCTGCAGGCGGCCCGGCTCCCCGACCGGGTAGGAACACCCAGGGACGTCATCGCCAACACCATTGGTGCGCTGTTGGGGTACGCGATCGCCAGCCTCATCGTCGTCGGCGTCACCAGGAGGCAACGCCGACAAGCGGCGGCAGTCCCGGCGCTGGCCCCGTCCGCGTCGGTCAGATCGCCCTGAACGGATCCTCGGTCCGGCCGACCAGGTCGGCGATGGAGTCGATGACCATGCTGGGGCGGTACGGGTACTGCTCGACCGTCGCTGCGGTCGAGATGCCGGTCAGCACCAGGATGGTCGCCAGCCCTGCTTCCATCCCGGCGATGACGTCGGTGTCCATCCGGTCGCCGATCATCAAGGTGGATGCGGTGTGGGCCCCGATCGCACGCAGGGCCGACCGCATCATCAACGGATTCGGCTTGCCGACGAAGTAAGGCGTACGTCCGGTGGCCTTCTCGATCAGCGCCGCGACCGCTCCGGCGGCCGGCAGAACTCCGGCTCGGCTCGGTCCGGTGGCATCGGGGTTGGTGGAGACAAACCTGGCGCCCGCATCGATCAGCCGGATGGCAGTGGTGATCGCCTCGAACGAATACGTCCTGGTGTCGCCGAGGACGACGTAGTCGGGATCGCGGTCGGTCAGCACGAAGCCCGCCTCGTGCATGGCTGTGGTCAAACCCACCTCACCGATGACGAACGCGCTCCCGCCGGGACGCTGAGAGTGCAGGAACTTCGCGGTCGCCAGCGCCGACGTCCAGATCCGGTCCTCGGGGATGTCCAGGCCGCTGGCCAACAATCGCGCGCGCAGGTCACGACGGGTGTAAATCGGGTTGTTCGTCACCACCACGAAGTTCACCTCCCGCTCGATCAACTCGGCAATGAAGTCATCCGCCCCGGGGATCAGGTGCTCCTCATGGACCAGGACGCCGTCCATGTCCATCAGGTACGACCACGCGGTGGCAGGGGTATCGGGTTGCTCGGGATCGGTCCCAGTAGTGGTCACGGAGTCAGTCACCGGCCCATGATCTCCCGGCGGGCAGACTGGACAAAACTCCGGACCGGCGGGGCCGGTGAGCAGGCACCGCTCCGACAGGTGGGCGGTCTACCATCCGCACCCGGGGCAACCGATGGAGAGGGAACCGATGGGCGAGGATGGCGCCAACCCGCCCGAATTGTCCCTACGGGCGGTGCTGGACGCAGTGGGAACCATTGCCGCCGACCTTGACGTCGACGAGACGCTGCAGCGGATCGTCACGGCAGCGGCGCAGCTGTCGGGGGCTCGGTACGCGGCGCTGGGAGTGCTCGATGAGGGTCTTGAACACCACAGCGCCGGAGAGCGCCGGCTGGCCGCCTTCGTCACCCACGGGATGAGCCAGGAGCAGCGGGCCAAGATCGGCGACCTGCCCGTCGGGCACGGCATCCTGGGTGTGCTGATCGACCACCCCAGCCCGCTGCGGATCGACAACCTGGGAGCGCACGACCTGTCCGCGGGCTTTCCCCCGAACCATCCCGCGATGCGGACCTTCCTGGGCACGCCGATCCGGATCGGCTCCCGGGTGTTCGGCAACCTGTACCTGACCGAACGCAGCGGGGGCGGGCCGTTCACCGATCAGGACACCGAAATGGTGGTCGCACTTGCCGCCGCCGCCGGGGTGGTCATCGAAAATGCCCGGCTCTATGCCGAATTGACCCGGCACCGGCGGTGGTTGGAGGCCGCAGCCGAAGTCAGCAGCGCGCTGTTGGGTCAGCGCAACGGCGACCGGCCGGCGGACATCATCGCCAGGTGTGCCCGGTCTGCCGCCGGTGCCGACGGAGCCGCCGTGCTTACCGTGCCCGCCCGGCAGAGCGCGCTGCAGGTCTCGGGACTGGCCGACGGCCCTCTTGAGGATCAACCCGATGGCAGAGCGGCGGCGGAGGCGGTACTGCGCACCGGGCTGCCGGTCCGGCCGGGCGACGGCGGCCAGCTGATGGTCCGGATGGCTGCCACCGACCGGGTGGCGGGGGTGCTCTGGCTGTGGTGGGCACCCGAACGGGCCGCCGCGCTCCCGCTCTCCGTCGTCGACCACGCGGGCGCCTTCGCCGAGCAGGCCGCATTGGCCCTTGAGGTAACCCACGCTCAGGATGACCGGGCCCAGTTGGCCGTGTTCGAAGACCGGGATCGTATCGGGCGCGATCTGCACGACCTGGTCATTCAGCGGCTATTCGCGGTGGGCCTGGCCCTGGACAACACCACCCGGCTCGCGGGCTCGGGCCGAGTCGCCGACCGGATCGGCGCTGCCGTGGATCAGCTGGACGAGACGATCAAGGACATCCGTCGGACTATTTTCGAACTGGCCAACCCCGGTCGACCCGCTGATCTGCGCAGCGAACTGCAGGCGGCGGTCACCCGGATGGCGCCGTCCCTCGGCTTCATTCCGCAGATCCGGATCACCGGACCCGAGCGCAGTGGTGTTGCCGATCAGATCCGGCCGCACCTGCTTGCCGTGGTGCTGGAGGCGTTGTCCAACATCGGGCGGCACGCGGCGGCCACGGCCGCCACCATCGATCTGACCATTGGCGACGAGGTGGTGCTACGGGAGGTGGTGCTACGGATCGAGGACAACGGCCGCGGACTGGATAGCACCAGCCCAGCAGGGGCGGGCAATGGGCTGCCGAACATGCGGGCCAGGGCCCGCGCGCTGAACGGTCGCTGCACGGTTGGCCCCGCCCCCGAAGGCGGGACCGTCGTCGAGTTCCGAATCCCGGCCGGCTGATCAGAGCGGACCGGTCACCCGCCGGATGGATGACGCGCGGCGAACAGCGCGGCCTGGGTACGGCGTTGCAAACCCAGTTTGGTGAAGAGGCTGGAGACGTAGTTCTTCACGGTTTTCTCGGCCAGGAACATGGCACCGGCAATCTGCCGGTTGGTCATGCCCTCTCCGATCAACTGCAGCACCCGACGTTCCTGATCGGTCAGCGGAGCCAGCGCGGCGTCGATCTCCGGACCCCGCCGAATCCTGTCCAGCACCCGCGCGGTGACCGCGGGGTCCAGCAGCGACTGCCCCGCAGCGACCCGCCGCACGGAGTCCACCAGGTCAGAGCCTCGAATCTGTTTGAGCACGTACCCCGCCGCGCCGGCCATGATCGCGGCGAACAGGGCCTCGTCGTCGTCGAAGGAGGTCAGGATCAGCGCGGCGATCTCCGGATTGCGGGAGCGCACCTCCCGGCAGACATCGATGCCCGAACCGTCCGGGAGTCGTCCGTCCAGGACGGCTACCTGGGGCTGCAGCGCCAGGATCTGGGCCTGTGCGTGCACGGCCGAGCCGGACTCGCCGATTACCTCGATGTCGCCGTCGCTCTCCAGCAGCTCACGCAGACCGAGCCGGACGACCTCGTGATCGTCCAGGAGGTAGACGGTGATCTTCTCGTCCTGCATTGCTGCACACACCTTCTTGGTCTGCGTCGTTGTCGATCGCTCCGGTGACCGCTCGTCAGCGCAACCAGGAGTTCCCGTGCGTCATCCTCTCCCACCACGCGCCCAGACCGAAGTACCGGCCGGCGCCGATGACCGCAAGGACGATCGCTGTCAGCGCGTAGATCACGTGGTAATCGATCAGCGGATTCGACGACCCGTTGGACGCCCCGGTCGAGGTGAACTGTGCGAGCGGCCATTCCGCCGCCCACATCATGGCCATCATGATCGTGGCGCCGATCGCGGAGAGCCGCAATCCGATGCCCAGGATCAGACCGACGCCGATCGCCAGCAGGCCGACCATGAACCCAAGGTTGGCCCACCAGGTTCCGGCGATGGCGTTGAAGAAGGATTGTAACGGCCCGACCGACACGTTCTTGAGAAAGCCGTTCGTCGGCGACCCGCCGTTGATCCAGGCCTTGGCGCCGGGGGTGGAGTAGTTCAGGCCGAAAGTCTTGTCCAGGAACGCCCACAGGAAGATGAAACCAAGGGCGACACGGAGTGCGGTAACCGCGAGCGGGCCGCCGCGGGTCACCGTGGACGGGCCGACCCCCTGGCTCGGGACGGATGCGGTGGTGGCTGTGGTGCGACTGGACATGACGCTCTCCTGACAGGTGCGGAAAGATCCGACTCACCCATCGTCGTCGCCGGGATGCAACCAGGGACCCGGCCAAAAGTCCTGACCCATCGGGACTTCTTCGATTCCTCGTCGTAGGTTGTCGCCATGACAGTTGCCGAGCCAGTTGCCGCGCCAGTTGCCGCGACAGTTTCAGCGACAGAGGATTCCGGAGCCGTACCGCCTCCGGCGATGAGATTCGGGGTTTTCATCCCGCAGGGCTGGCGGATGGACCTGGTGGGTATCGAACCGGCCGACCAGTGGTCGGTCATGTCCGGGCTGGCGCAGCGCGCCGACGCCGGGCCATGGGAGTCCATCTGGGTCTACGACCACTTTCACACCGTTCCGGACCCCTCGCCGGAGGCGACCCACGAGGCGTGGAGCCTGATGGCCGCGTTCGCCGCCAGAACGAGGCGCGTCCGGCTGGGCCAGATGTGCACGTGCATGGCTTACCGCAACCCCGCGTACCTGGCGAAGGTGGCCGCCACCATCGACCTCATCTCCGGCGGCCGGGTGGAGATGGGTATCGGCGCGGGGTGGTACGAGCACGAATGGCGGGCCTACGGTTACGGATTCCCGTCGGCCCCCGAGCGGCTCCGCGCCCTCGACGAGGGCGTGCAGATAATGCAGCAGGCCTGGACCACCGGCTCGGCCACGCTCAACGGCAAGATCTACCAGGTGGACGGCGCCATCGTCCGGCCGCTCCCGTTGCAGAATGGCGGCATTCCATTCTGGATCGCCGGTGGCGGGGAGAAGGTGACGCTGCGGATCGCCGCGCAATATGCGCAGTACACCAACTTCGACGGCACGTTGGAAGGGTTCAGCCACAAGTCTGAGCTGCTGGCCGGGCACTGCCAACGGTTGGGCCGTGATTTCGACGCGATCACCCGGTCCGCCAATTACAACGTCGCCATCGGTCGGGACGAGAAGGAAGTCAAGGACCGGCTCGGGTGGATCCGTGATCACCTGAGCAGAACCGTTGGCGCCCAGAAGGCCGAGGCTCAGTTGGCCGGTTACGCGGGCCTGCCGGGGGTCGGCACGCCGGAGCAAATTGTCGAGAAGCTGTCGGCCCTGCGGGCAGTCGGGATGACCTACGCCATCACCTATTTCCCGGAATTGGCCTACGACACCAGCGGCTTGGAGCTGTTCGAGAAGGAGGTCATCCCGGCGTTGCAATGATGTGGGCCCGGGCCCCGGTTGAACTGACCGTGAACAAGGTTGACAGGCCCTGCCGCTCACGCCCGGCGCTGTGCTTCAATCTCAGGACACAGCACGGCGAAATGTCCGCTTCTCAGCGCAGTCCCAGGAGGACGCAGTGTCCGATCTCATCGTCATCGGTTACGACGACCATGCCAAGGCAACCAAAGCGTACGACGAAGTACTGGTGATGCAGCAGGACTTCGTGGTGGAGCTGCGGGGTTTGGCGATTGTCACCGTGGACAAGGACGGCAAGAGTCACGTCGACATCCCGCAGAAGATCGTCGGCGCCGGTGCAGCCTCAGGAGCGCTCTGGGGGATGCTGCTGGGGATGCTGTTCCTGGTCCCGGTGGTGGGCCTGGCATTGGGCGGGATGATGGGAGCGCTATTCGGAAAGCTCGGCAAATCCGGTATCGACGACCAGTTCCGCGCTCAGGTCAGCTCGATGCTCGAGCCGGGCAAGGCCGCGGTGGTGATCATGGCGTCGAAGGTGACCGAGGACAAATTCGCCGATCGGATCAAGCCCTTCGGCGGCAAGATCCTCAAGACCTCACTGTCCGACGAGGCGGAGAAGGAACTCGCCCACGAGCTGAGCGACGCGCCCACCTCCTGACCGCAGGTCTGCCCGTGGGGGCGGTCAGCCCGTCCCCGGGCCCGTCAGGTGGGACGGTTCACTGCCCGGGTGATCGCTGCCCGGGTGGTCACTGCCCGGGTGATCGCTGCCCGGGTGATCGCTGCCCGGGTGATCGCGGTGAATGGCGCCGGCCGACTGCGAGAGCGGGTGGCCGTCTCCGTTCCACTGCCGGGCGATGATCTCGGCGGCGATCGAGATGGCCGTCTCCTCCGGAGTTCTCGCCCCCAGGTCCAAACCGATCGGTGACGCCAGCCGGGCCAACTCCGGCCCGGACAGCCCAGCCTCCACCAGCCGGTCCAGCCGGTCCAGGTGAGTGTCCCGGGATCCCATCGCACCGACATAGGCGACCGGCAACCGGAGCGCTTCGGCCAGGACCGGCACATCGAATTTCGGGTCGTGGGTCAGCACGCAGATCACCGTTCGGCCGTCAACGGCGCCTTCGGCCACCTGCGAGCGGAGGTAGCGGTGTGGCCAGTCCACGATCACCTCGTCCGCCTGCGGGAAGCGCCTGGCCGTGGCGAACACCGGTCGCGCGTCGCAGACGGTGACCCGGTAGCCCAGGAAAGAGCCGATCTTCGCCACCGCGGCGGCAAAGTCGATGGCCCCGAAGACCAGCATCCGCGGGGCCCGTGCGTAGCAGGAAACGAACACCGACAGTCCCTCGCCGCGGCGTTGACCGTCCGGACCGTAGGTGACAGTGGCGGTCCGCCCGGTGGCCAGCAGACCCCGCGCGTCGTCACGGACCGCGTCGTCGACCCGGCTGCCACCCAGACTCCCCTGCACGTCGTCCGGCCAGATCACCAGATGCCGACCGATCTGATCGGCACGCCCGGAGGTGACCGTGGCCAGGGCGACCGGTTCGTCCGCCTGAATGGACGCGGCCAGCACGCCGAACTCCTCGAACGTGCGCTGGGAAACCGCCTCGACGAAAACGTCGATGATGCCGCCGCAGGTGAGGCCGACCGTGAACGCGTCGTCGTCGGTCACCCCGTACCGCTGCAGCACGGCCCCGCCACCGGTGGTAGCGGTCCCGGCAACGACAGAGGTCGCAAGTTCGTACACCGCGCCCTCGACACATCCACCCGAGACCGACCCCACCGCGGTGCCGTCCGGGCCGACCAGCATCGCCGCCCCCGGCGGGCGGGGCGCCGACCGGAACGTACCCACGACGGTGCCCACTCCGACGGTGTCCCCGGCCGAAGTCCATCGACGACAACCCGTACCCACGTGCCACCAGCGCAGCAGGTCATCCAGCACCTCGCGCACCGGCGATCACCTCACTGTCCGCCGCTGAGCTATCCACCACTGGGCTGTCCACCACTGGGCTGTCCACCACTGGGCTGTCCACCACTGGGCTGTCCACCACTGGGCTGTCCACCACTGGGCTGTCCACCATTGGGTCGTGTCGGAGCGGACGCCGTGGGCAGGCTTCGGCACTACCGCACCGTAGTCCGGACGCCACCGTCGTCCGGAACCCACCGTAGTCCGCATGCCACTGTCGTCCGGATGCCACTGTAGTCCGGATGCCACTGTAGTCCGGATGCCACTGTAGTCCGGAGCGTATGTTTAGCCGCTGAACGTGGTTACTGTGACCAGGTGACCTCAGTCGGCCTCGGCCTCCCGCGGATGGGTGTTCAGCCCGCCGACGGCCCTCCCACCCCCGGCCGGTCGCTGCCTGCTCGACCCGCCTCCGACGCGCTGATCGACAGCTTCGGTCGGCGGGCCAGGGACCTGCGGGTGTCGCTGACCGACCGGTGCAACCTGCGCTGCACCTACTGCATGCCGGCCGAGGGCCTGGAGTGGGCGGCCCCGGAAACGCTGCTCACCGACGACGAACTGGTCGCTCTGATCGGTATCGCTCTCCGCCACCTCGGCATCGAAGAGATCCGGTTCACCGGTGGAGAACCGTTGCTGCGCAAGGGTATTGTCTCATTGGTCGAACGCGTCGGACGCTTCTCGCCCAGGCCCGAGATGTCGTTGACCACGAATGGAATCGGATTCGCCCGCCGCGCAGGCGACTTCGTTGCGGCCGGTCTGGACCGGATCAACATCTCGCTGGACTCGCTGGATCCGGACACCTTCGAGCGGCTGACCCGGCGGCGTCGACTCACCGATGTCCTTGATGCGCTGGCCGCGGCGTCGGCGGCCGGACTGGCGCCGGTCAAGATCAACACGGTGCTGATGCGAGGCGTGAACGATCACGAAGCACCTGACCTGCTGCGGTTCAGCCTCGATCGCGGCTATCACCTGAGGTTCATCGAGCAGATGCCGCTCGACGCCGGGCATTCCTGGAGCCGGGAGCGGATGGTGACCGCCGACGAGATCCAGCGGTCGCTGGCATCCAGGTTCGCGCTGACCCCGCACGCGGCTGCCCGGGAGGGCGCGCCGGCGGAATTGTTCGACGTCGACGGCGGCCCCGGCACCGTCGGCATCATCGCGTCGGTCACCCGCCCGTTCTGCGGGGACTGCGACCGAACACGGCTGACCGCTGACGGTCAGGTCCGCACCTGCCTGTTCTCCCGGAACGAGACCGACCTGCGCGCGATGCTCCGGCGAGGTGCCGCGGAGGAAGAGATCGCCGACGCGTGGCGCGCCGCGACCTGGGCCAAGCTGCCGGGCCACGCGATCGATGACCCGTCGTTCCTGCAACCGGACCGGCCGATGAGTGCGATCGGTGGCTGACGACGCTCCTGTGGGACCGTGGAGTGGTTCAGCGCCCCCGGCGAGCAGCATCACCGTCATCGTGCGTTACTTCGCTGCGGCGAGGGCAGCAGCGGCAACCGCCGAGGAGTCGCTGATCGTGCCCATCTCGGCCGCGGGATGCTCGGTGGCGTCGGTGCTCGAGATTGCCACCGCCCGACACGGCGCTCGCCTGGCGGACGTGTTGCTCCGGTGCAGCTTTCTGTTGGACGAGGTCGCGGTGCACGGCATTGGTACCACCGTCACCGACGGGCAGCTGCTCGACGTCCTACCGCCGTTCGCCGGCGGCTGACCTTCAATCCGATCAGCCGCCCCGATCAGCCGCCGGCTGCCCCCCGATGGGCCGCGGGAGGTCAGTCGTCGTCCCGGCCGCCACCACCGCTTCGCAGGGTGCTGACCCGGACGTAGTCGAAGTCGGCATTGAACGTCCCGGCGGTGTCGGTTTGCTGGCCCATCGCCAGCAGTCCGATCCGCGCGGTCTGGCCGAGCGTGTGCGTCCAGACCCCGCCGCGGACCCAGCGCACCCCGTCCTGGCTGGTGAAGGCGGTGTACCGCTCGGTGTCACCCAGGGCCGCCGCACGGTCCTTGCCACCCAGTCGTTCGACGGTGATCCGCAGGTAAGTCCAATCCCGCGACGGCGGGCCGACCACACTGTCGCCGTACCGTGTCCAACCAGCCGGCACCGGAGACATCTCCTTGGCCCACTCGGTTTGCCGGGTGTTCCAGATCGAGGTGTTGGTGAGCTTGACGAAATTGTCGTCGTCGCCGTAGATCACCACACCGGCCTGGGCAAAATTGAAACAGCACCCGTCGGCGGGGACATCGACCCGAACCTTGGCCTCCACCACGTAGTCGTTGCGCGGCGCGTCCCGGAGTAGCACGGAGGCGGTGTTGTTGTCCTGGAACAGCTCCGCGCGTTGAATCGGCAGCCGGAGCAGCCCAATTCCTACTGTTCCGGCGGTTCCGACGGTGCCGGCAGCCGGTGGGCGCACCCAGGACCAGGCGGAGCCGAGTCCGGTCGTGAACTCGTCGGAGAACGCGGTGAGCCTGCGGCCGGGGGTGAGGGTGCGCGGCGGCGTAGGACGGTAGCGGGACTGTTGACCCGGTTGACCGGCCGGTGCAGGTTGGCGTGTGTCGGAGGCCCACTTGCCGTCGCGAACGGTAGGCCAACCGTTCACCCAGTCCACCGGGTCGAGCAACGGTGGCCGCTTGGTGAAACCGGGAGCGGCGGCGAAGAACGGGTTGGCCCGATCGACGGCGTGGTACACGGTCCACCATTGACCGGCGGCGTCGGTGAACACCGTGTTGTGTCCGGTGCCGACCCAGCGGTTGCCGTTCATGCTGATCACCGGGGTGCCACCGGCCTGAGCCGCGAGCAAGGAATTGCCTTCGCGATCGACAAAGGGTCCGAACGGATCGCGCGAGCGACCGGCAAAGACGCTGTACCCGGTCAGGGCGCCGTTGCAACAGTTCGCGGCCGACACGAACAGGTAGTAGTACCCGTCGTGCTGGACGACATCGGCACCCTCGTACTTGTTATCGATGGCCACCTGCACGCCCTGGCCGGCCGTCTGCGCACCGGTGGAGGTGAAGGTCAGCCGGTCCCCGAAAATGCCGCCGTAGTAGCTGCCGTAGTAGAACGGTGTGCCATCGACCGCCTGGTCGCCCGGAATTTCCGGATCGAACGTCCACCGGAAATTGCACCCAGTGCCGCCTCGTCGCGGGGCGACAACCGGTGCGTCACTGAAAGTCCACGGACCGACAGGGCTGGGCGCGGTAGCCACACCGATCGCGTTGTCGCCGCCACAGCCGGGCTCTCCGCTGATCTGGTCGGCGGTGTCGGTCACCACCATGAACATGTAGTACTGGCCGAACTCCTTGGAATACACCACGTCCGGGGCCCACAGTGCCGCCGTCGGCGCGGCCCAGTTCGGCAGCGCGGAAAACGCGTCACCGACGTAGTCCCAGTTGACCAAATCCAGTGAGCGCATCGTGGGAATGCGGTGGAACCGGAATGCCCCATTCGCATCTCGGTCGTTATCGCCCAGTGGGTCGGTGGTGCAATACATGTACCAATAGCTGTCACCGGGCTGTTGGCCGTGCAGCACCGTCGGGTCGGCGCAACTCTGCACTCCGTCCTGGCCCGCAACTCGGGGTACGAGCGGGTTCTGGTACGTGCCCGTCCCGCCCTTCCCGCCGTGTGCATCGACACCGGGACGATCCCCACCGGGACCATTCGAGCCGTCATCGGAGGACGCCGGCAGGGACGCGGCAACGAGCGCGACCATGGTGAGGAGCAAGACAACAACCGGGCGTAGGGCGCGCGTGGCCCCGGCCCGGCTCGATCTGCGGATGCGCGACATGGATTCCTCCGACGACGATGTGGGAATGCCTGGTGTTCACTGCTGGAAGCGACCAACGGAAGGCGGGGGACAGCAACGGCCGGCGATGATTTCGTCGAACCCTGTGGGATTGGTTATACATCGTTGGAATAACGTTGTACAGGTTCGTACCCGGGTGCGTCCGCCACGGTCACTCGAGCCCGCTCCGCGTCCACCTCCTCGGTCGCGATCGACCGGCTTGCCCTGGTGATCACGGCCCGCAGCCGGTCCGGCGCAATTTTGGGCACCCGGGCGGCCGTCAGCAGTCCATTGGACTCCTGCTCTGTGTCGGCCAGCTGGGTGTAGCAGAAGCCGGCGATCCGCGGGCTGTCCAGCAACGCACCCACCAGCCCCGCAATCCGGTTCAACAGGTCATCGGCGTCGGCGACAGTTGCATAGCCGAACCAGCTTTCGTCACCGCCCGGGGCAAAGCTCAGGCCCCCGAACTCGGTCACCATGACCGGCTGGCCACGATCGGCGGGGCTGCCCAGCAGCACGGTCCGTCCGGTCGTCGCCATTCCTCGAAGGGTGGACTCGACAGCCTTGGCGGTCCCGAACCTCTCGGCCAGGGACGCCCCGTTCGGGGCGTAGTCGTGCACCGACCAGATGTCGCTCTCCGTGTGTTCCCACCCGTCATTGGAAATCACCGGACGGCTGCCGTCGAGGGCGTGGGTGAGATGGTAGAGCGCGCGGGCGTAGTGCTGCTGACGCTCGTCGACCGCGATGTCCTGCACCCCCCAGCTCTCGTTCAACGGGACCCAGGCGACCACGCAGGGGTGGCTGCGGTCCCGGCGAACCGCGGCCGCCCATTCGGTGACGAACCGTTCCACTGCCGCCGCGCTGAATTCATAGGCATTGGGCATCTCACCCCAGACCAGTAGGCCGAGCACGTCGCACCAGTACAAAAAGCGCGGGTCCTCGACCTTCTGGTGCACTCGAACGCCGTTGAAACCGAACTGTTTGATCAGGTCGGCCTCCCGGCGCAGCCCGTCCGGGTTTGGTGCGGCGAGCAGCGACTGCGGCCAGTACCCCTGATTGAGCACCATCCGCAGGAAGTACGGCTGCCCGTTCAGCAGGAAGTGACCGTCCCGGACACCCGTCGAACGCAAACCGAGATAGCTTTCGACGAAATCGATCTCGGCCCCGTCCGAATCCGAAACGGTCAACACTGCCCCAATTAGGGTTGGGCTCTCCGGCGACCACAGAATCCGGTCACGATCCTGCCCCTGGCGCAGCGCTGGGATACCGACCGTTAACTCGGTCCGGCCGTCGACCACCCGCCAGGACTGATCGGCCAGAACCTCCTCGCCGAGGTGCAACACTGCCCGCACGGTGACCGCAGCGACCGGATGGTGGCTCAGGTCGATCTCCAGGCGCACCTGGCCGGCGCTCAGCTCGGGTGTCCAGGCCAGGTCGGCGATAGACAGGTCCGGCACCGCCTCCAGCCACACCGGTTGCCAGATCCCGGTCGTGCGGTGGTACCAGATGACGTGCGGCTCGGTGCGCCAATCCTGCTTCCCGCGGGGTTGGGTCGCGTCATCCGGGTGATCCTCGGCCCGGACGACCACGGTGTGCGGTCCGGTCGCCGACCTGGGACCAGCGGGGTGTCGCGCCATGGCCCCGTTCCCACTGGGGCGCACCGGATCGGTGACCGCTTCGGTGATATCGGCCGTGAACGGCGTGTGACCGCCCTCGTGCGTCGCCACCAACTGCCCATCCACCCAGACGGTCGCGCGGTAGTCCACCGCGCCGAAATGCATCAGGACGCGCTCCCCCTCGGGCGCGGTGAACTCCCGGCGGTACCAAACGACCGGGTGGTACTGCGGGGCATGGACGCCCGAGGATGCCGACTCGGGCGGGAAGGGCACCCGAATCCGCTGGTCGAATGGCGTGCCCCCACGAAACCATTGCTGCGCCAGCCCGGCATCCTCGTCGTCATGCCGGAACTCCCACTCCCCGCACAGGTCATTCCAGCCGGGGCGCGCCAGTTGGGGGCGGGGATAGGCCGGGTCCCGGGCGAGGGGGCTCGAAGGCAACCTGAGGTGGTCGTTGGACATCCAATTCCTGGAGAACGGGTGAGCAAACCCGGCGTCGGTTGACAGCTGTTCGGCAGGTGAGGCAGGTAGCGCGTTCATCGAAACCTTTCGGTAGCGGAGCCGAGCCGGGTCCGGCAGCGTGAGGTGGGTCCTGCAGCGGTGGGGTAGGGGCGACCTGATGACCGGCAGGTGCATCGAACGGCGTTGTTAGCTCTTTACAACGATATTCCAACGATGTATACACTCCTGACAGCTTCGGAGCAACGGTCGTTCCGGTCCAGTGGAGTCCGTCCTCTCCGACGCCGATCGCAGCCCGCCGACGCCCCACCCCACACCCGTTCGTTCCGCACCCGGATCCATGGAGGCTCCCATGTCGCAGGCACACCCCCTGTCCCACGCACTGTCCCGCCGTTCGTTCCTGGGAGCTGTCGGCGCCGCCGGCGCCTACGCCGCGCTGGTCGCCTGCGGTGGAACCTCCGCTCCCCCAGGCTCCGGCGGTGCCGCGGCCAGCAGCGGCGCGTTCGGTACCGGGAACGCCTACGAGGGACCGAAGGTGACGCTGGGTTTCTGGAACGGTTTCACCGGTGGCGACGGCCCGTTCATGAAAAAGCTGGTGGAGCAATTCAACGGTGAGCACCCGAACGTCGAGGTGCAGATGAACACGCTGCAGTGGGCCGACTTCTATTCCAAGGTTCCCAACGCGGTTTCTGCCGGTGCCGGCCCCGACCTGGCGGTGATGCACATCGACCAGCTCGCCACCAACGCCGCCCGGCAGGTCATCGTGCCGCTGGACGAGGTGGCCTCCGCGCTCAACTACACCGAGGGTGATTTCGACCCGACGGTGTGGAAGGCCGGTATCTACAAGGACCACCGCTACGGCATCCCGTTGGACGTGCACCCGCTCGGCCTGTACGGAAACACCGCTCAACTGACCAAGGCCGGTATCACCACCCTGCCAGCCGACAAGGCCGGGTTCCAGTCGGCGGTGACCGCCCTCCAGGGTGCAGGCGGTGTGCCGCAACCGTTCTGGGTGACCGCCACCTGGCCTGCCCACCTGATGTTCGTCGCCCTGATCAACCAATTCGGCGGCTCCATCTACGACGCCGACGGTGCGACCGCAAAGTTCAACTCAGACGCCGGGGTCGAGTCGTTGAACTGGCTGACGTCGTTCGTCAGCTCGGGGGCCAGCCCGGCGAACGTCGCCAGCGATGCCCAGGCACAAGCGTTCCGCCAGCAGCGGAACTCGCTGACCTGGGACGGCATCTGGATGATGAACGAGTGGGCCAAGGTCGACGGCCTGCAGTGGGATGCCGCTGCCCTGCCGACCATCGGGGACAAACCCGCCGTCTGGGCCAGCTCGCACAATCTGGTGGTCACCAGCCAGGCGTCCAGGGACCCGAACAAGCTCTCGGCGGCGCGCGCCTTCATCGCGTTCATTTCCGAGAAATCGATCGACTGGGCAAAGTCCGGCCAGGTGCCCGCCCGCAACAGCGTCCGGGAGTCGGCCGATTTCGCGGCCCTGAAGGTTCAGTCAACGCTGGCGGCACAACTCCCGCATGCGGTGTTCCCGCCGACGGTGCCGGGTATCGGCGACGTCACCACGCCGACCTACGAGACCGCTGTCAACGAGGTCGTTCTCGGCAAATCGACGGCCAAGGATGCGTTGGACGCCGCCGCGAAGAAGGCGGACCAGCTGCTGGCCGACAACCGGGCGAAGTACGGCTCCTGAAATGGTGACAACCGCGGAGGCACCCCCCCAGCCGGTTTCCACCACAGCACGCCGGCCCCATTCGTCCGGCTCGGCCCAGCGAGCCGGGCTGGGCACCAGCCTGGTGTTCCTGCTGCCCTACCTGATTTTATTCGGCGCATTCGTGGTGTACCCCATCGCGTACGGCCTATGGATAAGCCTGCACGAATGGGACTTCCTACTGCCGGGAAAGCCGTTCATCGGACTGCGCAACTACGTCGACCTGTTCACCCCGGGGTCGGTCACCTCGGGACGCTTCTGGGAGGCCATGCGGGCAACCGGCATCTTCATCCTGCTATCGGTGCCGCTGCTGATCGTCATCCCGCTTGCCCTGGCCGTTGCGCTGAACAAGAAGTTCAAGGGCCGCAACGCTCTTCGTGCGTTGTTCTTCGCACCCTACGTGCTGGGGGTGGCGGTGATCGGCCTGCTGTGGCGGTACCTGCTCGACCCGAACGTCGGGGTGATCAACTACTACCTCGATCAACTGGGTTTTGACCGGATCCCGTTCACCACTGCCACCCCGTATGTGTGGATTGCCCTGGTGGTGCCGACCATCTGGTGGACCGCGGGCTACAACATGGTGATTTTCCTGGCGGGCCTGCAGGACATTCCCAAGGAGCTGTACGAGGCGGCAGCACTTGATCGGGCCAATTCCTGGCAACAATTCCGCCACGTCACCCTTCCGGGCCTCCGACCGGTCATGGTGTTCGTCCTGACAATCACGATCTTGGCTTCCGCCAACGTGTTCGGCCAGCCGTACCTGATCACCCAGGGCCAGCCCGGCGGCGAAACCCGCACGGCGATCATGCAGATCGGCGAGGAGGGTCTACGGAACTTCAAGATGGGCAGCGCTTCTGCGATGAGCACAGTGCTGACCCTCGCCCTGCTGGCGATCAGCCTGATCACTCTGACCTTCATGCGGGAACGGAAGGCGAAGCGATCGTGACCACCACCGTTGATATCACCCCGGAGCGCGGCGCCGGGAAGCCACCGCGTCGCGGTCTGTCCCCACGCGTGATCTGGCGGATCCTGTTATTGGCCCTGATCGCGCTGTTCTTCCTGTTGCCGCTGCTGTGGATGTTGACTACGTCGTTCAAATCGACCGGTGAGGTAGCCAGGAGCGACCTGGGCTTCCTGCCCAAGGAGGTGTCCACCACCAGCTTTTCCACGATCCTGGGTGCCCCGCAGACGCCGGTGCTGAGGTGGTTCGTCAATTCGCTGCTGGCGGCCCTCGGGCAGACGCTGCTGGTCCTGGTGGTGGCCACCATGGCGGCCTATGCGCTGGCTCGATTGGAGTTTCCTGGCAAGAAGCTGTTGACCGGTCTGGTCTTGGCAACGCTGTTCGTGCCGCCGATCTCGTTGCTGATCCCGAACTACGTCCTGGTGGCCCAGTTGGGCTGGCTGGACTCGCTGTCAGCGGTGATCGTGCCCGGCGCGGCCGGTGCGTTCGGGGTGTTCTTCCTGCGGCAATTCTTCCTCTCGCTGCCGGTGGAACTCGAGGAGGCAGCGCTCATCGACGGCGCCGGGCGCTGGCGGATTTTCCTATCCGTCATCGTGCCGCTGTCCAAACCCGCGCTGGCGACCTTGGCCCTGCTCACGTTTCTGGGTAACTGGAACGACTTCCTGTGGCCGCTGTACGTGCTCTTCAGCCCGGACAAGCTCACCATCCAGCCAGGGTTGTCGACCTTGCAGAGTGCGTACACCACCGATTACGCGACCATCATGGCCGGCGGGGTGATCGCGAGCCTGCCGGTGCTGGTGTTGTTCGTGATCAGCCAGCGGTTCGTCATCGAGGGCGTGTCCCGCTCCGGGATCAAATGACTCGGGCGCTCCGGCGCGGGTGTGGGTGTGCACCCCGCTGGAGCGCTCGGCTAATTCTGCGCAGCCCCCATCCTGAGCTCGGTGGAGCTCTCCCTGATGTGCAGCTGGAACGGCGCCGAGATCTCTCGTGCGGCAGGCGGTTCCACTGCGTCCAGGCGTTCGGCCAATGCCGCGACTGCGAGTTGGGCGAGCCGGGGCTTGTCCGGGGCGATCGAGGTGAGGGTTGGAACGGAGAACGAACTCTGCTCGTCGTCGTCAAACCCGACCACCGCGACGTCGTCGGGGACCCGGATTCCAAGGTCGGCCAGGGCACGAATCGCCCCGTGTGCGAGCAGATCGTTGAAGCAGAACAAGGCGTCCGGGCGGGTGCCGGTGGCGAACATGGCATGCACCGCGTCCGCGCCGGACTGCCGACCGAAGACTCCGACCTCCCCGATCAGGGACCGCCTGACTCGAACACCGGCGGCGGCCATCGCAGACCTGTAGCCCTGCAACCGTAACCGGGAGGTCACCCACCGCTGATCACGTTGCGCGCCGATGACGCCGATCCCGCGCCGCCCGGTCTCCAGCAGGTGTGTGGTGGCCATGGCTGCTGCAGCGGCATTGTCGATGGCGACGTGATCGGCGCCGGCCGCGGGTGATACCCGCTCCCCCAACAACACCAGCGGAACACCCGGGTCCCGGTTGCGCAGCGCCTCGTCGTCCAGGGACAGCGGGCTCAGGATGACCCCGTCGAGCAGTCGCGGGCGGTTCGTGCCGACGACGTACGCCTCGCGTTGCGGGTCGCCCTCGGTCTGATCGACCAGAACGGTCCAGCCTCGTTCGCCGGCGGCCGCCACCACCCAGCGCGCCAATTCGGCGAAGTACGGCTCGTCGAGCCGGGGCACCACCATGGCGATCAGTCCGGTGCGCCCGGTGCGCAGGCTGCGCGCGTTCAGATTCGGCCGGTAGTCGAGCTCCTCGAGTGCGAGTTCGACACGCGCGCGGAGCGCCTTGGTGACGCCGGGATACCCGTTGACGACATTGGACACGGTCTTGATCGACACGCCAGCGGCCTGGGCGACGTCCTTCAGCCGAGCCGGCACGGGCACACCCTCTCCTGGGCCACTTGCCGGGCCCGAGTCGTTACGTTCCCGTTGCCCGATTTCGCCGCGGGCCGCGACACCAGCTCGGGCGTGCGTGTCCACTACACAACGCGACCACACGACGATACCGTTCGGTGTGCCGATACCCGCGCCTGCGGATTCACCGGCACTTAGCCACCAGGAGGTTCGCAGTGTCCCAGCCCCCCGCCGGCGGGTACCCCCCACCGGACGAATCACCAAACACCCGGGATCAGGCCGACGCTCCCGATTCCGCGAGCGTTGAACCGGACCAGGCGCCCAACGCACCGTCGACCGGCGGATACCCGACGCCTCCCCCGCCCGGGGGTCAGCCCGGACACGGTGGCCACCAGCAAGGTGACTACCAGCAGAACCTCTATCCGCAACCCGGGTATGCCCAACAGGGTGCGGAACAGCCGAACTACCCGCCGCCCGGATACCCTCCGGTCCCCGGCGGGTATCAGCCGCAACAGGGCTACCCACCACAGGGATACCAACCGCCGGAGTATCCCCAGCAGGGCTACCAGCCCCAACAGGGATACCAGCAGCCCCAACAGGGATACCAGCCGCAGCCCGGTTACCCCCCGGCCCAGGGCTATCAGCAGGGTCAGCCGCAACAGGGCTACCAGCAGGGCCAGGGCCAACCGCAGGGCCAGGGCCAACCGCAGGGCCAGGGCCAAGGCCAACCGCAGGACCAGGGCTACCAGCAGAGCCCGCAGCAGAGTGGTTACCCGGCCGCATACGGGCCGCCGCCTGGCTCACCGCAGGCCTTCGGACCACCGGCCGGCTCATCGCCCGCCTTCGGTCCGCCGGCGGGGGCGCCAGGTCAGTACGGGCCACCTGGTGCCTACCCCCCGCCCGGCGGGAGCGGGGGCGGGATGGCCAAGCCGTCCTTCGACCCGTCCAAGGTGTCCACGGCCGGATGGGGAGTGCTCGGGGCCGCCGGGCTCACCCTGATCGCCAGTTTCTTCAGCTTTTGGAAGGTCACCATCAGCAGCGTCGCCACGGTAGGGCTGAACGGCTGGTCCCTGTGGTGGTGGATTCCGGTGCTGCTCGCCGTCGCGGTGGGTGCTGTCTACGCGCTGCAGCTGTCCGGTGTGGTGAAAAAGGATCAGGTCAGGCCGGAATGGCTGTTCTACGGTGCCGCCGCATCGTTCATCCTGATGATCCTGGTGTTGCTGCAGACGTTCCTGTACGGCGGCGGCTACGCCGATGTGCTGGGCGAGATCGGCTACTCCCACGGACCGTCGTTCGGTGTGTTCTTCGCGCTGGTGACCACCGCGGCACTGGCATATTTCACAGCCCTGACCGCGCAGGGCGCCGGCGCCAAGCTTCCCTTAAAGGTGCCCGGCCCGGCCTGACCCTGCACCTCACCACAGAAGTCCCCGATGGCCGCGATCGCTGATCGATCGCGGCCATTGGAGTGTCCAGCGGATCAGGCGGCGGCAGGTGCGCCGGCGGCAGTGACTGCCAGCCACAAGCCGCCGAACTCGTCGACGTTGTGGCAGGTGACCTCGTTCTTGCCCTCGTGGGCGTAGTAGTAGAGCGGGTGCCCGGCCAGGGTGACTTGCGTGCTGCCATCGGTGCGGGCGGTAGTGCCCAGCAGGGCGGCCTCGACGCCGGTCCCCGCGACGGGTGCACCGGTGGTAAGGACTGGCGGCCAGGCGGCAGCACAGGCGCCGTAGCAGTCGGGCCGGTTCCCGGTTTCCTTGGCGAACAGGTAGATGGCCTGGCCGGGGCCGTCGAACAGCACGTCGCCGACGGCGCTGCCGGCAACGGCAAGGGTGACGCCGGTGGCAGTGGCACTGGCAGTGGCGGTGGCAGTGGCGGTGGCGGACGTCGAGGGGTTGGTCAGGGCCTGCGAGACCATCGCCCCATCGGTGGGGCCGGTGTCGGCGTTCGTGTGGTCGGACAGCGCCGTGCTGGGCAGCGCCGTGCTGGGCAGCACTGTGCTGGGCAGCGCTGTGCTGGGCAGCGCCGTGCTGGGCAGCACTGTGCTGGGCAGCGCTGTGCTGGGCAGCGCCGTGCTGGACGGCGCCGTGCTGGGCGAGCCGGTACCGGCAGTGCCCGCACCACATCCAGCCAGCAGGATGACCGACAGACCAGCGAATCCAACGAACCGTTTCATGGCGCTGACCGTAACGCCGGTGCAGCACCGGCAACCCCGGCAGCGACGGCCCGTCACCGAACCGTAAGACCTCCTGATGAGGCCCCAAGGCTCCAAGGACGACTAGGAGACCGCGCTGGCGGGTTCGGGCGCCTGGTTCTCGAACTGGGTCCGGTACAGCTCTGCGTACAGCCCGCCCCGTCTGATCAGGTCGGCGTGGGTTCCGGACTGCAGGATTCGGCCGTTGTCGACGACCAGGATCTGGTCGGCACTGCGGATCGTGGATAGCCGGTGCGCTATCACCACCGACGTCCGGCCGGCCAACGCAGCGGCCAGAGCCCGTTGCACCGCGACCTCGGATTCGCTGTCCAGGTGCGCGGTCGCCTCGTCGAGAATGACGATGGCCGGCGCTTTGAGCAGCACCCGCGCGATGGCCAGCCGCTGCTTCTCGCCCCCGGAGAGCCGGTAACCCCGATCGCCGACCACGGTGTCCAGGCCCTGCGGCATCGCGCTCACCAGGTCCCAGATCTGCGCGGCGCGCAGCGCATCGACCAGGTCGGCCTCCGCGGCCTCCGGCCTTGCGTACAGCAGGTTCGCTCGAATCGAATCGTGGAACAGATGTGCATCCTGTGCCACGACGCCGATGGCGTCCCGCAGGGACTGCAACGTCAGGTCGCGGACGTCGATGCCGCCGATCCGAACACTCCCGCTGTCGGCGTCATACACCCGTGGTATCAACTGCGAGATTGTCGTCTTACCGGCTCCGGAGGGTCCCACCAGAGCGACCAGTTGGCCCGGTTCCGCCCGGAAACTGACCCCGTGCAGCACCGGGTGACGTGGGCTGTGGTCGGGCACTGCAAGGTCTTCCAGGGAGGCCAGCGACACCTCGTCGGCGCCGGGATAGGCAAAGTGCACGTCGGCGAACTCCACCGACTGCTGCCCAGCGGAAAGCTTCGTCGCGGTTGGCTTCTCGGTAATCAATGGGGTGAGGTCGAGCACCTCGAAGACCCGCTCGAAGGACACCAGTGCGCTCATCACGTCCACCCGGACGTTGGACAGCGCGGTCAGCGGCCCGTACAACCTGCTCAGCAGCAGCGCCAGCGACACCACGGCCCCCGGCTCCATCGCCCCGCTGAGCGCCAACGAACCGCCCAGGCCGTACGTCAGAGCCTGGGCCAGCGCGGCCACCAAGCCGAGCGCGACGATGAAGACCCGCCCGTACATCGCGGAGGTCACCCCGATGTCGCGAACCCGGCCTGCCCGGTCGCTGAACGAAGCCGTCTCCACCTCTGGTCGGCCGAACAGGGTGACCAGCAGCGCACCGGAGACGTTGAACCGCTCGGTGGTGGTCGTGTTCATGGATGCGTTGAGGCCGTAGCTCTCCCGGGTCAGCGCCTGCAGTCGGCGACCGAATCGCTTGGCAGGCAACACGAACACCGGCAAGAGGATCAACGACAGCACGGTGACCTGCCAGGACAGGGTGAACATCACGGTGGCGGTCAGGACCAGCCCGATGACGTTCGAGACGATCCCGGACAGGGTCGAGGTGAACGCCTGTTGGGCGCCGATCACGTCGTTGTTGAGCCGGCTCACCAATGCGCCGGTCTGGGTCCGGGTGAAGAACGCCAGCGACATCTGCTGGACGTGCGCGAAAACCCTGGTCCGCATGTCGAAGATCAGGCCCTCACCGATCCGGGAGGAGAACCACCGGGTCCCGAGCGAGAGCAGCGCGTCGACCACCGCCAGCGCGGCAATCACCAGCGCCAGCACCAGCACGACCCGCCCACTGCCGTGACCACTGATCTCGTTGATCACACTGCCGGCCAACAGTGGTGTCGCCACTCCGATCACCGACGACAGGATGGTCAGCATCAGGAAGACGGCGAGCTCCCGCCGGTAGGGCTGGGCAAATGTTGCCACCCTGCGCAAAATGCCGGGGGTCAGTTTCTTGTTCAGCACCGAGCTGTCCTGATGCATCATCCGTCTGGCGCCGCTGGCGCCGGGTCCCGTCATGGGCAAACCTCCTGGTCGAATCAGGACAACCAGCAAAATTGTCCGCCTCTTCCCCGTTCGGCCGAGCCGCGGGCGGATTCACCTGACGGTGAACGGCTCCCCCAAGGTCCAGGCGGCCACCCGTCGGGCGCCCGGGCCGCGTCTGTCTCCGCAGCGCTGGCCGGCGGCCGATTGATCAGTCCCAGCCCCCGAACACTGCGGGCAGTGCCGGTTCGGGGGACACCGTCAGCACGCCGAGTTGTTCGGCCGGTTCGACGGTGCTGCCGAAGAGCCTGCTGATCAGAGCGTCCGGCTCAACGCCGACAGCCTCGCACCACCTCTGCGCTCTGCGCAGCGCGCGACTGGAGGTGACGACGATCATCGGTGCGGTGCCGTCGACCGGTGCGGTGCCGTCGACCGGTGCGGTGCCGTCGACCGGTGCGGTGCCGTCGACCACGGTCAAACGTCCGATGTCGTCGGCCAGCAGTCGCTGTACTCGATCCGCGAACGCCGCACCAACCTTCACAGGCGCCGGAACGCTCAGGTATGCCCTGGCCCGGTCCAGGACCGACTGCGGCATCGGGCCCTGGTGCACCCTCGGATCAGCTGCGAACACCTGCCCCATCGCCGCTTGAGTGGCACTGGTTCCGGGCAGCCAGATGCCAGCGTCAAGGGCGCTGAGCACTGACCGCACGCAGACGACGGCGGTACCGAGAGACCATGTGGTGACGTCGATCTCGACCGCGACGTCGCAGTGGGGGTACCACTGCCCGGTACCCCGGAAGGACGGCACCGGGATCAGCTCGGCGAGCCTGAGCGCCTGTGTGTTCGCCGCGGCTCGAGCGTGGTCGCCGTCCGATTCCCGGCCGGTCCAATCCGGCCCGTCGTGCCACGCCACCGCCGCGGGCACATGGGCCAGGACCGCCCCGGCGTTGTAGGCGCGGTAGCTGAAGTCGTAGTCCTCACCGCCGTAGCCGACGATCTCACCGTCGAAACCGGCCAGCTCCTGACACATGTCGCGGGAGGTGGCCAGGACGGCGCCGATCAGGTAGCTGAAACTGCGTGGACCGACCGTCCTCAGGTCACCGGATCGACGGTACTCATCCTGCAGCCACGGTGGCTCGGGCAGCATTGTCGGCCCGGCGCCGTCACCTCGAAACCACTCGATCAGCCGGTCGGGTGTCCAGGTCGCCAGTTCGGCATACCGTCGGCGGCCGCCGACCAGCGAGTCGGGCAGCAGCGCAGGGAGCCGCGAAAGATGTTCCAGATAAGCAGGTTCGGGCACGGTGTCCCCGTCGAGGAAGGCGATCACCGCACCATCGGCCCGTTGCAGGCCGAGGTTCCGGGCTGCCGCAACCCGGAACCCGGCGTCGGGTTGCCGCACCACGATCGGCTGGAGTTCGCTTGCCCAGCGGCCGATCTCCGGCGGTTCCGGCGATCCGTCGTCAGCGATCACCACCTGCAACCGGGACCGGGGGTGGGTCTGCACCGACAACCCGGCCAGCACCAGGTCCAGCAGTGCCTGATTTCGGTAGTAGGGAATGACCACGCTCACCTCGGGCGCCGGCCCGGTGCGACCTGCCAGGTCGTCCCACTGATTCCTGCGGACGGTGAACCGGTTTCGGCCGACGTCTATCAGAGCGCGGCCGGCAGAACCCCCGGCAGCCGCATGGACTCCGGTCACGGGCTGCCGGCCGGACCCGCCAGCGTCCGCAACCAGGTCAGGTAACTCGCCGCAACCTCCGGCGTCGTAGGTTCCAGTGGGAAATCCTTGGGCAGCACAGTGGATTCCGGATGGGTCAGCGCATCCTGCACCGCCGAGAGGAGCTGCCCGGGTTCGTAGACGGCCACCGCACCCGGCAGCCGTCGCTCGAGTTCCCGCACATACCTGCCGTCCGGGACGAGGGGCCGGCGGCCCGCCGCGATCCACGAATTGATCGATCCCGATGCGGAGATATGGGTGTGCGGGGCCACCGGAATAACGGGCGCCCGCAACCGTCCGACCAGTTCGCTATCCGGGATGAATCCCGTGCACCGGAAAGTGATTCCGCCGCGGCGCGCGTATCCGTCCAATTCGGCGAGCAGGTCCCCGTGCCGCTCCGACGGCCGTCCGATGGCCAGGACGGTCAGCCCCGGCACCGTCCCGGCGAGTTCCTTCAGAATTTCCTGGTGCCCCTTACCCGGGTAGATGTACCCGAAAATGCCGATGACGGGCGCCGTGTGGTCCCACCCCGGCATCACGCCAGGAACCACACCGGGCAACGGATCGATCGGCAGCGGAATGACCTGGACGGCGGGGGCGGCGGAGTTCGGCTCCCCGGCCCGCCGGGGGCCCGGGGTAGATCCGGCGGCCACCGCCTCCCTCAGCAGGACCCGCTCGTGCTCGCTGGAAACTGCGACACCGGTTGCCGCGCGGACGATTTCGGCGTAGGTCGTTGCCCGGCGGGAAAACAACGCCGGCCCATCGGACAATTGGGGCAGGTCGTGGAGCGTTACCGACAACCGGATCCCGCGCTCGGCCAGCCGCCGGGCCGCTGACCCGATGCGATCCTGGGCGCTGGTCACCGAATCGGCGAAAAACCAATCATTGACGTGCAGGTGGACGACCCGCACGGCACCGGGCAGGCGGTCGATCAGATCGTCCAGTCTGGTCGGATCTGGCTCCGTCAGGATATGCCCGGCAAATCCGAGATCGGTTGCTGCGGCAGCTATCTGCCTGGCCAGCAGGGTCACACCATGTTGCGGCGTTCCGCAGATTGCCAGCGCGATGCCGGGGTCGATCCGGCTCGCGGCAGCCGGTGCGTTGATGTCGGGATCGCCGCTCACGCCAACCCCAGGGTGTCCAGCAGATCAAGGTGCCGGGCGTAGCCGGCCTCCAGCACCCACGGGTTGTCCAGGTACCACTGCCACTGCGTGCGGTGCACGATGGTCGATGACACCGCGTTGCCGCCGACCCGCCAGGCCGTCTCGGTCGCCGGCACCTTCATGGCCGTCGCGGCCGGTGCAATGACGGGAGCCACGACCTCACCGAGCAGGATCCGCCCCGGGTCGGCGGCGTCGGGGTGGCGGCCAAGGGCCTGCTGAATCCGTCGTGCCAGCTCGATCAACACCCGGTTGCCCGGGTGATTGATGGTGGCCATGTCGTCGGCTCGTGGCTGCGCGAACAGGTCGCTGATCATGACGTCGCACTGCCGCTGCTCCCGGCGCTGGAGCTCTGCCGTCGAGGCGTCGGCGACGGTGCGGCACGCGGCTGCCGAGATGTCCGCATCCAGCAGGTCCTCGCCGCGCCGGGCGGAGGCGAGGGTGCGAAGGTCGTGGTAAGGCACCACCGGAGGGTCGCGAGTGTCGTCCCGCGGATCCCGGACGATCACCTGACAGGGATGCAGCCCCGACCACCTGACCACCGGCCACCTGATGACGGTGCTCCCTGCCGGCATCATCGCGGCCAGCTGATCGCTGCCCAACGGGAGGTCACGGTAGTTGTCTTTTACCGGTTGGGTGACCAGGAGGCTGGCCCGTTCGGCGAGCCGGCGAAGCGGCCCCATGTCCGCTGCGGTGAGTTCGAAGACCGGTGGTATGCGAACGGTGGTGGCGCCCAGCGTCGCCGAGCCCGACAGCAACACCCGCATCGCCTCGGCCTGGCAATTCCCCCACACCAGCAACAGGGGCGACGCCCCGTCGGCCGGCGCTGGGTCGTCGAGACCGTAGAACGTTCCGTAGTGTCGCGTCCGACCATCGACCGCTGTCCCGGCCGGGGTGTTCGCGGTGCTCATGACGGCGACCGTACCGTCCGTCGGTCGGTCGGATTGACGGGCTCGGCCAGCACCGTCAGACCCTGTCAACGCAGCGACGACAGCCACGGATTAGAGCCACCGAAGGAGGGCCCCGATGGAAGTGCGACGCCCGATCCGGGTGGCGTCCATTCCGTTCGGGCACCCCTACATAGCGCATCTGGGTGACCCGGACGGTCTCGACGATGTCTATCGACTACCCGACCCCAGGCCCGCCGATCCCGGCGCCGGGCCCGGTCAGTGGTGGCCTCCAGCGATGCTGGAGCCGGAATGGATCGCCGCCCAGCACGACCACTTCGACCTGGCGCACCTGCATTTCGGCTTCGACGCGGTCCCCACAGACCGGTTGCGGCGGTGGCTCGACATGCTGGCAAAACAGCGCCGGCCGCTGGTGTTCACCGTCCACGACCTGGACAACCCGCACTTCACCGATCAGCGCCTGCATCAGGCGCAGCTGGAGCTGCTGGTCCCGGCCGCCACCGAGGTGATCACCCTGACGACGGCGGCCGCGGCCCTGATCGAGCAGCGATGGGGCCGGCGGGCGACCGTCATCCCGCACCCGCACGTGCTCCCCCTGTCATTGCTCGACGATCTGTCATTGCTCGACGATCTGTCATTGCTCGACGATCTGTCATTGCTCGACGATCCCCGTGACCCATCGCGGCGGCGGCGGGGCCCCGACCTCATCGTCGCCGTCCATGCCAAGAGCCTCCGCGCGAACGTCGATCCGTTGCCGGTGCTGCGGGCGCTGGAGACTGCTGCGGCGGCGCTTGCGACGACCGCCGGCAGCGGCCGGGTGGGCGCGGCTTCGGAGACCAGGAACATCGTGCTCCGGGTCGATCTGCACCCGGACCTGACGACCCGGTCCGATCCGGCCGCGGCCCAGCTCCGGGAATGGCTGTCCCCCAGGTTGTCTGACCCCTCCTGGCAGGTGAAGGTGCACCCGCGGTTCAGTGACGCCGAGCTCTGGGATTACCTTCGCGACGTCGATGTGGTGGTGCTGCCGTACCGTTTCGGCACCCATTCGGGGTGGTTGGAGGCGTGCGTCGATCTTGACACCGCTGTCCTGGTACCGGATGTCGGGTGCTACGCCGATCAGCATGGTCATCCCTCGTTTCACCGGGCGGGTGATGAGGTCGACGCCGACGACCTGACCCGGATCCTTCGGCAAGCACGTCGGGGCGACCCAGCGGTGGCGATAGCCAGGCCCGATCGTCGCGCCCAACGGACCATGATCGCGAATGCCCACCGGCGGGTGTACGAGGCTGCGCTCGCCGGGTGATCGCCCGTGGTCGTTGCCCGGTGACACCCGTGGTCAAGGGGCGTCATCAGGTCAGAGATGATTGAACCGACTGATTGAACCGACTGATTGAACCGACTGATTGAACCGACCGTGGCGTGGGTACCCCACTGTCTCAGCGGTTCGCCCGGACACCGTCGTTGGCCGGCACCGCCAGCACCTTCAGGAGCGGTCGCCGACCCGGTCGGCGACGCACCCGGCGTCGAGAGAGAGGAAAACGATGGGGCAGCACCGTGTCCGCGTCCGGAGCAGCTCTTCCGACCGTTTGAAGATTTTGGTCATCGCGTCGCTGCGGTATCCGATTGCCGAACCGTTCACCGGCGGGCTGGAGGCGCACACCTCCGCCCTGGCCCAGGGGCTCCGCGCGCGTGGGCATTCGGTGACCGTCGCCGGCGCCACCGGCAGTGACCCGGAGATCGTCGGATACGAATTCGGCCGGCTGCCGACCGGCGATCCCGACGAGCGACCGGACATCACCAACCATCCAGTGGTCAAGGCAGCCGAGGAACAGGCCTTCGCTTCGTTGATGCAACAGCTGCACGATGGGCTGCTCGGGGCATTCGACGTCATCCACAACAACGCACTGCACTCGTTCCCCGTTGAGCACGCGGACACCCTGCCGTGCCCGCTGATCACCACCCTGCACACGCCGATGCTGCCCTGGGCCGAGCGGGTCCTCGGCGGTGGCGGCGGAGGGCGTCACTTCGTCGCGGTCAGCCGGGCCACCGCGCGGCTGTGGCACCCGCTGATCCGGCCCAGAGTGGTCCGCAACGGGGTGGACACCGGGGCCTGGCGGGCCGGGCCCGGGGGCAGCGGAGCGGTGTGGTCCGGCCGGATCGCCCCGGAGAAGGCACCGCACCTGGCCATCGACCTGGCCGAGGCCGCCGGAATCCCACTGACCCTCGCCGGGCCGGTGATCGACACGGAGTACTTCATGAACCAGGTCCGGCCTCGATTGGGTGATCGGGTGCGGTACGCCGGGCACCTGCGGCAGCCGGAACTGGCAGACCTCGTCGGCAGCAGTACGGTTGCTCTGGTGACGCCGGTATGGAACGAGCCGTTCGGCCTAGTGGCCGCCGAGGCGATGGCCTGCGGTACGCCCGTGGTGGCGTTCGCCAGGGGTGGCCTGCCGGAGATCATCGACGACCGCGTGGGCCGGCTGCTGGCCCCGGTTCCGGCCGAGGGGGTACCGGCCGCCGATATCGCTGCGGCGGTCGCGGCCATTGCCGAGGCCAGGACACTTGACCGGGCCGACGTCCGTCAGCGCGCTCTTCGCACGTGCGGGGCGGCGACCATGCTGCGGGGTTACGAAACCGTGTACCAGGACGCTCTTACCCGGTCGCGGCTGTGATCGGGTACTACGTCCATCACCAGGGTCACGGCCACCTGCACCGGATGCGGTCGATCGCGTCGGCGCTCACCGAACCGGTGACAGTGCTCAGTTCGCTGCCCCCGCCATCGGCACCCGCTCCGGACAGCCGGTTCACGTGGCGACACCTGCCCTCTGACAACGCTTCCGGCACGTATGTTGACCCGGATGCCGGCGGCACACTGCACTGGGCGCCACGGTACGAGCCGGGACTGCGGAGCCGGATGGCCGCCATCTCCCGGTGGATCCAGGACACCGACCCGGACCTGCTCGTCGTCGACGTCTCGGTGGAGGTCGCGTTGCTCGCCCGGCTGCACGGGGTGCCGACCATCGTGGTGGCGATGCGGGGGAACCGCTCGGATCGGGCGCACCGCCTGGCCTATGACGCCGCCGATGCCCTGCTTGCGCCGTGGTCAGCGGAATTCGCCGTACCGGATTGGCCGTCAACCTGGTCGCGCAAGACCTTTCACACGGGGGCAATCTCCCGGTTTGCCAGCCAGGCACGCGATTGCGCCCCTGCCGCGTCAATCGATGCGTTCGACCGGCCGGGGCGGATCGCCGCCGACCCTCGGCCGCGGGTGCTGGTGCTGTGGGGCTCGGGCGGGTCCGGCCGGCCGGCGGCGGCGATCGCCGCGGCACAGGCGGGCACACCCCACTGGCAGTGGCGGGTGGCCGGCGTCCCGCCCGAGGAGAACGGTGACGTCTGGGAACTGCTGCAGTGGGCCGACGTGGTGATCACCCACGCCGGGCAGAACGCTGTTGCCGAGGTGGCCAGCGCCCGCCGACCCGCAGTGGTCATCGCCGAGGATCGCCCCCACGGCGAACAGGCAGCCACCGCAAGGGTTCTCGGTGACGCCGGGCTGGCCGTCGCCCTGGACGAGTGGCCGGATCCCGCCCGATGGCCGGCCCTGCTCCACGGCGCCGTCACCCTGGGCGGCCTGGGGTGGGAACGCTGGGCCGCCGCCGATGCGGCCGATGTGGCGGCGGACTTTCTCACCCGGACGGCGGCAGAGCTCCGCCGGGCGACGGCGGCCGCCCCGGGGGTAACGGCGGCCCCGGGGGCGGGGGCGGGTGCCCTGCAGGCTGTCAGCGAGTTGACCGGATGAGCACCGCAGTCATCACTATCGTCAGTGGCCGCCACGACCACCTCCGCAATCAGCAGCGCGGACTGCTGAGCGGAACCGAACTTCCGGAGCATTACATCGTCGTCGGGATGGATGACGCGGAGTCGTTGCGGCTCACCGCAGCCGGCCCCCTTTCCGGTTCGGCGTGTCGGATCCACCTGCTGGACGTCCCGGTTGACCGCGGACTACCGCTGGCCAAAGCCCGCAATGCAGGGGCGCGGGCCGCCCTGACCGCCGGTGCGGACATCCTGATCTTCCTCGACGTCGATTGCGTCCCGTCCCCATCACTGACCTCGACATACACCAAAGCTGTTGCAGCTGAGCCGGTCTCGCAGGTGCACTGCGGTGTTGTCCGGTACCTGGACGCGGTGACCGACGCCGGCCGGATCCATCCGGGGGCGCTGGTCGGTACTGCCCATCCGGCCAGGCCTGAACTGACCGACGGCGAATCGGCGATCTCTACCGATTGGTGGCTGTTCTGGTCACTGTCCTTCGCGGTGTCTGCGGGTACCTGGTCCAGGCTCGGCGGCTTCTGCGAGGACTACAGCGGGTATGGCGCCGAGGACACCGATCTCGGCTACCGCGCCCACCTCGAGAAGGTCCCGCTGCAGTTGCTCGGTGGGGCCGACGCGTTCCACCAGTACCATGACAGCGAGCAACCCCCGGTCCGGCACCTGCACGACATCATTGCCAACGCAACGGTTTTCCACCGGCGCTGGGGATTCTGGCCGATGCAGGGCTGGCTGACCGCGTTCCGTGAAGCCGGGCTTGCCGCCTATGACGAGGCCTCCGACCGGTGGCGCGCGCTCTGACCCCGGACTCGGAGTCCGGCTGAATCTGGCTGAATTTGGGGGTGGCCGGGCAGGTCGGGCGACTCAGGCCGAGCCGACCCATTCGTCGGACCCGTTGCCGAACACCTGCCTTTTCCAGACGGGTAACCGGCGTTTCACCTCGTCCACCAGGTCGCTGCAGGCATCGAACGCCTCCTGCCGATGCGCGGCAGACACCGCGGCGGCCAGCGCAATGTCGCCGACAACGAGCAGGCCCACCCGGTGCGACACCGCCACCGCGATCACCCCGGCACGACCCGCGATTTCCTCAGCTACCTCGGCGACAACCGTTGCTGCGCTGGGGTGCCCGTGATATTCCAGTTCGGTGACGGTGCGCCCGTTGTCATGGTCGCGGACGACCCCTGAGAAAGTCACCGTGGCACCGGCTCTCGCGTCGGCGACGGCCGCGGCGTGCGCTCCGACATCCAGCGGTTCGGGTGTGACGGCCGTGATGGAGACCCGCCCTGCCATCAGGAGCCACCCCCGGGGTGGTCGCCGCCGCGGAGCTGATCCAGTGCATGGTCCAGCACCCGGTCCAAGACCGACAGGCCGTCCCGCACCCCGCCGGGGGAACCGGGCAGGTTCACGATCAACGTGTGCCCGGCCACCCCGACCAGACCACGGGACAACACCGCCGCCGGAACCTTGTCGCTGCCCTCCGCCCGCAGAGCGGCTGCCAGGCCTGGGATCTCGTAGTCCAGCAGGTCAGCCGTCAGTTGTGGGGTGCGGTCCGTCGGGGAGATCCCGGTGCCACCAGAGGTGATCACCAGATCGGCGCCGATCCCGTCCAGCATCGCCGCAGCGACGTCCGGCCCATCGGCGCGGACCAGCGGTCCTGTGACGGTGAAAGCCCTTGCTGTCAACCACTCGTGGATGACCGGCCCGGTCCGATCCGGGTACCCGCCGGCCGCCGCCCGGGTCGAGGCGATGACGATCACGGCCGTCCGGCGCTCACTCATCGATCCGCCGGGCGGGTCCAGGTACCGGTCTTGCCACCGTCCTTGCGGACCACCATGACCGCGTCCAGCACCGCCGCCGGGTCCACGGCCTTGATCATGTCGTGCAGGGCGAGACCGGCTACGGCCACCGCGGTGAGCGCCTCCATCTCGACCCCGGTACGGTCCGTCGTCCGCACGGTCGCGACGATCCGCACTTCCGAGCGACCCGGTTCCACCTCGACCGTCACACCCGAGATCGAGATCGGGTGGCACAGCGGAATCAAATCGGGAGTTCTTTTGGCGCCCATGATCCCGGCGATCCGCGCGGTGGCCAACGCGTCCCCTTTGGGCAACGCGTTCCCGGTCAGCAACCGCATGACCTCCACCGTGGTGCGAACGACCCCGGTGGCAACGGCCATCCTGGCCGACATGTCCTTGGCGGTGACGTCAACCATGCGGGCCGCGCCGGTCGCGTCGACGTGCGTCAGCGACGGCACTCCCCGGCTCTCCGGATCGCTCATCACCGCGCCGATTCCCTGGCCGACTCCTTCGCTCCCCCGCCGATCCGCGACCGCGAGCGGGAGGCCTCGACGACAGCGTGCGCGACAGCCTTGCTGACCTTCTCGTCGAAGACGCTCGGAACGATGAAGGAAGCATTCAACTGATCCGATGAAACGACGTCAGCAATGGCCTCGGCCGCCGCGTTGAGCATCTCGTCGGTGATCTCGGTGGCCTGGGCATCCAGCAGGCCGCGGAAGACGCCGGGGAAGGCCAGCACATTGTTGATCTGATTCGGGAAATCCGAACGCCCGGTCGCCACCACCGCCGCATGAGCCTGGGCCTCCAGCGGGTCGATCTCCGGGTCCGGGTTGGCCAGCGCGAAAACCACTGCCCCGCTGCGCATTCTGGCGACATCATCCCCGGTGATGACGTTCGGGGCCGACACCCCGATGAACACGTCGGCGCCGTCGATGGCGTCATGGATGGTGCCGGACATGCCGGTCTTGTTGGTGGCCGCGGCCACCGAGGCAAGGTTGGGGTCCATGCCCTCCCGGCCCTGGTGCACGATACCGGCGATGTCACAGGCGATGATGTCGCAAGGCTGCTGCAGCAGCAACAATCGGATGATGGCGTTCCCCGCCGCGCCGACACCGGAAACCACGATACGGCAGTCGCCGATGCCCTTGCCGACCACCCGCAGCGCGTTGCGCAGGGCCGCCACCACCACGATCGCCGTCCCGTGCTGATCGTCGTGAAAGACGGGGATGTCGAGCAGTTCGCGCAACCGGGCCTCGATCTCGAAACACCGGGGGGCGGCGATGTCCTCCAGGTTGATCCCCCCGTACACCGGCGCGATGAGCTGCACCGTGCGAATGATCTCTTCGGTGTCGGTGGTGTCCAGACACACCGGCCAGGCGTCCACGCCGGCGAACTTCTTGAACAGGGCGGCCTTTCCCTCCATCACCGGGAGCGCGGCGGCCGGGCCAATGTTCCCCAGGCCCAGGACGGCGGTGCCATCGGTGACTACGGCGACGGTGTTGCGTTTGATCGTCAGCCGGCGCGCATCCGCCGGGTTCTTCGCGATCGCCTCGCAGACCCGCGCGACCCCGGGGGTGTATGCGCGGGACAAGTCGTCCCGGTTGCGCAGCGGAACCTTCGACGTCACTTCGATTTTCCCGCCGATATGGACCAGGAACGTCCGGTCGGAGACCTTCCGGACCTCGACTCCGTTCAACGCGTTGACGGCGTCGGTGAGTTCCTCGGCGTGGCTCTGGGATTGTGCGTTGGCCGACAGGTCGACCACCATCAGGGCTGCGGTCGACTCGACGACGTCGAAACCGGTGATCACCCCGCCGGCCCGGCCGACCGCGGTGGTCAGATCCCCTGCGGCGGACGCCGACGGCGGGGCGGCGATCCGCATGGTGATCGAATAACCGGGACCGGGCACTGCCATCGGGTGACTCCTCAGTCGACGCGTCGAAACGGTAGCGCGTCCGGACACGCACCTGTCACCGCTGGCACGGGCATCGGGCCGGGTCACGCCGGATCACCGTACCCGGCCGGTCACCGCCTGACGGGTGTGTCCACGTCCTCGCCGGATCCGACGTCCCCGCACTCGACCAGGCGGACCCCGTGGGCCAGGAAATACTCCCTTGCTCCAGAGTCACCCACCGCGGTAGCGCTGACGCCGGACCAGTGATCGCGTCCGATCAGCACGGGGTGGCCGGGCACACCGTCGAACGAGGACCTGATCAAGACCGACCGGGCCCGAGCAGGCGGGCCGGCCGCCAGCAGGATCCGACGGATCACCGAAGATCCGACACCAGGAAGGTCGACCAGCATGACGAGCGCCGCGTCGACCGGCGGGGCTGACGCTCCGTCACCCAAGGGCACGGGGTCCAGCGCTCGCAGGCCCACCCGGAGGCTCGAGCCCATACCCGATTGGAAGTCAGAGTTGTGCGCCACCAGCACGGTGGGCGGCAGCAGCGCCGCTACCTCCGCACCGTCGGCACCGGTGACCACCACCACGGGGTCACACCCGGCCAGAGCGCCGACCGCTCGCAGTACCCACGGCCCTGCGCCGTCGTCGACGAGGGCCTTGGGCCCCCCGTACCGCCGGCCGGAGCCGGCCGCCAGGACGACCCCTCCAACGCGCGCCAAGCCCCCCTGCACCGGAGTAGGCAGGCCGGTCAGGTGCGATTGATCACCGTGGTGGGATGGACGTACGGCACCGACGGGAGAGGGAACTCGACCTCTCCGAACGGCGACAGCGCGCCCTGCACGTCGGTGTGGAGTTCGGTGACAGGGTGTTCCCCGTCCGGCAGGGTCGGCCAGGTGGGATCGACACCCTTACGGCGCTCTGCGGCCACTGTTCCTCCTCGCGATCGAGCGGTCGAGGGAGGTTCCCCGTCCGCAAACGCCCACCCCGGCGCTACCGGCAACGAGCGATCGGGCCATGCGAGTCCATTCTGGCGCACCGCGGGCCTGCGCTCAACGCCGCTTCGCATCGCCCCGGGCGTGGCGCCGAGATCACTCGACCATGTTTCTGGCTTCCCGACATCTCATTCCCCGGCCTATTCCCCCGGCGACCTGTCATTCGGGTAGGTTTCGGTGGTGATCCGGCTCGTCATCACCTTCTGCATTTTCCTGCTCGCCGCCGGTCTCGGCCTTCTCATCGCAGCTCTCGTGCTGCCCGGGGTGAGCATCAACGCGGCGTCGTTCCTCCTGGACGTCGCGATCTTCGCCGTCCTCCGCTCGGTGATCTCTCCCTTCGTGATCAAAGTGACCATGCGCAATGCACGCGCCCTGGTCGGCGCGGCGGGACTGATCGCCACCGTCGTCGCGCTCGTTCTGACCACGATCATCAGCGACGGCCTGACGATCAACGGCGCCCAGACCTGGGTGTTGGCGACACTGATCATCTGGTTGGTCTCGATGCTCGCTGCGTTCCTCATTCCCTTCCTCATCCTCAAAGGCCTGCTGGGCGGTTGGTTGCGTCGCTCGTTCCGGCCGCCTGGCAGCGCCGCCAAGGACACCGTCAGCCACCTCATCTGAACGTCGCGGCTGGTCAACCGGGAGCCGAGTTGCTCCGGTTAGCCGATGGCGGCGCACGAAGGACTGGATAGGTCACCCCCGGCGAGTCACTACGGTGGAGCAGATGCCTTCGACCCTGGAGTGGCTGCGCGCGCGGGAGGATGCCTCCCTCGTCGCGCTGCTGCGCGCCCGGCCGGACCTCACAGTGCCCGCCCCCGGGGATCTCACGGTGCTGGCCGGTCGGCTGAACACCGGCCCGTCGGTCTGGCGCGCGATGGAGAGCCTGCACCAGTTCGACATCCAGGTGCTGCAGGCGCTGGCGGTGCTCGGTGCGGAGCGGCGGGCGGTCCAACGGACCGACCTGCTGGACCTGCTCGGGCCGACAGTTGCCTCGGACGCACTGGACGACGTGCTCCATCGACTCGAGTCGTTGGCGCTGATACGCGGCGATGACCAGATCCACATGCCGTCTGCGGTGCTGGCGGTGCTGGGCCCGTACCCGGCGGGACTTGGTTCGCCGGGTTCGCTGACCGTTGCCGACGCCGCGGCTGCCATCGGGGACCTGGCCGCGCCGGCCCGGAGTCTGCTCGAACGGATGGCGCACGGGGTTCCTCGCGGCACCGTCGGTCCCCGGTCCCCGGTTGCCGCCGTCGTCGGCGAGTTGACGACCGCCGGACTGCTGCGCTCCATCGATGCCGACACCGTGGAGCTGCCCCGGGAGGTGGGCCTTGCGCTGCGCGGCGACGAGCCGCTCGGCTCGATCGCGGTCCATCCGCCGGATGGCGGTCGTCAGGAACGCGGGGTGCGCACTGTCGACGGCACGGCCGGCGGCCAGGCACTGGCGACGGTCGACCGGCTCGGGCGG
Organism: Nakamurella sp.; assembly: GCA_965247715.1. Taxonomy (GTDB): domain Bacteria; phylum Actinomycetota; class Actinomycetes; order Mycobacteriales; family Nakamurellaceae; genus Nakamurella. The sequence goes on along the minus strand of CBDFHS010000015.1, from coordinate 570,790 downwards.
CTACTGGAAGCCGTCGGCCAGAACCCACCGCCGGTGCTCAAGTCCGGCGGGTTGGGCATCCGGGAATTGCGGAAGCTGTCCAAGGTGATGGGTACCGAGGACGCCGTCACCGCGCTGGATCTGGAACTGGTCGCAGCCGCCGGCCTGATCGCCGCCGACACCATCCGCGGCCGGGTCGTCGAATCCTGGACCCCGACCTCGGAGACCGACGACTTCCTGGCCCTTCCGGACGAGGCGGCCTGGGCGCAGCTTGCCGCCGTCTGGCTGGACCTGCGACGCAATCCGTCTCGGGCGGGATCCCGCGACGTGAATGACAAGGTGCAGAACGCCCTCTCACCGGAACTGTCGTGGATCCGCGGACCGGCCGAGCGACGGTTCGTGCTCAGCGCGCTGGCCGGGTTACCGGCCGGTGTGGGGATGGACTCCGAATCGCTGTCGGCCCTGCTGGCCTGGCAATCACCGCTGCGTCCGGCCGACCAGCGGGAAGCGGTGCTGGCCTCCACCCTTGCCGAGGCCACCGCCATTGGAGTGGTGGCATTCAACGCACTCACCACCGCCGGCCGTGAGTTGCTCGGCCGGTCAGCCTCCGGTGCCGAGGCCGCCCTGCTCGCCGCGTTGCCCGCCCCGGTCGACACCGTCATGGTGCAAGCCGATCTCACCGTTGTCGCGCCGGGCCGGCTGGTTCCCGATCTTGCCGCCCGGCTCGGCCAGGCCGCCGACATCGAGTCTGCGGGCAGCGCAACCGTGTACCGGGTGACGCCCGCCTCGATTCGCCGAGCGCTTGATGCCGGAGCGACCACCGGGCAGTTGCACGAGCTTTTCACGACGCATTCGGTGACGGGTGTTCCGCAGGCATTGAGCTATCTGATCGACGATGTGGGCCGGCGCTACGGCGTGTTGCGGTTGGGCGCAGCCACCACCTACCTGCGCAGCGACGACCCCGCGTTGATCGATCAGGCCATCGCGGAGGCGTCCTCGCTCGGTATCCCCATCCGCAAACTTGCTCCGACCGTGGCCATCTCGGTCGTGTCGGTGCAGGAGTTGATGGACACCTTCCGGACTGGCGGTTTGGTCCCGGCTGCCGAGGATGCTGCAGGAGGTGTGCTTGATCTGCGTGGCCGGCCCAGGCGCACCGAAAAACCCGCCACCCGCTACCAACACTGGCGCGAGCCTCCGGTCGCGACGGGCGAGCAATTGGATTCTTTGGTCACCCGCATGCGCAGCGCCGACCGCACTGGTGCCGCTCACCTGCGGCCCGGTGGCCAGCCAGCGGGTGAAACCCTTGCGCTGCTTCGCGTTGCCGCTGAAAGCCGGCAGCCGGTGTGGATCGGGTATGTCGATGCCGATGGCGGTACGACGCACCGGATGATCGAACCGGTCGCTGTCTCCGGCGGCGCGGTGGTTGCCTACGATCGACTACGCGGATCGGTCAAAACCTTCGTGCTGCATCGGATCACCGGCGTGCGACCGGTCACCGACGATGAGAACGGTTCGGATCGTGACACTCTCACCGCCTCTGTCAAAAACACTGTCGCCAACGCTGTCACCAACACCGCCACCAACGAAAAACGGCGAGAGTCTGAATAGTTCCGCTCCGATCCCGGTTCGAGTCAGGGGCCTGCCCGTCCGGTCACGGTCCCGACGTCAACGATCTGCAACACCGGTTCACCCGCATCGTCGGAGTCCGCCAGGTCGACCGTGACGGTCAGGCCCCAGTCCCGGTCGCCCGCCGGGTCATCGAAGATCTGTCGGGCCGTCCAGGCGTCCACCCCCCGGGTCAGCACCAGCATCCCTGCGGCCCGCGCTACCGGGCCAATACCCAGGTCGTCGTATTCCGCCCAGTAACCGGCCATTGCCTGATCCCAGTCATCAGGCCGCCAGCCGTTCCCGCCGTGCAATTGGCCGAGTTCGGCATAGTCGTGCCGGGCCAGCAACTCCACCCGGCGGAACAGGGCATTGCGCACCATCACGGTGAATCCGCGCTCGTTCGCCGACACTCCCCGTGCTGTCGGCGGACGGACCTCGCCCGAGCCCGTCCCGGCGACACCGAGTTCGTCGGGATCGGGATGGGCCAGCGCCTCCCACTCGTCCAGCAGGCTGGAATCGACCCCGCGCACGAGTTCCCCCAGCCAGGAGGTGATGTCGGTCAAATCCTCCGTCCTGGCCGACGTTGGAATGGTCCGCCGCAATGCCCGGTAGGCGTCGGCGAAATATCTCAGGACAACACCTTCCGAGCGGGTCAGCCCGTAGAAGGCGACATATTCGGAAAACGTCATGGCGCGCTCGTACATGTCCCGGACCACCGACTTGGGCTCGGGTTGGTACTCGGCCACCCACGGATGGCCCGTGGAATAGGACTCGTAGGCACCCTCGATCAGGTCGGCGAGCGGCTTCGGGTAGTCGACGTCGTCGAGCAGGGCCATGCGCTCCTCGTAGTCGATCCCGTCGGCCTTCATGGCGGCGACGGCCTCGCCCCTGGCCTTGAACCGTTGCGCACTCAGCACCGGCCGGGGGCCTTCCAGAGTCGCCTCGATCAGTGACACCGCATCCAGCGCATAGCTGTCCGCGTGCTGGTCCAGGATGTCCAGGGCCGCCAGCGCCAGTGGGGACAGGGGTTGGTCCAGGGCAAAGTCGAGTTGCAGATCCACGGTCAACCGGTACCGCCGGCCGGTTTCGTCCGGCTCGTCAAGTCGCTCGACCACCCCGGCCGCCAGCAATGCCTTACCGATCGCGATGGCCCGCAACGCATGTCGCAGTTGCCGGTCCCGCGGTTCGTGACTGTTCTCGATCAGAGCGCGCAAGGAGGCAAAGGCGTCCCCGGGCCGGGAGACCACGCCAAGAACCATGGCGTGTGACACCCGGAAATGCGACGTCAACGGTTCCGGTTGCGCCACAACCAGTTTGTCGAACGTCGTCTCCGACCAGCCGACGAAACCCTCCGGGGGTTTGCGGCGCACGACCTTACGCTTTTTCGCTGCGTCATCACCTGCCTTTGCCACCGCGCGCTCGTTCTCGATGACATGCTCCGGAGCCAGCACCACGACGTCGCCGGCGGTGTCGAACCCGGCCCGGCCGGCGCGACCCGCCACCTGGTGGAACTCCCGCGCCGACAGCAGCCTGGTACGACGCCCGTCGTATTTGCTCAGCGCGGTCAACAGCACCGTCCGGATCGGGACGTTGATACCCACCCCCAGGGTGTCCGTGCCGCAGATCACCTTCAGCAGTCCCGATTGGGCTAGCCGTTCCACCAGCCTCCGGTATTTCGGCAGCATTCCCGCGTGGTGCACCCCGATCCCGTGACGGACCAGCCGGGACAGGGCGCGACCAAACCCGGAGGAGAACCGGAAATCGGCGATCACCTCGGCGATCTGGTCTCGTTCCGCTCGGGTCGCAACGGCGATGCTGGACAACGCCTGAGCCCGTTCCAGGGCTGCGGCCTGGGTGAAGTGCACGATGTACACCGGAGCTCGACCGGTGGCCAGCAAATCCTGCAATGTTTCGGTGAGCGGTACGGCGGTGTAGGAGAAGTGCAGCGGCACCGGCCGCGGTACGTCCGCGATCAGCGCCGTCGCCCGGCCGGTCCGCCGGGTGAGATCCGCCGCGAAAGAACGCATGTCGCCCAATGTCGCTGACATCAGCACGAACTGCGCCCGAGACAGTTCGAGCAGCGGAACCTGCCAGGCCCAGCCGCGCTGCGGATCGCCGTAATAGTGAAACTCATCCATCACGACGACCCCGGCATCGGCGTCGGCACCCGCGCGGAGCGCAATGCTTGCGAGAATTTCTGCGGTGCAACAGATTATCGGCGCTGCGGCGTTGACGGCGGAATCACCGGTGATCATTCCGACAGCGGCGGCCCCGAAGATGTCGGTCAGGTCGAAGAACCGTTCCGAGACCAGGGCCTTGATCGGGGCCGTGTAATAGGACCGGCGGCCGGTCGCCATCCCGTAGAAAAGGGCGGCGATCCCGATCAGGGATTTACCCGACCCAGTGGGTGTCCCGACGATGACGTTCGAGTCGCCGACTATTTCCAGCAGGGACTCCTCCTGATGCGGGTACAGGGGAAGTCCGCGGTCTGCTGCCCACGCGGTGAACAGATCGAAGAGCTCACCTGCATCGACAGCGTGGCCGGCCCGCCCACCCAGCGCGGTGTCCCAGGTAGCCTCGCCGTCGCGGGTCGGGATCAGCTCGGCCAGGCTCACCTGGTCAGCTTGTCACGAACGCGGGCGGGCCGGTGATCGGAGTTCTGGCGTTCACAGGTCGCCCAACCTCCCACCACACCACGCCGCCCGCCGCAACCCCGTGCAGACCCGGTAACGGCCGTCCGGGTAGGCGCGGTGCAGGGCGTCCAGCACGGTGACCACCCGGGCAGGGCCGATCCGGTCACCCCAGGCCAACGGTCCGATGGGGTAGTTCATACCGAGACTCATTGCGGTGTCGACGTCCTCGACAGTGGCAACCCGTCGCGACACCACGTCGACAGCCTCGTTGACCAGCATGGCGACCGTTCGCGCCACCAGCAGGCCGGGCAGGTCGGCCACCACGCTCACCGCCGCGCCGGTGGCCTGCAACAAACCCACCGCATCGGCAGCCGATTCCGCCGGGCACCCCTTTGACGCGGCGATCGCGTAGCGGGTCGCCGTGGCCGGGTCAAGCGCGAGATCGATGGTGAGCACGGGATGGCCGGAGGCGGCGGCCCGCTCGGTGGCGGTCCGGCCATCCGTCGGGACCAGCAGGGCGCGATCGGGTAGTTCGACATGCGGGTCGGCGCTGTCCCGGAGGTCGCCGGGGGTCACCGCGACACCCCGACGAGCAGCTCTGTCCCATAACGGATTCCATGGACCCCAGTCGCCGAACACCCTGACGTGCCGCGGCATTTTTTCCGCCGGAGCCGAATCGGGTTGTGCTGCAGCATGATCGATGGCGCCGCCGTCGTCGTAGCGGTAGAAACCACGGCCGGACTTCCGGCCCAGCCGGCCCGCGTCGACCAGCGCCTGCTGGACGAGCGACGGGGCGTACCGCCGATCCTGGCCGAACATCTCCCACACCGACCTGCTCACCCCAAGGTTGACGTCCTGACCGATGAGGTCGGTCAGTTCAAGCGGACCCATTCGAAAACCACCGGATTCGCGCATGACCGCATCAACGGTGGCCGGGTCAGCAATTCCTTCCTCCAAGGCCAGCAGGCCCTCCCCATAGAACGGCCGAGCGACCCGATTGACGATGAACCCGGGGGTGGATGTGACCCGGACCGGGGTCTTCCCCCACTGCCTGGCCAGCTCGCAGACGGCGGTGGCCACCACCGGATCGGTTGCCAATCCGGAGACCACCTCGACCAGGCGCATCACCGGGGCCGGGTTGAAAAAGTGCATCCCCACACACCGCTGCGCCCGGCGCATCCCGGCCGCGACCGCCGTCACGGACAACGACGAGGTGTTCGTAGCCAGCACGCAGTCATCGCCGACAACAGCTTCCAGGTCAGCGAAGATCAGGCGTTTGATCTTCAGGGCTTCCACCGCAGCCTCGATGACCAGCCCGCATCCGGCCAGCTCACCGATCTGCCCGGCTGGCTGCAGCCGGGCCAGGGCCTCGGCCGCAACCTGGGCATCCAGCCGGCCTCGGGCAACCTCACGGTCCAACCGGCTGCGGATGCCGTCGACGGCATCGGCTGTCCGATCGCCGGAGGCGTCGAAGAGCAGCACCGGATGACCGGCCACGGCGGCAGTCTGGGCAATGCCGGCGCCCATGGTCCCCGCGCCGACAACGCCCACCGGAGCGGGCGCGCTGAGCTGCATCGACGCCACCCCACTTCCGCGATCACCGCCGACCCACACCGCCGACTCACACCGCCGACTCACACCGCCGACTGAAGGGTTCAGTAGACCAGACCCGAGCGCACCGACCGGCCCTGCGGTAGGAATGGTGCGGCCGAAGTCCACCCTCGACAGACCGGGCGGTCCACATTGGCGTCGAAATTGGGGTCGAAATTGGGGTCGAACGAGATCACCTTCCGTTTTCTGGCCGCTCCGACGGACGTTGCCTCGCTCAGCGGGACGGCGGTGGCCGGTGGCCGGGTACTGGAGTGGATCGACAAGGCGGCGTACGCGTGCGCGGTGGGCTGGAGCGGCGGATACTGCGTGACCGCCTACGTCGGCAACGTCAATTTCGCCCGCCCGATCCATTCCGGCGACCTGGTGGAGGTGTTGGCCAGGCTCGTCCACACGGGCAGCTCCAGCATGCACATCGAGGTGAAGGTCTCCTCGACCGCACCGCAACGCATCGATTTCTTCCTGGCCACCTCCTGCACCGTCGTGTTCGTGGCCGTGGACTCCGGTGGCCGGCCGTCCCCCGTGCGGCCCTGGGTGGCCTCGACCGAACAGGAGCTGCTCCGGGAGGCGGTCGCCCTGCGCAAGACGGAGGTCCGCGCAGAAATTGCTGCCGCGATGGCGGACCAGGACTACACCGACGCAAGTACCGCGGCGCAGGCGACGTTGCGGTTCCTGGCCGCACCCACCGACGTCAACTGGGGCGGCAACACCCACGGCGGGACCGTGATGCGGTGGATCGACGAGGCCGCCTACGTCTGCGCCGCCGGGTGGAGCGGGAGTGACTGTGTTGCGGCGTACTCCGGCGGGATCCGTTTCTACCGGCCTATTCTCATCGGACACTTGGTCGAGGTTCAGGCCAGGTTGCTGCACACGGGCCGGAGTAGCATGCACATCTCGCTGCACGTCCGGTCCGCCGATCCGAAGAAACCGGACCTGCGCCTGACCACCCATTGTCTGACGGTGTTCGTCGCGCTGGATGACACCGGGCGGCCCACCCAGGTCCCGGCCTGGGTGCCCGAACTGCCAGAAGATCGACGACTGGATGCACACGCCCGGCACCTCACCGAATTGCGGTCCGGTATTGCGCCGCCGCACCCTGCGTAATAGTCAGCTTTACTAGAACAGAGGCTACAGTAAGCCGATGGCGATGGACCAGACGTCCTACGTGTCGGTGGACGTGCTGCCGCTGGTATTCGACCGGCGGGTTCGCACCGTCCTACTGGGGGTGCACCGTCGCGAGCACCGGCCGTACGCCGGCCGCCTTGCGCTGCCCGGGGTACTGCTGCTCCGCGGGGAGCGGATCACCGCGGCCGCCGCCCGGGCGCTGCAAAAGGTGGGCGCGTCCGCGGCGTTGACCGCGCAGCTCGTGACCTTTGACGAACCGAACCGCGACCCCCGGGGGCCCACGCTGTCGGTCGCCACCTACGCGGTGCTGCCCGCGCCGACCGCCGGCGCCCGGTGGTTTGGCTTCGACGAGATCCCGGACCTGGCGTTCGACCATCGGCGGATCGTCGTGGATTGCCGGCTCATTCTGGCGTCCATGCTGTGGCGTGACGTGGCCTTCACCCGGGCCCTCACCAGCGAAACCTTCACCGCCACCGACGCTTTGGCCCTTCACGCCACCCTGACCGGTGCTGCGGCCGATCGCGGCAATCTAAATCGCACCTTGGCGTCGCTGCCCGGTCTGGCCCGTACCGACCATTCGCTGTCGCCGACCGGGCGGGGCCGGCCAAGCGCTGTTTGGGCCTGGACCTGACGTACCGACGCGGGGACGGCCAAGCGCGATCTGGGTGCCGGGCCGACAGTCAGGATGCTGACGTCATCGTGGCGATTCGCTAAACCCGCATGTTCTCCGGGCGAGCGTCCAGCGGCCAACCGGTCACGGGTGACGCCAATCCTGGGTCCGCTCAACTTTCTTCGCCGTGCCCTTGCGGTCACCCCCGGTGTCCCGTAGACTCGTACATACGTTCGATACAACGGTAGGGAGGGCAGAATGGCAACCAATACGGCGGGTCCCTGCACCACCTGGGCCGACCTCGCCAACAGCCCAGCCGATCCCTCGTCGTTGGCCGCGTTGGCCGGGTTTGACGCCGTTTCGTTGACCGGCCCTGAATTGGTGGACGCGATCGTGGCCAGCGAGAAAGCCATGTCCCTGCTGGCGGGGGTGCAGCTGCGGTTGCTCGCCGCGTTCGCGGTGCCGTTCACCGCCGGTGACCCGACGCGACTGGCCGGGCGGTTGGCGAAGAAGAACTGCATCACCGGAGATGACGACCCGAACCAGGTCCAGCCGTATATCCCGGAAGCCGCGGTGTCCCTGGCCGCCGCCGAAGTGGCCGCCGCGTTGCGGATCTCCCCGGTCACCGCGGGCATCCGGGTCCGGGAAGCCCAAACCATGACCGGTGAGCTCACCCCGACCCGGGAAGCAATGGAACACGGGATTATCGACCGGGCCAAAGCCAGGGTGATCACCGAACACTGCCAACCCCTAACCCCCGACCACACGCAAGCCGTCCAAGAACTCGTGTTACCACTGGCCGGTGGGCTGACCACCAGTGAACTGCGGGACGTCACCGGGCAGGCCGTCATCACTATCGACCCCGACGGGGCGTTGGACCGGCACCACGCCGCCGCCGCCCGCCGGGAACTCACCCTCAAGGCCCTCCCCGATGCGATGGCCACCCTCACCGCGTTCCTCCCCGCCCCGGACGCGGTGAAGATCTTCCAGATCAGCGACCTGCTGGCCACCACCACCGCCGGCGCTCACGACGACACCCGCGGTATCGGGGCCCGCCGGGTCGACGCCCTCGTCGACATCGCCGACCACCTCCTCACCCACGGACACCTCGACATCGCCGACTACCTCGGCCCCCGCCCCACCAACCAACACACCACCACCCCGCCCGTACCGTCAGTGCAGGCCAGCGCTGCCGGCACGGAAGGCGGGCCGGAAGGTTCGTTAGACGCGCAAGCCGGACCGGCCGGTTCGCCAGAGCACGCGTACGAGGCGCCGGATGGCGTGACCGAAATGCATAACGGCGAGATCGAGCCGGACGACGCGGCCGCTCCACCAGATCGGGCGGCGGGTTCGTCAGCCGACGTTGCCACAACTGCTGAAGCGTCATCGGTCTCACCTTCCGATACGCAGGACGCCTCCGCAGTCCCCGATGTGCCCGACGACCCGGACGGATCGATTACACCCATCGGACAAGCCGGATCGGCCCCCGGGAACCGGCGCCGGGTGTTGACTCGGCAGGGCCGCCGACCGCACCTGTCGGTCACCATCGCCCTGAGCACCCTCGCCGGCCTGGACGACCTCCCTGGGACACTCCAAGGCTTCGGCGCCATCCCCGCCGAACTCGCCCGGTCCATCGCAGCGTCCGCCGCCACCATCACCGCCCTGCTCACCGACCCCACCACCGGTGCCGTCACCCAAGCCGGCGCGTTGACCTACCGACCGCGGCAACACCTGCGGGACAGCACCGCCGCCATTCACCACACCTGCCAATTCCCGTCCTGCCGGCAACCCGCCTGGCGCTGCGACATTGACCATCGCCAATCGTTCAATCACCACCACCCCGGAAAAGGCGGCGAGACCACCCAGGAGAACACCGGACCCCTTTGCCGCCGGCACCATTTATACAAACACCACTCAGAATGGCGAATCCACGTCGACCCCCACCAACTGGCCATTCACTGGTCCAGCCCCACCGGCCACACCTACACCTCCACCGGACGGCGGGTCGACGCCCCCGAACTGTGGATCCACCACTCCGGCACAGCAATGACCGAACGCCTGGACACCATCAGCGCCATCGGCACCATCAGAGGCAATACCGTAAAGGCCGACGTCGAGAGTACCTGCGCGGCAACCGTTGCAGTATGTGATGCGGGGTCAAATCACCCCAACACTATGGTGGAGGAACTCTTAGCTGCTCTCCTCTTGCGGCACCTGAGAATGACAACCCCATTTGGCCCCACTGTGCTGCTCTGATTTGGCCCCACCCTCGATTTTTGGTGTGCCGAGAGCATGGGCTCCCGGCCGGTCACGCGGGGCTCAGCTAGGTCGTTTTCATGGGTGCTCCCTTTCGGCTGGTTCGGGTGGTGCGGAGGCGGTAGGAATTGGTGCCGGTGTTGATGATGTGCGCGTTGAACGTGAGCCTGTCGACAACGGCCGCGGCCAGCCGCGGGTCGGAAAAGGTCTTTCCCCATTCGCTGAACGGGGCGTTTGAGGCACACGCGATGGAGGCCTTTTCCTCCCTGGCGGTGATTATTTGGAACAATAGTTCCGCCCCGTGGGAGTCGAGGTGGACGTACCCGACTTCGTCGAGGCACAGCAAATCCAGCCTCGAGTAGCGGCCGACGACGCGAGAGAGTTGTTTGTTGTCAGCCGCTTCGACGAGTTCGTTGACCAGTGCTGCGGTCGTGACGTAGCGGACCCGGCGGCCGGCTTCGGCGGCCGCGGTGCCCAAAGCGATGAGTAGGTGCGTCTTCCCGGTGCCGGAATCGCCGAGCAGGACGACGGGTTCACCGGCCGTGATCCACGCTCCGTCGGCGAGCTCGGCCAGGGTCGCCGCTGGCAGGTCGGGCAGGACCGTGTGATCGAAGTCGGCGAGCCGTTTGCTGCGCGGGAAATGCGCCTCGTGGACGTACCGGATACGCCGGCGGGCGTCCCGCTCGTCGCATTCCGTGGTGAGCACCTCGGCCAGGAAAGCGCCGTGGGACAACCGTTCCCGGGCAGCGGCCTCCGCGATCCGACCGGCCTCGACACGGACGGTGGGCAACCCGAGGGCGCGGCACGCGGCTTCAACCCGCAGCTGAGCGGCCGGGTCGGACAAGGCGGTGACCGCAGCGGCCGGCCGCCTGGCCGGGCTCATGCCCCCTCCAGCAGTTCGTCGTAGCCTTGCAGGGTCGGCACCGGCCGCTCATCCGCAGGAACCCCTGCCGAGGCTGCTGGCACCGGTGGTGCACCGCGCGCGTTGTCCAGGTAGCGGCGTGCCTCGACCGCGACCAGGTCAGGCTCGCACCGGCCGCCGGCCAAGGCGGCTGCCATCCCGGCCAGGACCGCCTCGGTGGGCATGGTGCGGTGCAGCAGCAGCACCCCGATCAGCGCTTTGGTGCCGTCCCGGTCGCCGGCCTTGCGCCGGGCGGCGTCCCAGAACCGTTGATGCCCATCGGTGAAGGTGCCGGCCGCGCGGGCGGCGACCAGGGCGGTGGCCCCGGCGAACGCGCCCGCCCGGTGGACCAGGACGTCCAGGTAGTGGTCCAACACCAGGTCCTCGCTGCCCTTGTGCAGCGACCGGGTATGCCGGGCGATCACCGCCCCGTCATGGCGAACATCGATCCAGTCCGAACCCAGCGAGGCGTCGACCCGGCGGCCGGCGAACCGCGCCGGTACCGAGTAGTAGCACTGCCGCACACAGATCCTGGCCTTGGCGTCGACCCGGCACGACAACCTCGCCGCGGCGAGGAAAGCATTGTCAGGTAACGGCTTCAGTGATGGCGCTTCGCGGGCGGCGGCCTGCCCGACAGTCTCGGTGCGGGCCGCGATCCGCCGGTGATTGTCCCGGCCGTCCGCCTCGACGATCATCTGATTCAACACAGCGAGTGACGCCGCAGTTGGTACCGGTGTCAGGTGCCGGCGCCGGAACCGGCCGATTTCGCCTTCCACGCCGCCTTTCTCGTGGGCGCCTTCGATGCCCGGCTGACAGAAGAAGGAATCGAACCCGTAGTGCGAACGCAGCGCAATAAATTGCGGGTTCTCTAACCGTTCCCGGCCTAATAACACCTGCAGCACAGCGGGTTTGAGGTTGTCGTAACGGATCTGACCCGTTGGAACGCCTCCGAAGTGCTCGAATGCCTGGACGTGCCCGTCCAAGAAGGCCTCGGTGCCGACGTTGCCGAACGCGACATGCACCGCCCGCCCCGAATGCGACAACCGCATCACAAACATGTGTAATTGCAACCGTTCTCCACCAATCACCGCCATGAAATCACCGAAATCAACCTCGGCTTCCGCGCCAGGCAGATGGGTCTGCGGCACCGCGACAAGCTGCCGGTCAGCTCCGATCTCGATCCGCAGATCGTGCACCAATGCCCGGATCGTGGACTCCGAGACTCGCGCGGCCTTCTCGTCGAGCAACCGCTGCCATACCCGCCGGGCAGTGTGCCGCTGCTTCCGTGGCTCGGACAGATCCGCTTCCAACCAGCCCCGGATCGTGTCCACCCACTGCCCCGCCACCGGCCTCATCCGGACCGGGACCTTCCGCTCCGGCGGCACCGCATCGGCCAACGCCGCCCGCACCGTCCGCCGGTGCACCCGGTGCACCGCGGCCAACTCCCGGATCGACAACTCCCTGTCCCGACTGTCCCCTCGGATACGTTCGAACTGCTCCACTCTTGATCTCTCCTTCATCCCAGCTCCTCCGGATCGCCTTGGCAGACGACCCGGACGCTAGGGCCTGGTAGATCGAGGGTGGGGCCAAATCAAGCTGGCACGCCGGGGCCAATCCAGGCTGGCACACTCAGGCACCGCCTCAACATGCCGGCAACGGAATATGAGCCCGACCCTACGGGCGAGAAGTCCTCAGCGGCGCATACCGCCGAGAATGACGACCACGCCCCGGACGATGACCTACCACCACCGTTCTGACCGGCAGCGATGAATAGACCACTGCCGTATCTCGTTATCTGCCCGCGCAGTCGCGCCCGGGGATTGTTCCAAGAGCCGCTCGGGGTCCCGAATTCGCTCTGCGATGGAAACCTGGCGTGGAGGACTACCGCACGCTAGAGGAGGCGGCCGAGATTTCGCAGGGGTAAAGCCATCCCGGAGCCGGACCACCTGGAGCCAGACCACCTGGAGCCAGACCACCTGGAGCCAGACCACCTGGAGCCAGACCACCCGGAGGCAGACCACCCGGAGCCGGACCACCCGGAGCCGGACCACCCGGAGCCGGACCGCCACCTCCCTCGTCAGGTGTACTTACGGTCCTCGCGAGCCGGGCCGAACCCCATGACTTCCACCGGTGCACCAAGGGTCTCCACCAGCCGGACGCACTCGTCTACCGTGGGCATCGGCGTCAGCTCAGGGGTGGCGCATTCCAGCAGATTGGTAAGCCGTTCCTGGTGGTCCAGGTCGCGCCATCGCCCGACGGGCAGCCGGTCGACGCGCCGGCCGTCGACGACATACGACGTCGCCGCACGCACCGCCCCACCAGTCGCGCCGATCTGATCCAGGTGGCCCAGCGCGATTCCGTCGACCTCGCGGCACATTTGCACGCTGTACCGCAACGCCACCAGATCCAGGTGCCCGACCCGCCAGGAACCCTGGTAGGTGCCATACCCGTTGTGCGGCTCCGCAAGCAGTGCGTGCAGGGATGGCTCTTCGGTCGGGAACGGCCCGACGCCGTGCCGAGTGCCGTAACCACGGGTCACACCAAGCACGTAGCCGCGGCCAAGACCCGCCGCCGCGAGCAAGCGCTGCGCCTTGCGCGGGACCGTCGTGCTCCACGTCGTATAGGGGTGAAACCCCCGCCATTCATCAAGCAGGACCCCTTGCGCTCCCTCGAAGACCAGTGGCCCGCGGTCGGCCTGCGCGGCCAGGTGCCCGGGCCCCACGACGCGGATTGTGCGGACGAATTCCTCGTATAGCGTGGCCATATCCGCCACCGACTCGTGGTGGTGACCGCCCGTCGCCAGCAGCGGCGCGTAGAACGAACTCATCTCCGTCAGCCTGCGACGCAGCGTGCGCGGATCCAGGCAATCGCGTACCCGCAGCGCCCGACCGGTGGTGTCAGAGGGCGCCTGGAAGTTCCCGAGCCTTGCTCCCGCAACCACTTTGGCCTTCGTTGCCAGGTCGTACCAGGAGGTCTCACCGATCCCGAGGCCGCACGACCCGTGGGCGCTGACGCCCCGCAGGTCCTCCCTGGTTCGATTCGCGGCAATATGAACCGGGGTGGTCAGCAGTGCGTCCCGGTCGACGGTGACCAGCGACAGTGCGTCGGCCACCCCCAGCCTGGCCAGTTGTTCGGACTCGTCGGCGAGGGACGGCGGGTCGATCAGCATGTGCCTACTCAGGTGGGTGGCGGCGCCGCTGAGCGTCCCGGAACCGAACTGCCGAAACGTGTGGTGCAGGTCGCCGGTGACCACATTGTGAGCCGCCTGCATCCCCCCGTTGAATCGGACCACCGTCGCACCCGGACGGCTCGCGCACAGATGATCGACCGTCGCACCCTTGGATTCGTCACCAAATCCCAGACCCACCACGATCACCGGCCGCTCCGCCGGGATGGTCACCGCCGATCACCCCCGGCGGGCAGGGCCCGACGGACGACGGAGGCGCTGATCGAGCGTGGGATGCGGCGGCGTCCGACGGTACCCAGCGCCGTGCCGACGGCGTGCCCGTGCCGGCTCCCGCACCGTCGCAGGTCGGCCAGACCCTGTTCGAGGTCGATGGTGTCCTCCAGCAGTCCAATGGTCAGGGCAATGAGATCGCTGACCTCGTGTGGGTCCTCGAGCTTGAGCAGGCGCTCCCCCAAGATCACCGGCCAGTGCCGATTCACATCCGCGTCATCGAAATACCATGTCTGGCGCGGCAGCACGAAGAAGGCTTCCCCACGCTGCTGCACCTCGCGGTACAAGTTTGCCACGTCGAGGTCTTTCACCGCGTGATCGCCGATCACCGACTGGATATGCCAGGCCCGCAGCCGCGGCTTGTTCAGCTCGTCACCGATGATGAACAAGTACCCCTTGCGGCCGCGCTTGTCCCACGCGTCGGTCACCCTGTGACGCGACACGAAATACGTTGATAATTCCTAGGACTCACTCTCCTGGCCGATCTGCAGCGGCACAGGGTCGGTTTCTGCGTCACCATTGGCGCCGAACGCCATTTCCGGATTGGAGACATAGCCGCGCACGTCGCAGCAGGCCACGCAGTTCACCGAGTCGCTGCTGCATCACCCGCGGCACCCGGCCCATCGACCCGGTCACGTCGAAAAGCACAACAATGGGGTTGCTGTTCGGATAGTCAGCCCAATCCCGGCGCTCGCTGGCGCTGACGCCGAACGGGTCCAGGGTGGGGTCGCCATTCGTCTGCGGCACAGCCCCGCAGATCCGCGTCGTACCCGAAATCCGCCCGCCCGGAGGCCCCGCGGAAGGTGGCCCGCCGCCCGATAGATGTCGTCACTCCATGCTCCGTTAGCCATGTCGCGCAGATGTTTTCGTCCCTGCCCAACGGCTAGTCCGCAGCGCCAAGGAACGAAGATCTTGTCATATTTTAGTCAAATGCACTAATGTAGCGGTCGCACGGCGTCCATGAACGGCCGGTGGCCGGTAACTTACACAGTCACCGGCGACGACCGGGGCAGGGTGCAAGAGACGGGGGCATGTCATGAGTCGGTGGCGCACACTCGGGCGTCATCGCCCGTACACCGCAGCAGTTATCTGTGGAATCTTCGGCGTCGCGACCGTTGTTGCTCTGGATGCCGCCATTGGCACCTTCTCGCCCGGGGGACCACCGTATTTCCCGGCCGCCGGTTCGCTGACGATGCTCATCGTCATGTCCCACCGCCAGCAGCGCAACGCTGGCGATCGGGAATATCGGGACCGTTTCGGCCTCGCGGCGGTCGTCGCTGTCGGTGTTGCCGTCGCCGTGGCCGGGGCGATTGCTCTGACCCGCGCAGAGACCACCGGCAGACACGTGCCTGGAGCACTCACTATTCTCCTGGGTCTGCTGGATCTGGTGATCGGCGTTCGCGGCCTGACCAGGTCGGCCCGCCGGTAACCGGTGGCACGGCGGCCGCAGAGGCCGGAGCGTTAGTGTCAGCCATGGCTGAACCCACGAAGGTGCTGATCGTCGGTGACGGTCCCGTGACCGACGCCTTGACCTCGATGGTGGCGGTCCTCGGATGGCCGGTGATGGTGACGTCGACTGCCGCACCCATCAGCACGGACGTCACCGCCGTCGTGGTCACCAGCCACGAGGACGACGTCGACGGACGCACCATCCGGTCCGCCCTCGAAGGCGGTAAAGCCTACGTCGGGGCCATGGGCTCGCGGCGCACTCAGGCCCGGCGACGGGAGTGGCTGCTGGCCAACGGCGTGACACCAGAAGCAATGGCCGGGCTGCACGCGCCCATCGGGCTTGATATCGGTGCCGACCAACCCGCCGAGATCGCTGTGTCCATCCTGGCCGAAATCATCGGGACGCGGGCCGGGCGGCTGGGCGCGCAGGCGGGGTCGGCGACCTCGATCTGCGAGCGGGATGGCGCCATCCATCCCGAGCTGGCACCAGGTGAGGCGACCTGCCCCGGCGGTTGATCCGGATGCCGGACCAGGCCACCGGATCCTGGGGGAAGATGGACAGGTTGCCCCGCGCACCTGCGGGGCAACCGCGTCCCGCGCGTGCACTCCGGCCCCAAAGGACCCCCGTGACCGACGGCCCCCTGATCGTTCAGTCCGACAAGACGCTGTTGCTTGAGATCGGCCACCCCGACGCCCCGGCGGCGCGGGCCAATATCGCCCCGTTCGCGGAACTCGAACGCTCCCCCGAGCACGTGCACACCTATCGGATCACCCCCTTGGCCCTGTGGAATGCCCGGGCCGCCGGGCACGACGCGGAACAAGTCGTCGATGCTCTTGTGCGGTGGTCACGGTTCCCGGTACCGCAGGCGCTGCTGGTCGACGTGGTGGACACGATGAGCCGGTACGGCCGGCTAGTTCTGCAGACCCACCCCGCGCACGGGTTGATCATGGCCTCCCGGGACCGTGCCGTCCTCGAAGAAATCATGCGGCACAAGAAGATCGCCCCGATGCTGGGCACCCGGATCGATCAGGACACGGTCCTGGTACACCCGTCGCAACGCGGTCACCTCAAGCAGGCGTTGCTGAAAGTGGGCTGGCCGGCGGACGACGAGGCCGGTTACGTGGACGGTGAGGCCCACCACATCGAGCTCGACACGACCAACTGGCACCTGCGCTCGTACCAGGAGCAGGCGGTCGAGGGCTTCTGGGCCGGCGGTTCCGGTGTGGTCGTGCTGCCCTGCGGTGCCGGCAAGACCCTGGTCGGCGCGGCCGCGATGGCGAAGGCGGGGGCGACCACGCTGATTCTGGTCACCAACACCGTCGCAGGGCGGCAGTGGCGCCGCGAGCTGATCGCCCGCACCTCGCTGACCGACGAAGAAATCGGCGAATACTCCGGTGAGCGCAAGGAAATCCGCCCCGTCACCATCGCCACCTATCAGGTGATGACCCGCAAATCCGGCGGCGTCTACAAGCACCTGGACCTGTTCGACTCCCGCGACTGGGGGTTGGTGATCTACGACGAGGTACACCTGCTGCCGGCGCCGGTGTTCCGGATGACCGCCGATCTGCAGTCCCGCCGCCGGCTCGGCCTGACCGCGACCCTGGTGCGGGAGGACGGCCGGGAGGGCGACGTGTTCTCGCTGATCGGCCCAAAACGGTATGACGCGCCGTGGAAGGACATCGAATCGCAGGGCTGGATCGCGCCGGCCGAATGCACCGAGGTACGGGTCACCCTCACCGACGCCGAACGGCTCTCCTACGCCACCGCCGAGCCGGAGGAGCGGTACAAGATCGCCTCCACCGCCCGGACCAAGATGCCGGTGGTCCGGTCAATCCTGGACCGGCACCCCGGCGAGCCGACCCTTGTCATCGGTGCCTATCTCGAGCAGCTCGACGAACTCGGCGAGGAGCTGCAGGCCCCGATCATTCAGGGCTCCACCCGCAACGCCGAGCGGGAACGGCTTTACGACGCGTTCCGGGCCGGCGAGATCACCACGCTGGTGGTGTCCAAGGTGGCGAACTTCTCCATCGACCTCCCGGACGCGACGGTGGCCATCCAGGTGTCCGGGACCTTCGGGTCACGGCAGGAGGAGGCACAACGGCTCGGCCGGATCCTGCGACCCAAGGACGACGGCCGGCAGGCGCACTTCTATTCGATCGTCTCGCGGGACACCCTGGACACCGACTACGCCGCGCACCGGCAACGGTTCCTGGCCGAGCAGGGCTACGCCTACCGGATCGTCGACGCGGACGACCTGCTGGGCCCAGCCGTGCCAGGTACGCCGGAGTGAGCATGAGTGATGACGGCCCGTTGTCGGTGGCCGCCGCCGCCGCCCTGTGGGACGTCGAACCGGGTTACCTGAACACCTCGTCATACGGACCACCACCCCGCCCGGGCTGGGATGCGCTGCAGCAGGCCCTGGAGGACTGGCGCACCGGCCGGACCAGTTGGGAGGGCTGGGCGGCGGCGGTGCAGACCTGCCGAGAGGCCTTCGCCGGCCTGGTGGGAGTCGACCCTGCCTGCGTGGCAACGGGTTCGGCCGTCTCCCAGTTGCTTGCGCCGGCTGCCGCGGCAGTCCCGGACGGCAGCACCGTGCTGGTTCCGGACGTCGAGTTCACCTCCGGGGTGTTCCCGTTCGCGGTGCATGCCGATCGCGGCGTCACTATTCGAACGGCGCCGGCCAACCGGCTGGCCGACGCCATCGGACCCGGTATCGACGTGGTCGCTGTGTCGGCGGTGCAGTCGGCAACCGGCGAGGTGGCCGACCTGCCGGCGATCAGCGCAGCGGCTCGTGAGGTCGGTGCGCTGATGATCGTCGACGCGACCCAGGCCATCGGCTGGTTGCCGGTCGACCTCGATTGTGCCGGCCTGCTGGTCTGTGCCGCCTACAAGTGGCTGTGTGCGCCCCGCGGCACCGCCTACCTGGTGCACCATCCCCAGTTGCCCGACCGGCACCCTGACTTCACCGGACGGCTGAAACCCCTTGCCGCAGGCTGGTTCGCCGGTGACGTGGTAGCGGACTCGTTCTACGGACCACCGCTGCGACTGGCCGCCGACGCTCGCCGGTTCGACATCTCCCCCGCCTGGCACTGTTGGGTCGGCGCCGCCCCCGCACTGGAGGTCTTCAGGGCGGTCGGGGTAGCGGCGGTGCACGAACACAACGTCGCTCTGGCGAATGCATTCCTCACCGGACTGGATCAGCCG
The DNA here is from genome assembly GCA_965247715.1 of Nakamurella sp. Lineage (GTDB taxonomy): Bacteria > Actinomycetota > Actinomycetes > Mycobacteriales > Nakamurellaceae > Nakamurella. Next base: position 551,959 of record CBDFHS010000015.1, on the reverse strand, counting down.
CCCTCGAATTCCGCCGTTGTCAGCGTGCCGGCCGACGCCGCCGCCGTGGAGCGGCTCACCGCCGCCGGTGTCCGGTTCGGTATCCGGGCCGGCCGGGTGCGGGTTGCGTTTCACCTGTATTCCAGCGGCGACGACGTCGCGGTCGCGGTGGCCTCGCTGCGCGGGGATGCGGCCGGGTGACACCGCTCGCCGAGGTCCGAGGCCGTTGGTGGCATGCGCGGGCCAACGGGCACCGTTCGACACCGGCGCCCGGTACCGCGATCGCAACTCGCAGGAGGCTCTTGCCGAATGTCCGTCCGCCGGTTGACCCTTGGAGCCGTCACCCCGATCGGACCGACTGATGGAAGCACCACATCCGGCTGCTTCTGCTGGATACATCGATCGTCGGCTTGCCTTGCCACCGGAGCCGACCGTCATCGCCATCTCAACCCGCAGGCGGGAAGGTCGGCAGGGATGATATCTGACACGCTGGTGGCGTGACCGCCACGTGCTGCTCAGCCATGCGCCGGCAACTCGACGCGACGTGCCAGGTGCATGCCGATCCTGCGGACTGCCCGGACAGCCTGGTCGCCCGCGGCCGCCGCGGCGGGTACGGGTTGCGGATCCATGACGGCGGGAGCGCCGTGCTGGCTATCACCTTCTGCCCGTGGTGCGGAGCAGACCTGACGGCCGGTCGCGCTACCTGAATCGCCGGTCGAGGTAGCCGTCTTCGCACCACGTAGTCGGCCGCGGATGTGACGCGATAGTAAGAATCGCGAGCCGATTGCGGTGCCTACGATCTCACGAAATCAGGGTGAGGCCGGTCCCCAAGAGCTACGCTCCCCTGCCCCGCGGAGGGACCCCAACAACCGCGACATCAAACTATGCATCAAGCGCTATATCGCCCGCGCTCCACCCGCTGATAGTGGCCAGTGTGACGCGTCGACCAACACCGCAGCATCGTCGGTGTGATTGTCCCGCTACGGGATGTATGCCTTGAACGTCGCCGTGCCGGCGGTCTTGAGCAGCAAGCCACCGCGACTGGTGCGGGCCCCGCGGTTCGGGTTGACGTAGGTCGGGCCGCTGACGGGGCCGAACGGCCTCCGAACGTCGTAACTTCCGAGCTTCGGGTTCAACACGACGAACTTGAACAAATTGGCGCCGTCGAATCCGAATGCCGCGGAGTTCCCCGGCTGGAAACCGTACTGATCCAGGAACGACGTGCCATAAATGAGCGTGTCCGACCCGACCCCGGCGACGGTCACGGTGCCGGTGCCGGTGCCGGTGCTGTTGTAGTACTCGGGGTTGCGATCTATCACGTCGGCGGTCTTGGTAGTTTGCGTTACCGTGACCTGGGCGTTGGTGAACGAGGTGCCGTCCAACGTGCCACTGGCGGTCGCGGTCATGACGTAGACGATTGGGGTGGCGGTCGCGGCGCTCGCGGCCGGGGTCCCGGCGAACAGACCGGCAGCAACAGCCACGACGGCCACCGCGGCAGTGACGGCGCGCCGCAGCATGCTGCGTCGGGGTGACTGCCGTCTAAGCCGTTGGGGGTACTGCGGTGATTCCGTGCACGATGACCTCTCCTGGTGCTTCGAGACGACAACGCCAAAGTTCTCCGGGGAACCACCTGGGCGTCAGACCCGCATCGAGCGGGTCGACAGTGACGATGTCCCCTCGTCCTCAGAGTAATCTCGGCCCTCGCCCGAGCCGCCGGCGGCTACCTCGGCCCACGGTGGCGCCACCATTCGTCACCCCGAAAAGGCCTGCCCTCAGCTCGGAGCGCTCGATCACCGCGACGCGACCGCGCTAAAACCACGGGCGCCACAAGGTTCTCCGGGGCTAGGTTCGGTGTATGACGGCCAGCCGCCCTCAGCACGGCGACGTCGCGATCGAGGTCGAAGCGCTGGTCAAACACTTTCGGGTGCACCAGCGAGCACCCGGCCTGCGGTCGTCACTGCGCGGCCTGGTGCGACGCGACCATCGCACGGTGCGCGCCGTCGACGACGTCAGCTTCACCGTTCCTGCCGGTCAGGTGGTTGGCTTTCTCGGGCCCAATGGTGCCGGTAAGACCACCACGCTGAAGTGCCTGACCGGGTTGCTGTACCCGACGTCCGGCTCGGTGCGGGTACTCGGACATACCCCGTCCCGGCGGGAAGCGGCTTTTCTGCAACGGATCTCACTCGTCATGGGCCAACGCAACTCGCTGTTCTGGGACCTGCCCGCGATGGACGCATTCGAGGTGAACCGCACCATCTACCGGGTTCCTGGCCCGCAATTCCGGGCCGCACTGGATGAACTGGTCGTTCTGCTGGAACTGGAACCGTTGCTGGGCAAACAGGTTCGGGTGCTGAGCCTGGGTGAACGGATGCGCTGCGAGCTGGCGGCGTCGCTGCTGCACTCACCGGAGGTGCTGTTCCTGGACGAACCCACCCTCGGCCTGGACGTCAACGGGCAGGCCGCGGTGCGAACATTCCTGCGGGACTACACCACCCGGCACGGCGCCACCGTCCTGCTCACCAGCCACTACATGGGTGACGTCACCGCATTGGCGAGCCGGGTCCTGGTCATCGACCACGGCACCCTCCGGTTCGACGGCAACCTGTCCACCCTCGTCGAGACGCATTCCCCCCATCGGCTGGTCCGGGTCCGCGTCGGGGAGGCAGTTCCGGCGCACATCTGGGCGGCGTATGGGGAGGTCGCCGAGGCCGACGGGGCGGCGGTCACCCTCCGCGTTCCCCGGGCCGAGACCGCCGCCGTTGCGACCCGGCTGCTCGCAACACTGCCCGTGGTCGACGTGGCGATCGAGGATCCGCCGATCGAGGACATCATCCGGGCGGTGTTCGCCGGTGCTTGACACCCTCGCGGCTTATCCGGGTCTGGTTCGATCGTCCATCCAGGTCAGCGTGACCTACCGCGGTCGGATGGTGATCTGGCTGCTGACCGGGTTCTTCCCCCTATTGCTGATGGCTGTCTGGCTCACCGTCGTCGACGGTGGCGGAGCGCCGGCGGGATGGGACACCAGTGCGTTCGTGTCCTATTACGTCGCGGCCGCGGTGATCTATCAGCTGTCCGGGGAACGGTACGTCTGGGCCTGGGACGCCGAGATGCGCAGCGGAGACCTATCGGTCCGGATGCTTCGCCCCATTCATCCCTTCCACCAGTTCGTTGCCGCCGATCTGGGTGAACGAATCGTCGTACTCGCCATGCTGCTGCCCGTGTTGGTCCTTGCGGCCCTGCTGATCCCCGCGATCCAGTACCCGCTCACCCCGGTGCGTGCGGTGGAAGTGGTGGCGGCGGTGGTGCTGGCGTATGCGCTGAGCCTGCTAATGGCGGCAACCTTTGCGTTGCTGGGCTTTTGGAGCACCCAGACCACGAATGTCTACATGTTGTGGTGGGGTGCCGGGTCTTTCGCGTCCGGCTGGATCGCCCCGCTGGACCTGATGCCGAACTGGCTCCAGCGGATCGCGGTGGTGCTGCCGTTCCGGTCCACCATCGGCTTCCCGGTAGAGCTGCTGATGGGCCGTCTCGACAATAGCCACATCGCGCAAGGTTTCGCAGTCGGATTGGCGTGGCTCGCTGTGTTCGTCCTGCTGTACCTCGTCGGTTGGCGGCGTGGGGTGCGGCGCTACCAGGCGGTGGCCGGATGATCGCCGCCGCAGCACCGGGGGACGACACATGAGGCAGCTGCGGATGCTGGCCATCTGCTGGCGCGCGTCCATCTCCGGTGAGCTGGAGTACCGGGTGAACTTCCTGTCCAACGCCGTGCTCAGCGTGTTCTGGATGGTCTGGGCGGCCGTGGGCGTGTCGGTGTACTTCCGATTCGGCGGCACCGTCGGCGGCTGGACGTACGGCGAGATGCTGGTTGTGATCGGCCTATTCTTCACCGTCAACGGATTGCGGCAGGCCCTGTTCTCACCGAACCTGGAACGGATGAGCGAATACGTCCGCCGCGGCACGCTGGATTTCCTGCTCACCAAACCCATGGACGCCCAATTACTGGTCAGCCTGCGTCAACTCGGCGTCTACAACCTGCTGGACCCCCTGCTCGGCCTGGCACTCGCTGGGGCCGGCTTGGCGGTGTCCGGGAAGGGGGTGACGGTCATCGCCGTGGCGCAATTCCTGCTGCTGTTCGCGGCGGCCGTGCTGCTGCTCTACGCGTTGACCCTGCTGCTGATGGCGCTCGCGGTCATACTCGTCGGAGCGGAGGAACTGGGCTCGGTGTCATTCGCCGTCGTCGAGCTGGCCCGGTTCCCGGTTCAGCTCTACCGCAATCCGGTGCAGACCGCACTCACCGTCATCCCGGTGGCTCTGCTGACGACCTTCCCCGCGGAGGCGTTGCTGGGCCGGCTCGATCCGAGCATGCTGGTGATCAGCCCGCTGGTCGCTATCGGTGCGGTGGCCCTGGCCAGCCTGGCCTGGCGGCGTGCGCTCCGGTCGTACACCGGTGCCAGTTCCTGACAACCGTCGGCTTCCTTGACTCAGCCCCGCCATCAGCCCGGAGGACATCGTGAGCACCCCACCAGCCCTGGCCGGAACCCGGGTCGCCTTGGAACCAGTGACTGCGCAACACGTTTCAGAGTTGCGGCGAATCCTTTCCACCCCCGAGGTACGCGCGCGGTGGGGGGACGAGGCGGCTTCGCCCGAATGGCCGTTCGACGATGAATCGTCGGTGCGGTTCGCGGTGTTGGTCTCAGGCGCCGTGTGCGGAATGGTCCAGTACGGCGAGGAGGACGACCCGATGTACCTGCACGCATCAATCGACATCTTCCTCGACCCAGCTGTTCACGGGCGCGGTATCGGCCGGGAAGCGATCCGCACACTGGCCCGGCACCTGATCACCGACCGCGGGCACCATCGCCTGATGATCGACCCGGCCGCCGACAATGTGGCCGCCATCCGGTGCTACGCGGCGGTTGGTTTTCAACCCGTCGGCGTGCTGCGTCGATACGAGCGGGACGTCGACGCCGCCACGTTTCATGACGGGCTGCTGATGGACCTGCTCGCCCACGAACTGGTCCTGACGTCATGACGGTGGGGGCAGCGCAGCCGGGTGGGCTGCTCGTCGGTGGGTGCTGAACCTCTCAGAGGGTGCTGAAATCGGGCGGCAGGGCGTTGCGACCGGTCAGGGCAAGCAGAAGCGCCGGCCCGTCGCCGTGCACCGTCGCCAACTCCACCGCGATCCCCAAGGCGTCGCGCAGCGCTGTCGGCGGGGGCGTCGCCGGCAGCCCGGTGGCGACCGCGATGTCCAGGGTGTGCACGGTCAGCTCGAAGGTCCGGGTGAAAAGGTAAGCGCTGGAACGCATTCCGCCGGCGATGGTGGTGATCAGCGGATCGCCGGCCAGGTCGTCCAACGCCGCATCGGCCTCGGTGATGAGACTCCGCACCGTCCGGGCCGGATCGGCGCCAAGGGCCAGGCCAGCCTGCCGACCGCGTTCGGTTACTGCCGCCGCGTCCGCCCCGAAGTGGCGGACCGCGATGTCGTAGTACGCCACCACCGACGGCACGGCCTCGTCGTCCACCGGCTGCCGGAAGTACGTGGCGACCGTGATCAACGACCGGCTGGTGTGCCCGACCAACGATAGAAGGTCCCACTCCCCTAGACCGGGCCCCGCCCAGGCGTCCGGCGCAATGAGCTCGACGGTGTCGGCGAACCAGCCCGCCGCCGCCTCGAACCCAACCCTGGACGACATGAGGCCGAGCATCGCACGGACCGGCCACGGCCCGCCCCGGTGCCACCCGCCGTGCTGGTTCCGGCACTGGACCTGGTTGGCCCCGATCACCGCATGGGAAGCTGGCCGGGTGCCTGACGGTCCGGTATCCCGACCTCCCGCGAGTCGGCGTGCGCCGTCTCATTGGTCGGGATTCGTTCGGGGGTCCGGCCGACGCAGCGATTCGCGGACCGTGGCATGGCTGACGGGGGGATGCGCGGCCGCGGTGCTGGCGGCGTGCACCCAGGGGTCAACTGCGCCGGACCTCAGCGGACTTGCATCTGGTACGGCGGCGGTCACGACCACCACCGTCCTGCCCACTCCGGTCACCCCCGACGGCCTGGTGACCGGTCCCGGCGTCACCGATCAGACCATCGCTATCGGGTTGATCGTCGACTCCGGTCGGGACCGCGGTTTCAGCGCAGGGGTCCGTCTCTGGCAACAGGGGGTCAACGCTTCGGGCGGACTGTGCGGGCGAACCATCGCGCTGGTCACCGCGGGCCCTGTGGTGGACCAGGCCAGTGCCTCGGCCGCGTACGACGCCATCGGTCGCAGCACTGTGGGGTTGATGACGTTGGCTTCTGAGGAAGAGTCGAGGCAGCTCACTCTCGCGGTGGTATCAGATCAGGTGCCGACCCTCACCCCGGATGGCGCCTCCTCCCAGCTTGGCCCGGGGAAACCGATCGTGATCGGACCGACCACGGACATCCTGGCCATCAACGGGTTGGACTACCTGCTGCAGACCGATCGGGTCGCGGGCGGCGGCACCATCGGTGTGCTCACCGACGGTTCGGCCATCGCGGACAACGCCGTGGCCGGAGCCCGGTGGTGGGCTGCCGACCGCGGCCTTACCCTGGACATCCGCAACACCGCCGACGGCGGCGGCCTGGCGGGCTGGGGGACGACCAAGGCCGTGCTGGCGTTGACCGATCCCGCCATGACAGCCGCGCTTCTTGATGCGTCACCTTCCGGGGTCACCGTCCTGACCACGATCGACGGTTACGACCCCACCAACTGGGATTCCGGAGCCCGGGCCGCCGCCTCGGCGGGCCGGCTGCTGATCTCGTCCGGCAACCCGGCGTACCAATCCGATTACCCGGCTGCTGTCGCCGTCGCCGCCCGCGCCGGCTCGTCGGGCGTCCAAGGCCCCCGACTTTTCGACGGCTACGCCACCGGGGCCAGCTGGGCCCGTCTGCTCACCCAGTCCTGTGCCGACCGGGACCTCACCCGCCGGTCCCTCCAACAGGCGACCTTGTCGGTCGGGCCGGCATTGGTCGACTCCCTTTTCGGGCCGACCGACCCCGGGTTGCCCGGGCGATCGTCCCGGCCGGCGACCAGGGTGTCAGCGATGTCGGCGGCCAACCCGGCAGCGCCTTCCGGATTGACCCCACTGACCTGGCCACAGGGCGCGGCCGGGATCGAGAACTACCTGTCCTGACCCGACATCCTGACGCCGACATCCTGACGCCGATATCGGGGTTCGGGTTACAGTCCACTGAACCCGGTAACGTTGAGTACCTGACCGATTACGCAAGCCCGGGGGACGCGGCAACGGCATGCGACGGACTCAGGACGTCGACCGACAACACACGTCCAACATCCCGGGGGGATCAATGACGGCAACGGACACGGTCGAGCTTCTGGTGGTGGGCGGCGGCAAGGCCGGCAAGTCCATTGCCGTGGACTGGGCGCGGGCCGGCCGCCGGGTGGCCATGATCGAGCGCGGGATGATCGGCGGCTCCTGTATCAACGTCGCCTGCATACCCACCAAGTCGCTGGTCGCCAGCGCTCGCGCGTTCCGAACGGTTCGCCGAGCCGCCGAGTTGGGCATTTCGGTGCCGGACGGCGCCCACGTGGACCTCGACCTGCTGCGTGCCCACAAGGAGGGGGTGGTCGGTGACCTGGTCACCACCTTTGAAAAGCAATTCCAGGCCTCCGGCATGGACCTGGTGTTGGGGCAGGCCCGGTTCGTCGACGAACGCACCGTCGAGGTCGCACTGGATTCCGGCGGCATCCGCCGGATCAGGGGTGACCAGGTGGTCATCAACACCGGGACCGAACCCTTCCTGCCGCCCGTTGACGGCCTCGCCGAGGCCAACCCGCTGACGAGCAATTCCCTCCTGCAGCTCGACCGGCTTCCGGAGCGACTGCTCGTCCTCGGCGGTGGATACATCGGCTGTGAATTCGCCCAGATGCTGGCCGCATTCGGATCGTCGGTCACCATCCTGCAATCGCGGCCCACCATTCTGGACCGGGAAGATTCGGATATCTCCGGCGCGGTGACGGATCTATTCACGGCCGACGGGATCGACATCCGCACCGGCATCAGCGTCGCCTCGGTGTCCCGGCAGCAGGACGGCACGGTCGCCGTCCGGTTGGCCGACGGTGGCACGCTTCGCGGGGACGACCTGCTGGCCGCGGTCGGCCGGTCCGCGGTGACTGCCGAACTCGACCTGACCGCGACCGGAGTCAAGACCGACGCCAGGGGTTTCGTCGTCGTCGACGAGTTCCTCCGGACGACCGCCGACAATATATGGGCCGCAGGCGATGTGGCCAGAAGTCCGCAATTCACCCACGTCTCCAACGATGACGCGCGGATCGTCGCGGCCAACCTGGCCGGGGGCAACCGCTCGACGGCTCATCGGCTGATTCCCTACACCGTCTTCCTGACCCCGGAACTGGGCCGGGTCGGAATGACTGAGTCGCAGGCGATCGAGCGCGGCCACGACGTCCGGGTGGCGTGTATCCCGGTGGCGGCCATCCCCCGGGCGCGGACGCTGCGGGAGACCGCCGGGATCTGGAAGGCCGTTGTCGACGCGCGAACCGACCTGATCCTGGGCGCGGCCCTACTCGGACCCGAAGCCGGCGAGGTCATCACGACCGTTCAGATGGCGATGATCGGTGGGCTGCCGTACACCGCTCTGCGGGACGCGATCATCAACCATCCGACGATGGCCGAGGGGCTCGGTGTGCTGTTCGGCAGTCTGGGGGACTGAAACGTTGCGGTGACACCGTTGGGTTCTCGCCGGCTGGTTGTCGAACGGATTGGTGCACGGGTTGTTGCACAGGTTGTTGAACAGCGGGGCTAGGTTGGGCGGCGAAACCTTCCCGGGAGGTGCAGATGCGCGCCGCAAAGACTGCCGCCGAGTCGTCGGCTGAACCTGCAGTGGGGAGGTCTTTGCCCGGGACCAGTCGCGTCGTCAGCCGGTTCGCCGGTGCAGCTGGAATCGCGCGCCAACCGAAAGTTGCCGTCCACCAACAAATCGAACAGTGGTTTCTGCAGGCGCTGCGCAGCGGTGCGCTCTCCGTCGGAGACAGGCTTCCGCCGGAAGCGGAGGTGGCGCGCTTCTTCGGGGTCAGCCGGATGACCCTGCGACAGGCGTTGTCCGAGCTAGCGCAGCAGGGCCTGCTCCGGCGGATCCCTGGCCGATCCGGTGGCACCTTCATCGCCGAGCCTGTCATTGATTGCGACCTGACTGGCCTCACCGGATTCACCGAACAGCTGCGGCGCGCCGATGTCACTGCACGAGCTCGGGTGCTGACCGCGCGGACCGTCCCCGCAGACCGGCAGGTCGCGACAGCGCTTGTCCTGCAGCTTGGTTCACCGGTGCACGAGATCATCAGAGTCAGACTGGCCGAGCGGGTTCCGCTGGCCCTGGAACACTCCTGGTTCCCGGCCGACGTCTTCCCCGGCTTCCTCGAGCAACGGCTGACCGGTTCGCTGTACGGATTGTTGGCCCGGAAGTACCGGCAACGTCCGCACACGGCGGTGGAATATCTCGAGCCTGCGACGGTTGACGCCGAGCAGGCCCGGCATCTCGCTGTCCACCTCGGAACACCGGTGATGCGGATCGAACGAACCGCCCTTACCACCGCAGGAATTGCAGTGGAATTCGCCACGGACCTATTCCGGCCGGACCGGGTGCGGATCTGGGTGCGCAGTACCTGGACCGCCGACTCGACCCGGGGCTAGACGGCCCGGGGCCGTCCGATCACGTTCTACAACAACCGGTCCGGTGCGATTGAACCGGTCACCCACACCCCGAAGACGTCGATCTCGACCGGCGTCCCGACACGGGCCAGGGTGACCGGCAGGTAGGCAAGGCCGATGGACGCGCCCACCGTGTGTCCGAACCCTCCTGAGGTGACCCGCCCGGCGATGGCACCATCGGCCCGCACCGGCTCGCCGCCGAGCAGCACGACGGTCGGGTCGTCGATGGTGAGGCAACTCAAGCGGGACTCCGGACCTTCCTCACGAATCCGGCGCAGCGCATCCAGGCCTTTGAAGCCCCCCGGTTTGTCCCAGGCGATGCAGAAGTCCAGTCCGGCGCTGAGCGGATCTGTTTCTGCGGTGATATCCGATCCCCATACCCGGTAACCCTTCTCCAACCGAAGAGTGTCGATCGCCCGATACCCGGCGGCAACCAGTCCGTGTTGCTGTCCCGCTGTCCACAGCGACTCCCACAAAGCGGCGCCGTATTCCACCGGGGCATAAAGTTCCCACCCGAGCTCCCCGACAAAACTCACCCGCTGGGCCCGCACCGGCACGTCGCCGACCGGAATCTCCTGTGAGGTCATGAATCTGAACGACGCACCAGCCAGGTCGGTAGGGGTCAGCTCCTGCAGCAGAACCCGTGCCCGGGGTCCCCACAGCGCGAAACAACTGTACTGGCCAGTCATGTCTGCAATGTGCAGATCGAACCCACCGTCCCGTGCGTGCCGTCGCAGCCAGGCGAGATCGCGACCGCCTGATGCGGTGCCGGTGACCAGCCAAAAATTGTCGGGCCCGGTGCGGGTCACCGTGAGGTCGGCCTCGATGCCCCCGCGACTGTTGAGCAACTGCGTGTAGCTGACCTGGCCGATCCCCCGCGCAACCCTGTTGTCGGACATCCATTCCAGGAACCGGACCGCGTCCGGACCGTTGACCAAGATCTTGGCGAACGAGGACTCGTCGAAGATCGCCACGGCCTCGCGGGTCGCGCGGTGCTCCGCAACGACGGCGGACGAGAAGCCCGCGCCGGCCCATCCCCTTGGCCGTGCGGCGTCATCCTGCTTCGCCTCGTTGCTGGTGTAGAAGTTCACCCGCTCCCACCCGTTCTTCTCCCCGAAGCTGGCACCATGGGCCGCGTTCCAGCCATAGACCGGCGACCGGCGGAGCCCTCGCCCAGCCGACCATTCGTGGCCGGGATACCTGATGTCGTAGTAGCTCTGGTAGTTCTCCATCGTCCGGGCAAGTGTGTAGGACGGCGACGCGTACTGCGGACCGAACCTGTTGATGTCCATATGCGCGACATTCATGGGAGCCTCACCACCGACGATCCATTCGGCCATCAAAGCGCCGACCCCGCCTGCTCCGGCGATGCCGTGGGCGCAGAACCCGGCGCTGACGAACAGTCCGTCGACCACCGTCTCACCGAGGCAGAACTCGTTGTCCGGGGTAAATGCCTCCGGACCATTGACCATCGTGCGTATTCCGGTGTCGCCCAGCACCGGCACCCGGATGGCTGCGTTGGCGCCGATCTCCGCGAACCGGTCCCAGTCTTCCGGCAGCAGCCTGGAATTGAAGGATTGCGGGATGCCGTCGAACTGATGGCTTCCAGCTGTGAAAGGCGCGGCCTGCCGCTCGTAGCCACCCATCAGCAGCCGGTTCCCCTCCTGCCGAAAGTAGACGAGCAGGTCGGGGTCGCGCAGGCTCGGCAGCAAGCTCTCAGCGCCGGCGGTCAATCCGGACACCGGCTCGGTCACCACGTACTGGTGGGACAATGGCACCACCGGAATCCTTACCTCGGCCAGGCGCCCGATCTCGGCGGCGAACATGCCACCGCAGTTCACCACGATCTCGGCCTCGATGTCGCCGCGGTCCGTGCGCACACCCCGCACCCGATTCTTCCGCACCGTGATGCCGACGACCCGGGTGTGCTGGACGATGCTGACTCCGGCCTCCCGCGCACCGGCAGCGAGCGAATAGCAGAGCTGGGAGGGGTCGACCTGTCCGTCGGAGGGCAGCAGAACCCCGCCCAGCACCCCGTCAGTACTCATCAACGGGAACAGGTCCGCGGCGTCGGACGGTGAGATCTCCTGCATGTCCAAGCCAAACGCGCGCGCCCAGCTGAGCTGCCGACGCAGCTCCTGCAGACGTTCCGGGCTCGACGCCAATCTGATACTTCCGGTTTCCCGCCAGCCCGGTGGCCGTTCTGTCTGTTCCAACCTCCGATAGAGCTCAACGGAAGACATGTTCATCCGGGTGAGCGCGGGATCGGATCGCAATTGACCGACCAGGCCGGCGGAATGGAACGTCGAACCGCTGGTGAGTTCGTGCCGGTCGAGCAGCACCACGTCCCGCTCCCCGAGCTGAGCGAGGTGGTAGGCCAAGCTGGCCCCACCGACGCCGCCGCCGATGATCACCACTCGGGCCCGCGCCGGCAGGGACGCACCACCGGGCGGGGGCGGGGAAGTCATCGGTGGTCCTTGCTCGCGTCCGCCAACGGCTCCGATCACGCCGTTACGGTATCCGGCCCGATCCTTACGGTCTAGACCGTAACCCGATCCCGAATGTCGCTCGTTCGGTCTAGACCCTGTTCCCCTTCTGGCCTACCATCGCGCCAGGGCGTGACCGACATCCAGTCATCGCCACCGGGACGGCCGGTCACGTCAGGAGGTGGGCGGTGCAGGTCCGTTCTGCCACCCCGATCCCTGCCGATGATCCGGTGATCCCCACTCCCGTGGTTTCCGCACCCGGGTGGGGCGGGGTGGACCAACGACTGGACGGGGTGCCCGTGCTAGCCGACCCCGGCCGCAGCGTGGAACCGCTGCCGGGCGGCCTGACCAATGACAACTACCTGGTGACGGTCGCCGGTCGCCGCCTCGTTGCCCGGCTGTTCCGGCCGTCGTCGGCCGTGTTGCAGATCGACCGGGCCGCCGAACACCAGAATGCCACCGCCGCCGCCAGCACTGGAATCGCACCGCAGGTCATCGCCTTCGTGCCGTCGGCCGGAGTACTGGTCACCCAGTGGATACCGGGGGTGACACTGACAGCCCCTGAGCTGCGGCAGGAATCCATGATTCGACGTGTTGCGGACGCCTGCCGGCAGCTCCATTCCGGACCTCGATTCGCGGCGGACTTCGACATGTTCGGTGTCCAACGCGCGTACCTGCAGATTGCCCAGTCGGCCGGATTTCGGTTACCCGATCGGTACGCCGATTTCATGCCGGTGGTGGCCCAGATCCGTACTGTCCTGCAGATGGACCCACCCAGCGCGGTCCCCTGTCACAACGACCTGCTGGCCGCCAATATCATCGACGACGGCGACCGGCTGTGGTTGATCGACTTCGAATATTCGGGCAACAACGATCCCTGTTTCGAACTGGGAAATATCTGGAGCGAGTCGAATCTGGCCGACGACCACCTCGAATTGCTCGTGTCGAGCTACTTCGGCGTACCCGACCCCGCCCTGATCGCCAGGGCCCGGCTGCAGGCGCTGATGTCGCAATACGGCTGGACGCTCTGGGGCGTCATCCAACAGGGCTCCAGCGACCTGGACTTCGACTTCTGGTCGTGGTCGATGGAGAAGTACGAACGAGCCGTCTCCACCTTCACCTCACCCCAGGTGACCGCATTACTCCATGCCGCCGGCGAGCGTTCGTCCCGGTCCGGCGCGGAGCTCACCCGCCACCCCGTCTCAGGGCGATCCCGCTCGCATCGGGCCCCCACCGCACAGGAGATAACACCATGAGCATGACCCCCGAACTCAGCGACGACGAAAAACACCTGGCGGAACTGGGCTACAAGCAGGAGCTGAACCGTTCCTGGTCGGGATTTTCCAACTTCGCCATCTCGTTCTCCATCATCTCCATCCTCGCGGGCTGCTTCACCTCCTTCGGGCTCGGCTGGAACAACGGCGGCCCGGCCGCGATCGCCTGGGGCTGGCCCATCGTGGCGGCATTGATTCTGGTCATCGGCCTGTGCATGTCGGAACTGGTGTCCGCCTATCCGACGTCCGGCGGGATCTACTGGTGGGCCAGCAAACTCGGTGGGCCGAAGGCCGGTTATTACACCGGGTGGTTGAACCTGATCGGCCTCATCGCGATCGTGGCGTCCGTGGCCTACGGCTGCGCCACGTTCCTGGATCTGACCCTTGGCACCATCTCCGAGAGTTGGCTCGCCGGTTACAGCCTGACCCGGGTATTCATCATGTTCCTGATCATCCTGGCCATCGCGGCGGTGGTGAACATCTTTTCCAGCCACCTACTGGCGATCATCAACAATATCTCGGTGTGGTGGCACGTCATCGGTGCCGCCGCGGTCATCGTCATTCTGTTCCTGGTTCCCGACCATCACGCCAGCTTCTCCGACGTGTTTGCCCAGACCATCAATAACAGCGGCCTGTTCGACGGTGAGATGAGCGGCGCCGGCTGGTTGTTCTTCGTCCTGCCTATTTCGGCGATCCTGACCCAGTACACGATCACCGGATACGACGCGTCGGCGCACCTGTCCGAGGAAACCAAGAGCGCGGCCGGAGCCGCCGCCAAGGGCATTTGGAGATCCATCTTCTACTCCGCGATCGGCGGCTGGATCCTGTTGCTGGCGTTCCTGTTCGCCGTTCAGGACCCGGCGGCCGTCTCAGCGAACGGCGGCGGCGTCTACACGATCTTCACCCAGGCCATGAGTTCCGGATGGGTCGGCGTGGTGCTGTTCATCTCCACCGCTGGGCAGTTCTTCTGCGCGATGGCATGTATGACCAGTTCCTCCCGGATGCTGTACGCGTTCAGCCGGGACCGCGCGGTGCCGGGTTGGAAGCTCTGGTCAACATTGAGCCGCAACAAGGTTCCCGCCAACGGTGTCATCCTGTCGGCGGTGATCGCCGCGTTCATCACCCTGCCCGCTCTGGTGACCGTGTTGATTCCCATCAACGGGGCGGACGTGCCGACGCCGATCGCCTTCTTTGCCGTGGTATCCATCGGCGTCGTCGGGCTCTATCTCGCGTTCGCCATCCCGATCTATTACCGGTGGCGGCAGGGTGATGCCTTTAAGGTCGGCGCGTGGAATCTGCGTGGCCACTACCGCTGGATGGCGCCGCTAGCGCTCTTGGAAATTGTGGTCACGTCGATCGTGGCGTTGTTCCCGACCTCACCCGGCGGCGTGCCGTGGAACCCCGAGTTCGAATGGAAATTCGTCAACTACACCCCGCTGCTGGTCGGCGGTGTCCTGATCCTGCTGTGGATCTTCTGGCACGTTTCGGTCAAGAAGTGGTTTACCGGCCCGGTCAGTACCCTGACCACGGCGGATACCCGCAACCGCTAAACCCGCCGACCGAAGGGACTTTTCTCCGATGACCGAGCATCCCCGCAGTTCGCGTCTGCTCAGTGTCGACGCGCTGACCTCGATGATCGACACCGAAGAGATTGACACCGTCGTCGTGGCCTTTACGGACATGCAGGGTCGGCTGCAGGGCAAACGCCTGCATGCCGCGTTCTTCGTCGACGAGGTCCTTGCCCACGGGACAGAGGGATGCAACTACCTCCTCGCCGTCGACGTCGACATGAACACCGTCCCCGGGTACGCCATCTCCTCATGGGAGACCGGCTACGGAGACATGGTTTTCGCCCTGGATCTGGACACCATCCGGCTGCTGCCGCATCTGCCGGGTTCGGTGATGGTGCAGGCGGACCTGACCTGGCTGGACGGGCAGCCGGTGAAACAGTCACCGCGGTCGATCCTGAAGGCGCAGGTCGACCGGGCCGCCGACGCCGGCTACACCGCGTTCGCGGGTACCGAGTTGGAGTTCATCGTCTTCAACGACACCTATGAGGACGCCTGGGATGCCGGGTACCGCGGGTTGACGCCGGCCAATCAGTACAACGTGGACTATTCCATCCTGGGCACCACCAGGGTCGAACCGCTGTTACGGGACATCCGCAACACCATGTACGCGGCCGGTCTGACCGTGGAGTCGGCCAAGGGTGAATGCAACCTGGGCCAGCACGAGATCGCCTTCCGATTCGCCGAAGTGCTGACCACCGCCGACAACCACGTTGTCTACAAGAACACCGCCAAGGAGATTGCCGAGCAGCACGGCCGGTCGTTGACCTTCATGGCCAAGTTCAACGAGCGCGAGGGTAATTCGTGCCACATTCACCTCTCGCTGCGGGGCGCCGATGGGTCATTGGTGTTCTGGGACGAGAAAGCCGGCGCCCGGACGCCGCTGTACGACCATTTCATCGCCGGCATCCTGGCCACCATGGCCGAGTTCACCCTGCTCTATGCACCGAACATCAACTCCTACAAGCGGTTTGCCGAAGGATCGTTCGCCCCGACGGCGGTGGCCTGGGGTCTGGACAACCGGACGTGCTCGGTGCGGCTGGTCGGTCACGGGCAGTCTGCCCGATTGGAGAACCGTTTGCCCGGCGGTGATGTCAATCCCTATCTCGCCATTGCCGGGATGCTGGCCGGGGGGCTGTACGGCGTGGAGCAGGAGCTGGCGTTGGAACCGGAACTGGTCGGCAATGCCTACACCTCCGGCAAGCCGACCGTTCCGCGCACGCTGCGTGATGCGCGCAACCTGTTCGAGGCGTCCACCGTGGCTCGTCTGGCCTTCGGTGATGACGTCGTCGATCACTACGTGCACGCGGCCGACACAGAACTGACCGCGTTCGACGCCGCGGTGACCGACTGGGAACTGCGTCGAGGATTCGAGAGGTTTTAACACCTGTGATCCCAACCCTTTTCCACTACCGCGGCGAGCTGACCGGCGAGGGTGGGACGAGTCAGTTGATCGACCCGGCCACCGGCCGGGCCCTGCTGGCCATCCCCAGCGCATCGGCGGCCGAGACCGACCGGGCCATCGAGGCGGCGCACGCGGCGTTCCCCGGCTGGCGCGAGGTCACCCCCGGTGACCGCGCCCGGTTGCTGCGCCGGTTCGCGGCCGTGGTCGATGACCACCTCGAGGAACTGGCCGCGCTGGAGGTGGGCAATGCCGGGCACACGATCGGCAACGCAACCTGGGAGGCCGGGAACGTCCGGGATGTGCTGAACTACTATTCCGCCGCTCCGGAACGCCTGTTCGGGCGGCAGATCCCGGTGGCGGGCGGGATCGATATCACGTTCCACGAACCGTTGGGTGTTGTCGGCGTCATCGTTCCGTGGAACTTCCCGATGCCCATCGCCGGTTGGGGTTTCGCCCCGGCGCTGGCTGCTGGGAACACCGTGGTCCTCAAACCGGCCGAAGTCACTCCGTTGACGGCGCTGCGGCTGGCCGAGCTGGCCCTGGAAGCGGGTCTGCCGGAGAACGTGTTCACCGTCATTCCCGGCCGGGGTTCGGTGGTCGGCCAACGGTTCGTCGATCACCGGTTGGTCCGCAAGGTGTGCTTCACCGGGTCGACGGCGGTGGGCAAGCAGATCATGGCCGGGGCCGCGGAGCAGGTGAAGCGGGTGACCCTGGAGCTCGGCGGAAAAAGCGCCAACATCATCTTCGCCGACGCCGACCTGGAGGTGGCGGCCGCCGCCGCCCCGGGGGCGGTCTTCGACAACGCGGGCCAGGACTGCTGCGCCCGGTCCCGGATCCTGGTGCAGCGCAGGGTGTACGACGAGTTCCTTGGCCTGCTGGAACCGGCGGTCAAGGGGTTCCGGGTGGGCGAGCCAGCTGACCAGGACGCCCAGATGGGCCCGCTCATCACCGCCGCCCAGCGGGCCACGGTGGCCGGATATGTCGAGGATGCCGATGTGGCCTTCACCGGTTCGGTGCCGTCCTCGGCCGAGGTGGACGGTGGTTTCTGGTACCCGCCGACGGTGGTGCTGCCCGGGTCACCGGCGGACCGGATCTGGCGGGAGGAGGTGTTCGGCCCGGTGGTCGCGGTGCTGCCGTTCGACGACGAGGCCGATGCCATCCGGTTGGCCAACGACAGTGACTTCGGTTTGTCCGGCTCGATTTTCACTTCCGACGTCGGACGCGCGCTGCGGGTCGCCCGCGCGGTGGAAGCGGGGAATCTGTCGGTCAATTCGCATTCCTCGGTCCGCTACTGGACGCCGTTCGGCGGCTACAAACAATCCGGGTTGGGCCGTGAATTGGGCCCGGATGCGCCGACCGCATTCTGCGAGGTCAAGAACGTCTTCCTGGCGTCCACCTGACTGTCGATCCCTTGCCCCGATTGCCTCTCGAAAGGTCCTGTACACCATCATGTCTGCTCGTCTGCCGAACAAGGTCGCCGTCATCACCGGGGGCTGTTCCGGTCTCGGCCTCGCCACCGCAAGGCGATTCGCCCAGGAGGGCGCGACCGTCGTCATCGGCGATATCGATGACGCCAACGGCCCGCGCATTGCCGACGAACTGGGTGGGGCGTACCTGCACACCGACGTCACCGACGCCAACCAGGTCAACGCCCTGTTCGCGCTGGCCAAAAGCCGTTACAGCAGCGTCGATATCGCCTTCAACAACGCGGGAATCTCACCCCCGGAGGACGATTCGATCCTGACCACCGACCTCGCCGCGTGGCGGAAGGTGCAGGAGGTCAACCTGACCAGCGTGTACCTGTGCTGCAAGGCGGCCCTGCCGTACATGTTGGAGCAGGGCAAGGGTTCGATCATCAATTCCGCCTCATTCGTTGCGGTGCTGGGTGCCGCGACGTCGCAGATCTCCTACACCGCGTCCAAGGGCGGGGTGCTGGCGATGAGCCGGGAACTGGGCGTGCAGTTCGCCCGCAAGGGTGTCCGAGTGAATGCGCTGTGCCCCGGCCCGGTGAACACACCCATGCTGCAGGAATTGTTCGCGAAAGACCCGGAACGAGCGGCCCGCCGGCTGGTGCACATCCCCATGGGCCGGTTCGGTGAGGCGACTGAGATCGCCAATGCCGTCCTCTTTCTCGCCTCCGACGAGTCGAGCTTCATCACCGCGTCGCAGTTCCTGGTGGACGGCGGCATCTCCGGCGCCTACGTCACCCCGCTCGACTGACCGACAGGACCTGGTGCGAGAACCATGCATGTCCACAGCGGGCGGCTCCAACGCCAGTAAACCGGCGACCGTGGGAATCTCAAAGGCCTGTCCCAGCCCGCACTGCGACACGTTGCCGGCAGCGTCACCCGGGTGGATGGCGACCCAGACAAGCCCGCCGGCCGAAACGCCACGAGGGCGGCCCCACCGGAGTAGGACCGCCCTCGTGCAACGCCGTGCGCAAAACAATGGTGCGTGCTGACCAGCAGCAGTGAGCGGGACTTAGAAGTCCATGTCCCCGCCGCCGGGCATTCCGCCGCCGCCGGCCGGGGCCTTCTCCGGCTTGTCGGCCACCACGGCCTCGGTGGTGAGGAACAGCGCGGCGATCGACGCTGCGTTCTGCAGCGCGGACCGGGTGACCTTGGCCGGATCGATGATCCCGGCCTTGATCAGGTCCTTGTACTCGCCGGTGGCCGCATCCAGGCCCTCGCCCGGGGGCAGGTTCCGGACGCGCTCGGCCACAACGCCACCCTCGAGGCCGGCGTTGATCGCGATCTGCTTCAGCGGAGCCTCGATCGCCACCCGCACGATGTTGGCACCGGTGGCCTCGTCGCCTTCCAGCGTGAGACCGGCCAGCGCCTTGGTGCCGGCCTGCAGCAGCCCGACACCGCCGCCTGCGACGATGCCCTCTTCGACCGCGGCCTTGGCGTTCCGCACGGCATCTTCGATGCGGTGCTTGCGCTCCTTGAGCTCCACCTCGGTGGCAGCTCCGGCCTTGATCACCGCAACGCCGCCGGCCAGCTTGGCCAACCGCTCCTGCAGCTTCTCCCGGTCGTAGTCCGAATCGGACTTCTCGATCTCGGACCGGATCTGGGACACCCGACCGGCGATCTGGTCGGCGTCGCCGCCGCCATCGACGATGGTGGTCTCGTCCTTGGTGACAACGACCTTGCGGGCGGTGCCCAGCAGGGCGATGTCGGTGTTCTCGAGCTTAAGGCCGACGTCCTCGGTGATGACCTGGCCACCGGTCAGGATCGCGATGTCCTGCAGCATGGCCTTGCGACGGTCACCGAAGCCGGGCGCCTTGACGGCAACCGACTTGAAGGTGCCACGGATCTTGTTGACCACCAGGGTGGCCAGCGCTTCGCCGTCGACGTCCTCGGCGATGATCAGCAGCGGCTTGCCGGACTGGATGATCTTTTCCAGCAGCGGCAGCAGATCCTTGACCGCGGAGATCTTGGAACCGAACAGCAGGATGTAGGGATCCTCCAGGACGGCTTCCTGACGCTCGGCGTCGGTCGCGAAGTACAGGGAGACGTAACCCTTGTCGAAGCGCATGCCCTCGGTGAGCTCCAGCTCGAGCCCGAAGGTGTTCGACTCCTCGACGGTGATGACGCCTTCCTTGCCGACCTTGTCCATCGCCTCGGCGATGAGCTCGCCGATGGCCGGGTCAGCGGCGGAAATCGAGGCGGTGGCAGCGATCTGCTCCTTGGTCTCGACCTCCTTGGCGTCAGCGAGCAGCTGCGCGGAGATGGCCTCGACGGCCTTCTCGATGCCCCGCTTCAGCGCCATCGGGTTCGCACCGGCGGCGACGTTCCGCAGGCCCTCGCGGACCAGCGCCTGCGCCAGCACGGTGGCCGTGGTGGTGCCGTCACCGGCAACATCGTCGGTCTTCTTGGCAACTTCCTTGACGAGCTCGGCCCCGATCTTCTCGTACGGGTCCTCGAGCTCGATCTCCTTGGCGATGGACACGCCATCGTTGGTGATGGTGGGCGCGCCCCACTTCTTCTCCAGGACGACGTTGCGGCCGCGCGGCCCCAAGGTCACCCTGACGGCGTCGGCGAGGATGTTCATCCCGCGCTCGAGCCCGCGACGCGCTTCCTCGTCGAAAGCGATCAGCTTGGACATGAGGTGTTGATCCTCCAGATTCGCCGGACCCGGGCGCGATGGCTCCGTGGTTCGGTCATCAGCTTTGGGATGGAGCTGGCCGGCGGAGGTGCCCGCGACGGACGAAACGTCCGGCCGAGAACCATCGGTGGTCCCCGTCCGGTCGATTCTCACCACACCGACCTGGCACTCAGGGTACCCGAGTGCCAACTCAGGTTTAGCACTCCGGCACCGAGAGTGCAACGTCCTCCCCCGGAGCTGCCGGCTGGTGTCGGACAGCCGTGCCGGGCCGGCACGCGCACCCCTGTCGGCAGACCTATGGTTCACCCATGTCGCAGCCTTCCGGGACCCGACCGGACGCCCGGAACCCACCGGGGGCCGCCCCGGTGCCGCTGGAACTGCGGGTGTTGACCGGCCCCAACCTGTATTTCACCCGTCCCGCCGTCAAGCTGACCTTGGACGCCTCGGGGGTGCTCGGTGCGGACCCGGCGGATGTCGTCGGGTGGCAACGGGCCCTTCGGGTGCGGCACGCCAACATCGGCCTCGCGCACTCACCGGCCCGGATGGAGGCCGCGGGTGAGTTGGCGGCCGCCGTGGTGCGGCGGGCCGCCGGGACCCTGCGTACCCGGGTTGCGGCGGTGGCCCGGCCCGGTGACGACGAGACGGTGGTGGTCGCGTACCCGTTCCGGCATCGGGGCACCGCGGAGGTGTTCGGGACCGCGGTGGCCGAGGCGTTCGACGCGATCACCCGCCGGCACACCCCGCCCGGGGTGGCGCTGGGCAACGTGCCGGCAGCGCTGGCCGGTCACGACCCGGGGGAGACCGTCCGACCGCGTCATCCGAGGATCCCGGTGATCGCGGTGACCGGGACCAACGGGAAGACCACCACGACCAGGTTGATCGCGCACCTGGTCAAGGCCGGCGGCCGCGTTCCCGGGTGGTCCTCGACCGATGGCATCGTCATCAACGGCGAGACGGTGGAGACCGGCGACTGGTCCGGGCCGGGGGGCGCAGCCCGGGTCCTGGAGGATCCCCGGGTGCAGGTCGCGGTGACCGAGACGGCGCGCGGCGGCATCCTGCTGCGCGGGGTCGGGACGGCGGTCAACGAGGTCTCGGTGGTGACCAACATCAGTGCCGATCATCTGGGCCTGCTCGGGGTGCACACCGTGGAACAACTGGCGGAGGTGAAGTCGGTGATCACCAAGATCACCAAGCCACAGGGCTGGACCGTCCTGAACGCCGACGATCCGCTGGTCCGGCAGATGCGTGCGGTCTCCAGGGCCAGACCGTGGTTCTACTCCCCCGATCCGGAGAACCCCTATCTGGACGAGGCTTTGGAGGCCGGCGGTCGAGCGATCACCGTGGTGGACGGCAGCATCGTGATCCTGGGCCGGGGCCTTGATCCCACTTCGGTCATCGACGTCGCCGATGTTCCGATGACGTTAGCTGGAGCATCCAAGGTCAACGTCTCCAATGCCCTGGCCGCCACCGCGGCGGCGATTGCCATTGGGGTCCCCCTGGAGGCCGTTCGCGCGGGGCTGGCGACCTTCACCTCCGGCGCCGAGCACAACGCGGGTCGGCTGAACGTCTACCTGCTCGGCCAGACCGTGGTGCTGCTGGACCTGGCGCACAACGAGGCCTCGCTGGCATCCCTGCTGGACGTCGCGGATGCGCTCCGGCTACCCGGCGGCACCCTCGCGGTGGTGCTCGGCACGGCCGGCGATCGCACCGACGAGGCCATTCACGCGATGGGGGCGATGGCCGCGCGGGCGGCGGACCGGTTGGTGATCGCCCGCCGGGTGAAGTACCTGCGGGGTCGTGCTCCCGGCGAGATGGAGGAGATCTGGCGGTCCGGCGCTGCCGAGGCCGGAGTGGTCGACCTCGACGAGACCCCTGACGAGCTATCCGGGCTGCTTCAGGCCCTGGGGTCTTCGGTGCTGACGCCGGGGTCGGTGGTTGCAGTGTGCGCCCTGGAGCAACGGGAGCAGATGGTGGCGGAGATCATGCGCCGCGGGGGCCGGGAAATGACCGCGGTCGAGGTGACTCGACGGCTCAGCCTCGCGGGCTGAAGACCCAACCGGCCGCTGGCAACCCTCAGTGGTGCGCGACCGCCGAACACATCGATCGGGCGGCGTCGCGCAGCAACTGTCCGTGCACGGCGTCGACGTGATCGGCCACAGCAATCGAGGCGGGCTGGCCGGCGGTGGGGGCGAAGCGACCGTGGTGGATGCTGCCGTCCGGACCGGTGATCATCCAGTTCACGCAGGACCCCGGGGCCGCCTCGGAGAGATGCCGCACCAGAACGGAAGCCGCCTGATCCGGCGTGTCGGTCTCCGTCGACAGACCAGCGGTGCTGCAGAGTGCATATTGCAGAGAACTCATTGGTGTACCTCCCCATGGCACGGTGTGCATTGGTCCTGCACCGGTAAGGACCGTACCCCAACCTCTTCGTGTTCGGACAACTACTGCGCGTATATCTTTCGAGTGACGAGCAGTGTCACAGCCAGTGAGCGTCAGCGCGCGGCCAGCGTGCAGGATGTCCTCATGCGCACCGTCGAGGAACACGCCCGTGTCATCAGAGCGCTGCTGGCGACGACCCCCGTCGAACAGACCCTGCTGAACCGGGTGAGCGGCCTGATTCTGGCGGACGATCTGGTCGCCCCCATCGATCTGCCGCCGTTCGCGAACTCGGCCATGGACGGGTACGCAGTGCGGTCGACCGACGTGGCATTGCCGGTGACACTCCCGGTGACACTGCCGGTCTCGCAGGACATCCCGGCCGGACGTACCGACACCGCTCCGCTGGCACCCGGGACGGCGGCCAGGATCATGACCGGCGCACCGCTGCCCCCGGGCGCCGACGTCATCGTGCAGGTGGAACGCACCGACGGCGGGGTCACCTCCGTCCGCATCGACAGCGCCCCGGAACCCGGTGTCCACGTCCGGACCGTCGGCGAGGACGTGACCGCCGGGACGGTGGTGCTGACAGCCGGCACCGTCCTCGGACCGGCACAGATCGGGGTGGCCGCCGCCCTCGGACTGGCCGAACTTCCGGTGCACCGGCCGCTAAGGGTCCTGGTGTTGTCCACCGGCAGTGAACTGGTGCCGCCGGGAAACCCGTTGGGCCCTGGGCAGATCTACGAGTCCAATGCCCCCATGCTGGCCGCCGCCGTCGAGGCGCTCGGTGCCCGGGCCAGCATCCGGCATTTCGTCCCCGACGACGTCACCGAACTGCGGTCGGCCCTGACCACCGCCGCCGGCGACACCGACCTGATCGTCACCTCGGGCGGGGTGTCGGCCGGGGCCTACGAGGTGGTCAAGGACGCCCTGACCGGGGAGGGGGTCGAGTTCACCAAGGTGGCCATGCAGCCCGGGATGCCGCAGGGCGCGGGCCGGTATGAGGGCGTTCCGATCGTCACCCTGCCGGGCAACCCGGTCAGCTCGTTCGTCTCGTTCGAGGTGTTCCTGCGACCTGCCATCCTGGCGGCGATGGGCCACCGGGTCGCTACCCGGCCCTCGGTCAAGGCTCGGTTGACCGGCGCGGTCGATTCGCCCAGGGGGAAACGACAGTTCCGGCGCGGCCACCTGGACAGCGCCGCGGGCACGGTGGGTCCCTGGGGTGGGCCGGGTTCGCACCTGCTGTCCTGGCTGGCTGGCGCTGACTGCATGATCGTCATCGAGCAGGACGTTGCCCATCTCGACGCAGGCGAGGAGGTCGACGTCTGGTTGTTGCGGTAGCCATGCCGCTCCCATCCATCGATCAACACCGACGACCTGACATCAACGACGCGAAGGGATCCCGGCGTGCCGGAAGGCCATACGATCCACCGGTTGGCGCGAGATCTGTTGCGCGCCTTCGGGCGTCGACCGGTCATGGCGTCCACTCTGCAGGAGCGGTTCGAGGCCGGCGCGGCGGCAATCGACGGCAGTGTCCTCGCCCGTACCGAGGCCAACGGCAAGCACCTGTTCCTGACCTTCTCCGCGCAGCGGCCGGCCGACGTCCTGCTGCACATTCACCTCGGGCTGTACGGGAAGTTCCCGATCAGTGCGGTACCGGGCAGCCCACCACGGGGGGCGCTCCGACTGCGACTGGAGAACGACACCTTGGTTGCCGACCTTCGTGGTCCCACCGCGTGCGGCCTGATCACCCCGCCTGAGCGGGAACTGATCATGGCGCGCCTCGGCCCCGACCCGCTGCGCTCGGACGCCGACCCGGAGCGCGCTTGGCACCGCATCTCACGGTCGAAGGTTTCGATCGGTGCCCTGCTGATGGCGCAGGACGTCCTGTCCGGGATCGGAAACGTGTATCGAGCGGAAGTGCTGTTCCGCCATCGGCTCTCACCGCACCGGCCGGGCAACCTGGTGAATCATGGCCTGTGGGAAGCGATCTGGCTCGATCTGTGCGGACTGCTGCGGGCCGGGGTGCGGTCCGGTCGAATCATCACCACCCTGCCGGAGGATCGTTCCCGCCGCACCGGCCGGGCCCGGACGCTCGATGCCCATTACGTCTACCGGCGGACCGGCCTGCCATGCCGAATCTGCGGCACCGAGATCAGGACCGAACTCATGGTCGGACGAAACCTGTTCTGGTGCCCTCGATGTCAGGCTGTGTAAGACCCTGGCGCCGCCGACTGGCAGTCCCAGGGTAAGTAAGTTGTGCGGACGTCGGCGGTTCGCTTTCAACGGGCCGCGAATGGTCGGCCCAATAGCGGGGGGGGCGCCCCCGAGGTCGTTAAAGCTGGATGCAGGAATGATCTTTTCAGGCTGCGGGCTCCTCATCTGTAGGTTCGTTGATTCGCGCCGCTGCTGGTCGAGGGGATCGTCGGGTGATGGTTGGTGGTGAACCTGTTGGGGTCCCACAGGCGGGCACCCACCAGGGACTGGAACCGTCGCCGGGCGGTTTTTTTTCTTCCAGACCGAAAAGGACGACTGACGGAAGGGGAAGTACGATACCTCCACGTTGATGATCATGCTTCTATTTCGGGCCGTCACTTAAGTTGAGGCTAGTTAGTTGCCGCCTCCCACCCTTCAAGTGGCTCACGCGAAGATCTGGTAAATGTGACCTCCTCGCCTCCGATAATGAACGTCAGTCTCACTGATCGAATGGGCCGCTTCAAAAGTACCCGTCTCGAAACGCGTGTTTCACCAATTCGCCGACCAGCTAGACTAACGCGTTCTCGGAAAAGCCGTCCCCTTGGTAGTCTCGTCCGAACCGTATTGCACCTAGCCCCACTCTATCATTAAACGCTATCCATATGTCAATTCCTCCTGCCTTCAGATAGATGTCGGTTACGTCCGCGTACGTGATGGAAACATCTAGTATGGTTGCTCCGACCCGGGTAATCCTTTCGAAGGCTTCTGAGTTTGGTACATCGAAGGCACCGGCAGTCATTGCCTCAGTATCCCTCCATCTTGATGGCACTTCGCGCGAACGGGAATCGAACCACCGGTCGCGGCGGAAACCTCCGAAAGTAAACTAACGACGTCAATCCGCTCTCCCGACGCCCAGACAATTTCAAGACTTCTGCAAGGCGGCGATTAGTCGCCAACGCTGATCCCGGGCACGTACGCGATCCAGCGTGCTCGCGGTCCAATATGTCGACGCCGCCCCCTTGTCCGCAGACACTCCTAGGGTAACTACTCGTTTTCCGATACGACCTTCGAGCTGCCAATATCCGTCGAGAACTAAGCCGCGTAAAAGAGGCTCAACTTGACTTTCGTACCGGGATCGCTCAGTTCCAGCTCAATAATGGCAGGCAGGTCGTCGACAAAAACATCTAGTTCTGGTCCGTAGAGACGCAGCTCAATCCTTCTTTCTCGCGATGGGCCAATTATCAGAACACGAGGTCGACCGACATTGTCGTAAGTAATCTGGACCGACAGCCGGGCATCGTGTTCTGGATTGGATTGTAGTTCACCAATCCAATTTAGGAGAGCCTGATCAGGGCCTGACGGGTGCAAAGGGGGCGTCACTGCCAGCCCTCACTATGTGGTAGTGGAAGTGAATTTTGACTTTTGTATCCCACACGTAGTGAGAACATGTAATTCCCCTTTTTTGCCGCTCCCCTTCCATGTCTACCCAAGCCTAACGAGGTTTTTTCTATTGAAGGTGTCCTGGGTAAGCGTACCGCTGGTGGAGTTGCCGTAGCCGACGGAGATGAGCTCCGAAGCGCCGTCGAAGCTGGAGTCTGCGACGGCGATCCCGTCGAGTTTCTCCACGTCCAGGAGGCCGTCTGGGGTGTAGGTGTAGGCGCGCGCGTGGACGTGGCGGTACTGCCGGCGGCTTTGGTGACTCGGCGAAAACCTGGCTGGCCTGGTTATAGGTGGTCGTTGTGACCGTCCCCAGGGCGTCGATATAGCTGATCTGCCGGTCGGCAAGGTCCGACAGCGTGGTGATGGTGCTGGACGCGGCGGGGCCGGTGTCGATAGTGGACTGGACCAGCGGGTTTCCCCCGACCGCTGGGCTGACAGTGACTCGACTGCGGCCAGTACCTGCTCCCACAGCTGTGGGAGCACCGCTCCCTGGCATCGTCGTTGGCAACGGGCACGGGCGCTTGCACCGTCGGCCGTCACGGTGACACCGCCTGACGGGGGCGGCCCCACCGGGAGGGTCATCTGTCGTGCCCTTCTAGAGCGGGGGGAGATCTGCGGTTGACAGGAGATCCGCCAGTTCGGAGCGTACCCGGCCATGAATCGCTGGGTCACATAATGTTCGATTATGCGGCCCCAGATTTGCCCCCTGTGCGCTGACGCGGCCCGGACCCGGCGATTCCTGTGGTCTATGCGGTCCCGCGGACTGCCCCGGCGGAGGGCACCCTGCCGCGTGTCACACCCCAGACACGCCAACACTGCGGGGCAACCTGGACGGTAGTGATGATCATGAAGTCTTGAAGGAGAGCGTCCCCGAACGCTTTTCCAGCCGTATCAATGGGGAGCAGCTTGAAATGCACGATGACGGTCGGCTCGTCCTGGGAGGGGATAGGGTGCTGCGCCATCGACCAGCCGACCAGTGCGGTGGCGACCTGCGGATAGTCCCAGTCGGCCGTGTCGTCACTGAAGTACGCGGCCGCGTTCCAGAGCCCCCCGTTGACTGCCACGAACCATAGGTATGCAGCGCCCAGCGGTGTGGTCTCATCGGGATCGGCGTCGGGGAAGAACGCGCGGAGCACCTGACCTTCGTCCACGGCTTCGATGGGGAGAGGCTCGCCGGGCTGCAGCTGGGTTCCGATGCGCGCGGCATGCTCGGGCATTGCGGCCGCCGCGAAGGTCGGCGCGGTGGCGGCCAGAGCGCGGTAGAACTCCGGGATCGTGAACCGAGGTCGACGATAGGCATCCAGTTGAGTCCGCAGTGCGGTGATGGTGCGCTCCGTGTCCAGGGTCAGCTGGTCGCAGAGAAACTCATCGGAAGTGACCACCTCGATGTCGTACGGCCGCAACGCCGAAGGCGGGAAGTCCTTGACGTTGTTGGTGACGATAGCGTCGGCTCCGCTGCGGATCGCGGCGGCGAGCACGTGCCGGTCATTGGGGTGGTTGGTCAGCGATGGGATTAAGTCGGCGTAGCCCTCGACGGAGGCCAGAGGAAAGGCCGACTGCATGGTCGCCACGCGGCGGGCGGCCTTGGACCGAGGCTTGCTCAGCTTATTGACCAGGGTGCGCTCGAGTTCCTCGAGGATGGTCGGCGACCAAAGGGGTCGATAGAGCTCAATTTTCGGCCAAGCGGAGCAAGGCGTCACACAGTGGCATCGGTACGAGGACGTTGGCGTCGAGGACAACGGTGTACACGGCGGTTCTCAGCGGGTGCTGATGAAGCCGGCTGCGGTGGAGTAGTCGTCATCGTCGGCGGAGTCGGCGGCCATGGCGTTCAGGGCGTCGCGGCGGCGGTGCCGGATTCGGTCCTGGTAGGCTAGCAGGCTGGTCAGCTGGAGTCGACGGTGGCGGCCCGGCTGGTCATAGGGAATCTCGCCAGCCTCAAGGAGCCGAATCAGGGTGGGGCGAGAAATCCCGAGTAGTTCGGCGGCGGCCTGAGTGGTCAGGGTGGTGTCCCGCGCGATGATCGCGATTGCCTGGCCCCGGGCGAGGGTGGAGACTACATCACGCAATGCTCCGGCAACAGGTTCGGGTAGCTGCAAGGTTTGCCCGTCGGCCAGCGTGAGCGCCAGGCCCGCGGGCGAGGAGATCGCAGCAAGGTGGGCGGCAAGTTCCCTCAGCGACGATTCCGCTGGGGGCAGCACAGTGTGGTTGGCCAGCTCAATCGTCATGTCTTCCAGACTAAACGTAAAAAACGCACACGGCCATCTGTGGCGCGACAAACCCGGCCTGCCGTCGCCAGGTCTAGGCCGACCGGGTTATCTGACCAACACCTCCAGCACACAGGCCCAGATCGGTCGATCGGTGTCGGTGCCCCATGTCAGGATCGACCCGTGTGAGGCGGGCTTCGCTCGTCAATTGCTTCACTGGGTACCTTCGGTCACACAGGCCAAACACAGGGACTCACATGTACTAGACACCGCTCAAGCAGAGCAATCGACTGCATCGGGCTACGACCGGACTAATGAGGGTTGGAAAGCAGTCGCCCTTATACAAGGCAAATGAGGTTGGTACCGCCAT
Source organism: Nakamurella sp. (assembly GCA_965247715.1). GTDB lineage: Bacteria > Actinomycetota > Actinomycetes > Mycobacteriales > Nakamurellaceae > Nakamurella. The sequence continues at coordinate 522,852 of CBDFHS010000015.1, read as the reverse complement.
TCGAAGGACGAACGGGGCCTTCCCAGTGATCAGGACCGGCGCTGTCTCATCACGCACAGATCATCGCGCCCTGCGATGATCAACTGTCGGTGATCAACTACTGGTCATGTAAAATTCTTATTCGCCGTTCGGGTGAACTATTGGTCCGAGGTCATATCGATGGCCGGCCCTGCCGCCGGTCGCTGCGCTGTCCTGGACGATTGTCACCACGATTGCCGAGGATCGTTCCGCGCGGGCTGACAAGTGATTTTCGGAATTGGACGCCCACAATGTCTGCCAGCGGGCCGGCTGTAGGCGGCTGGTCGGCGCCGCGAACTTCAGACTGAGTCCATGACGCCCGAAACCTATTCTGGTGTCTGCGATGTCAAGCTGCGTGAGACCACCGCCCGAGGTTGCGTGTCCAATACGCTGTCCGGCGCGGGCCTTGTACCGCCCGTGTTCTCCTACTCAGAACGGACCACCCTCCCCATGAAACTGTTGATCCTCGGTGGGACCGCCTGGCTGGGCCGGGAAATTGCCGAGCAAGCGGTGGCCGTGGGCCACAGCGTCACCTGCCTGGCCCGCGGCGACAGCGGCGGGGTGGCCGCCGGGGCCCGGCTCGTGGCCGCCGACCGCACGGTCCCCGGGGCCTACGACGAGGTTCAGCACCAGCAGTGGGACGCGGTGGTTGAGGTGTCCTGGCAGCCGGGATGGGTCCGTGACGCGGTCACCGCGCTGGGCGATAAGGCGGCGCACTGGACGTACGTCTCCTCGGTCAGCGCCTACGACCTGGACGCCTCCAGTAGTGCCGGCGGGGCACCAGTCGGGGAGGAATCCGACGGGCTGCTGGCCCCCACCGAGCTGGCGACGGTCACCCGGGAGCAGTACGGCCCCGCCAAGGTCGCCTGCGAACGAGCCTGTCAGCAGGGTGTCGGCGGTGGCCTGGTGATCGCCCGCGCGGGGCTGATCGGCGGGCCAGGTGATCACACCGGCCGCACCGGCTACTGGGTAGCGAGGTCTGCGAGGGCGCGGCAGGAACCGATGCTGGTTCCCGGTGCGCCGAACCTGCCGGTCCAAATCATCGATGTCCGGGATCTGGCCGGCTGGCTCTTGCGATGCGCTGCAGGCATTGTCACGGGGAGCTTCGACGCCGTCGGGCCGGCCGAGCCCTTCGACCGCTGGTTGGCACTGTCGCGTGAGGTCGGCGGGTACGCCGGCCCGGTCATCCCGGCGGACCCGGAGTGGTTGCTGCAGGAGGGCGTCAACCCCTGGGCGGGGCCCGATTCGTTGCCGCTGTGGGCACCCACCATCGCACTTCCGTTGAGATCCGGAGCAGCTGCACAGCGAGCCGGACTGGCATCGAGGACACCGGTCGCCATGCTGACCGACCTGTTGGCCTGGGAGACCGACCAGGGTCTGTTTCGTGAGCGGGCTGCCGGCCTGACCCCTGACCGTGAACGAGAGCTGCTAGGGCACTTCGCCCACTGAGCTCGTGCACGACGGCGCCGTCGGGAACTGTCAGCGACGGTCTCCCGTTCACCCGATACTGTCGGTGACCGCCGGTAGCTCGTGACAACCGAGACGTTTACGAGACCGCGCCCGACTTCCGGCCCCTCGCCACCCAGTCCCCGCCCGCCCCGAACGACGGAGAACTGCATGCTCGAGATCAGTACCACCGGCTGGATCGTCACCATCGCGGTCATCGTCGGATTGCTCGCCCTCGACCTGATACTTGCCGCCGCCCGGCCGCACGCGGTGGGCTTCAAGGAGGCCGTCGCCTGGTCACTGTTCTACATTTCGGTCGCCATCGTTTTTGGCCTGGTGTTCACCACGGTGGCCGGCGGAGATTTCGGCACCCAGTACTTCGCCGGGTACATCGTCGAGAAAAGTCTCTCTGTCGACAACCTGTTCGTCTTCGTGATCATCATGACGACATTCGCTGTTCCCGAACAACATCAGCACAAAGTACTGACGTTCGGCATCATCATCGCGCTGGTACTCCGCGTCATTTTCATTGTGCTCGGGGCGGCCTTGCTGGACCTTTTCGCCGTGATGTTCCTGCTGTTCGGAATTCTGCTCGTCTTCACCGCCGTGCAATTGTTCCGGCATCGCAACCAGGATCCCGACATCCAGGACAACGCCCTGGTCAAGCTGACCCGCAAGGCGATCCCGGTGACCGACGAGTACCACGGGGGGAGCCTGTTCACCCGGATCGACGGCCGCCGGTTCGCCACCCCGCTGTTCATCGTGCTGATCGCGATCGGCAGCACCGACCTGTTGTTCGCGTTGGACTCCATCCCTGCGGTCTTCGGCGTGACGAGTGAGCCGTACATCGTGTTCGTGGCGAACGCCTTCGCGCTGCTGGGCCTGCGGGCCCTGTTCTTCCTGGTCAAGGGCCTGCTCGACCGCCTGGTGTACCTCTCGACCGGGCTGGCGCTGATCCTGGCGTTCATCGGGGTAAAGCTGATCCTGCACTGGGCGCACGGGATCTGGCCGGCGACACCGGAGATCAGCACCAACATCTCCCTGCTCGTCATCGTGATCGTGCTGACGGTCACCACCGTCGCCAGCCTGATCAAGAGCGGGCGTGACCCCGCGGCCAAGGCACATGCCGGGTCGCTGCGGAACCACCCTGAGCGCGAGGCCGGCGACGGCGGCGGCGGGGCTAGGTGAGTCCTGCCTGTTGGGGCGCATCAGGGGATACCCCGGTCGACCTCCGGACGAACGCCGATCCGGTCGTCACTCATGAAGGGCTACCGTCCTGGTCATGAGCACCCTCGACGACTGGATCTCGGAGGTGTGCGCGGCGCTGGACCTACCTGAGCACACCATTCCGGCGGACCTGCGGACCGAACTGCTGGACGTGACGCGCGACGTCGCCCACGGGGTGGCCAGGGTGGCCGGCCCGTTGACGTGTTATCTGCTGGGGGTCGCGGTGGGGCAGGGCCGAACCCCATCCGCCGCGGTTACGGAGGTCAAGAGTGTTCTGCCGGCGGCCAGTGCGACTGAGGGAGAAGGGGCATGAGCGTGTTTGGCGAGCGGAGCAGCGGCATGAGCGGGGCGGCGGCATGAGCGGAGCGGCGGCATGAGTCTGTTGTCCTGGGTGGTCTTCGGAGCGCTCGCGGGTTGGGTGGCGTCGTTGGTGCTGCGGGACAAGCGGCGTGGTTGCCTGACGAACATCCTCACCGGGATTCTCGGTGCGGTGCTCGGGGGCTTCATCTACCGCCAGGTGACCGGCGTCCCGTGGAACTTCGGGTGGGATTGGCCAAGCTTCGGCGTCGCTTGCCTGGGCGCGCTTGGTTTGCTGTTGGTGATCAGCCTGATCACCAGACCAGCCCGCACCCGGTAGTCGTCGGCGGCGTCAGGTCGCGCCTTGCGCAAGATCGTCCAGGCCGTGCCGCGCGCGCGCCCGCCGCAGCGCCGTATCGACCACTGATTGCGCGACCAACACCACCTTGGTGTGCTCGGTCTGACTACGGGTGCGCAGCCGGGCGAACGCTTCGGTAGAGCTCAGCCCGGTGCGGCTCATGATGATGCCGAGAGCCTGGTCGATCACGGCCCGGCTGGTCAGCGCGACCTGCAGGTTCGCGGCCAGCCGGCGAGCCTGTGCCAGGACCTGGGCGTTCTCCACCGCGATGGCGGCGGGCGCGCAGAACAACTCGCCGACGTGGGTCGCTTCGGTGGAGAAGGCGTCACGGCTCCGTGCGTAGACGTTCATCGCACCGATCACTCCATCGCCGCTGATCAGCGGCAATGACAGCACACTGTGCACGCCCAACCCGGCGGCACGTGGACCGAATCGCGGCCAGCGTTGATCCTCACCCAGGGAACCCGAACGGACGGTGAGCCCCTCTCTCGCGGCGCTGATGCACGGACCTTCACCCAGGGAGTACTGAACCGCGTCAACCTCGCGAACGATGTCGGCGGTGGCGACCACGGTGTCCGTGCGGTCCGGTTCGATCAGGGTGAGGCCTGCGCCGTCGGAGCCTGGAACAGCCTTGGTGGCGAACTCGGCCACCCGAGTCAGTAGGTCCTCCAGATCCAGCCGACCGGTCGCCAGCCGTGATAGCCCCTCAAGACTCTGTTCGAAGTTCCGGTCAACGTCATCTGGCCAGTCGTTGCCATCGGCCGGGGAGCGCGGGGCTGGATCACCGCCACCGTGAATGGTTGCGTCGTCGAGTTGGTCGTTCGCCATATCAAGCCTTCTTCGTTCACGCCTGTCCCGGTGCCCCATCGCGACGCCCCATCGTGACGCCCGGCCGGGATACCGGATCGGGGGGATCCGAGCACCCGCCAGTCTGGGGCATGGCCTGACGGTACTCGGCCCCCCAACGCCGTCAGCGGCGGTTCACCGCCGCGGACACCGCCGGGAGTGTGATGCTCGACCGCCGCGGGCTGACGTGGGCTTTCACGGTTGGCACGTCACACGATTGACCCGTCGAAGGAGGTCGGCATGGGATTCGGCACGCTGGCGATAATCGCCGCGGCCGGCCTGCTCGGCCCCGTGCTGGCCGCCCGGTCCAGTTGGCATCTGCCCATCGTCATTGGTGAGCTCCTGGCCGGGCTGCTGCTGGGGGCAACCGGCTTCCGCGTTCTGGACGCCGCCGATCCGACCTTCACGTTTGTGGCCCAGATCGGTTTCGCGCTGGTGATGTTCGTCGCCGGGTCGCACGTTCCAATTGCCGACGCCCGCCTCCGACAGGGCGCCGTTCGGGGCCTGCTCCGGGCGATCGGGGTCGGCGTGGTGGCGGCGGCGGTGGGGTGATTGTCGCGACGATCTTCCACACCGGCAACGGTGCGCTGTATGCGGTGCTGATGGCCTCGTCATCGGCAGCGGTGATCATGCCGACGGTCGCTTCGTTGGGTCTGGACGGACCGGCTGTCCTTCAGCTACTCCCCCAGGTGGCGATTGCCGACGCGGCCTGCATCGTCGCGTTGCCGCTGGTCGTCGATCCCGTCCATGCCGGCCGGGCGGCGGTCGGGGCGGTGTCGGTGATCGGGGCGGCGGGCGCGCTGTATTTGGTGCTGCGACGGCTGGAGCGCACCGGGGTCCGGCGCCGGGTGCATCGGGCCTCCGAGCGACGGAAATTTACCGTCGAACTCCGGGTCAATCTGCTGATGCTGTTCGGTCTGGCCGCCGTGGCAGCTGCCACCGGCGTGTCGGTACTGCTGGCGGGTTTCGGATTCGGCCTCGTGGTGGCCGCGATCGGGACTCCGCGACGACTCGCCAAACAGATGTTCGCGCTGACCGAAGGATTCCTCGGTCCGTTGTTCTTCGTCTGGCTGGGTGCCTCCCTGAACGTCCGCGAGCTGGGTATGCATCCGTCGATGATCCTGCTGGCGGCGGTCCTCGGCAGCGGGGCTGTACTGGCACACGTCGCCATGCGGGTGACCGGTCAGCCGGTGGCCATCGGTGCCCTGGCCGGGGCCCAACTCGGAGTTCCCGTCGCCGCCGCCACGCTCGCGGCCCAGGCCAGCCTGCTGGCCCCCGGTGAAGCACCGGCGCTGATCCTCGCGGCGATGATCACGATCGCGGTCGCGACGGTGGGTGCCGCTACGGCGGCCCGGCGCCAGCCCGAGACGCCGGCAGCCAGCACTGAGGTCGAGAAATAGCGGGGGCGGCGGGCAAGGACCGCAGGACCGCTCGACTCAACCCCGACACCGCCACCCCAACACAGCCACGGACGCGTGCCCGTGGTCGGAACGCTCCGGGCGGGCGGCGTAGCCTCAAGCCAGCAGACCGCAACGGTCTGGAGAGGGAGCGGCCATGTCCGACAAGTCCCCCCGGCAGAGCATGACCAAAAAACCCGGGAAGTCCATCAAGGAAAAGCGCGCCGACAAGAAGGCCAAGAACTCGTCGGCGATCTCGATCGATCCGGTGTCCAAGGCGGCCAAGCGCTGAGCGCCTGACCACCCATCTCGCCTGACCACCCTTCGGGTGGCCTCGGCCTACCTGTCCTCGAACTCGCTGGCGGATCCAGGTTGTGCGCGCTGGGCGAGAGTTTGCAACTCGTCCCACACTTCGCGTGCCCGATCAACGCAGACCACCACCAGATCACCGGGGTTGGCCCACTCCACGCCGACCTTGGTGGCCTCGATCTCGTCGAGCACCACCTCGATTTGCTTGAGTCGACAACCCTCCGCTTGGGCCTGCTTGGCCCCGTCGACGATCAGTCCGGCGGTCTCCCCCGGTGCCCGACCACGCAGCCGGACGTCCTCCCGGACGATGATCCGATCGAAATGTTTCGCCGACTCCCGTCCGAGATCGATCATGTCCTGATCCCGGCGGTCACCGGCGGTGGCGATCACGCCGATCCGCTGCGGCCGTTCCCAGGACGCGGTGTCCTCGAAGAACCGGTCCACGAAATCGCCCAGTGCCACCATCGCCGGCGCGTTGTGGCAATAGTCGACGATGACCTTGACGCCCTTCACCTCGGTCATGTTCATCCGGCCTGGCGCCGAATAGTACGACGGGGTGAAAGACCTTAGCCCAGCCCGGATGTCGTGCAGATGTGCGCCCGCACAGTATGCCGCCGCCGCGGCCGCCATGGCATTCTTGACGTTGAACATGGCCTTGCCGCCAAAGGTCGCCGGCAGCAAGTGGGTGTACGCCAACGGCATTCGGCGTCGGCCGTGGACCAACACGATCAGATCACCGAGTTCTCCCGGTTCGAGGATGACGGCCTTGCCACCACGCCGGCAGTGATCGGAAATCATCCGGTTGTCCGGGACCACCGAGAACCACACCACTTCCCCGGAGGAGGCGCGGCGCATATTGGCGACCAGCGGGTCGTCGGCGTTCAGCACGGCCGCGCCATTCTTGGGCACTGCCTCGACGATGACCTGTTTGACCTGCGCCAGTTGCTCGATGGTGTCGATCCCGCGCAGTCCCAGGTGGTCAGGCGCGACGTTCAGCACCACCGCAACATCGTTGCGGGAGTAGCCGAGCCCTTCCCGCAGGATGCCCCCACGGGCCACCTCGAAGACCGCGAAATCCACCCGCGGGTTCTGCAGAACCATCCGCGCCGACCGGGGGCCGGACGCGTCGGACTTGATCACCAGCCGGTCGTCGATGACGATCCCGTCGGTGGAGGTCATCCCCACCTTGCGACCCATGTTCTTGAAGATGTGCCCGATCATCCGGCTGCAGGTGGTCTTGCCGTTGGTGCCGGTGACCGCGACGATCGGGATCCTGGCACTGCTGCCGGGCGGGAACATGAGATCCACCACGGGTTTTGCCACGTACTGCGGGTCGCCCATGGTGGGGTGGGAGTGCATGCGGAAGCCGGGAGCGGCGTTCACCTCGCAGATGGCGCCGCCGGTTTCCCGGACCGGCTGGGTGATGTCCGGGCAGAGGAAGTCGATCCCGGCGATGTCGAGGCCGACGACCCGTGCTGCCTCCTCGGCGATGTCGACGTTGTCCGGGTGCGCCTCGAAGGTGCGGTCGATGGAGATGCCTCCGGTGGACATGTTTCCGGTCAGCGCGAGCTTGACCATCTCCCCGCGAGGAGGCACGTCGTCCATCTCGAAGCCTTGTGCTCGAACGAGTTCCACCGCACTGGCGGTGACATCGATGCGAGTGAGGACTTTTTCGTGACCGACTCCGCGGCGAGGATCGGCGTTGGTCAGGTCCACCAGTTCGCTGACCGACTTGACCCCGTCGCCGACGACGTGCGCCGGCACCCGTTCGGCGATCGCCACCATGTGCCCGCCGACCACCAGCACCCGGTAGTCCTTACCGGTGATGAACGACTCCACCAGGACATACCCGCGGCGGGACTGGTCGTAAGCCTCCGCAAAGGCTGCACGGACCTCTTCCTGGGTGGTGAGGTTGATCGCTACCCCGCGACCGTGGTTGCCGTCCAACGGTTTCAGCACCACCGGGTACCCGATTCGACGCGCCATCCGGACCGCGTCGTCTTCGGTACGGACGACCTCCGACGCCGGCACCGGTAGCCCCGCCGCGGCCAGCAACCGATTGGTGAGCTCCTTGTCGGAGGCGATGTCGACCGCGAGCGATGACGTCAGCGAGGTCATGGTGGCCCGGATCCGCTGCTGGTTGACCCCGTGCCCCAACTGCACCAGTGACCCAGAATTCAGTCGCTGCCAGGGGATGTCGCGCGCGATTGCCTCGTCCAGGATGGCCTGGGTGGACGGGCCGAAGGCCACCCGCTGGCACGTGCGCAGAAAACTGTCGTGTTCGGTGGCGAAATCGAAGACGTCGGACTCGTCCTCGGCGGCACCGGCCCCGCTGTCGGACACCAGGTGGTTGACCAACCGAACCGCCAACGCTCCCGCCAGGGTGCCGACCGTCTCGTCCAGGTAGCCGTAGATGACGTTGTAGACGCCGATCTCACCGGTGGATCTGGTCTTGCCCCGGGTGATCTCGTGTCCGGCTGTTCGTTCCAGTTCCAGCGCAACGTGTTCCACCACGTGACCGGCCCAGGTGCCCTCAACCAGCCGCTCGACGAAGCCGCCGTCCCGGCCCCGGGAGCACTGGTGGTCGTGCAATCCGGGCAGCAGCGCGACCAGCGACTCGGTGAACCCGGGCAGGGTGTCCGTCGGAGACTGCTCCAGGGCGCCGATGTCGACGACCATGTGTACGGCCGGCTCGTAGGAGTAGTAATTGGGGCCCCGATACACCCGGGTCTCCCGGATGGTGACCTGTGCCCGTTGAGCAGCCGGATCGTTCCGGTCACCAGGGGCCGAGACGGCCGCCGACTCTGTCATTTCGCGCCTTTCACCATCAACTGCGTGAGCTTTCCGCCACCGACCGGTGCTGGGCATTGTGCCCCCCGCGGGTCACCCTCGCGCTACCGGCTTCAGGACGACGCAGGTCGGCGCCGCAGCTCGGAGGTCGTCTCGTGGGCCCCCTCCGCGGCGATCCGCCTGGTCCGTGGGCGGCTGCCGGGGGGCACATCTGCCGGTGCGATCACCACCGGCGTCTCGCTGGTGTCCGGCAGGCCCGGGGCGGACACCAGCCGGCGGGCCTGGACGTCGAAAACCGCGCCCCGGGGCAGGGTGTGCAGCCGCACCCCGGAGAGCATCAACGGCTGAGTCCCGGTCGCGGTGTACGAGGTCGTCACCATGTCGGAGCCGTCCACCACCGTCACCACCCCGCGGCCCTTGACTTCCAGCAGGCCGGACGGCCGGATGATCGCTGCGGTGTCCTCGTCGACGCCGACACCGAGTTGGGCGGGATTGGCCGCGACCAGGGCCAGCAACCGGCCGAACCGGTTCCGCTGGGTGAAATGCTGGTCCACGATTACTCCGGGAAGCAGCCCCAAACCCTGGGACACCTGGCCGACCCGGAACTTCGGGGTGGCTCCGCCGCTGCCGAAGGACACCATGTGTTCGCTCATGATGCTGGCACCCGCCGACGTCCCCGCGATCAGCGCTCCCCGCCGGTGCGCGTCGCTAATCGCCTGGCCCAGCGGGGTGCCGACCACCAGAGTCGCGAGTTTCACCTGGTTGCCGCCGGTCATGAAGACGGCAGTCGCGCGGTCCACCGCCTGCACCAGGTCAACCGCAGCCGACTGGGTCCGGCTCTCCGGCCGGATCCCGGCAACATCGATGACTCCGAGCGTGCTGAACAACTGCAGGTAAGCGTGGGTGATCTCGTCACCGAGGGACGAGGCAGTGGAGATGACCACGACCCGCGCCGACGGGCCGCCGGCCAGGCGAACCACCTCGCGAAGCACGGTCATCCGGCCGATCTTGTCCTCAGCGCCCCCGATGGGCATCAGGACGCCCGCTTCGACACCGGCCTGGCCGTCCCCCCGGAAACGTTGCGGACTACTGGCGGCAACCGTCATGCAGGTCAAGGTAACCGAGGCGGGAACGGCCGTTCACCACCGCCGCAGCAAGGACCAGGGAGGCTCGCACGCCGGAACAGCCGGCAAGAGCGTCAGCCGGTGACAACGAGGAGATCCTCGTCCACCAATTCCTCCAACACCCGGTCGAAAAGATCTGGGATGGACGAGCGGCGCCCGGCGGCGGGATCGCGGGTTGTGGCGCCGATGTACGACGGGTCGTGGAGCTTTGCTGCCAAGCCGACAGCTGGTGCCAGCTGGGTCGGTGAGGTCATCGCCGTCGCCCACCGCCGGGCGGCCTGTTGGTGAACGCTGATCTGCCACTGCCAGAACGTGACCCACGGCGCCCAGATCTCCGGCGCAGGCGCCAGCTCTCGCTCGGCGTCGCCTGGCCGTTCGGAGGGGCCGGAAATCTGTTGCACTGCCGGGGTTTTCAAAACCGGAGCTGCCACGGACGACTCCCTGAATCATTGTTCGAGAAGGCTCGGGTTCGGCGAACCCGGGTAAGAACAGGCTCTGGTGCGAGTTGCGCCGCCGCGGCGGAACCGAACAGCGGACGCAATCGGGCGGCCCCGTTGCCGACCAGCGATCACCAATCATCGACGCACCCAAGTCCCTTGGCGCCAGATCGAACTATGCCCGCCCCGCGGCGTCGTGGGAACCCCTTCAGAACCACGTCATCCGGTTGGGTCATCCGGTTGGGTCATCCGGTTGGACCAGGTCGGTCGGCCCAAACCGGTGATCCCCCAGTGCCGCCGATCGCCGGTCGCTCGCAGCGCGCCACCGGAGGACTGGACACGGCTGCACTACCGTTGGCGGCGACCAGGACGCCCGCGTCCGGCCCGAGTCCCCCGACAGAAACGGCAGGCGAGACCCACAGATGGCCGAGCAGCAGCGGTGGTCGCACCTGGTCGGGCTGGTCCGCTCGACCGTTCCGACGATCCACCGTGGCGGTCGGCCCATCGTCCTGGGGGCGGCAGCGGCAACTCTGGGTACCAGATTTCTCCTGCGCCGGGTGGGCCTGCGACGGGCGGGTCGGGTGATCGGCACCGCGGGCCTGGCCGCAACGACGGCATCTGCGGCGTTTTTTCGGGCGCCGGTCCGGGTAGGACCGGACGGGGACGGCCTCGTCGTGGCTCCCGCCGACGGTCTGGTGTCGCTGATCGAGCGGGCCGCACCGCCGGCCGAACTCGGCCTCGACCCCGACCCCCTGCTGCGGGTGTCGATCTTCCTGTCCATCTTCGACGTGCACGTCCAACGGGTGCCGGTGGCCGGTCAGATCACCGCACTTGCCTACCGGCCGGGGGCGTTCCTATCCGCGGATCTGGACAAAGCGTCCACCGACAACGAACGGAACTCCATGGTGGTGGGCACTCCCAGCGGAGCCGTGGTGGTGACCCAGATTGCCGGGTTGATCGCTCGCCGGATCGTCTGTGACGCCGTTGTCGGGACCGACGTCAGTGCCGGAGACACCTACGGGCTGATCCGCTTCGGGTCCAGGGTCGACACCTACCTCCCGGATGGCAGCGAACTGGTGGTCCGCAAGGGACAGCGCACCATCGGCGGCGAGACGGTACTGGCCACCTTGAGAACACCCCCCTTTGTCAGCAGAGGGTCACCTGGCGGCGACGACCTGATGGCAGGCACCTGATGGCTGTCGCCTGATGGGCGGGGTGCCAGGGGTCCGGTTCCTGCCGAACGCCATCACCGTCCTGGCGTTGTGCGCGGGCCTGACCTCGGTGGCGTTCGCGATGAACGGTCAGTGGCGGTTCGCCGTCGGCGCGATCGGGGCGGCGGCGGTGCTCGACTCCCTGGACGGTCCGGCTGCCCGCCTGCTGCGTTCCACCAGCCGGGTCGGAGCCGAACTGGACTCGCTGTCGGACTGCATCTCGTTCGGGGTGGCACCGGCCCTGGTGATGTACGTCTGGATCTTGCGGGATGAGGGCAGCAGCTACGGCTGGGCGGCCTGCCTGCTGTTCGCCGTCTGCGCGGCCCTGCGACTGGCTCGGTTCAACTCGCTGCTCGAAGATGCCGACCCGAAACCGTGGGCGAAGGGGTTCTTCACCGGGGTACCCACCCCCGGCGGGGGGCTGCTCGCCACCGCCCCGCTGCTGCTGACCAATCGTCTCGGCACGGACGGCATCTGGGCCCGCCCCTTTGTTGTCGCGATCTGGATCGTCCTGGTCGGACTCATCATGGTGTCCACGGTGCCGACGATCGCGTTCAAGAGCATCAGGTTGCCGCAGCAACTGGTGGTGCTGGGGCTGATCCTGATGGTGCCGGCGGTCTACGCGCTGTTCCGCGAACCGGAATTGGTGACCGTCATCGGCATGGTGGCCTACCTGCTGCACATCCCCTATGCCTGGTGGAGGTATCACCACTTGCGGCGGCATCCAGAGCTCTGGCGCACCCCGACCTCAGGACGCCGCCGCCGGCGGTCCAGCCGCCGGGTGCGGTTGCGGATTCCCCGGAGACAACGGGTGGCAGGACGGCTGCCCGACGGGTCCCTGCTGCCCCGCCAGCGCGGGCTCGGAACTGACCGGCAGAATCGGCAAGACCGGCAGCGGCCCGCCGGAGGCCGGCGCGGCCCATGTCCTGACGGCCCGTGAACTGACGGCCCGTCAGCCCGTCATCAGGATCAGCCCGTCATCATCGGATCAGGAGGACACCGTCATGCCCACCGGCACACCACCCGACCACGTTCTGGAGTTCCTGCGTGCGCCCAACCCCGCCGTCATCGCCTCACCCCGCCCGGACGGTCAACCTGTCTCGGTCGCCACCTGGTACCTACTGGAGGACGACGGCCGGATCCTGGTCAACATGGACGGCGGTCGTAAACGCCTCGAGTACCTGCGAGATGACCCTCGCGTCAGCCTGACGGTGCTGGCAGAGAAAAACTGGTACACCCACGTCAGCGTGCAGGGTGTGATCGAGCTGGCACCCGACCCCGACCTGTCGGGGATCGACCGGTTGTCCCGGCACTACACCGGCAACCCCTACCCCACACGGGATCGAGAACGGGTGAACGGCTGGATCACCGTGCAGTCCTGGCACGGCTGGCACCTTGCCGGCTGAAAGCCCGCCAACGACTCACCGGCTGAAGGCCTGCCGGGGGCAACCTCAACCCCAAACCCAACCCCGGCGCCGAAACCCGGCCAGTGACGGCGCTGACAGCTTTGTCAGACTTCGAAGCCGAGCCGGCGGGCGGAGCGGGATTTCTGCCTGCTGGTGCGCAGTCGACGGAGGCGGCGGACCAGCAGCGGATCCTCGGCGAGCGCGGCCGGGTTGTCGATCACTTCGTTGAGAACCTGGTAGTACCTGGTCGGCGAGAGGCTGAACATCTCCTTGATCGCCTGTTCTTTGGCACCTGCGTACTGCCACCACTGCCGCTCGAACGCGAGGATGTCCCGGTCCCGACGGGACAGTGCCGCGCCGAGGGGGGAGCCCGCCCCGGTCAGCCCCGGATCGGCGGGGGCCACCTCGCCGAACCCGGCGGTGTTCGTCCCGGTCGTGTTCTTCGTCCCAGCGATGTTCGGCTGTGCAGCGTTCGTCCCGGCGGTGTTCTTCCCGGCAGTGTTCGTCCTGGAAGTGTTCGTCCCGGCAGTGTTCGTCCCGGCGGTGTTGAACGCAGTGTTGTCCACGAGGTCCCTCCTACCGCCCGGGGAAGGTGCGCCTAAATCACACCACTGTCATTCTTATTGCAACACGGTCAGCACCCCAGGTCCAGCGCATCGGCTGGCGCGTCCCGATCAGGCGCGTCCCTATCAGAGGCGTTCCTATTAGTTGCGTCCCTATTAGTTGCGTCCCTAATAGTTGCGTCGGGCGGTCAGGCGAGACTGCTTCCCGTCAGGCCAGCACCGGGTGCAGGTTGGCATGGCCGGTGATGTCCTGAAAGCTCTTGGCGATGGACAGCAGGTCCTTTTCACCGCGGTGCCGGCCGACGATCTGCACCCCCAGCGGTGTACCTGCTGCGCAGAAGCCGGCCGGCATCGCGATTGCCGGGTGACCGGTCACCGTCACATGGCACACCGTGCGCATCCACTCCAGGTAGTCGCGCTGCGGAACACCGGCCACCTCTGCTGGGTACTGCAGGCCCGCATCGAACGCCGGCACCGGGGCCACCGGCAGAACCAGTGCGTCGTAGGTCGTCAAAAACTCGCGCATGCGATGGAACAGGGTGGTTCGGGCGACCACCGCGCGGCCAACGTCGGGACCGGTCAACGACCGACCGACCAGCATATTGGCGTACAGGCTCGGCCGGACGGTGTCGGAGTTCGCCTGCAGATGCTGCCCCAGCGTCGCCTCGAACTGCCACGCCCGCAACACCCGGAAACACTCGTCGGCCCCGCCGAAATCCGGGCTTGCCTCGTCGACCTCGGCGCCGTGCTCGACCATCACCGCCGCGGCCGCCCGGACCGACCCGGCGACCTGCGCGTCGACCTGGACCGTCCCGCCGAGATCGGTGGAGAAGGCGATCCGGCGACCGGTCAGCGGGACCTCCGTGACGAACGCAAAGTCGGCACCCGGTGCCTCCAGGGAGATCGGCGAGCGTAGGTCAGGACCGGCCATCACCGACAGCAACAGCGCGACGTCATCGACCGTGCGGGCCATCGGTCCCTGCACGGACAGCCCGACGAACCCGTCGGCCGCGGGGTACACCGGCACCCGTCCCGCCGAGGTCCGGAGGCCGATGACGTTGCAGTACCCGGCCGGCAGCCGCAGCGATCCACCCATGTCGTTGCCGTCGGCCAGCGGCGCCATGCCGGCGGCCAGCGCCGCCGCCGCGCCGCCGGAGGACCCCCCGGCGGTCACTGACAGGTCGTACGGGTTGCGGGTCACCCCGAAGATCTCGTTGAAGGTGTGACCACCGGCGGCGAATTCCGGGATGTTTGTCTTCCCCATCGTGATGACCCCCGCGGCCCGCATCCGCTCCACCACCAGGTCGTCGACGTCGGGGACGAAATCCGACCGGGACGGGGAGCCGAAGGTTGTCCTGATCCCCGCGGTCAGGTGATTGTCCTTGTGCGCCATCGGCAATCCGTGCAATGGACCAGCGAACCGGCCGGCCGCAGCGAGCTGGTCCAGCTCGTGCGCCCGCCGCCGGGCCAGGTCCGCGGTGAGCGTGACGATGGCGTTGACCCGCGGGTTGACCGCATCGATCCGTTCCAGATGGGCCTGCAGCACCTCCCGGGCACTGACCTCCCGCGACCGCAGCAGGGCCGCGAGGTCGATCGCCGACCGGTAGTGCAGTTCCTGCGTCACGCACGGTCCTTTGCTGGAAGCGCTGCTCGGCAACCCTCGGGAGAGGCCCCGGGAGTCTGTCTGATCACATCACGGAGCGCCGCCGGATCTTTTCCGTCGCGCCGGGGTTATACCTAGGAGTGCGGGACCTACCCACCGAACCCGCAGCGGCACGGCGATCGCACACCCCAGCGAGGAGCCACCATGGCCCAGCACCCGCTCTCCATTCGATCCACCGCCGACCAGACAACCGACCGCGGTCCGGAGTCGGCAGCCGCGAAACCCACTGTCGTCGCGGCACGGGTCAAGGGCGGCTTCCGGGTCTCCGTCCCCGACCTGACCTGGTGGTGGTCGCCGGGAATGCTCGCCCTGCACGGGTACACCCCCGGCCGCGGACCGGCGGTGGTGCCCAGCAGCTCGCTGATCATGAGTCACCGCCACCCGGGTGATCGCAAGGCGCTTTCCGGCGCCTGGTCGCAGTTGCACACCGACGATGGAATCGTGGTGTTTCACTACCGGATCGTTGGCGACGACGCCGTGACCCGGCCAGTTTTCGTCATGGCATCCACCGAATACGACGACGATCACCGGCCGGTGGCGATCAGCGGGGTGCTCGAGGAGGAGTCGCCGAGTGGGCTCACCGGGCGTTGACGACGGCGGCCAGCCGCCGCGCCCGCTCGCTGGTGATCACCTGCTCCAGCTGCAACAGCTCGCCATCAGGGCCGGCCAGGGGAACCCGCCAGTTCGGGTACTCATCGATCGTCCCAGGTTGATTCTGGGTCCGCCGGTCACCGATCAGGTCCGACAGCGCGACACTGATCAGTCGCGACGGCGTCCAGGTCAGGAAGCGGTGCAACGCCTCGACCGTCGCCTGCACATCCCCGGCTGCGGAGGCGGGTAGCGCCCCGCGGGTGCGAAGGACGTCCATCCAGGCGCCGCGTTCCGCGTCGTCAGCGGCCAGTTCCTCCTCCAGGGTCCGGGTCAGCAGCCCCAGCTGCTCCCGCAACCGGACGTGGTCTCCGGCGAGATACCCGGCGGTGGGCGGAAGGTCGTGGGTGGTGACCGAGGCCAGGCAGTACTCGCGCCACCATTCGGGCCTCAGCGGGGCCCCGCTGCCGTCGAACTCGAACTCGAACCAGAGGATCGACGTACCGAGAATGCCGCGCTGCCGCAGGTAGTCGCGCACCCAGGGCTCCACCGTTCCCAGATCCTCACCGACCACCAGGGCACCGGCCCGTTTGGCCTCCAACGCCAGGATCCCGATCAGGGCGTCGTGGTCGTACCGCAGGTAGGTGCCTTCCATCGGACCTTTGCCAGCAGGGATGCACCAGAGCCGGAACAACCCGATGATGTGGTCCACCCGCACCCCGCCGGCCGTCCGGAGAACCGTCGCGACCATGTCCCGAAACGGTTGGTAGGCGCGCTCGGCCAGCCGGTCCGGACGCCAGGGCGGCTGCTGCCAGTCCTGGCCGTTCTGGTTGAACGCATCCGGGGGCGCACCCACTGTCACCCCACCGGCGAAAACGTCCTGCAGGGACCAGGAATCCGAACCCGCGGGATGCACCCCGACCGCCAGGTCGTGGATGACGCCCAACGGCATCCCGGCCCGCAGGGCGGCCGCCTGGGCCAGCCCGAGTTGCTCGTCCAACACCCACTGCAGCCAGCGGTGGAAATCGACGGCGTCGGGGTGATCGGCGCGGAACCGCTGGACGCCAGCGGCTCCCGGATGACCGTACTCGTCCGGCCAGGCGTGCCAGTCCGGGCCGTTGACCTCGGCCAGGGCGCACCAGGTGGCGAAGTCCTCCAGCCCTTGGCCCTCCCGGTCCCGGTAGGCCCGGTAGGAGATCTCCCGACCTGCCGATCGGGGCGCGGCATGGACCAGCACCAACGCTGCGCGTTTGGCGGCCCAGGCGGTGTCCCGGTCGATCCGGTCGACGATGTCGAGGTCGCGGTGGACCTGCGCACGGAGTTGCTCCACCTGCCGCCGGTCAGCCGGCGGCAAGTCCGCGTACTCCGCGATCCGCTCGACCCGCAGGTACAGCGGATTCTGAAACCGCCTGGTGGTCGGCAGATACGGCGACGGCTCCATCGGCGGCACCGGTTCGGCGGCATGGAACGGGTTGACCAGAACGAACCCGGCGCCCAGATCGGCCGCCGACCAGACCGCCAGGTCGGCCAGGTCGGCGGCGTCGCCGACGCCCCAGGACTGGCTGGACCTGACGCTGTACAGCTGGGTCGCGACCCCCCAGACCCGGCGGTCCCCCAGCCGTTCGGGGATACCCAACCAGGCGGGGGTCACCACCAGCGTGGCGCTGGCCTGCGCTCCCGGGGACGTTGCGCGCACGGTGTGGTAACCCAACGGCAGGTCATCCGGTAGCCGGAAGGTCGCCTCGCCGACCAGCGACCCGTCGAGCTCGCGGGGCGGCGAGAAGTTGTCCTGCTGGGCCAGTTCCCGGCGACCGCCGGCGGACTCCAGATCGATCCAGATCTCTACCGGATCGCCGTGCCGGACATGCACGTCGACGGTGGCCTGCTGGCCCTGGGTCAGCACGACGCAGGGCGGCAGCATGCGCCGCCACGGGCGGTCCCGGTGCTGGGCCAGCGCCCGTTCCGCTGCCTCCGGGGTGGCGGCATCCACGTCCAAGGCGGCCAGCAACGCCGCAATGGTCCCGGCCGGAACCTGCACATGATGGGACTGCCAGTCCCAGTACTCGGTGGCGATCCCGTAGGCGTCGGCAAGTTCACGCAGCGCCGGGTGCAGATCCATGAGGCGGGTCCTTGCTCGAAGGCCGGGCGCGCCGGGGCTGCCCGGGTATTCCCGGCGCCGTCACCGGAGGTCGGGACCTATCTCACAGCACTCCCAACGCACCCAGGCACCGGGTCCCGCGTCTGACTCTGTAGAGACAGATCTGCCAGTTGACACCCCAACCCCGCCAGCCCGCTCGTCGCGAGCCCGGATATGCCAGGGAGGCCCAACCCATGACCCACCTTCTGCTTCGCCTGGTCGACGCGTGCGTCACCAGGTACCAGCTCCGTGGCCGGGCGTCCGTGGCCCACGCGGTCCGGCTGGCCGGGGCTGCCGTTGCGGCGTTCGCCGTCGCCCAGATGATCTTTCCCAAGACAATTCCGGTGCTCGCGGCGCTCACCGCCCTGCTGGTCGTCGAGGTCACCCTCAAGGACATCGTCACCAGTGGGGTACAGCGGGTGGCCAGCGTCGGGACCGGGGTGCTGGTGGCGGTCCTCTTCTCCAGCCTGGTCGGCCTGTCGTGGTGGAGCCTCGGTGCGTTGATCGCGGTGTCGGTCCTGGTCGGCCAGATTCTGCGGCTCGGGCCGCACACCCTGGAGGTTCCGATCAGCGCCATGCTGGTACTGGCGGTCGGTGGCGCCGAATCAGCGGCGGTGGACCGGATCAGCGAGACCCTGATCGGCGCGGCCGTCGGGGTGGGCGTGAACCTCGTCTTCGCGCCCAAGGTGCGGGCGGACACCGCCGGCGACGCCGTCCAGGCGCTCGCCGGGCGGCTGGCGGGGCTGCTCCGGGCGGCCGCGTCGGAGTTGCATCAACCGATCACCGTCGACCTGGCCGCCCACTGGTTGACCCAGGCCAGGGCCCTGAGCCGGGACATTCCGGAGATCGACAGGGCCGTCCGGGAGGCGGAACACAGCCGGCGACTGAACCCGCGCGCGTTGGTGCTGCCGGACACCAGCAACACGTTGCGGGCCGACCTGGACGCCCTCGAGCAGAGTGCCGTCTCTGTCCGCAGCATGTTCCGGACCATCCTGGACGGTGTGCGGCCGACCCGTGCGGCCGGCTCTGACGGTGCGGGCCACGGCGAGCCCGACGGCCGCGACGTGCGGATGATCTTCGGGGCGCTGCTGGACGACCTCGCCATCGCCATCGAGGCCTTCGGTGACCTGGCCCGAGCCGAAGGGACGAACCACATCGCCGAGACCCAGGACGATGCAGTCGCCGCTGTGGCCGGGCTCCGCGAGGCACGGGACCGCATCGACGACCTCGAACTGATCGATTTCGGCAGCGCCGCCGACGGCTGGGAACTGAGCGACCCGATCCTGCTGACGGTCGGCCGGGTGCTCAGCGACCTGGACACCCAGGAGCGGGCGCGGCGCCGCAAGCCGGCCCTGGTGCCGGTCACGATGGACCCGATCGAGCTGATCAAGAACGCCCAGCACAGCCTGCACCTGAGCGCGCCGCGGCCCGGCCAGGGCCGGCCGTTCCGCGGCAGGCCGGGCCCCGCCGCGGGCCGGCCGACTGCTGGACCTGGGTCGTCGGCCGAGCAGACCGGATCGCACCGGCTGCCGCACCGCCGCACTCCCCGCCAGGCGCGCCCCTCCCGGTGAGCAGCTGTGCTGGCCGCTGGACGAGGATCTACAGCCATGAGTCGTCCGTTGATCGGCATCACCAGCTACCGCGACCCGGCCAGCTGGGGCCGGTGGAACGCGGTCGACGCCACCCTGCTTCCCGCGGCCTACACCGACGCCGTCCGGGACGGCGGCGGCACGGTGGTCCTGATCCCGCCGCTGGGTGCAGGTGACGACCCCGCCGATGTGGTGCGGCGGCTCGACGCCCTGGTGATCGCCGGGGGCGCCGACGTCAACCCGTCCCGGTACGGCGACGAGCCGGGCCCGGCGACGATCAGCTGGCGGGACGACCGGGACGTCTCCGAGCTGGCGCTGTTGACCGCCGCCGATGACCTCTCGATGCCCGTGCTCGGGATCTGCCGGGGCATGCAGGTGATGGCGGTAGCCGCGGGAGGGTCACTGCTGCAACATGTTCCGGATGCCACCGGGACCAGCAGGCACTGCCCCGGCCCGGACAGCTACGGCCCGATCCAGGTACAGATGACCCCCGGGTCGCGACTGGAAGCAATCCTCGGGCCGACGATCACCGCGGCCTGCCACCACCACCAGGCCGTTGCCGCGCACCCCGGGATGGACGCGGTCGCCACCGCCGACGACGGCCTGCTGGAGGCTATCGAAACGCCGGGCCCACGATTCCGGATCGGCGTGCAGTGGCACCCCGAGACCCAGCCCGACCGGCGGTTGTTCCAGGCCCTGATCGCGGCCGCGCTGGACCGGGGCGTACCCGTCGGCGGCCGGTCCGCTGGTCGGTCCGGGCCGGGCTGACCGGGCGGGCACCAGGGGCAGCGACCATGGACATGCAGCGGTTGATCGTCGGCGCGCGGGAGGTCGTCGAGCCCGCCGCCTGGGCCTACATCCAGGGCACGGCCGGCGCCGACGGTGTGGACCAACAGGCGTGGTCGTCGCTGCATCTGGTGCCGGGTGTGCTGCGCGGGGTGCGGTCGGCCGACACCAGAACCACCCTCGCCGGCAGCGCGGTGGCCGCCCCGATCATGATCGCCCCCACCGCCGGGCACCGGCTGGCTCATCCGGACGGTGAATGCGCTTCTGCCATCGGCGCCGCCGCCGCGGGCGCACTGATGATCTATTCCAGTTCCGCTGCGATGGACGTGACCACGTTCGGCGCCGCCGCCACCGGCCCGTGGTGGGCGCAGGTGTACGTCATGGTCGACCGCGGAGTCACCGACGACTACCTCGATCGGTGCGTGGCGGCCGGTGCCAACGCCCCGGTCCTGACCGTCGACTACCCGGGCGCCGTAGCCAACGCTCAGTTCCGGGCAACCAGTCAGGCCGTCATCGACGCCCGTCCCGGCAATTACCCGCAGTGGACCTGGCAGCAGATGACCGCCTCGATCGACCCCGCCATCACCCCCGACGTGATCGCCGAACTCGCCGAACTCGCCGGATTGCCCGTGCATGTCAAAGGCGTCCTGCAGCCTCGGGACGCGGCCACCGTAGTGGCCGCGGGCGCGGCCGGAGTGATGGTGTCCAACCACGGACGACGGCAGGTGGAGGGCGTCCTGCCGACTGCGTACGCGCTTGCCGACATCGTGGCCGCGGTCGCCGGGTCGGCGCAGGTGACCGTCGACGGTGGCATCCGGTCTGGTACCGACGTGCTGCGGGCGCTGGCGCTGGGGGCAGCGGGGGTAGGGGTGGGACGCCCGGTGCTGTGGGGACTTGCCACCGGTGGCAGCGCCGGGGTCCGGGACATCATCGGCACGCTGACCGCCGAACTCCGTCAGGCGATGGTGTCGGTCGGGGCGGGCACGCTGGCCGACATCGATGCATCGTGCGTCCGCTGGGCGCCGCGGTAATACGGGCCGATGCGCCCCCGGTGCCCGATACCTGCATGGGGCGAGCTGTGTCAGGCTGACCGACGTGCGTATGCAATTCGCGACCGGCCCCGACCCGACCGATCTGTTGATGCTGCCCTGGTCAACGCCGCTGGCCGAATGGCCCAAGGAGAAGCTGGTCTCGCTCCCCCGGGGCATCTCCCGGCACGTGGTCCGATTCGTGCGGATCGGCGGCATTGTCTACGCGATCAAAGAGATCAGCCAGGGGCTGGCCGACCACGAGTACGAACTGCTGCGCGAACTGGCCAAGGCCGGCATTCCGGTGGTGCAGGCGATCGGCGTGGTGGGCAACCGGATGTCACCCGAGGGCGAACCCCTCGACGCTGCTCTGGTGACCAAGCACCTGCGCTTCTCGCTCCCGTACCGGGCGTTGTTCTCCCGGCGGATGGACCCCGACCTGGAAACCAAACTCCTTGATGCACTGGCGGAACTGCTGGTTCGACTCCACCTCGTCGGGTTCGCCTGGAAGGACTGTTCACTGTCCAACACGCTGTTCCGCCGGGACGCCGGGGCCCTGGCCGCCTACCTGGTCGACGCCGAAACCGGGGAATTGCGGGAGAAGTTGTCCGACGGGCAGCGGGCGCAGGATCTGGAAATCGTCGAGATGAACGTGGCCGGTGAATTGCTGGACCTGCAGATGTCCGGGTTGTTATCCGAGACCGTCGACCCGTTGGAGACGGCAATATCGGTGATCGCCAGGTACGAGCGCTTGTGGGAGCTGCTGACGGCCCCGCAGACGATGAACGAGGACGAATGGTGGCGCATCGAGGAACGGCTGCGTAAGCTCAACGCGCTCGGTTTCGACGTCGCGCAGATCCAGATCAACGAGAAGGACGGCGACCCGAGGGTGCTGGTGCAGACCCAGGTGGTCGACGCCGGGCACCACCGGCGCCGGCTGTTCTCGCTCACTGGAATCGACGTCCAGGAAAACCAGGCCAGGCGCATTCTCAACGACCTGGACACCTACCGCTCGCAGGCCGTGATGCCGCAGACCGAGGTCGATGAGGACACCGTCGCGCACCACTACGTCACAGATGTCTACGACCCGGTGATCGAGTCCATTCCGAAGGACCTGGCCGAGAAGCTCGAGCCGGCAGAGGTTTTCCATGAAGTGCTGGAGCACCGATGGTTCCTGTCCCAGGCCGCCGGAACAGAGGTATCGATGGATGCTGCGACGAAGTCCTATCTGCAGAACGTGTTACGCCATCGACCGGACGAAAAGGCCTTCCTGGATTCATCTCTCATGGGGATCGGGGCTTTGGATGCCGATGACGTCACCGACGACGACGACCTGGCGAACGATAGGTGAGCCCCCGAAGCCGCACCGCCGCAGGTAACGAACCACCAGGGCCCTGCCTGATGCCGCAAAAGGCCGTGTGACAAAAACGGACCTCACTCGCAGTGAAAATGTCATACTTCTGCTGATTTCGCGGATGCGTTCGGGTGCCGGAGGGGCATTCGCCATTCGCACGACCTCGGGGGTGTCGTCATGGCCGCACATTTCGAGCTGTTGCAGGGGTCAGCGGGAAAGTGGCGCTTCAACCTGCACGCCGTCAATGGCGAGATCATCGCCACCAGCGACCACTACGAGTCAAAGGCGGCCGCCCTGAACGGCATCAGGTCCGTCAAGGACAACGCCGCACCTGCCCCCATCGTCGACCGGACTGCGGTTGCGACGGTGGGCTGACCGTCTCCGGTCGCCGCTCGGGTTGGTGCCTGGAGCACGGGCTCGGCGGGTTGCCGGAGAGCCTGGCACCCGCAACTCGTACCCCACACCGACCCATCCGAGATGTCGGGCCGCGGCCGGGCCCCGGTGGCGTGGACCCGGTGCCGGGCGGCGTGCCCGGTGCCAGGTCGAACCGTGGTGGCCGAGGTGGCCGTGGTGCCCGCGGTGGCCGCGGTGGCCGCGGTGGCCGCGGGCCAGTTGCGCGACGGCCGGAATGGCAATATTCCCAGGGTCGCCATTCCCAGGGGCGACATTCCCAGGATCGACATTGCCAGGATCGACATTCCCAGGGTCGCCATTCCCAGGGGCGACATTCCCAGGATCGACATTGCCAGGGCCGACATTGCCAGGATCAACCATTCCAGGATCGACCAACCCGGTCCCCGCGCCGTCGATCGGCTGTCCACCTGCGGGATCGGCATGATCCTGCGAACTCCGGCGGCTCGGCGGGTCCGGGCTGTCATGATGGGATCGAACCTCCGGTTCCGAACATCTCTTGAGCTGCAGGAGTGTGTGATGGGTCGACTGATACCGACCGGCCAGAGGCCGACTGTCGCCAGCTGCGGGCGGGCCCGTTGACCGGGGCGCAGCAGTGGCCCGAGCGGCGGGATCTGTCGGGCGGCAGCCAGCAGATCGCGGTTCGTGGACTCGCTGCCGTCGCGACCAGGTATTGGTGGGTCCTGGCACTGCGTGGGGCGTTGCTCGTTGGGCTTGGCATTGCGATGCTGGCCTGGCCGCACGCCACACTGATGGTGTTCGTGGCCATCTTTGCGGCATACCTGTTTCTGGACGGCCTGACCGGAATCGGTCAGGGTTTCGTCGAGCGCCGGTCCGGCCGGCCCGCCTTCTGGTGGTTCGCCCAGGGTGCGCTGGCCATTGCCTTCGCGGTGATCGTGCTGGCCTGGCCTCGTGGGGTGGCTACCGTGTTCGTCTGGATCATCGCGATCTGGGCCGTGCTGGCGGCGCTGGCTGGCGTGGTGGCTGGGTTGCGGCTGCGCCGGCAACGACGGTCGGGATGGCTGCTGATGCTGACCGTGGGCGCGTTGTTCGGACTGTTCGGGATCAGCCTGATGACCAATCCGTCCGCAGGAATCCTCGGCCTGCTGTGGGTGGTCGCGGTGTGGGCGATAGTCAGCGGTGTGGTCTTCATCGGAGCTGGGTTCGTCGTCCGCAGGGTCGGGCGCGAAGTGCTTGCTGCCGATGGGTTTCAGTCCCACTGACGGACCCCGGGGCGATGGAGCCAAAGCCGCTGATCGGCGACCACGCACCATGATGTCCCCCGACCCCGTCGGCGATCGCGCGCCGTCTCGGGGTAGTCGACGGCGAAACTGGTTCTCGCACCCGCTCGCGACGAGCGCGGCGGCGGTGCGAACCATGCCGGTCACGCTGCTGGTCGTCGTCGCAATGCTCGCGGCCGGTGTGCTGACCAGGACCCTGTCCGGTGCCGCCGACCCGACCGATCCAGCCGTGACGAACCTGCAATTTGGGCTCCCCGCGTTCCGCGCTGGTCGATGGTGGACCTTGTTCAGCGGTGCCTTGGTATTCACCCGGCCGGAGTTCTACCTCATCGTCGGCGCAATGCTGGTGGTCGGTTTGGGCACGTATGAACGCCGGGTCGGATCCATGCGGGCGGCGGCTGTCCTGCTAATCACCCATACCGTCGGGATTGTCGTTCCCGCTCTGATGCTGTGGCCGTTCGCCGGATCCGGCTGGGCCTGGGCCGCCACCCTGGCGACGCACCTGGATGCCGGGCTGTCCGCCGGCGGATTCGGCGTAGCCGCGGCGGCCACCACGTTGCCGCGCCCGCCGTGGCGGGGTCGGCTACGCCTGCTGGGCTCTGCGGTGCTGACGGTTCTGGTCATCAAGTCGGGGGTGTTGTGGGACCTGGAGCACTGGGCAGCCTGGGCGACCGGGCTGGCGATCGGACCCCGTGTTGGTGCCTCCAGAGTGACCGAGGGTCCCCGGGAGCGTTCCATGTCCCCACCCGCACCGCCGAGGTCATCGGCGCAGGGCGCCGCACCCGCCGCCAGTGCCGGCCGCGCCGAGGTTCGCGTGGTGTCTGCGGTGATCGGTGCGGGTTTCGCGATCTCCAGCGTGGTGGAGTCGGTGTACCCGGGCTTGGGTGGCCTGGTCGGACCCGGGGCCGCCCCGACCGACCTACGGGGCATCTGGTTGGTCGTCGGTGAGCTCGCGATCTCACTGCTGATCGTCGGGGCACTTCCCAGGCCGCGGGCGATCCCCTGGTGGGTCGCCGTCATCGGCCTCGTCGCGATCGCCATCAATTCGGCGCTGTCCACTGCCCCGCATCCGCACTGGGGCGACGCGGTCTGCTCGATCCTGGTGCTCGGGGTGTTGGCCTGGAACCGGCGGTGCTGGCCGTGGCGCTCTGATCGGGCCGCGCTGCGGCCCCTGATGATCATGGCGGCCCTGACGATCGGCTACACCGTGGCGGCGAGCTGTGCCATCTGGGCGGTTCGTAACCGTCTGGTTCCGCAGCCCGGTGTGCTGGACGTGGTCCGGGAGGTCAGCGCCCGGTTCACTTTCAGCACGGGCCCCATCGGCTACCCCGCCGGCGCGGCGCGCGCGGTGCTGATCGGGCTGAACCTGGCCTGGGTGGTCGTAGTGGTCAGTTGGCTGGTGTGGGCGCTGTATCTGTCGTCGGCATCGCGACCGGTTGCCCCCTTCTCTGCCAGGGATCGACAGCCGCTGTCGGGCCCTCACCGTAGGGTCGCCTCAACCCCTGGCGATGACCTGGTGCGGGGCGAGAAAAGGACGGATCGTCGATGACGGAAGCAGTTGCCAACACGTCCCGCTCCGCAGGTATTCGGCCCGATGAAGTCCGGGCAGGCACCGGCCAGAATCCGTACGGTCAGGGTGATCATTCCGACCGCGACGAGCAGCTGCGCAGCCAACTCAACGGTCATCGGCGCGAGCTGTCCGGATATTGCTACCGAATGCTCGGTTCGACCTTCGAGACCGACGACGCCGTCCAGGAGACCATGCTGCGGGCGTGGCGCGCGCTGCCCCGATTCGACGGCCGATCGTCGCTGCGAACCTGGCTCTACCGGATCGCCACCAACGTCTGCCTCGACCTGCTCGACGGGCGGAACAGGCGGGCGTTGCCGATGGATATGGGGCCGGCCAGTCCGCCGGTCGCTGCGTCGCTCGGCGAGGCACGGCCGGAGTCCGTATGGATTCAACCGATCGCTGACGGGACGGTCATGCCCAGCGGGGGTGATCCTGCTGATCAGGTCCTGCAGCGGGACGCGGTCCGGCTGGCGTTCGTCGCTGCCCTGCAGCACCTTCCGCCGCGGCAACGCGCGGTGCTCATCCTCCGGGAAGTGCTGCGCTGGAGCGCTGGGGAGGTCGCCGAATTGTTGGACGCCTCGGTCCCCTCGGTCAACAGCGCCTTGCAACGGGCCCGCGCGACCCTCGCCGCGACGGCCCCACGGACCGAGGATCGATTCGATCCCTTGAACCAGGTGCAACAGGAATTGCTCGGCCGGTATGTCAAGGCCTTCTCGCGGTACGACATCGCAGCGTTGGTGGCGCTGTTGCACGAGGACGCGACCGCGTCCATGCCGCCGTACCAGCTCTGGTTGCAAGGCCGTGGCGACATCGGGCGCTGGCATTCCGGGCCGGGGAGCACCTGCCGGGGTTCGAGGTTGCTGCCGATCGAGGCCAACGGGTCACCAGCCTTTGCCCACTACCGACCGTCCCCACACGCTCTGGTGCCCTTCGCGATCCAGGTCCTCGAGCTCACCGGCGACCGGATCACCCGGATCACCTACTTCCTGGACACCGCGTTGTTCGCCCGGTTCGGGCTCCCAGCGTCCCTGCCGGACGGCGACCCGCCGGCGTGACCGGAATCGGTGGCCGGGGGAGCTCAGCCGGTTTCCGGGAGCCGACAGAACTGCGTTGGCCGCCCGGTTCACCGCTCCGGGTGCAGCAGGGCCGTGCCGGCGGGGACGTCGAAGACGTGGGCTGCGGCGGCGTCAACGGCGACCTCCACCACATCACCGATCCGGGCTCCTGTCCGACCCGGAAATCTGGCCACCAGCCGGCCGCCGATCACGTCAACCGTGACGAAGGCCTCCCGCCCGTTCCGGTCGATCGCCCGCACCTCCCCGGTCAGCACGGTGAGGTCCGGATCGGGGTCCCGCCCGGCCTCGCGGACGTGTTCGGGCCGCAGACCCAGCTGAACCTCCCGCCCCGCCTGCCCGGTGAAGGCCGGTGGGGCGGGCTGCCAGGTGGGCAGGGTCTTCGAGCCCACCCGGTAGCCGCCGAGGCCGTCGGACCCTGCCCACCGGGCGCGCAGCACTCCGATTCTCGTCAGGCCGACGAAATCCGCGACGAACAGGTTGACCGGCCCGTCGTACAACTCACGGGGGGTTCCGATCTGAACGAGCCGTCCGGAATTGATCACCGCGATCCGGTCGCCGATGGCCAGTGCGTCAGATTGGTCATGCGTGACGTAGAGAGTGCTCGCGGCCGCCGACCTGACGGTCGTGGCGATCACCTGACGCATCCTCGCCCGCTCCTGGGCGTCAACATGCGCGAGCGGTTCGTCGAGCAGGAATGCCTTGGGTGTTCTGACCAGCGCTCGGCCGACGCCGACCTGACCCTGTTCGCCGGCCGACAATTCGGTTGGCATCCGGCGAAGCAGTCGAGCGACCCGGAGCCGGCGGGACTGGGTCTGGACTCGTTGACGCACTTCATCGGTGGGAACCCGGTGTGATTCCAGCCCGAAGCCCATATTGCGGGCGACATCCAGGACAGGCATCAGATGGGTCTGTTCGAAGACCATGGCGACATCGCGGTAGGCCGGATCACGAGTGGTAGGTTCGCCGGCGATGACCGCTCGTCCACGGTGCAGCTTGGTCAGCCCGGCGATCGCGCGCAGGAGTGTCGACTTCCCGCTGCCGGACGGTCCGAGCACTGCAAGTAGCTCGCCGGGCCGGGCCAACACGGTGATGTCGTCCAGACTGATCGAACCGTCGCGCTGCAACACCGTCCCGCCGACCAGACCCGTGCAGCCCGCCGAGTCTTCGAATGCCGGCTCGAGGTCAGGCGCACCCGATGATCGCCCACCGGCGCTGCGTTCGCCCCCGGTCGCCACGCCAGCCGGTCGCGGTGCGGCCGGGGCTGGCTCAGTCCGGTCGACGTCGTCCCGGGCCAACCCGCCTGACTTGGAGCCGCCTGACTTGGAGCCGCCTGACTGGGAGCCGCCTGACTGGGAGCCGCCGGGCTGGGAGTCGCCGGGCTGGGAGCCGCCACGATGGGCGCCGTCACGGTCGAAATGCTCGGAGATCACGGCGACGGCCTCCCTCAGCTGCGCCATCTGGTGGAGCCGCCGGTCGGACTTGAACCGACAACCGCCCGATTACAAGTCGGGTGCGCTACCAATTGCGCCACGGCGGCGGGCCAAGACCAGCCGACCGGGAGAACCCGGCCACTCAGGATAACCGGCGATTGGTCACCTCTGACGTTTCCGGTCGATCAGCCCGCGGGCGGCAGGGCCGGGGCCGACGAGGTCCCGCTACCGGAGGCAGATGCGGAGCAGATCACGTTCTGCTGACCGTTGTAGACGGTGGTGAAGGTTTCCCGGCGAATCTCCTGACCCGTGGGGTCCTTGATGATTCGGGTGTCGACGACGCTGAATCCGTTGGTGCCTGCCGACGGCACGCAGGTCGGCCCGGCGGGTTTGACCACCGCTGGGGGTGGGGTGGTGTCGAACCGCTCCCCCGTCTGTGACTCGACGGTGACGTGCTTGGTGCCCCACAGCCGCACCGTGATATCGCTGTCGGTCCACAGCGTCTGGATGAGCACGCCGGTCGGGTAATCGTTGGAGAAGGCCAACTCGATCTCGCCGTCGAACACCGTGGCCTCGCGCCCGGGCGGGTAGCGGCTGATGTAGAAGGAGTGCGGGGTGTGCGTGACGTCGCCCATCCCGGCGAAGTATGCGGCGTTGTAGAGCGTGGTCGCGAACTGGCTGATGCCACCGCCGATCGCCTTCGACAGGGCGCCCTCCTGGATGATGGCCGCCTCCACATAGCCCTGCTCCGCGCCTCGGGTTCCGGTGAACTCGTTGAGCCCGAAGGTGGCGCCGGGTTTGACGATGGCGCCGTCGACCTTCGCCGCGACCACCCGGATGTTCTCGCCGGACGCGGCGGCGAAGCCGCCGGTGGTGAATTCTCCGATGACCTCCTTGATGCCCAGGGCCTGCGCCTGCTCGGTGGAGAAGGCGGGCGCGGCCGTCCTGTAGACCACAGCCACCTGATGATCTCCGCTGTTGATGGCGGCCGAAATGGCGGCCTCGGTGGCGGCCCAGTCGACCGCCCGGCCGGGCTTGCTGGGCTCGATGGCCGGCGCACCGTCCTTGATGGCGATGGATGCGTCGACCGGACCCGCCTGCGATGACTCGATGACGCCGGTCTGCCCCGCGCGCAGGGCGGCGGCGTTCGCGCTGATTCGGAAACCGCCAGCGCCGTCCGGGGTTACGGTCAATGCAGCGGCGACGTCCGAAATGGGGACCTCGACGCGCACGCCTTCCCCGGTCAGTGTCACCGGCGCCGACAGGATGCCGGTTGCCTGGGCCGCGGCCTGGTTCACCATGCTCGGGGTCGACCGCACCGCGCTCTCGATGACGGGTAGCACCAAGCCGTCGACGTCGGGCGGTCCGCCGGCGGCGAATCCCGTGGCAACGGCGTTAACGGAAGCGTTCACGTCCAGGGCGCGTCCGGTCACCGGTTGCACGGTGCGAACGGTGGTGCCATCGATCAGCACCTGTCCCTCCACCGCCTGCTGGTCCGCTTTGCCCGCCGCGGCCGTCAACACCGCGGTCAGGGCACCTCGATCGGTGTCGATGGTCAACGGGACATCGGTACTTCGGAAGAAGGACCCGACCCGGGCCAGCGGGTTCGCCGACCGGAGCCCAAGACCGTGAACCGTTTCGACCGCGTTACTGGTCAGCCCGGCGGCAGCCGGATCGATCGTGATGGGCTGGCCGTTGACGTCCACGGTGAAGGGGCGAGCGGTGGCCGGGCCGGCCTGCACCGACAATGCGGCCACCGCCTCGGCCGGCGTCATGCCTCCGACGGAGATGCCCGCGACAGTGGTGTTCCGCTCGATCTTCCCGCTGGTGAGCAGCAGGTCGGCGAGGTATCCGAGCACCATCAGGGTCAGCACCGCGACGCCCGCGAACATCACCAACCGGCTGGCCCGGCGGTGAGGTGCGGGACTCGTAGACCCACCGACCGGGGCGTCACCAGCGGTCCGATCCGGGGTCCGATCTGGGGTCCGACCTGGGCCCATGCGGTCGGCGGCGGACTCGTCGAACTCGGATACCTCGCTCGGTGAGCCCGGTGCGGGCGCCGGGTCGCTGCCTGGAACCGTCACGTTCTTTTCCTACCCCATCCGATCACCAAGGACCCGTATGCCAGCGGGATCCGGTTCAGCGTTCACAGTCAGTGACTGCTGCTGAACCGATTGCCCGACAGACTTCACGGTCTCATGGATCACCGACAACGCCCAAAGCCAGTGGCCTGCGGTGTGGGGTCGCGGACTAGAGCCGGCGGTGGCGGGGCGGGAAGTGGCGGGGCGGGGAGCGGTAGAACGGGCAGGGACAAGCCCGGGGGTGGTGCAGTGGCGGATTGCCGAGCCTTAGAGCGCGGCGGCGTTCTGCCCGGAGGTGGACTGCCGGACCGCCCGGATGGTCGAGATCAGGATCCGCCGACATTCCTGGGCGGAGACGTTCATCAGGGACGCCAAGGCGGCGATGGCCCCGTCATCCAACGTCATCGCGGAAGATCCACCGCCCGCCCGCAACTCGAACCACCGTTTGACCGGGGCCAGTCGCGGGTCGCCCGAGGCCATCAGCTCGGAGACATCGACGGTGATGGAACCGCTGACACCGCCGGCCGGCCGAGCCGTCACGCCGCGCTCGGCGGCACCCAACATCGTCCCCAGGTCCTCCCCCAGGGCGGCCGCAATGACCCACAGCACGTCGACCCGAAGCGATCGGTGCCCAGTCTCGTAGTTGGCCAGCGCCGCCTTACTGACCAGCCCGCCGGTCCGCTGGGCAACCTCTGCCTGGGTGAGCTTCTGCCGGCGCCGAGATTCCCGCATCATGCGGCACACGGCAGCAGCGAACGCCTGCTGTGACCGTGCATCGTAGGCTTGGGACACGCGATTTCCCCTGTCATCAACAAGCCGGGAAGGCAAGCCCCCCGTTTCGGTGCCCGAATGAGTCTGGTGGCTGTCCGTTATGCCTGCGTATCATTCGTGACACGTTTCGGCCGAACGGGCCAGTCAGACGGGCTTATTCCTGGTGTTACCACACCTTTTCTACCATAGAGTAACCGGGGTCCCACTCTTTTGGCCCAATCGATGATCTTGTTCCTCCGATCGAGTTACGCCCGACGACCAGTCGCGCCCGGGTACCTGCCGCTGCCTTTCCCGTCGATGCGAAGTAACCCGCGAGTCCAGGTCCATTTTCCATACCTGTGCATCGATTCGACACCCCCCGAACGGTGACAGTTCCCGATCCGTCCTGCGGGACGGGACCAACCAGCACCGACCAGCACCGTGCTCGCCGCCTGGAAGCGGCCAGCGGACCAGGCAGCAGGCCCGGCGCCTGGCCTCGGATCGTGCAGGAATAAGTGCAGCCTCTCCGTACCCTGTTCCGATGACCATCAGACCCATCGTGATCTGCGGAGAGCCGGTCCTGCACCGGCCAACCGTTCCGGTCACCGAATTTGGTACCGCCGAGCTCAAGGCCTTCGTGGCCGACCTGTTCGAAACGAACGAGGCGGCTCACGGCGCCGGGTTGGCCGCGAACCAGATCGGTGACAACCGTCGGATCTTCGTCTACGACTGCCCCGACCATGGCGAACGCCGCCGTGGATACGTGGTGAACCCCACGATCGAGACATCGGACATCCCCACCAACATGCCCGACCCGGACGACGACTCCGAGGGCTGTCTATCGGTGCCGGGGGAGAGCTTTCCAACCGGCCGGGCGACCTGGGCAAAGGTCACCGGGGTCGATGTGGACGGAGCGCCGGTCGAGGTCGAGGGCTCGGACTTTCTCGCGCGTTGCCTGCAACACGAAGTGGATCACCTCGACGGCTACCTCTATCTGGACCGGCTCATCGGCAAGAACGCGCGGGCCGGGCGGCGGGCCGTGAAGGCGAACGGCTGGGGAGTACCAGGACACAGCTGGCTGCCGGGGGTGGACGAGGACCCGTTCGGCCACTGACGGGTGCAGTGAACCGGCGCCGCACCCACCCGACGGTGCCGACCCCGGGGGCCCGTCAGACCGGGCCGATAGGGTGAGGTCTGTGCTCATCCATCCGGCCATGCCCATTGCACCATCACGCCCGGGGTCCCCCGCCCCGATCACCTCGAGGCGGCCGGCTCGCCGAGCGGTCGGATCACGGTGAGCGCCCCGACCACTGACAGCGAGCGCCAGGAAGACGTCGCCGACGATCAGAACCGCAGAGATCAACCGTCCGCGCAGTCGGCCGATGGACAGCCCGACCCGTCTGAAAACCCGGCGGCGCAGACGGGCAGGACGTCGGAACAGCACGCGGCCGAATCTGTCAGTCACCAGGTCGGCATGGTGGTGGTCGCGAACAGACTGCCGTTCGATATGGAGAAGCTGCCGGACGGGACCACCAAGGCAAGGCAGGCTCCGGGCGGCCTGGTGACGGCGTTGGCTCCCATCCTGTCCCGGCGGCACGGTGCCTGGATCGGCTGGCCCGGCTCGGCTGACGTCACCCTCGAAGCGACGACGACCGACGGGCTCAGCCTGCACCCGGTGACGCTGACCAGCGACGAGGTCGACGAGTATTACGAGGGCTTCGCCAATGAGACCCTGTGGCCGCTCTATCACGACGCCGTCGTGGAGTCGCATTTCCACCGGGAGTGGTGGGAGGCCTACCAGCGGGTCAATGCCAGGTTCGCCGAGGCGGCGGCCGAACAGGCCGCACCAGGTGCCACCGTCTGGGTGCATGACTACCAGCTTCAGCTGGTTCCGCAGCTGCTCCGCCGGTTGCGTCCCGATGTCCGGATCGGGTTTTTCCTGCACATCCCGTTCCCGCCGGTTGAGCTGTT
The DNA here is from genome assembly GCA_965247715.1 of Nakamurella sp. GTDB lineage: Bacteria > Actinomycetota > Actinomycetes > Mycobacteriales > Nakamurellaceae > Nakamurella. The sequence continues at coordinate 489,748 of CBDFHS010000015.1, read as the reverse complement.
CATGCGGTTGCCGTGGCGCGGCCAGATCGTTCAGGGTCTGCTCGGCGCCGATCTGATCGGCTTTCAGCTCCCCGGCGGCGCGCGGAACTTCACTCGGTTGGCCAGGTCCCTCGCTGGGGCGGTGACCAGCGGCGGGACGATCGAGCATGACGGCCGCACGATCCGCGCCGGGGCCTACCCGATCTCCATCGACTCGGCCGAGCAATCTGCTCTGGCCGCCACTCCCAGGATTCACGACGCCGCAAAGCAGCTGCGGGATGACCTCGGGCAGCCCAGCAAGATCATCCTTGGCGTCGACCGGCTCGACTACACCAAGGGGATCGATGTCCGGCTGCGAGCCTTCGGTGAACTGCTCGCCGAAGATGATCCGTCGGTACAGAACGCGGTAATGGTGCAAATCGCCACGCCCAGCCGAGAACGGCTGGGCTCGTACAGGCGCATGCGGGAGGCCATCGAGCAGCAGGTCGGATCGTTGAACGGCGACTACGGGCGGATCGGCCGGCCCGCGGTGCACTACCTGCACCAGTCGCTCCCCAGGGAGGAACTGGCCTCCTTTTATGTCGCCGCCGATGTAATGACGGTGACCCCCCTGCGGGACGGGATGAATCTGGTCGCCAAGGAGTACGTCGCCTGCCGCGTGGATGGCGGCGGCGTACTCCTGCTGTCCGAATTCACCGGCGCTGCCCGGGAATTGCGATCCGCGCTGCTGGTCAACCCGTACGACACGGACGGGGTCAAGGACGGCCTGCGGACGGCCCTGACCATGGACGCGGTGGACGGCCGCCGGCGGATGCGGTCGCTGCGCCGACAGGTCCTCACCCACGATGTCGACCGCTGGGCCGCCGCCTTCCTCTCCGACCTGGAGAACACCCGGGACCATATGGCCGACGCTCTGTCCAGATTGCCGGGTGAGGTAACCGCCGCGTTGGCCGAGGTGATCGAGACCGAACGGTTGCTGGTGGCCACCGATTTCGACGGCTGCCTGGCGCCGATCGTCGACGACCCGTCGGCTGCCCGGCCACTCCCGGAGTCGATGGAGGCATTGCGTTCCCTGACCACGACCTCCGGGACGGTGGTCGCCGTGGTGTCCGGCCGGTCGTTGGCCGATCTGGAGCACCTGCTGGGGCCCACCGAACGGATCCACCTTGTCGGTTCGCATGGCGCCGAGACCTCCGCGCAGGACCGCGACGACGCCGCCTCCCTGTCCGACGATGACAGCCGCCGCCTTGGCCGGCTCCGGCTGGAGCTGCAGCAGATCACCGCGGAGTACCGCGGCGTGCGTTTGGAACCCAAACCGACCGGGGTCGCAGTGCACCTGCGCGGGATGGATCCGGCTGACGCCGAGGCCGTCACCCGGCAGATCGAGGAAAATCCGGCGAGCTGGTCGGGGGTGCACTTGTTGCGCGGGAAGATGGTGCTCGAATTGACCGTGGTCACCACCAATAAGGGTCGCGCACTGAAAGCGTTGATGAAGGCGAACCATTGCACCGCAGCGGTGTACATCGGCGACGACGTCACCGATGAGAACGCGTTCGGAGTACTGGAGAAGGGGGACGTCGGGATCAAGGTGGGTCAGGGACGGACCGCCGCTGACGTCCGGATCGCCGACCCCCACCGCGTGGCGGACGTGCTCCGGGTATTGGCCGAAAGCCGCCGTCGGGCGCAAAAGCGCCGATCACAGCACGCTGCGGGGACGTCGGGGCCGGTCGCGAAGGCCCAGGCCGGCCAGGAGTGACCCCGGCAAGGGCCTGACATGACGGCGCTGAGCGGGTGAGCGAACCGGTGAGGAATCCTGGCCAGCAGCCGGGCCGGGGGGCGCTGCAGGTCCGGGCAAGCATGCCCGGCCGCGGGGTCGAGGTGGCGGTGGACGTCCCCGCCGGCGAGGTGATCGCGCTCCTGGGGCCCAACGGGGCCGGCAAGTCCACTCTGCTGTCCGTGATCTCCGGCAGTGTCCGGCCAAACAACGGCCGGGTGGTACTGGACGGTCGGGTCCTCGTTGACAGCGTTACTGGTCAGTGGCTGCCGTCGCACCGGCGGGGGGTGGCCCTGCTGGATCAGCGGTCCCTGCTGTTCCCCCACCTGTCGGTGCTGGCCAACGTCGCCTTCGGTCCTCGCAGTGCCGGCCGCAGCCGCCGTGACGCCGACGCCACCGCCCGGGGGTGGCTCGATCAGGTGGATGCGGCCGACCTCGCCGAACGCCGCCCGGGCCAGCTGTCCGGGGGTCAGGCCCAACGGGTCGCCATCGCCAGGGCGCTTGCCGTCCGCCCGTCGGTGCTGCTGCTGGACGAGCCGTTCGCCGCGCTCGACGCTGCCGTGACGCCGGTCCTGCGCCGGTTGCTGCGCCGGGTGTTGGCCCAAACCGGGATCACCGCGTTCGTCGCCACTCACGACATCCTTGACGCGCTCGCGTTGGCCGACCGCGCACTGGTGCTCGACGGGGGGCGGGTGGTCGAGGACGGGCCGGTCCGTTCGGTGCTGACCCGGCCCCGTTCGGCTTTCGCCGCCCGGATCGCCGGCATCGACCTGATTGCCGGTGTGGCGGCTCCGCACGGGCTCCACACCCCTGCTGGCGATCAGGTGTCCGGCATCCTGGACCCTGACTGTGTGGTGGGTGAACCGGCGGTTGCTTTGTTCAGCCCTGCGGCGGTGGCCGTTCACCTCAACCCCCCAACCGGCAGCCCCCGCAACCACTTCCCCGTGGTGATCGCCGATCTGGAGCCACGCGGCGAACTCGTCCGGGTCCGTGCCGCCGAAGCCGCTGAGGGTTCTGCCGGGCTGGTCGCCGACCTGACCGCCGAGTCAGCGGCCGACCTCGATCTCGTCCCGGGGCTGGCCGTGCACTTCGCGGTGAAGGCGACGGAGGTGCGGATCTACCCGGCCCCGCCGAGGTAGCTACAAACGCAATCTGAACCCGGTTTACACCCGCGGCGGCCCGGTAGTGGCACCCACCACGAAGGTCGTGGGCAGCATCACCCTGGTTCCCTGGGTCCGTCGGCCGGGGCTCAGCAGCATCCGGCCGGCCTGCCGTCCCTTTTCCACCACCGGTTGCACGACCGTGGTCAGCTTGGCGTCGATCGCGCCCTTGATCCCGTCGAAGCCGGTGACGGAGACGTCCTGCGGGACCCGCTGGCGCCGTCGGGTCAACTCTTCGATGGCACCCATCGCCAGCACGTCCGAGGTGGCGATCAGCGCGGTGATGCCGGGATCGGAATTCAGCACTTCGGCCGCCGCGGAGGCGCCCGCCTGCACGGAATGGTCGAACCGCTCGACCACCGGGATCCGGTCCCAGGCCACCCCCGCTGCCGTGAACGCCTCCCGAAGACCGAGAAGTCGGTTGCGTTGCACGTGATAGTGCGCGGAGTTCTGCCGCTGCACCGGCACCGGCCCATCGACCCGATCCCGACCCAACCGCATGCAAATGACCCCGATCCGCCGGTGCCCCAGCGCGATCAAATGGTCGGCCACCTCACGGATCGCGACCGCGTCGTCGATGCCGACGAGATCGGCCCCCGGCAGCCCGGGCTGGTCGCAGATCACCGAAGGAACGGGTCGGGCCAGCGCTGCCGCGAGGTGCGGATCGTCGTCGGGCATGGAGTACACAACGAATCCGTCGACGGCTGCTCCGGCTACCCCCATCACGTCCTCGGCGTCTGGCCGGGCCGGGACCAACAACAACCCGACCCTGGCCTCGTCGCACTCCAGGGTCAGGCCCTCCAAAAACGCCAACGCACCCGGGTCTCGGAACGCATAGGAGACCTGCTCGGTCAGTAGCAGCCCCACCGCTCCAGCCTTGCGGGTACGCAACGAGCGAGCCACCGGGTCCGGGCCCGGGTAGCCCATCCGGCGGGCCGCCTCCATCACCCTGGTCCGCAGCTGGGGGGACAGCTGATCCGGCCGGTTGTAGGCGTTGGACACCGTTGTCCTGGAAACTCCGAGCTCAGCCGCCAGCGACGCCAGGGTCGCCGGCGGCCGCATCCGGGAAGGCCGCTCCATCAGTCATACGGTAACGCCCGGTGCCGGACACCCCGGCCCGGGGTTTGCCGGCGGGTCACCGCGAGACCCTTCCTGGCCGAATCGACGAGCCACGGCACTCCCCGAGGGAAAACGTTTTCCAAGCCCCTTCCGCAGGCCCATCCGGTCCGCTATCGTCGATCCGGCAGCCGATCCCGACAGCTGGGGTCCGCGCTCCTGCTCGTCTCGCGAGCCGAATCCCGCCTCGCGACTCCAGCCGTAGAACGACGGAAAGGACATGCCCATGGCCGAAGTCCAGTACGACGAAGCCTCTCGCATCTACCCCGGTGCCACCATGGTCCGCGCAGTGGACAAGCTCAACCTCGACATCCCGGACGGTGAGTTCCTCGTCCTGGTCGGACCTTCCGGGTCCGGCAAGTCGACGGCGCTGCGGATGCTGGCGGGCCTGGAAGAGATCAGCGAGGGCCGCATCCTGATCGGCGGCCGCGACGTGACGAACGTGCCGCCGAAGAATCGCGACATCGCGATGGTCTTCCAGTCCTACGCCCTGTACCCGCATATGACCGTCGCGGAGAACATGGGCTTCGCGCTCAAGTTGCGCGGCGTGAACAAGACCGAGATCGCCAGCAAGGTCCGGGAAGCCGCCGGCCTGCTGGACTTGGAGAAGTACCTGGACCGCAAGCCCAAGGCGCTCTCCGGAGGTCAGCGGCAGCGGGTCGCCATGGGCCGGGCCATCGTGCGTGAGCCGTCGGTCTTCCTGATGGACGAGCCGCTGTCGAACCTGGATGCGAAGCTCCGCGTGGAGACCCGCGCGAACATCGCCGAGCTGCAGCAGCGGCTCGGCACCACCACGGTCTACGTCACCCACGACCAGGTCGAGGCCATGACCATGGGGCACCGGGTAGCCGTCCTCAAGGACGGCATCCTGCAGCAGTGCGACACCCCGCGGACCCTCTACGACAAGCCGAACAACGTCTTCGTCGCCGGGTTCATGGGTTCACCATCGATGAACCTGCTCACCCTGCCGCTGGTCAGCGACGGCGCCAAGCTGGGCGAGACGACCGTGCCGCTGCCCCGGGAGCTGATGGCTGAGGCGGCCCAGAAGAATCTGAAGGAGGTCGTGTTCGGAGTTAGGCCGGAAAACCTGACACTGAGCAATGAGGGCCTGCCGGTCACCATCGACCTCGTCGAGGAACTTGGTGCTGACTCCTTCGTGCATGGCCATACCCCGGACGGTGGCCGGCTGGTCATCCGTACCGACGCCCGCGTCCACCCGCAGGCCGGTTCGACCGTCTATGCGACGGTGACCGATAGCGACCACATGCACGTGTTCGACCCGAACGGCGGCGAGCGGTTCAAGTCCTCGTCGGCGGTCGAGGCGGACTCATCGCCAGTGGTCGCGAAGGTTTCCACCGGGGGCAGCAGCCCGTCCTTGCAGAAGACCTGACCACCACAGGCTGACCTGCCAGGCTGAACTGGCAGGCTGACCTGGCAGGCTGAACTGGCACGGCCACCCAGACCCAGCGGGGCGGTCCGGATCACCCGGACCGCCCCGTTCGGCTGTTGGCCCGGTTCAGCCGATGCCGGCGGGCATGGCAGGCGCTTGGTCAGGCCGCCGAATCCTCGATCGGGCGGGTCGCCAACCCGTGCCGGGCCCTGGCCCGTCCGGTCAGCCGACACACCAGGTAGATGCTGAACGAGATCGTGGTCACGTACGGGCTGATCGGCAGGCTGCCGCCCAGCGCCAGCAGGATGCCGCCGACCACCGCCAGCATCCCGAACAGCACCGACAGCACCGGCACCCACAGCGCCGACACGGTGACCCGCATGGCTGCTGCGGCAGGGGTCACCAGCAGTGCCAGGACCAGCAGCGCGCCGACGATCTGCACGGCCATCGCCACCGTCAGCCCCAGAATGATCATGAAAATGGGCGACAGTGCGCGCACCGGCACACCTCGGGCGGCCGCGATCTCCGGATCAACCGTGGCGAACATCAACGGCCGCCAGAGCACCGCCAGCGCGGCCAGCACCACCACGCCCACCCCGGCCATCCAGATCAGCTGGGGGTTGTCGACGGCGACTATCTGACCGGTCAGCAAGCCGAATTTGTTCGCCGACCGCCCCGGGTACAGGGCCAGGAACAGCACGCCCAGACCCAACCCGAACGGCATCAACACCCCGATGATCGACGACCGTTCCCTGGCCCGCACCCCCAGCACGCCGATGGCCAGGGCTGCGGCCAGCGACCCGGCGATCGAACCGACGACCACGTCGACGCCGATCAGCAGCGCGAACGCGGCCCCGGCGAAGGACAGTTCACTGATTCCGTGCACGGCAAAGGTCAGGTCGCGCATCACCACGAAGACCCCGATCAGGCCACCGATCAGCCCGAGCAACGCGCCGGCGATGATCGAGTTGTGCAGCAGGCCGAGCAGTTCGCCGTAGTTCTCGAAGCTGAACATTTTGTCCCACAGGCTCATCGGCGTCGCCGTCCGGTGCGGACCGGTTCCGGCGCACGGTCATGGTGATCCGAGAGATGCTGTCCGGTGCTGGGGTCGTTGGAAGCCACCACGATCAGCCTGCCCTGCGCGCGGATCACCTCGACCGGCGCGCCGTACAACTCGGTCAGCCCGGCCGAGGTCAGCACCTCGCCGGGCGGCCCGAGCCGGAACTGCCCACCGGCCAGGTACAGCACCTGATCGACGTATTCCAGGACGGCGTTGATGTCATGGGTGACCAGCAGGACCGCGGTCCCGTGTTCCCGGCGCCGCCGATCCAGCAGGCCCGCGATCTCCTGCTGATGCCGCAGATCGAGGGCGGCCAGCGGCTCGTCACAGAGCAGGACGGCGGGATCCGCGGCCAGCGCCTCGGCCACCCGCACCCGTTGCAGCTCACCGCCGGACAGCAGGGAGACCGGAGCGTCGGCAAACCCGGTCGCGCCGACCGACGCCAACAGGGTGTCGACGTCGGCGCGGATAGCGCGACGACCCCGGCGGGACCGGTTGGCGAAACCCCATCGGTGCCCGTCAACCCCGAGCCGGACCAGGTCGCGGGCCTTGATCATGGTGCCGTCGTCGACCGAGACCCGTTGCGGGACATACCCAACGGTGTCACTGCCGCGGCGTACCGGCATCCCCCCGATCCAGGCGCTGCCCTGGGTCAGTGGCTGCTCACCGAGCAGCACCCGCAGCAGGCTGGTCTTCCCGGAGCCGTTCGAGCCCAGGACGGCGACGAACTCACCTGGGGCGATGTCCAGGTCCAGGTTCTGCCACAGCATCCGGTCGCCGTAGCCGAGGGCGGCGTCTCTGGTGCGGACCGCCGATGCGGTGATCGCCGGCACGGTGGCCGTTTCGCTCATTCGAGCGCGCCGGCCAGAGCGGTGATGGTCGCGTCCATCCAGCCGAGATAGCCGGTGTCGGCCGGCAGCGTTTCGGTGACCGGCACCACCGGTATCCCGGCGGCGATCGCGGCCGCCTGCAGCTGCTCGGTCTGCGGGGAGGAGGTCTGCTCGTTGTAGATCAACGCCCGCACCTTCTTTCCGGTCAGCAGCGCCACGGTGTCGGAAAGCACCGTCGGCGGAACGTCGGTGCCGTCCTCGATTGCCTTGCTGAACGCCGGCGGGGTGGCGTTGACCAGGCCGGCCGCGTCGGTCAGGTATAGCGGTACCGGCTCGGTCACGGCGACCGCTTCACCGGCATGGGTGGCCTTGATGGCAGCCGCCTTGACGTCCAGGCTCGCGATCCGGTCGGTGAAGACGGCAAGGTTGGCCTGGAAGGTCAGGGCCTGCTCGGGGCGAGCCGCCGCCAAGTTGTCGGCGACGGCCCGGGCCACCGCGTCGACGGTCGGCAGGTCGTACCAGACGTGCTCGTTCAGGTCGGGGCCGGCTCTATGACCGGATATCCCAACGGCGTCGATGACGGCCGGTCGGCTGCCGGTTGCGTCGACCGCGTCCAGCAGTTGTTGCACGAAGTCGTCGTATCCCCCGCCGTTTCTCACCACCAGGGCGGCCTTGGACAACGCCAACTGCGCCTGGGCGTTCGGCTCGAAGGAGTGCGGATCGGTGGCCGGGTCGGCAATCAGTGCGGTAACCACCACGTGGTCGCCGCCAACCTGCCGAACCACATCGGCCCACACGCTGGTCGAGGCGACCACAGCCACCTGGCCGGCCTGCGGACCGGCTTCGGTCACCGCATTCGCGGTCGACCCGCCAGAGTGGGCGGCCGATTCCCCGGCCGTCGAGGTCCCGCCGGACGCGCACCCGACGAGCGCCGCAACGGCGCACACGGCGGCCCCGACGACCACCGCAGCCACCGGAGCCACCGGAGTGCGGCGCCGGGCCCTCGGCGTCGGAACGGCGGCGGCCCATCGTTCAACGCTCATTCCTAAATGATAATCGATCTCATCTAGACCGGGCAACCGACCCTCCGGGCGGACCGCGAAAGGCGATCCGACGGGCAACAGCTGACTCCGTCAGCCCTCCGGGTCCACCCGGCGCCGCCTGGCCACCTCGGCCAGCACGACACCGGTGGCGACCGATGCGTTCAGCGATTCCACGCTCCGAGCCATCGGGATCGACACCGTGACGTCACAGACGGTGCGGGTGAGCCGGGCGAGCCCGCGACCCTCGGAACCGACGACAATCACCAGCGGGGAAGTCGCCAACTCGAACGAGTCGGTGTCGACGGAGCCGTCCGCATCCAGCCCGGCGATCATCAGACCCTGCTCGGCATAGTCCTTCAGGGTGCGGACCAGGTTCGTGCACCTGGCCACCCGGATCCTCGCGGCCGTCCCGGCCGAAGTCCGCCACGCGGAGGCGGTCATCCCCGCGCTCCGGCGCTCGGGCACCACCACCCCGTGCGCGCCGAACGCTGCCGCGGACCTGACGATCGCGCCGAGGTTGCGTGGGTCGGTGACGCCGTCGACAGCGACGATCAACGCGGCACGTCCGGAATCCTTGGCCCGGGCCAGCAGGTCGGCCGGGTGGGCGTACTGGTAGGGCGGGACCACCAGCGCCAGGCCCTGATGGATGGCGTTCCCCGTCAGCCGGTCCAGCTCGGGGCGGGAAACCTCCAGCAGGGAGATCCCCCGATCGCCGGCACCGGCGATGGCCTCGGTGACCCGCTCGTCGGAGGCCAGGCCGGACGCCACATACAAGGCTGTCGCCGGAACACCGGCCCGCAGCGCTTCCACCACCGGGTTCCGCCCGACCACTGTCTCCGGCAGGTCGGAGCGACCGCGGACCGGCGCCCGGGTCTGACCACCATCCTTGGGGTCGCGCTTGGCCGCGGCGGCGGCCCGCCGCGCGGCCGGGTGGCCTTTGCGTACCTCGGCTGGCGGCGTCGGCCCCCGCCCCTGCAGGCTCCGCCGTGCTTGGCCGCCGGTGCCGATGACGGCCCCTTTCTTGGTCCCCGGCTTGCGCATCGCGCCCCGCCGCTGGGAGTTGCCGGCCATCGTTTCCTCCACCTCGCGCTCGAGCGCGGTTGTCCTGAGTCAAGCGGTCCTACAGTCATGCGGTCCCACAGTCACGCGGCTATGCGGTCCTCCGGTCCTACGGTCTTTCGGTCTTTCGGTCATGCGGTCGCAGTGCCTTCGGTCGTGCAGGCGGCGTCCGTCAGGGGGCGACGGACCAGACCGGCCCGGCCTTGGTGTCCTCGATCGAGAAACCAGCGTGGGCGAGCCGGTCCCGTATCTCATCGGCCCTGGCGAAGTTGCGATCGGCCCTGGCCGCGGCCCGCTCGGCCAGCAGCGCGTCGATCAGCACCCCGGTCGCCGTGACCAGCCGGCGGTCCTGGCCGCCGCCGGCCCACGGCGCCGCGAACGGATCCAATCCGAGAACGGCCATCATCGCCCGCACCGAGGAGGCGATTTCGGCGGCTCCCGGTGAGTCGCCGGTGGCCAGCGCGGCATTCCCGCGCCGGACCTGATCGTGAACGACCGCCAGGGCGCGGGGCACCCCCAGGTCGTCGTCCATGGCCTCCCGGAACAACGGCGGGACGTCGCTCGGATCCGGCACTCGCACCGCTCGAGGTGATTCCGGCACCGCCCGCAGCAGGAAGGATTCGATCCGCTCGAACGCCTTGGCCGCGTCGTCGAGAGCTTCTCGAGAGTATTCGATCGACGAGCGGTAGTGCACGCTGATGAGGTAATACCGAAGGGCAATGGGCCGGGTGTGCTCGGTGATCGCCGGCACCGACAAAATGTTGCCCAGGGATTTTGACATCTTTTCCCCGGCCATGGTCACCCAGTGCGAATGCATCCAGAAACGAGCGAACCGGTCGCCGTGCGCGTGCGACTGCGCCGCCTCGTTCTCGTGGTGCGGGAACACCAGATCCAGCCCGCCCCCATGGATGTCGAACTCGGCACCCAGATAGGCACGGGCCATCGCCGAGCACTCGATATGCCACCCCGGGCGGCCCGCGCCCCATGGCGAGGGCCACGACGGCTCCCCTGGTTTGGCTGCCTTCCACAGGGTGAAATCCGCCGAGTCCCGCTTACCGGTGGCCTCGGTTTCCCCTTGCACCATTTCATCGATCCGTTGACCGGACAGGAATCCGTAGTCCGGCTGGGTGCGAACCGCGAAATACACATCACCGGCCGCCGCGTAGGCATGGCCACCCTCGATGAGCGCTCCGATCATCTCGACGATCTGAGTGATGTGCCCGGTGGCTCTGGGCTGTACCGCCGGCCGGAGACACCCCAACGCGTTGTAGGCATCGTCGAAGCTGGCTTCATGGGTGGCGGCCCATTCCCACCACGGCCGGCCGGCCTCTGCGGCCTTGCTGAGGATCTTGTCGTCGATATCGGTGACATTGCGGACATGAAGTACCTCGTACCCGCTGAACTCCAACCATCGCCGCAGGACGTCGTACACCACCCCGGCACCGCGCAGGTGGCCGATGTGCGGGTGCCACTGCACGGTCGCGCCGCAGTTGTACAACGACACAACACCCGCATGGAGCGGCTCGAACGGCCGCACTGATCGGGTGGCGGTGTCGTACAGGCGCAGGCTCACCCGACGATGGTACGGGGCGCCCGCGGACCGACCGTGCTGTTGTGCCTTTGCCCAACCTCACCTCGCCCGTCGATAGATCCGTGCCTCCCATGGCCGCAGAATGAGCCCGGACGACGACGCCGGCTCCGGGTAATTCCCCAGCACCAGTTCCGATGCGGCCCAGTCGTCGGCATCCGGGACGGTCGCTGTCGCCGGGGAAGCGGAGAAATTGGCGACCACCAGCATGGTTGCGCCCTGCCACCTGCGGGTAAACGCGTAGATCTGCTCGTCGTCGGGCAGCAGCATGGTGAAATCGCCATGCACGACGACGGGTTCGGAGTGCCGGAGCGTGATCAGAGCACGGAAGTGCGCTAACACCGACTGCGGATCACCTTGTTGGGCCTTGGCATTGATTTCCGGGTAATTGGGGTTCACCCGGAACCAGGGTTCGCCCGTCGTGAAACCGGCTGCCGGGCCGTCGTCCCACTGCATCGGGGTCCTCGCGTTGTCCCGGCTGCGCGGCCGCATCTCGGCCAGCACCACCTCGGGATCCGCCCCGGCCGCGGTAGCCGCTGCGTAATGATTGACCGATTCAATGTCGGAGAAGTCCGCCGCACCGGTGAACGGCACATTGGTCATACCCAGTTCCTCGCCCTGATAGATATAGGGCGTGCCGCGGTGCAGGTGCAGAACCGTGGCGAGCAGCTTCGCGGATTCGACCCGGAATTCCCCGTCGTCACCGAATCTCGACACTGCCCGCGGCTGGTCGTGGTTGTCCCAGTACAAGCTGTTCCACCCGACGTCGGCCAGGGCCGCCTGCCAGCGGCCGAGGCTGGCCTTCAGATCAACCAGTCGAAGAGGACGCCCATCCCATTTCCCGGCCGGTCCACTGTCCAGCTGGACGTGTTCGAATTGAAAGACCATGTCGACCTCGCGCCGCGCCGGGTCGGTGAACAGCACCGCCTCCGCGGGGGTGACCCCCGGCATCTCCCCGACCGTCATGGGTACATCGCTGCGGTCGGCGAACACTTCGGTATTCAACTCGTGCAGGAACTCGTGGATTCGTGGGCCGCAGAGGAAATGCGGAGAACCGTCGCCGAACAGACCGGCCTGCAAGGTTGAACCGTCCGGCAGTCCTGGATCCTTTGAGATCATGTTGATGACGTCCATCCGGAACCCGTCCACCCCCCGGTCCAGCCACCACCGCATCATCTGATGGATCGCTTGCCGGACGGCGGGGTTCTCCCAATTCAGGTCGGGCTGCTTACCGGAGAACAGGTGCAGGTAATACTCGCCAGTCGGCTCGTCGTACGCCCAGGCCGAGCCGCTGAAGAACGAGGCCCAGTTGTTCGGTTCGGCACCCTGGCTGCCCGGTTCCATTCCGTCCCTGGCAGGTCGCCACCAGTACCAGTCCCGACGCGGATCGTCGGCAGCCGACCGCGAGCCGACGAACCATGGGTGCTCGTCCGAGGTGTGGTTGACCACCAGGTCCATGACCAGCTTCATTCCGCGGCGATGGATCCCGGCGAGTAATTCATCGAAATCCTTCAGCGTCCCGAAGGTCGGGTCGATGTCCTGGTAGTTGCTGATGTCATAGCCGTTGTCATCCTGCGGTGACGGGTACACCGGGGACAGCCAGATGACGTCGACACCCAGCGCGGCGAGATAGTCGAGCCTGCCGATGATTCCGCGCAGGTCGCCGATCCCGTCGCCGTTGGAGTCGGAAAAGCTGCGGGGGTAGATCTGATACACCACGGCCTGTTTCCACCACGGCGAACCCGTCCCGGGTGTCGTGAGCGGGGCCGGGTCGGACGCGGCATTGACAGCTGCCGGAGCGCCGGCCGATTCGGCACCGATCGACCGGCTGGCGGTGTCCATATGAACTGGACCGAGCCGGATCAGCCGTTCGCCGACAGGTACCGATCGATCAAATCGGCCGGTACCCGGCCCCGCGCCGAGACGGCGATACCCTCGGACTGCGCCCATTCCCGGACGGCCTTGGCATCGGCATGCGGACTGACATCGGCCCGCTTGCCCGCCGGCTTTCCCGAGCGAACAGGCCGACCGGCTGCGGTGAATTGGCCGAGTGTCTTGCGGAGCGCTGCCGCGTTCTTCTTGCTCAAATCAATGTCGTAGGTGCGACCATCGATCCCGAACGACACGGTTTCCGCGGCTTTGCTCCCGTCCAGGTCATCGGTGAGCGTCACGGTTGTCTGCTGGGCCATGGTGCGTGTGCCTTTCTCAGAAGTGGTGGTGCGGTCATCATCGCCCGCTTCGATCAGTCCGGTCACGACGCTATTGCGTGGTCAGATGCTCTGCGCGGCAGGGCACCTGAACGCATGGAACCTGCGGTCTTGCGATCATCGCGTCATCGCACTGATCGAAGTTTTGGGCTTCAGCGATCGTAACCCCTCACGGGGCACGGGTGGGTGCTGAGAAACGATGATAACTGACAGTGCAGCGAACTATTGTCACGAGCTCGCGGGGCATCTTCCTCAGGCGGGCGCGGCCAGGTGCAATCGAGCAAAGGACAGCGCCTCCGCCAGGTCTTGCATCCGCTGCGCCCGGTCAACGCCCCTGGTCGATATCTCCACCACAACAGATCCGCGAAAACCGTTGTCCACCAGGGAGTCCAGGACTTCAATACAGGGTTGATTCCCGCGGCCGGGGACCAGATGTTCGTCCTTGGCCGAACCTGACCCGTCGGCCAAATGCAGATGCGCCAACCTGCCGCCCATAGCCGTCGCGAGTTCGATGGCATCGGTACCGGACGTTGCGGTATGCGACAGGTCCAGCGTGAACCACCGATGCCCGGCCGGAACAGGATTCCAATGAGGCCGATAGCTGTTCACCACAGCCCCGCGCACCTTGACCGGGAACATGTTCTCCACTGCGATCTTGACGTCGGTCCGATCCTGGAGTTCAACAATCGACGGAGCGAAGATCGCTGCTGCGGCGCGCTGCCAGACAAAGGGTGGATGAACGACAACCGTCGTCGCTCCGAGCCTTTCGGCTAGATCGATCGACCTGGAAAGCTTGAGCAGCGGGTCGGTCCCCCACACTCGTGCGGTCAACAACAGGCAGGGGGAATGGATAGCGAGAACGGGAATCCCGAACCGCTGTGACAGTGCTGTCAGGGGCTCGGCCAGCTGGCTCGTCGGTTCCGCCTGGACCAGCACCTCGACCCCGTCATATCCGAGTTCGGCGGCAATTTCGAACGCCGCCGCGGTGCCCTCTGGATAGACGCATGCGGTCGACATTCCGACCGCGATCGGCGGAATGCGCACAGCGTGATTCGTGGCCTGGTCGGTGTGCCCGCCACCGGGGTCGGCCGGGCGCGTCGTCCCAGTGCCTGAAGGGTCAGTTGTCGATCCGTGCGCCACGTCGCTCGCCCTCCGGCCCCCGCGCAATCCGGACTCCCACGTTACAGGCGAGCCTTGACCAGCACCGAAATCGTAAGGCGCAATACGATAAATCGCTCACGCCTCGAGTTTGTAGCCGAGCCCGCGAACGGTGATCAGGTATCGGGGTGCGGCCGGATCCGGCTCGATCTTGGCCCGCAACCGTTTGACGTGAACGTCCAATGTCTTGGTGTCACCGACATAGTCAGAACCCCACACCCGGTCGATGAGTTGCCCTCTGGTGAGGACTCGGCCGGCGTTCCGGATCAGGTATTCCAGAAGATCGAATTCCTTGAGCGGCAGCGACGCCGGTTGTCCGTGCACATTGACCACATGCCGGTCGACGTCCATCCGCACCGGACCGGCCTGCAGGATGGGCGAGTCCAGGTCCTCCGGATCGGCTCCGCGGCGCAACACCGCCCGGATCCGGGCAATGAGTTCCCTGGTGGAATACGGCTTGGTGATGTAGTCATCAGCGCCGAGTTCGAGTCCGACGACCTTGTCGATCTCGCTGTCCCGTGCGGTCACCATGATCACCGGCACGGCACTGCGGGTCCGCAGCTGCTTGCACACCTCGGTGCCGCTCATTCCGGGCAGCATCACGTCGAGCAGCACGATATCGGCGCCGTTGCGGTCGAACGCGTCGAGCGCGTCCGGCCCGTTCATTGCAATCTCCGTGGTGAAGCCTTCGCGGCGCAGGAGGAACGCGAGTGGGTCGGCCATCGACTCTTCGTCCTCGACGATCAAGACCTTGGTCACTGAACTCCTCGGTATTCCGGTGCTGATGTGCTGGCGGTGGTGGCGGCCTTCGGCGCGGGGGCTGCTGCCGCTGTCGTTGATCCCGGCGTCGCCGCGGCGGCAGGCTCAGCGGGCGGGGTGGCAGCGGGCCCAGCGGGCGGGGTGGCGGCGGGCGGGGGGGCAGCGGGCGAACTGTCGGCAGGCGGGCTGTCGGTGGGTGAGCGCAGCGCGGGGAGCCGAAGGGTGAAGGTCGAACCGGTTCCGGGGCGGCTCCACACCATCGCCGTGCCGCCATGATTGGCCGCGACGTGTTTGACGATCGCCAACCCGAGCCCGGTTCCGCCGGTCGCTCGGGATCTGGCGGGGTCGATCCGGAAGAACCGTTCGAAGACGCGTTCGCCGAATTCCGGGGCGATGCCCACCCCGCGGTCGGTCACCGAGATCTGCACCGCGCCGTCCCGCAGCACCCGGCTGATCGAGACCTGGGTCCCGGCCGCCGAGTAGTTGATCGCGTTGTCGATCAGGTTCGTCAGTGCCGTGACGAGCAGCGGCCGGTCGCCACGGACCAGCAGCCCCGACGGACGATCGGCAATGATGGCGATGCCGGCGTTCTCCGCCGCCGTGGCGACCCGGGAAATCGTCTCGTCAACCACGGCGTCGACCTCCACCACGGCGAGGTCGGGCAGCGGGTCGGCGCCCTGCAGCCGGGACAGCGCAATCAATTCGTTGACAAGTGAACCCAGCCGGACCGATTCGGCCTGAAGTTTGCCGGCGAACCGCCGAACCGCCACCGGGTCGTCCGCGGCGTCGACGGTGGCCTCGGCCAGCAGGCCCATCGCCGACACCGGGGTCTTGAGTTCGTGGGAGACGTTGGCGACAAAATCACGACGGGCGGCCTCCATGCGCTGGGCCGCCGAATCATCGCTCGCCGCCACCAGGACCCGGCCGTCATCGATGGCCCGGAGAACCACCGACACCACGCTGGGCGCGGTCCGCGGGGCGGACAGCGACGCGATGACACTGACGGGCCGCAACTCGATGTCGATGGGTTCACCGGAGACCGCCGCCCGCTCGGCGAGAGCGACCAATCGTGGGTCGACGATCCCGCCCCGCACCACCCCCAGTTCTTCGGCCCGGGAGTTACTGACCAGCGGCCGACCCGTAAGGTCCATCGCCACGTATCCGGTTGTCGACAGCCGGAGCACGTCGTGCTCCAAGGACGAGCCCACCCCTGCCGACGGGGCAACCACCTGGGCGCTGCCTCGGCCGCTGAGGTAAGACAGCAGCCAGCCGAGTGCCACCCCGCCGAGGGCCGCGACGGCATAGCCAACACTTGACACACGGTGATGGTAGGTCCACCGGAGGGGACGATGAACCTCTTCATCCTCGCGGCGGGTGATCCGAGCGGCGGCCGGGTGAATGTTGGACCAGCGTTCACCCGCCGTCCACCTGCTCAGCAGGCCGGCACTTCGATCGGTGTTACCTGCCCTGGTTGGCCACCGCCGTGATCGCCGCGGCGGCCGCGTCCGGATCCAGGTAGGTGCCGCCCCGGGTGACCGGGCGAAGCTCGTCGTCCAAGTCGTAGCGCAGGGGGATGCCGGTCGGCAGGTTCACCTTGGCGATGTCCTCGTCGCTGATCTCGTCGAGCAGCTTCACGACCGCCCGCAGCGAGTTCCCGTGCGCCGCGACGAGCACGGTCTTGCCGGCCCTGAGGTCGTCGAAGATGGGCCCGTAGAGGTAGGACTCCATTCGGGCGACCACGTCGGCCAGACACTCGGTCTTGGGTGCCTCGTCGCCCAGATCCGCATACCGGGGGTCGTCGGCCTGAGAGAACTCGTTGGCGTCGCTGATCGGCGGCGGAGGCGTGTCGTAGGAGCGACGCCACAGCATGAATTGCTCCTCGCCGTAGGTCTGCAGCGTCTGTTTCTTGTCCTTGCCCTGCAGATCCCCGTAATGCCGCTCGTTGAGCCGCCACGTACGGCGGACCGGAATCCAGTGCCGATCGGCCGCGTCCAGTGCCAGATTCGCGGTGGTGATCGCCCGGCGGAGTAGGGACGTGTGCAGCACATCGGGGAGGACGCCCGCCTCGGTGAGCAGGGTGCCGCCGCGGACAGCCTCTGCGGTGCCCTTCTCCGACAGCGGGACGTCCACCCATCCGGTGAACTGGTTCAGCGCGTTCCAGGTGCTCTCACCGTGGCGCAACAGGATCAGGGTTGAGGTCATGGCGGCCATTGTTCCGCAGGCCACCCGATAAGGCCGGGTGGGGTCGGGTCTGGTTCAGGACGCGCACAACGGCGCCGCCGGGTCGACCGGCTTCGCCGAACTCGGATCCGGTAGCGGTTGGCCCTGAGCGTCTGTTAGCTGCACATCCTTCGGTGGAGTGCAGGCGAGGGTGGCCAGCGACGTCAGGCTGAGCGGGGAAGGCGCCGGGGTGGTCGGCGCCAACAGTGATGCCAGGGTCTGAGCCAGCGAGGTCAATACCGGCGTCGGCGTGACGTGGGGCGTCGCGACCGGCGCTGGGGGAGGCGGCTGCGCCGTTGAGGGTGCCGGCGGCTTGGCTGCCGGCTGGTCCAACGTCGGGATCAGGGCGGTCGGGGGAGTTGCAGTGGGGGACGCTGCTGTCGGGGTCGGGGCTGTGGGGGTCTGGGCTGCCGGGGTCAGGGCTATCGGGGTCAGAGCTGTGGGCAGCGGGGCGGCCGACGACGAGACGGCCGGGCGTGACGTCGCTGGGCCCGACGCCGGCGGAGAGCCGACGGTGCTGAGCGCGGTTTTCGGCACCGTCGTCTGAGGCACCGTCGTCTGAGGCACCGTCGTCTGAGGCACCGTCGTCTGAGGCACCGTCGTCTGAGGCGGGGTCGTCGTGGGCACCGTCGTCTTAGGCGGGGCCGTCGTGGGCACCGTCGACTTCGGAACGGTGGTGCGCGGTGATGACGGCGGGCCAGTGCTCGACGGGGCAGTACTCGACGGGGCAGCAGTGGATGGGGCAGTACTCGACGGGGCAGCAGTGGACGGGGCGGTGCTGGACGGCGCAGTTCTCGACGAGGCCGGTGACGGGGCGGCCGGTGACGGGGCGGGGGTGGACGGAGCGGGCGAGGACGGGGCGGGCGTGACCGTGCCCGGGGCCGTGCTCACCGGGGCCGTGCTCACCGGGGTCGGCTGCGCGGGCGCCTGCTGGGCCGGACCTGCCGGGCGAAGACCAGGCACTTCGGCGGGCTGCGGACCTGCCGACGGCGCACCGGTCGGCAGGCTGGCCGAGGGGATCACCGGCGACGGCCACGGGCGCGGCTTGATTCTGGTGATGGTAGGGGTGAACGACCGCTGCAACGGGCCGGCGAACGACCCCGGGTCGCGCGGGGTGTACGTGTACAGCTGCGACGGCATTGAGGCGGCCCGGACGACGGCCGAGAAGTCGGCCGCCTTCGGCGCGCTGACTGCGGGGCCGGTCCAGTAGCGGTGCACCCGGTCGTCGAAGTCGGTCCTGGTCAGCGGCACGATGTGGATGGGGGTGCCTACCCAGGACGCCTCGAGGATGTACGGCCGACCACCGAACGTCCCCAGGTAGACCGCCACGTGCCCGGGGAAGCCGACGATGTCACCGGGCAAGGCCTGTGCCCAGCTGATCGATTCACCGGCCGCGCGCTGCGCCCCGGAGTCGCCGGGGGTGCGGTACCCGGCCATGCCCAACACGTACGCGGTCAGCCCGGAGCAGTCGAAGCCGACCTCGGCGCCGCAACTGTTGTTGGCCCCACCACCGCGGACGCACCCGTTGTTGGGTCCGGCGCCGCTACCTCCGCCGCCCCAGACATAGGGCAGGCCCAGCGCGCTGAACCCCGCAGCCAGACCGGCGGCCACCGCTGCGTTCGGGGCCGTGATGGTCTGACCGGCCAACGCGCCGGAGACGTACTGGTTGCTGGGCACCTTGACGGTGGTGCCGGTGGACAGCACTGCGGGTGCGGTCGTCGACGACCCCCCGCCGGTCGAGCCGAAGTACTTGCGGAAGAGGTAGAAGAAGTTGCGGTTGCCATAGGCCGAGCACTTATCGCCGGTACCCGGGTAAGCGGCAAGCGCGGCGGCGTTCGGCTGGTAGGGCGTGTAGTTGTACAGCGCCGCGGTCGCGGTGTTCTGGATGGCGACCGGACCGCCGCCACAGCCGGACTCCGCGACGTTCCACAGGATCTCGGTCGTCTGACCGGCCCGGTAATGGTACTTGTCGGGGTCCAGCCGGTACCGGGTCCATTGCTTGGCCATGCCGTAGGCCTGGTTGAAGAAGCCGGCGTACGCCGGGTCGCAGTTCGCGGAGCCGCCAGGACCGGTGTCCGGGCAGTGCCAGCCCCACGCGGCGTTGTAGTTCGCGGCGCTGGGATCGGTGCGGCTGACCAGGCCGGACTCCTTCTGTAGCGTCACCAGCATGACCTGCGGGCTCACCCCGCAGGCGGTGGACACCTTCTCCAGCACGGCGGCCGCGTCCTCGTTCATGGCGCCCTGGTACGCCGCGCAATACCGGTCGGCGGGCATATTCGGGGTGTTCACCGCGAGGTTCTTCAGGCAGAGCGCGCCGGTGCAGCCCTCCCCCTCGCCCCGCAGGAAGACCCGGATCTGGTCAGCGGTCATGGACGAGGCGTTGTAGAATACCGCGTCCGAAATGATGCTCCCAGGAGCGAACCCGGATCCCGTCGAGGCCTGAGCCGCCGGCGCCGGCACGCAGGTGACGTCGTCCTGGTGCAGGGAAACCGCGTCCGTCAGCCGGCCGGCCAGATCGGCGGCCATATCTTGATACTCCGCAAACCGCTCTGCGGTTCTCGTCTGCTGGACGATGTCGCCGATCTCGTAATTCGGCCGGGCGTCGGAGTCGTACCCGGGCACACGCTTGACCAGTTGGTCATAGAACATCCAGGAGGCGCCGCCCGGTTCGGTGCGGCGGTACTGGGTGTAGTTGATCGGGTTCTGCTGGAACAGGCCCAGCCAGTCCTTGTTCAGCGCTTCCGGCCGCAGGCTGGACTGCTCGGTGGCCACCGACAGGGCGATCTCGATGCCCCGCCGGGTGATACCCATCTGCTTGCCGACGGCGATCACCGTCGCAGCCATCCGCACCTGCTCCGCGCTCAGCCCGACGCCGCCGAACGAACCGCCCGCGGCCAGGTCGGCCGGTAGGCCCTGCAGGTTACCCAGCGGTGCCGGGGTCCCCGAGCCGGACAGCGGCGCGGATTCCTGTCCCGGTAGGCAGATTGGCAGACCGGCGGCCGGCGTGGTCGCCGGCGTCGGGGTCGGGGTCGGGGTCGACACTTCCGGCACCCCCGGTACGGGGGGGACCACGGGCGGGGCTCCGGCTGCGATCCCGGCCCCGAGCCCGACGGTGGAGACGACCGCTCCGGCGACGGAGATGACGGCCAGTCGCAGGGCGCGCGACAGCACCGTGTGTGCCGTCGTTTGCCGCCCAGCCACGGGCACTCCCCCAGAAGTATTGCCGGCCCCCTGGATCACGCAGGAGTGCCGGTCGAACGATACTAGAGACGCTGTTATCCGGTCGTTTCCGATCGTAGTGACGCAGTGCGGCCGGGGCACTCCCTCAAATGAGGTGGTTGACCCGGCTGCGGGACGCCGGAACGACACTCCTGGATCAACGTGACCAGCGCATGGTCAATCGGCGTCGATCAGGTGGCGGAACGCCACCAGATTGCGCAGCGACTCGCCCCTGGAGGATCGCCACGCCCACTCGCGGCGGATCGCACCGGCGAAACCGCGTTCCAGGATCGGATTGAAGTCGGCGTCGGCGGCTCCGAGCAGCACCCCGAGCACGGTGTCGATCTCGGACGCCGTCAGCGTGGACCGGTTCAGCCGACCCACCAGATGAATGTCGCCGACGCCGTCAACGGCGTAGGCCACCGAGCGCAGTTTGGCGTTGCGCTGCAATAGGTATCGATACACCTCCACCGCGTTCTCGTCGGGGGCCCGGCAGACGAACGATTCGACCAGCACGTGGTGATCGCCGAGCACCAACCACACCAGGGTTCGGTGGCGGCGTTCACCGGCCAGGGTGACCAGAAACGAGTCCGAATCCTGCCGAACGGCGGGCACGCCCAACGACTGCAACGCCGCCGCCAGCTCATCGGCCGTCACCTGTTGGCCGCCCGCAGTTCCGGGAGCGGCTCGGCGATCGCAGGCAGCGACTGAACGTCGCGGATCGCCCGGCGGTAGCTCCGCAGCAGGCCGTCCACGGTCACGTCCCAGGAAAAGCGGGCAGCCTGAAGAGGTGCGGCCCGGGCCAGCCGATCCCGCTTGCCTGGCTCGAGAATCACCGCGGCCAGCGCATCCGCCCAGTCCTGGCTCTGGTGACCTTGGACCAGCACCCCGCTGACCCCGTCATTCACCGCGACGGTCAGGCCACCGACAGCGGCCGCGACGACCGGGGTGCCAGCCGCCTGAGCCTCGAGGGCGACCAGCCCGAACGACTCGTTGTAACTGGGTACTGCAACCACATCGGCGGCCCGGTAGATCTGGGCCAGTTCCGCCGGCGGAACCGGCGGGCGCAGGTCGACCTGATCGGAAACCCCGAGCCGGCCGGCCAGTTCGTCCAATCGGTGATCGGGTCGCCGGCCGGTGCCGGACACCCCACCCACGATCACCACCCGCCACCGCCGCTGCGGATACCGGGCGACGAGGTACGGCAAGGCGTTGATCACCACGTCCGGACCCTTGAGCGGCTGGATCCGGCCGGCAAAGACGATCACCGCCTCCGACGGGTCCAGCCCGACGGCGCGGCGGGCCTGGTCTCGGTCGCCGGGTGCGAACACGTCCGTATCCACTCCAGGTGCGACCACGTCGATGCGTTCCGGGTCGGCGCCGTAGAGCCTCATCAGGTCTGCGCGCTCGGCAACGGTGTTGGCAATCAACCGGTCCGCCTCGGCCACCACCTGCTCCTCGCCGATCAACCGGCCCCGGGGCTCGGGCTCGTCGTCGTTGGCCAGCGCTGCGTTCTTCACCTTGGCCAGGGTGTGCGCGGAGTGCACCAGCGGAACGCCCCACCGATCCCGGGCCAGGTAACCGACCTGGCCAGACAACCAGTAGTGCGAGTGCACGACGTCGTAGTACCCCGGGGCGCTGCGGGCCTCGGCCCGCATCACCCCGGCGGCAAAGGAACACAGCTGGCCGGGCAGCTCCTCCTTGTCCAGGCCGTCGAACGGGCCCGCCACGATGTGCCGGACGAGCACCCCCGGTGCCAGTTCGGCGACCGGCGGCTGGTCGGAGGAAGTAGCCCTGGTGAAGATCTCCACCTCTATCCCGCGAGCAGCGATCCGCCGGGCGGTCTGCGCGATGTAGACGTTCATCCCGCCCGCGTCACCGGTGCCCGGCTGTGCCAGCGGCGAGGTGTGCAGCGAGATGGCGGCCAGCCGGCGCAGCCGGTCCGCGGATCGCCCACCGTTGTTGATCGAATTGCTCCCCATGACGACTGTCCGCGCTCAGAGCGCGGACAGCTTCTTCCAGTCGTTATAGGAATAGATCCAGTCGTAGAGGGCGTCCTTCACCGTCATCGGCACGCCGGTGTTCGTCACCTCGACCGGGTCGCCGTAGATCGCCGAGTTGTAGTAGTCCTCGGCATCGCCGACACCCATGTTCACGCAGCCGTGCGAGACGTTCTCCTTGCCGAGAAATGGCGTGGTGAGGGCGTTTTCGTGGATAAATTCACCGTTGTTGTTGATCCGGACGGCCCATTTCTCCTTGATATTGCAGTAATCGAACTGGGGGTTGCACATGGCGAACTCAGGATATTTCTCGGTGACCACGTGGGTGCCGCTGACGGTAGCCCGGCCGATCACGGCTTCCTTGCCGTAGGACACCGGGTAGTTCTTGGTCACCTTGCCGTCGACCAGCACGATCATCCGGTGGCTGTTGACGTCGGCCTGCACCACCTGGGCGCGGCCGATGGTGAAATCGGTGACGATGTCCTCCTGCCCCCAGGCCCCGCCGCCCAGGTTGACCCCGGCGAGGTTGGCCTCCACGTGCACGGCGGTGTACGCGGGCCAATAGGCGGCGGGCCGGAAGTGCACCAGCGACTGCGCGACGCCGACGCCCTGGATGTCCTCGTCCTGCAGCCAACCCCAGGACCCCTCGACTTCACCCTTGTCGGTGACCACTTTGAGTGCCTTCTGCACGGCGGCCTTGTCCTGCACCGGTTCGGCGAACGTGATGATCACCGGTGAAGCCACCCCGACGGTGGTGCCGGCCGGGATCTGGAACGACGCCCGGATGGTCTTCTCCGGCTTGATCGTCGCCAGCGTGCCGGTGAACGGCGATTCCTGACCCTGTGCGTCGACGGCGGTGCCGTTGAAGGTGTACGTGGTGTTGTAGGCCAACCGCTGACCGAGCGTCCAGGTGGCCCGGTCCTGGGCGATCGCCCCGGTCACCTCGACTCCGTCGTCAGCGGTGACCTTGAGGTCTTTGATCTTGGCGGAGAACACCGTCACGGTAATCGGATCGGTCGGCGAGATCCCGGTGCTGCCGAACTTGGGCTTCGAGCTCACCCGAACCTTGTTGGCCAGAGCAGTTGAACTCGCCGCACTACTGGTCGCCGCCGAACCGTCCAGCCCGGCGACGGTGACGGCCGGTGCAGCGGTGGACGTCACGGTGACCACATCATCCCCGGTGGCACCGACACACCCAGCCAGCACCAGGATCGACGTCAGGACCGCAACCACAGGAGCGCACCGCCGGCGGAATCTCCGACGGGAGCTCCTGATCGAAGACTGACGCACCCTGGTGTCCCTTCGTGAACGGCCCGGCGACCCGTGTGTGCTCGCGCGGGCATGGCGCAATGAAACCACCGTAGGCCGACAGTCGGCCGGCGGGCGTCAGTCGGGCAGCTGAACGCCGACCAGCAAGGGCTCAGGGTGCAGGGTGATACCAAAGACGGCGCGGACGCCGTCCCGGATCTCGGTGGCCAGGGCGAGCAGGTCAGCGGTGCTACCGCCGCGGTTGGTCAACGCAAGAGTGTGCTTGCTGGACACCGCCACCCGCCCGCCCGGGCCCGGGTATCCCTTGCCGAACCCGGCTTTGTCGATCAACCAGGCCGCGGAGAGCTTGACCCGACCCGGGTCGACCGCACCGCGCTCAGGTGAGCCGGCGACCGGGTACCGCGGGTAGCTGACGTCCGGCCCGAACCGCGCAGTGATCATCTGGTCAGCCGCTTCGGACTGGTGGGCGTCCAGGATCGGGTTGGTGAAGAAGGAGCCGGCGCTGTACGTGTCCCGGTCGTCGGGATCCAGCACCATCCCCTTGCTGCGCCGCAACGACAGCACGGCCTGCCGCACCTCGCCGGCCGGGACGGCAGCGCCGGGTTCCACACCGAGTGCCGTCGCCAGTTCGCCGTACCGGACGGTCACCGGACGCCGGGTCAAGGCCAGGGTGATGTCGGTGATGACGGCGCTGTCGGTGCCGCGCAGGGTGGATGTGCGGTAGCCGAGCCGCAACGCCGACACCGGCATTGTGCAGGTCAGGCCGCTCACCCGGTCGTAGGCGGTGACGGCGGTCAGCACTTCGGCAATCTCGGTGCCGTACGCGCCGACGTTCTGCACCGGCGTCGCGCCCGTCGATCCCGGAATGCCGGACAACGTCGCCAATTCGCCGAAGCCGGCGTCGGTCAGCTCGCCGACCACGTCGTCCCAGTTCTCCCCCGCCCCGATGGTGACAAGGGCGCCGTTGCCCTCCGGGCCGCTGTCGGTATCGGTGTCGACCCGGACACCCTTGATCGCAATCCGCACGACCGGCACGTCGATCCCGCGGTCTGCGACCAGCAGATTCGAGCCGCCGCCGAGTACGAGCACCCCGGTGCCCGCCCGGTCAGCCCCGCCGACGGCCTCTGCGACCTGCGCCGCGTCGGCCACGGTGATCTGGTCGGGCGCCGGCCCACCGAGCCGGAAGGTGGTCAGGTCGGACAGCAGCACGGGTTGTGGCACCTGGTCAGGGTAGTGACAGGTGGGCCGGCGGCCGGGCCTCTCAGGGATGATTGGGCGGGGTCCGTGAGGGCCGCGGGCGTCACTGACAGTAGAGGCGTCGGAGCGCTGCGTGGTCCGGCGCACCGTCCAGCCCGCCGATCGGCCACCGGGGCTATCGTCGCCCAGCAGAAGCACCCCACCAGCAGCCAGCAGACGCGGGAGAGGTTCAGCACACGATGACCGAGCAGGCAACCGGCGACCGGACTACCGAGAAGGACAGCACCGACAAGCAGGTTCTGGAAAACATCATCAACGGAGAGGCGGCGCCGGCGGCGGACGGTTCGTCGCTGGACATCATCGACCCGAGCACCGGTGCGGTCTACGCCACGTCGCCGCTGTCCGGCGCAGCCGACGTGGATCGGGCCTACGCCGCCGCCACCCAGGCGTACCGCAGTTGGCGGTGGGCCACCCCGAGCGAGCGGCAGCAGGCCCTGCTGAAGTTCGCCGACCACCTGGAGGCCAACGCCGAGGAGTTGGTCGCGATCGAGGTACAAGACACGGGAAAGCCGACGGCACTGACGATGTCGGAGGAGATCGGGCCGATGGTCGACCAGGTCCGGTTCTTCGCCGGCGCCGCCCGGGTGCTCGAGGGCCGGTCGGCGGGCGAGTACATGCGCGGACACACCTCCTCGGTTCGCCGGGAACCGGTCGGCGTCGTCGGGCAGGTGGCGCCGTGGAACTACCCGATGATGATGGCGATCTGGAAGCTGGCGCCGGCACTGGCCGCCGGGTGTTCGGTGGTCCTCAAACCGTCCGACACCACGCCCGCCAGCTCGGTATGGATGGGTAAGGCACTACAGGAGTTCTACCCGCCGGGCGTGGTCAACGTGGTCTGCGGCGATCGGAACACCGGGGCGGCGCTCACCTCGCACACCGCTCCCGCGTTGGTCTCCATCACCGGGTCCACCGGCGCCGGGATCGCCGTGGCAACGGCTGCGGCGAAGAACGTCACCCGGGCGCACCTGGAACTCGGCGGCAAGGCGCCCGTCATCGTCTTCGACGACGCTTCGATCGAGGCCGCGGTGGAGGGCATCGCCACCGCCGGGTATTTCAACGGCGGGCAGGACTGCACCGCCGCCACCCGGGTGATCGCCCAAGCAGGTATCTACGACGACTTCGTGGCCGCCCTGACGGCAAAGGCAAAGGAAACGAAAACCGGTTCGCCGAACGACGATGTGCTGTACGGCTCGATCAACAATGCCAACCAACTCGCACACATCAGCGGGCTGGTCGAGCGGGCGGGACAGCACGCGGACGTCACCACCGGCGGCCATGTAGTGAAACGGGCGGGCTACTACTTCGAGCCGACGGTGGTCGCCGGAGTCAAACAGGACGACGAGATCGTGCAGACCGAAGTGTTCGGCCCGGTGATCACCGTGCAGAAATTCACCACCGAGGCGCAGGCTTTGGAATTCGCGAACGGCACCGAATACGGCCTGGCGTCATCGGTCTGGACGTCGAACGTCGATACCGCGGCCCGGACGTCGGCACAACTCGACTTCGGCTGCGTGTGGATCAACACCCATATTCCGCTGACCGCCGAGATGCCGCACGGCGGGTTCAAGAAATCCGGGTACGGGAAGGATCTGTCGATGTACGGGTTCGAGGACTACACCCGGATCAAGCACGTGATGCATTACCACGGGTTCAGCGGCTGATTTCCTTTACCGGTCAGTCCTGAATGACCGCTCCCGGCCGGCCGGCGGACCAGCAGTCCGCCGGCCCAGCCTGGTGGTCCAGACCAGCACCCAGGTCAGGCCCGCGGCCAGCACGGCGATCGCGATCGCGTAGGGCAGGACGTGCAGGTACCCGCTCGGTCGAGGATCCAGGAACGGGTAGGGATACCAGTCCACGATGGCCCCGCGGAGCAGGCTGTACGGCAGGTACAGCAGAGGGAAGATCAGCCACCACAGCGCTCTGCCGAAAGACAGCAGTTCCGTCCGCCGGTCGATCAGGAAATCGGCCAGCACGAACAACGGTGCCCACAGGTGCAGGATTTCATTCACCCAGGGTGTCGCGGTGTTCAGCGATTCCTCCAGACCCCGCAGCAGAGCGTTGTAGACGATGCCGGTGATCGTCATGTACAGCGTCGCGGCGCCCCGGACGAAGGTCATTCCTGACGTGCTGCGTCCACTGATCAGCCGCGCACCCGCGACCGCCAACACCACCGCTGCGATGACGTTCGATTCGATGGTGAAATAGGAGAAGAAGTTGCTGAGCCGGAATGTCGGCCGGCCGGTGGAAATGATGACCTGCCCGACCACCGCGGTGACGATCGCCGCCGACACCAGCAGCCTGGCAACGCCGAGCAGTTGGCGGGAGCGGGTGGGCGCGTGATCAGGAAAGGTCGCCGGCGATTGAGTGTGCGAGGGATCCACAGTCGATGACGGTAGCTGGTCCGGTCCGTTTCGATCAGGACGCCGCCCGTGGATCGGGAAAGCAGTCCGGGCTGAGGGCCTTTCGGGGCAGCCCGAAACCGGTGCGCACGCCACTGGTGAAGCACACATGGTCCGGCGGCCGGCCGGCGAGATCTGCGAACCCGGCCGCCCCGAGCAATTCGTCGTCCAGCAGCAGCAGCTCCGCGGACCGTAGCGGCCAGGGCCCATGTTCGTTGGGGATGAACCGGGTGCGCCCCAGGACCCGGGTGTGCAACCCCCAGCGGGCGGTGACGAACGCCGCGAGCGGATCCGTGGGTATCACCTCACCCACCCTGATGACGATCCGGCTGTGGCTCTGGGTTCGGCCGTCCGGACCGGGCGCTGCTGGCCAACGGGTTTGCGTGGTCCAGGCCCACTCGTCGGCGCCCAGCCGGTGCCTGCGGTACCCCCGCATGCGCGAGAACCGGTATGGCAGAGCGAGAGTGAGCCGGGCGCCGAGGACAACCGCCAATCGTGAAGCGTCCAGGCTGCGGAACACCACCCCGTGCTGCCCGGTGGAATCCGTCGAATACAGCCGGACGTTCGTCTCCCAGAACGTGCCGAAGTAGCCGATCGACGGGCCGCCCCCGAAACCCGCGCCCACCATCCGGAACGGCACCAGGGCGACCGGCGTGAGGCCGGCGAACTTGCCACCCGGCACCAGATCGGGCGCGGTCCCAGAAGGCAGGTACGGGGCCACCGCGGCGGGCGGCACGAACCAGTGCAGGAACGCGAGGTCCGCCCAGGTCTGGGTCATGATCCGCGGCCGGGACAGCGCCGGTGCCGTTTCCTCCACACCGGATGTCCACTCGTTTCCGGGGTTGCCGGTGGGGGCGGGAACGGTATGCGGTGCCTGGTTCGTCATTCGGACGCCAACTCTCGCTCCAGGGGCGTGCGGAACTTCGGAGTGACCCGGACCCCGTCCATCCAGGCGGTCAGCCGGGCCGCTTCGGCGTGGACGGCTTCGGTCTGGTCGGCGCCGATGTCCTCGAGCAACCGGACCCGAACGGACGCGTCGGCGCCCTGCCCCCACCCGCCGACGATCCGGCCATCGCACCACACGGTCGGCCCGATGTTGCCGGTCCGGTCGAACAATGCCGGCCGATGGACGGGGTCCAGGTACCAATCCCGCCGCGTCCAGCCCATCGGTGTCGGGTCCAGCGCTGGCAGCAGCGCCACCCAGGGCGGCGGGTCGTCGACCGGCTCGGTGTCGTCGGCGAGCACGATCCCGTCCTGACCGTCCAGGTCGACGTCCACGGTGGCCAATGCCTGCACCGCCCGCCCGGTGTCACCCAGGTTCCACCCGGTCCACCAGGTGGCATCGGCCAGGGTGGCCGGCCCGAATCTGGCCAGCCAGGCCCGCAGTAACCCGATTCGAGCCTCGTCGGCCGGGAGCACCGGAATGCCTACAGGGAGCCAGGTCTCGGTCGGCGCCCAGAGGTATTGGCTGCCCGTCCAGCTACCACCGGGTCGGGCCCGCACCACCCGGCCGTGTGCGCCGAGGATGTTCAGCACCCGCCCGCCGATGGTGACCGGCCCGCCATAGGACTTCCCCGCTGCGACCTCGATGGTGGTCCGGAGCCGCGGCTCCGCCTTCGACAGGGTTAGCGCACTGACCGGGCCGCCGTCCCGGAGCCGGCGCACCAGATCGTCTTCCAGGTCGGTGAGCCAGCGCTCCGGGTTGTCGACGGACGCGGCAAGGTCTTTCACCAGGGCGCGACGCAGCCGGGCGGCCACGGCGTTGGTGGACGAGTGCTGCACCAGGGCCGCCGTCTCGGTCGGCACGACGAACATGGTGCGGCGCATGCCGAGCATCCGCACCATGGTCCGGTCGTCGTACAGGGCTGCCGCAATGTGGGCGGAACGCAGGTCACCGGAGCGGGCGGCCAGCGAGAGGTACACCGAGGCCGGATCAGTCGCGTGCAACGCCACAAGATCGTTGGCAAGCCGAGCGGGTGCGGCGCCCCGGTTGGCGACGGCCAGGTGGTGCCGGACGCCGAGCCTGGCCCGCCGCTGGGCCACCGACATCGGGGTACGGGTCGATAGGGTCACCCGCCCACTGTTCCAGGCCCGGGGTCGAGGAGCTGGCCTTGCCGCGATGGCATGGTGGTGATCATGACAACTCTTGATGGTGCTCATGTTCTGGTGGTCGGCGCGACGGGTGGTCTGGGGTCGGCGATCAGTCGTCAGCTCGCAGCGGGGGGTGGGGTGTTGACCCTGTCCGGCCGGTCGGCCGACGGTTTGCGGTCGCTGGCCGACGAACTCGGCGACAGCGTGCTCGACACGGTCGCCGGTGACCTGGTCACGCCGGACTTCCCGGCGACGGTGGTCGCCGATGCCGCGGCCCGGGATCAGGGCCTCACCGGGGTGGTGTTCGCGGCCGGGGTGGTCGCCTTCGGGGAGGTTGCCGACCTTGACGACGACGTCCTGGACCAGCTGATGCTGGTCAACCTGATCGCCCCGATCCGGCTGGCCAGGGCCGCGGCCAACGCCCTGCCCGCCGGGGGGTTCCTGGCTCAGATCAGCGCCGTCGTCGCCGATCACCCGACGAAGGGCATGGCCGCCTACAGCGCCACCAAGGCCGGCCTGACCGCCTTCGATACGGCACTGGGCGCGGAGCTGCGACGGCGCCGCATCCGGGTGCTGGACATCCGGCCCACCCACACCGAGACCGGGCTGGCCACCCGGCCCATCGCCGGTTCGGCGCCGGCCCTGCCGACCGGGGGTGACCCGCAGGAGGTTGCCCGCAGGATCGTGGCCGCCATCGTCGATGACGAGAAAGATTTGCCACCAACGGCTTTCGCCTGACAGATTGTATCGAGCGGTCCGTCAGCCTGGTTTTGCCGGGTGCTCGGGCCGGTACCTGACGTTCACCACGGAGTGCGCATCCGGGCCGGTTTGCAGTTGCAGGCGAATCGGTGTCCCTCCGGGGTTGTCGTACAGCCTGATCCCATCTCCGAGCAACACCGGCGCGATGTGCAGGTCGATCTCGTCGATCAAGGCGAGATCGAGCAGTTGGCGACCGATCGACGCGGACAGCACCACCTCCAGGTTCTTGCCGCCCGCAGCGGTCAGAGCAATCCGGACGGCCTCAGCCACATCGCAGCTCAGGAAGGCCACCCCGTCGATCGGCCCGGCGTCGTCGGGGTGGTGGGTCAGGACGAACACCTCCCCCTGCCACGCCCCGCCGTAGCTCGTCCCGGGGCCTGGGAACGCGTCGTGGCCGTCCCGTCCGCCGCGAACGGCGCCGGTGGTGTCGGCGTACTCCTGCACCAGGCCCGGGCGGGACGACACTCCGGCCAGCCAGTCCATGCTGTGGTTCGGTCCGGCGACGAAGCCGTCAAGGGACATGGTGAAGTGCCACCGCACTTTTCCGGCTGCGGTCTGCGGTTCGGTGTCTGTCATCGACGCTCCCTGCTGGTGGAAACCTTGTCCATCGCAGACTCTCCAGGACGCGGATTCTCATCGGTCCGCGGCTTCCGTGGCGGCGGTCCGGGGGCGGTGGTGTCCTCCACTGCGATTGGCTGGCTCGCAGGCCAACACTGCGCGAAGAACAGCGACAACGACGGAACTTGTCATGGCAGGGGCAGGCCCTTACTGATCGGTTGTGAGCTCGGTCGACGCACGAGAAGAGGGTCCCACCTCATACCGGCCGGCATGTTCTGGTCCAATAAGGGAACCCCGAGACACCTGAGAAGCCGAACCCAGCGATCCATGGGGTTTGGCGAACCACCAGCCCTCAGTGTCGCAGATGCCCACGACCGCGGGAGAGACCAGTCACTCCGCCACCAGCAGTGGGTTCCGGAACGCCCGATGCGAGTTATTGATTCGAGGAGGCCCTATGACGAAGCCGGTAACTACTGACACGCAGCGGCGGGCGGGTGGTCGACGCGTTGCCGCCATCGTCGGACCGGGCAACATTGGCACCGATCTGCTGGTGAAGCTGCAGCGCAGTGAGGTGATCGAGGTGCGGTACATGGTGGGTGTCGACCCAGGTTCCGACGGCTTGACCCGGGCCCGGAGCCTCGGCGTCGAAACGAGTGCCGGCGGGGTTGACTGGTTGCTGGCGCGAGACCCACTACCCGAACTGGTTTTCGAAGCTACCTCTGCCAAGGCGCACATCAGTCATGCCGCCCGGTATGCCGAGTCCGGGATGACAGCGATCGACCTGACGCCGGCAGCTGTCGGGCCTTTCGTATGCCCGGTAGTGAATGCGGACATGCACGTGGGGACGCCCAACATCAACATGATTACCTGCGGTGGTCAGGCAACCATTCCTATCGTTAGCGCCGTCTCAACGGTGACGCCCGTCCCGTACGCAGAAATCGTTGCGTCCATCGCCTCGCGCTCGGCCGGGCCGGGTACTCGTGCAAACATCGACGAGTTCACGCAAACAACGGCGCGTGCGGTCGAGTCGGTTGGTGGTGCTCGGAAGGGGAAAGCGATCATTATCTTGAACCCGGTAACACCCCCGATGGTGATGCGTGACACCGTCTTCTGTGCGATCGAGCCTGATGCCGACCGCGATGCAATCAGGAACTCGATCTACCGGATGGTTACCGACGTCCAGGAATACGTCCCCGGTTACCGACTGCGTAGTGAGCCGCAGTTTGACGACCCGAGTCCGGCGTGGCACGGCAACGGTCGGGTGGGCGTATTCCTCGAAGTGAAAGGCAATGGTGATTACCTACCTCATTGGGCTGGCAATCTTGATATCATGACCGCCGCCGCGGTGCGTGCGGGTGAATTGACCCTGTCAGCCGGAGTTGTCAACCGATGAATATCAAACCTGTGAAGCCCGCTGTTCGGTTGACCGACAGCACCCTGCGTGATGGCAGCCACGCAGTTCGGCACCAGTTCCTCGAGGCTGACGTCGTCGCAGTCGCCGGCGCTCTGGACGCTGCAGGACTGCCTGTCATTGAGGTTACGCATGGGGACGGCCTCGCGGGATCCTCGTTCAACTATGGGTTCGCCGCGTGTACTGACATCCAGTTGGTCAACGCCGCCGTGCAGACGGTGAAGCGGGCCCGGATAGCGGTGCTGGTGTTGCCGGGCCTCGGCACCGTCGACAACCTCCGTGAGGTCTACGGCGTTGGCGCGCAAATTGCCAGGGTGGCCACGCACTGTACCGAAGCCGATGTTGCCGTCCAGCATTTCGGCGCGGCCCGCGAGCTGGGTATGGAGACTGTCGGATTCCTCATGCTGTCTCACCGGATCGGACCGGAGGCCCTCGCGAAGCAGGCGCGGATCATGGCCGATGCCGGTTGCCAATGCGTGTACGTGGTCGATTCTGCAGGTGCGCTGTTGCCCGCCCAGGTTCGTGATCGGGTGCAGGCCCTTGTTGTAGAGCTGACCGACGACGCCCAGGTGGGGTTCCATGGCCATCAGAACCTATCGCTGGGTGTTGCCAACTCATTGGTCGCCTACGAGTACGGTGCCCGTCAGATCGACGGAACTCTGTGCGCTCTCGGCGCCGGCGCGGGAAACTCTCCGACGGAGATCTTGGCGACCGCATTCCAGTTGCTCGACGTTCCCACCGGCGTCGACGTCGACCTGGTCTTGGCAGCCGCTGAGGATGTGATGAGGCCCAGGATCACGAGAATGCCGGTGGCCGATCGTGCCTCGATCATTCAGGGCCGGTTCGGGGTCTACAACTCGTTCCTGCTGCACGCTGAACGGGCTGCAAGTCGGTATGGTGTCGCAGCCCACGAGTTACTACGGCGCGTCGGTGAAGCCGGTTATGTCGGTGGCCAAGAGGACATGATCATCGATGTGGCTGTCGACCTGGCGCGGGCGAAGCGGGCTGGAGGTGCCCTAGAGCCTGCGGGTCCGCCTGTCGAACCCCCGGTACCAGCGACGTAGACGACATCGAGCCCGCAGGGCTTCGGTAGGTCACGCTCGGCGCCGCCTTCGATAACAGATCGCTAGTCAAAAAAGTCGCCGGCCGACATGGATACTGATCACATGTTGGCCCTGGAGCGGCAGCGGGAAGTTCTTCGGTACGTACGAGTGAGCGGTGTCGGGTCGGTGCACGACCTGGCTCGAGCGGTCGGAGCAAGCCCGTCGACGATTCGTCGTGATCTCGAACAGCTCAATGATCTCGGTCTGCTCACCCGGGTCTACGGCGGCGCGAGCCTGCCAGACAATGCTTTCGAGGTCGAACCCCGGACGCGCCGGGCCGAGCACTTGGCCGAGAAAAAGCGTATTGGCAGAGCTGGCGCGGCCTTGGTAGGTGATAACGCGACAATCTTGATCACCGGCGGCACAACCACGCTGGCAATGCTTCCGTTCCTTGCTCCTCGTATCGGCGTTACGGTGCTCACCAACGGCCTGAACATCGCCGTGCATCTGGCGCGGCTGCCCGAAGTCACAGTGGTTGTACTTGGCGGAATGCTACGGCGTTCAGAGATGTCATTGTTGGGGACATTGCCCGAACAAGCAATCGAAGGATTCAGCATTGATGCGGCCTTCGTGGGTACCTACGGCCTCGACGCCAAGGCAGGACTGACAGGTGCCTCTGTCCTCGAATCGGGCACCGATCGACATCTGTTAGAGGCAGTGGACTCGTTGATCGTGCTGGCCGACAGCAGTAAATTCTTGCAACGTGGACCTGCTCGAATTATCGGCTGCGATCGCATCACTACTTTGATCACTGACAGTAAGGCGCCAAAGGACGCGGTGGCGGCCATG
The DNA here is from genome assembly GCA_965247715.1 of Nakamurella sp. Lineage (GTDB taxonomy): Bacteria > Actinomycetota > Actinomycetes > Mycobacteriales > Nakamurellaceae > Nakamurella. Next base: position 455,550 of record CBDFHS010000015.1, on the reverse strand, counting down.
CTGAAGGTCGGTGTCGATGTGACAGTGGTGTGATCGTGACTGCACCGCGCAACTTGCCGGGGGGCACTACGGTGTTCGCCGATCGGCAGCAGGCTGAACGCTACGGCACAGCCGATCGGTGTACCGACGAGAGGCCGCTTGCCGCCCACACCTGACTGACAATCACCGGACCTTCTAGCAGTGGGATGTGCGCCAGTTCCACCGGGTCGACACGAGCGTGTCGGATGGTTGGGCCCTTGCGCCAGACCACCTCGAGCGTGCCGCCGGCAAGTGAGCTGAGGGCTGCAGTGGCCGCGTCGGCGTCGATCGATGACTCCCGTTGCCTCCACCGATGACCGGGCTGTCCGGCCGCCGTGGCCCATGCCAACTTCCCGGCCGTTGACGTGCCAACGACCAACAAGTCACCCCCCGGTCCGACCTGCACCGTCGCCGACCTCCAACGCCCGGTGGGCGATGCTTCGCGCACCCACCGCCCTTGGTGGAAACTGTGCATCGTCAGGCTCGACCCTGCCACTATCGCCGCCCCGAGGTCCTCGGTGTTCGGATCCATTGCGCAGATATCAACGCTGTGCACCGAACCCGATACCGGTATTTCACCAGCTAATGAGAATGAGGCGAGCGGGTAACTGGTAGTTTCGGAGCGCAAATGGAATACTCCGCCGTCCGAACCCGCCACCAACGTGTGCAGACGTGCACCCGCGGCGATCATCGCGGCGGGATCGACCGGTGCGACGGTCGCCAATCCGCCGGTGTCGATGAAGCCGTGCGTGGGCGACCAATACCACCGTCTGAGCGAGGTGCCAGACCGGGTGACCACCTCCAGAAAGTCGGGCCCGAAACGCACCTGACTAATCCGGACGGCATCGACAGCGTTCGCGGTAGGCACCTGGAGCCCGCCGCTCCAACTGCCGACGGCGGCTCCGACATGGTTGTCGACCGCATCGCCGTTGAACCAGAACACCCAGAAACCGTTGGACGGGTCTGCTGCGACAAGCTCCAAATTGCCGAACTCGCCATACCGCCCTTGGGCGATACCGAGTGAACCGGCCACCGGCGGAATGTTCTCTTCGACCAAGCTCGGAGCCTGTCCCACGCGAGTCATGATCGCGCCGACACGTAGATTGTCAAGCGTTGGGTGTTCGGGACCCACTGGCTGTCCCCGATGCACCTGGCACGAACACGTCGGGCCTGGGCTTTGCCTCCAGGTTGCAATGCCACCTGCCGTCCCGCCAACGCCGTCTGCTGGTCCGGTTCTATTGACAACATACGGGACTCGCGCAGCGTAGGTGTCGTTGATGCTCGACGGGTTGTTGTGATGTGGCGCCTCGACCAGTCGCTTGGCCTGACTTCAGTCCCAGGGGCCAGGTCAAGGGCCGCCCAACGGGTGCGTCGTCGAATGTGAACTACTGCCAGATCCCCCCAGGACGGACTGCCGACCTGGAATTACCGGACCGGAGGTTGTGTTGTCGTTCAGGCTACCGCGCGACTTGAGAAGCTCGACGGCCACGCGTCGAGTTGAGTCATTGCTTCGTTCCATGCGAGAACCGGGCGTCGGACGAATCGTCGACGCGACCGATCTCGCTTGTTCACCGGATGCGACGACCATCGCGTTCACCGCCTGGCGGCGTCTAACGGCGACCGCAGACCCCGAGCCGACAATCGGTGTGGTCACGATTGCTTCCGGTCACCTCGACCTGCTCGACGATCTGACTGGGACAAGCAATCGCCGGGCACCAACCTGGTCACCCGACGGATCCGGGCTGCTGTGCCTCAGTACATCGTCCGACGGATTGCAAAAACCGCTGCTGATCGACGTCGGTGATCGGTCCACTAGGACGCTGATCCCGCAACCCCTGCTGGGAAACGTGGAGGGCCTGGCCTGGTCCCCGTCGGGGACTGCCATTGCCATTTTGTTGGCTGAGCCCGGCGCGGAAATATCTGACGTATTCGGATCAGGCCGGGTTGCCGGTGACAATGGTCTGCCGGACTGGTGCCCGGAGGTTTCGCAGGAAGGGCGAACCGGCTGGCGTCGGATCTGGCTTGCTGACGTTGCCGCCGGCTCGCTAGAAGTACTCCAGTCACCGTTCAACGTCTGGGAGTTCTGTTGGGCCGGCAACGGCCACATCGCGGTGGTTGCGTCCGACGAACCGCAAGAAGACGCCTGGTACGACGCCAAGCTCCGGCTGATCGACCTGGCCACCTCCAACGATCGCCTGTTGTTCGGCAGTGACGCTCAGCTGGCCGGGCCAGCTGCGGACGCGGAGGGTCGTTTCATCTCGGTCATTTCCGGTTCGGCGAGTGACCGGGGACTTGTCGCAGGTGATCTTGTCGTCGTCGATACGCACAGTCGACAGCAAGGCATTGTCCGGGCGGGTGGAGTGCACGTGACTTCACACGCGTGGTCAGGGGAGGGAAGGGGCATTCTCGCTGGAATTCGGGGCCCCGAAACCGTGATGGTCCGACATTCTGGCTTGGGCCAGGATGTCCATGAACTGTGGGCAACGACCTCGGACACATTTGGCCCCGGGACCCTGCTTCCGGTGGCGGTCCCGTGCGGCGACTCCGCTGCTGCCGTGGTCATGGAGAGTCACGCAAGACCGCCCACCGTAGGTGTTATCACTGACGGTGAGTTTGTTTCGCTCCTCGATCTGGGCAACGCCGGGGCAGAGATCGCGGCCGAACTATGCTCCGACATGAGGCTTGTGTCTTGGTCATCGAGCGACGGACTACAGATCGACGGGTACCTGTTGACCCCTGCTGCCCCGTCGGGGCGTCCTGGCCCGCTCGTTGTCTTCGTACACGGAGGTCCGGTGTGGCGGTGGCGGGACATTTCAATGGATCGCCTGGTCCAGATCCCACTGCTACTTGCCCACGGCTATGCCGTGCTGCTTCCGAACCCTCGGGGCAGCGTGGGTCACGGCGAGGACTTCGTCCGTCGACTTGTGGGCGAGATCGGCGGCCTTGACGTTGATGACGTCCTCTCCGGCGTGGACATGGTCGTTGCGCAAGGCGTCGCCGACCGAGGTCGCGTTGGAGTCATCGGCGCAAGCTACGGCGGCTTTCTCGCAGCATGGCTAGCTACCCGGCCGGGCATGTTCGCTGCCGCCGTGGCGATTTCACCGGTCACAGACTGGGTGAGCCAGCATTTCACCACGAACATCCCGCAGAGCGATGTGCGATTCCTGCGAGGTCATCCGCTGGACCCCAATTCCCAGTACTGGCACAAAAGCCCCCTCACGGCGTCCACCTCTGAGGCCTGCCCGCTGCTGCTCACGGCCGGTGCGCACGACTTGGCCACACCGCCGGCTCAGGCACTTGAGATGCACCGGGCGCTGATCGAGTGGGGGGTCGAGTCCGACGTCGCCATCTATCCCCGGGAGGGCCACGATGTCCACGAATGGCCTGCCGTCCTTGATCACTGCACTCGGATGCTGCTGTGGTTCGACCGTTTCCTGTTTCCCTCGGGACGAGAGTCCTAGGCAAGTTCGTGGTCGTCACAGCCTGACGACAACCACCAATTCGTGGGCGACGCCGGTGGATTCAGCGATCACATTTCGGACAGCGCTGACGATACCGGTTTCAACTGAATCGGTGCGTGGCCGGCCGCTGACCATCACGACGGCGCCGTCGGCCGTCGACGCGTCGGCAACCGTCACGAGAGCAACGACCTCGGTGATCGCCAATCCAGCAGCGTCCGCCGCGGCCGCCGCAAGCAGATGGGCAACGCTTGCGGTGTCCGCCGGAGCCGTTGACAGCGTTGCGAGTATCCATGGCATTGGCAACCCCAAAGAACGGATCGTGAAGATGGCACCCGCACCCGCACGCTACGTTGTCATCGGCGCGTCCGGGATCTTGGCCCCACTAGGTGGTTTGCTCAGGGATCAGAACCTGATCGCTATTGGTGTCTCCCGCGGCAGTCGGCTGGCGGCGGGTTCCTGGACCGACCGGGTCGCCCTGGACATGAAGGACGTTCCAGCAGTTGCTACCTGGGTTGCCGGGCATGGTGCCGACATCGCGGCACTGATCGCCTACGCGCCTGCTCTCGCGCCGCGTACTTGGGGTTTGCTGGCGGCACTGACCGGTCGAATCGTGGTGGTCGCCACCAGCAATTGGGCGAACCAACCTGGCCATGTCGCTCCATGGTCTGCCCTGCGCCCGGTAGTCCTGCAGTTGGGGTGGGTGCGCGACGGCCACAACAGCCGATGGCACACCCCTCTCGAGATTTCTACTGCGGTCGCCGATGTGCTGGCCGGCGGCTGGGAGCCACGCACCGTTGTTCTTGGAACGTTGAGCCCGGTGGCGACTCGTCCGTGACGTCCAACCGGTGCCGGTCAACGTTCTGAAATATTTTGACCAGGTTTGGTTGTCTTTGGAAGATCGAGGGATATGCTCCGTTGCGATCGCCCGTAGAGGGCCGCTGAGCGCCAAACCGGAGGGTTCGTCATGTCGAGTCTCGACCGTCGGTCATTCTTGAAAGCCTTAGGTCTTACCGGGGTGGGGGTCGCCGTGGCGTCCTGCGGCGGCGGCGGTGATTCCGGAAGCTCATCCAACGCTGGAGCCGCCGCTACGGGGGGAGCGTTGTCCGGGACTGCGACCCTCACCACCTGGGGCGGTGATCAGGAGATCGCCGCGTTCAAAAAAATCGCTGCGGACTTCAAGGCTGCCCGTGGCGCGGACGTCAAGATCGAGGTCCTGCCGTTCGACCAGATGCGCACCGTCATCGACCGCCGCCTACAGGCCAACCAGGCGCCGGACATGTTCCGGGTGACCTATACGGACGTCGGCAGCTACGCCCATAGCGGGGCCCTGGCGAACATCTCGTCCTACCTGGACGCCTCGTTCGGCGACGCATTCATTCCGGCGTTATGGGGTGCGGTCCAGTCGGAAGGAACGCCGTTCGGTGTCCCCCACCACACAGACACCTCCGCCTTGGTCTACAACAAATCGCACTTTGACAAGGCTGGCATCACCTCCGTCCCGCAGTCACTTGAAGAAGCTTGGACGTGGGATCAGTTCGTCAAGGTTCTTCAGCAGCTGAAGGCAGCCAACCTAGGAGCCGCTCCCTTCGCGTTCAACTACCAGCTCTTTGGCGCCTACCGTTGGTACAACACGCTTTACCAGGCCGGCGGCACCGTGCTGGACAAGGCGATGGCCGAGGTCACCTTGAATACGCCCGAGGCTCGCAAAGCCTTGGAGTGGACGCGTAGCCTTTACACCCAGGGGTTGCACGAACCCAGCGTGTTGGTGAAGAGGCCGACCTACCCCGACGAAATCTTTCCCACACAAAAGATCTCGATGATCCAGACCGGTGATTTTCTCATCCCATCTCTGGACGCGGCGATCGGAAAAAAGTTTGACTACGGCGTCACCTACCTGATGCGCGATGTCGGAGCAGCCACCGACCTGGGCGGCAACGCGATCGTCGTCACCGAACAAGCGAAGAACAAGGACGTCGCCGCGGAGTTCGCCAAGTTCTTGGTCACGAAGGACAACATGGCGTACTTCTGCGAGCAGGCGACTGTGCTGCCGGTTCGAACCGATCTCGTCGACGCCAAACTCAATTACGCCGTGCGGCCGGACCTGATGCCGGTATTCCAGAAACAAGCCACCACAATGCCTCCAGAGTTGGTCAAGGTTGCCACCTCGGCCTCGTTCTCGGGCCTCAACCAGGCGCTCGTGGACAATATGGACCAGTACCTGTCCGATCCCAACTCGTCGACCGACACGGTGATCCAGGCGCTCACGGATGCCATCACGAAGGCTATGAAGGCGCAGGGCTGAGGCGGTGGCGACCCAGGGCGTCCTCACCGAGGCACCTGCGTCCAGACCGCAGCCGCGACGCGAGCGCTTTGGCCAGATCAAGTCCGCGAGCCGACGCGCGGAGGCGTTGGCGGGGCTGGTCCTGGCCAGTCCGGCGTTGGTGGTCTTCACGGTCTTCATGTTCATCCCGATTGCGTTGACCTTCTGGTACAGCCTGCACCGCTACAGCGGGTTCGGGCGCCTGACCTGGATCGGTCTGGAAAACTACCGTCACCTTGTTTCCGATCCGACTTTCTGGCAGTCGTTGCTCAATACTGTTGTCTTCACGGTTATCTCAGTGCCGCTCAGCATGGCATTGGGCCTAGGTTCCGCGCTATTGTTGAACCGGGTACTTCCCGGTCGTGGACTATTTCGTGCCCTGATCTATGTGCCCGTCGTCGTGTCCGGTGTCGCGGCCGGCATTATCTTTCTCAGGCTATTTGACCCGCTACGCGGGATTCTGAACCAACTCCTTTCGACCGTCGGTCTGCCGAACGTAGACTGGCAGGGGGACGGTCGGGCCGCTTTTCTTTCGGTGATCATCGTGACCACCTGGCAAGGCATTGGTTTCGGCATGGTTGTGTACCTCGCCGGTCTGCAGGGGATCCCGCGTGATCTCTATGAGGCGGCAGCACTCGATGGCGCCACCGGTTGGAAAAGCTTCAGGTGGGTCACCTGGCCCCTGCTGAATCCGACAACGGTGTTCCTGGCCGTGTACTCGATCATCCTTAGTTTCCAGGTGTTCGACGTTGTCTTTGTGTTGACCCGGGGCGGCCCGGGAACGGCAACAACGTTTCTCGTGCAGTACGCATATGACCAAGGGTTCAACCAACGGCAGCAGGGCTACGCGGCGACGATCGGAGTGGTCATCTACGCCATCGTTCTGGTGCTGACCGGGGTGTGGTGGCGAGTGTCCCAGCGGAGGGAAAAGGTATGACGAACCCGGCGGTCACCGCGAGCACCATGCCCGAACCGGCGGAGGCGGCCTTCACCCGAACGTCCAAACGCTCGCAGGCGGTTCGCACAGGCCTCGCGGTACTTGCTGTGCTGGTGATGATGTTCCCGATGTTCTGGATGTTGCGGACGTCGTTGGCCAGTACGAACGAGTTGACCGTCCTCCCCGTGCCGCTCTGGCCGCAGGAGTGGCACTGGGAGAACTTCACCCAACCCTGGTCGCAGTATCCGTTTGCCCGCTGGCTTGGCAACTCGGTGTTCATCGCCGTGCTCTCCGTCTCCTCGACAGTTGTCATCAATCTGTGTGCTGGTTACGCCTTCGCCAAGCTGAGGTTCCCCGGACGTGACTTGCTGTTCCTGCTCATCATCAGCACTCTGATGGTCCCCGTGCAGGTGATCATGGTTCCGCAGTTCCAGATCGTCATCGACCTGAACCTGCTGAACACAACGTGGGGGGTGATCCTGCCGCGACTGGCAGAGGCCTTCGGCCTGTTCATGGCGAGGCAATTTTTCCTGGCAATCCCCGATGAATTGCTGGAGGCGGCGTACTGCGATGGCGCCGGCCATCTGCGTACTTTCTGGCGGATCGTGCTACCCCTGTCGAAGCCGCTGATCGCTGTTCTGGTGATTTTCACCTTTATGTGGCGGTGGAATGAATTTGTCTGGCCGTTGATTGTGTTGACCGACAGTGATTCGTACACCCTGCCAGTTGGCCTGCAGTTCCTCATTTCCCAGTTCGGAAGTGATTTCGGCCCGCTGCTGGCGATGTCTTTGCTGTCGATACTTCCGATGTTGCTGGTTTTTGCAATATTCCAACGATACTTCGTCGAGGGGGTGGCCCGCACCGGGATCAAATGACGATTTCAACACCCCCCGCTCCAGTTCAGGTCCTCGTCACACTGGATTTTCCACCAGCATTCCTGAGGCGTGTGCGCTCGGTGAGCGACAGGATCATCCTGACTTACCACCCGGTGGCCGCTGATATTGATGAAGTACCTGGCGATCTCCTAGCTGCCACCGAAGTGCTGTACACCAACACCGTGCTGCCTGGGTTGGCGCAGGCTCCCGGCCTGCGTTGGGCTCAGTTGGACACCTCGGGGATCGACCACCTCCGCGACAGTGACTTGTGGAACAGCAACGTGACAATCACGACGCTTGGCGGCGTCAGCCCGGCGCCGCTGGCCGAGTGGGTGCTGGCAATGATCTTGATGCACGCTCATCGGTTGCGTCAGACCGAGCGGCTGGCCGCTCGCCGACACTGGCCGTCGCGGGAGGACCGCTGGAGCCAGCTGATGCCGAAAGACATTCGTAGAAGCACTGTCGGAATCGTGGGGTACGGACGCATCGGCCGCGAGATAGCGCGCATATGCCAGGCCCTGGGCATGCGTGTGCTCGCGGTGCGACGCGATGCTCACTCAGCTGCGGGTGACCGGTTCGGACAGAAGGACGAACTCGACGGTGTGACCGTGGTGGGTGCAGACCGGCTTCATCAGATTCTCGCGGACAGTGACTACCTGGTCTTGACCGTGCCGCTGACACCAGCCACCCGAGGAATGATCGGGACGGGGGAATTCGATGTCATGAAGAAGGGCTCGGTATTGATCAACGCCAGTAGGGGCGGCGTCGTCGATGAGACCGCGCTGTTGCGCGCCTTGGACACCGGGCGCCTCGACCACGTCGCGAGCGATGTTTTCGCCGAGGAGCCGCTGCCGGTCGACAGCCCGTTCTGGACCCATCCCCGCTCGATCGTCACTCCACACATCGCTGGCTTCGCGCCGGACTATGTCGACGTGGTGGGGGACCTGTTCACTGCCAACCTCCGGCGGTATTTGGGCAACAAGCCGCTACTGAACGTGGCCGATCGGGACAGAGGCTATTGATGCCTTGACAGCAGGTCAGACTTCCGATCGGTGCGGCGGTACCAGTGGCCGGGACTGGTCCTAGCGCAACACAGCGACCGTTCGCCCGACTCACGCCACCCCACCGTCACGCCACCCCACCGTCGACCCGCCCCTTGATGTTGTCCGCGGTCATGCCGTTTCCAGGCCCACCGTCGAATGGAGAAGAGGAACACGTGCAGCAACCTGACCGACGATCCCTGGTACTGATCGGCGCCGGCAGCGCCGTATTCACGCGCGGCCTACTCGCCGACCTCATCTCCGCCGGCGATCTGGGTGCCTGGAATATCCGCCTTGTCGATATTGATGAGGCTGCACTCAATGTCGCCGTCGGTCTTGCGGAGCTGATGGTGTCGGCAAGAAATGCTCAGACAAGAATTTCGGTGTCGGGTACCACCGACCGTCGCCGTGCGCTGCCGGGGGCCGACTTCGTGATCACCTGCGTAGGTGTCGGCGGGCGCGAAGCCTGGCTGAAGGACCACACCATCTGCATGCAACACGGCATCTTCCAGCCGGTCGGCGATTCTGTCATGCCCGGCGGGATCAGCCGGCTCATCCGAACCGTTCCGGTGATGGTTGCTATCGCGCGCGATGTGATGGAGTTAGCCTCCGACGCTCTCTTCTTCAACTACAGCAACCCGATGACCGCCAACGTAGCCGCGATGATCCAGCATGCCGGAGCCTCAGTGGTCGGCCTCTGTCACGGCATGCACCACGTACAGCGGGAACTTGCCGAGTACATAGATGCGCCGTTCGAGGAAACCTCAACCCTGTACGCGGGCATCAACCATCTCACCTTTATCTATGACTTCAGATTGCGCGGAAAGGATGCCTGGCCGTTGGTCGCGGCCCGACGCGAGAAGGAGAAGGCCAGGGCGGGGACTCAGGACGATATCGGGCAGATTTTTACTGACACGGTGCTAGCAGCGCACAACCCGTTCTCCTGGCATCTGTTCGATGCCTATGGTGCCTATCCGGCGGCCAATGATCGGCATGTCACCGAGTTCTTTCCGCAACGTTGGCCGCAGGGTACCTACTACGGCAAGACCCTCGGCGTGGACGCCTTTTCCGTGCCGGAGATCTTGGAATGGGGCGAAAACCGATACCTGTCGATGAAACGACAGGCCGAAGGTTCGGAACCATTGGATGAATCGATCTTTAACCGGTCCACCGGTGAACAGGAACAACTCATCGCCATCGTTCGCTCCGTACTCCACGACAGCCGAGAGATGTTTTCGGTGAACGTGCGCAACGGCGGCGCCGTGCCGGGGCTGCCCGACGATGCAGTGCTCGAACTGCCCGGCGTGGCCACCGCGCGCGGCCTGCGCGCCGTGCAGGTCCCCGACCTCTCACCGGCACTCACTGCCATCCTCACGCAACGCCTGGTGTCCGTGAGGCTGGCTATCGAGGCTGCGCTACAGGGAAACCGGGAAGTCCTCGTCGAAGCCATACTCGCTGACGGCGCCGTCACTGACCCGGACCGTGCACGTGCTCTGGGCGACGCCCTGATCGACGCCCAGGCTCAATACCTCCCGGCCTTCGCGTGATCGGCCTACGAAGCGCTGGCTGGTTCGACGCCCCGGGCAAGAACGGCATCCTGCACCGTTCATGGCTTCGCAGTGAGGGTCTGCCGGACGATTCGTTCACCGGTCGACCGGTCATCGGAATCGCATCAAGTTGGTCGGAGCTGACGCCGTGCAACGCCCACCTCCGCGAGGTAGCCGACCACGTCAAACGAGGAGTGTGGCAGGCAGGCGGGGTACCTTTCGAATTTCCGACGACCTCGATCGGTGAAACCCTCGTCCGGCCGTCGGCCATGCTGCTGCGCAATCTGGCCGCGATGGACCTGGAGGAGACCCTGCGCGGTAACCCAGTTGACGGTGTGGTGCTCCTGGCCGGATGTGACAAGACGACACCCGCGTACCTGATGGGTGCGGCCAGCACCGACCTGCCCAGTTTGCTGTTCACCGGTGGTCCCATGCTCAGCGGTAAGTGGCGCGGGCAGGACGTCGGTTCGGGGACGTCGGTGTGGCGGTTGACCGAGCAGCGGCGGGCGGGACTGCTCACCGACGGCGACCTGGCCGGCGCGGAGTCCTGCATGAGCCGCAGCAGGGGCCACTGCATGACAATGGGCACCGCGTCGACGATGGCCTTGTTGACCGAAGTCTTGGGCATGCAACTTCCCGGTTCTGCGGAGTTGCCGGCAGATGATGCCCGCAGACGAACGGCGGCTCACCTGGCTGGTCGCCGCATCGTCGAGATGGTCGCCGAAGATCTCCGCCCAAGCGCGATCCTGACGCGTCCTGCGTTTGAGAATGCCGTCCGGGTCAACGCGGCGATTGGCGGCTCGACCAACGCGGTCGTTCACCTTATTGCCCTTGCCCGCCGAGTTGGCGTACCGCTGGACCTCGCCGACTTCGATCTTCTTGCCCGCGACATCCCCACCCTGGTCGACGTCATGCCGACCGGGCGTTTCCTGATGGAGGACTTCGCATACGCGGGCGGTATCGGAGCGGTCATCGAGCAGCTTGGCGACCTGTTGCACCGGGACCCGGTTGGTGTGACCGGCGTCAGCCTGGACGAGGCCTACCGTGATTGCTCGCGCTGGAATGATCAAGTCATCCGCGATGTGGACCGGCCGTTGCAGCCCGCGGGCAGCGGGACGGCCGTTCTGTGGGGAAACCTGGCCCCTCGGGGCGCGGTGTTGAAACAGTCGGCGGCCAGCCCGGCCCTGATGGTGCATCGCGGTCGTGCGCTCGTCTGGGACGACTACGAGCGCTACCTGCATGACGCTGACGACCCCGAGTTGGATGTAAAGCCGGACGACATTCTCGTTCTGCGGGGAGCCGGGCCCCGCGGTTATCCGGGGATGCCTGAGATTGCCAACCTCCCGCTGCCGGTACGGATGTTGAACGCCGGCGTTACGGACATGGTCCGTATCAGTGATGCACGAATGTCCGGCACCTCGTACGGCACGGTCGTCCTCCATGTCTGTCCGGAGTCAGCGGCGGGCGGACCCCTCGGTGCGGTACGTAACGGTGACGTCATCGAGCTTGACGTGCCGAAGCGTCGACTGCACCTCGACGTCCCGCAGGACCAGATTGCAGCCCGACTGAAGGCCCAGCCTGGACGAGCCTGGCCAGCCAGCCGCGGCTACCAGCGTCTTTATGTCGACCATGTGCTGCAAGCCGATGAGGGCGCCGATTTCGACTTCCTCGTCGGTGTAGAACGCGCGATCGTTCCTAGGAGATCGCAATGACCGGGCCGGCTCCCGAAAATGGGCTGTGGTCACCGCCGGCAGGCGACGTGGCGGCAGTTGCCGCCGATTGTCGCACCCGGATTTTGGAGCGCGAAGGCATCCCAATGTTTTTGGCACTTCACGACATTCGGCAAGGTCGGGTGCTGACAGTGCACGATGCTTTAGCGGTTGCAGAGGGCGAGCGTCTGGCCGCGCTGTTCGATCATTACGAAGGCGGCTTGTCCCCCTCGCCAGACTATGAACCCGAACTCGACGTGACCGGCGCAGGACCTCTCATCGACGTCCTCGTGGTCCTGGGTGATCAACATCTTCGCGCCAGGACGGAGCCAACTTCATGAATGTTCTGACTACCGAGCACCAACGGGAGGTTTTCGCGGCAGGGGCGTTCATTCGAGTGGTGAATTGGCACAACACCCCGATGAGTGAACGTCATCAGTTGAAGGCCGAGCTTGCCTCTTACGCGAGCCACTATGAACCGGTCGTTCCCGAGGATCTGGACCGATTCTACGAGACCGGCAAATGGGGCAAGACCAAACCGGGGTTGATTGTCGCCTTTTACGACGGTTACTTGAACAACGCAACGGTGGCCGCTCCGGTTTGTGACGAGCTGGGGCTCACAGCTTGGTTCTTCCCGCCTACGACGTTTCCATCGGTCGCTCCGGAATCGCAACGGGACTACGCAGATGCTCATGAGATAATTCTGGTGCCTGAGGAGCGTCAACAATCCAGCCTTGCGATGACATGGTCGGAAATCGAGAGTATCTCCCGCCGCCATGTTGTCGCTGGGCACACGGCCAATCATGCGGCCGCCAACGAGGTGCTGACGGCCGCCGATGTGGAGCGTGAGGTCCTCGAGCCCATACGGCTCATCCACGAGATGACCGGACGGCTTCCGCCGGCTTTTGCGTGGCTTCATGGCACCGCGTTCGACCCGAATTCGGTGGCCTGTCGCGCCGTTCGGGATGCGGGCATCCGCTATCTCGCCAGCAACACCGCCTACCAGCGGATCGGCGACTGAGGTGGAACCGACCACTGCGGACGTCAGCCGGCCGGTCGCCCTTGTCACCGGTGGCAGCCGCGGCATCGGAGCCGCGGTAGCAAAGACGTTGGCTTCATCGGGCTATGACCTGCTGGTGACCTACTCGGTCCGCAGCAAAGCGGCAGAGGACGTTGCGGAAACCTGTCGCCTCTCAGGCGCCTCAGTGGTGACCGTAGGCGTCGACCTTGGGGAGACCGATTCGGTAACAACGCTTTTCGCCGATCTCGACCAACAGTTCGGCAGGCTGGACCTGCTAGTGAACAACGCCGGTATTCTGCCCGAAGCCTCGCGTGTTGCCGATATGCGCACGGCTCGAACGATCCACACGTTCTCCGTCAACACCGTGGCCCCCTTGCTGTGCGCCAGGGAAGCCGTCTCCCGGATGACGACCGCCAGGGGTGGCCACGGAGGTGTGATCATCAATGTGTCTTCCCGGGCTGCGGTCCGCGGTGGTGCGGGTGAATTCGTTGACTACGCAATGAGCAAGGCCGCGATCGACGCCCTCACCATCGGACTTGCCGCCGAGGTCGCGAACGAGGGCATCCGGGTCAACGGCGTGCGACCAGGACTGATCAACACGGAGATGAACACCTCCGCCGGTCGTCCCGACAGACTCGAACGACTGATGTCGACAGTTCCGCTGGGACGTGCAGGTACGGCTGAGGACGTGGCTGAAGCCGTGCGCTGGCTTTCCTCCACGGCCGCGGACTACATCACAGGCGTGACTATCGACGTGTCCGGGGGCCGGTGAAATGCGCCTGCTCGTGATCGGGGAACTCAACCCCGACCTCATTGTCGCCGGCGTCCCCGCGCCGAACGGGCAGCTTCGCTTCGGCCAGGCGGAGGATTTGGTCGAGGCGACGCGGATGACCCTGGGCAGCAGTGCGGCGATCACGGCCAGCGCAGCAGTGCGGGCCGGTGCCCACACCGCGCTGGCTGCAGTCATCGGTGACGACGAGTTCGGTCGCTACTGCCTTCGGCTGGCTCAAGAACAAGGAATCGACATCAACCCGGTCCGGGTAATCAGCGGCGGCGTCACAGGTTCTTCGGTGATCCTCATCAGTGCAGAGGACAGGCAGAACCGTCAGATCCTGACTGATCTTGGGACCATGACGCAGCTCAGCACCGCGGATCTGCCGGACGAGCTGTTAGCGCAATACGCGCACGTGCACGTGAGCTCGTTCTTTCTGCACAGTGGAGCACGGCATCTGCTCCACGAACGACTGTCGTACGCCCGCAAGGCTGGTGCGACGGTCAGCCTCGATACGAATGATGACCCGGCCCGCGAATGGACGGCGGGCGCGGCCGAGGCAATTGGTCAGAGTGACATTCTCTTCGCCAACGACGTCGAATTGCTGGGGCTTTCGGGCTTGGCCGGCGCGAACAGCCCCGAAGCCGCCGCAAGCTTTCTGCTCGGCACAATGCCGGCTGCTTCGTCGAGCGAACGCTCTGCAGTACTGCCTGCGGTCGTGCGCAAACGCGGCGCTGAAGGTGCCACGGTCCACACCCGCGATGGAACCGTCACGGTCGGTGTTCCGCCGGTCGACATCATCGACACAGTAGGGGCCGGAGACACCCTGGCCGGGACAGTGATTGCGGCGGTGCTGGCCGGCTCCGACTGGTCGGTCGCACTGGCCCTGGGAGTGGCAGCGGCGTCCTTGTCTACCACCGCTGCCGGCGGGGTGGCCGCTCAACCGACCGGCCCTGATACCGCTCTCGTCGCTGAGTCGCTGACCACAACCATTTATCCACCCCAGAACCGCGGAGGGCACCAATGACCGGTGACCAGGCAAGTCGGCTGACCCGAGCCGAGATCATCAGCCAGCCCGACTGCTGGCGACAGGCACTCAAGTTAGCCGCCGCCGGGATCACCGGGGTCCCCGCCACCGGTGAACGCGTGCTCGTTCTGGGTTGCGGCACCTCGCACTACGTTGGGTCCGCCTACGCCTGGTTACGCGAAGCGGCGGGCGAGGGTTATACCGACGCGCTCATCGCCAGCGAACTGCCACCTCACCTACGGTCCTACGACCGTGTCGTTGCCATCAGTCGTTCTGGCACCTCGTCCGAGTTACTCGACGCCGTACGTCGGGTGCGCGCAGAACAGCCCGTGGTCGCTGTCACCGCGCTCCTCGGCCAACAAAACACTCCGCTCGCGGAGCTGGCGACAACGGTGGTCGATCTGTCGTTCGCCGATGAGGTCAGCGTTGTCCAGACGCGGTTCCCGACAACACAGTTGATGATGCTCCGAGCGACACTGGCAAATGCTGACCCTCATTACCTCGCCTCGCTTCCTCAAGCAGCGGAGGTCGCTCTTTTGGGTCGACTTCCTGACCCGAAAATCCGCCAGCTCGTTGTACTCGGCCATGAGTGGGGTACAGCGATCGGCCAGGAGGCGGCACTGAAAGTACGCGAGTCGGCGGGGGCTTGGGTCGAGTCCTACGCCGTCGGTGAATACCGGCATGGCCCCATTGCCACCAGTGGGCCCGGGACTCTCGTCTGGGGACTTGATCGGCTACCAGCCGACTTGGCCAAGGCAGTCGTCGCAACCGGCGGGACGGTCGAGAACGGTTGTGGTGAGCCGCTGATCGAGCTCGTCCGGCTCCATCGGTTTGCCGTCGACCTGGCCACGGCGAACGGTCGCGATGCCGACACCCCCCGGTATCTTTCCCGTTCGGTGATCTTGGAACAATCAGCGGTCGAAACACGATGATCCTTTGTGTCTGCCTCAACCCAGCTATCGACACCACGTATTCCGTGGATGAACTGCAACGGGGCAGTACTCACCGGGTCGGCGTCATTGGCCAGCGCGCCGGTGGGAAGGCGCTCAACGTCGCCCGGGTGCTGCACCGGCTCGGCGAGCCGCTGTCCGTCACCGGCCTTATCGGCGGAACTAATGGCGACTCGATCCGGACCGACCTTGACGCCGCCGCGATCCCGGCGGATTTCGTCCACATCGGTGGACAGTCACGCCGAACCGTGACCGTCGTTGACCATGGTGAGGCAACCTTGTTCAACGAACCTGGTCCCGTCGTGAGCGCTTCCGAATGGGCGATCTTCCTCGCTCACTACTCTGGCTTGGTGAAAACTGCCGATGTGGTGGTGCTTTCCGGTTCGCAACCGCCGGGGGTGCCCGTGGGTGGCTACGCCCGGCTCACGTCCCTGGCCCGTTCGGCGGGGGCGGCGGTCCTGCTCGACGCGGCCGGTCCGGCCCTGACGGCCGCCTTGAGCTCAGGACCTGACCTGGTCAAGCCGAACCGCTCCGAGCTCACGGAATCGCTGGGCCACCCGGTTGAGGTCGAAGCCGATATTCTTGACGGGTGCCAAAGGATATGCGACCAAGGTGCCGGTGCGGTCCTGGTATCTCTAGGCGCCTCTGGAGTTGTCGCTAAGACCCGCGCCGGCGCGTTCCGGGTTCGTGCTCCCGTCGTCCGAGCCGTCAACCCGACCGGGGCAGGAGACGCCCTCGCCGCGTCGACGGCCCGGGGAATGCGGCGTGCTGACAGCTGGCCGACGTTGCTGGCCGAAGCCGTGGCGCTCGCCACCGCTTCGGTCACCATGGCAACAGCCGGTGCCACGGATCACAAGCTGGCAGCCGAGCTGCTGCCGTCGATCCAAGTGGAGATGATTCCGTGACCCTGGTATCCACAGGTAGTTTGGTGCGCCGCGCTGTTGCGGCCCGCGGTGGCGTGTTCGCGTTCAATTTTGTCACCATTGAACACGTTGAAGCAATCGTTTCCGGGGCCGAGGAAAGCCGCACCGCGGTCATCCTTCAGCTCAGCCAAAATGCCGTTGCCTTCCACGGCAACAGGATCCGCCCGATCGCTGTCGCTGCTCGGGAGTTGGCCGAGTCCGCCGGCGTGGAGATTTCTCTTCATCTGGATCACGTCGACAACACCGAGCTGCTGCATCAGGCGGCCGATGCCGGTTTCTCCTCGGTGATGTTCGACGCCGGTGCGCGGCCCTATCGTGACAATGTCGAGGCGACCCGGTCGGCCGCCGAGTGGGCCCACGAGGCGGGTCTGTGGATCGAGGCTGAGCTCGGCTACGTCGGCGGTAAACCAGGTGTGATGGCAAGCGCTCACTCCGCCGGCGTTGCGACGGACCCCGCTGAAGCGGTCGCGTTCGTCCGGCATACCGGGGTTGACGCCCTAGCGGTTGCCGTCGGTAGTTCGCACGCCATGACCACGCAGACAGCGACCCTGGACGACGAGCTGATCAAACGGCTGCACGCGGCGGTCCCTGTGCCGCTCGTCCTCCACGGTTCATCGGGGGTACCCGACAACGCACTGCGGCAGGCAGTCCGGGCGGGCATCACCAAGATCAACGTTGGTACCGCACTCGGGATCGCATTCACTTCGGCTGTGCGGAAGGTGCTGACACAAGACCCCAACCTGGTAGACCCGCGGTCGTATCTCTTAGCGGCCCGAGCAGCGATGGCGAGCACCGTCAGTCGCCTTACCTCGCAGCTAGCCGATACCGACACCCCCTTCATCGCAACACATCTCCGTCCATAATTCACCCGTAGTAAGGTGGCCTGAGTGCGCTCCGACCGCGCAGAGATTCTTGGCTCCCCGCGACCGCTGTCGCGCTGACACACACCATCCCAGGCGGACCACCACCCTGACAGCTCAGGAGACCTCATTTGGAGCACTACCAAGTCGCAGTTGTGGGTCTGGGTGCGCTCGGCAGCGCGACACTTCATCAACTGGCCCGCCAGGGGGTGTCCGCAATCGGATTCGAGCAGTTCACCCTCGGCCACGTTCGAGGAGCGTCTCACGACACCTCCCGAATCCTTCGGCACACCTACTCTGAACCCGACTATGTGCGTTTGGCTTCGGCGGCCTACCGCGACTGGCACGAGTTGGAATCAATGACCGGAGAGGAATTAGTCACCAAGACTGGAGGACTGACGTTCTTTCCTTCCGACGCCCCGACCCACCTCGACACACTGGCGACCAGTTTGCGCGATTGTGAGGTTGCTTTTCAGGTACTAGATGCGGCCGACGTGACGGCCCGTTGGTCGGCATTTCGGCCCGAATCATCCGTGTCAGCCATTTGGCAGGAAGACAGTGCAATCGTTCCTGCGGCCCGAACGACAGCCGTCCTGCAGGTATTGGCACGAGTATCCGGAGCAGTGCTCCGCGCCGAATGTCCGGTCCAGGCACTCGAGCCGCGCGCCCGTGGCGTCGAACTACGCACCGCGTCAGGCACCGTCACAGCCGAGCGCGTTGTGCTCTGCGCGGATGCCTGGACGAACAAGATACTGGAGCCGCTGGGTGCGGAACTCCCTTTGACCTGGAGTCTGGAGCAAGTCTCTTATTTTCAGCCGGCAGCTCCCAAGGAATTCTCCATCGGAAAGATGCCGCTCTGGATATGGGAGGGCGCTACCTGCTATTACGGTTTCCCGACCTACGGCGAAACCACGACCAAAGCTGCGCGCGACTGTTCCGGCATCAATCTGGACATCGAGCACCGCACATTTGAGCCGAACGCCGGGCGGTTGGCCGAACTGAGCACCTTCCTACATGACCTCCTGCCCGACTCGGGGCCGCATGTGCGAACCGTGACCTGCCAATACACGCTGACACCTGACCGAGACTTTGTATTGGGACCCCTGCGCGAGCATCCCAACATCTTCGTGGCGCTTGGCGTCGGCCACGCTTTTAAATTCGCCCCGACGATCGGAAGGATCCTGGCGGACCTGGCCGTCGTGGGCACGAGCGAGCACGACCTCGGTCGGTTCCGGGTTGACCGTGTTGCACTTAGGTGAAGACCTGAGTTTCAGTGGTCTACAAACTTAACAGGCTCATCACAGTTGACGGTATTCACCCTTCCCGTTGTGGGTCTCACTTTACTTTCAGCCTGGCGACATTTTTTCGGTAGCTCATGCCACGCCCACCGCTACTGGCCCATGACCGCGAGTGCAGGATCGATCAGCGGGAGGGCGGCGAAGGTGTGCTGCTGCCACAGCAGCCGTGAGGCGTCCTCCGGGTACGCGGTCACGGCCGGCCGAGAGTCGAAGATCTGGGTCAGCCGTCGTTCGACGTCGTAGGCGGGCCAGCCTGGGTCGCCGTCGGCGGCGAATGCCGTCCATGCGCCGCGCATCCGCGCGGACAACGCCTCCGCATCCTTTGAGGGCGGGTCGCCGATCAGCATCGCCGTCTGCCCGCTGCTGAGGTTGCCGAAGACCAGCGGTACGTCGAGACCATGGCACGCCCCGAGGCCGCCGCCCATGCCCGGGGCGGGCCAGGTCAGCTCGTAGAGGAAGGTCCGGCCGCCAGCCGCGGCGTGCGCCTGGGCGAGGTGCAGGCTCGGCATGCGGAACAGCCAATCCGCGTTGACCAGTTCATAGAGTTCCTCCGGGCCGACGGCCGGAAAGGCCTCCCGGTAGCGGCGGGCACCGTCCGGGCCGGGAGCGAGGGCTTGCAGGGCGGCTTCCGTCTGCTCCTGGGTCACCTGGCCCAGCACCCCGTCGATCAGGCTGAACAGCCGGTGCTCGTCGCGGGTGTGTCCGACGAGGAGGTCGACGTCCCTGCTGGCACCACCGGCCAACGCCTCCCACGGGGTGGCCGGCAGCACGTCGCCGTCCACCACCGGTGCGAACGGGATCGGCCGATGGGTGATGGGACCCCATCGGTCCTTCCACCGGTCGATCTTCGCGGCGACGGCCTGCCCCGCGGCGGGTAGCCGGGACGGCTCTACGGCAGACAGGCCGGCCGCCGTGGGTCGAACCCCCAGTTCGGCGGCGAAGGCGGCGGCGATGTCGACGGCGAGGTCCGGCGAGAAGAACGGCCCTGGCACGCTTTGGGCAACGGCCCGACGGAAGAGGCCGGCTGCCCGTGACATCGCCAGCAACGCGGCAACCGATCCACCACCCGCCGACTCCCCGAAGACCGTCACCCGGTCGGGGTCGCCGCCGAAGGCCCCGATGTTGTCGCGCACCCATTCCAGCGCGGCGACCTGGTCGAGCAGGCCGCGGTTCGCGGGGGCGCCGTCGAGCTGGGCGAAACCCTCGACCCCCAGCCGGTAGTTCAGGGTCACGACGACCACGCCGCCGGCGGCCAGCATCCCGCCGTCGTAGTCGGGGAGGGCGGACGTCCCAATGACGTAGCCGCCGCCGGGAATCCACACCAGCACCGGCAGGCTGATCCCGTGTGCCGGGTCGGGTGACCAGATGTTGACCGTCAGCCAGTCGTCGCCTGCATCTTCCTGGCCGGGCCCGCCGGCGAACATCCCGGGCTGCCGCGGCGGCGGCCCGAACGAGGAAGCCGCACGCACCCCCGCCCAGCCGCGCACCGGCAGCGGTGCAGCGAATCGGAGCGCACCGACCGGCGGCTCGGCGTACGGGATGCCGCGGAAGACCGCGTGCCCCTGCTCCCAGGTGCCGCGCACCACACCGGCCGTTGTGCGGACCTCGGGCCCGGGCGCGGCTCCGGGGGAACCCGCTGCGGTGACGGTCATTGGCTCTGCCTCCTGCGCTTCGGCATGCCCCTGCGACCGGCCGACCGGGCGAATCATGCCGTCGCCTCGACTCATCGGCCAGCCATTTACCGCCCAAGCCTGAGGATCCAGGCCAGCAGGGGCCGGCTCCCCCGCAAAAAATCGCCGGCCTTCAATGATGTCGAATACCGCCCCGCACACTGGTTGGCTACGAGATCCGGCGGCGGTAGGTGGCCATCGCAAAGACATACGCGACAACGAGAATGCCGACACACCAGGCAAGGGCGAGCCAGATGTCGGAACCGACCGGCTGGCCCGCGAACAGGCTTTGGATTGCGTTGACGATGGCGGTCACCGGCTGGTGCTCGGCGAACGCCCGAACAGGTCCGGGCATGGTGGCGGTGGGCACGAATGCCGAGCTGATGAAGGGCAGGAAGATGAGCGGGTAGGAAAATGCGCTGGCGCCGTCCACGCTTTTCGCGGTCAGGCCGGGGATGACGGCGAGCCAGGTCAACGCCAACGTGACCAGGACGAGGATCCCGGCGACCGCAAGCCAGGCCACCGGCGCCGCGCTCGACCGAAAGCCCAGCAGCAGGGCAACGAGCACGACCACCGTCAGCAAGATCAGATTTGCCACCAGTGAGGTCAGCACGTGCGCCCACAGCACGGACGACCGCGCGATCGGCATGGACTGGAATCTTTCGAAGATGCCGCTCTGCGTATCCAGGAACAGCCGGAAGGCGGTGTACGATATACCCGAAGCAATAGTGATGATCAAAATCCCGGGCAGCAGGTATGTCACGTAGGAGTCTGTTCCGGTGTTGATCGCGCCGCCGAACACGTAGACAAACAGCAGCAGCATCGCGATTGGCATAATCGTGGTGGTGATGATCGTGTCCAGGCTTCGGGTGATATGACGCAACGATCGCCCCAGCAGCGCAGCGGTGTCTGGAACGAAAAGGGTGGTCATCGTTGTTCCTTCTTATCCGTACCGTTGGCCGCGCCCGCATTACCGGTGATGGCCAGGAAAATGTCCTCCAGGGTCGGCTGCTTCTCGACGTATTCGACGGTGGCGGGCGGCAGGAGCCGTTTCAGTTCATCCAATCTGCCGTTGGCAATGATTTTACCTTTGTGCAAGATTGCGATCCGGTCGGCGAGGTGTTCGGCTTCGTCCAAATCTTGGGTCGTCAGCAGCACCGTCGTTCCCTGGCCTGCGAGCTTTTTGACGCTGTTCCACACTTCGACGCGAGATTGCGGGTCAAGTCCGGTGGTGGGTTCGTCGAGGAAGATCACCGGTGAATGACCGATAAGGCTCATGGCAATGTCCAGGCGGCGGCGCATGCCACCGGAATAGGTCGACACTCTGCGGCCTGCAGCGTCGCTGAGCTGAAAGCGGGTCAGCAGGTCGTCAGCGATCTGGCCGCCGTCCTTCAGATGTCTCAATCGAGCCACCAGCACCAGATTTTCGCGGCCGCTGAGGATCTCGTCGACAGCCGCAAATTGCCCGGTAAGGCTGAATGACTTCCGCACGTTCGCAGCCTGCGTGGCCACATCGAAGCCATCGATGGTGGCAGTCCCAGCGTCCGACTTGAGCAGCGTGGCCAGGATTTTAATCACTGTTGTCTTACCGGCTCCGTTGGAGCCGAGCAGGGCGAAGATGCTGCCTCTCGCAACGTCGAAATCGACGCCACGCAACACCCGTAACTGTTTGTAGGATTTCTCCAGACCCCGGACGTGAATGGCCGGCTCCCGAAGCCTACTGCCTTTGATCTGGTTGTCTGCACTGGTCGTCATGATGTGCTACCCGCGGCGCGGTCGATGGCGTCGGTCAATCGGACCCGCTCCTTGTTGATCCACCGTCCCTCGGAGTAATTCTCCAGAAACGCCTCGGCAAATTCGACCGGGTCATCCCCAACAACGGATCGGACCGAAGTTCCGCTCGCCACGCTCTGCTCGAACAGATCAGCCAGGTCTTCCAGCATCGACATCAAGATGTCCCCCGTCGTGATCGCACCAAAATACGTGAGGTATCGCTCCAGCGCTCTTATCGCGGTACGATAATTCGCGGGAAGCTGCTTCGTGCGGGCCTGGTACCTCCAGTACCGACGTTTCTCGCCGACCATCTTCGAGAGGAATCGCGCTGCCATGACTATCTCCCTTCATTGCGGAGCTGCTCCAGCCGTTCGGACAGGAAGCTCCAGGTTTTCCAGAACTCGTCGAGATACTGCTGTCCCTGGGCGTTGAGCGAATACACCTTGCGGGGTGGACCTTTGACCGACGCGACCTTCTCCACGTCCACGAGGCCCCGCTGCTCGATCCTGATCAGCAGTGCGTAGACAGTCCCTTCCGCAATGTCGGAGAAGCCCTGCTCCCGCAGCCATCCCGTGATCTCGTAGCCGTACGTAGGCCGCCCGGAAAGGACGGCGAGAACGATGCCCTCCAGGGTTCCCTTGAGCATCTCCGTGACCTGTTTACCCATCGCGCCGCCCCTTGGAGTAACTTGTGTTACCGAGTACTAGTACATAGTAACACCGAATACCGCCGGCGCAAGTGTGCCGGGACGCTCCTGAGATGGTCTCCCTCTGCCGCTCGCCGGCCGGCCATCACCGATACCGGACGTCCACACCGGGCGCCCCGAGCTGGTCTCAGATATCGGCCAATGCCTGGGTCGGGGTGGCTGTGGCCGCCCGCCGGGCAGGTAGCACGGAGGCGAGCAGACCGGCGCAGACGGCCAGGACCAACACCAGACCGATGTGGCCCCATGGAATATCGAGCACTGGTTCGGCACCGGCCTGCTGGAATGCGCTCGCTGCGCCGACCCAGCCGTACCCGATCCCGGCCAGCACTCCCACCGCCGCGCCGACCGCGGCCAGCAGCGCAGCCTCGATCGCCAACATCAACCGGAGTTGCCGACGGTGCAGGCCAAGGGCACGCAAAAGCGCGGATTCCCGGGTGCGTTCGATCACCGACAAGCCCAGGGTGTTCCCGATCCCCACCACGGCGATGATCACCGCCACGGCCAGCAGTGCTGTCGCCAACGCGAGCACGGTGCCCAATGTCGATCGCATCGACGCCCGTTCCGCTGCCGAGCCGCCGAGAGTCAGGTCGGGCTCGGTCACGATCAACCGGTTCACCGCGGCACTCACCGTGCCGGGGTCGGCGCCGGTCGTCAGGGCCGCCCAGACGGCGACCACCGGAGCCTCCGGCTGTAGACGGGCTAACCCGGCCGCGGTGGTGATCATGGCGTCGCCGCTATTCCCCTGCCGGGATAGCCTTCCGGCGGCAACCGTGAAATCGGCGTTGCCGGTGGCCGTCCGGATAGTGATCCGCTGGCCTTCCGCTAGCCCGGATCGCAGCAGAAAGTCCGGCACGATGACCGTGTCGTCCTGCAGTGTTGCCGGGGCGGCGTCGAGGGTGGCGGCAGCCGCTGGACCCACCCCCAGGATCGCCAGACCGGCGGCGGGATCACCCTCCGAGGGCTCGGACGGAACGCTGGAACTGCCACCACCCGCCAGCACCTGCGCTGAGCTGACAGTGGTACCGAGAACCATTCCAGTGGAGGCGATTCCCTCGACCTGTCCGACCGACTTCGCAACGGATGCGGGAACTGCTCCGGTGGTGGTAGCGGTCACCCCGAGATCGACCGGAAAGCGTTCGGAAATGGCCCGGTCGAGGGACTTTTCCGCAGTCGCCGCGCCCACCTGCAGCGTGACGATGAGGCCCACCCCTAGCATTAGTGCGGCCGTTGTCCCCGCGGCTCGACCCGGGTTGCGAGCGGCGTTGGCCGCGGCCAGCCGCCCGGGCGGGCCGAAGACGGCGGCCGATCGGCCGATCAGTCGAATCGTCCACGGCAGGAAAGTTCCTGTCAGCAGAAGGATTCCGCACGCGGACAGCGCCCCGCCGGCCATCCCCAGCAAGACTGACGGCACTCGCACCGCGGTGACGAGCAGAACCACCCCGCCCACCGTCAACACGCCCGCGATGCCGTTGCGCATCAGGGAAGAACGCCGCTCCTCGGCCGCATCTGCCACCGGTTGCAACGCCGCCAGCGGGGTGATCCGCATGGCCCGGGCGGCCGGTGCGTAGGCCGCGACCATGGTCATCGCGATACCGCCAAGAAGGGCCGTCCCGATCTGCGCCAGCGGTATGACTGGACCACCCCCGTCCAGACCAGCAAGCCGCGAGCCGAGGAGGGCCACCCCGATCCCCACCACGACACCCATTGCGGAACCGGCCGCCCCCAGCAGGAACGCTTCGGCCAGCACCTCGGCGCGGACCTGAGCCCGGCTGGCTCCGATACACCGGGTCAAGGCGATATGCCGGCGCCGCTGGGCGATCAGAATGGTGAAGGTATTGGCGATGACAATGGCTGACGCCACCACCGCAATGACCGCGAAGCCCAGCAGCACGATAGTCAGAACCCTTGCGCCACCGGTGATCTGGGCCACCATGGCGTCCACCTTGGCGGACCCGGTCTGCACCGCGGCGCCGGTCGGGGCGGTGGAGGAGGCGATCCGATCGGCGAGAGCATTGGGTGAGACCCCGGTGTCCGCGACGACCACAATGGGTCCCGTGCTGCTCCCAGAGGCCAGCGCGGTTACCAAACCAGGCGTCCCGTAGGCACTTTCCTCGGCCCCTTGCCGGGCGGACACCGAGGTGTCGGCGATTCCCACCACCGTCACCGTCAGCCCACCCGCGCCCCCGGACAGCAATATCTGGCTACCGATCTGCAGATTGGCCGACGTGGCGGTGCCGGAGTCGACGAGGATCTGCGCGGTCCCGACCGGCCACGTCCCGGCCGACAATCCGAACCACCGAAGCCGTTCGTCACCGGGAACAGAATCCACCCGCATGGTTCCCCTGGCCCCCGCGGACGAGAACGGCGTCCACGCTGTTGGTTGATCTTCGACATACGCCACCCCCGGCGTGTTTCGCACGAGTTCCAGTAGTTGGTCGGTCGACCCCTGGCCGCTAGCCGCATCGACGCCTACCGTCGGCGGGTCAACCACGACATCCGCGTGGGCGAACCGCGCGGACACCACGGCGCCTAGGCCCGCCCGGTAGGTGGCTCCGAAAACTACCGTGGCAGCAACGAATCCCACACCGAGGACGATCGCCAGCAGCACCGCCAGCATCCGGGTGGGATGCGACCGCAATTGGGCAATCGCCATCCGGAAAGGGGCCAGCCGACGCGATGGGCCGCCGAGGCGCCCCGGTCGGCGCGGAGCGGTGAGGCCAGAGTCCGCCATCACGACCCCAACGTCCGCATCACAGCGAGAATGTCATCGGCGGAGGGCTGTTCCAGGTCTCCCGCAATTCGGCCGTCGGCGAGCAGCACCACCCGGTCCGCGTAGGAGGCGGCGATCGGATCGTGGGTGACCATCACGATGCTCTGCCCGGATTCCCGGGAACTCGACCGAAGGTAGCCCAGCAACGACTGCCCGGTCCGGGAGTCCAAGGCTCCAGTGGGCTCGTCGGCGAACACCACATCCGGTTGGGTGATCAGCGATCTCGCGATGGCGACCCGCTGCTGCTGCCCACCGGAGAGCTCGCTGGGCCGATGGGAAAGCCGGTCCGTGATCCGCAGCGATTCCGACAATGACTGGAACAGAACACGGTCGACGTCTCGGCCCGCGAGTTCGAGCGGCAGCAGGATGTTCTGCTCGGCTGTCAACGTGGGCAGCAGATTGAATGACTGGAAGACAAATCCGATTCGATCCCGCCGGAGGGCGGTCAGCGCACGGTCGTCCAGCCCACTGATCTCGGTGCCGCCCAACGTGATCGACCCCATGGTGACGCTGTCCAAGCCGGCCAGGCAGTGCATCAGGGTCGATTTCCCCGACCCGGACGGACCCATGATCGCGGTGAACGAGCCGGCGACGAAGGCCACACTCACGCCGTTCAGCGCGTGCACTGCCGTGTCACCACTACCAAAAGTCTTCACCACACCCGTTGCGGTGCAGGCAGTTCGGATGAGTTGCTGCTGAGCGGGCAACATGGGGTCGGTTCTCGATTCTCGTCGTGAGCTGTCCTGGAGGCCTGGGTTGGAGGTCGATGACGACCGTCGCCTGGCCGGTCCTGAAGTGGGACCGCTGCAACGCTAGGGACGTCGGCCGGCTGGCACATCGGAGCGCGGGTTGGATTCGTCCGGCGCCGGTGCGACCAGGGGTGCACCCTTCAGCCGGTCCGGTGCGACCCAGGTCGCAGGCTCCGTGGGTGACTTGTGACCGGCTGCCGTAAGAGGCTTGCCGTCAGCCGGCGGTGACGAGTCCATTCTCGTACGCCAGGACGACCAGACCCACCCGATCCCGGCAATCGAGTTTGGCCAGCAGATGACCAATATGGGTCTTCACCGTCGCCTCGGCCAGGAACAGCCGCGCGGCGATCTCCGCGTTGCTGGCGCCCGAGGCCACTGCCAGCAGGACCTCGCGCTCCCGAGCGGTGATCGAGGCCAGGCGCGGGTCCTGCCGCCGCGACTGTTCACCGGGCAGCGCCTGCGTCACGTGCTCCAGCAACCGCCGGGTGGTGCTGGGCGCCAGGGCCGCGTCGCCGGCGGCCACCGACCGGATCGCCGTCAGGAGTTCCTCCGGGCGGGCGTCCTTCAGCAGGAACCCACTGGCGCCGGCCCGCAGCGCCGCGTACACGTATTCGTCCAGGTCGAAGGTGGTCAGCATCAGGACCCGGGGCCCGGAGCGAACAATCGCTGCTGCCGAATCGGCCGAAGCAGCCTCGCCCGCTGCCGTCACGATGGCCCTGGTTGCGGCAACGCCATCCAACACGGGCATGCGAACATCCATCAGCGCGACGTCGGTGTCGGTGCGCAGACTCCCGCCGGGGCCCAAGTCAGAGACGGCTTCGGCCCCGTCGGCCGCCTCCCCAACCACCGTCATGTCCGGCTGGGCATCGATCAACATGCGAAACCCGCTGCGTACCAACAACTGATCATCGACCAGGTACACCCGGATGCTGTTCAGGGGCCTGTTCATTGCCTGATCCCGGCGACGAATCGCACATTCCCGTCCGCGTTCAGCGGGATCTCGGCATGGACTGCGAACCCGCCGCCCACCAGAGGCCCGGCGCTGAACCGGCCGCCGTGCAACTGCACCCGTTCCCGCATCCCGGCCAGCCCGTGCCCGGGTTGGGTGTTCCACACGTCGTCACCCGTTGCCAAGAGGGGTTCGATCGGCGAGCCGCGACCGTCGTCGACGATGTCCACCTGAACCGCCTCCGGCAGGTACCGAACCGATACCTTCGCGGTGCCGGCGGGACCGGCGTGCTTGATCACATTGGTCAGTGATTCCTGCACCACCCGGTACACGGTCAAGGCGGTCGTTGCCGCGAGAGGTGTTGCTATGCCGACCTCCTCGAGCGTCAATGGCAGCCCAGCGGTTTGTACCTGCTGGACCAGACCGGGCAGATCTCCGATCCCGGGCGAGGGTCGGTACGGCACTTGCGTCCACGCGGTCAGTCCGTCCACTTCGGGAGCAGAACCGGTTGATCGAAGGACTGCCACTATCCGGCGCATTTCGCCGAGCGCTTCCCGGCTGGTCTCGGCGATGGTGTCCAGCACCCGCGGTGCGAGTGTCGCCGCCGACTCCGGCGCCGCCGTCACCGCAGCGGCCGCTCCATCGGCTTGGACCACGATCACCGACAGCGAATGCGCCACGATGTCGTGCAGTTCCCGGGCGATCACGGCGCGTTCGGCCGCCGCCGCAACCTCCGCCCGCTGGTCCCGCTCGATCGTCAACAACCGGCTTCGCTCCAGCAGGACCGCCACCTGCTCTTCCTGTTGATCACGGTGGTCGCGCTGCCGTGCCCCCAGCAGGTAGGCCGCGACGACGGAGGCGGCGATCGCCCCGTAGACCAGCAGTACCTGCTCCCGGCCCGGCCCGGTCCACTGCACCGCCCCGTAGGCCCCGCCGAGCAACGCAGCGATCAGCGCCGCGATCCCCCACCGGCGATCCTGCACGTGCGCCGCGGCAACGTGCACCACCAGGGGTGCAGCCAGATCCCCGGCCACCGGGCGGGTCAGCACCATCACTTGGAGTACGCAGAGCACCGCGACCACCACCACGACCGACCGGGGTGCGCTCCGCCGCAGGAACAACGGCACGATCAGTGCGACGCTGACCAGCAATCCTGCGGAATCAAACGATGACCGGTGCGCGATGAAGGCGATGCCGAGGAGGCCGACGGTGATGACGGCGTCACCGGCCCACCGGTTCGCCTCCAGCCATCGGTCGAGCCATCGGAGCATTGCTGAACCCTAGAGCGACTCCGGCGGCTCCGGCTCCGCCCACGGGCTGAGCCGCCTCGGCCCGCGCCGGCGGACGCTGGCGGACGTCGGCGGGCCCGGCCACTGCTCTACGGGGTTTGTGTGCGCTCTGCGGGTGTTCGACCATGGCCAGAGCGTGCACAACACCCGCAGAGCACGCCCGACCCCACCAGCACCGCTTCGGATCACCACACGGCCGGCGGGTGCAGCAAGATCAGAAGCAGACGGCGCCCCGCGCGGCGGAGCCGACCAGCTTCGCATACTTCCCCAGCACTCCGACATTCAGGTTCTGCGGCAACGGTTCCCACGCCGCGCGCCGGGTGGCGAGTTCATCATCGGCGACCACCAGGTCGAGGGTCTTGGCGGCCATGTCCAGCCGAATGACGTCGCCGTCCTGCACCAGCGCGATCGGACCGCCGTTGGCGGCCTCGGGTGCGACGTGCCCGATGCACAGGCCGGTCGTGCCGCCGGAGAAGCGGCCGTCGGTCAACAGCAGCACGTCCTTGCCAAGACCGGCTCCCTTGATCGCACCGGTGACGGCCAGCATCTCGCGCATCCCCGGGCCACCCTTCGGCCCCTCCCACCGGATCACGATGACGTCCCCGGGGTTCAGCGTGCCCTCGGCGACCGCGTCCATCGCACCCTGTTCGCCGTCGAAGACCCGGGCCGGACCCTCCCAGACCTCGGCGTCGAACCCGGCGCTCTTGACGACCGCGCCCTCAGGAGCCAGCGACCCTTGCAGGATGGCAATCCCGCCGGTCTGGTGGATCGGCTGCGCCAAGGTGTGCAGGACGTCGCCGTCCAGCGCCGGCGGGTTGAGCTCGGCTAGGTTCTCGGCCATGGTCCGGCCGGTGACGGTCAGCGCGTCCCCGTGCAGCAGGCCAGCGTCCAGCAGTGCCTTCATCACCACCGGGATGCCGCCGATCCGGTCGATGTCGGTCATCACGTAACGGCCAAAGGGCTTGACGTCAGCCAGGTGTGGGGTTCGTTCGCTGATCCGGTTGAAATCGTCAAGGGTCAGCTGGACCCCCGCCTCGTGGGCGATCGCCAGCAGGTGCAGCACCGCATTGGTCGATCCACCGAGCGCCATCACGACGGTGATCGCGTTCTCGAACGCCTTGAGGGTGAGGATGTCGCGGGCAGTGATGCCGGCGTCGACCAGCTTGACCGCGGCCTCTCCACTGCGGGCCGCGAAGGTGTCCCGCCGAGCATCGGGGGCGGGCGGGGCGGCGCTGCCGGGCAACGACATGCCCAGAGCCTCGGCGGCGCTGGCCATGGTGTTCGCCGTGTACATGCCGCCGCACGCGCCCTCACCGGGGCAGATGGCCCGCTCGATCTCGCCGAGCCGCTCCTTGGTGATCTTCCCGGCAAGGCACGCCCCGGTGCCCTCGAAGGCGTCGATGATCGTGACCGTCTCGCCGTCCAGCTTCCCCGGCAATGTCGACCCTGCGTAGAGGAACACCGCCGCGACGTCCAGCCGGGCGGCGGCCATCAGCATCCCGGGCAGCGACTTGTCGCAGCCGGCCAGCAGCACCCCGCCGTCGAGTTGCTCGGCGCGGAACACCGTTTCCACCGAGTCGGCGATGATCTCCCGGCTGACGAGGGAGTAGTGCATCCCGCCGTGACCCATGGAGATGCCGTCCGAGACCGAGATAGTCCCAAATTCCAGCGGGTACCCATCCGCCTCGTGCACCCCCTGCTTGACCGCCTTAGCCAGCCGGTCCAACGAGAGGTTGCAGGGGGTGATCTCGTTCCAGGAGCTGGCGACGCCGATCTGCGGTTTGCGCCAGTCGTCGTCACCCATTCCCACCGCGCGCAACATGCCGCGGGCGGCGGCCCGTTCAATACCGTCGGTGACGATGTAGCTGTGCGGCTTGCGGTGCTGAACCGGGGTGGCGACGTCAGAAAGATCACTCATGCCGTCACCCCGCTCGTTCCTCGCGGAACGTCGGCCTGCTTCCCATGATTCGCTCGCCAAGTCTCGCTCATGCCGTCACCCCGCTCGTTCCTCGCGGACCGTCGGCCTGCTTCCCATGATTCGCTCGCCAAGTCTCGCTCATGCCGCAAACCTTACGACCGGCCGTCGACGGACACACCACCCTGGAGCGGGCGGGCCGCCCGAGCGCCGCGGCCGGCAGGGCCAAACCCCTTTACCCACTGGTTGTCTGACGTTGGCACTGCTGTCATCTGCCGGCCCTCTTTTGGCCCTGCTGTGGTCTTGCTGTGCGCACTAGGGTGCCGCTATGAGAAACCCGAGGCGTCGTTTCACGCTCATCACCGCCACCCTGATCGCGTCGCTACTGGCCATCGGAGCCGTCCCGGCTGCGGCCGATCGGGGGGACGGTGAGGACCACCATGACCGGGACAATCCGCGCAGCAGCGTCCCGCTGGTCATCGGTCACCGGGGCGCGTCCGGGTACCGGCCGGAGCACACCCTGGCCTCCTACGAACTGGCCGCTCGGATGGGGGCCGACTTCATCGAACCCGACCTGGTGTCCACCAAGGACCACGTACTGATCGCCCGGCACGAGAACGACATCACCGGCACCACCGACGTCGCGAACCACCCCGAGTTCGCCGGTCGCAAGACCACCAAGTCCATCGACGGAACGTCGATCACCGGCTGGTTCACCGAGGACTTCACCCTCGCTGAGATCAAGACCCTGCGGGCCAAGGAACGACTGCCGCAGTTGCGGCAGCGGAACACCATTTACGACGGCCTGTTCCAGATCCCGACCTTCGACGAGGTGCTGGCGCTCCGCAAGCAGCTGAGCAAGGAACTCGGTCGGGACATCGGCGTGTACCCGGAGACCAAGCACCCCACGTACTTCCGATCGGTGGGCCTGGAGCTGGAGACCCCACTGGTGCAGGCTCTCAAGCGGGCCAACCTGACGAAGAAATCGTCTCCGGTGTTCATCCAATCCTTTGAGCTGACTAATTTGATGGATCTGCGTAACAAATATGGGGTCAAGAACAAACTGATCTTCCTGACCGGTGCCACGGGCGCCCCGTTCGACCTGATCACCGCCGGTGACCCGCGGACGTTCGCCGACCTGACCACCCCGGCCGGGCTGCGCGAACTGGCCAAGACGGTCAACGGGATCGGTCCGGACAAGAACCAGGTCATTCCCCGGGACGCCGCCGGCAACCTGCTGACCCCGACCTCGCTGGTGAACGACGCGCACGCCGCCGGGTTGCTGGTGCACCCGTACACGTTCCGCGCCGAGAACAACTTCCTGCCGCTGGACTATCGGGTGGGCACCAATCCCGTGGACTACGGTCGGATCCTGGACGAGATAACCACCTACCTCAAAGCCGGCGTCGACGGTT
Source organism: Nakamurella sp. (assembly GCA_965247715.1). Lineage (GTDB taxonomy): Bacteria > Actinomycetota > Actinomycetes > Mycobacteriales > Nakamurellaceae > Nakamurella. The sequence continues at coordinate 423,556 of CBDFHS010000015.1, read as the reverse complement.
TCTTCACCGACCAGGCCGACATCGGGGTACTGGCCCGGAACACCTTCGTGCAGTCCCGCTAAATCGTCGGCGGGGTAATAAAACTGCCGGAACAGCACCCCGCCCAGCGCAGATTTGCAACAATCTTTCGATGACGCAACGCCAGCGACCCGAGTCTTTCGCTGACATGGTGTCCGCCGTCGAGCACTCCCCTCAGCCACCCCGGGAACCGTCCGGCCCGTCTCTTGACGGGCCGGACGGTCGGCGTTTTACCCCGATCGCCAGGGGGATCACGGTGGATCGGAGCATCGAACTGGTGCGGGACGGTGCGTCGGTGGCCTGGGATGAGTGCGGTTGCGGTTCGCTGAAGTGCGCCCTGACCTGGCTGCCCGACGAGGACGCCTTGGAACTCGTTCGCGCAGAACGCCCCCGGGTTGGCACCAAGAAAAGCCCTGGTGAGTTGTCAGAATGGCGGACCGAAGACGGCACGACTGCGGTGCTGGCCGAAGGGAAGGTGCGCTGGGGGACGCTGATGGCCTGAGCCTGCCGGTGGTCGGGTCCGCTTTCGGCAGGGTTGGGCCGACGGTCGGTGACGTTGCGTGGTTGGCTTGTTGTCATGGGTGCTGCCTTCTGGATAACGACGCTGGTGGTGGTGGCGACGCCGGGTGCCGGCGCCTTGTTCACGCTCGCGGCGGCCCTGTCCCGGGGAGCGCGAGCGGGCATTGTCGCGGCCGCGGGTTGCGCACTCGGCGTGGTACCGCACATGGTCGCAGCAATCACCGGCCTGGCAGCGGTGCTGAATACCAGCGCCGTGGCGTTCTCGGCGCTGAAGTGGCTGGGCGTCCTCTACCTGCTGTACCTGGCTTGGCAGACCTGGTCCGACCGCAGCCCGCTGGACATCGACGAATCGGCGGCGCCGCAATCCTCATGGCGGGTGGTGCGCTCGGCGGTGCTCATCAATGTGCTCAACCCTAAGCTGACGATTTTCTTCTTCGCGTTCCTGCCCCAGTTCGTCCATCCGGACCAGGCCAACGCGACCTGGGCGATGGTTGGGCTCAGCCTGGTGTTCATGGCGGTGACCTTCGCCGTCTTCGCCGGGTACGGCTGGGGCGCCGCCGGGTTGCGCCGCCACCTCCTGCGCCGCCCCCGGGTCATCACGTGGATGCGACGCAGCTTTGCGTCCACCTACGTCGTCCTCGCCGGCCGACTGGCCGTCCAGGACCGGTAGCCGGCCCCGCCCGCGGTATGAACTCCCCGCGGCCGGAGTCACTGAGGCCACCTCGCGTGCTCACTCCGATGGCGAAGCCATCAACGGCAAGTACCGGCGCGATGACCTCCCGCCCGGAGCCCTGGCCGGCCTGCCGGTATCGACCCTGACCGGGGAGCCGACTGGGCCGCGGGCGGAACACCGAACACATGACCAACCAGCACGCACAGCGTTGTCCGTGGCACATCTCAGATCACCAACCAGCATCGGCTGTCGAATTCGGCGCGCCAGGTTCGACCCAGTTGGAGAAGCTCACCACCACCGCCCGCGCCTCTACCATCTCGTCCCTGGCCTGCACGGGGCCGCGACACCTGCGATACCGCCACTCGGACAACGAATGTCGACGACGTCCGCTGGATAGCCGCCGACCAACGCAGCGTGATAGCTGTGGTCACCATCCGGCCCCGAACCATCCCCGGCCGGACCAACTCCACCCCAAGATAAGGAGAATGTGATGGGCACGGTCGTCATGCACAACGTGGTTTCGGTGGACGGTTTCATCGCCGATGCAAATGACAATCCCGGTCCGCTGCACGAGTGGTACTTCAGCGGAGACACACCGCTCACCGACACAGACCCCGACGCCGACGGCTTCGACCATTCCGGTGCCGGAACCAGTTTCAAGGTCTCCAGCGCGTCGGCCGCGTACGTCCGATCGACCTGGGACTCGCTCGGGACGATCGTCATGGGCAGGCACCTGTTCGATCTGGTCAACGGCTGGGAGGGGCACCCGCCTGCTGGGGAGCATGTGGTGGTGGTGTCTCACCGGCCCAAACCGGACGGCTGGCACCCGGAAGCGTCCTACCATTTCGTCGACGGCGTGGTGGCGGCGATTGCCAAGGCCCAGGAACTCGCCGGGGAACGAACAATCGCCGTGAATGCCGGTGAGGTGGGCGGGCAGATCCTGGAGGCCGGCCTCGTCGGGAGGTTGCCATGGACGTGGTGCCCGTGGTGTTCGGATCCGGTAAGCGGTACTTCGGCAGCGTCGACCGGCAGCATCTTCTCGAAGATCCCGACGCGGTCATTCGCGGGGACCGGGTGCTTCACCTGCGATTTCAGGTGCACCGGCCAGTTGGGGCGGTGACGCCTTCGCCGTGACCGCCCGTTCCACCCTGGGCCGGGGCGCTCACGGGCACCTTCTCGCTCGTGCTCGGCCCGCTCACCACGCGGCTTCCGCACAGATCACCGATGAGTTTGACCGGCGCGCCGAGTCAGACACCGCACAATGGACCGCCTGAAAGGACGACCAAATGACCGAGTTGAACACGGAACGGGCCCGGCGAGCGATCCTCGAACACACCCGACGTCTGGCGGACTCAGCCGTCGCCGCCGGACCTGATGCCGCCGTGACGACAACCCCGGAATGGACCATCACGAACCTGGTCGAGCATGTGGGCCAGACCCACCACTGGGTCGCGGAAATCATCGAGCGCCGTATCGTCGACCCCACCCAGCTGCCCACGGCGATGGCCGTCCTCCCCGCCGATCCCGACCAGTGGCGGGCGTGGCTGTCGGATTCCGCTCAACGGGTCACGAGCGCGTGCTCGGATGACGCATTCGACGCGCCGGTGTTCAACGCCGCGGGGGACGAACGCACCGGGACCCAATTCTGGATGTCCACCGTCCTCAACGAGGCGGTCGTCCACGGCTTCGACGCAGCCATCGCGGCGGAACGACCAGCCGACATCGACGCCGACATCGCAGCTGCGCTCATCAGTAACCACCTCGCCATGCTCACCTCCCCCACGTGGGCGCTGCAGCGGCCCGAGTCCGCCCAGACGATCCGGGGTACCGGGCAGACACTGCAGTGGCTGGCCACCGACATCGCCGACGACACCGGCGTGTGGTTTGTCGAACGGCGGCCTGACGGGGCGATGGCGCTGTCCCCAGCCCGGCAGGCGGACGTGACGGTGACCGGCCCGGCCCGGTCGCTGCTGCTGATCTTGACCCGACGACTGCCTCTCAGCGACCCCGCAGCCGCCAACATTAGCGTCGACGGCGACACCGACCTCGCTCAACACTGGCTCGACAACACCGCCCATGTCAGCGGCTGACCGGCACCGAGGCGCCCACCGCCGAGGACGAAGCGAACGTTCGGCATGACACCCGAACCAGATACCGTCATCGGAGAAGCAACGGACGGTGCGGGGTCCTTCGCCGACGTCGACAACCAACACCCGTCATCTGACGGGAGATCCTCCATGCGAACCCTGCATTTCGGTATCCGAGTCAGCGACCTGGAACGCTCACTCGCCTTCTACACCGGTGTCGGCTACACCGTCGTGGGCACGGTCGAGGGCACCGCATATGGCACTTTGACCATGCTTCAGCTCCCTGGTGACGTGTTCGTCGCCATCGAGCTGGTCTACGACCCGGCGCAGGGCGAGGTCGGGCCCGGCTCGGGCTTCAACCACATGGTTGTCCAGGTCGAGTCGCTCGAGCGAGCACGCACCGACCTCACCAGCCGTGGTATCGAGCCAGAACCCATCGAGTACCCCGGCGGTCCCGCCGGACCGCGCAGCTGCTGGATCACGGATCCGGACGGCTACCGGATCGAGGTGGTCCAATGGCCCGACGGGCACGCCGACGGCATCACCGACGATGACTTCATCTGAGTGTCAAGGGACATTGGTTTCTGCCCACCGGCGGCCAGGAATCCTGCCCGCTGATGGCCACGGTTTGTGCCCGGTGATGGCCACGAAACTGCCCGGGAGGGTCCGAGGTTGGTGGGGTTTGATCATGTGAGTGGGGTTACGCCTTGACCGGCAATGGCCTGGGAGAGGCGAACTGATTCCCCTGAGGTTTGGCACACGTGGGCGTGGTGCAACAGTCGGTCCACGGTCGCGGTGGCCAGGGTTTTAGGCATCAATTCGTCAAAGCCAGCGGGGTGCAGATTCGAGGAGATCGCCACTGACCGTTTCTCGTAGGCCGCGTCGACCAGCCGGTAGAGACCTTCGGCGGCGTCGGCCGCTACCGGCAACAGCCCGATGTCGTCGACCACTACCAGTTCGGCGCGGAGGATTTTGCTGATCGCTTTGCTGACGGTGTCGTCGGCGCGGTGCCGGCGGATCAGCACACCTAGGTCTTCCAGGGTGAACCAGGCGACGTGCAGGCCTTGCTCGACGGCGAGTTGCCCGAGCGCCTCGAGCAGGAACGTCTTCCCTGTGCCGGATGGTCCACAGACCACGAGGTTCTCCCTGCGGTGCAACCATTCCAGGGTCCGCAGCGCCTGCTGCGTCGGCGCCGGGATGGACGACGCCTCAGGTTTCCAAGCGTGGAATGTTTTCCCGGTCGGGAACGCCGCCCGGGCTCGGCGGGTGGCCAGGGAGGACCGGTCCCGGCCGGCGACCTCGGCGGTGAACAACGCCCGGAGAACCTCGACGGGTTCCCAGCGTTGCGCGCGGGCGGTGGCCAGCACGTCGGGGGCGGCCGCCCGGGTATGCGGCATCCGGAGCCGGCGGAGCAGGGCGTGGACGTCGTCCGGCAGCGGCGGCGCGGTCGGCACCCCGACCGGCGGCGGCCCGGTCCTGGTCGCGGTAGTGGGGCTCATTGGTTGTCCTCCACGGGTTGAGAGTTGTTGTTGCCATTCAGGTCGGCGGTGCTGTTGAGGCTGCTGGTGGCGCCGAGGGCAGCCCATCCGGCGGTGCCTTGGGTGAGCGATTTCTCCTCGCCGGCCTGCCGGGCGGCGGGGATGCCCGGGTCGATGTTCGCGGCCAGGATCGACGCAAGGTCGCCCTCGCCGAAGCGTTGATGGACGGCGGCGTGCCCGAGCGCCCAATCGACCCGGGCGGGGTTGGTCAGTTTCGCGATCGACACGGCGTGGCCCATCTTCACCCGGATCCGGGAGCTGCCCTGCGCGGCAGCCTCTTTCAGCCACAACGCCGCGCCGTCACCGAGGGCCAGGAAGGCCGCTTCGGCGTCATTCCCGGCCTTGGGTTCCCGGTTGATCGCCCCGGCCGGGGCCGGCGGGAAATGCGCATCGTCGATTTGCGGGCTGCCCGGCTCGGCCCGCCGGTGCCGGGCCACCTCGATGGCGCCGCGGTCACCGACGTGCACGATCACTACCCGTTCGTCACGGCCAGCGGCGTGCACCCGCACCCACACCGTTTCGCCGAGCAACCGGTGCGGCACTGAGTACGACCCGCCCTCGTAGGACACCATCGGGGTGTTCACCGCGACCGTCCTGGTTTCCCCGAACGTGATGGTGTGCGGGAGCGCCGGCACCGGGTGCAGCCGGAGTCGTTCCTGTTCCAGCATCTCGATCGGGATCCGTTTCGTGGTCCGGTGGATCCGCCCGTTCACGGTCGTCATGAACGCGGCGCACGCCGCCTCCAGATCCGCGAACGACTCGTACTGCTCGGCGAGGTTGGTGTCGGTGGGGACGATATCGGCCTTCGCCAACTTGACGGTGTTTTCGACTCCACCTTTACTGGCCGGGTCACGCACCTCGCAGGTATGCACGGTGACGCCGTAGAACCTGGCGAACGCCACAACCTGCTGGTTCCGCACCGGGATCCGGGCGACATGCTCGACCGTCACGGACTTCTCGTTGTCGGTCAGCACATACGTCGGGGCTCCGCCGACGAGCCGGAACGCAGCATCCAAGGCGGCGAACACCGTCGGGATGGTCCGGTCCCGCAACGCGATCACGATCCGGAACCTGGACCAGGCCAGCCAGGCGCAGAACAGCACCGTCTTGCGGCCGTCGATGACCGGGCCGTCACCGAAGTCGTACTGCAGCCACAACCCGGGTTCGGTCACCCACGGCCGGTGCACCCGCGCATTCCCCAGCCGGTACTGGTGTTTGATCGCGGCGACTGCCCGCCGGGATGACCGTTCCGACCCGGTGAACCCCATCACCACCAGCTTGTCGTGGGCGACGTCGCCGCGAATCTTGCCTTTCGACTCCTCCACCCATTCCTCGATCTTCGGCAGGAACTCGTCGGTCAACCTGGGCCGGGACACCCGCGGCACGATGCCACCGGCGTCCCGCTCGGCGACCACCCGGGCGACCGTGTGATGCGAACACCCCGCCAGCTCCGCCGCGGCACGCAACGAACCAGTCAAATCGAACGCTTCCAGTATTTGCATCGATTCCTCGGCAGACTTCAAGTGGTCCCTCCTGGGGGCTCGTCGGGCGCGTCAGCACCGCCAAGCGGACTCCAGGAGGGACCCCAACCGCGGGACGCGGACGGGGCAGGAAGGTGTGTCGGGTCAGCAGACCACGATCAGGGTGGGCAGTTTCGTGGCCACCAGCGGGCAGAAACCGTGGCCATCAGCGGGCAGTTTCGTGGCCGCCTACGGGCAGTTTTTCATGGCCGCTGACATCTGAGCAACGCGGCCGGCACCCCGCTGCTGACCGCAGCGGTGCGGAATGACCTCGCCCCTTCGACCGACAAGCTCCGCGCCGCAACGACATCCACGCCGTCTAGGTCGCCGTCGAGAACCACTGGTTATCCACTCGGGTCGCAGCGCTCGAGCGGGCCCACGACCCGGACCGCGTCCTCGACTTCCCGCAAGCCGTCTGATCAAGACCCAAGGAGAGACATGAGCAAGGTATTTGTGGCGTTGGCGGTGCAGGTCGATGGGTACATCACCGGTCGCGATCCCGGAGCCGGGCGCGGTCTCGGTGACGCGACGATACTGTTCGACTGGTACTTCGACGGCGACACACCCAGTGCGGCGTTCGACGGATTCCGGCTCAGCGAGCCCAGCGTCCCCGTCTTCGATGTCGTTGCAGAATGCGTCGGCGCCACCCTGGCCGGGCGCAACACCTACGACGACTCCGGATGGTCAACCGGCGGCGGCCCGCATCCGACTGCCCCGCTGATCGTGCTGAGCCATGATCCGCCGCCGCAGATTAACAAGCGGCAAACCTTCGTCAGCACCGGTATCGAGGACGCGGTCGCAGCAGCGCGGGAGGCTGCCGGGGACAAGGACGTCGCGGTGATGGGCGGCGTCGTCGTGACCGAGGCCCTCAAGGCAGGGCTCGTCGACGAGCTGGTGCTGCACCAGGTGCCGATTCTGCTCGGCGCCGGCCGACCCTTCTTCCACGAGCTGCCCGAGCACATACGTCTGCGGTTGGTGCAGGCCGTCGCCGCACCCGGCGTGACCCACCTGCACTACGAGGTGACGCGATGATCCTGGTCGCCGGCAGAGTCTTAGCGGGGTGAGGACGCTCCCGTATTGCGGAGCGCACCTACCCGAGGCCGGCCACGGAGTCAGCTCAACCCGGGACAGTTCCGACCCATTCGAGCTTGGTCCAGCCACGCCAGCCGCGCACCTCGAGAAGGTCCATGAGCCGACGGGCGATGGGCAGCGAGTCGAGAAAAACTGAGTCCAAAAGCCCTGCGAGCTCGTCGGTCATCTCCTTGTCGTCGGGTTCCGATCCCTCTGCAGCGGCGGATTCGAGAAGGCCGACGAGCCGATCGGCTATGGCTGCGACGCGTGGGTCATTTGCCTCCCAGTCGATCGCTGCGGCCAGATCACGGTAGAGCTCGACCGTTGCCGGGTCGTCGAGCTGCTGCTGCTTCATCTCCATGTAGAACCGCATGTGTTCCGGGAGCTTGGCGGCCACCAGGATCCAAGCATCCCGCTCGGCCTCGATCATCAGCTGCGGCAATCCGATCTCGCGCATTCGTTCGAGGTAGGCGACCACCTCGGGCGGAAGCGCCAAGCTGTCGCCCGCGGCGAGCTTGGCGATCCGCTCCCGGTGACGCTGGCGTTCCCGGATCTCGACGCGCAGGTGGCGGTCGATCTCCTCGACCGCCTCCGCGAATTCCTCGTCACCTGCCCCCAGCAGCTCAGCGACCCGGGACAGCGGGACACCGGCATCGGCAAGGGTACGAATCCTGACGAGCTCGACCACCGCGGACGCGTCGTATCGCCGGTAGCCGGAGTGGTCGCGTTCGGGCTCGGGTAGCAATCCCTTGGCGTGGTAGTGGCGGACCGCACGGACTGTGACGCCGGCATAGGACGCGAGCTGGCTGATGGTCAGCATGGCCCTATTCTGCGAGCTTCGTGGCCACGTCGCGGTTGAACGATTCCCGCCACTTGTCCAGGTATGTGGTGCCCCGCAGGCGCTCGTCGCAGAAACCAGCAAGGTCCTCCCCGGTAACGTCCAGAACGTTCTTGCCCTGGGCCGCGCTGCTCTCGAAGACCCTGAGCACGTCCTCGAGGATGGCGATCGTGGCCATGCCGTCGCCGGAGGCGAATCTCCACATGTAGGACTTCACTTCCCCGTAGACGATCCGGTAGTCGCCGGGCAGCGTGTTCACACGCGCCTCCATTGCGATCCATTCCTTCTTGTCGCCGAGGATCTTGGTCAGAAAGCTGTGCATGGCACTTCTCCCTCTGCTGGGTTGTATTTGCTACTTGTCGTTGGTGGGGGTGTCAGGCGATCTTGCGGCGATAGGTGCTCATCGCGAGTGCGTAGGCGACGAGCAGCAGGCCGACGCACCAGGCAAGGGCGATCCACCCCTCGTTGCCGACCGGCTGCTCGGCGTAGAGGTTGCGGATGGTGTTCACGATCGAGGTGACAGGCTGATGTTCGGCGAACCAGCGCACCGGGCCCGGCATCCCTGAGGTCGGCACGAACGCTGAGCTAATGAACGGCAGGAAGATCAGCGGGTAGGAAAAGCCGCTCACCCCGTCGACCGACTTCGCGGTCAGCCCGGGGATGACGGCCAGCCAGGTCAGCGCCAGGGTGAAGAGCGCCAGGATGCCCAGGACCGTCAGCCAGGCGAGTGCCCCGGCGCCGGTGCGGAAACCCATTGCCACTGCGACTAGTACAACGAGCGCGAGCGAGATCAGGTTCGCCACGAGTGAGGTCAGCACGTGGCCCCACAGCAGGGCCGACCGGGCGATCGGCATCGACTGGAACCGTTCGAAGATGCCGCCGGAGACGTCGGTGAAAAGCCGGAAGGCGGTGTAGGCGATGCCGGAGGCCACGGTGATCAACAGGATCCCGGGCAACAGGTAGTCGACGTACCTGCCGCCGCCGACCTGAACCGCGCCGCCGAAGACGTAGACGAACAGCAGCAGCATTGCGATCGGCGTGGCGACGGTGGTGATGATCGTGTCCGGGCTGCGCAGGATGTGGCGCAGGGACCGCTTGAGCAGGACGGTGGTGTCGCGCGCGACATTGGTGGTCATCGCCCTGTCCCTACTGTGGTGGGGGCGTCCTGGCTGACGATCGCGAGGAAGATGTCCTCCAGGGTGGGCTGCTTCTCGACGTACTCGATCTTGGTCGGCGGGAGCAGCCGCTTGAGTTCGGCGAGGGTGCCGTTGGCGATGATGCGCCCCTCGTGCAGGATCGCGATCCGGTTGGCGAGATGTTCGGCTTCGTCGAGGTACTGGGTGGTGAGGAGCACCGTGGTGCCCTTGCCGGCGAGCTCTTGAACCGTCCTCCAGACCTCGATCCGCGACTGTGGATCGAGTCCCGTCGTCGGCTCGTCAAGGAAGAGCACGGGCGGGTCACCGATCAGGCTCATCGCGATGTCCAGGCGACGGCGCATCCCGCCCGAGTAGGTCGCGACCTTACGCCCGCCTGCGTCGGTCAGATCAAAGCGCGCCAGCAGATTGTCCGCGATTCCCCCGACGTCCTTGAGGTGTCGCAGTTGGGCGATCAGGATGAGGTTCTCCCGCCCGGTAAGGATCTCGTCGACGGCGGCGAACTGGCCGGTCAGGCTGATCGACTCTCGTACCTTCGTGGGCTGGGTGACGACGTCGTACCCGTTGACGGCTGCGGTTCCGCCGTCGGCCTTGGCCAGTGTGGACAAAATCCTCACCACCGTGGTCTTGCCGGCCCCATTGGAGCCGAGCAGGGCGAAGATGGTGCCCGCGGGGACGCTCAGGTCGACGCCCCGGAGTACCGCTTGGTCGCCGAAGGACTTGGTAAGTCCGGCGGTCTCAATGCCTGGTGTGGTGGTCATGGCGTCAGTGTCCAGCCCTGACCCTGCGTCAAGGTCAAGCCCGCGTCCCGCTCGGGATGGGCGCACCCGGCCGGTCGGGCTGTGCTGGAGGCCGGGGACTGTGGTCGTTCGCGATACTGGGAAAGTGGCGTCCGGAGCGGCTGTCTCCCGAGAAGCAAGCGAACCACCGTTCTCAGTGACGCCGGCGTGAAGGGAACGCTGACGTGGATATGCCGATCCTCCGACTGGAACATGATGGGAAGCACGCGATGACGACGCCCTTGACCTTCCGCACCACCGTTGAACTCGGCGGCAAGACCGCCACCGGACTGCCAATCCCGGACGACGTCATGCGCGCGTTGGGCCCTGGCAAACGGCCCGCTGTCCGCGTCAGCATCGGCGACCACACGTACCGGACGACGGTCGGGTCAATGGGCGGGCGGCATCTGGTGCCTCTCAGCGCGGAGAATCGTTCTGCAGCCGGCGTTGTCGCTGGGGACGAGGTCGAGGTGACCATCGAAGCAGACACCGCCGACCGGGAGGTCATCGTTCCCGACGACCTGATTTCCGCCTTCGCCGACGACTCCCCTTCGAGGGACCTCTTCGACGCCCTTGCCTACTCCCATCGTAAGGAATGGGTGCGCTGGATCGAGGACGCCAAACGCCCCGAGACCCGCGCCACTCGGATCGCGGCGACCGTCGACGCCCTGCGCGCCGGCAAACGCACCCGCTGACGACCAATCCGAGCGGCCATAGCGGGGCACCTAGTCAGGCTGCTGACCCGGGCGTCATGTCGCGAGCTCTTCGTATTTCGGCGTTCAATTGATCGGCTGTGCCTCTGGCAGTCGCAGGTTCCGAAGCCGCTAACGAGAGCGACGGCAAGGTCGGCACACCTGGGGCACGGTTCTCCGGAAAAGTTGTCCTGGGACCGAACGGCTGCGTGGCCTTAGAGCCTACTTCTACTTCTGGCGACCCGGCTAAACAAAACGTTGTCGGCGCTATTTGGCCGCACGGAATGACAGCGACGACAAGCGGAGGCGTAATCAAGATTATTGACGCACTCGATGGCAAGCTCTATGCGCAGTCAGGGCACACAATATTTCTGAGAGGTGGTGCAATTGACAGTGACGCCAGCTCAGATCCCTGTTTATCCGGGTATGCCAGCGCTTTTTACATTGTCCGAACTGACAAGTAGTCGAAGTGATCCACAGTCGCCCCCCCAAATGCGAGCAACATAGACCGAGGTCGCCGTCAGAGTCGAGGCCGCAGCCACGCTGCCAGACTCTGCCCCGCCACCAAGGCCAATATGGACCTACTTGCCGTTGTCGCCGCCAGTACACCCTTGACCACGTCAACGCGGCGGGTAAAGGCACTCCGTGACCGCATTGGTTTTCTGTAGGTCAATGTGAGAAATTTTCCACATCCTCCAGGATTTCCAGCGCCAGCCACACCTCGCTCCTGGTCCCCGGCGCGTCCAGGCTCCGGCCCAGCAGCTGCTCGGCCAGCCGGATCCGGTTCCGCAGGGTGTGCCGGTGCACCCCGAGGGCGGTGGCCGCCGGCTCCCACTGCCCGTGGTACGCCAGCCAACGGCGCACCGACTCCACCAGGTCACCGCGGCCGGCCCGGTCGTGGTCGGTCAAGGGCAGTAGCAACGCCGCCGCGAAGGCCCGGCCCGCCTCGGCGTCGACCAGCCCGGCAAATCCACTGGCCGAGATCTCCTCGAACGACGTCACCGCCCTGCCGTGCCGACGGCCGAACTCCGCCGCCTGGCCGGCTTGGCGGTGGGCCGCCGCGACATCCTCCTCGCCGGGACGGCTGATCCCTACCGCCAGCCCGTCACTTCCCGCCAACCGGTCACTTCCCGCTAGCCGGGTCGCCGATTCGACGGCCGAAGCCCGGTCCCCCGCGACCAGCACGACAAGGCCGCCGTCCAGTTCGGCTACGAAGTGATCACCGGAAAGGGCTTGCACCGCAGCGTCATCCACCTCCGCACCGGAGACCACCAGGACGGTCAGCGGCGGGTCGGGCAGGGCCCCGGCAGCCTCCGCCGCAACTGTCCGGGCAAACGCGTCCTGGCCACCCAGCACCAGTTTCAGCACAGCACTTCTGACCCGGCGGTCGGCCAACTCGGACGCGGCCGACTGCTCACTCCGGATCGTCAGCAGCAGCACCGCCGTGTTCATCAGGTGCCGTTCGCTGGCGGTGAGCCGTCCCGGACGGCCGACGGCCAGATAGCCGCTCCCGCGGATTCCGGCCCCTACCGATTGCACCGTCACCAGGTCCGGACCGACGTCGAACGATGCTCCCACCGGCCCCCGGCGGCCGGCCAACCGGGCGAGCTCCGACGCCAGAGATCCGAGGCGGGCCCGGGCGGATTCCGGGGCGGCCGCGAGTACCGATCCGTCGGGAGCGAGCAACACCACCCAGGCATCGAGTTGCCGGGCCAGCACCCGAGCGAGTCTGGCCGGGCCGGCTGCCGACAGCGCAGCGGTCGTCAAGGCCTGTTGTCCAGCAAATGTTTTCGCGACGTCGGCGTACTCGTCCGCGGCGATGGCCCGGGACACCACCCGGCTGATGGCGATGAACGGCGTGCGGTGCGGAACCTCCAGCACCGCCAGTTCTCGGTCCCGCGCCGCCGCCAGCAGTTCCGAGGGCACCTGTCGATGGCTGAGCCCGACACCGAACCCGAGACCCAGCACACCGGCATTCGACAGCCGCTCGACGTACGACCTGACATCAGGCCCGTCAACCCCGCCCGTCCGATCGGACCCCGTCGCGGTGGACGTGGCGACCAACCCGATACCCGTCGTCAGCAGCAACTCACCGCCGGACAGGAACGGAGTCGGGTCGGCCAACTCGCTCACGTGCACCCAGGTCAGAGCCCGGTCGGCCGTCAATCCCGGCACCAGGAGCCGCAACCCCAGATCAGGAGTAGAAACCAGGTCACGGACAGTCAGCGGCACAGGTCCTCCACCCACCGGCAGACGACGCTGCCACTATGTCTACTCTAAAGCTAGCGGCACGCCTTACCTGCCATATCGGATCCCGACCGGATCAGGGAGGCTGGATGCCTCACCACCGAAAGGACACCCATGACGCTCGCCACGCAGGGCCTGGTTCAAGAACGCCGACTGGTCACCGACCTCCCCGGACCTCGCTCCCAGGAACTGTTCGCCCGCCGGCAGGCGGCGGTCTCGGCTGGCGTCGGGACGACATTTCCGGTGTTCATCGAGCGCGCCGGCGGCGGCGTGCTCCTGGACGTCGACGGAAACTCGTTGATCGACCTGGGTTCCGGCATCGCGGTGGTCAGCGTGGGCAACTCCGCCCCAAAGGTGGTGCAGGCCGTGACAGATCAGGTCGCCGCGTTCACCCACACCTGTTTCATGATCACCCCCTACGAGGGCTACGTGGAGGTCTGCGAGCAACTGGCCGAGCTCACCCCCGGCAGCCACGCAAAGAAGTCGGCGCTGTTCAATTCCGGCTCCGAAGCCGTCGAGAACGCGGTGAAGATCGCCCGGCACGCCACCGGACGCACCGCGATCGTCGTGTTCGACCACGCCTACCACGGCCGGACGAACCTGACGATGGCGTTGACCGCCAAGAACATGCCCTATAAGCAGGGTTTCGGGCCGTTCGCCGCCGAGGTGTACCGGGTCCCGATGTCCTACCCGTACCGGGACGGCGACATCACCGGTGCGCAGGCCGCCCAGCGCGCCATCGACATCATCGCCACCCAGGTCGGCGCGGCCAATGTGGCCGCGGTGCTCATCGAACCGATCCAGGGCGAGGGTGGTTTCATCGTCCCCGCCGCCGGGTTCCTGCCGGCAATCTCCGCCTGGTGCAAGGACAACGGCGCGCTGCTGATCGCGGACGAGATCCAGACCGGCTTCTGCCGGACCGGTGCCTGGTTCGCCGCCGACCACGAGAACGTGGTGCCCGACCTGATCACCACCGCCAAGGGCATCGCCGGCGGCCTTCCGCTGGCCGCGGTCACCGGCCGGGCCGAGTTGATGGACGCTGTTCATCCCGGCGGCCTGGGTGGCACCTACGGCGGCAACCCCGTCGCCTGCGCGGCGGCCCTCGGCGCGATCGCCACCATGCGGGAACTCGACCTGGTCGGCGCCGCCCGGACGATCGAGAAGACCATGCTGACCCGGCTGCGGGCCATCCAGAGCCGTCATGACGTTATCGGCGACGTGCGAGGGCGCGGCGCGATGATCGCCGTCGAACTGGTCCAACCCGGCACCACCGACCCCAATCCGGCGCTGGCCGGGGCGATCGCCAAGGCCTGCCACGCGCAGGGCGTCGTCGTCCTGACCGCGGGTACCTTCGGCAACGTCCTGCGGTTCCTGCCGCCGCTGGTCATCCCGGAGCACCTGCTGGCCGAGGGCCTTGACGTCATCGAACAGGTCATCGACACGTTGACGGCCTGAACCGTTCTGGCCGGCGGCCCGCTCCTGGGGCCACCTGGTCTGCCGACACCGCAACACCTTTCACCACATCATCGAAAGAGGGACCACGACATGGGCGTTACCGACGAGCAGATCTCCCGCGTGCTGGCAGCAGTTCCGAAGGGCCTGCTGATCGGCGGGAAGTGGATCACTACCCCGAAGACTCTCGATGTGGAGGACCCGTCGAACGGTGAGGTGCTCGCGTCTGTTGCCGACGCCTCGCCGGAACAGGGCATCCAGGCCCTGGACGCTGCCGTCGCCGCGGCCGCCGACTGGGCGGCCACCGATCCCCGGGAACGGGGTGAGATCCTGCGCCGGGCGTTCAACCTGCTCACCGAACGCGCCGAGGACATCGCCCTGCTGATGACCCTGGAGATGGGCAAGCCGCTGGCCGAGGCCCGCGGTGAGGTCACCTACGGCTCGGAGTTCTTCCGCTGGTTCTCCGAGGAGGCCGTCCGGATCGCCGGCAGGTACTCGGTGGCGCCGTCCGGCGGTACCCGGCTGCTGACCATGAAGCAACCGGTTGGCCCGGTGTACGCGATCACCCCGTGGAACTTCCCGCTGGCCATGGGCACCCGCAAGATCGGCCCCGCGTTGGCCGCCGGTTGCACCATCGTCATCAAGCCTGCCGCCCAGACCCCTTTGACCACACTGGCTCTCGCGGCGGTGCTGATCGAGGCCGGGCTGCCGGACGGCGTCCTGAACGTCATCACCACTTCGTCCTCGGGTGCGGTGTCCGGCCCGATCATCGCCGACCCCCGGCTGCGCAAACTCACCTTCACCGGGTCCACCGGGGTCGGCCAGAAGCTGATCGAGCAGTCCGCCCAGCAGGTGCTCAAGGTGTCGATGGAACTCGGTGGCAACGCCCCGTTCCTGGTGTTCGGCGACGCTGACCTGGACAAGGCCGTCGACGGCGCGATGCTGGCCAAGATGCGCAACATCGGTGAGGCCTGCACGGCGGCGAACCGGTTCATCATTCACGAGTCGGTCGCACAGGAATTCTCCGAGAAGCTGGCCGCCCGAATGGGCGGCATGAAGATCGGCCGGGGCATCGACGACGGGGTGACCGTCGGCCCGCTGGTGGACTCCGCAGCAGTCGACAAGGTCACCGAACTGGTCGCCGACGCGGTGGACAAGGGCGCCACTGTGGTGACCGGCGGCACCGCTCCGGGCGGCAAGGGGCACTTCTACCCGCCGACTGTGCTGACCGGAGTGCCCAGCAGCGCAAGGGTTTTCCGCGAGGAGATCTTCGGGCCGGTGGCGCCTATCATCACCTTCGACTCCGACCAGGACGGCATCAACAAGGCCAACGACACCGAATACGGCCTGGTCGCGTACGCCTTCACCGAGAACCTGAACCGGGCACTCACCGTCGCCGAGAAGTTGGAGACAGGGATGGTCGGGATCAACCAGGGCATCGTGTCCAACCCGGCCGCGCCGTTCGGCGGGGTCAAGGCCTCCGGCCTGGGCCGGGAGGGCGGCACCGAGGGCATTGAGGAGTACCTCGAGACCAAGTACGTCGGGATCAAGATCTGACCCACCTGGCGCCGCCAGCTTGCGCCGCCAGTCAGGGGCAAGCCGGCCTTGCCCCGCCGCGTCGCCTGCCGGCCCCGGCCCCAACCGCGCCGATTAGTGGCAGGCGGCGCCGTGCCCGGCGGCGTCCCCGGCCGGTCCTGCGGTGCCGCCGTGCCCCGGCTGCGGCGGCACGTCCAGGGCCGGGTTCCGGTCGAAGAACCCGAACGGCTTGAGCCAGAACGAGATCGTGTCCACCGGCATCACCGGCCAGTCCTCCGGCCGGGTCAGGTGGTGAATCCCGAACACGTACCAGAGCACCACATCGGTGTTCTCCAGCGGCTCGTCGTCCGAGATCCACCTGGTGAGACCGTCATCGATATCGCTCTGGGTCGGGTACGTTCCCGCAGGCCACTTCTCATCGTCATGCTGCCGGGTCACCCACAATGTGTGGCCGATCACCGGCGCCCGAAGGTACTGCGGCGCAGCAGGATCCATCATCGGCGGCAGCGCCGCCCCCGGGACCAGCTTGTAGCCCACCGGGGTGCCGAGCCCGTTGAGCGTGTCCGGGTTGACCACCTTCCAGGCCCGCTGGGTCTGCCAGTTGAAGTCCCTGGCCCCCTCCGACTCTCTCCTGATCGGTGTTGCCGTGGTGGTCACCGCTAGGCCGTAGGGGTTGTCCGGGCCGACCGGGGTGGCCTTCGAATCGACTTCGAGCACGGTGTTCGTCTGGCCGTCCACGTCCATGTCCAGCCGGGCAACCAGGAAATGCTGGTGGAACGGCGCGTAGGTGCGCTGGTCGACCAGGGTTCCGGTCGCCGGGGTCGCGGCGCCTTCGGGAATCGGCGTGGTGACCATGATCCCGGTAGCCCTGACCTCGCACTCGATGTTGCCGTCCTGGTAGAACCGCCAATAGATGATGTACTCGTAATTGGCGACCGTAGCGTGGATCGACACCACCATCCGACGGGCCCGCCGGACCTCCGCGCGGCCGTTGATCGAGTCGACGTGCTTCCACAAGACCGCGTTATCCTCCTCGTGCAGGCAGATGGCGTTGGTGATCGTCGACGGCTCACCCAGGCTGTCCGGCAGAACCGCATCCAGGTAACGGATCTCGCCCAGGCAGTCGCAACCAAGGGCGAGGGAGGTGGTCATGTAACCCAGGCCCCACTCACCGATGTCATACGCGGTGCGACGGTAATGGTCGAAGCCGGGATCCCGGTAGGGGACGATCATCTCGGCAAAGCTCATGCGGTAGGCGATGTCTCGCGTCCGGCCGTGATCGTCGTAAGTGACCTGGTGGATGACCGGGCCTTCCCGGTAGTTGAACGACAGCCGGAAAGTCCAGTTCTGCCACCGGATCACGGTGCCGTCCACCTCGAATGACGGGCCGTCGTGCTGGGTGATCTCCAATGGCTTGACGTCGGACCGCAACGTCTGCCCCGGCACCAGATCCGGCTCGTACTCCCCCATCACCGGCGCCGGGGTGGCCACGTCATCGGCCCGGTCGATCTCCAGCAATTCCATCGTGTTCATGTCCACGATCAGCTTCATCCCGGACACCGGGTTCGCGTACGGGTTGCCCGTCGGGGTCGAGCGCACCCAGATATCGGCCCAACCGAGCCGCCGGTCCCGGTACTTCTCCGGCATCAGGGCCCGGCCGTAGGTCCAGACGTCGATCAGCACGAGATCGAGGTCGGTGAGGCCTCTCTCCGCCAGCGCGGCCACCACTTCCGGGTTGGCCTTCATCGCGACCTCGCAGTCGTGCCACTCGTCCACGGTGAAGTTCGGGGTCACCCCGGGGACGTGGTCGAACGAGATCACCTGGTCGCCGTCGGCCCCGGACGCGGCCAGTTCGACCACCGCCTCGTAGGCCTTGTTGTCGGCCCGATCCCACAGAACGGACAGCGAGCGGCGCCCGATCTCGTCGCCCTCCCGCCAGGCCAGCACTGTTTCCTTGGCGGGTTCGTCCAAGGCGATCGAGGCAAAGCGTCGGCTCGGGATGAGGTCGCCGGAACTCCGGAGCGCCGCCGTGGTGCGACGGAACTCGTCCTCGGACAGGGAATCAAGCGGATGACGGGACACGAAGGCACTCCTTGACACCGGCGGCAGAGGCACGAAACGGGCCGGGCCGCAGAATCCGCGGCCGCCCGCTTCCCGACGACCGTAGCCTTTCCGCCGCCGACCAGCACGAACGACATCTCCTTCGGCCCGCTGCTCGCTCTTCCGGGTGACGAAGGACGGAACGCCCACCAAAGTTGCGTTCGCACCGGGCGCGCGGTGATGATCAACCAGTGGCCACCCCGCTGAACATGACCCAACGCTTCGACGCGCCTCCGCAGGCGGTGTTCGCCCTCTTCCAGGATCGGGCGTTCATCACCGGGCGGATGGAAGGCTCGGGCGCGCCTGGCGAGGTGATGGCCGTCGACGCCGGACCGGACACCGTCAAGATCGTCACCCGGCAGTCCATCCCTTCCTCGGCGCTGCCGTCGATGGTGGCTTCGATGATCCCGGGTGACCCGGCCACCGAGCGCACCGAGGACTGGCGCGCCGACGGCGAGGGCTACCAGGCGCAGTTCTCGGTGGTCGTCAAGGGCGCGCCCGCGTCGGTCCGCGGCACCATGTCGCTCACCCCGGACGGCACCGGCTCACTGCTGACGGTGGCGGGCGAGGCGGCCGTCCCGATCCCGCTGTTCGGCTCGAAGATCGAAGCGGTCATCGCTGAACAGGTCGGCAACCTGCTTGCGTACGAGGAGACCTACACCCGGTCGCACCTGAGCTGAGCGGACCCCGCCGGTTCCCTCGAGCAGCCAGGAACCAACCGCGCATAGAAAATCTGGGATAGGCCTTGACCCTCACACCGTGTCAGACCTGACGCTGAACCGGTCATGTTCACCAGCGGAGAATTCGCCAGACTCGGCCGGGTGTCGGTCCGCATGCTGCGGCACTACGACGCGCTCGGCCTCCTGCAACCTGCGCAGGTCGACCTTTGGACCAGCTACCGGCGTTACGAGCTGGACCAGCTGAACCGGCTGAACAGGTTGCTGGCCCTGAAGGATCTGGGTTTCAGCCTGGAGCAGGTGCGGGACATCCTCGATGCCACGTTCGATTCCGGCCAGCTGCGGGGAATGCTCATCCTGCGACGGGCCGAACTGGCCGACCGACTGTCGGCCGACGCCGATCGCCTGGCCCGAGTTGAAGCGCGGCTCCGCTTGATCGAAAGGGAGGGCTCCATGAACAGCATGGACGTCACCACCGGCAGTACCCCGCCCACCACCGTCGCCGCCATCAGCGGTTCGGCGCCCAGCGTCGACGAGGTCGGTCCCGTCGTCAACAACCTCTTCGGCCAGCTGATGACAACGGTCGGACGCGAGAACCTCACCGTCACCGGGCCGGCCATCGCGACCTACGAGCCCGGTACTGAACCGGGTTCGCTGGTGATCCATGCCGGCATCACCGTGCCCCCGGACAGTCACCCAAGGCAGGTGGAACTGCTGACGTTGCCCGCCCAGAAATCTGTCGCGAGCCTGCTCTACCGCGGCCCGATGTCCGGGATCGCCGAGGCGTACCAGACCCTGGGGGTGTGGATCGAGGAGAACGGCTACCACACCGACGGCACGGCCCGGGAGGTCTACCTCAAGACCATGCCGGCGCCGGAGGAGGAATGGGAGACCGAGGTCTGCATGCCCATCGCCACCCAGAGGCCCGTCACCAACCCTTGACGAGTAACCGCTGACCGGGGCCCGGTTACCCACAGAGGCAGCGGGCGGGGGCGGTCGGCATGGCAGCATGACGCACTGTGCCAGCCGCCCCCGATCGCCCCACCCCCGATCGCCGCACCACTGATCGCCGCACCCCCGATCGCCCGACCCCCCAGCGCACCCCCGATCACCGGTACGTGCTCACTCTCAGCTGCCCGGACCGAACGGGCATCGTCGCCCGGATCACCACCTTCCTCGCCGACATCGGCGGCTGGATCACCGAGGCGGCCTACCACTCCGATGACGAATCGGGACGGTTCTTCACCCGTCAGGAGATCCGGGCCGATTCGGTGGCCTTCGACGCGGCGGAACTGCGAACCAGGTTCGGCTCGGTGGCCCGCGAGCTGGCCGCCGACAGCTGGCAGGTGGCGGACAGCGCCGATCGCAAGACCGTCGTGCTACTGGTGTCCAAGGAGGGCCACTGCCTCTACGAGTTGCTGTCCAGGTGGCATTCGAAGGAACTGGCCGCCGACATCGCGGTGGTGATCGGGAACCACCCCGACCTGGCCGAAGTGGCCACCCTGTTCGGGCTGCCGTTCCGGCACATCCCTGTGCCGGCGGACACCAAGGGCAAGGCGGCCGCGTTTCGCGAGGTGCAGCAGGAGGTCAACGCCCACCGCCCGGACGCGATCGTGCTGGCCCGCTACATGCAGGTCATCCCGCCGGAACTGTGTGTCGCCTGGCAGGGCCGACTGATCAACATCCACCACGGCTTCCTGCCCTCGTTCCGCGGCGCCCGGCCCTACCACCAGGCGTACTCACGCGGAGTGAAGATGATCGGGGCCACCTGCCACTACGTCAGCGCGGAACTGGACGCTGGACCGATCATCGACCAGGACGTCATCCGGGTCGATCACGCCGATTCCCCGGCCAACCTGATGAAGTTGGGACGAAACATCGAAAAGGCTGTACTGGCAAAGGGTTTGACCTACCATCTGGAGAATCGGGTACTGCTGGACGGCCTGCGCACCATCGTCTTCGACTGACCGAGCAGCCGGCCCGGGAATGTCCGGGCCGGTGTGGAAGTTTGCACGGGCAGGAGTACCGGGTGACGATGAGGTCTGCACCCACCTCGGCCGGCCGACATTCTCGAGCCGGCAACCAGCTACGGGACGGACACCATGATCGGCGAACCAGGCGAGCTGTACGAGCTGCACCTGGAGCGCGCCGAGATCGAGCAGCTCGCCGAGCCGGTGCTGATCGTCGCGCTCGACGGGTACATCGACGCCGGCTCCGGCGTGCGGCTCGCGGTCGAGCACCTGTTGTCCACCTTGGAACACAGCGTTGTCGGCACGTTTGACGTCGACCAGCTCATCGACTACCGGGCCCGCCGCCCGGTGCTGACCTACCAGTCCAACGCCTTCATCGACTACCAGGAACCGCAGTTGCTGGTACATCAGCTCACCGACGCGGACGGCACCGCGTTCCTGCTGCTCGCCGGCCCGGAGCCGGATGGCCAGTGGGAACGGTTCGTCGCCGCTGTCGGGCAGATCGTCGACCGCTTCGCGGTCCGGCTGACGGTAGGACTGATGGCGATCCCGATGGGGGTGCCGCACACCCGGCCGACGGGGATGTCCTCGCATGCCTCCCGCAAGGGTCTGCTGCCCGAGCAGGACGACTGGATGGGCACCATCGCCGTTCCCGGCCACGCGGTCGGGCTGATCGAGTATCGGTTCGGGCAGACCGGGCGGGACACCATCGGATTCGCCGCGCATGTCCCGCACTACATCGCACGATCGGACTACCCCGAAACGGCGCGGACCTTGATCCAGGCGACCTCGGACGCCAGTGGCCTGTTGCTTCCGACCAGTGGGTTGGATGACGCCGCGGCCACGGTCCGCGAGGAGCTGGCGAAACAGGTCGCCGACAACGCTGAGGTGGCCGGGATCGTGTCCGCGCTGGAGCAGCAGTACGACGCGTTCGTGTCCGCCACCGGGCGAAGCATGCTGGCCCAGTCGGCGCCGCTGCCGACGGCGGACGAGCTCGGCGCGCAGTTCGAGGCCTTCCTGGCCGACCGGGAGCGTCCAGGCAGCTAGTCGCCTCCGAGAGCGGGTCGGGTCGCATTTACCCGACACGCGAGTCGCCTGCGACGAAGTCGTCAGGCGCAGTCTGGCACCGAGAGCGGGTCGGGTCGCCTTTACCCGACACGCGAGTCGCCTGCGACGAAGTCGTCAGGCGCAGTCTGGCACCGAGAGCGGGTCGGGTCGCCTTTACCCGACACGCGAGTCGCCTGCGACGAAGTCGTCAGGCGCAGTCTGGCACCGAGAGCGGGTCGGGTCGCCTTTACCCGACACGCTCTGAGCGGTCCGTCAGCGTAGGGTGCCGCTTTGTGGCGAACGACAACCCCCGCCTGATGCTGCCGGCGAGGGAGCACGGTCCGGCGCGGGCCATCGCCGCACGGATCACCGTCGCGGCGCTCTGCATCGTGATCACTACGCTGGTGGTCTACCTCGAACGATCGGGATACCGGGACCTGGGCGGCCCGCTCCGCACCTGGCTCGACGCGTTGTATTACGCGACCGTCACCCTCTCGACCACCGGATACGGCGATATCACCCCCGTCTCCGAACCAGCCCGGCTGACCAACATCCTGATCATCACCCCGCTGCGGTTCCTGTTCCTCATCGTCCTGGTGGGCACCACCATCGAGGTGCTCACCGAACGAAGCCGCCAGCAGTTCCGGACCAACCGCTGGAGAAAACGCGTGAAGAAGCACACGGTCGTCATCGGCTACGGCATGAAGGGCCGGTCGGCGGTGTCTGCGCTGATTGACCAGGGCTACCCGGCGGATCACATCGTGGTCGTGGACATCAACGGCGCCAACGTCAAGGCCGCCACAAACGACGGATGCGTCGGAGTGCTCGGTGACGCACGTCGGGAGGACGTGCTGCGGCAGGCCGCAGTTCCCAGCGCGCACCGGATCATCGTCGCTGCGGATCGGGACGACACCAGCGTGCTGGTGACCCTGACGGCCCGTCGGCTGGCACCGACCGCCACCATCGCCGCCGCTGCTCGGGAGGAACAGAACATCGCGGTGCTCCGACAGGGCGGGGCTGACGTCGTGATCCCCACCGCCGAATCGGCGGGCCGACTGCTGGGCCTGGCCATCGTGGCGCCCAATGCCGGCGAGGTGATCGAGGATCTGCTGGAACCCGTTGCAGGACTGCAGATCCTCGAACGCGACGTGCGACCCGAGGACGTGGGGCTCTCACCCGCCCGGTTGACCGCGAGCGGCGAGATCGTCCTCACCGTCATCCGCAACGGTGTCTCGCACCGTTTCGACTCCGGCGGTGTCAAGGTGTTTCAACCCGGCGACCGGATCGTAGTGATCAAGGCCAACGCCGCCAACCCCGACCCCGGCAGTGAGCGGTCACGAAACCGCCGTCCGCAGGGGCGCGACACGCTGCGCAGTCGAACGCTGCTACCGCCGAACGACTAATCGCGGCGCCCAGATCAACGGCGTCAAACGTCGGCTGGCCATCTCGGGAACACCCTGATCAGGCGGCGACGCAGCGGTAGCACCGCGCTCGATGACCGGGTGAGGCGCGCCCTCGAACCGAATCGCCGGCTCGGGGGTGGTGGCGGGTCACAAGCCCAGCAGCAGGTCACTCACGGCCGCGGGTTGTGACAGGAACGGGTGGTGACCCGTATCGAGCTCGACCACCATGGCGGCCTTCCGTGCGAACTCGCGCTGCAACTGCGGCGCAGTGCCTCGGTCCTGGGCGCACACCAGGTAGGTCGACGGCACCTCCTGCCACGCGGCTGCCCCGACCGCCTGTCCAGCCACCTTCAGGCTCTGCCGCGCGAGGTGGTCCGCCGCCCGTGCCTGTACGTCCCGGCCGCAGTCCTGCAGGAACGTCCGGGCGAGCAGTTCCTTGCGAACCCCGAATGTGCCGTCGGTCGGGTCGACGTCGAGAAACGGGGCGGAGCTTCCGTTTCCGAAGTCGGACAAGCTCTGGCCCACCTCGGGTAGGTAACTGGATATCAGAAGCAAGTGTTTCACCGAGCGGACTCCGGCCGCCGCCTCCGCGGTAACAATCCCGCCGTAACTGTGCGCGACAACGACTGTCGGGCCATCGCCGTCCTGCAACACCTGCCGCACCGCTGCCACATCCTCGGTCAGCCCAGGACCATCCCCGCCACTCGGCAGGCCCGTCTCACCGCAGCTAGGCAGAGCTGGGGCCACACTTGGCCACCCACATTCCGCCAGCAGTTCGGCGGTGCGGTGCCACCACCAGGACCCGTCCCGCACGCAGGCTCCATGTACGAAAACCACCCTCATGACGTCCTCCGCCTCAGACTGTTATAACCCCCACGAACGGTAGACGTAACGCCAGTTACGCGAAAAAATGACGTCATGGGCAGACGATCGCAACCGGAGATCAAGGACAGGCTGATCAACGCGTGCACGGACTTTGCACTCACGCACGGCCTCCCTGACCGCCTCGAACCGCTCGCCATGGTGACCGGCACCTCGACCCGGATGCTGATCTACCACTTCGGCTCGCGGGAGGTGCTGCTGCGTGCGGTCCTTCACAACGCCCGGGAGCGCCAGCTCGACACGTTCGGCAACCTCCTCCGTGCCCGACCCCACGAGGCCTACCCGGCAACGTTGCAACGAGCATGGACCGCCATGACCGGTCCGGACGGGCAGCCGTTCTTGCGGATGTTCGGACGGCTGCGCGACAGCGAGTCGCAGCACCTGTGGCCCGACTTTCGTCGGGCCGCGACTATGGACTGGCTCGGGCCGTTGGAGAACGGCCTGACCAGCCTCGGCCGGCCGGATCTCGCCACCCTGGTCCTTGCCGTCATCCGGGGCCTGCTCATCGATCTCGACGCCACCGGCGATACCGTCCGCGTGAACCAGGCTTTCAGCGACTTTCTCTATGCTATCCAACTTGTTCACCAAGACGGCGCAACCGCCCCCTGATAGCGGAGAACCGCTGGGCTCGGTCAAGGACGGGGAGCGCTGTCGGCAGCGAAGCAGTCGAGACAATCACCAGGCAAACCGGGTCATCGATCACCCGCGACGACCCGACCGGTCACACCTCGACGGAGCACCGCAGCTTTTCGGCAATTGTCCGCAGCCACCGGGATACCTGCATCTGGCTGACGCCGAGTTCCGCGCCGATCCTGGACTGCGACCAGCCATTGCCGAACCGCATCCGCACCACTTCGCGTTCCCGGTCGGTCAATGTGGCCAGCAGCCGCTGAACGGTGATTCGATCCTCGACCCGGCGCAGTTCTGGGTCTTCCTCGCCCCAGCCGAGGGCGAGAGCCAGTCCGGCGCCTTGCACCTCGTCCAACGATCGCGGGCGGCAGCACGCTGCGGCAGCCCGGGCCTCGCCGATCTCCTTGGTCGAAACCCCAGTGGTCGTAGCGATTTCCGCTTCTGTGGGGCCCGAACCGTCGGCGTGCCGGAAGGTTTGCTCGGCGTCATTGATGGCGGCCCGCAATTCCTGGATCCGGCGTGGGGGGCGTACCAACCAGGAGTGATCCCGGAAATAGCGTTTGATCTCACCGACGACGGTCGGCACGGCAAACTGGAGAAAGTCTTCGCTACGGCCCGGTTCCCAACGCCGCACGGCCTTCACCAAGCCGAGAAATGCCAACTGCTCCAAATCGCACCGCTCAACGCCGCGACCTGAATAGCGCGACGCCAGCGACCGCGCGACCGGCAGATACTCGGTAACCACTTGGCGGCGATAGCGCTGCTGCTGCTCGGCATCGGGACAGGCGGCCGAACGCTCGAGAAGTTGGCGGACGCGATGAGCGCGATCACCGGTCGGTGCGGCTGCGATCGTAGGGCTCGCGGCGGTCCGCCGCGGCGCCAGAACGGTGGTCACCGGAGAGTCGTTGGTGGAGCTTGACGCGTCTATGACCGGTACGTCCAAAACTGCGGTAGCCGAACCAGCGGTCGAATCGAAACTTGTGAGCGACACAGGAACTATCCCCCGACATTCAGGAACTTCCTGGCGCACTGCTGGACCAGACGCTCATCACACCACAGAACCACCGCTGTTTCAACAGTCCTTCGGACTCGCATGCCCATCCTCGCCGCCCCTTGCGCGACCGGCGATCCCTTTATACAGTATCCAGAATCAGTGCAGTTCCCCGAATCGGAGCAATGCCCAGAGTCAGCGCTGCGGTACCGCCAACTTCGTCGACCCCGTCGAGGTCTGTGCCGAGATCGGCCAGGACGATCCCCGTCCCGCGCACCACCTCTACGTAACGAATGGATGCCGACATGACCCGAACCCATGAGTTGGCAACCTTTCTCGACTCACCGGTGCCCGTGGAGTTCGTTTCCCGCCTGGAGCATCTCCGGGTCGAGGGCGCCAGCGTGGTGATGGCGTGTTCGACCGAGCGTCATGAGCCGGAGTTACAGGACTACTACGGGACCGTGTGCGAGACAGTGTTCGCAGCTCCCACCCCCGGCGTCCCGGCGACGGTCCGCGTCGACTTCTGGACCGCGGCGGTACTGCGACTGCGCTACGCCGCGGGCGAGGAGGTACCGGCCACCCCGGTGCCCCCCATTATCGGCGGACCCGGTGCAATCAGCCCGATGGTGGTCGGATCCCCCTCCGACGTGGTGACTCTGGACGTGCAGGAGTTTTCAGACCGAATCACCGTCCGCACCTCCGAGGTCGAGCTCACGATCCTGCGGTACCCGTGGCAACTGGTGGTCCGGGACAACCAAGGAACGGTCATCTGGGCCACCAAACCGGTGGACATCGACGGCCTGCGGCTCGCCCGCAACCAATGGAACCCCCCGGAGCAGCGGTGGATCTTCCTGCACCGCTACGCCTACCCCCTGGGCCGGACCTGCGGCGCCGGGGAGGGTCGGCGCGATGTCTTTGCCTCCTTCGACCTCCGCCACGACGAGCACGTCGTCGGCTTCGGTGAGTCGTTCGGCCACCTCGACAAGGTGGGCACGACGCAGACCCTGTGGTTGCAGGAGGCCTTCGGCAACGCGAGTCCCGCTTCCTACAAACAGGTTCCCTTCTACCTCTCCGATTACGGGCACGGTGTTTTCGTGCACACCTCCAACGCGGTCCGCTGTGATATCGGCTCCCGGGAGCACAGCGCCCTGTCGATCACGGTGCATGACGCGGACGCCCTGGACTGGTTCGTGATTGCCGGACGCCCCGAGGAGATCCTGCCCCGGTACACGGCTCTCACCGGACGACCCGAAGTACCGCCCCCGTGGTCTTTCGGTTTCTGGCTGGGCCGCATCACCTATCGCAGCCAGGCCGAGGTGGAGCAGGTGGCGAGGGAGCTACGCGACCGGCGCATCCCGAGCGACGTCATCCACATCGACACCGGGTGGTTCGAGAAGGACTACACCTGCGACCTCACCTTCTCCCCGACCCGGTTTCCCGACCCAGCGGGCATGATGAAGCGGCTGCGGGAGCAGGGGTTTCGGGTGTGCCTGTGGCAGTGGCCCAATTACAACGTCGCCAGTCCGCTGTTCGACGAGGGTATCGAGGCCGGCCATCTGGCCAAGCGAAGCAGCGGCCACACCTACACCTTCGCCGGTGGCTACGGCCAGGACGCCGGCCTGATCGATTTCTCCGATCCCGCAGCCGTGCGGTGGTACCAGGACAAACTCGCCGCACTGTTCGAGCTCGGCGTCGCGTCGATCAAGGTGGATTACGGCGAGGGCGCCCCGCCGGCCGCCCGGTATGCCGGCGTCCCCGCGGAGTCGATGCACAATTTGTACCCGCTGCTGTACCAGGACGCTGTGTGGCAGGCAGCAGTGCGGGCCGGCGGTAGCGAAGCGGTGATCTGGGCCCGCGCCGGCTGGGCGGGTTCGCAGCGCTACCCCGTGCACTGGAGCGGAGATGGAGTGGCCCGATTCGAAGACCTGCCCTGCGTGCTGCGCAGCATGCTGTCCATTGGGCTGAGCGGATTCTGTTTCTACAGCCACGATGTCGGCGGTTTTTCGGGTAACCCCAGTCCCGAGCTCTACATCAGATGGCTCCAGCTGGGCGTCTTTTCCTCGCACGTCCGGGCCCACGGCTCCCCGCCGCGCGAGCCCTGGGAGTACGGGGAGCAGGTCGAGGACCTCACCCGCCGGTACCTGTTCCTTCGCTACCGGCTACTTCCGTACCTGCTGACCGCGGCGGCTCAGGGCGCTGCCGAGTCGTTGCCGGTGGCTCGGTCGTTGTTGTTGTCCTACCCGGACGATCCGGTTTGCTGGCACACCGACGACGCTTACCTGTTCGGTCCGGATCTGCTGGTCGCCCCCGTCCTGCAACAGGGTGCAACCGCCCGCCAGGTGTACCTGCCCGCAGGTATCTGGTGGAACTACTGGACCGGCGAGCAACTGCAGGGCGGCCGATACCACCGGGTCGACGCACCGCTGGAGGTACTGCCGCTGTTCGTGCGGGATGGCTCGATGATTCCGATGGGCCCCGACCAACAATTCGTCGGCGAAAGGCGCTGCGATCCATTGGAGCTGCACTTCTGGGGCCGCACCGCCGGCGGTGAGCAACGGATCCTCCCCGACGGCGAACCGCACGGGGCCGTCGACGTTCGGTGGCGATCCGAGGACACCGGTCTGCACGTCGATGTCAGGGGCGCTGCAGGAGCCGTCGACCTGGTGATGCACGGCGACGACGGCGAGGTTCGACGACGGCTGTCGTAGCGGGCGCTGCGGCGCTCGCGGCCCTTGACACCGTCTTTATTATAAAATATCTCTCACCGATACACACCGTGCCCAGTACGACCCGTGCCAGGTACGACCCGTGCCGGTACCACCCTCGCCCGCCGCTTCCGGCGCGGCCGACAATCCTGGAGGCGACATGGCCATCCGGCCACGTTTGCGCTACCGCACTGCCGCCCTGGCCGCCGCCGCACTGATGGCTTTGACTGCCTGCGGCAGCGGCAGTTCGTCCAGCACGACCCCGGCCAATCAAGCCGCCGGCGGCGAACTGTCGGGCACCCTCACGGTGCTGCACTACTACGACGAGGGCGCCGGCGGGCTCACCCCGTTCATCAAGACCTGGGAGGAACGCTTCGAGAAGGCACACCCCAAGGTCGACGTCCAGTTCGAATACGTGCCCTACGACCAGATGCAGCAGAAGGTGATTTCCGCTGCGTCCGCAGGCAAGGGCTGGGACTTGATCATGCCCAGCGCCGTATGGCTCCCCGAGATGGTGAAAGCGGGTGCGGTGCAATCGATCGACAGTCAGTGGGAATCAGCCGCAGACCGCTCGTTGTTCCCGGACAACACGCAGAGCGCGGGAGTTTTGAGCGGCAAGCGGTACGCCGTCCAGGCGTACACCAACGTCGAGGGGATCTTCTACAACAAGACCATCCTCGACGAGATCGGGGTCACGGTGCCGACCAGCCTCGACGAGCTGGAAGCGGCGATGGGGAAGGCGAAAGCCGCCGGATACACACCCTTCACCACGGCCGGCCCGAACGGCGCCGGCGGGGAATTCAACGCCGTGCCGTGGCTGGTCAGTAACGGCTGGACCTATGACCAGCCGGCAGCCGCCGGCGCCAAGGACATCCTGGGCCGGTTGCAGAAGTGGCGCGACGCCGGATACTTCTCGTCCAACGATGCGTCGGGTTTCGTCGCCGAGAAGAACTTTGCCACCGGCAAGTACGCCTTCGCCCAGGGCGGCAACTGGAACCTCGGAAGCTTCAAGAAGGACCTGAAATTCACCTGGGGCACCGCCGTCATTCCGGGCATCGACCGTTCCCTGCTCGGCGGGGAGATCATCGCCATGGGATCCAAAGCGACAAATCCTCCGCTGGCCTGGAAGTTTGTCGAGGAGACCTTCCTGTCGAAGCAGGGTGGGCTGGATGCCGCCACGGCAGGCTCCATTCCATTGCGCACGGACCTGAAGAACGAGCAGATTGTGACGTCCGATCCGAACCTGGTCGCCTTTGCCACCATCGCCGGGTCCTCGATCGGCAACCCGATCAACAAGAACACCGGCAAGATCTCCGACGTCATCGGCAGCAGCTGGAATGAATTCGTGGCCGGCACCATCGGTGCCGACGAAACGGCGAAACGGATCGCCGACGGGGTCCCGCCTCTGATGAGCCAGTGAGCCGACCGGCACCGGGTTTGCTCCGATGACACCTCCCCTGGACATTGTGACCACCCGGCGCCGCCTTCGCGGCGGCGTCGGGGCCGCCGCCGCCCGCGATGACCGCATCCGGATGCTTTGGGCCGCACCGGCTCTGGGCTTCTTGGGCATCTTCTTCCTGTACCCGCTGTGGCTGTTGGTCGACACCAGCCTGCGGGAGGTGTCGCTGGGCACGGCCGGGCAGGGCGGCAACCCGTGGGTGGGTACCGCCAACTACCAGGCCGTGCTGGCCGACCCGGAATTTCAGGCCGCTGTCCCGCGAACCCTGATCTTCCTGGTGGCGACCGTCTCTATGCAGCTGATCGGCGGCATGTGCGTGGCACTGGTGCTGCATCAACGATTCCGCTGGCTGACAGTCCCCCGGTTTCTGGTCTATTTCGTCTGGCTGCTGCCGCCCGTGGTCAGCGGCGCGATCTGGAAGTTCGCTCTGGACGGGAGCTCCCAGGGAGCCGTCAATGCCCTGCTGGTGGGCAGTGGCCTCGTACCGGAGCCGGTTCTCTTCCTGACCCGACCCACCCTCGCGCTGGCGGTCATCGCCTTCGTCAGTGCCTGGGCCGGTATCCCGTTCGTGGCGATCGTCCTCACCGCTGCCCTCAAGGACGTCCCGGAGGACCTGTACGAGGCAGCGAAGGTCGACGGCGCCAGCCCCCTCCGCCGGTTCGGCAGTGTCGCCCTGCCGTCCATGGCGCCGACCCTGGGCATCCTGTCCGCGTTGCTGATCATCTACAGCTTCAAATCTTTCGACTACATCTTCATGCTCACCCAGGGCGGTCCGGGCACCTCGACCTCGACCGTTCCCTACCTGGCATATGTCGTCTCCTTCATTCAATTCGACTTCGGCCTGGGATCGACGGTCGGCGTCATCGCCGTCGTCTTCGCCGTTGCCTGCGCCTCCCCGTACATCGTGCGCACGTGGAAGGAGCGGACCGGATGAGCGTCACCGAACGCAGTGGAACCCCGACTCGCACGAGATCCGCTGTCGCGGCAGGGAAGGGGCGACCACCGGGCATTGCCCGCGACGACCGCGGTTGGCGCAGGGTTGGCGTGGTCGTCCTGGTTCTCCTGAGCGTCTTCTACGGAGTGCCGCTGCTGTGGATGCTGGCCACGTCCCTGAAACAGACCACCGACATGGCCGACGGGTCGTGGCTGCCGCTGCACCCCACCTTCGCGGCGTACACAGAATTCTTCCGCACCGATTTCCTACCGGCGCTGAGAAATTCGGTTCAGCTGAGCGTCAGCACCACAGTGCTGACGATGCTGCTGGCCATCCCGGCTGCGTATGGCCTTTCCCGGATGCGCAGCTGGATGGTTACCCCCGCCATGGTGCTGCTGCTGGTGGTCCAGATGATTCCGACCTCTGCGACCTTCATTCCGTTGTTCCGGTTGCTGGCCCGCATCGACCTCATCAACACGCTGTGGGGGGTGGCACTGGCGCAGGCCACGCTGTTCATCCCGTTCGCCGTGCTGATCCTGCGACCGGCGTTCCGCGGCATCCCGATCGCGCTGGAGGAGGCGGCAATGCTCGATGGTGCCGGCCGCGTCGGGTATCTCGTCCGGATCGCGTTACCCCTGTTGCGGAACAGCCTGATCGTGACGACCGCGATCGTGCTGGTGTCCAGTTGGGGAGAATTGGTGTACCCGTTGACGTTCCTGCTCGAACAGGACAAGTACCCGCTCAGCGTCTACATCGCGCAGTCCGTCGGCCGGTTCAACAACACGTGGAACCTGCTGATGAGCGTGTCGGTGATGGCCAGCCTGCCGGTGCTGATCGTGGTGCTGGCGGCGCAACGTCGGCTGGCCAGTGGGGTCACCCTGGGTGCCGTGAAGTGAGCCAACCACCGACTGAGGCCGGCCCGGGATCAGTGTGCCCGATACCGGTGTGAGGTCTCCGCAGGACGGCGGCGCCGCGCTCTCGGGGGAGCGCGGCGCCGCAGCTCTGCCGGTGTCAGACGGGGAACAGCCTGGGGCAGATGCGCCCATCGGAATAGTCAGGGACGTTGTTACCGTCCCGGCCAACCAGCGAATCGTTGCGGTGGTACCCGGGGGTGCCGTCGGCCTGAGTGGAGTCCACCCAATGGTTCTCACCCGGCTGCAGGTGGATGGCCATCGAGCGCCGCGGCCGGTCCGACAGGTTGGGCCGGCTGCCGTGCACGGTGCGGCTGTGGTGGAACGTCACATCTCCCCGGTCCAGCTTCGGAGCGACGAACCGGACCTGCCCGTACTGAGCCAGCTTGTCCTCTTGCGCCGCCATGTCCTTCTCGAAAAAGCTGATGCCGTCCGGCATGTCCCAGCGGTGGCTGCCCGGGATGAATGTCACCACCCCGACGGTTTCGTCGACGTCGTGAAACGGCACCCAGCAGGTCAGCATTTCCTCGCTGCTGCAGGTGGACCAGTACTGCCGGTCGGTGTGCCAGCCGACCTTGCCGCCGGCGTCGTCGAGGCCGTTCGGCTTGAACAGCAACTGGTCGTGCCACAACCGAATCTCCGGTGTACCGGCGAGCGCCGCCGCAAACGCGCCGATGCCCTGGAAACTGACCAGGGCGTTCAGCTCGGTGACCATACTGGAGGTGTAGTCGTTCTTTCGCAGCACGTTTCCGTGTTCGGGAATCCAATCGTATTCGTCGAACAGGGTTTTCCCGGGGAACGGGGCGTCCAGGTCGCCGGCGTAGAACCGGTCCATCCCGGTCTCCGCGGCGTCAAGGATCGCCGGTGGAACCAGGCCCCGGACGATCAGGAAACCGTCGCGCTGGTAGGACTCGATCTGCTCGGCGGTGGGCCGGAGGTCCTCCCGTGGGGAGGTCGATGTGGTCGTCATGCCGTCGACAGTAGGAGCGTTCGCTGAGATGGGTTCGACAGATCAGCGGCAGATATCCCCAGATCGTCGGTTGCCGGATCGGTGGCGGCTCTGGTTGCCCGACGGATCGGACACTGGCCTGCACGCCGAAACCCCAGGCCAACCGGACGGTCTCGTCCACGTCGGAGAAAGCTGGACCACGCCCACCCTGCATATCGACGACCATTCGCATGACGCGTGGGAGTTGTACCTGCAGATCCACGGAACCGCGCGGTGGCAATTCGGCGACCGGCAGCAAACCTTGGCGCCCGGCTGGGTGGCGGCCGTCCCTCCCGGAATGCGGCACGGCCACCCCGATCCGGTCCGCCCGCAGGCCCGGCACCACTGCGCCTACGCGGCGTTCGACGCAGCGCTGGTGAGCGAACGGTTACCGCTCCCTGCCCACCTGTGGTCGCGTCCCCGGTTACTGCTCTCCCCCAGCGGTTGGTCCCTGCAGTCCGCGTTCCGCACCCTGGTCAGGGAAGTCGCCCAGGACAGGCCGTTCGGCGCGCAAGCGATCGGCCCGGCGTTGCACCTGCTGCTCATCGAAACCGCCCGGCTGTTTCATCACCCCCGGAACGTCGGCTCCCGGATCCCCACCCACCCGGCGATCGCCCGGGCCAGGGCCCTGTTGGACGAAGACCCGGCCCGACCCTGGACGGTGGAGGCGTTGGCCGTCGCGGTCGGACTGTCCCGGGCTCACCTCTCGGATCGGTTCACCGCCCAGGTCGGCCAGCCGCCGTACGCCTACCTGTTGGAGCGGCGCGTGGAACGGTGCACGCAGTTGCTCAGCGAGACCGGCCGGCAGGTCAGCGAGATCGCTGCCGACGCGGGCTTTTCCTCCGCCTCGGCGATGGCCAGATCGTTCCGCGCCGTCCTGGGCTGCTCGCCCGGTCAATGGCGGGATCGCAGGAGCGCCAGCGGCGGCGACATTTCCGCGTCAGTCGGATCGTCGTCCCAGCGGCCACGACCGGGTGCCCGGACCCGATGAACACAGAAACCCGATGACGCAGGAACTGACGCCGCCCACGTGGGCGGGCCGGTCCGGGTCGGGCCTGCTGGAGGCGGGGAGCACGATGTACCCGCAACGAGCCGTGCTGGCCGAGTACCCGGCCGGGGCCGTGTTGCTGCCCCGGGTCATCGACGATTGGGAATTGGTCTGGATGCTCCGCGGCCGGTCGCGCTTTCACACCGACGGCTCTGACCCCGGTGGGGTCCAGATCGAACGCCACGACATGCTCGTCGTCCCGCCGGGTGTTACCCACTCGTTCGTGTGGGACCCGCTGGGACCGACCCGGCACGGCTATCTCCACTTCCGCGCACTGGACCGGTCGGGCCAGGACATCACGGCACCCTCCGCCCTCGTCCGGCCCCGGGCCGGGCTCGCTACCCCGCTCGCCGAGTTGACCCGATTCCTGGTGTGGCTCAGCGACTGTCAGCTCCCCGGTCGGCAAGCGCGCACTGCGGAGGTGCTGCGACTGCAGTTGGGGCTGCTGATCGACGGACCACTTCCCACACCTACCGAGCGCACCGCCCCGGCCGTCGTGGCCGCCCTGGAGCACCTGGCGAGGCGGTGGGCACAGATGCCGCTTCGGCCGATCAGCGTCTCCGAACTGGCTGGGGCCGCAGGTATCTCGGACAGCCACCTGCACCGGCTGTTCGTACGGGCGTTCACTATCAGTCCAAGCGCCGCGATGGAATTGCTGCGGTTGTCCCGGGCCACCTCATTGTTGGATCACACCGGGATGACCATCGAAACGATCGCCAGCCTGTGCGGCTTCGCTGACGCCGCCCATCTGTCGCACCGATTCAAAGCGGTCTGTGGGAGCTCGCCAACGGCCCACCGCGCCGGCGACGAAGCGATGGTGCTCCCGCCGGGGGTGCAGCGGATCGCCCAGATTCTCTGGGACTGACCTCACCTCGGAGCCCGCCGTGCGGAGAGCCGATCCTCCAGCCCCTTCGGGGCGGCCTCCTCTGGGCGGCCGCTGGGCGGCCTCTTCTGGGATCGACCGCCGCACACCCTTCCGCCTGGTCGTCACCCGGCATCCGGGCCAAGGGCAAGGCTGATGCCGGCGGGACCATCGGCAGGCAGCAGCCACCAGCCGCTGCCGTCCCGCTCGAGCGGCTCGCTGCCGAAGCCGTTGCTGCGCAACAACAGTTGAACCTCCTGCGGCGGGACCACGGCCACCTCCCCGACATTGACCACACACAGCAGCCGACCTCGACGGAAAGCCAGCACCTCCGGGGGAGCACTGAGCCACTCCAGGTTGTCGGCAGCGGTCCGCCACCGCGCATTCCTGATCCGCAGGGCCGCGCGGTACAGGCCAAGCATGGAGGCGTCGTCGCGGAGCTGCCCGTCGGCCGCGAACCCGTCCCACCCCGGGGGCAGCGGGAGCCAGGGGGTGGCCGCCGGGTCGGTGAACCCCAATCCTGGCCGGTCACCGACCCAGGGGATCGGGACGCGCGCGCCGTCTCGACCGCGACGCGTCCGACCAGAGCGTTCCCAGGTTGGGTCGCGCAGGGCCGTGTCGGGAAGTTCGACCTCGGGGAGGCCCAACTCCTCACCCTGGTACAGGTACGCCGCCCCCGGCAGCGCCAGGACCAGCAGGATGGCCGCGCGGGCACGCAGCAGACCCTGCGGTCCGCCGCCGTACCGGGTCGGATGCCGCACCACGTCATGGTTGGACAGCACCCACGTCGGTGCCGACCCGACGTGCCCGGCTGCGCGCAGGCAGTCCTCGATCACCGACCGCAGGTCGCCGGCGACCCACGGGGCCTGCAGGACAGCGAAATTGAAGGCCTGATGCAATTCATCGGACCGCACATACCTGGCGAGCGCGTCCTGTCCGTCCACCCAGGCCTCACCGATCGTCATCCGGTCGCCGGGGTAGGAGTCGACGATGGAGCGCCACCGCCGGAACACCTCGTGCACTCCAGGTTGGTCCCACTGGTGCCCGACCGGCCGGTACACGGCCGGTGTCGGCGTGTCCAACGGCGATGAAACGGCCGGCGGTGGGTTGTCCGGCAGTCCCGCAGCCTTGACCAGACCGTGCGCAACGTCCACCCGGAATCCGTCGACGCCGCGGTCCAACCAGAACCGCAGGATGCGATCGAACTCGTCGTGCACATCGGGGTTGGACCAGTCGAAATCCGGCTGCTGCGGGGCGAACAGATGCAGATACCACTGCCCGATCGACCCGTCCTCGTTCACCAACCTGGTCCAGGCCGGGCCACCGAAGTCCGATTCCCAGTTGTTCGGGATCAGATCGCCATCGCGGAAATGGAACCGGCGCCGGGCGTCCGACCCCGGCGCCGAATGCGCCGCCTCCACGAACCACCGGTGCTCTATCGAGCAATGATTGGGGACCAGATCGACGGTGACCTTCACTCCCAGCTGGTGCGCGTCTGCCAGCAACGCATCGAAATCGTCCAGCGTCCCGAACATCGGATCGACATCGCAGTGGTCGGCGACGTCGTACCCGCCATCGGCCATGGGTGAGCGGTAGAACGGGGTCAACCAGATTGCGTCGACCCCCAGATCGACCAGGTACTGCAGTTTGCCGCGGGCACCGATGAGATCACCGACGCCGTCGGCGTTCCCGTCGGCAAAGCTTCGGACATACACCTCATAGAACACCGCGTCCCGCCACCATGGCCGACCGGTACCGCCAGGGGACTGCACCCGTTCTCCTTGCCGTCACCGAGCGGACCTGTTGCGTTGCTCCCCGTTCAGGGCACGCCGGCTATTTGATGCAGCCCCCGTCACGGTCCGGGCGGACGTGCGGCTTGAACACATCGGAGGTTCCCTTGAAGGCGTACGGGTCGGTGCCAGCGACCAGGACGACATCCCGGAAGTCGGTCTTGCCCATCCAGTCGTCTCCGGTCGGTGGGACCCAGGGCAGCAGTGACTCGGCGCTCATGTAGTGGTTGACCAGGGCCCGGCGCATCCCCCGGGTGCCGGTGTTGGGCCGGGAACTGTGCAACAGGTAGCCGTTGAAGATCAGGGCGGCACCCGCCGGAATCTCGACCGGCACCGCATCCGATTCCGAGTAGCTGAAGCCGTAGGACTCCCGGGTGCAGTCGAAATCCAGGCTGTCGTGTTCCCGGTCCGGGTACAGCACACCGGCCCGGTGCGACCCTGGGATCACCCACAGGCAGCCATTTTCCACCGTCGAGTCGTCGAGGGCGATCCAGATCGCGCAGAGCGACCGGTCCCGGGTCGGGATGAAATACTCGTCCTGGTGCCAAGCCTGGCCGGGCTTGCCTTCAGATTTGATGAACAACATGGACTGCACCAGCTTGACGTTCGGACCAATGACCTCGATCAGCGCGTCCACCGCAGCGGTCGACTCCGCGATGCCCTTCATCTGGTCCGAGATCTTGTGCGGGAAATGGATGCACTGGTACCGCCGCCAGACCTCGGCGTCGGTTTCCTCGGTGGTGGGCGGAGACAAGCCTTCGATGTCGCCGCGCTCACCACGACAGATCGCCAGCGCCTCGGCCCTGGCCGCCATGAGTTCCTCGGCGTCAAGGAAGTGATCCACGATGACGAAACCCTGGCGCCGGTAACTCTCGGCCAGGTCCAACGATCCCGCGTCGATGACCGTCTGTGCGGGGCCTGCGAATTCCGTGGTCATTTCGCCTCCATGATGTGCACCTGCCTGGCATAGATAAAAGCCTCTACAGGTTATCCAGTGTCCGAGTTGCCCCGGAATGTCCCGGAGTTGCGCATCGTTGTCGGATCCTGCCATTGCCGGGGCGGCGGGAAGTCCTGCAAGGGTTCGAACGATCCCCAGGGCGCTTCACCGAGGATGGGTTGGATGCGGCCCTCATCCAGTGGTGTGGATGGCTGACCCACTCACGATTCGGCGGTCGAGGATCACGATCGCGGCGGGCGGCATCTGAGCGTCGGCGACGCTAGGGTGCATCACAGGAGAGCGTTGGCGCAGAGAACACTTCACCCATCCCGCCCCCCGGAGGTCCAATGCCAGCGAGCCGCACCCTGCTGCTGATGCGGCACGCCGCCGCCGCCCACCAGGGCGGGACCGCTGATCATGATCGACCGCTCACCGCTGCCGGCCGGGATGACGCGGCGGCGGCGGGTCAGTGGCTCAGCCAGCGCACCCCAACGATTGACCTGGTGGTGTGCTCGACTGCCACCCGGACACGAGAAACGTTAGCCGCCATGCAACTTCCTACTCCGGACGCGCTGTCGGTGACCTTCAGCGAGGAGATCTACAACGGAACCGTGGACGACATCCTCGGACAACTGGTTGCCGTGCCCTCATCGGCGAACACGGTTCTCGTCGTCGGCCATGCGCCCGGAATCCCCTCCACCGCCGGCGAACTCGCGCTCACTCGATCAGCGGCCACCGGACAGCCGGAACCGGAAGGGCTCGCCCATCTCCGGATATTCCCAGCGGCGGCCATTGCGGTCCTGCGCACCGACGCCGACTGGAGCCAGTTGTCGCAGCACGGCGCGGAACTCCGCGACGTTCGTCGACCTGGACACTGACCTCGCGTACCCGGCCTACCGCGCCGTGTTCTGGCGGCCGGCGAATTCCTCCACCACCACCAGCAGTTCGGCGAACAAGGCCGGACCGGCGGCCAGGCAACCGCTGGGGGCGCCGGTTGGCGTCACGCTCGCATAGAGCGCCCCGGCCTCGCGGGCGATCAAACCGCCGGCCGCGACGTCCCACGGCTGGACACCTTCCTCGAGGTAGGCGTCGACGGCGCCGGCGGCCACCGTGCAGAGGTCCAGGGCCGACGAGCCGATCCGCCTGATGTCCCGGATCTGCGGCAGCAACTCACCGATCAACCGGCCCTGGGCCGCCCGCCGATCCGCGGTGTAGCCGAAACCCGTTGCCAACAGTGCTTTTTCCATCACTACCGGGTCGTTGACCCGCAATCGCCGGCCGTCGACCGCGGCGCCCTGTCCGCGGATGGCGTGATAGGTGCGGCCGTTCGTGGGGTTGTGCACCACCCCCACCAGGGCGCCGTCACTGTCCTCGACGGCGACACTCACCGCAAAATTGTCCAGCTGGTAGAGATAGTTGACCGTCCCGTCCAGGGGGTCGATCACCCACCGCAGACCCGATCGGGAGACCCGGTCCGCCCCTTCTTCGCCGAGGATGCCGTCGTCGGGGCGTTCGGTGGTGATCAGGTCCACCAGCATGGCCTCGCTGGCCCGGTCCGCATCCGACACCGGGTCCGTCGCCGAGGTCTTGCTGTCCAACCCTTCGATGGCGCCGTACCTGGCCATCAATTCGACACCGGCCGCGCGGGCGCCGCGCAGGGCAAGGTCGAGAAGCGCGGCTGGGTCAGCCGGTTCCGTACCTGACGGGTCAACGCTCGACTCGGCGTCGACGGCGCGGTCCGCGGTTTGGTCAGCAGGATTCATGACGCTCATCCTGCCGGGCGGGCGGTATCCGGGAAACCAGGGGTACGAGCCCTCGTTACCCTGCCGGAATGGATTTGCGCATCTTCACCGAACCGCAGCAGGGCGCGTCCCACGCCGATCTGCTGGCCGTCGCCCGGGCCACCAGGGACGGGGGTTTCTCCGCGTTCTTCCGGTCCGACCACCTGCTGGCGATGGGGCCCGGACCTGGGTTGCCGGGGCCGTCGGAGTCGTTCGTCAACCTGGGCGCGATCGCGGCCGCCGTCCCCGACATCCGGCTGGGCACGCTGGTCACGTCGGCAACGTTCCGGCACCCGAGCCTGACCGCCATCGCCGCCGCCCAGATCGACGACATCTCCGGGGGCCGGATGGAACTGGGCATGGGCACCGGCTGGTTCGAGGCGGAGCATCGCGCCTACGGCGTGGATTTCGGGACCTCGTTCGGCGACCGGTTCGACCGGCTGACCGAACAGCTGGAGATCATCACCGGGCTGTGGGCCACCCCGGTCGGGGAGACGTTCGACCACAGCGGTCCGCGATACACCCTGACCGGCGCCCCGGCTCTACCGAAGCCGGTCCAGACCGACAGCCAGGGCCGCCCCCGGGTGCCGATCATCATCGGTGGTCACGGCCCCCGCCGTACCCCCGCCCTGGCCGCCCGGTTCGCCGACGAGTTCAACGTCGGCTTCGTCGACCTGGCCGCCACCACCTCGCAAATCGAGCGGGTCCGCGTGGCCTGCGAGCAGGCCGGGCGCGACCCGGGATCGCTCGTCCGGTCAACCGCGCACCCGGTCTGTGTGGGGGTCGACGACGCCGAGGTCACCCGGCGGGCCACGGCGATCGGCCGGGATCCGGCGACGATTCGCGACGAAAGCCCCTTCGCTGGAACGGTTTCGGAGGTGACCGACGCATTGGGCACCTGGGCCGGCGAGGGCATCGACCGTGCCTACCTGCAGGTGCTGGATCTATCCGACCTGGACCACATCGCGTTGCTGGCTGAGCAGGTTCTTCCCGCTGTGCGGGACCTGTAGCCAGGGTCAGGCCGGGTTTGCCAACCCGGGTACCAGCTCGGCTCCTGGTAGCGATCCCAGCAGCGCACCGTCCAGCACGATCTTGGAGGCGCGCATCCCGGACCCGATCACCACCGGGCCGGCCGCCACCACTGCCGCGTCCACCAACACAGGCCACCCGGCGGGCAGGCCGATCGGGGTGATCCCGCCGTACTCCATCGACGTCTGGCTGACGGCCTCGGCCATCGCCGCGAACGACACCTTGCGCACGTCCAGGCGACGCCGGATGACGCCGTTGACGTCGGCCCGGCTGGCGGCCAGCACGACCGCCGCCGCCCACCGCACGTCCCCGGCCCGACGACCGGTGACCA
Organism: Nakamurella sp.; assembly: GCA_965247715.1. Taxonomy (GTDB): domain Bacteria; phylum Actinomycetota; class Actinomycetes; order Mycobacteriales; family Nakamurellaceae; genus Nakamurella. Next base: position 382,957 of record CBDFHS010000015.1, on the reverse strand, counting down.
CCACACAATTCGCGGCGGCCACCGCGGGGACCTCGTAGGCGGCGCAGAACTCCGCGGTGTCCGACAGGGCGGCATCAATCGAGGCGACGAACACCGCGTCCGCACCGTCGAATAACTGCAGTGCAGCCAGCACCGGTGGGGCGAGCAGGTCGGGCCGGGTCAGCGCAGGCTCGAGGGTCAACGAGCCCAGCACGGGTCGGGCCGCGCTGGTCGGCGCCCGTGGAGGTGTCCGCTGGCGCCCCGGAGAGTTTCCTTGCGCAATGGGGGGCGCACCGGGGGAAGCACCGGGGGGTGCACTGGGGGGTGGTGTCTCGATCATTCCGACACCCTGCCAGCCGGTCCGGCAGAGCCCGAGGACTGGCGTCGGCGCAGCCCGGATCGTCGCAGCGAACCGGGACGGGGCTGGAACTGGGACACTGGGCCCGTGAGTAGCACCGCAACCGTGGTTCCGGACCGGCCGACCGGCCCGGCGGTCCACCCTGATCGAGTGCCCTCCGCGCAGATCACCACGCACCCCGGACACCAGGACGTGCTCCGCATCGGCCCGTACCCGGTGTGGCCGCCGGTGGTGCTGGCGCCGATGGCAGGCATCACCAACCGCTCGTTCCGCTCGCTGTGCCGGGAGTTCGGGGCCGGTTTGTACGTCTGCGAGATGATCACCACCCGCGCGCTGGTCGCCCGGGATCCGAAGACCCGCGAAATGATCCGATTCGCCGCCGACGAGTCGCCCCGCTCCGTGCAGCTGTACGGCGTCGACCCGGTGGTGGTCGGGCAGGCGGTGCGGATCATCGTCGAAGAGGACCTGGCCGACCACATCGACCTGAACTTCGGCTGCCCGGTGCCGAAGGTGACCCGGAAGGGCGGCGGCGCGGCGCTTCCGTACAAGCGAGGGCTGTTCGAGGCCATCGTCCGAACGGCCGTCGCGATCGCCGGCGAGGCGGGCTTGCCGGTCACTGTCAAGATGCGGATCGGCATCGACGCCGAGCACATCACGTTCCGCGACGCCGGCCGGATCGCCGAGGACTGCGGCGCGGCGGCAGTGGCGTTGCATGCGCGGACGGCCATCCAGCACTACTCCGGCGAAGCCGACTGGTCGGCAATCGCCGACCTCAAGCACCACGTCACCGGTATCCCGGTGCTCGGCAACGGGGACATCTTCGCCGCCTCGGACGCGCTGGACATGATGGCGGCCACCGGATGTGACGGGGTCGTCATCGGCCGCGGCTGTCAGGGCCGGCCGTGGTTGTTCGCTGAGCTGGCCGCTGCGTTCGACGGTCGGCCTGCTCCGGAGGCGCCCGGGTTGCGGGAGGTGGCGGAGGTGCTGCGCCGGCACGCCAGTCTGCTGTGCGAGGAGATGGGCGCCGACCGCGGGATTCGTGACCTGCGTAAGCACATTGCTTGGTACCTCAAGGGTTTCGCGGTCGGCTCCGAGCCTCGTCGGCTGCTAGGCATGGTCTCGAGCCTGGCCGAGTTGGACAATCTGCTGGGTGGGTTGGACCTGGACCAGCCGTTCCCGAGCGCCGCCGACGGGCCCCGGGGCCGGCAAGGATCGCCACAGCGACGAGTTGCGTTGCCCGAGGGGTGGCTCGATGATCCCCTGGCTCTGACCGTCCCCGAGGGAGCTGAGCTCGATGACGGCGGCGGCTGACCGCCGGGCCTGCCGGACTCCCGGGCCAAAGGCAGTCGGCCTGGTGGTCGCAGTGTTGGCAGGGGCGATGGTCCTGCTGTCCGCCTGCGGCAGTGATCAGCCTGGGAGCACCGGTCAATCCTCGACCGGTCCAGTCCCGGGCGGGACCCGGACGGCGGCCCCCGCCGACGAGGCGGCCATCCGCGCCACCATCGAGGAGTTCAACAGCACAGCAGGCGGACCTGTCCAAGCCCAGCAGGCCGCCCTCGCAGCGGTCGTCGACCCCCAGCAGCACCCCGCGGAGCCGTGCCCGGCCGCAACCCGGACGATCCGCTTCGAGCCGGTGTATCAGGCCTTGCGGGCGGCACCCGGATGGCTGTCCGCCGGCCGGGTTCCCGCCGGGGTCGTGTATGCCCTGCCCACGTTGATCAGAACCTATTCCGCCGACCGCAGCACCGGAACGGACCTGGCCACGCTGCACCTGAACGTGGTGGCAGGGACGGCCTACCTCACCCCCCTGTGCATTGGGTAACTCAGATTTTACCCTGCGTAGTAGGTGCGTCATTCGGGTGACGGACGGCGTTCACCCGGCGGCCGCGCCGTCCGATGGGGCGACGGATACCGCCAGTGGGATGGCCCTCACCGAAATTGGATACTTTCCGTACTATTGCCTCGCAGGCCCGGCCGGCCGTCACACACCCATCCGTGGACGACGCCGATCGACCCTCCTGCACATTCCGCCACCGGGTCATGACCAGGGCGACGGGAGCTGACACCGTTTCCTGACAGCGAACCACCGGATGAGCCGAGGAGGTCGGGGTGAGCGACGAGCCGCTCGGCTCCCCGGTCACGGGCCCACCCCGGTCCCGGTCCACGTCCGGAATCCTGATCACCGGCCGTATCGCGGTCGCACTGGTGGCCGTGCTGGTGCTGTCCCTGACCGGGTGGGAATGGGCGATCAAGTCCAGAGCCGACTCGGGGATCATCTCCCGCAGCATCCAGGCCGTCCTGCCGGACGACACCCACCTGTCCACGGCGACAGCGCCCCCACCCACCCCGGGCGCCGACGGCAAGAGCTACGCCGCCGAGAACATCCTGCTGCTCGGCTCGGACACCAGGGCAGGCGCGGCCAACACTGCTGCAGGGGGTGCCGACGCCAGCACCGACGGCGTCGCCAATTCCGACACCCAAATGATTGCGCACATCAGCGCCGACCGTGGGCACGTCACCGTGCTGTCCATCCCGCGGGACACCCTGATCGACGCCCCGACCTGCAAGACCTGGGATGCCGCGACCGGAGTGCTCTCAGACACCGTCTACCAGGTCAACCCCGGCGACCGCTGGCACATCAACTCGGCCTTCTCGGTCGGTGGACCGCAGTGTTCAGTCCGCGCCATCCAGGACTTGACCGGGTTGAAGATCGACCGGGTGATCGGAATCGATTTTGCCGGGTTCGAGAACATGGTCGACGCCCTCGGTGGCGTGACCGTCAACATTTGCGGACCGATCATCGACAACGAACTGGGCACGGTCATCCCCGGCGGCGGGGTCCAACTGATCCAGGGAAATACCGCGCTGAGTTTGGTCCGCGCCCGAAACGTGCAGGGAGACACCGACTCCGACCTCGCCAGGATCCGGCGCCAACAGATCGTGTTGTCCGCGATCCTGCAGCAGGTGACGAGCGCCGGGACCCTGCTCAATCCGAGCAAGCTGGACTCATTCCTGCAGGCGTTCGTCGGCAACACTTTCACCGACAACGTCACGATCGACGACCTGGTCGCGCTGGCCCAGTCGTTTGGCACCCTCGATCCGAGCCGGGTCACCTTCTTCACGCTGCCGACCGTGCCCAGCGAGAGCAATCCCGACGCCCTGGAGGTCGACCAGACCAAGGCCGGCGGCGTCTTCTCCGCCCTGCTCAACGATCAGCCGCTACCTGGTGAGCCTGCCGCGACCCAGACGCCCGCTACTCCGGTCACCGCGCCCGCCCCGACCAGCGCGGCGCCACCTCCCGGTCCGCTGACCGGTACCACGGTCGACCCCGCCTCGATCGACCTGACCATCGTCAATGTGAGCGGTCGATCCGGCGTCGCAACCTCGGCGATGGACCAACTCAACGCCGTTGGCTTCGCCGTGACCGATGACAAGCTGGAGGCACCCGAGGGCCAGACCCAGGGCGAGGTCACGGTCGAATACGCACCGGCCGGCCTGAACCAGGCGCTGACCGTGGCTTCTGCCATCCCGGGCGCGACCCTGGTCGTCAAACCCGCTCTGGGAAGCGGGGTTCGATTGCTGCTCGGCCAATCCTGGCAGGACACGGTGACGGGTGTTCAGGCCGGGACCCCGGTGACCGAGACGCCGCCGGCGACCCCCTCGACCCCTGCTCCCGGTTCGCCGGCGGCGCCGCTGTCCTCCGGCCAACTGACCTCCGTCAACGCAGGCCAGGCCCTCTGCGCCTGACCATCCCGCGCGATCCAAGGAACGGCGATACCGTTCCGGGACGGCCAGTTCACGGGCCGTTCACCGGTCAGGCCGCCTCTGTTGTTCAGGGGGGCTCTATGGTTGACCCATGCGCCAGGCCTATCAGATGCGACTCGCCGAACTCGGCGAACACGGTTCAGCGATGTGCCAGGTCGCCAGCGACGCCCTCCGGGACGCGACCAAGGCCTTGTTGGACGCCGACCTTTCCCTCGCCGAGCAGGTCATCAACACCGACGTCCGGCTCGACGACATGCGCTCCAACGCCGAACACGTTGCCCTGGAACTTCTGGCCCTGGAGTCTCCGGTGGCCTCCGACCTGCGAGCCGTGGTGTCTGCGATCTGGGTCGTCGCGGACATGCAACGGATGGGCGCACTGGCCATTCACGTCGCGAAGGCGGCGCGGCGTCGGCATCCGGCGCATGTGATCCCGGTCGAGATCAGGCCGCTGATCGAGCGGATGGGCCGGGTTGGCGTGCACCTTGCCGACCAGGCAGGCGTGGTGCTGCGGGAACGCGACATCGTGATGGCCCGCCAGCTCGAGGTCGAAGACGACCTGATGGACGACCTGCAGCGGGAATTGTTCGCTGCGTTGCTCGACCCGGCCTGGCGCCACGGAGTTGGCCCAGCGGTGGATGTCGCATTGCTGGCCAGGTTCTACGAGCGGTTCGCCGATCACGCCGTGTCCGTCGCGCGGCGGGTGGTGTTCCTGGTGACCGGGGAGAACGTCGGCGGTGACACCACGCCGGCGTTGGTGCCGCCGGATCGCTGACCGACGGCTCATTCGAGATGATCCGGGACGAAGGTTCAATGGCCCTGGACGACGCGGTCAAGCACACCTATCGCCGTGCGGACTCGGCGACTCTGCTGGGCCTGCTTCCCGAACTCCGCCGGCTGAGCAAGCGCACCCAGAAAGAATTGGAACAGGTTGAGTCGCCGCTGCCATTGGGCTCGGTGGACGGGGTGGATGTTGACCCGCCATTGACCTCGGGGCACAGTAGCGATCCGGATTTCGCCGGTCGGCTGCTCAGCTACTCCGCCGATGTGCTCGCGCGTGAGCGGTGGGTCAGGGACGAGCTGAAGCGCCGCGGTCTGATCCCGCTCTGGCCGGGTGAACAGGGTTACCTCGATGAGGACGCCTGACCCCACGTGGTTTTCCCCACGTGGTGAAACCCCGCCTTACTGCCGGACCCACCTGACGGCGTGATCTCTGCCGCCGCAGTGCCCGGGTCCTCCGGCACACTCCGGTGCCCGTCGGGCCTGACCTCAGCCGATGCTGAACGTCGCCTGCGAGGTGGTTCCCCCAATTCCCCGGACCGAATACACGTACGGGGTCCGCGGGAACAAGCCGGTGTCGGTGAAGCTGGTGCCGGTGACGACGGCGATCCGGGCACCACCTTCCCCGCGGAGAATCTCATATGAGGCTGTGGGTGAACCGTCCCAGCTGATGGTGATGCTGCTCAAGGTCTGACCCGTCTTTCGCAGATTGGTGGGAGCGCCCGTCGGGGTGGACGGCCGCGTGGTCGGGACAGTTGTTGTCGGGACCGGTCCCGTGGTGGGGGGCCCAGTGGTGGGGGGCCCAGTGGTGGGCAGCAGCGTGGTGGGCACAGGGCTGGATGACGTGGTCGCCGGGGTACTGCCTCCGGTCAGGTTCTTGGTGACCGCCCGGACCTGGCCGGTCGTACCACCGGCCCCCCGCACCGAGTACACGTACGGTGTCGCGGGATTCAACCCTGTGTCGGTGAAGGTGGCGCCACGGACGGTGGCGATCCGCACCCCGTCCTCACCGCGCAGGATGTCGTAGCTGGCTTGCGGATCACCACGCCAGGCGAGCGTGGCCGAACGGGCGGTGGTGGTAACGGTCAGCGCCGTCGGGCCCCCGGTCGCCGCAGTGGTCGACGGCGCAGTGGTCGACGGCGCAGTGGTCGACGGCGCAGTGGTCGACGGCGCAGTTGTCGACGGCGCAGTTGTCGACGGCGCAGTTGTCGACGGCGCAGTTGTCGACGGCGCAGTTGTCGACGGCGCAGTTGTCGACGGCGCAGTTGTCGACGGGGGCGGAATTGTTGTCGTTGGCGGAGCCGTCGTCGTCGGCTGGGTGGTGGGTGATGTCGTCGGTGGTGTGCTCACCGGCGGCGTCGTAACAGGGGTGGTCTGCGGGGGTGGTGTCGACCCCGGGAACGAGATGACGAAACTTGGCGCCGCAGCGGGACCCGGCGTAACGGCGCCGGTATCGTTGATGACGTGGTCGATTAAACCGGCCAGTAACTGCACCGTCAGCAGGTTGTGCGCCCGCACCCCCGCGGTCACCGGAACCTCGAACGCCCGCGTGGCGTGAATGCTCGGATCGACATTGGTGTATATGTAACTTCCGCCACCCCACAATTCGTGGGACTTCACCGTGTCGGCGACCTTGTACCCGGCCCACCCCAACACACTTCCGTGCCGCCAGGCGTCCTGATTCGGTGGATCGTAGGGCATCTCGTTCTGAAAGAAGATTGTCGTGCCGTTGTCGCCGTCCCAGATGACGTTGTACTTCTTGTAGTGCTCGACGAAAAGTCCGGTGGCAGTGACATTGTTGCCGTGCACGATGAGACCGGTGTCTGAGGTGTTGATATTCCAGCCGACACTGCCGTCGACGCCGTGATCGGCCCGCCAGGACCAGATGTCGTCCAGAATGACATTGTCGCTGTTGATCTCCAGGGCAACGTCGGTCTTGCCGACATGCGGGCCACCGATCCGGAAGAAGACGTCGCTCAAGGTGGTGGGATCGCTCGCGTCGGTGCATCCGGTGCAGTGCGGGGCGCCGACCCCGCGGGCCGGGCCGATCACCATCAGCGCCGGTGAATTGACCGGTCCGGCGTCGACGGTGAGACCGGCGATCATGACGCCCTTGATATCGGCGACCTTCAGCGGCACGGCGCCGCTCGCCGAGGTGAGTGTTGCCATGCCCATTCCCAGCACGACGGTGTCGGGGCGGTCAACGGTGATGGATCGGTCGATCGAATACACCCCGGGGGTGAAGAGCAGATGTTTCCCGGCCGACAACGCCGTGTTGATCGCCGTCACCGAATCGGTCGGGCGCGCGAGGAAAAACCCTGACAGGGGGATTGACCGTCCCGCGGTCGGCCCACCGGTCCAGGTGGTCCCGGAGGAGTTCGTTTGGGCGCCGGGTACAAAGACCCGAAACTCCCCCGCCGGATCGATGTACAGGTAGGGCTTTTCGCGGCTGGCGGGGTTGGTGGGCAACGTGGTGTAGGTGCCGGTCTGACCGTCGGCGAGCTTGTCGCCAAAGTTCGTAGCCGGCGCGCCCTGCACTCCGGCGAAGACCTGATTCCAGACGCCATTGGACCAGGACCCGATGCTGCTGTTGCGGACGATATATTGCTGCTGCGATCCGTTGACGACGTTTCCCGTGCGAGAGTCGGCGATGAATCCGCCGCTGGCCCATTGCGGGCCATTCGTGCAGTAATCCATCAAAGTCAGATTGCCGTTCACGTTGACCCGGCGCATCGGCGACGCCTGTGACGCCGCCCAGAAATTACCGGTCTTGCGGCAGTCCGTCATCGACGCCGCGTGGGTGACGTTGATCGTCAGATTCGACAGCGAACGCCAGAAATTGTTCAAGGCAATGCAATGATCGGCGGTGATACACCGGTTGTAAACATCGACATGGCCGTTGATCGTGACGTCGGTCGGTGAGGCCCCCAGACCGGCGACCTCGGTGTAGTACCCGACCTGGAATGTCAATGGGGTTGCGCCGGTCCCGTAGACCCCCGGCCGGAACAGGAGTGAGTACCGCTCGGTGCCCATTTCGTTGTCGATCTGTTTCGCCGAGACTGCGTCGAGGGCAGCCTGGATCGCACCGATCGGCATACTCGGATCGAAAATCTTCACATAAGGGCCGAGATCTGTTGCTGTGGCGCGTATCTCCGTCGCGGGAAGAACTGTTGCCGCGGCGGTTCCGCCAGGCCACCCGGCTGTGAGAGTCAGCAATCCCACCAATGCAACACCCGTCCAGCGCAGCGCGGGGCCCCAGTCCGACGGGCGGCGCCGCGCCCTCCCCGGTCCGGGTCCGGTCGTCCTCGAGGGTGGTGGCACCTGCTGCGAGCCAGCGTTCACGAGCCTCTGCTTTCGACGCCAAAGAGACCGGCCGGCGGGCCGCCGGCCGATTCGCAAGGAGGACAGTGATGGGCGCACGCACCGCAACAATTAACTGGTGGGAGCGCTCCCAGTGCGTCGAACAGTAATCCCGCCGACGTCGAATCGACGACCCGAACGCTGCCGCACTCACCCCGTTCGCGTTGGACATGGTCCCTTCTGTGCCGGTTTGACGGGAGTCAAAGAACACAAAGAGTCACAGTCAAGCGACAATGCGGCCGAACGTGCCGCTGGGGAGGTTTCAAGTTCCCCTAGAAGATGCTCGGCAGTGACCGGACGCGCCGGTTGGGCCAGGTGGGTGTTTCCGCCGCGCCGGTTTCTCCGGGCCGACGGACGGCTGCCAACGGCTACAGCGACGCTGGCGGGTGGGCAACCGAGTAGGCGTGGGCGACCGCCGCTGGGATCCGGCCACGATCACTGACAGCAAGCCCGTTCTCCCGGGCCCAGTTCCTGACGGCCGACCCGGCCGGCCGCTGCGGCCTTGACCTGGCTCCGGGTATCACGTGGCCAGGACTGGTCTTGTCGACACCGGCCCGGTCGACGGCGGCTGTCGCAAAAGTGCTCTCCAGGCCATCAGTCTCCCGCGCCGCGCTGAGCTCGCTCCAACAGGCGCCGAGCCAACGATAGGTCCATTCCTGGGCCAGGGGGCGGGTCTGGCAGAACACGATGGGCACCGCGGGGAACCTGGCCTGCGCCTCGGCCAGTGCCTCGGCAGCCGCCGCCCCCGGGGCGTAGGGCAGCGCGAACAGCCTGCTGTACTGGTCCTCGACGACAACCGCCGCGCGGGGCAGGGCGGAGAGTTCAGCCAGCGCGTAGGTCAGCTTCCCCGACAGCAGGCTGCCGGCCAGATCGTCCACGGTCTTGCGTTCGACGGCGGCCACCACCTGATCATCGAGCACAACCGCGTAATCACCAGCGGCAAGCCGGCGACGGCTGGTCCGAGCCTGCTGACCGGCAAAGCGGTACGGGTACTTCTCCGCGGTGTCGATCACGATGTCCAGCACATGACCATGCGCTCTGGCCGTCGGCACCCGTACCGCGGGCCGGGCCTGCTTGGCCGTCCGCGGGGACTGCCAGAAGATCATTTCCCGGCCCCTGGCCTGGGTAATGACGATCTGGGACCGGTTTTCCCGGGCCCTGGTCAGGACGAGGTCGATGGCCGGCCCCCGACGCGAACACGACCGGACCGGCCACCGTTCCAGGATCTCGGCGTCGTCGGGCCATTCTTCGGCCCGGTGGCAGTACACCTTGCTCTCCCGCGGCCACGGTTGTTTGGCCTTGACCACGATTCCTCGGTCGCCGAGCGGTATCCGCACCAGGAACGGCAGCGTGGAATCCGGGTCAGGGTTCCGAGCGATCAACAGATCATGCGGCACGCTGCCAGCCTGTCAAACGACCAGCGATTTGTCGTGCTCTGCTCCCGTTGTTTCATGCGCCGTCCGGTCAGACGAATGTCGGGTGGGGTCCGATCTGGCTGACGGGGTGTCCGAGGCCGGTGTGGAGCCGCCCCGCCGAACTCGCTGCCGCCCCTGCGAGCGCGGCGGGGCATGGACCGGACCAGGTCCAGCGACGACTTCATGGTGGAGAAATAACCGTCAGCATCGGCAGGAGGTGCAGGTACCGAGGTCGGTCCCGGGTGAGCAGCGCGCGACCACTCGTCGCGGCATGGGCCGCGATGTAGAAATCAGGGAGGGGTGAACGGCGCAACCCTCCGCTCCGCCGATAGTGCAAGAAGCAGCGCCCGGCAAGAAAGGCCGCTTCCCAAGGAAGGTCTTCCCGATGAATGCTGTTCGGGATGGCTTCATCAAGATCTTCAATGCGATCAAAGCCTAGCGAGAGCTCGGCGAATATCAGGGCGTTGATTGCAACATTCCCGGCGTCGAACGCGGCGGCAAGGTGCTCCGCGGACCAATCACTCCAGCGCGGGTCGTCGGTGAACACGTCGAGCAGAACATTGGAATCGACCAGAGTCCCCAGTGCCATCAGGCTTCGCCGCGAGTCAACGCCATGATCTCGTCGGTAGTCATCGTCAACCGGCGGCCTCGCATCTGCGCCACGATTGCTGCCCCCCCGTCGTCAGGGCGCCGAATCAGCCGAACCGCATCGCCCTCGACCAAGAATTCGACCTCACTCCCGGCCACGACGCCAAGGCGTCGGCGTACGTCCAGGGGGATCGTCACCTGCCCCTTGCTTGTCACCCGCATACCACAACGCTAGCACAGTAATACCACGAGGTATTACTCGCCGGGACATTCGGCCACAGCAAGCCATCGATCAGCCCGGTACCTGGATTCGGTGGCGACGGTCAGCCGAAACGCCCGGAAATGTAGTCCTCGGTAGCCTTCTCGTTAGGGTTGGAGAAGATTTTGGCGGTGTCGTCGTATTCGACCAGCCGACCGGGTTCGCCAACGCCGGAAAGGTTGAAAAATGCGGTGCGGTCGGAGACCCGAGCCGCCTGCTGCATGTTGTGGGTGACGATGACAATGGTGTAGCTGCTCTTGAGTTCGCTGATCAGATCCTCGATTGCCAACGTCGAGATCGGGTCCAACGCGGAGCACGGTTCGTCCATGAGCAGCACCGACGGTTCGACGGCAATTGCCCTGGCGATGCACAACCGCTGCTGCTGACCGCCCGAGAGTCCCGCGCCCGGCCGGGTCAGCCGCTGCTTGACCTCCTCCCACAGATTCGCCCCACGCAACGACCGTTCGACGATGTCGTCCAAGTCGCCCTTGTTCTTCTTGGTCCCGGCGATCTTGTACCCGGCGATGACGTTGTCGTAAATGGACATGGTCGGGAACGGGTTCGCCTTCTGGAACACCATGCCAACCGTCCGCCGCACGTTGACCGGGTCTACCCCGGGCCCGTAGAGGTCTTCACCGTCCAGCATCACCGACCCACTGACCCGGCCACCGGGAATCACCTCGTGCATGCGGTTCAACACCCGTAGAAAGGTTGACTTGCCGCAACCCGACGGTCCGATAAACGCCGTCACCGACAGCGGCGCGATATTGATCGAGGCACCCTCGACCGCAAGGAAATTGGTGTAGTAGACGTTGACGTCGTCCACGTCGATGCGTTTGGCCATATCAAGTCTGCGCTTTCGTATTCAGGTCGGGACGGTCAGGGATCTCCGAAATCGGATGCCCCTTGGGAAGCTGTAGCAAGCCTGCGTAGCGGGTCAACGTGCCTTGGGCTGGAACATCCGCGCCAGCAGGCGCGCCCCCGCGTTGAGCAGCAACACCAGCAGCACCAGGGTGAGAGCAGCACCCCAGGCCCGAGCCTCGGTGAAGTCGTTGGAGGTGGTTCCTGATCGTTTGCCCAGTTGGTCCCAGATCATCATCGGCAGCGTTGCCATGTCGCCGGAGGTCGGGTCGTAGTTGATCCTCGCCGTGTAGCCGACCAGCAGGATCAACGGGGCGGTCTCCCCCGTGATCCGGGCGATCGCCAGCAGTGATGACGTGATGAGACCCGACATCGCGGTGGGCAGAACAATTTTGAGGATGGTGCGCCACTTCGGTACGCCGAGCGCATACGAGGCCTCCCGCAGGTCACGGGGCACCAGCTTTAACATCTCCTCGGACGAGCGCACCGCAACCGGGATCATCAGAATGGCCAACGCGAGTGCGCCGGCGATGCCGAACGGCCGGAGCCCAAAGCCCAACAGCAGGAAGGTGTAGACGAACAGGCCGGCGACGATCGACGGCACCCCGGTCATCACGTCGACGAAGAAGGTCACTGCTTTGGCGAACCGCCCACGTCCGTACTCGACCAGGTAGATGGCGGTGAAAATGCCAATTGGCAAAGCGATCACCGAGGCAATCGCGACGAGCTCCAGGGTGCCGATCAGCGCGTGGTAGAGGCCTCCACCCTCCTGGCGGCTGGTTACCCCGTTCATCGACCTGGTGAAGAACGTGCCACTGAATTGGCCGAAGCCCTTGACCCCGATGTAGGCCAGGATCAGGACCAGCGGCACCATGGCCGCCACGAATGAGGAATAGATCAGCGTGGAAGCGAACCGGTCCTTCGCGCGGCGGCGACCCTCGACACCGAACGACCAGGCAGTAAGCCCGACGATGAACAGCAGAGCCGCCGTCCAGAACGCCGTACCCCAGCCGGTCCATGAAAAAAGCGCCCGCAGCACCATCGCCACGGCGACTGCGGCCGCCCCAGCGGCATAGGGCGCCCAGGCGGGCAGCCGGGCGCCGACCAGCGTGGACGTCACGGCACGCCGCGGACCGCCGGCCGGAGCCGGCAACCGGCCCGCAATGCTGGGCGAACTCATGCCGCCCCTCCGCTCGTTCCTCGCAGATCGGCGGCCTGCCGCCCATGACTCGCTCGCTGGCACTCGCTCATGCCGCCCCTCCGCTCGTTCCTCGCAGATCGGCGGCCTGCCGCCCATGACTCGCTCGCTGGCACTCGCTCATGCCGTGAACTCCTTACGCCGGGCGATCACGAGACGGGCAGCGGTGTTGACCACCAGGGTGATCACGAACAAGAACAGGCCCGCCGCGATCAGCGCGGCGATGGCCACCGGCGAACCGCCTGCCTCGCCGAACTTCAACGCGATGGTCGAGGCGAAGGTGTCGCCGCCTGGTTCGGTGAGATGGGTATTGATCACGTACCCGGAATTGATCACCAGGGCGACGGCGATGGTTTCCCCCAACGCGCGCCCGAGTCCGAGCATGGCCGCGGAGATGATGCCGGCCCGGCCGAACGGGATCACCGCGGTGCGGATCATCTCCCACTTGGTGGCACCCAGTGCCCAAGCGGCGTCCACGGTGTCGCGCGGGACCTGCAGGAACACCTCCCGGGTCACCGCCGACACAATGGGGATGATCATGATGGCCAGGATCACCCCGGCGATCAGCAACGACTTCCCGTACTGGCCCGCCGTCGTGGCGGTCCGATTCTCCAGGAACGGCAGCCAGCCGAAGTACGTCGACAACCACATCTGGAAGCCCTGGGTGTTCGGGATCAGGAAGTACAGGCCCCACATGCCGAACACCAGCGACGGCACCGCTGCCAGTAGATCGACAAGCGCGCCGAGGACCGTCGCCGCGCGACGTCTGGCGTAGTGCGAGATGAACATCGCAACGCCGACGGCGATGGGCACGCCGATCACCATTGCGATGACCGAGGACACCAGGGTCCCGAAGAAAACAGCCGCCATGCCGAAGTTGGGCGGATTGGCCTGGGGGTTCCACGCCTGGGTGGTGAGTAGATTGCCGACGTTGCCACCGGTGAAGGCCGGGATCGCCTTCCACACCAGGAAGACAGCGATAGCCGCCATCACCACCAGCAAGATGCCGCCCGACCCGGCGGCCAAGGCGCGAAAGATGCGATCTCCCAGGCGAACCGAGCTGCCGGAGATACCGCCCGCCGCAGGGCGACCATCGGGTGTCTGACCGGTAGGGGGAACGTCGCCGGCATCGGGTTGGGCGTTGTTCACCGACCCGGGGACCCCCAGGGCGGCGACCTCGAACCGATCGTCCTTCGACGGGTCGGTATCAGTCATGTTTGCCATGTCTTGTCCGCATCTGGCGAATGTAAGGGAGAGAACGGGCGGTCTGTCACCGCGGGAAGGCCGCCTCGCAGCCGACCCCACACCACCACACGTGCAACCGGCCCGGCCGGGGGCGCCCCCCCGGCCGGGCCGGTGTCACTTACTTGGTGACGGTCTTGACGGCTTCGACAACCTTGGCCTGAATCTCGGCCGGCAACGGGGCCGCACCCAGATTCTGTAGTGCGGCCTGGCCGTCGGTCGCGGTGTAGCCCAAGAAGGACTGCAGGAGCGGGCCGAGATCGGCGTTACCGGCGGAGCAGACGATCTCGTAGGTCACGAGCACGACCGGGTAGGCACCGGCCTCCTTGGTGGCGTAGTCCAACTTCAGCGCAAGGTCGTTGCCGGTCCCGGCGATCTTTGCCGCGGCAACAGCCTTACCGGCGGACTCGGCGGTCAGCTCGACGGCCCCGCCGCCGTTGTCGATCTTCGCCACGGACAGCCCGTCATCGACGGCGAAGCCCCACTCGACGTAACCCAGCGATCCGTCGGTGCTCTTGACCTGCTTGGAGACACCGTCGCTGCCCTGCGCGGCCACGCCGCCGGGCGCTGCCCAAGCCTTGGCCGGGTCGAACGTCCAGGCGTCAGGAGCTGCGGCCTTGAGGTACTTGGTGAAGTTCTCGGTCGTTCCGGAGTCCTCGGCGCGGTGCACCGCCTGGATCGCCAGGCTGGGCAGAGTGGCGCCCGGGTTGATCGCGGCGATCGCCGGGTCGTTCCAGTTCGCGATGCCACCGGAGAAGATCTTGGCCAGCACCTCGGGGGTCAGCGTCAGGTCCTTGACGCCAGACAGGTTGTAGGCCAGCGCGATCGGGCCCGTCACCATCGGCAGGTCGAGCGCGGCATTACCGCCGCAGCGGGTGCTCTTCGCACTGGCCGCCTGGTCCTCCTTGAGCGCCGAATCCGAACCGGCGAAATCGATCTGGTTGCCGATGAAGTCCTGCACACCCTTACCGGAACCGCCGCCGCCGTAGGCGTTGAGGTTGGCTCCGCACTTGGAGTTGTAGTCAGCGATCCACTGCTCCATGACCTTGCCCTGGGCGGTGGATCCGGCCGAGCGCAGGCTGCCGGTGGCACAGGTGAAGCCCGCGCCGTCGAAGGTGGTCGCGCCGCCTGCCCCGCCGGACGCCGAGCCTGAGGTCATCGCGGAAGACCCCATCGCGGAAGACCCCATCGCGGAGGACCCCATCGCTGAGGACCCCATCGCTGAGGACCCCATCGAGGACGACCCCATCGCTGATGAGGCGGCAGAGCTGGCTGCGGATACCGCCGAACCTGCCTTGCTGGTGGCGGCTCCGGCAGCTGACGATGCGGTGCTGTTGTTGTCGCTGCCGCAGGCACTGAGGGTGACGGCTCCTGCTGCCAGCAGGGCGATCAGCCCACTCATGCGCGTGATCTTCACGCTGTGTTCCTCCATCGGTTGAACTGCTCGTGGTCGAGACGGACCCACCTGGGTCTGCCGGGGCCGCCGGTTCACACCGGCACGACTGGACGTTAGGGGCCAGTAGTGGACAGCAGACCCCGCGAACATGAACGGCGGGTGAACCAGTGGCAGGCCGATCTTCCGACCGCGTAAATCGGACGGCGTGCATGGCGAATCATCGGTTTCCCAGGTTCTGGCCGTCGGGTGGCAGGAACTGGTAGCCGAAGCCGCGGACCGGGCGAATCCAGTCCGTGCCGGTCAGTCGTTGCAACCGTCGACGGAGGCGGCCGAGGTGGACGGACAGGCTGTTGCTCGACACGGTCGCCCCCTGCCCCCACGCTGCAGTCACCAACTCGTGCCGGGACAGCAATTGGGTGGCCCGCTCGGCGAGGTACCGCAGCAGGATGAACTCCATCGGCGGCAGTGTGGCCTCGACGCCGTCCAACCACATCCGGGGCATGCTGCCGTCCACCCGGAGCCGGCCGATGTCGATCGGAACCGGCCGCAGGCCGAATGAGGGATGGTTCACCCCGGCGGCCGTCAGCAGCGGTAACAGGTCGTCGGACACGAAAGGTGTTGGAACGTAGTAGACAGAACCCTGGACAGGAAATGCGGACGGGATCCCAGATGGATGAGGCGAGCCCGACGGCGCAGGTCCGCTGGAAGCGGAGTCCCCGACCACGATCGGGGTCTGCCGGTCCATCCGCTGCAGCGTCCGGAGGAACTCCGTCACCTCGGCCGGGCCATGACAGGGGCACACCACCACCAGATCGGGCGCGTACCGCCCGGCCAGATACAGAGCTGCGCCCAGATCGGCAGCGACGTCGACGTCGACCGGTTGCCCGGCCCAGGCAACTCTGATGTCGGCGGCGTCGGCGTCGCAACAAGCAAGCAGCACGAACAGACGGTCCGGCGCGGCCAGCCGGACCCCCCGCCAACGATCGTCAGCGAGGGGGTGGACCGGCGCGGCCATCCTCAGTGGAACTGGGGGATGATCAGGTACAGCCCGTACAGCACGAGCAGGGCCGCGATACCGACACAGGCGTAACCGATCATCCGGGCACCCGGGCTGGCCGTCTGGACAGAGCCGGTAGCACCCGGCCCGTCATTTGCTCCCCCAATCACCGCCTCATTTCGCGAGGCAGCGCCGCCGGTCAGCGCGACGACGCCGACCGAGAAAATCCCGACGATGGCGATGGCCGCAATGACCGTGGTGATCGCGACCAGCGACAGCGAACTCCAGTCGATCTTCATGTCAGAGAAACCCTTTCACTGGGCAAAATTAGTTGGTGGGCGGCCGGTGATCAGACCTTGGCCGGCACCTTGTCCCGGGAGACGGTGACGTCAGCGGAGTCGTTGACGTTGTCGTGCGAGACCGGCGAACGCTTGGAGATGAGGTAGATCGCGCCCGCGCCGATGACCAGAGCGGCAAACACCGCGACGACCCCGATGGTGCCGGTCAACGCGATGGCGGCCGCCCCGGCGCCGACCAGGGCCGCGGCCGGAAGGGTCAGCAGCCAGCCGTAAAGGATCTTCCGCGCGGTGGTCCAGCGGACCTCGGCCAGCTTCTTACCGACCCCGGAACCCAAGATCGAGCCGGAGCAGACCTGAGTGGTGGAGAGCCCGAAACCCATGTGAGAGGAAGCGAGAATAGCTGCGGCAGAGGTGGTCTCGGCTGCGAAGCCTTGCGGGGCCTTGACGTCGACGATGCCCTTGCCCATGGTGCGCATGATCCGCCAGCCGCCCGAGTAGGTGCCGAGCCCGATCGCGAGTCCGGCGGCGGCGATCACCCACAACTGCGGGCCGGTGCCGGCGTTCTGGTACCCGGCAGTGATCAAGACGAGAGTGATGACGCCCATGGTCTTCTGGCCGTCGGACGTGCCGTGGGCCAGAGCCACCAGGGAGGCGGAGACAGACTGCGCGTGCCGGAACCAGCCCGCGGCGGGTTCCTGATCAGCCCGCTTGACCATCTTGTACAGCAGGAAGGTCGCCAGTCCGGCAGCCAGACCGGCCACCAGCGGGGCCATCACAGCGGGCAGCACGATCTTGGAGACGACGACGGAGAAATTCACTCCGGAAGCCCCGGCTCCGATCAACACGGCACCGATCAGTCCGCCGAACAGCGCGTGGGATGAACTCGACGGCAGGCCGAACAACCACGTCATCAGATTCCATAAAATGGCGCCGACCAGGCCCGCGAAGATCATCGTGGGGGTGACCAGGGAATCGTTGACGATGCCGCCGGAGATGGTTTTGGCGACCTCGGTAGACAAGAACGCGCCAACCACGTTCAACACGGCCGCGATCAGCACCGCAACCTTGGGCTGCAACGCACCCGTGGCAACCGAGGTCGCCATCGCGTTCGCGCTGTCGTGAAAACCGTTGGTGAAGTCGAAGAACAGCGCGGTGATGATCACCATGGAGACCAGGAAGAGTGTCGTCGACATCGGTCGCTTCCGTTCGTGAATAGGTGTTCCTGACAGGGACACAGTGCGGGCCGGATCGGCCCGCATTCGAGGTGGCGTCGCTGCTACCGGCGCAGACGTTAACCATTGGTGGTGAACGGAGGGTGAATGGAAGCGGTCCGGCCGGGACCGTCAGGAAATGGTGGTCGGCCGATACACGACGTTGGTCACGGCGGTGCGAAAACCGAACCGCTGGTACAGCCGCAGGGCCGGCGCGTTGTCACCCTCCACGTAGAGCAGGACGGTGGACAGTCCTTGCTCGCGCAGGTAGGCCAACCCGGCCTCGGTCAGCGGAGTGCCCAGGCCGCGGACGTGCGCGTCAGGATCCACCCCGAGCACGTACACCTCACCGACCGAACCCCCGGTCGCGCCGGGGCCGGGCGTCGGGTCCTGCAGGTGCACCTTCGTCCAGTGGAAGCCGACGACCCGGTCGCCGCGGACGGCGAGGAAGAATCCGGCCGGGTCGAACCAGGGCTCGGCCATCTCGGCCCGCAGCCCGGCCAGGTCCAGCCGGCCCTGCTCGGGGTGCCAGGCGAACGCGCGGGCATTGACGGCCAGAAACTGCTCCTCGTCCTGGTCGGTGACGAAGGTCCTGATCCGGATGTCAGCGGGTAGGTCAGTGTCGCCGCTTGGATCATCGACACCGGCCAGGGCGCGTCGGAGTTGCAGCAGCTCCCTGGTCCGGGTCAGCCTCAGCCGACCGGCCACCGCGACCGCCGCGGGCAGGTCGCCGTACGCCCAGACACCGCCCTGGCGAGTCAGCGCCGCCTGCACCAGCCGGGTGCCCAACCCGGCGCGACGAGCCCGCGGATCCACCACCACCTCGGCCGGATCAGCGCCCACCGCGACCGCGACCGCCGACAGCACCGGCGCGCCACGGCGCTCCGGATCGACGGAATGCACTGGATTGTTCGAGTCGGCCGGATCACCGGACCGGGCTGACTCACCGGGCGGGCGGTCGGTCGTGGGGACGGGTAGGTAGTTCGCTGTTCCGCCACCGAGGGCAGCCATCACATGCCCGGACAGGGCCTGCACCCCGTCGACCGCGGTCGCGCGCGCAAGGAGGGCACGAATCGCGGAGACATCGCGGGAACCGGTCTTCCACCCCGCCGTGGCGACAGCCGAGCTGTGCCGATCGGGGTGCCGATCGGGGTGCGGGTCGGGGCGCTTATCGGGGTGGCTCGACGCCCCAGCATTGCCGTCCCCGCTCACGCGGTGGCGCCCGCCGATTCGTCGCGCAGCACGTTCCGCGCCGGTGGAACCATCTTGTATCCGACGTTGCGAACGGTGCCGATCAGCGCCTCGTGCTCCGGACCGAGCTTGGCCCGCAGCCGCCGTACGTGCACGTCAACCGTCCTGGTTCCGCCGAAGAAGTCGTAGCCCCAGACCTCGGTGACCAGTTGCTCGCGGGTGAACACCCGCCCGGGATGCTGCGCCAGGAACTTGAGCAGCTCGAACTCCTTGTAGGTGAGCTCCAACGGCCGGCCCCGCAGGCGTGCGGTGTAGGTGTCCTCCTCGATCGTGAGGTCGCCCAAGCTGATCATCCCGGAGTTGGCCGCGTTCGTCGTGCGGGCCGCCAGCAGACGCAGGCGAGCGTGCACCTCGGCCGGACCCGCGGTGGACAGCACCACGTCGGAGACGCCCCATTCCGGGCCGATCGCCACCATCCCGCCCTCGGTGACGATGGCCAGAATCGATACGGCCAATCCGTCCGCACCGAGCAACCGGCACAAAGTGCGGGCGGCCGCCAGATCGTTCCGAGCGTCGAGTAGGAGAAGGTCGTACGGGCCGGAGGTGACCAGTGAGGCTGCCTCCGGAGCAGCCGACCGGATGCGAACCGGAAGCAGGTCCACCGCCGGAAGCACCAAGGCCGGTGTCGGGTCGGTGGTCAGCAGCAGGAGCTCCATTCACCTCTCCTCATCTGCAGATCAGGGCACGGGCCAGTCTACCGGCGAGGGTCTGCGCGACCTCCGGGTCACCCGTGACCGCACCACCGGTCGAGTCGTTCACGACGCCGATTCGTTCATGTCATGGAAATATCAGGCGCAGATGACGGCTGAGTAACAGCGACACTGTCCGAGCACGGACGGTCATCACGGATCACACCTGCCGGAATCCCACCCGGGTGCGTGCCGCCTGACACACTGACCACTGTGCGCAAGTTCGTGATCACGCTGCTGGTGCTGGCTGTGGTCCTGGTCGCGGCCGACTTCGGCCTCCGTGTGTACGCCGAGTACCGCACCGGGGACGCGATCGGCACCCGGCTCAAGACCCCGACTCGACCGGACGTCGCCATTGGCGGCTTTCCGTTCCTGCTGCATGCGGCGCAGGGCGAATACCCCACGGTCGCAGTCACCGCGGCGAACTTCGACAATGGCGCCCTGCCGGGTATCCGAGCGGTGCTCGACCTGACGGACGTGGCTCTGCCGCCCGGGGACGCGATCTCCGGGGACACCTCGCGGTTGACCGCCCAGGGGAGTGCACTACAGGTGCACGTACCGCTGACCTCGGTGACCTCCGCGCTGGCCCGGGACGATCTGAGCCTGGGAGCCGCCCCCGACGGTGCGCTGGCCGTGACCACCACGCTGAGCGTGGCGGGCCAGAAGTTCCCGCTGACCGGGCACGCCACGGTTGGCGTCGCCGACAACACCATGACCATCAGCGTCGACTCGTTGACCGCCGCCGGAATCAACGTGACCCCCGTGGTGACAGCAGCAGCCAACGCACTCGCCGGAAATCTGCACTTCTCGTTTCCGCTGGCCGGGCTTCCGTTCACCGTCACCAAGGCCGGTGTCAGCGTGGTGGGCGATGACGTCCTGGTGTCCGTGAACACCGGGCCGGTAGCGTTCGCCGACCTTGCCAAAACCCCCTGACCCGAAAGCTATGACCCGAGAACCCTGACCCGAGAACCCTGACCCGAGAACCCTGACCCGAGAACCCTGGCCGAGGACTCTGACCCGAGACCGGTGCCGCTCGGCCGGTGCCGCGCGACGCCCCTGATGCCGGACGGACCGATTCCGCCCATCGGGTGGCGTAGCCCGACCGGCTCGGCTGCTACCGTGGGTCACATGGGCCTCCTGCTGACCAGTCGACGCGCCGTCGACCTCGTCCGCGTCGGCAGCGCGCTCTGTTGCGGCACCGCCGGGTGTCCGTTCACCGTCTGACGAACCTGCCTGGTCGGCTCGACCGGGAAACAGGTGCTCGACGCTGGTAGCAGTTCCTCCGCTCACGGATCAGCTTCTACCGACCCCATCCGATCCGAATCGGTGGTGCCGCTAAGGCCTCCTATGCCCATCCCAAACTCGGTTTTTTTCACTCGCCCGCAATGCGCGTGCGATCACCACGCAAGGAGTCAGTACATGAGCCGCGAGCAATCACTCGTCACCACATCGTGGGCGGAAGAAAACCTCTCTACCCCCGGGGTCGTCTTCATCGAGGTGGACGAGGACACCGCCGCCTACGACACTGGCCACCTTCCCGGCGCGGTCAAGATCAACTGGAAAACCGAACTGCAGGACCCCGTTCGCCGAGATTTCGTCGATCGCGTTGGGTTCGAAAAGTTGCTGTCCGCCAAGGGAATCAGCAACGGCGACTCCGTCGTGCTGTACGGCGGCAATAACAATTGGTTCGCCGCCTACGCCTTCTGGTACTTCAAGCTCTACGGCCATGGCGATGTCAGGTTGATCGACGGCGGTCGCAAAAGATGGGAACTCGATGGTCGCGCGTTGGTCACGGACGTCCCCGATCGGCCGGAGACCAGCTACACCGCGAGTGAACAGGATTCCTCGATCCGGGCACTCCGCGACGAAGTGATTGCCGCCATCGGCGTGCAGAACCTGGTCGACGTGCGGTCGCCGGATGAGTTCTCCGGCAAGCTGTTTGCACCTGCTCACCTGCCCCAGGAGGCGGCCCAGCGGGCCGGGCACATCCCGACCGCGTTGAACGTGCCGTGGTCGAAGGCAGCCAACGAAGACGGGACATTCCGCTCCGACGCCGAACTGGCGGAGCTCTATTCGGCGGCCGGCCTGGACGAGGACCGCGACACCATCGCGTACTGCCGGATCGGTGAGCGTTCCAGCCATACCTGGTTCGTGCTGACCGAGATCCTGGGCAAGAAAAACGTCAAGAACTACGACGGTTCATGGACCGAGTACGGCTCCCTGGTCGGCGTACCCGTCGAGACGGGCGCGGAGTCCCCAGACCACCGGCGACCCACCCCTAAATAGCTACCACCCCGAATAGCCACTCACCCCGAAAGGTATCGATATGTCTTGTGCCGCACCAGAACAGACCACCACCCTGCCCGCCGGGGTCGACCTGGACCAGCAGACCGTCGTGCAGGGTCGGGTGCTGACCGGAAGCGCTCCGGTACCCGGCGCGTATGTCCGGCTGCTCGACGCGACCGGTGAGTTCACCGCCGAAGTGGTTGCCTCGCCGTCCGGCGACTTCCGGTTCTACGCCGCGCCGGGTTCGTGGACGGTGCGAGCGTTGTCCCGCGCCGGAAACGGCGAGGCGAGCTCGCGTGCCGGGCTCGGTTTGAACACCGTGGACATCGTTGTCGCCTGATCTCTCGGGATAGGGTGCGCTGGTGGAGATCTTCTATACCGGCCTGCTCGTGGTGGTGGCGCTGCTCATCACCTGGTTCGCGTGCTACGTCGTCTACCGGCTGGTTCACGAAGACCGGTGAGCGAGCAGGGTTTCAACGGCGGCCCTACTGCTGACGAGATTGCCGGACTGGTCAGCGCCGAGCGCACCGCGGGCGAATATGTCCCGGCGCCCGCGGTCCCTGCCCCCTCGGCTCCTGCTGGTAGTAGCGGCACCATCCCGGAACCCCCCAAGCCGGTGGACGTTGAGCTGATCGACGTCGCACCGCTGGGCACCGATTTCGCGGCCGGCGGCGTCCTGGGGCGTGGCAGCGGTGACGCCGCCGTCGCGGCGGCGGAGGCACGCGCAAAGACCACCCGGGATCTGGACATTGCAGATGTCGGGGGGCTACAGATTTCGGCGGACACCGCGAACGTCCGTCGGGCTCCCGGCTTGAGTCCCGACTGTTCGGCGCTGCTGCCGCTGGTGGGTGTCTGGCGGGGCACCGGCCGTTACGGTAATGACCCCGGTGCGCAGGAACCTGAATTCGGCCAGCAGATCACCATCTCGCATGACGGCCGACCGTTCCTGAGGTACGAATCGGTGTGCTGGTTGCTTGATCAAGACGGTGCGGTGAACGGTCCCGGCGCTCGCGAAGTCGGCTTCTGGCGCCCGCAACCCGACGGCTCGGTGGAGTTGTTGGTGGCCCACGCCGAAGGCCGGATCGAGCTGTTCTACGGCCAACCCCGATCCGCGGCGAGTTGGGCCCTGTCCACGGACGCCACCCTGCGGACACCGGGCGCGCCCCCGGTGGTCGGCGCGACCAGGCTGTACGGGATCACCCCGGACGGCCGGCTTGCCTACGTGGAGGAGCGGGCTCATTCCGATGCGCCTCTCGCCCCGCATGCCTCGGCAGCCCTGGAGCGCCTGGCCGGCTGAACCCTTCGATCCGAATTCGGTGGTCGGAGAGCCGATCCGCAGTTCGTATGCTGCTGTGGACTGTCCGCCCGAACCACTCAGGAGACATTGTGGTGCTGCATCGTTCCGCCCGTCCTGCGCATCTCGTCGCCGCGGCGACCCTGGGGGCCGCGCTGCTGCTGGGTGCCTGCGGGTCGTCCATCAGTTCCAGCTCGTCCAGTTCCGCATCCACCACAGGGTCTACCGCAGCGTCTACCGCAGCGAGTGCGACCCAGTCGGCGGTTACCTCGCCCGGCACCTCGACCGCCGCGTCCGGCGCGGCGAGTTCCGGTGGGTCAGCTGGCGCGAATGCCTCTGGTACTCCGAGGTCGGTCGCCGCTGGCACCGGCACGCTGCCGTCGGTCGCGATGGCGGACGGGAAGACTTGCGGAGTCCCCGGCAACATGCCGACCACCAACGCCGGGATGCTGACCGTGGCGACCAGCGAACCGGCGTTCGAACCGTGGATCGTCGGCAACGACCCCACGTCCGGGAAGGGCTTAGAATCCGCCGTCGCCTACGCGGTCGCCCAGCGGCTGGGGTACACCCCCGCCCAGGTGACGTGGACCCGCGTCGGCTTCGACGAGGCCATCGCCAAGCCCGAGGGTTTTGACTTCGACATCAACCAGTTCACCATCACCGACGACCGGAAGAAGCAGGTCGACTTCTCCTCCGGCTATTACACCGTCGCCCAGACGGTGATCACTGTCGACGGCTCCCCCATTGCCGGCGCGAGCACCGCGGCGGCGCTCAAGGACGCGAAGCTCGGCGCAATGAACGGCACCACCAGCCTGCAGGCGATCAGCGCGGTCATCTCGCCCAGCACCCCGCCGCAGGTGTTCGACGACAACGGCTTGGCCGCGCAGGCCCTGCAGAACGGTCAGATCGATGGCCTGGTGGTGGATCTGCCCACCGCGTTCTACATGACCGGTGCGCAGTTGACCGGTGGCAAGGTGATCGGCCAACTGCCGACCGCCAGCGGCGACGCCGAACAACTGGGCCTGCTGCTGGCCAAGGATTCCCCGTTGACCGCGTGCGTCACCGCGGCGGTCGACTCGTTGCGCACCGACGGCACCCTCGACGCGTTGACCGCCCAATGGCTCAGCAGCCCCGAGACCGCGCCCGTCCTGAAGTAACAACGGATGCCAACAAAGCCGCCCGAACCCTGGCGGCCATCCGCGGTCGCTCTGCAGCGCAGGGCTTTTCGCCGCAGACGGGCCCAGCGGTCGCTGGCAGTCGCGGCCGTCTCGACCGTCGCCGTGGTGGTCGTCGCAGCGCTCCTGCTGGTCAACGCACCGGGCTGGCCACGGTTGCAGAGCACGTTCTTCGACCTGTCCTACGGATGGCAGGTGCTGCCGGAGATTGCCCGCGGCCTGTGGTTGAACCTGCGGCTCATGGTCGTCTGCGAAGCGGTCATCCTGGTCCTCGCGTTGGGAATCGCCTTATTGCGCAGCCTGCGCGGGCCGGTGTTCTTCCCGCTGCGGGCCGCCGGAACGATCTACGTAGACCTGTTCCGCGGGTTGCCGTTGATCCTGGTGTTGCTGCTGCTGGGGTTTGGGATGCCGAGTCTGAAGATCAGCTGGCTGCCGTCGTCAGCGCTGTTCTGGGGCTGCGCGTCGCTCATCCTGGTCTACGGCGCCTACGTCTCCGAGGTGCTACGGGCGGGCATCAATTCGGTCCACCCGTCGCAACGGGCGGCCGCCCGGTCGTTGGGTCTGTCCCATGCCAAGACGATGCGATACGTGGTGGTGCCACAGGCTTTTCGCCGGGTATTGCCGGCGCTGATGAACGACCTGGTGTCCTTGCAGAAGGACACCGGCCTGATCTCGATCCTGGGTGTGGTGTACGACGCGGTGCTCGTCGCCAAGATCAACACCGCCCAGACGTACAACTACACGCCGTACGTCATCGCCGGCCTGCTGTTCGTCGCCGTCACGATTCCGATGACCCGGCTGACCGACTGGGTCGCCCGGCGCTACGGCTGGATCGGCGGCGGGACGGTGTGACGCTGCTCGAGATCGCCGGTGTTCGCAAGTCGTTCGGCAACACCGTCGTCCTGCAGGGCCTGGACCTGACGGTCGCCGACCACCAGTGCGTTGCGCTGATCGGGGCCTCCGGTTCTGGGAAGTCGACGTTGTTGCGGTGCGTGAACCTGCTGGAATCAGTCGACGACGGGGTGATCACCCTGCAGGGTCAGGACATCACCGACCCCCGGGTCAGTGATCTTCGCGCCGACGAGGTGCGTGCGCGGATCGGCATGGTGTTCCAGTCCTTCAACCTGTTCCCGCATCTGAGCGTGCTGGCCAACGTCACCCTGGCCCCGCGCCGGGTCCACGGCGTGCCGCGCAAGCAGGCCGAGCAGGACGCACTGGCGATGCTCGACCGGGTCGGTCTGGCCGACAAGGCCAGGGCCCGGCCGGACGAACTCTCCGGCGGTCAGCAGCAACGGGTGGCCATCGCTCGAGCGCTGGTGAACCGGCCGGTGCTGATGCTGTTCGACGAGGTCACCAGTGCCCTCGACCCGGAACTGGTCGGCGAGGTGCTGGACCTGCTCTCCCAGCTGCGCAGCGACGGCACGACCATGCTGGTCGCGACCCACGAGATGGCGTTCGCTCGAGAGGTGGCCGATCAGGTGGTGTTCCTGCAGGACGGCGTGGTCGTGGAGCAGGGGCCGCCGGCGCAGGTGCTCGACCGCCCGTCCGATCCCCGCACCCAGCGGTTCCTGCGCCGGGTCGGGCCGCACGTCTGGGTAGCCGGGGCCGTCCCCCGCTGACGGCCGCATTGTTGCGTGCCGGTTGGGTACCTACCGGATGGTGGTCGGTGCAAACCCTCCTGCAACCCATCAGGGCGCTGTTCCTCCGTCCTGCTGGCACCACCAACGGCCAGGAGGACATTCCGCCATGGACGTGACGTCACCGAGAACGTGACGCCGAGAACATCGTTCCTGGCCAGTCATGGCGCTGGTCGCCGGTGTTGATTCTCGCGGCCTGCTACAGGTGCCAACGGACACTCCCGGCGGCGCGAGTCAGCGTCGTCTCCCTGGTCGGTAGCGCCGGACTTGCGACCGGCACGGGTGACCGAGCCGGCAGTCGGAGTCGTCGCCCAGGGACAGCCGGCGCATGCCGAGACGGCCGGCGCACCGGCGTTCGTCCCGCCCGCGGCCGCGTCCGGCCTCACCCGGACGACGGCGGCCGGCGATTCCGGTCACCGGGACCGGCATCGTCGTACAGGGCACCGGAAAGGTCACCGGCACCCCGGATGTGGTCACGATCAGCCTGGGGGTGGAGACCCACGACCCTTCCGCAAAGGCGGCACTGGACGCGAACAACACCCTCGCGAACGGTGTCATCGACACGATCAAGGCGGCCGGGGTCGCCCCGGCGGATCTGCAGACCAGTCAGCTCTCGGTCTACCCGAGTTACAGCGACAAGGGTGTGATCACCGGCTACCAGGTGTCCAACATCGTCACTGCGACCCTGCGGGACATCTCGACGGCCGGCGCACTGATCGACGCCGTTGGCGCCAAGGCCGGTGACGCCATCCGGGTGCAGAGCCTGACGTTCTCCATCGATGACGCCAGCACGCTGCGGTCCGCTGCGCGGGCCGACGCAGTCAAGCGTGCACAGGCCCAGGCGAAGGAACTCGCCGACGCCGCCGGGGTGCAACTCGGCGCGGTGCAATCGATCACCGAGACACCCAGCTACGACCAGCCCGTTTACCAGACGATGGCCGCCAGCGCCTCGGCAGATGCCGCAGCCGCGCCGGTGCAACCGGGCAGCCTCGAGCTGAACGTGAACGTCCAGGTGGTGTTCGCGATCGGTTGATCGCGAACGCAGATCAGCCGGCCAACGCCGCGGACACCACCTCGCGCGCCTCCTCCTGCACCTGCAGCAGGTGTTCGGGTCCCTTGAACGACTCGGCGTAGATCTTGTAGACGTCCTCGGTGCCGGACGGGCGGGCGGCGAACCAGGCGTTCTCGGTGGTCACCTTGAGACCGCCGATCGCCGCACCGTTACCCGGGGCGGTCACCAACCGGGCGGTGATCTTCTCCCCGGCTAGCGAATCGGCCTTGACGTCGTCAGCGGCGAGCTTGGCCAGCTTCGCCTTCTCCGCCTTCGACGCCGGGGCGTCGACCCGGGCGTAGGCGGGGTCGCCGAACTGCCTGGTCAGTTCCCGGTACCGCTCGCTGGGCGATTTCCCGGTGACGGCCTGGATCTCCGAGGCCAGCAGGGCGAGCAGGATGCCGTCCTTGTCGGTCGTCCAGACGGTGCCGCGCTTGCGCAGGAAGGACGCCCCGGCGGATTCCTCGCCGCCGAAGCCGATCGAGCCGTCGATCAAGCCTGGGACGAACCACTTGAATCCGACTGGCACCTCCACCAACCGGCGGCCGAGCTGCTCCACCACCCGGTCGATCATCGAGGACGACACCAGGGTCTTGCCGACGCCCATCTGCGGGCCCCACTCGTCCCGGTGGCTGTAGAGGTAGTCGATCGCCACTGCGAGGTAGTGGTTCGGGTTCATCAGACCGGCGTCCGGGGTGACGATGCCGTGCCGGTCGGCGTCGGCGTCGTTGCCGGTGGCGATCGCGTAGTTCGCTGACTTGGCCACCACCGAGGCCATCACGTTCGGCGACGAGCAGTCCATCCGAATCTTGCCGTCCCAGTCGAGCGTCATGAACGACCAGGTGGGATCGACGGTCTCGTTCAGCACCGTCAGGTCCAACCGGAGACGCTCGGCGATCGCCCCCCAATACGCGACGGAGGCCCCGCCGAGCGGATCGGCGCCGATGTGCACGCCGGCGTCCCGGATCGCGTCGATGTCCAGCACGTTCTCCAGGTCCCCCACGTACCCGGCGATGAAGTCGTAGTAGCCGGTGGTGTCGGCATCCTTGGCCGCCCGATACGCCATCCGCTTCACGTCCCGCAGGCCGCCGGCCAGGATGTCGTTGGCCCGGGCCGCGATCACCGAGGTGGCGTCGCTGTCTGCGGGGCCACCATTCGGCGGGTTGTACTTGAAACCGCCGTCCCGGGGCGGGTTGTGGCTGGGCGTGACGCAGATGCCGTCGGCAAGTTTGGTGGTCCGCTTGCGGTTTGCCTTGAGGATGGCGTGGGACACCGCAGGGGTCGGCGTGTACCCGTCGGCGGCGTCGAGCATCACGGTCACGTTGTTGGCTGCGAAGACCTCCAAGGCGGTCGCCGTAGCCGGCCCCGACAGCGCGTGGGGGTCGGCGCCGATGAACAGCGGCCCGTCTGTGCCCTGCTCCGCGCGGTACTCACAGATCGCCTGGCTGATGGCGAGGATGTGGTCGCGATTGAATGCGGTGTCCAGGCTGGACCCTCGGTGCCCCGAGGTGCCGAACACCACCCGCTGCTCGGGGATCGACACGTCCGGGTGCAGATCTTCGTACGCGGCGAGAACCGCGTCGACATCGATGAGGTCACTGGCTTGGGCGGGCTGTCCTGCGCGTGGATCCATGCCCGCCATTGAACCGGACCGCACTCAGGACGGCATCACGGGATCGCCCGTCCTGTGCCAGGCTGGTCGCATGTGTCGAAACATTCGAACCCTGCACAACTTCGAGCCGCCGGCCACCGAGGACGAGGTCTACGCGGCGGCGCTGCAGTACGTCCGCAAGATCAGCGGAACCACCAAGCCGTCGGCGGCCAACCAAGCCGCCTTCGACGCTGCGGTTGCCGACATCGCGCACCGCACCCGACACCTGCTGGAGCACCTGGTGACGGCGGCGCCGCCCAAGGACCGGGACTCCGAGGCGGCGAAGGCGCGCGCCAGGGCTGCCCTGCGGTACGCGCCGAGCGAGAAGTTGCCGGTAGTTGCACTGTCCCAGCCCGGCGGGTAAGGAGCTACCAAGCGCCTCCGAGCAGGTCCGCCTAGCGTCCGGTGAGATGATTGGCGACCGTGGCGATGCGGCTGGAGCGGGGTGTGCCGCGCACTCTTTCGCGGTGATCGGCGTACCGGTACAGGTGGTACATCGACCGGACGCCGAGCCAACGCAGCGGTTCAGGCTCCCATGGCCGCACCTGGTGGTTGACCCACGGCAGTGCCGTGAGCCGGGTCGTCCGGTTCAGGACCAGGTCGACCATTGTTCGCCCGGCAAGATTGGTGGTGGTCAGTCCACTGCCTACGTAACCGCCGGCGGTCCCCAGTCCGGTGGACCGGTCGAAGCTGACGGTCGCGTTCCAGTCGCGCGGCACCCCCAGCACACCTGACCAGGCATGCGCGATGGGTGCTTCCACCGTCGGGGGAAACATGGCGTGCAACAGTCGGGTCAGCGTCTCAATTGTTCGGCGCTGGGTGTGTCCGTGGTCGTCCGTGCGCGACCCATAGCGGTACGGGATGCCGCGACCGCCAAGGGCAACACGGTTGTCCGCCGTCCGTTGGGCGTACATGTAACCGTGCGCGGCGTCGCCGAGCAGTTCGGCCCCAGACCACCTGAGCTGTGCCCAGGTACTCTCCGGGAGCGGGTCGGTGACCACCATGGACGAGTTCATTGGCAGCCAATCCCGGCGCCGTCCCTGCAGGCTGGTCGTGAATCCTTCGAGGCAGACCAGCACCACAGCTGCGCGGACATTCCCCCGGTCGGTGCGGACCAACCCCTTTTCGGCGCTGCTGACCGTGGTGCCCTCCAGGATCGACACGCCGCGCCGCTGCACCGCGGCGGCCAACCCCTGCACCAGTTTGGCCGGCTGAACTCTCGCTGCGTGTGGGGTGAACGTGGCACCCAGCGCACCGTTGACGACAACCCGCTGGGCCAGTTCAGCGCGGTCGAGAAAGACGAAATCCTCGTCGCCCGCCCCCCAGGCCTTTTCGGTGGCGAGGCTTTCGTGGATGCGGTGGAGTTGAGCGGGATTCCTCGCCACGTGCAGCAGGCCGTTCTTGGCGATATCGGCCTCGATCGACTCGGCTCCTGCGACCGCAATGACTTCGTCGACACATTCCCGCATCGCGACCAGCATGTCCTTCACCGCCAATTCGCCGTGCGCTGCGCGATAGCGTTCCCGGGACACGGCGAGTTCGGCCGACAGCCATCCGCCATTCCGGCCGGATGCACCGAACCCGGCAAACTCCTTCTCCACGACCACGATTCGTAGTTCGGGTTGCTCCCGGCTGAGATAGTAGGAAGTCCAGAGTCCGGTGAGGCCGGCGCCGACGATGCAGACGTCGGCTTTTCGATCACCATCAAGGGGTTGCCGACGTTCCGGTAATCCGACTTCGGCGTACCAGAAGGACACATTGCCATTGACGGCGGCGCCACCTCGAATGCTCATGAATCGAATCCGATTCCGAGTCGGTCCAGGAGTTGCAACCACCGGCCACGACGACCCCCGTTGCGGTCCGCGGTGGCCAGCGCCCTCGTGGTCGCCGCGACTCCGAGGTAGGTGAATGGCTCGGGCGGGAAGGGGATCGGCTTGTGTTTCACCATCTCGAGTTCCGTGCGTTCCGTGAGCTTTCGGTCCAACAGGTCCAGCATGACGGCCGCCCCGAACCGGGAGGCTCCCACGCCGAGTCCGGTGTAGCCGAGGGCGTACGCGACCCGACCGCCGTGAGCGGTACCGAAGAATGGGGCGAAGCGACTGCAGGTGTCGATGGCGCCACCCCAGGTGTGGCTGAACCGCAGGCCGACAAGCTGCGGGAAGGTCTGAAAGAAATGTTTGGCGAGGCGGGTGAAGGTGGCCGGTCGCTGGTCGTAGGCGGGATCGACGCGACGCCCGAAGTGATAAATGGCATCATAACCGCCCCATAAGATACGATTGTCGTCCGTCAAACGATAGTAATGGAACTGGTTTCCGCTGTCGGCGACTCCTTGCCGATGTCGCCACCCAACGGCTGCCAACTGTGCCGCGTCCAAGGGTTCGGTGATCAATACGTAGTCGTAGACGGGTGCGAGGTAGGAACGAAGACGCCGTATCGGCGAGGGGTAGGCGTTGGTGGCCAGCGCGACATGGCGGGCGGTGACCATTCCCTGCGGTGTGCTGGCGATCACGGCCGTCGCGTTGTGGGACAACTGCGAGACGCCGGTGCCTTCATGGATTCGCACCCCGCTGGCCTCTGCGGCGGCGGCCAGCCCCCAACACAGCCGGGCCGGGTTGACCATCGCGGTGCTGTGGTGATGCCAGCGGCCGGCGAGGTAGGTCGGTGAGTTGACCTCGGCCCGCACCGCCTCCTGGTCCAGGTAGCTGGAAGACCCGTTCGGGACCTCCTGCAGCGCGGCTACCTGGTGTGGTTGATCGGCAACCGAAAGACTCCCGGACCGGCTCCATGAGCAATGTATGTTCTGCTGGGCAATGGTGGCACCAATGGCCTCGAGATTGGCCTGGCCGAGCCGGTCCAGTCGAGCCAACTCCCCGGGAAAGTGTCGTTCTCCGTTTGCGGCACCATGGGTCAGGCTGGCCTCACAGAAGCCGCCGTTGCGGCCGCTGGCCGCCCAGCCGATCCGTTGGCTGTCAAGGAGGACGACGTCGCGATGTGGATCGGCCTGCCGAGCCAGAAGTGCGGTCCACAGACCAGTGAAACCGGCGCCGACGACCAACAGGTCACAGTCGATGTTCCCGCCTACCGGCGCGCGCGGATCGGGTCTGGTCGGGTCGTCAAGCCAATAGACCGCTGGCTCGGCCTCGGCCAACGCGATCCGGATCATTTCCGATGACAACGACGCCGTCGACAGTTGGGTCATCGACTATCCCTTCACTGCGCCGCTGGTCCAGCCGGACACCAGGTATCGCTGAGCGACGAACGCCAAAGCCACGATCGGCAGGGTCAGGAGTACCACCCCAGCTGAGGCCTGTTGCAGCATCGGCAGGGTCTGCCCGAGTTGGGAGGTGAGAAACACCGGTACCGTCTTGGCGTCGACGTCGGTGAGCACCAGCGGGATGGTGTATTCCTGGAACGCAATCAGGAAGGTGAAAATGCCTGCGGTGACCAAACCCGGCGTCATCACCGGAAGCATCACCCGGCGCAGCACCCCCCACCTGCTACACCCGTCGATCAGTGCCGCGTCGTCGAGGTCGCGAGGAATCTCCGCGAAAAAGTTTCGTAACAGCCAAATCGTGAAAGGCTGGTCAACGGCGACAAATGCCAGCGCCAGGGCAATCCGGGTGTCATAGATGTCGAATTGAGTGGACAATCGGTAAAAGGGGAGCACGATCGCGAAACTGGGAATGGCCCGGAAGATCAGGGCTACGGCGAGAATTGCTGCACTCGTGCGACCGCCGTACCGGGATAGCGCGTAGGCGGCGGGCGTCGCTATCAGCATGGTCACCACCACCGAGATCGCGGCCACCACGGCCGTGTTGATGAGGTACTGGTAGAAGTCCGTTGACTGCCACAGGTCGACGAAGGCGTCCAAAGACGGCCGGTAGAGGAACCGGGGCGGGGATGCGAATGCATCGACGGTCGGCTTGGTCGCCGCCATCGCCGTCCAGATCACCGGTGACATCACCACCACCACGACGCCGACCAGGGTCAGCGAAATCAGCACCGTCGCGGTCCTGACCCGGCCCGGCGCTGCGGTCCGTCCGGCGGGGACAGAGTCGCTGCCATCCGCCGAGTCCGTACGGCCCGAAGCCGGCAAAGAGATTGTCATGCCGCCCGCACCTCCCGATAAATCTGCCGGATGAACGGGGCAATGAGAATAAGCATCGCGATCATCATCAGCACGTTGACTGCACTACCCAGGCCGAGGTCCTGCTGGCTCCTGGCAAAGGCGCGTCGATAGACATACAGGCTCACCGACGACGTACCGATGGACTCTGCGCTGGGTGCCAGCGGGATCAGGGCGTCGAAAAGGCGTAATCCATCCATGATCGAGATGAGCACCAAAAACCGGGTGACGGCGCCCAAGGCTGGAATGACCACGAACCGCTGGCGCTGCCACCAGCTGGCGCCATCGACCGTAGCGGCCTCCAGCGTATCCGCCGGCACGGTCTTCAATGCTGCCAGGAACACCAGCATGACGAAGGGGACCGTCGTCCACAGCGTCTCCGCAAGGATCAGAATCCGATTGGGCCAGGTACTGGAGAACCATAAAAACTGCTGACCCGTCACTGCGTTCACCACGAAATTGACCAAGCCGCCGAAATTGTCATCGAACAGCCAGGAGAACGCCGTCGCCGCGACAACGGGAGGTAACACGAAGGGCACCAACAAGAAGCCCAGGAAGACCGCCCGTCCGCGGCGCGCCCGGTGCAACAGCAAGGCAAGGCCGTAGCCAAGAATGATGACCAGCACGGTATTCACCAGCGCAAAACCGACGGTGAAGGTCACTGCGGACCGGAACACCGGATCATTCAGCGCGCGGCTGAAGTTCTGCAGCCCAACGAATTCTCCCGCACCCTGGTAGGCGACCTGCTGGACGCTCCACAGGAGGGTGTAGATGAGCGGAATACCCAGCAGCAGGACCATGACGACGACACTGGGACCTACCATCAACGCGAAGTCGCCTCGGCGCATGGTGCCCGACAATCGTCTCTGTCTTGGCATTGGTTCGGTGCTCCGGCTACGTCTTGGCCAGCGTGGCAACGGCCTGAGCCTGACACTGGGCCAACGCATCGTCGACAGTCAGATCACCCTTGATGGCGCTCACCAACGTTGCGAAGGTGTCATTTTCGATCGGACCGAACCACGGGTAGGGGGCCGGTGGCGTCGCGCCGTTGGCCAACGCGTCCTTGACCGCCGCCGCGTAGGGGGTGTTCGCATCGCTGGCGATGTTGCGGCGGGCAGGGTAGGCGGCGGGCACAGAATTGGCCGACGCGTCCGGACTAACCGACGCCGCCATCAACTGGAACAACAGGTCCGGCGAGACAGTAGTGTTGGCCGGAACTGCCCATCCGTCGACGGAGACACTGGATCCGGACTTGCCGCCGGCATCGATGGCGGGCGGTGCGGCAAAGGCAAAGTTCGCCGAATAGGTCGAGTTCTCTGCCTTGAGCAGATCAGCCATCCGACCGGAGAACATGATCGCCATGGCAGCCTTGCCGTTGTACAGCTGTTGCTGCACCTTGGGCTGATCGAACGACGTCACCTGAGGATCCATGTACGGCGACAGTGCGTGCAATGCGGTGAGACCTTTTTTCGCCTCGGGAGTATTGAACGTCGGTTGCATGGTCGCAGTGTCCACATAGACGGTGCTCACGCCCTGGGATGTCATTGTCTGCTCGTACAGAGTCGAGCCATCGCTGGCCGGTAGTGCGATGGGGTACTGCATCGTGCCCGACGATTGAATCTTCTGTGCAGCTGCCATCATATCGGCATAAGTCTTGGGAGCGGTCAGGCCCAGCTTGTCGAAAATGTCCTTACGGTAGACAAACGTGCTGATATTTGCCTGGGTAGGCAGGCCGTAGAGGTTGCCGTCGAAGGTCAACGCCTTCAGAAAAAGCGGGTCGATATCGCCGAGCTGGTACTTGTCTTTATACTTGGCGAAGACATCATCCAGCGGTTGGAACGACTTCTGGGACGCGTAGTAGGGCATCTCGGCGCCATAGACCTCCAAGATGTCGTAGCTGCCCTTCTCGCCACTCAACGTTGTGGCCGTTTTCTGATCCTGCCCCGCGAAATCGATCGGGTCATGTTTGACTGTCACGCCGTCCCGCGAGCAGCTCGAAACCATGGTATTAGTGTAGGGGTCGATGGCCGAGGAATTATATGCCAGAACGTTAACGGTTACCGGCGCCGCAGGCTTGTCAAAATCACAGGCCACAGTTGCAGCCGATTTCGCCGCGGTCTTCTCGCCGGCTCCGCAGCCGGCAAGTACGAGTGAGAATCCGATGACGGCAACCCCGAGTGCGACGCTTTTGCTGGCGCCGAATCTTTTAATGGCGAACATGGCGGACCGACTCCCTGGTTGTGTATGGGTCACTGCGCTGGCTCGTCGCGCAGGATCTGCTGGAGAAGTTCGAACTCGTTGAACATGGTCCACTCCTCGGTGATCCGGCCATCACGAATCAGGTACTGCGAGATCCCCCAGGTTCGAATCCGCCTACCGGTTGGCCGCCCGTACATGCCGACTCCGCGGTGGGTGCCGATGATCGACCATCGAAGCGACACCTTGTAGCCGATGGCAGCGGTACCCATGTAATAGATCTCATCGACGTGATGCGTGAGGTCAGGAAACATCGTCAACATCGAGAGAATGAAGGCCTTGATGTCGCCACGGCCATAGAACTCCCGCCCAGTGGCGCCGTGATAGCGGACGTTGAGCGTGTAGGCCTTGTCCACGATCGAGAGATTGCGCCAGTTCCACACGGTG
This sequence comes from Nakamurella sp., assembly GCA_965247715.1. Classification (GTDB taxonomy): domain Bacteria; phylum Actinomycetota; class Actinomycetes; order Mycobacteriales; family Nakamurellaceae; genus Nakamurella. The sequence goes on along the minus strand of CBDFHS010000015.1, from coordinate 347,449 downwards.
TGCAGTACGTATCGCAGGTAGGCGTCGATGTCGACGTCGTCACCGCCACCGTCAGGCGGCGTCAGCAGCAATGGACGGCCCTGACCTGCAAGCCGTTCTACCTGACCGGTCATTGTCGCCAGCGCGCTGCCGTCACTGAGATTGCCGACGTCGCGAGCCGTCGCGAACAGGTCCAGCCCAAGTTGGACGATCACGCTGCCCGTGTTGTCGAGCAGCCACTCCTCGAATATTTCGTTCTCTGCGACCACGCAGTTGGCCACACTCCAACTTGCGGTGCGCCGGCCCGTAGGCGGCCCGAAATCGCTCGGTCCGGTGTTGGTGGCCACCGTGACCACGCGATGCGACGTGTGGAAGCCACGGTCTTCGTTACCAGCCCAGATGATGTCATCGGCGTAGAGCACGGCGTCGGGGAACGCGCTCACCGCGGCGACGGACTCGTTGATCATCTGCTCGCGGTTCGCCTTCAGCCCGGCCCCGTCGGTCACCTGGGCATTGGCCCGGTACGTGTTGTAGATATATCCGAGATCTTTTTCTTCCCAGATTCTGTGCGTTATCCGCACGATATAGTCGACAATGGCGGTATATGTCGACTCAAAACCCCGCATGGCCTGCATGCGCTCCCCGCGACTACCGAACAGAATATTCTCGAGCCCACCTTTGGTTGCGATGGAGATCGAGAAATCAGTGGGCATGTGCTCCCGGCGCAAACGGGGCACATTGAATTCTGCCGCTCGCGGTCCGTCCGATGAGTCCGGCCGCGGGTCCAGCCCGTTGATGGCAACACCTGCCGGCCGATCGGCCCGCCCCACCGCACGGGACCTGGCCGGTTCGGTGGCGACCGTTGGGTCTCCAGTGGGTTCATCCTGACTCACACGGGCCTCCAGTTTGTCGCCCCACTGCAGCCAACCCGCAGTGTTTGATGAGTGAAACACGCCATGCATACGTAGTCAAGAAACAATTCGCTCCGAATATCGCCCGTTTTTGTGGTCATCCCCCCGCCGTGATGGGACGGGAAAAACATAGGTTTTCGAAGCTGGCGCAATGACGATCATCAGGTCTGAGAAACTCGTTCAGCATCCTGGCCAGATCAGGGGCGGAGTCCACAGGGCTCATATGGCCGGCACCCGGCAGTATGCGGTGAACGGCGTGCGGGATTCCGGCGGCAAGCTCTACCTGCAGGGCAGGCGGGCACACCCCGTCGAGCTCGCCGCTGACGACCAACGCCGGAACGGCGATATTCACCAGGCCCGGCAGACTGTCCGGGCGCGTCCGCTGAGCCGCCAATTGCCGCATGAACCCGTACGGCCCGACTGCCTGAGCGTCCGCTATCCAACTCCTGGTGTTCTCGTCGTTATCGGCCGCGGGACCGAGGTTGGCGGCGGCGAGATCGCCGAGCAGTCGGGCGAAATGGCCATCCCGGACGCCGTCCGCCAGCGTTGACCAGGCCTCGAGCTGTTCTGCCGACGGACCGCGACCACTACAGTTGATGAGCGCGAGACGTGTGATGCGCTCGGGAGCAAGGCGCATGATCGCCAGAGCGACGATCCCGCCCAGCGAGTGCCCTGCCAGTGCGAAGCGTGGCGGCGCCAGCGACAGTACCGACCGGGCCATGGTTGTCACGTTGTCATCGAGATCTATCCGGACTCTGATGATCGTCAATCCCGGGTCAAGCGCCCCAACCACACCGTCCCACAACTGGCCGGTGGACAGCATTCCGGCCAGCAGCACTACCGGAAGGCCTGATACTGGTCTAGTCATATCCCGGACGCCGGGCTCTTGGCTCCCGCCAGGGTGGTCAGCAGCCCATCCATTGCCGCCATCAGGTTGTAGATCACCATGTCGCTACCGTGGGCAAATTTCTCACGGGCTCCTGACACGTCTGAAGTGATGGTGACCACGGCCACCCCGGCCCTGCGCGCGGCCTCGTGGGTCTTTTCGATCGCCGCCTGCACCGGCCCACCGGTCACGTCGCCCGGACTATCAAGGGCCACCGCCAGATCGGCCGGTCCGACGAACAGCGCATCGACGCCGTCGACGCCCGCGATCTGCTCGGCCGTGTCAACCCCGGCGGCGTCTTCGATCATCACAATGATGGCTACCTGCCTCGCGTTGCGCAGGTGCTCCTCGGGCGGAGTCAGCCCGTAGCGGCCACTACGGGTATAGGTAGCGAAACCACGTTCGCCGAGAGGCGGATACCGCGCGGCCACAACAGCAGCCCGGGCCTGCTCAACCGTCGAGATGTGCGGCACGATGATGCCGGCGGCCCCCAGATCAAGAACGCGCAAGATCTCCGACAGGTGGCCTACCCGGACCACGGCGGCAAGGCCTGCCGCGGTCGCCGCCATCAGGTGCTGGGTCAGTGGAATCTGGTCGCCAGGACCGTGTTCGGTGTCGACGACAACAAAGTCCATTCCGACGAGGCCGGACAACTCGATCATGGCCTCGTTGGGCATCCGCAGCAGTATTCCCAGCAGCCGCTCACGGTTTCGCAGGCGCTGCGCCAGGCTCGAGGTCGTCCGGACCGCGGTGGTCATCGGGCGACCATGCCCGCCGACAGATCGATATCTGCAGCATGCAGGCCCGGCATCTGCAGCATGGACACAGCAGCAAGACCCACTTCTTCCTCCTCCAGCAACCGGCCCAGCAGCGACCGTTGGGTGAACTCGGCGCGGGCCTGCTCCAGGGTCCGGCCGGTGCGCAGGGCTTCGGCTGCGAAGTTGCGTTCCATCCTGGGCCCGTTCACCGGCCCCGGCGAAAGGCTGTTGACCGTGATGCCCAGCGGCCCGACTTCGGCCGCCAGTGTGGTCGTCAGACCAATGACCGCCATCTTGGACGCACAGTAAGGCGTTCGCCCGGCCAGCGGGCGTTTCCCGCTGACCGACGCCAGGTTGATGACGTCGCCCTGACCCCGGGTGATCATGGGCGGAAGGAACGCGCGACACATCAAGAAGACTCCGGTCACGTTCGCCTCGAAAACGCTCATCCAGTCGTCCAGTTCGATGTCGATCAGTCTGGCCACCGGCCCGGCCACTCCGGCATTGTTGATGAGGATCGAAATCTCCTCAGCAGCACATGCTTTCGCCAACTGATCCACGGACCGCTCATCGCACACATCGACCTCGGCAACCCTTGCCGGGCGACCTCCGTCCTGACCGATCAGGTCAGCGGTCTCCTGCAGATTGGCCATTGATCGACCGGCGGCGATGACCCGTACTCCCGCTCGTGCCAGCTGAACCGCGATTGCCCGCCCCAGGCCGTTTCCGGCCCCCGTGACCAACGCCGTACGCCCGCCCAGAGACGGGGCGCGAGCGTCCGGCCGGTCAGCCATTCGTTCTCATCGGACTGACGCCGTGATTGAGCGCAGGTCATGATCGGTCCACGGCAAGGTAGCGGTGCCGAATCGCGCGGCACGAACGTCGCCGGACCGGGCGTGCCCCTCGAACGATTCGACCCGGGCTGCCCGCCCACACAGTTCGCCGAGTTCAGCACTGGACTCCGGATTGACTACCTCCTGGTACGTCACTGTCTTCAGATACTTTCCTACCCACAGGCCGCCGGTATAGCGAGAGGCACCTCGGGTGGGCAGCACATGATTGGTACCGATCACCTTGTCGCCGAAGGAGACACACGTACCCTCGCCGAGAAACAGAGCGCCGTAGTTCGTCATCATGGACAGGGCTCGACGCGGCTCCCGGGTCAGTACCTGGACGTGCTCGGAAGCAAAACCGTCGGCGACAGTGTAAGCCTCGTCGAGAGTGTCGACGACGAGAATCTGTCCATAATCACGCCAGGCCAGCGCCGCGAAGTCCCGGGTGGGCATGTCGACGAGCAATTTCTCGATGTGTTCCAGTGCCTGCCGGGCCACCGCATCACTGGTGGTGATGAGTATCGCTGGTGAGTCGGGCCCGTGTTCAGCCTGGCTCAAGAGGTCCACAGCCACCACGAACGGGTCCGCGGCATCGTCGGCGATGACCAGTACCTCGGTGGGTCCGGCGAACAGATCGATGCCGACCTCACCGAAAAGTTGCTTTTTCGCCTCCGCCACAAATGCGTTTCCCGGGCCGGCGATGAGGTCAACCCGCTCGATGCTCTCAGTGCCCAGGGCGAGCGACGCGACCGCCTGCACGCCCCCCAGCACGTAGATCTCATCGGCACCGGCCAGTGCCATCGCAGCAATCGTGGCCGCCGGAATTGTTCCCCGGATCGGCGGGGTGCACGCCGCTACCCGTTCCACACCCGCAACTTTGGCCGTCACGATAGTCATGTGCGCGGACGCGGTGAGCGGGTAGCGGCCGCCAGGAACGTAGGCCCCGGATGCGCCGACCGGTATGTTCTTCTGGCCTAGAAAGACCCCGGGCAGAGTCTCGATTTCGAAGTCGGTGATGGACTCGCGCTGCCGGGCGGCGAAGTCGCGAACATTGGCTTGGACCGTCCTGATGTCATCGATCACCTGACGAGGCAGCGAACCGACCAGCTCGTCGATCTGCCCCTGATCCAGCCGGAACCTCTCCGGCGACCACTTGTCAAATTTCTCCGAATACTCCCGAACGGCGGCATCACCGCGATCGCGGATATCTGCGATAACACCACGTACCGTTTCGGACACGGCCTCACCGCTGGCCGCGACGGTGCTGGTGGCAACGGCCTTCTTCAACTGAGTAATCATGACGTCCCTCAATTCTCCTATCGTGGACGGTCGGCCTGTTCCGTGATGCCTTCACCCGGGGTGGGCGCAGCTCGTGGGGTCAGTCATCGAGTACGGAGGTCCGGACTACCGCCCACGGTGCGACATAACCGGCCGCATCCTGGGCCCAGTCCTTCTCCCGTGCCATTGCTCTGATCTCCTGCGCCCACTCCAGGTGCACCCGGCCGTCGCCTCCGTTGATCACGACCAGTTGGCCATGCTCCGATCCGATGACCTCGAATTTGCGCCAGACTCCGGGCGGGACCGACAACGTGTCATCTGGACCAATCTCTACGCACGCCTCCTCAATGCCGTCGCTCAGAGTGACCTTCCAGGTGCCTCGATACACGATCAAGACCTGGGTGGCTGCGTGCCGATGAGTCAGCATGCCTTCCCCAACCTCGGCGCGGAGCCAGCCCAGGTTGAAGTTGTGGGGGTAGTGCACGGGGGGGACCTGATCACGGTCCTCGGACATCCCGTACCCGACCACCTGGGCAAACTGGGCGCGACCACCGGGTAGTTCGGTGCACAGGAACGGGTGAACCGACCAGGTGAGATCCTGCTGCTCGACGATGCGCGCGCGCATCTGCTCCGGGGTCCATCTGCGCAGTCTGGCCACGTGGTCGTCGGACATGGGCGCGATCAGGTCGGTGTCGGAATCGATGACGCCACCGGCCCAGGTGTCGATGAGTCGGTTATCCGCAGAGAGGTACAGGCCGTGTTCCCGCGCGCCCCGGACGATCGAAGGGCCCCACACGATCCCGCCCGTATTGTCCCAGCCCAAGGCGGTGAACAACCATCCGTCGTCGCTACCTATGTTGGTGAATCCGCGAAAGATCCAGGTCGGGACCGTGACGATCGCGCCCTCGGAGAAGTCGAGCTCGTTTTCGCCGTCACTGCCCCATCGCAGTCGCCACGCCCCACGAAAATTGAGGAAGACCTCGGCGGTGAAGTGGAGATGAAGATTGTTGTTGACGCCGTTCGGCATCGCCGCAGCGCCGATATTGAAGCCGTGGGGTTCATCCAGATTGATGACCTGGTCGGGATTTTGGGTCACACCCGAGCCGATGATCGAATAGTTCTCCTTCGTCTCACTCCCAGGCATTCGGCAGTCGATGAACGCCGTGTTGCAGCTGACATATTCCGAACGGCGGATGGTCCGACGGCTCAGTTCCGCGGCGTTCACAGGGTTTCCCCGACAGCTGCCGGGCGGTTCGACGTGGTCATGGGGAGACCGTATACGTATGCAGCGTCACAAAGCCATAGCTACCAGGAAATTTCTCGGCGGCCTCAGATGTCGCGGTGCGTCGAGCGCGGGACGAGCTCGACGGGAAAGAGCTCATGCACCACCGGCTCGGTCGGATGCACCAGCCTGGCCAGCAACAGTTCCGCTGCTCGACGAGCCATCGCGGGGAAGTCGATGCGGACACTGGTCAGGTTGAACATCGGCCAGGATGCAATCGCCAGGTCGTCGAAACCAACGATGGTCATGTCAGCGGGCGCTGCCAGCCCCACCTCGGCAAGTGCATTGAGCGCACCGACGGCCACGATGTCGTTGATGCAGAAGACGGCGCTGGGCCCGGTCGCCCGACTCAGCAGGGTGCGCATGCCGTCTCGTCCCACCTCATAGGAAAACCAGCCGCGAACGACCTTGGCTGCTGGCAGGCTGAGTCCAGCGGATCGAAGTCCGCTGCGAAAGCCCCGCTCTCGTTCTCCAGCGCTACTGGCCTCGAGTGGGCCGAGAATGGCCGCAATATCGCGGTGGCCGGCCGCTGTCAGCAGTTCCGCCACTGCACGGCCACCCGCCGCGTTGTCGGCGGTCACACTGTCGGCGTCGACCAGTCCGGATACCCGGTTCAGCTGGACGAATGGCACCTCGTGGTCACGAAGCTGGACCGGCAGAGAGGACCGCAACTGTGAGGTGGTCAAAACCGCGCCATCCACACTACCGTCGAGAAGCCTTTCGTCGCCGAGCATTTCCTCGCCGCGTTCGGCCAGCAGCACCATCCGGAACCCTTGCGAGGCAAAGGCGTCATGCAGCGGCCCGACCAGCTGCGGGTACAGCGGGTTGTCCAGATCGGCGACCATCGCGATCTGGCGAGTGGAGCTGGTCGACAGACTGCGACCACGTTCGCTGGGGACGTAGCCGAGTTCTTCGGCAACCGCACGTACCCGTTGTCGGGTGGCCTCCGACACCTGACCATCGTGGCGCAGCGCGCGGGACACCGTCGGCTGAGATACTCCCGCGAGGCGGGCGACGTCATGACTGGTCAGGGGCATGCTCGTGTCCATCCCGAAAAGGAAGCGCTGCGGTAGGCGACCCGACGCCATTGTGGCAGGTCGGCACTTTTCGACGCCACCGCCTCGTTGCCACCGCCTCGTTGCCACCCCCTCGTTGCCACCCCTCGTTGCGACCGCCTCGTTGCCGCCACCTGCAGAGCCACAGCAGGCGCGCCCCTACGGCGAGCCTCATATCGAAGTGCTGCTCGGAGCTGCCGTACCCACGCAGCCGGTGGAACACCAGGGAACGGTGGTGACCGAAAGCAGACCCTGGTCCATTATCGGCAGAATTGTGCGAATATGGACAGGACCCGGGGGCGGGGCGGCGGTAAATCACGGGTAGTAGGGGTGATGGTCGGTGGGGGTATCAGGGGTGGGCCACGTCATCGGCGATGATGGGGTGGTAGCGCGCGGTCGGGACGACCCGCTCCTTCGGGGCCGAACCACGGCCTTGACCGATGTCCTTCGGCTTGCCGCCAGCGGATGCGCGGCGCCGATGGCCGTGCTGTCCCTGGTGGACGGTGGCGAGCTGGCGGTCGGCCTTCTGGATGATCACTGTCGCCAGTGGCTGCCCGTCGGACTACCCGATGGTGTTGGCCCCCACCCGAGCGGCGGCCCCCTGGTCGGCCCAATGCTGGTGGCTGACGTCGCGACCGACCCTCGCTTCGTCGACACACCAGCGGCCGGCGAGCTCGCCATAAGATCGTTTGCCTTCGTGCCCGTGCTGTCCGGAACCGGGGAGCGCCTGGGTTCGCTGGCTGTCCTCGATCGGGTGATCCGAGACTGGACCACCGGGCTCGATGTGCTCACGACAGCGGCCCGGATCGCCGCGGGGCAGATCGACCTGCATGGCTACACCGCCCAGCTGACCGAAACAGTGGGTTCGATGGCGCTCACCGAGGCCGCCCTGCGAGAGAATCAGAGAGTCCTCGACGGGATCTTGAGCCACACCGACGCGCTGATCTACGCCAAGGATCAGGACGGCCGGATGATCCTGGTCAATCCCGCGCTGGACCAGACCGTCGCGGTCCCCGGTGGACTACTCGGGCGCACTGACCATGACTTGTTCCCGGCAGAGGAAGCGGACGTCTTCCGGGGAAACGACCTGGGAATCATGGCCAGCGGCGAGCGAAAGGTCTTCGACGAGGATCTCACCCACCCGGACGGGTCCTTACATTCCTATCGATCCACGAAATTCCCGCTTACTGACGCTGTGGGGACGGTGTACGGAATCGCCGGGCTCTCGGTGGACATCACCGAAATGGCGGAAGCGAAAAGGGCCCATGCAGAGGCGGAGGAGCGCTGGCAGGCCCTGGTGGAACGCTCACCGGCCGGCGTCGCCGTCGTCGGGCAGGACGGACGGCTGCTGTATGCCAACCCGCAGGCGCTCAGGATGATCGGGGCGACCGAGGCGAACGAGCTGCTGGGCCGTCAGGCCACCGACTTCCTGCCGGCCGACAAGCGCCTCGCGGCCAGGGCGCGCCTGGACGCCAACCTCAATGGATCCGCACCCGCGGATCCGGTGGTGGGTGGGACCGTTGACTGGCAGACCAGGGATGGACTCGCCCGGCGGACGCCGCTGATCACCCTGAACGGCTACTCCCTCATCGTGGAGGTCGCGTCGGCGGTGGTCAGCTATGGGGGAACGTCTGCGTTGCAGATAGAGCTGCGGGACGTCACCGACCAGGACGCTGCGGAGAAGGCATTGGTGGCGTCCGAGCGACGGTTCCGTGCCGTTTTTCAAGGCAGCCCGGTGGCGATGGCGATCTCGGACGAGGACGGTCGTTGGGTGCAGGCCAACGCGGCCTTCGGGAAATTGCTAGGGGTCGACGAGGACGAGGTAGCCGGGCTCACCCCGGACCGCTTTGTGCATCCCGACGACCTGGCGTTGTTATCGATGGCCCAGGCCGGGTCGCTCGGCGGTGAGGACGGCATCCCCCGAGTGGAGCTGCGTTTCCTGCGGGCCGGCGAGAACACAGCGCGCTGGGCCTGGCTGACTCTCACTCCCACCCCGGGGCCGAACGGCGAAGCCTGGACCCTGGGGATGGCGCAGGACGTCACCGACCGGGTGGCCGCCGAGACCGCCCTGCGGGAATCGGAGGCCGACCTCGCAGCCATCGCCGCGGTTGCCAGGTGCGTGCAGTCGGGGCAGGACCCCAGGCCTCAGGTGATCACGTCGGTCCGGGAGTTGTCCCAGGCCTCGTCGGTGTCCATGGTCGAGGCCCGCGATGCCGCCACCCTGACCGTGACCGCCTCCACCGAGGTGGATCTGGTCGGGGTCCAGGTCCCGTTGGCTCAGCAATCAATGACGGCCCACGTCTGGCGGACCGGGGAGACCGTGTTCGTGCCCGTTGCGTTGGACGATCCCCGGGTCAATCCGGCGCTGGTGGCCAGGGGCGGCATGGTCAGTGCGCTGTGGCAGCCGGTGATCGTCGAAGGCGAGGTTCAGGCGATACTCAGCGTTTCCTGGCGACACCAGGTAGCCGACCCCGGGGATCGGGCGGTGCACGTGGTGCAGGTCATCGCGAACGAAGCCGGCATCTCGTTGCACGCCAACGCGTTGCAGCGTGAGCTGGAAAGATCTGCTGGCACCGATCCGTTGACCGGAGTGCTGAACCGCAGAGCCTGGGACGTGCGGCTGCGTGCACTGATGGACCAGGCGATTGACAGCGGTAGGTCGTTGACCGTCGCGGTGGTCGACCTTGATCACTTCAAGAATTACAACGACAAGTACGGGCATGCCGCCGGCGACCTGATGTTGACGGACTTTGCGGCGGCCGCTCGGGCGTGCCTGCGCAAGGGCGACGTGTTCGCCCGGTGGGGCGGCGAGGAGTTCACCGTCGCGCTGTCGGATTGCAGCCCCGAGCATGTGGATCGCATCCTGACCAGGGTCCGCACCAGCGTGCCGGACGACCGCACCTGTTCCATCGGGTACACCACCTGGACCCCGGGTGAGTCGATGTCCACCTGTATCGCACGGGCCGATAGCGCGCTGTACCAGGCGAAGTGTCGCGGACGGAACCAGAACGTCGCCGCCTGATGTCGCTTCGGGATCCTCGCTTGATGATCACGGCCTCTCCGGACACTGCCTGCGCTCCCGGTTACGATCCTCCGGTGACCACCTCCAACGGCACCCTGCAGGTCGACCTCACCGACGTCGACGCATTCACCACGGAGTTCCTGGAACAGCTGCAATTCGGTCAGGGTGTGTCCCTGGCGCGCGCCTCGTCGCAAGACCTGTACATGGCTCTCGCCCGCACCGTCCGGCAGCAGTTGATGTCCCGGTGGCTCGATACCGTGGGCACTCAGATCGCCCAGCAGGCCAAGGCCGTTGCCTATCTGTCCGCGGAGTATCTGCTGGGCCGCCAGCTGGACAATTCTTTATTGGCTGCGAACCTGACCGAGACCGCGACAAAAGCCATGGCAGGCCTGGGGTTGAACCTCGACGAACTCCGGGAGGCCGAGGTCGAACCGGGCCTGGGCAACGGTGGCCTGGGCCGGCTGGCCGCCTGTTTCATCGATTCCCTTGCCACCATGGGGATTCCGGCCGTGGGTTACGGGATCCGTTACGAGTACGGCATCTTCCGGCAGACCTTCATCGACGGTGAGCAGGTCGAGCAGCCGGATTCCTGGTTGAGCAATGGCTCTCCGTGGGAGTTCCCGCATCCAGAAATGGCAGTGACGGTGCGATTCGGCGGTCACACCGAGCAGGCCGACGACGCTGACGGGGTCGCCCGGACGACCTGGCACCATGACTGGGAGGTTCTCGGAATCCCCTACAACTACATGGTTCCCGGCTACCAGTCCGGCAACGTCAACACCCTGCGGCTGTGGAGCGCGCGGGCCACCCAAGCGTTCGATCTCAGTGTCTTCAACGCCGGTGACTACCTGCAGGCGGTCCGCGCGCAGGCCTTCGCCGAGAACATCAGCAAGGTCCTCTATCCCGAGGATTCCACCCCGCAGGGCAAGGAACTCCGCCTGCAGCAGCAGTATTTCTTCGTCGCGTGCTCGTTGCGCGACTTCATCAACAACACCCTGCCCCGGGACTTCGATTTCCGGAACCTTCCGGACCGGGTCATCTTCCAGCTCAACGACACCCACCCGGTCATCGCCATTCCCGAGTTGATGCGCATCCTGGTCGACGAGCAGAAACTGGGCTGGGACGAGGCCTGGGGGATCTGCCGGAAGTGTTTCGCCTACACCTGCCACACCCTGCTGCCGGAGGCGCTGGAGGTCTGGCCGGTGGAGTTGCTGGGCCGGCTGCTGCCGCGGCACCTGGAGATCATCTACCGGATCAACGAGGAGTTTCTCGACGAGGTGCGGGACACCCACACCCACGACGAGGTCGAGATCAGGCGGATGTCGATCCTGCAGGAGCATCCAGAAAGAGCAATCCGGATGGCCTATCTCGCCACCGTCGGGGCGAGCAAGGTGAACGGCGTTGCCGCCCTGCACAGCCAGTTGCTGCGGGACCGGGTGTTGACCGACTTCGCCGGCTACTGGCCGGACAAGTTCACCAACGTCACGAACGGGGTCACGCCGCGACGGTTCCTGGCGCTGGCCAATCCCAAGCTGTCCGCGTTGATCACCGACACCATCGGCAGTGGCTGGGTTCGCGACCTGGAGCGGCTCCGAGAATTGGAGCCGTACGCGGACGATCCGTCGTTCCAGGACGCGTTCCGGGCGATCAAGACCGCCAACAAGAATCGGTTGGCGGCCCTGCTGCAGCGGCGTGACGCGGTGGAGTTGCCGACCGATGCCATGTACGACGTAATGGTCAAGCGCCTGCACGAATACAAGCGGCAGACCCTCAAGTTGCTCCACGTGATCACCCTGTATCAGCGCCTGCAGGCCGATTCAACGCTTGACCTGGTGCCCCGGGTCATGCTGTTCGGGGCGAAAGCGGCCCCGGGGTATCGGTTGGCCAAGACGACCATCGCGTTGGTCAATGCCGTTGCCCGAACCCTGGACGCCGACCCGATGGTGGCCGGACGCCTCCGGGTCGCCTTCCCGGCCAACTACAACGTCACCCTGGCCGAAACGCTGATCCCCGCAGCCGATCTGTCCGAACAGATCTCGCTGGCCGGCAAGGAAGCATCGGGCACCGGCAATATGAAGCTCGCGTTGAACGGCGCGTTGACCATCGGGACCCTGGATGGGGCCAACGTGGAGATCCGGGACCTGGTGGGCGCCGACAACTTCTTCCTCTTCGGGATGACCGAACCCGAGGTGGATGCGGTGGTCACCGCCGGCTACGCCCCCGAAACCCATTACGCGGCAAGTCCGGAGCTGCGCCGGGCCATCGATGCCATTGCCACGGGCGAGTTCTCGGGCGGCGTTCGGGAGGCCTTCGCGCCGCTGGTGGATTCACTGCTGGGTGAGGACAGATTCCTGGCGCTGGCCGACTACGAGTCGTACATCCAGGCTCAGGACCGGGTCGAGGTCGCCTACCGGGACCAGCATGCCTGGACCCGCAGCGCCATCCTCAATGTCGCCCGAAGCGGATTCTTCTCCAGCGACCGCGCCATCCAGGACTACATCGATCGGATCTGGCACACCGCCGCCTTTCCCGTCAGCTGACCGGCGGGTGGGGACTGCGGGCTGAACTACCTGGTGTGCGGCGCGCGTAGCACTGTCGTCGAGGCCATCGGCTGTGGTGCATTTCCACGCTTCCTTATCAGCTGATTCTTCCCACTCGAGCCAGGCTGCGCCGTAGTCCTGTTTCAGCGCATCTTGACGCCACCGCCGTAGGGCCCTGGCGGGCAGCACGCGACTCACCCGAAATCAAGCCTGCTCAGCCGTGGGCGGATTTCGTCGACCCCGACCTAAGGCATCCGACGGCAAAGACTGCCCGGTCTTCCGATGCCGGAGCCCCCACCTCAGCGGAACTGTTCAGGTCAGCGGCGGGCGACGGGTTCGCCGGTGATCAAGGAGACAGTTGTGAACACAGAGATGGTCAACGCAACATGGGGACTCGGGTTGGACGCCGAAATCGACTACCGGCGGGCCCGACTGCGTCAGGATTTCCGGCGGCGCGGGTGGGCGTTACGGCGCCGCTACGACCGGCGGCCAACCAGCAGCAGGTGACCGCCCTGGCCACCGAACCGATGCCCGGGACGGGGCCCGCCGCCGCAGCTGACAGGATGGGCGGCGTGGTCAGATCGATGACCGGTTCGCCGTTCGTGGCCCGGTCCGCGCAGCTGGAGGTGTTCCAGCTTGCCCTGGCGCGAACCCGGGCGGGTGAGCCCGGGGCGTTGGTGCTGTCCGGGGACGCCGGTGTGGGCAAGACCAGGCTGGTTACCCGGGTGGCCGAGATCGCAAGTGCTGACGGCTTTCTGGTGCTGACCGGGCACTGTATGGACTTCGGCGACGTCGGGTTGCCGTACCTGCCGTTCACCGAGGCGATTGGCCAGCTGAGGTCACTGACCGGCGGCGTCGACGAGGCAATCACCGTGCGTCCAGTGTTGGGACGGCTGCTGGACGGCGGCGACGAGGCGGCCGTGGGAGCCGACGAGCAGACAGCCCGGGCACAGCTGTTCGACGGACTTGCCCGCGCGCTGGGCACCGCTGGAACCGCCGAACATCCCCTGCTTCTCATCATCGAAGATCTGCACTGGGCCGACCCGTCCAGCCGTGACGTGCTGCGCTTCATGCTCGCCCGGTTCCGGACCGAGCACCTGTTGGTGGTGCTGACGTATCGGGCCGACGACCTGCACCGCCGCCACCCACTGCGCCCGCTACTGGCCGAACTGGTGAGGCACCCCAGGGTCGATCACCTGAGTCTGCCGCCGTTCACCCGGGACGAACTCGCCGAGTTCGGGGCGGCGGTCACCGGGGCCCCGGTGACAGACGCTGTCCTGCAACGTGTTCTCGACCGATCCGAGGGCAACGCATTCTTCGCGCTGGAATTACTCGAATGCGGGCCCGACTCCGATCTGCTGCCCGGGTCCCTTGCCGACGTCGTGCATGCACGATTGGAACGACTGCCGCCAGCGGTCGCGGAACTGGCCGGGATGGCGTCCGTGGCCGGCCGGCGGGTGTCGGCGGGACTACTCGCCGCTGTGGCGACGCATCGGGCCGCGTTCGCCGACCCGGCCGACTTTGACGCAATACTCCGCGAAGCGGTGACCCAACACATCCTCGAAGTCCCCCAGCAGGACGGGGCCGACCCGGTGATCGCCTTCCGACATGCGTTGCTCGCCGAGGTCGTCTACGCCGATCTTCTACCTGGTGAACTCGTTGCGCTGCATCGGATCTACGCCGCGGAGCTCGCGGCCAACCCCGCCTTCTCGGACGGGCCAGCCGAGTTGGCCCACCACGCGCTGCGTAGCAACGATCTGCCGACTGCGCTCGCGGCGTCCCACACCGCGGCGGAGCGGGCCCGGGAGGTGCTGGCGCCCGCCGAGGAACTCCGACACCTGGAAACCGTGCTCCGGCTCTGGGACACCGTTCCCGACGCTGCGCGGTTGGCGGGGCGGGACCGGGTTGCGGTGACGATGGCGGCGGCAGCAGCGGCCGGTCGGGCCGGCCAGCCCGGGCGCGCGGTCGCAGTGGCGAACTCAGCGCTCACCATGGCAGATCCGATCCGGGCAGCCGAGCTCACCGCCGCGACCGCGACCTACCTGATCGATAACGAGCAGGCCGAGCGAGCCGAGGAAGCGGCGGCCGGGGCGCTGACGGTGTTGGACGCCGAACCGCCGTCACCGGGCAGGGCTCGGTTGCTGGCGGCACACGCCCGGTCGGCGCTGAACAACGATCACGATGAGGAAGCGAGGGTCTCGGCGTCGCGGGCGATAATGGAGGCGCGAGGCCTGGGTGTGCCTGACGCCGAGGCCGACGCGCTGGCCACCCTTGCCGTGCTGGAGGTCGACGACCCCGATCGTGCCGCGGAGCTGCTCGTCGCTGCCCTCGGACGGGCCACCGCCACCGGTGACGTGCTCGCCGAGTTGCGCAGCCGGCACAACCTGGTGGCCGGCCGTTACTACGCGGGTGCTCTGGCGGATGCGACCAGGCTCTGTGACCAGGGAATCGACCGGGCCCGATCGACCGGTGTGCTGTGGATGGGCTACGGCGTCGGCCTGCTGATCTTCCGCGAACTGTTGCGGTACCTGACGGGCGATCTGACACCGGCCCAGCCGGCGACCGATTGGGTGCCTGAGTCGGCGATCTGGACACTGTCGGTCGTCGGTCTCTATGCGGCGGCGGCCAGGGGCGACCCGGACGTCGTCGACCGTGGTCGCGCAGTCGAGGCCGAATGGACCAGGGACCCGATGATGGCCCTGGTGTCCGGAGGCTGCACGATCGACGCATTGACCTGGGCCGGCGAATACCAGGCCGCGATCGACCTGGCCGATCAGCTCGTCTCGCACCTGGAGCGGGCCTGGAACGACTACTTCCTCGGTGGTATCTGGTTATCGACGTTGGCGCTGGCTGCGCTGGCCGACCGGGCCGAGCAGACCAGGCTGACCGGTGGTGACCCGGCAGCAGACGTCGCCGCCGGGGTGGTGCTGCTGGACCGCACCGTCAGCACCGCCATGCGGGGACGGCCACGGGGTGGCCGGCTGGGGCCGGAGGGTCTGGCCTGGCTGGCCAGGGCACACGCAGAGTACGGCCGGTTGACCGGTCGGGACGACCCGGGGCGCTGGCGTGAGGTCGTCGATCTGTTCGGCTACGGGCATCGCTATGAGCAGGCCCGCAGCGGGTGGCGGTTGGCTGCTGCACTGCTGGCCGGTGGCGATCGGGAGGCCGCGACGGTGGCAGCCGGCGTAGCGCTTGATGCTGCCAGCGGGATGGGTGCCGGTCCGTTGACCGCGGCAATCATTGCGTTGAGCAGGCGGGGCCGGCTTGATCTCCCCGGGACGCGGTCGGCCGTGGCGGTGCTGACCGCGCGCGAGCAGGAGGTGTTGCAGCTGGTGGCGCAGGGCCTGACCAACCGGCAGGTCGGCGAGCGGATGTTCATCAGCGGCAAGACGGTCAGCGTGCACATGTCCAACGTGCTGACCAAGCTCGGCGCCGCCGGCCGGGCCGAGGCAGTGTCCATCGCCCATCGCCGGGGGTTGTTGAACGACCCCGCAGCGCGGTGATGGTTGCCCGGCGCTGCCTGAGCGGGCCCGTTGCCAGCGTCCCGAGCGCCGGCGGTCGTTGACGCGCAAGGATGGGTCGGTGCCTACCCGTGATTCCCCCGGCAGCCCGGCCAACGGCGACCCGGCCGGCGGCGACCCGGCCGCCGGGGATCCGGCCGCCGGGGATCCGGCCGCTGGGGATCCGGCCGCTAGGGATCCGGACACTGGCGATCCGGCCGCTGGGGATCCGGCCGGTTCCGGCGGCGGGCTGCTGGACAGCGCCGTCAACGAGCTCTACCAGAGCGACCCGGAGCAATTCATGGAACGCCGGACCGCGCTGGCGGCCGCTGCCAAGAAGTCAGGATCCGCCGCTGTCGCCAAACAGATTGCAGCCCTGCGTAAACCGACCAGATCGGCGTACGCGGTCAACATGCTGGCCAGGCGGGACCCGGATCGGCTGGCCGAGCTGGCCGATCTTGGCACCGACCTTCGGCAGGCGCAGCGGACCGTCGACGCCGGCCAGATCCGCGAGCTCACCCGGCGGCGCCGCCACCTGGTGGACGGCATCGTGCGTCGGGTCTTCGAGATCACCGGCGAGCAAAGTCCCAGCGCAACACTTCGGGACGAGGTGACCTCCACCTTGACCGCCGCTCTGTCCGATGAGCAGATCGCCCATGACATCGCCGCCGGGACACTCGTCACGCCGGTCCGATGGGACGGCATGGGCGGCGACCTCTCGGGGGGTGGAGTACCGGGCCTGACGTTGGTCGGGCCACCGACCAAGACCGGGGCCGGGTCGGCGAACGCTCCGGCGGGCACTCGGAAGCGCGCCCGCTCTCAGACGCGCGCCGGTGCCGATTCCACCCCGCCGACTCCCTCATCGTCGAAGCAGGACCGGGTCCGCGAGGCCGAGCAACGCCGGGAACAGGAACGCGTGGCCGCTGAGCAGGCCCGGGACGCCGCCGTCGGTGCCGCGCAGGACGACCTCGATCAGGCCGAGCAGGCGTTGACCGCGGCAACCGACGAGGAGGGGGTCCGGGTCGGACGCATGCACGAGCTGGAGGAACACATTGCGGACGCCCGCCTTTCGGTCGACGAGGCCCGGATCGTGGTGCGCCGCGCGGAGATGCGGCAACGCCGGGCCCAGGAAGCCCTCAATCGGTTACTGCCTTCGACAGGGCGGTAGGCGGAACTGCCCGGCGCTGCTCCCAGCGTGCGTGCGACAGAGAGAGGCCAGGTCCGATCATTGCGGTCAGCTCATCGGACGGCTCATGATCGAGAGCCGTCGAGTTGGGTCCGATCTTGCGGTGCGCGAGGTCACCGTGCGGAGGTTGGGCGGAGAGGATGGTTCTTCGCCGGCCACCGAGGGTCGGTGAGCTCGTGGTGGTGTTCGCCGACAGGGCATTTCACCACACCAGGGGTGACAGGGTTGAATATCGCAAAGCCTGTGTAGACGCCCGCGACGTCGCAGTGCCCGATCGCCAGACGGCTGGGGCGAGTGCGCTTAGCAACGAGGGAAACTCCGGCGGCCGCAGCGGCCGCCACCGCCATCGAGGCCCTTTTCCGCACTCATCGTTTGTTTCGACCCGGTCTGGGGTGTACCCCTAATTTTTCTCGACCCGCAGAGTCAACTGACCGGTACGCACCTCGGCATACCCGCTGAATTGTCGAATCCTCAGGTTGGCGCCATTTGTTAGATCGCTCATCGCGGAAATGACCTGTCCCCGCTCTCCTTCGTGAGGGCAGCCCGCAAGCGTCTGCACGAAATCGCGGATCCGAATTCCAGTCGAGGTCACTTCAAAAATTCCGGTCGCGAAGTTGCAGCCTGTGTCAATGGCAACTGATCCGCCATCGTCAACCCCGCGTTGCCAACGAAGTGAGGGATGCAGACCCTCAGGAACGGCGACCGACTCGTCACCGTCGTGGATTGCGGTCACCACCCAGGTCTCACCGGTTACGCCTGCGAGCGATGTCGTGTAGTCAGTCCCGTCTGACGGGTAAGCACAGCCGGACGCGCAACATAGAACAGCAGCGATGGCAACCCGTGCCAGCCGACTGACGAGCCCGCCAAGTTCAGAGATCGCCCACCACCCGCTTCACCTACGTCACACCAAGCCGGATCTCGACCGTAGACCCCGGTTCGCGGCGCCGCCCAAAAATCTTTGTTGGAACAGTCGTCGTCGTATCAGCTAGTCGGCGACCGGCTCGACCCGCACGATAATCCCGTCCGCGACGACCACCGAAGTCACCGTTCCGTCGGCAGCGACCGCCACCTCGAACGGTTGACCTCCGACCTGCAAGCCGCTGACGGTGAGCGCACCGGCGGCGCGGGACGGGCTCAGGGTGACCGACCCGTTGGGGACGTCGGGGGCCAGCCCCAGGAAGGCCTGCAACATCACCACCGCACCGGCCGCCGACCACGCCTGCGGGCGGCACGAGGCCGGGTAGGGCACCGGCGACGGAACGTCGGCCGCGGCGAACCCACCGAACAGTTCGGGCAACCGACCGCCGAACGCTGCACCGGCCGCGAGCAGTCCGGATGCGAGTTGCACCGCATGCTCGGCGAATCCCGCGGTGATCAACCCGTGAATCGCGATCGCGGTGTCGTGTGGCCACACCGAACCGCAGTGGTAACTCAACGGCGAGAACCCCTGAGCGGTCGAGGACATCGTGCGCAGACCGAACCCGCTGGACATGCTGGGGTGAACCAGCCGATCGGCGACCGCCTTCGCCTCGTCGGCGGAGAGCATCCCGGTGGACAGCAGATGACCCATGTTGGACGCCGGGGCATCCACGGCCCGCTTGTACTTGTCCAACGCCAATGCCGGGAAGGGGCCTAGTTCATCGGCCACCCAGAACGTTGCCCGGAACCGCTCGGCCATCGCCGTCGCGTACCTCCGCCACCGCTCTGCACCCGGGCGACCGAACGCGTCCAGCAATGCCGCTCCGGCCAGCGCTGCCTCGTAGGCGTAACCCTGCACCTCGGCCAGGGCGACCGGGCCCTGCGCGATGGTGCCGTCCGCGAACCGGACCGAATCGTCGGAATCCTTCCAGCCCTGGTTCGCCAGGCCGCGTCCGGCTTCGTCGTGGTAGTCCAGAAATCCGTCGCCGTCGGTGTCCGCGTGCTCGGCCATCCAGTGCAACGCTCGCTCCATCGCAGGCAACAGTGCGACCACCTCGTCCGGCGGCATTCCCCAGCGCCAGGCATCGGCAAGGAGGCAGACCCAGAGCAGGGTGGCGTCGACCGTGCCGTAGTAGACCGGGGGCAACATGCCGTGCGCCAACGTGGTGGCCGACCGGCGCAGCTCGTGCAGGATCTTGCCGGGTTCCTCGTCGGTGAGCGGATCGACTACTCGTCCCTGCAACGAGGCCAACGTGCGCAGGGTTCCAGCCGCCAAACCGGTACCCAGCGGCAGCGCCATTCGCGCCGCCCACAGCGAGTCCCGGCCGAAAAGCGTGAGATACCAGGGTGAACCGGCCGCTGCAAAGTCGTCCTGGGGTCGGCTGGCCAACGACATCCGCAGAGCGAGCAAATCCTCCACCGACCTCACCACAAACGGTGACAGCCGGGGATCGGCGGACGAGACGGCAGGGACAACCGCTGTCGACGGATGTCCGGCGGGGACGACGGCCGCGTCCCGATCCTGGACGGACAACGACCAGGAGACCGTGATCTCCGACCGCGGACCCACCACCAACGGCCAGGTCGCAGTTGCACCGGCGGCATCAAGGTCGAGCCGGGCGCCCGGAAACGCCAGGTTCACGACGACCTGCTCATCTCCGAATCGCAGACCCGTCGCCGACCGGATGGGCCGTTGCGCCCTGCTGGACAGACCGGCCTTCACCCGTTCGATCTCCACCAGATCGGCCGCGATGGTGAGGCCGAGGGTCGTGGTGACCGGGGATGACGACCGATTGACCACGGTAAATTCCTCGGCCAACCCGTTCACGGCGGCAAATCGCTTGCGGCGCAACCAGACTGTCGGATCGGGGGTCCGGTCCCCCAACGACCTGACGACGCTGACGAACTCGGCGGTCCCGGCACCCTGTGGCGCGGTGGCCACGAGACTGCCCTCAAGACCGTCGAAAGTAACAATGGCCTCACTCAACACTCGGACATCAGCCACGAAAGCGCCTTGGGCACCGTCCTGCCGGATGTGACCGTCCGGGCCGGATAACACCACGCAGGGCGCGGCGAGACAGGTCACCAGCTCGTGCAACATCGGTTGGCGACCGACCGTCTCGGTCGTACCGACCACCGGCAACGGGACCGTTGGTAACGAAATTGTGACCGCCTCCTGAAGCGCTGGCCCCTTGACACACAGGGTGACCGCGATAACACTACGACCATCCTTGGATCGTTCCAATACTGCCGGCCAGGTGATTTTGGATCGTTCCAACCAGCCTTACCAATGAGCACCGACGCCCGTGCTGCCGTGTCCGCCCGACCAGACCGACTGACCGACTGACCGGCCAGCGATCGATCACCAGCAGATCGACCACCCGCAGATCGACCGCCAATTCGACCACCGTTCGACCAGCAGTTCGACCACCAGCGATCGACCACCTTGTGATCTCGAAGAGGAGAGCCTCGTGCCGGATTCCGCTGGCCGACCCGCGGGGGTCGCTCGACGCGGGGGCCAAAAACCCGACACCACGGTCGATCCCACCCATCTGCACCGAGCCTCCAGCGCGGGGCGCGGCGAGCGCGGGCAATCCGGCGACGGCAGGACTCCTAGCTCTTTTCGTCCAACCGCAGCTGATACTTCCGCCGTCGGCGGGCGACGGCCCCGGGCCACCCTCGACTCGGTCGCTTCGCTGGCCGGGGTATCCCGGCAGACCGTGTCCAACGTCGTGAACCTGCCGCACCTGGTGCGCGACGACACGGCCGCGCGGGTGCGGTCAGCCATCGAGGAGTTGTCCTACCGGCCGCACCTCGCGGCCCAGCAGCTGCGTACCCGGAAGTCGGCGTTGTTGGGGATGCGCGTGCATTCCTCACCGGAGCCAACGGTTTTCGACCGGTTCCTGCATGCGGTCACCGAAGCCGCCGCCGAACGCGACTACCGGATCATCCTCTATACAGCCGCCGATGACGACGTCGAGATCGATTCCTACAACGAGCTTCTCGATCGCTGGAACGTCGACGGATTGTTGCTCTCCTATACCCACGCCGGTGACCGGAGGACGCAGTACCTGGCCGGGCAACAAGTGCCGTTCGTGACGTTCGGACGGCCATGGGACACCGCGACCGCGCACCACTGGGTGGACGTCGATGGGTGCGCCGGAACCCGTACCGCGACCAGGTATCTCATGTCCCAAGGGCATTCCCGGATCGGGTTCCTGGGCTGGCCGGAATCCTCTGAAGTGGGAAACGACCGGCTTAGTGGTTGGGCCGGTTCGGTGACGGCCGCCGGATTGGGCGCCCCGGAGCCGGCACGGTGCGAGAACGATTTCGACACCGCGCGTGCTGCCGCCAACGACCTGCTCCGACACAACGACGTGACCGCGATCGTTTGCGTCTCGGATGTCGTCGCGCTGGGCGCGCTGGCAGCTGCCCAGGACAGGGGAATGGAAGTCGGTAGCGAACTGGCAATCACCGGATTCGATGACAGCGATCGGGCCGTCGGCGCCGATCTCACCTCGCTCCGCCAGCCTTTGCAACAGGTGGCCCAGCACTGCGTTCGCATTGTGCTGAGCCAGGTCTCGCCGACCACCACCCCGATCATCACCGACCACGGCCATCACGCCCAGCCGCCGGAACAGGTTCTACTGGCTCCCACCCTGACCGTCCGGGCATCGACCGGGCGGGCCCCGGAGGGCTGACCCCACCGTGCACCGCCCCGCCGCGGTCATCCACCCCGCTGTTTTCACCCGCTGTTTTTCACCCGCTGTCGTTCATCGGCCATCGCACCCCACGGCCCTCACCGCCGACCGAGACTCCTCGGCCGGATTGCCCCCTCCTGAAGGAGAAACCATGAACCACCAACGATTCCGGCGAACGGCCCTGGCCGCCACCGGCATCCTGACCTTGCTGGTGACCGCCGCATGCGGCGGTGCCAGCACCTCTACCCCGGGCGCCGGTGGGGGCAGCTCGGCGGAGTCCTCGTCGGCGGCTTCTTCCGCGGGCGGCAGCGGATCCGGATCGGCGGCGGCGTCCGGCGGAGCGGCCGCGTCCGGCGGAACGACCGCAGGTGGCGGCGCAACCGGCGGTGAGCTGACCTTGTTGTACGGCGCCTCCGGCCCCGCCGAGACCGCCGCCATCAACGCGGCCTCGGCGGCGTTCACCGCCAAGTCCGGCACCAAGGTCACCGCCACCCCCGCCCAGGACCTGACTCAGCAACTGGCCCAGGGCTTCTCGTCCGGCCAGGCGCCGGACGTGTTTTACGTCAGCGGCGACCAGTTCGCCAACTACGCAAAGGCCGGCAACCTGCTTGCCTATGGCGACGAACTGTCCAACGCCGGAGACTTCTACCCGGCGCTGAAAAAGTCCTTCACCTACGACGGCAAGTTCTACTGCGCACCCAAGGACATGTCGACCCTGGCCCTGTTCATCAACACCGACATGTGGGCCGCGGCAGGGTTGACCGATGCCGACATCCCCAAGAACTGGGACGATCTGTCGAAGGTGGCGAAGAAGCTGACCACCGCCACCGCGCCAGGACTGACCCTTGCCCCGTCCCGGGACCGGCTCGGCGCCTTCCTGGTGCAGAACGGCTCCTTCCTGGTCAGCGAGGACGGAAAAACCGTCACCGCCAATGATCCCAAGAACGTTGAGGCGTTGAAGTACGTGCAGAGCCTGGTCAGCGACGGGTCGCTGAAATTTTACAAGGACCTGGGTGCGGGTTGGGCCGGCGAGGCCTTCGGCAAGGGCAGCGCCGCCATGACCATCGAAGGCAACTGGTTGGTCGGTGCCCTCGCGAAGGATTTCCCGAACACTAAGTACACGGTGGCCGAACTGCCGGCCGGGCCGTCCGG
Source organism: Nakamurella sp. (assembly GCA_965247715.1). Taxonomy (GTDB): domain Bacteria; phylum Actinomycetota; class Actinomycetes; order Mycobacteriales; family Nakamurellaceae; genus Nakamurella. The sequence continues at coordinate 324,448 of CBDFHS010000015.1, read as the reverse complement.
GACCAAGGGCACCCTGGTGTTCACCAACTGCTGGGGCATCTCGGCGACCAGCAAGAACCCTGAAGGGGCGAAGGCTTTCGTCGAGGCAATGACCGCCAAGGATCAGCAGCTGGCGTTCGCCAAGGGTTTCGGCGTCATCCCGTCGATCCAGTCCGCTGAGACGGAGTACCTCGCCTCGTCCCCGCAGAACAAGCCGTTCGTCGAGGGAGCCAAGTATGCCCGCGGCGTGGTCGGCGCGGCCGGCATTACCGACGTGCTCACCGACTTCGACGCTCAGCTCGAAGGTCTGACCAACGGCGACGCCAAGACCATCCTGGATTCGGTGCAGCAGAACCTCACCGACGTCATCGGAGGGTGATCCGACCGCGGTCCAGGCCCGGCGCGCCACCGCGCCGGCCTGGGCCGCACCTTCCCGGGCGTACCAGCCCACCACCCCCCAACCGGCAACCCTGAGTCGACCACACCAAGGAGCAATCATGTCCGTCATCGGCAGCGGCGGGGTCGAACAGACCGTCGCTGACATCGAGCGGGCCGACGCCCCCGCCGACCCACCAAGCGTGCGAAAGCGTAAGCGCAATAATCGGGATGGCTTCGCCGGTTGGCTGTTCGTCGCCCCGGCGTTCATCGTCATCGTCATTTTCGTTCTGCTGCCGGTGGTATCGGCGCTGTGGGTCTCGGTGTCCGACTGGACCGGCAAGGGCTCGCCGCTGTCGGCGAACTTCGCCGGCGCGGACAACTACCAGGCACTCCTGGGCAAACCCGGTCTGGCCCAACGTGATCTGGCCACGTCGCTGCGCAACAACCTGTACTACGTGGTGCTGGTGGTGCCGCTGCAGACCATCCTGGCGCTGCTGCTGGCGACGACGTTGAACCGGCGCCGGCTGCGCGGGAAAGGTTTCTTCCGCAGCGCGTTCTATTTCCCGTCGGTCACCTCGTCGGTCGCCATCTCCATCGTCTTCCTGTTCCTGTTCAACGCCTCCGGTGTGGTGAACGCCATTCTCGCCTGGTTCGGGATCAACGGGCCGAACTGGTTTTCCGATCCCCGCGGCGTCGGGCACCTGCTGTTGGGGGCGGTCGGGGTCAACACCGACGCACCGCCGTCCTGGCTGGCGGACCACCAGTTTCTCGGCCTCACCTGGTGGCAGTGGTGGTCAGGCCCGTCGATCGCGATGTGCGCCATTATCGCGTTGGCCATCTGGACCAGCTCCGGCACGTTCATGCTGATGTTCCTGGCCGCGCTTCAGGACATCCCGGAGGACGTCGAGGAGGCGGCGATGGTCGACGGCACCACCACCTGGCAGCGATTCAAGGCCGTCACCCTGCCAGCGCTCAAGCCCACGTTGTTCCTGGTGATCACCCTGGGTCTGATCGGCACCTGGCAGGTCTTCGACGCGGTCTACATCATGAGCCAGGGAGCGCCGGCGAAGACCACCCTGACGCCGGCCTACCTGTCCTACCAAACCTCGTTCCTCAACGGGAAGTGGGGCCAAGGCGCCGCTATCGCATTCATCCTGTTCGCGATCATCATCATCTTCAGCCTGTTCCAGCGGTTCATCATGCGGGATCGCAAGACGCTGGCCCGACGCCGCCGCATCGCCACCTGGGAGGGCAAGTGACCACCACCATCTCCGGACGCGAGATCAGCGGCCCGGTCGACGCGCCCTCGCCGGAGAAGTCGGCCAAACGCCGCCGGCTCGGCTGGTTGATCTACCTAGTATTGATCTTCTTCGCGCTGGTCTATCTGTATCCGTTTCTGATCCAGATCGGTACCTCGTTCAAGCTCGACCCGGACGCAACGGCGAACCCGTTGAATCCGATCCCGCAGGAATGGACGCTTGACGCGTACCGCAAACTCGGTCAGGCCGATTTCCCTCGGTGGTTCCTGAACACGGTGATCGTCACGCTGTTCGTCACCGTCGGCCGGGTGTTCTTTGACTCGCTGGCCGGATATGCGTTGGCTCGCTTACATTTCGCTGGGCGAGCGGGTCTGTCGGCGCTGTTCATCGGTATCATGGCAGTCCCCGGCGTCGTGTTGCTGATCCCGAAGTACCTGGTGCTGGTGCAACTTGGCATCTACAACACCTACTTCGGGATGATCATTCCGCTGGTCGCGGACGCCGCCGGGGTATTCATCATGCGTCAGTTCTTCATCAACATCCCGCTAGAGGTCGAAGAATCGGCCCGGCTGGACGGGGCCAGCGCGTTCCGGACGTTCTGGTCCGTCGTGCTGCCGATGGCCAGGCCCGCGGTGATCACCCTGACGATCCTGTCCTTCCAGGCGTCATGGAACGAATTGCCGCATTTCATCGTGTCCCGGCAAAGCCCGGAGCTGAACACCCTGACCTCCGGGGTGGCCACCCTGGTCAGCGGTCAGCTGGGCGCAGGATCACAGTTTCCGTTGAAGATGGCCGCCGCGTTGTTGATGACGATCCCGGTGGCGCTGGTGTTCTTCGTCTTCCAACGGTACTTCGTGCGTGGCGCCAGCGCCGGGGCCGTCAAGGGCTGACCCCGCCCCCTACCTGCTTACCCAGATCCGGCGCGTCCTTTGCGGGGCGCGCCGGATGTGTGGTTTCAGGCCCGGCTTTACGGGGTCATCTGACGCTCTGGGGCTGCTTCAGTGGCTCTCGGCCCGGTTGTGCGGGTTCATCTACCGCTCTGGGGCTGCTTCAGTCGGCTCAAAGAGGTAGATAAACCCCCAAGGCGGCCCGCCCCCCAAGCTGGACCGTGCGGCCCGCCCCCTCAAGCTGGACCGTGCGGCCCGCCCCCCAATCTGGGCCCTGCGGCCCGCCTGAGCGATCAGGGCCGGCGTTGAGTCAGCTTCAGACCGGGATCTCGAGCAGCGCAGCTATTTCCGGCGTCAGGGTGTCCGGACGCCTTGCCACGCCGTCGACCTCGGTGACCGGGGCGAGCAGCCGGGCACTGGAAGCCAGCCAAAGCCCGTCGGCGGCCGCCAGATCCGCAGCGACCAGAGGCGTGGTCCTGGTGTGCCAGCCGGCCCTGGTCGCCGCGTGGAACAGCCGCCGAACGGTGATCCCATCCAGGATTCCCGGCGGCGGCGGGGTGATCAGCGTCCGCCCCGCCGCCGCCACCACCGTCGCGGTCGGGGCCTCCAGGACCGCGCCGTCGGACCCGACAAAGATCACGTCCTCGGCATCGTTCGCCGCGGCATATCGCAGCGCCGCCATGTTCACCCCGTAGGACAACGTCTTTGCCCCCGCCAGCAACCAGGGGGCGGCCTGCGCGGCGGCCGCCGAGAACCCGCGGTCCAGCAGCAGCACCCGGACGCCTCGGGTCCGTTGGCCGACAATGACCGGTGATAACGGGCCGCCGAGCGCGTAACACACGGGCTGGGTGGCCGACTCCGGTCCGCGACTGGCGACCAGGCGCAGCACCATTTCTCGTGACCGCTCCGGGCCCAGTTCCGCCGACCGTTCCGCCCAGCCGCCGATGACAGCAGCCACCGCTCGGCGCCAGGAATCAGGTCCGGGAACCACCATTCCGGTCATCTCCGCCGAAACCGCCAGCCGCACCAGGTGATCGGTCAGATCACGCGGCACTCCGTCGACGGCCAGGGTGGTTTCGAAGACCCCCTCCCCGCGCAGCACCCCGAGATCGTCGGGACGCAGCAGCGGCTGAGCGGGATCGACCAGTGTTCCGTCGAGCAGGGCGACCAGCGGCTCGAAGCGCCCCATCGGGTGATCTGACACGGCCATCACCCTAACCCGCACCCGTGCCGACCCTGGCTCACCGTGACTGAGCACCCTTGCGTCACGGGCACCATCGTTCGACGTGCCCGGACGAGGAGGCCGGAGTCACCAACGGGTCTCGCAGCAGAATCGACACCTCCCGGCCGCGAACCCGACAGGCGTCGTCGAACGCGGCTGCGGGCCCGTCGGTGTATTCGATCTCGATGAGCTGGTCGCCATACACCTGCCGGTACTGGTCGCATTCACCGTAGGTCTGGCACTGTTCGGCGACAGCGAAATCGAAACCGGCCTGCAGTCCCTGCGCCGAGATTTCGGCCGCGTTCTTCTGGCCAATCGCCAGCCGGCGTGCGTGCCCCCTCGTTGCCAGACTTCCGGCCAGCGCCAGCGCGTCGGCACTGGTCAACCGGCCCTCGGAACGTAGGTAGGAGTCCAGGTTGTCGGCCTCGACCGCACGGTAACCGCGATCGGCGCAGCCATCGATCCACCCGCCGACAACCTCGAGCAGCTCGGCCCGTTTGGCGGCGGTGGAGATGTCGAACAACGCCTCCTGCCATTGGGTATCAATGATCAACTCGCCACTGTTGTTGCGCAGCAACAGGTCAGGGTGATGTGTTGCCCACCAGTTGATCTCACCCGGCTGCGACTGGTAGGCGTTGACGTAGCAGATCGAGTACGCGGCTTCGTCCGGAGCGGCCGCGTGGTCCCGATCGACGATGTTGACCCCGGCCGGCACCGGGTACGCCCCGCCGATCTGGTAACTGACCCGGCCAGCCGCCGGGGGCAGTTCGAGCGCCAAGGGCACGGCGGTGGGCACCACCGCTGTGGGAGTCGGCGCTGTGGGAGCCGGCGCTGTGGGAGCCGGCCATGCGGCACAAGCGGTGAGGATCAGCACGAGGCCCGGCAACACCCTCCTGACCCACCTGATCACGAGGCCGTCCTCAGAGCTTCCGCAGCCGGATCCTGGACACCGTGTGGTCGGCACTCTTGGTCATCACCAGTGACGCGCGGCCGCGGGTCGGCAGAATGTTCTGTACCAGGTTCGGTTCGTTGATCGAGGACCAGATGCGGTTCGCGGTGTCCACCGCCTGCTCGTCGGTGAACGCCGCGTAACGGCGGAAGTAGGAATCGGGATGGGCGAACGCGGTTTCCCGCAGCCGCAGGAAGCGCTCCACGTACCAGCGCCGGACGTCGGCGGGGTGGGCATCGACATAGATGGAGAAGTCGAAGAAATCGGACAGCGCCAGTGCACTGCGGCCCGAATCGTCCAGTTGTGCCGGCTGCAGGACGTTCAGGCCCTCGACGATCAGGACGTCAGGACGCCGGACCACGATCTGTTCGCCGGCCAGAATGTCGTAGGTGAGGTGGTCGTACCGCGGCGCCCGTACCTCGGGGGCCCCCGATTTGATCTCGGCGACGAACCGGAGCAGCGCGCGACGGTCATAGGACTCCGGAAAGCCTTTGCGTTGCATCAGGTTCCGCTGCTCGAGCACCGCATTCGGGTAAAGGAAACCGTCGGTGGTGACCAGCTCCACCCGCGGCGTGTCCGGCCAGCGGGCCAGCATCTCGCGCAGCACCCGGGACGTGGTCGACTTGCCGACGGCCACCGACCCGCCGACGCCGATCACGAACGGGGTCCGTTCGGTGCGTTCCCCTAGGAAGGTGGTGGTGACCTGGTGCAACGCCCCGGTGCCGCCGACGTACATGTTGAGCAGGCGGGACAGCGGCAGGTAGATCGTCTGCACCTCATCGAGGTCGATCGGGTCGCCGAGACCGCGGAGCCGTTCGATCTCGGACGCCGAGAGCGGCAACGGGGTCGACGCGGCCAGAGCGGCCCAGGCGGGGCGGTCCAATTCCACGAATGGGGTGACGCCGTGCCCGTTGAACACCGGGGAGGTGCGTCGGCCGCGGGTCCCGACAGTGAGAGGCGCGTCCGCGGCCGATTGGTCGGCCGGACCCCCTGCCGTCGAGCGCACACCGCCCGGCAGGCCAGTTCCCTGGACCGCAGCTTCACCAGCCATCGGTGGACATTCTGCCGGGCGACACGGGATCCCACCGACCGGCCGGGACTCGGTGGGTGTGACCTGCGCCTCAGTCGGGCGGTCTGGCGCCTGCTGCCTACCATGGAGCTATGGCAACACCGCTGGAGCCCCACCACTACCGATCGCCACTGCTGCAGCTGCCGGGAGCGGTCAACGACTCCGGATTCGACGCCGGCACCGCCTGGCATTACGGCGACCCGATCGGTGAGCAGCGGGCGGCGGAGCGGTCGGCCGTGTTCGTCGACCGCAGCAATCGGGACGTCCTGACGGTCGCCGGAACCGACCGGTTGACCTGGTTGCATACCCTGACCAGCCAATACCTCAGCGCCCTCGCCGATGGGTCGGTCACCCAGGCCCTGGTGCTTTCCCCGCAGGGGCACGTCGAACACCACTTCGTCGTCACCGACCTGGCTGGGGTCAGCTACCTGGACACCGAGCCGCACGACGGGCAGCCGCTCGCCAGCTACCTCGACGGCATGCGGTTCTGGTCGAAGGTCGAGGTCGCCGATTCGTCCGCCGAGTTCGCGGTCCTGACGCTGATGGGTCCGGACGCCGGAGAGATTGCCCACCGGGTGACGGGCGTCACCGACCCTGGTCCCGGCCGGGCAACCGCCCTGCCCGGGGGCGGTTTCCTCCGTCGGGTCGAGCAGGAACCGGCCGGTCTGGATCTGGTGGTCCCCCGGTCGACCCTGCCGCAGCTCGCATCCCAGCTGATCGCGGCCGGTGCGGAGCGCGCCGGAAGCTGGGCTGCCGAGGCGCTACGCATTCCGACGCGGCGCCCGCGATGGGGCGTGGACACCGATGACCGGACCATCCCGAACGAGGTGGACTGGCTCACCACGGCCGTCCATCTGGACAAGGGGTGTTACCGCGGCCAGGAGACGGTGGCCCGGGTGCACAACCTCGGCCGGCCGCCGCGGCGGTTGGTGATGCTGAACCTAGACGGTTCGGCCAGCGAGCTTCCGGCAACCGGTGATCCGGTCACCACGGCGGCCGGTCGGGTGGTCGGCCGGGTGGGCGCGGTCGCTCAGCACCATGAGGATGGGCCGATTGCCCTGGCCCTGATCAAGCGGTCCGTCACCGGCGACACGCCATTGCTGGCCGGAACCGTCGACGCTGCCATCGACCCCGCGGACGTCGCCGACGACCCCCGGTCCGCCCCGGTTTCGGCCGTCGATCATCGGGCGCTGCGTCAGATCCGCCGGGGCTGACGGGTGAACCGGCGAAGCGTGGCCGATTGGGGCACGAACCAACAGGCGCGGCACCGGGAACCCGGGCCCGACGCACCAGCACTGGTGTCCATCGAGGCGATCCGGGACGCGGCGGACCGGATCCGGCCCTACGCCGTCCGCACCCCGCTGCTGGCCTCGCCCTGGCCGGGCCTGTGGATCAAACCGGAGAACCTGCAACCGATCGGTGCGTTCAAGATCCGCGGCGCGCTCGCCGCGATCTCCCGCCTCGATCCCGCTGTCCGGGGGCGCGGGATCCTCGCCCACTCCTCCGGCAATCACGCGCAGGCGGTTGCCTATGCGGCCAGAGCGTTCGGCGTCGACGCGCACATCGTCATCCCCGACAACGCCCCGGCCCGCAAGATTCAAGCCACCCGGGATCTCGGGGCAACGGTGGAGCTGGTTCCGCTCGAGAAACGGTTCAGCCGGCCGGTCGAACTGCAGCACGAGACCGGGAAGGCGCTGATCCCCCCGTTCGACCATCCAGACGTGATCTCCGGCCAGGGCACCATCGGTCTGGAGATCGCCGATGATTTACCGGACGTGGCAACGATTCTGGTGCCGGTGTCCGGTGGCGGACTGATCTCCGGCATCGCCGCTGCTGCTGCCGCGTTGCTGCCGGCGGCCAAGGTCATCGGGGTGGAACCGGAGCTGGCCGGTGATGCGGCGGAGTCGTTCCGGACGGGCCGCCGGGTCGCCTGGTCCCCGGCGGACACCGCCCGGACGATGGCCGACGGCCTGCGCACGTTCAGCATCGGCGAGCTGCCGTGGGAGCACATCCGGACCCAGGTGCACGACATCATCACCGTGACCGAGCAGCAGATCGCCGTAACGACCCGGCGGTTGCTGCTCGAGGCCAGGCTGGTCGCCGAACCGAGTGGCGCGGTCGCCGCGGCCGGGTACCTGTTCCGGCGGGACCTGCTGCCCCCGGGACCGGCGGTTGCCGTGCTGTCCGGCGGCAACATCGACCCGGCAGTGTTGCTGTCAGTGCTCGCCGACTTCTGACGACCAGGTTCCGGCGGCAGCGTCACATGCGATGAGCCGTCAAACCCAAAGCGGGCCAGGCGGACGACGCCAACGAGTCGGGGGCCACCGTGCCAGGACGTTCATCGCGCTGGCAGCGCTCTTTCGGAATCGCCGACGAGCAGGTCGGCAAGGGCCCGGAAGATCGGCAGGCCGGTCTTGATCTCGAGGTAAGCGAACTGGCCCTGCGGGTTCACCTCCAGGAAGTAGAACTCGCCGTTCACCCCGATGCGGATGTCGACGACACCGAAGATCAACCCGAGGTCGGTCATCAACGACGCGAGCGCCACGCTCACAGATATGGGCAGCTGGTAGGGCGCGAAGCCGACCGAGGTGTCCAGGCGGGAGTCGATCCGACCCAGGCCAGCCCGGGAGTCGATCCGGACGGTCAGTTCCTTCCCAGCGATCCAGACGATCCGCAGGTCGGCCTCGGGTTCGATGTAATCCTGGAAAGTCGTTGGCGCCGTGCGAATCGACCCCAGCCGCTGCAGAGCGCGATCGTCGACGATTCGTGTCTCGCTGAACTCGCCACGCTGGGTGCCGGTGCGTTTGTAGATCACCGAACCGGGTCGAGACGCAACAAATTCGGCCGCCTCCGCCGGGTCGTTCGTCACGAGCGTCTCCGGGACGACGAGCCCCGCCCGGGTCGCTAGCTCGAGCTGGACCAGCTTGCGCGCCGCGCGTCGCTCCGCCCCCGGTTCGTTGACCCAGAGCGCCGGGATGGACCACAACAGGCCCTGGACGAAGCTGTCGCACTCCGCCTGTCGAAACTCGTCGTCGGTGGGCCGGCTGCCGGGAGCTACCGAGCACTGGTGCGGGCGACGCCACCAGACCGCACCCACACCGTCAAGAACGGTGTGCCGCGGCAGCGCACGCCTCGTACCGCCAGCGCCGAGGCGGAAACTGCCGGCCTGGTAGGGAAACTCGCGCAGATCGATCACGATCGGGGTGATGGCGTGAACCTTCTGCAGGGTCGCGGCCATCGCCAGGCCATGCACATCGTCGGACTCGGTGACGATGAGGACGTCGCGGGAGGTCACCTGAGCAAGATCAATCCAGGCTGTCGCAGAGATAGAAGTCGCCGCCGGTGCTCACGCAGGACGACCGGGTCACCCCGCCGTCCGGCCACGGTTCGCCGAGGAACTGCAGGTCGGCCGACCACGCCCCGACCTGCCGGTCAAACTCCTGGTCCTCGGCGAATTCCGTTGGCTTGTCCGGCAGGGTCATCGGACGATCGGCAAACTCAACCCGGAAGGACTGGGTGAACTCGGCCTGGGCCCCGATCCTGATGTCGACCTGGACTGGCCGGCTGGCGGGTGAGTCTGACAGACCCACCCAGTCAGACATGCTCAGGACATCCTCACGACGGAAGCACCAGGTGCCGTCACCCGAGCGAATGCGGATCGTGTCCTCCGCATCGCCGCCCTCGAGGTATCCCCGTAGCGGCGGGGGCTTGGGTCTCGACTGATCGTCCATGTTCTTCCTCCGACGGGTCCGCACCACCAGGGTCCGAGCATCGTCGGTCATCGGCGTGCTGGTCAAGGTTGCGGGCCTGCGGAACGACTCTCCCGATCTCCGGAGCGTCCGGTTCGCTTCTATGGCGTCGATGACGGAGCATCGTCCCTGTCGAATCTCATGGGGCTAAGGAGCACAGCACGGTGTCCGCCGAACCAGCAGAGTTGGTCCGGATCTACCGATCCGGATTCCACGAAGGCTCGCACTACGGGGCGGTGGTGATCACCGACCCGGACGGGGCGGTGCTCCACCAGCGGGGCAACGTCAGCGCGCCGATTTTCCCGCGCTCGTCGAGCAAGCCCTTTCAAGCCGTCGCGATGCTGACCGCCGGGGCCGATCTGGCCGGGGCCGACCTGGCGCTGGCCGCGGCCTCCCACTCGGGCGAACCGGTTCATGTCGACCGGGCGCTGGCCATGCTCGCCTCGGCCGGCGTTACCGAGGACGACCTGCGTTGCCCACCCGCGCTGCCGATGGCCGAGAGGGATCGGTTCGAGGTCCTGCGGGATGGCGGTGGTCTACGACGCATCTACATGAATTGCTCCGGTAAGCACGCGGGCATGTTGACCGCCTGCCAGGCGCAGGGCTGGCGTATTGACAACTACTTTTCCTCGGAACATCCGTTGCAACGGCAAGCGGCCGACGATGTCGCCAGGCTGACCGGCGAAAAGCCGTCGGCCGTGGGCGTCGACGGGTGCGGGGCGCCGCTATTCGCCGTGTCGCTGGTCGCGCTCGCCCGCGGGTTTGGCGCGGTGAACGCGGCAGCGCATGGTTCCCGGGAGCGGTCCGTCGCCGACGCCATGCGCGCCTATCCGCACATGGTGGGTGGCGCCGGCCGGGAGGACACCCGCCTGATGGAGGCCATCCCGGGTTTGCTGGTCAAGGGCGGCGCCGAAGGTGTGCATTGCGCTGCGCTTCCGGACGGGCGGTGCGTCGCGGTCAAGATCACCGATGGCGGCGACCGGGCCCGGATGCCGGTGCTGATCGCCGGGCTCCGGTTGCTCGGGGTGGGCGGTGGACCGGCCGATGCACTGCTGGACGAACTCAGGACCGGCATCGTGCTCGGCGGCGGGGAGCCGGTCGGCACGGTCGAGGTGGCGCCGAAGGTCTTCGGCGCAGACCTGAGGTGATCACCTGCCCCGACCAGCGGCAGTCTGGCCCTGCGAACGGATCGCGAGGTTTACCCCGCAGTGGGGTCGAGTTGATGTCGGACCCGAACCGGGCAGCCTGTATTGTCGGGGCTACGACACACACCTGATTCCGGGGCCGCCGTCTTTCGGCCGCCCCGCTTCTTACTGCAAGGGGGTCCGCCATGGGGCGTGGCCGTCAGAAGGCTAAGCAAACGAAGGTCGCGCGGGAACTCAAGTACCACACCTCGTCGATCGACGTGAATGCCTTGCAGCGCGAGTTGACCGGAGGGGCGGTGTATCAGCCCCCGCCTCCACCCCCGGTTGTCGAGGACGATGACGACGATCCCATTGCGGTCTACTCCAAGTACCTCGAGGAGGCTGACGACGAGCCGGCGGACTACGCCGGACCGTCCCGCCGCCGGTAGTTTCCGACCAGCCCTGGCCCGGGGCGTCACCACCAGCCCTTCCGCTTCGCCCAGATCAGCAGCAGCGTTGCCATGATGATCATGGCGGTGAGTGCGACCGCGAGTTCGCCCGGTGCGTTTCGGTGTTGACGATGACGTTCATCCCGCGGATCGCTGACAACGCGATCACCGGAAGGGTGCCCGCGATCGCTGTCCGGCCGATCGCCGGATGGCGGCACCGTCACCTCAGGCAGAACCGTCCGGCGGCCTCCCGCGTACTCCTTCGTAGACCCAGCCCCGGTCCGCTGGCGGCCACACTCGTCGGCCGCTTGCCCTGACTCTGGAGGATGAATGACTAGCACCACGACGCCGGACGCCACCCCCACCCGATCCGCCGACACCCCGGCCCACCCGGCCCCAATCGGCGCAGCGAACACGCTGGGCGCTATTACCCATGTCGCCCTGACGGTCAGTGACCTGGCTGTCAGCGTCCCCTGGTATCGCTCGGTGATCGGGGCCGAACCGGTGCTGGACGAGGACACCGGGCCGTTCCGGCACGTGATCTTCGCCCTCGGCAGCACCCTGCTCGGGCTGCACGGTTTCCCTGATGCGGCGCCGCTCCTGGAGCCGTTCAACCCGCGGCGACCGGGACTGGATCATCTGTCCTTCGGCTGCGCCGACGGCACCGAACTTGCGGCGTGGGCGGCGCGGCTGGACACCATCGGCGTCCAACACGGCGAAATCATCGACGCCTCCTACGGTTCGGGGCTGGCCTTCAAGGACCCGGATGGCTTGGCGTTGGAAGTGTTCTGCCCGCCGGCCAGCTGATACCGCGGCTCAGAACCGGCGGTGGTCCCCGGTCATCGTGACCCGCTCGGCCCCGTCACCGGACGCCTCGACGGTACCCAGCACCACCGACCAGAGGTGCCGGGCGGTGAGCATCGCCATCGCCCGGTCCACGTCGTCCGCTGGCAGCACGGCCGCCATCCCGATGCCCATGTTGAACGCCTTCTCCATCTCGGCCCGGGCCACCCGGCCGTGCGAGGCGATGAAACCAAAGACGGGCAACGGATTCCAGGCTCGGCGGTCGAGGGCGGCGGTCAATCCGTCCGGGATCACCCTGGCCAGGTTGCTCGCCAACCCGCCGCCGGTGATGTGGGCGTAGGCGTGGATGTCGGTTTCCCGGGTCAGCGCCAGGCAGTCAAGCGCGTAGACGCGGCAGGGCTCGAGCAGCTCTTCGCCGAGGGTGCGGCCGAACTCCTCCACGTGCCCGTCCAGCGGCAGCCTGGCGATGTCCAGCAGGACATGCCTTACCATCGAGTAACCGTTGGAATGGATGCCGGACGACCCCATCCCGAGCACCACGTCGCCTTCGCGCACGCAGTCGGGTCCGAGGATCGAATCAGCCTCGACCACGCCGACTGCGGTCGCGGCGAGATCGTAGTCATCCGGGGCCATCAGGCCGGGGTGCTCCGCGGTTTCGCCACCGACGAGCGAGCAGCCGGCGAGCACGCAGCCGTCGGCAATGCCGGAGACGATAGCCGCAATGCGCTCGGGATCGAGCTTGCCGCAGGCGATGTAGTCCTGCAGGAACAATGGTTCGGCGCCGCAGGCGACCAGGTCATCGACCACCATCGCCACCAGGTCGATGCCGATGGTGTTGTGCACGTCCATCGCCTGTGCGATCGCCGATTTGGTGCCCACTCCATCCGTGGACGACGCCAGGACCGGGTCACGGAACCGGTGCACCGGCATTCGGAACAGGGAGGCGAAACCGCCGAGGTCACCGATCACCTCGGGTCGCTGGGTCTTCCGGGTGTACGGCTTCATCAGGTCGACAGCAGCCTCACCGGCTGCGATCGACACCCCCGAGCCGGCGTAGGTGGCTCCACTACCGATGGGGTGGTGTGCTGTGTTCATCTGCCGACTCGTCTCATACTGATCATGTCGTCGAGCTCATCTCGTGCGGAATCTCCTGTTGCGCAGCAGCTGTCGTGCCGCGCCGGTCATGGTCGGGTGAGCGCATCCTCGGCGCCGTATCCGGCCGCCGTCACCGGTTGCGCATCACCGGCCACACCCTTGGCGTGCCCGTCGATGGCACCGCGCGACGCCGGGTCAGCGGCGGACCGGCCGTTCACCTGCCCAGGGTTGGTCATGCCCCTGGCGATCCCCTCGAGCACGTGTTTGCCGACCTGGTCCGGAATCGGGATCGGGTACTCGCCGGTGAAACACGCTGTGCACAGCCGGTTCTTCGGCTGCTCGGTCGCGGCGATCAGTTCGTCGAGCGTGACGTAGGCCAGGGTGTCCGCGCCGATCGATCGGCGGACCGCTTCGACGTCACCGGCGTTCGCCACCAATTCGGCCCGGGAAGCGAAATCGATGCCGTAGAAGCATGGCCAGCGCACCGGCGGCGAGGCGATCCGCACGTGCACCTCGACCGCCCCTGATTCGCGCAGCATCCGCACCAACGCCCGCTGGGTGTTTCCGCGGACGATCGAATCGTCCACCACCACCAGACGTTTGCCGCGGATGACGTCCCGCAGCGGGTTGAGCTTGAGCCGGATGCCCAACTGCCGGATCGTCTGCGACGGTTGGATGAAGGTGCGCCCGACGTAGGCGTTCTTCACCAACCCCTGGCCGTACGGGATGCCGGACGCCTGGGCGTACCCGATGGCAGCCGGGGTTCCGGACTCCGGGGTCGGTATCACCAGGTCGGCCTCGACCGGCGCCTGCACGGCCAGCCGCCGGCCGATGTCCACCCGGGTTGCCTGCACGCCGCGCCCGGAGATGGTGGTGTCCGGCCGGGCCAGGTAGACGTACTCGAAAACGCACCCCTTGGGGGTGGGGGACGCGAAGTGTTCGCTGCGCAGGCCGTCGTCGTCGATGGCCAGCAGTTCGCCGGGTTCCACCTCGCGGACGAACGACGCGCCGACGATGTCGAGGGCCGCGGTCTCCGAGGCGACCACCCAGCCCCGGTCCAGCCGGCCGAGCACCAGCGGGCGAACGCCGTGCGGGTCACGCGCCGCGTACAGCGTGTGCTCGTCACAGAACACCACGCTGAACGCGCCCTGCAGGTCGGGCAGCAGTTGCATCGCCGCCGCTTCGAGCCCGGAATCGGCCGATTTGGCCGCCAGCAGGCGGGTCATCACATCGGAATCGGTGGAGCACTTGCCGCGGCCGGCGCGCCCGGGCAGGGCGGCCACCCGGGCCGCGAGCTCGACGGTGTTCACCAGATTCCCGTTGTGGCCCAACGCAATGCCGGTGCCGACGTCGGTGATGGCGAAGGTGGGCTGGGCGTTCTCCCAGGTACTGGACCCGGTGGTGGAGTACCGGCAGTGGCCCACCGCGATGTGCCCGTTCAACGAGGACAAGGTCTGCTCGTCGAAGACCTGGGACACCAGGCCCATGTCCTTGAACACCACAATCTGCGAGCCGTCCGCCACGGCGATGCCAGCGGCTTCCTGCCCACGGTGCTGCAGCGCATACAGCCCGTAGTAGCTCAGCTTCGCGACATCCTCACCGGGCGCCCAGACGCCGAAGACGCCGCATTCCTCGCGCGGGGACGGGTCGGCGGCGACGTCGAACGGGTCGGTGAGCGCGCCCGCTGCGTCCGTCGGGGAGCCTGCGGCGGCCGGGCGCACCACCGGAGTCGGCAAGAAGGTCGGCGATTGAGGGGTCGAAACGAACGGGGTCACGCGCGGCGACGGACCAATAACCACAAAAACCGTGCTCCTCTGCGAACGGGTCAAGCCCAGGGGATCAGCGGTACCCCACTGTACCTGTTCGGAGACGAACGGCCGGATTATCCGGAGGCATCCCCCGGGGCGGCAGACAGGCGCAGCGGCAGCACCTCGGACAGGTCGGCGCGGGTGCCGCTGGCGACGGCCCGGCCGTCCGTCACCACCTCGGCCCAGGTCAGGTCGCCGACCGCCAGGGCGAGCCAGGTAATGGCCGTGGTTTCGATCACATTGGGCGGGGTGCCTCTGGTGTGGGTGGGGCCGGCGATCGCTTGCACGGCGGCGTGTGGGGGCACCCGGATCTCCACCGAACGGCCGGGGTGGGTCTGCGCCAGCCAGCCCAGGGTCGCCCGGACCGCAGCACGAATGGCCGCCGGATCCGCCGGGGAGCTGCCCGGATCGGCCGCCGCTCGAAGCAGCCCTGGAACGTCGGCAAGGGCCTGCTCGGCCTGCGCACGGGTGACGACTCGCTTGGCCATGGACCGCAGGGTAGAGCCGCCAGCGCCGCGACAACCCATCCGCCCGCCGGGCCGTCCCGGATACTCATGATGTGAGCAAGACGAAGAATGGTGCGTGCCTCATCCCCAGCCGGATTCCCGCGTCTCCGGGCAGCGCAGTCCTGGTCGTGCACGGGGGCGCCGCGACGTCGACGATGCCGGTGTCCAGGTTCACCCCGGCGGTCCTGCGGCTGATCCCGGTGGCGTGGGCGGTCGGGCGCGGCGTCCGGGGCGCTGCCGTCTACCGGCTGCGACTGTCGGTACGCGGTTGGAACGGGACGGGGGCCGATGTCCTGCGGGATGCCAGGTGGGCCCTGCAGGAGATCGCCGACAGCCACCCCGGCCTGCCGATCGTGGTGGTCGGCCATTCGCTCGGCGGCCGCCTGGCGATGCGACTGGCCGCGAGGACGTCCTCCCAGCCACGTCCCGGCGTCGTCGGGGCGGTCGGGCTGGCTCCCTGGGTGGAGCCCAACGATCCGGTCACCGGGTTGCGCGGGGTCCCGTTGTTCGTCGTTCAGGGCACCGCCGACCGGGTGGTGCCCGAGCCGTCGACCCGGCCGTGGCTGGCCCGCGCGGGGCAAGCAGGCGCGCAGATCGAGTCCACACTGATCGAGGGCGGCGAGCACGCCATGCTCCGGCACCTACGACGCTGGCACCGGCTCACCGTCGACGGCGTCCGCTCGGTGCTCTCGACCGCGGCCGGTTCGGTTGAGTCCGTACCGGCGCCGGATGACGCTGAACGGTCCGTCGGGCGCCGCTGAGCCAGCCTCTCCGGTCCGGTGGGTCGAAGCGGCATTCTGCGAGGTCCCAGCTGGGATGATTCTGCCGTGACCACACCTCCTGACGGCCTGCCCAGCTACCGCGTCCTGACCGGGCCGGACGACGAGACCTTCTGCCGGCGGGTGAGCGAGGCGCTCCGCCTGGGATATGAGCTGCATTCGGGACCGGCCGCCACCTTCGACGGCGCACGGGTCATTCTCGCCCAGGCTCTGGTCTGGCCGACGGCGGACTGACGGTCCACCCGCTCTTGTGTTGGCGCGCGGGTCCGGCTACCCGAAAAGCGCGGGAAGTGTTCCCTCCCATGCAGTCCGCAGCTCCGGTAGGCGCAGCCGGGCGACGCCCTGGATGTCCAGCAGCTGCTCGTCGGGGGCCCCGGTATCGCCGGCATCGACGATGCCGATCTTCACCCAGGGCTGCCGACGGACCGTGCACATCTCGGTGAACCGGAGCTCCTCGGTGCGCGGCACGGCGACCACCACCCGCGCGGTGGACTCTGAGAACAGCCAGACGAATGGGTCGGCACCCTCGGGTAGCACGATGCGGGCGCCGGTCTGCCCGGCCAGACACATCTCCACCACCGTCTGCACCAGGCCGCCCTCGGACACGTCATGCGCGGCCGAGATCATCCCGTCCCTCGACCCTGCGACCAGGATCTCCCCCAGCAGCCTCTCCGCGGCCAGGTCGACCGTCGGGGGCCGGCCGCCGAGGTGCCCGTGCACCACGTCGGCCCACGCCGATCCGTCGAACTCGTCCCTGGTCTGTCCCAGCAGCAGCAGGGTCTCACCGGTGTCCTGACCGATCCCGGGGATGGTGCGCCTGCGGACGTCGTCGATGACGCCCAGTACGCCGACGACCGGGGTCGGCAGGATGTTCACCCCCGCGGTCTGGTTGTACAAACTGACATTGCCGCCGGTGACGGGGATCCCGAGTTCCGCGCAACCGTCGGCGATGCCGTGGATGGCCTCGCTGAGCTGCCACATCACCGCCGGGTCCTCCGGGGAACCGAAGTTCAGGCAATCGGTGACGGCCAGGGGGACCGCACCGGTGGTGACCACGTTGCGGTACGCCTCGGCCAGTGCGAGTTGCCCGCCGGTGTAGGGATCAAGCAGTGTGTACCGGCCGTTGCAGTCGGTGGCCATCGCCAGACCCCTGACGGGAGAACCGTTCTCGCTCTCCCCGACCCGGATGATGCCGGCGTCGGCCGGTTGTGCCAGGACGGTGTCACCCCGGACGTACCGGTCGTACTGGTCGGTCACCCACCCCCGCGAGCACAGGTTCGGCGACGCGACCATGCGCAGCACCAGGGCGCCCAGTTCGTCCACGCTGGGCCGGGCAAGCGACGCGGATGTGTTGGCCAGCAACGCATCCTGGGTGTCAGGGCGTTGCACGGGACGGCGGTAGACCGGGCCGTTGTGCGCGACCGACCGGGGCGGGACGTCGAGCACGGTCTCGCCGTGGAACTCGATCGTCAACCGGTCGGAGTCGGAGACCTCGCCGATGACGTCCGCCTGCACCTCCCACTTGGCGCACACCGCCAGGAACGCGTCCACCTTGTCCGGGGTGACGACCGCGCACATCCGCTCCTGCGACTCACTCGACAGAATCTCCGCAGGGGTCATCCCCTCGGCGCGCAGCGGTACGTTGTCCAGCACGATGTGCATCCCGCCGTCCCCGGCGGAAGCGAGTTCCGATGTCGCACAGGACAATCCGGCGCCGCCGAGGTCCTGGATACCGACCACCAACCCGGCGGCGAACACCTCCAGGGTGCATTCGATCAGCACCTTCTCGGCGAACGGATCGCCGACCTGCACGCTGGGCAACTTCTTCCGCCCGGCCCCGGCGCCCGTTCCGCCGCCGGCGTCGGGCCCGGAGAAGGTCTCCGACGCCAGCACGGACACCCCACCGATACCGTCCAGCCCGGTGCGGGAGCCGTACAGGATGACCTTGTTGCCGACGCCGGAGGCGTGCGCGGTGTGCAGATCGGCGCCACGCAGCACGCCGATGCAGGCGGCGTTGACCAGAGGATTGCCGGCGTAGGACGGATCAAAGATGACCTCTCCGCCGATGTTGGGCAGCCCCAACGAGTTTCCGTACCCGGACACCCCGGCCACCACCCCGGGCACCACCCGCTGCGAATCTGGGGCATCCGCCGGGCCGAACCGGAGCTGGTCCATCACGGCCACCGGGCGGGCGCCCATCGCCAGGATGTCCCTGACGATCCCGCCCACCCCGGTCGCCGCCCCCTGATAGGGCTCGACGAAGGACGGGTGGTTGTGCGACTCGATCTTGAAGGTGACCGCCCAGCCGTCGCCAATGTCCACCACGCCTGCGTTCTCGCCGATGCCGGCCAGCATCTTCGAGCGCATCTCGTCGGTGGTGGTCTGCCCGAAGTACGCCAGGTGCACCTTGGACGACTTGTAGGAGCAGTGTTCCGACCACATCACCGAGTACATCGCCAGTTCCGCCGATGTCGGCCGGCGGCCGAGGATCTCCCTGATCCGGGCGTATTCGTCGTCCTTCAGGCCGAGTTCCCGGAACGGTTGCGGCACATCGGGTGTCGCAGCCGCCTGCTCGACAGTGTCCAGCTGGCCGGCGGTCCCCGCGGCGTCGTCGACGAGGTCGACGGCACCGACCGGGTCGGTGATGTCCAGCAGGTCGGCGGCGGTCGGTGTGCTGACTCCCTCGGTCATCGCCGCGCCCCGACCGGCAGGCAGTCGGTCGCCGCAGCGCCGCCCACGGACGAGCCAATGAAGTCGCGGACCGAGAAGAACAGGCCGAGGCCGTCGTCGGTGGGACCGGTGAGCGCCTCGATCGCATGCTCGGGGTGCGGCATCAGCCCGGCGATCCGGCCGTCGGGCGAGCAGATGCCGGCGATGTCCCGCTGGGCGCCGTTCGGGTTGCCCTGCGCGGGCGGCTCCCCGATGTAGCGGAACAGCACCCGTCCCTCGCCTTCGAGCTCGTCCAGCACGTCGTCGGCAGCGACGAAGCAGCCTTCCGCGTTCTTCATCGGGATCAGGATCTCCGCGTCCGGCTCGAACCTGCTGGTCCACGCCGATGCGGTGTTCTCCACCCGGAGCCACTGGTCCCGGCAGATGAACCGGAGCCCGGCATTGCGGATCAGGGCGCCGGGCAGCAGACCGGCCTCGCACAGGATCTGGAACCCGTTGCAGATCCCGAGCACCGGCATCCCGCCACGCGCGGCATCGATCACCGACCGCATGATCGGCGTCTGGGCCGCGATCGCCCCCGCGCGGAGGTAGTCACCGTAGGAAAAGCCCCCTGGCACGACCACCGCGTCGACCTGCCGCAGGTCGGTGTCGGCGTGCCAGAGCGGCACCGCTTCGGCGTCGGCGTACCTGACGGCCCGGGCGGCGTCGACATCGTCGAGGGTGCCGGGGAAAGTGATCACGCCGATCCGCGGCCCGGTCACCGGCCGGCTCCAGCCGGCGCCGGGGCGTCGTCGGCGAGCCGGGTGACCGTCCAGTGCTCGATCACCGGGTTGGCCAGCAGGGTGCCGGCGATCTGCTCCAGGTCGTCGTCGGTGACAGTGTCGTCGACCTCCAGGTCGAAGTGCTTACCCTGCCGGACCGCGGTCACCCCCGGGTGTCCCGTCCGGGCCAGGGCGGCCAGGATGGCCTTGCCCTGCGGGTCGAGGATCTCGGGCTTGATCACGACATCGACTGCCACGCGCGCCACGGTGGTGCTCCAGTGTTGGTATCGGGGGGCTTGGTTTCGGCGGTGCCGGTCAGGGTGGGTGGGATCGGCGGCCCTGCCGCGACGGGCGCCACGCCAATAGAGGCGTGTGCCCGGTTCCGACCGCATGCCAGCGTATCGCGGGACCGTGGTCAACCCTGCCCGTCGAGGTGCCACGCCGGCCCGCTCGATGTGATCGGGCCAGGCGGGCGCGGGCGTCAGAGTCGTTCGTAGCGAGGCGGGGGACGTAGCCTGACCCTCGTCCGTTCCGCACACCGGGTACCGGCGGTCCGCACGCGGGCTCGTCGCAGTCAGTTTCGTACGGCCGCCTGACGGTCGGGGTGGCGGGACGGGACCGACGTCATTGACCGGCCAGATTCCGTCAGCTGCACTGTGTGAGGACCGCATGAAGATCACCAAGTATGGGCACTCGTGCCTGCACGTCGTCGACGGCGATGCCAGCATTCTGATCGACCCAGGCACGTTCTCCCAGGGTTTCGAGACCCTGTCCGGGTTGACCGGGGTGCTCGTGACCCATCAACATCCCGATCACCTGGATCCCGCGCGGCTGCCGGGCGTCCTGAAGGCGAACCCGAACGCCACCCTGTACGCGGACGCCGGTTCGGTGGACGCCCTCGCCGCGGACGGCATCACCGCCACCGCAGTGAGCAATGGTGACGTGCTCGACCTGGGCGCCGAGGTGGAAGTGTTCGCCGGTGACCACGCAGTGATCCATCGCGACCTGCCGACAATCCCCAACGCGTGTTACCTGATCGGCGACCGGTTCCTGCACCCGGGTGACAGCCTCACCGTCCTGGACCGCCCCGTGGACATCCTCGCGGTGCCCACATCGGCCCCGTGGATGGCGGTCAAGGAAGCAATCGAGTATTTCCGGGCGGTCAACCCGCGGGTGGCGATCCCCATTCACGAGAAGACCATGGCTTCCACCGCGATGGTCTACTCGCTACTCACCCGGCTCGGCCCGCAGCAGGCCCGCTGGGTCGACCTGGACGACGGGCACTTCGAGAATCTGTGACGGCCCGGCCACAACAGCCCGGCCACAACAGCGAGGCCCCCGAATCACCACCAGCACCGAGCACCAGCACCAGCACCAGCACCCGAGCACCAGCACCCGAGCACCAGCACCCGAGCACCAGCACCCGAGCACCAGCAACAGCACGGCGAGCCGGCCGCACCCGGCCCAGCGGAGGTAGAACAACATGGCGGACGACGTCGGAGCGCAGGCCCCGGGATCTCCGGGCAGCCGAGATGCAGCCCGGACAGACGCGGTGGTGACGGACGCGGTGGTGAAGGACGCAGCTCTGACGGATGGGGTGGCGACCCGGCGTCGGCCGTGGCGCCTCGCCCAGCAGGTGGAGACCGACCGCCCGGACGGTGCGGTGGTCCGTCGGTTGATTCTGGGCAGCGCGCTGATGTTGTTCCTCGAGCTGGCATTGATCCGCTGGCTCGGCTCGAACGTCGTGCACCTGAGCTATTTTTCCAACTTCGTGCTGCTGGGCTCCTTCCTCGGCATCGGGCTGGGATTCCTGATCTCCCGCCGCACCTGGTCGGTCCTGCCCGCAGCGCCAGTGATCCTGGCGATACTCGTCGTCGGCACTTACCTCGCGCCGGTGACGATCGACCGGGCCGGCGACCAGATCATCTACTTCACCTCCCTGAGCACCACCGGTCCGCCGGCCTGGCTCGTCCTGCCGTTGATCTTCGTGCTGGTGGCGGCGGTGCTCGCCGGGCCGGCGGAGGTGGTCGGTCGGTGTTTCGGCGAGCTGCAGCCGTTGACCGCATACCGGTGGGACCTGGTCGGGTCGCTGATCGGGATCGGCTCCTTCACCCTGATGTCGTTCCTGCGCGCCCCGTCCGTGGTGTGGGGCATCGTGGTGACGATCGGGTTCGTGCTGCTGATCGGACGCTGGCAGCGCTACCTGGCGGGTGTCGCCGGCGTGGCGATGGTGGCGGCGCTGCTGCTCGAGACCCTGGCCCCGGGGATCTCCTGGTCGCCGTACTACAAGATCCACACCGACGACCGGATCGTTGGTGGCCTCTCGTTGACCGACATCTCGGTCAATGGCGTCCCGCACCAGATCATGCGGGCGGCCCAGCAGCGACTACTGGAGGAACCCCAGTACGGCTTCCCCTACGCCCGGTCGCCGCGCAACCCGCTGCAGAACGTGCTGATCATCGGCGCCGGTTCGGGTTCTGACGTCGCCATCGCCCTGTCCAAGGGTGCCCAGCACATCGATGCGGTCGACATCGACCCCCGGATCATGGACATCGGCGCGGAGAAGAACCCGGACCACCCGTACGACAACCCGAAGGTGACCCGGCACGTCAACGACGGCCGCGCGTACCTGGAGACCACCAACACCAAGTACGACCTGATCCTGTTCGCGCTGCCCGACTCGCTGGCCCTGGTCACCGGGGCCTCCCAGATCCGGTTGGAAAGCTTCCTGTTCACCGAACAAGCGCTCACCGCGGCGCGTGATCACCTCACCCCCGACGGGGTGTTCTCGATGTACAACTACTACCGCGAGAACTGGCTGATCGACCGGCTGGCCGGGACCGCGGCCGCCGCGTTCGGGCACACCCCGTGCGTCGATCTGCCCGGCGGCGGCCAGGCAGTTGTCACCGCCGCGTTGAACGAGGTCAACCAGACCTGCGGGACGCCGTACGCCCCTGCCGGTGCCGTCATCGCGCCCGCCACCGACGACCGCCCGTTCCTGTACTACCAGGGCGGTCCGATCCCGGCGATCTACCTGTGGACGCTGGCCGGGATCCTGCTGATCTCGCTGATCGGGGTCCGGCTACTCGGCGGCCCGTTCCGGGCGATGCGGCCGTACGCCGACCTGTTCTTCATGGGCGCGGCCTTCCTGCTGCTGGAGACCAAGAACATCGCCACCTTCGCGTTGCTGTTCGGCACCACCTGGCTGGTCAACGCCCTGGTGTTCGCCGGGGTGCTGGTGATCGTGCTGGCCGCCGTCGAGACCACGAGACGGTTCCGCACCCCGCCATTACCCGTGGTCTTCGCCGGGATCGCGGTGGCGTTGGCCGTGAGTTACTTCGTCCAGCCCGATCTGCTGCTGACCCTGCCGTTCCTGCCGCGCCTGCTGGTCGCCGTGCTGCTCGCGTTCGTGCCGATCTACCTGGCAAACGTGGCCTTCTCCAAGCGATTCGGGGCCTCCGACGATTCCAGGTCCGCGTTTGGCCTCAACCTGCTGGGCGCCATGCTCGGTGGGTGCCTCGAATACCTGGCCCTGCTGACCGGCTACCGGAACCTACTGCTGGTGGTGGCGGCGCTCTACCTGTGCGCGTTCCTGCTGACACCCCGGCGGGGGCTCGTGTCGATCTGACGCAGCGGCGTCCGCTCCTGGGGAACCGATCTTCGGGGACCCATCTTCGGGGACCCATCTTCGGGGACCCATCTTCGGCCGGATATTCGCGGGGCTAACCTGCTAAGCGTGACCTCATGAGGCCCAGCGAGGGCACCGCTTCGAGGCCACCGAATCGTCAAGGAGGACACCTCGTGACCGAAACCCACCCGACTCGCTCCACGCCAACCCAGTTCCCGACGACAACCGATGCCGGCATCCCGGTCGAGAGCGACGAACATTCGCTGACCGTTGGCGCCGCCGGTCCGATCCTGCTGCAGGAT
The DNA here is from genome assembly GCA_965247715.1 of Nakamurella sp. Classification (GTDB taxonomy): domain Bacteria; phylum Actinomycetota; class Actinomycetes; order Mycobacteriales; family Nakamurellaceae; genus Nakamurella. Next base: position 301,030 of record CBDFHS010000015.1, on the reverse strand, counting down.
CACTACCTCATCGAGCAAATGGCGCAATTCAACCGGGAGCGAATTCCGGAGCGTCAGCCGCACGCCAAGGGTGGCGGGGCTTTTGGGTCATTCGAGGTGACCAACGACGTCAGCGCCTACACCAAGGCGGCCCTGTTCCAGCCCGGCGTCAGCACCGACCTGCTGATCCGGTTTTCGACTGTGGCCGGTGAGCGGGGCAGCCCCGACACCTGGCGTGACCCGCGTGGCTTCTCGATCAAGTTCTATACGACCGAGGGCAATTACGACATGGTGGGTAACAACACGCCGGTGTTCTTCGTCAAGGATCCGATGAAGTTCCAGCATTTCATCCGGTCCCAGAAGCGCCGGGCCGATACCAACCTGCGCGATCACGATATGCAGTGGGATTTCTGGACCCTCTCGCCCGAGTCGGCACACCAGGTGACCTATTTGATGGGCGATCGCGGAATCCCCCGGACCTGGCGGCACATGAACGGGTACAGCTCACATACCTACATGTGGGTCAATGCCGCCGGGGAGAAATCCTGGGTCAAATACCACTTCAAGACCGACCAGGGCATTGAGTGCTTCACCCAGGACGAGGCGGACCAGATGGCCTCGATGGACACCGATTACCACACCAGGGATCTGTTCGAGCACATCGCCGGTGGTGAATTCCCCAGCTGGTCGCTCAAGGTGCAGATCATGCCGTTCGACGATGCGACCGACTACCGGTTCAACCCGTTCGATTTGACCAAGGTGTGGCCGCACTCGGACTACCCGCTCATCGACGTCGGCCAAATGACGTTGACCCGCAACCCGACCGACTATCACACCGAGATCGAGCAGGCCGCATTCCAACCGAACAATCTGGTTCCGGGAATCGGCCCCAGCCCGGACCGCATGCTGCTGGCCCGGCTCTTCGCCTACGCCGATGCCCACCGTTACCGCATTGGGGCCAACTACCAGCAGATCCCGGTGAATGCCCCGAAATCGCCGGTGCACAGTTACAGCAAGGATGGGGCGATGCGAATTCATAACGTGTCCGACCCCGTCTACGCGCCCAATTCCTACGGCGGCCCGCACGCAGATACCGCGCGGTACGGTGAACCCGCCGGCTGGGCAGCTGACGGCGAGATGGTCAGGGCCGGCTACGTGACGCATGCCGAGGACGACGATTGGGGCCAGGCGGGCACCATGGTTCGTGAGGTGATGGACGACGCCGCCCGGCAACGACTGGTCGACAACATTGCCGGTCACCTTCTCAACGGAGTATCAGAACCGGTGCTGGCGCGGGCTTTCAAGTACTGGCGCAATGTCGACAAGCAGCTCGGCGACCGCGTCGAGAATGCGGTGAAGGCCAAGAAGACACAGCTCGATCCGAAAGCCGACAAGCAAGGCAATCCTGCCCGCTCCATGGCGCAGGCCAAGGCCTGATGTGCCCGGCTGCCGGTCGGGGGCAAAGTGGCTCCGGCTGGCAGGCCCGGCTACCCGGCCAGGGCACGAGCCTCTCCGGCCGGCAGGCCCGGCTGGCGGCCGGGGGCACAAGCGTGTCCGGCCGGATTCCGCTGGCGGCCGGGGGCACAAGCGTGTCCGGCCGGATTCCGCTGGCGGCCGGGGGCACGAGTGTCTCGGCCGGATTTCGCTGGCGGCCGGGGGCACGAGTGTCTCGGCCGGATTCGCTGCGCGACGCTGAGCCCTCACGGAGGTGTGGAGTCGCACTTCCATGCCATCGTACGCAAGAGGCCGTCTTGGCCGTGCCCAGCCCTGTTTCGCTCGTTACTGGCGCCGTCATGGGTGGTGTGGACAACTTCGGGGACTGTCGGGGGTTCGTACTAGTGTTCGAGTATGAGTTGTTCGACTGATCAACCAGCCACCTCCGGGGTCGATCCCCGATCCGGGGTGGACGCCGCCCGGGCCGGGGTGGACGCCCTGGTCGGCGCGCCGTGGTGGCAGGTACCGGATGCGGACCTGCTGGGGTTGGCGCGGGACGTGGAGCACCTGTCCCGGTTGCTGAGCACTGTGCAGGTCCGCCTCGCCGGTGAGGTCGACACCCGCCGGTTGGCGTCCTCGCACGGGGCGGCGTCGACGGGGGCGTTGCTGCGGTCGGTGCTGGTGATCTCCGCGGGCGAGGCGAAACACCGGGTGCTGACCGCGCGGGCGGTGTTGCCGCACCCCACACCGACCGGAACCCCCACCCCGCCGGTGCTGCCCGTGTTGGGTGCGGCCCTGACCGCGGGAACGGTCGGGGTGGACCAAACCCGGACCATCCTGGCGACGATGACCGGGCTCCCCGACGCGGTTGACCAGGACACCCGCGACTTCTGCGAGGCCGTGTTGGTCGAACACGCCCCCATCACCGAACCCCGACCGTTCGCCATCTTCGCCCGGGCGGTCGCGGTGACCTGCGACCCGGACGGGTCGCTGGACCGACGGGACCCCGCCGACCGCGTCGAACTCACCGTCGGCCCCCGCAACCCCCGCACCGGGTTGACCCGGCTCACCGGGCTGTTGGACGACATCGGGGTGGAACTACTCGGTCAATCCCTTGACGGGTTGACCACCCCCCGGCCCGCACCCGACGGATCACCGGACCCGAGATCCGCGGCGACCCGCCGCGCCCAGGGGTTCGCCGAGATGCTCCGCCGGTACCTCGATTCCGGGACCGCCCCAGTCACCGGCGGGCACAAACCCCACCTCACCCTCACCATGACCCTGACCGACCTGCAACACCGCACCACCAGCACCAGCACCAGCACCTGCGCCGGCGGGTGCAACTCCACCGGCGCGGGCGGCGGGTTCGGGTTGCTCGACCACGGCGGCCCGATCACCGCCGCGAAGGCCAGGATGATCGCCTGCGACGCGGAGGTCCTACCCATCGTGCTGGGCTCGGCATCCCAGGTCCTCGACGTCGGCCGGGCCACCCGGGTGTTCCCCACCAGCATCCGCCGCGCCCTGATCCACCGGGACAAAGGCTGCGCCTTCCCCGGCTGCGACCGGCCACCCGCCTGGGCCGATGGCCATCACCTGGTCCATTGGGCCGACGGCGGACCCACCAGCCTGGCCAACGCCGTACTGGTCTGCCGGCTCCATCACAGCCTGATCCACCGCGGCGACTGGACCGTCCGCCTCGCCGCCGACAGCAAACCCGAATTCATCCCACCCCCCTGGATCGACCCCGACCAGAAACCCAGACGCAACACCCTGCACCACCTCAGACTGCCGACCCGTCGATGATCGGGATCAGCGGCGGGTTACCCCAGCCAATCGCCAAACGAGCGACCCGAGATTTGCTCGTAAGCCTGTATATAGCGCTCGCGAGTCGCCTTCACGACCGCTTCCGGAAGGGCCGGGGGCGGGGGGTCCGCCGCGCGGTCCCATCCGGATGCATTGGAGGTCAACCAGTCCCGGACGTATTGCTTGTCGAACGACGGCTGCACTCTGCCTGGCACATACCCATCGGCCGGCCAGAATCGCGAAGAATCCGGAGTGAGCACCTCGTCGCCGAGCACGAGAGCATTGCCGCGGAGGCCGAACTCGACCTTGGTATCGGCCAGCAGCAGCCCGCATCCCGCGGCATGCTCGACGGCCAGCGCGTACAGCGCGAGCGTCAGCGCGCGGATCTGTTCCGCGCGTGCGGCGCCGACCGTGCTCACGACGGCATCGAAGCTGACGTTCTCGTCGTGGGCACCCACTTGTGCCTTGGTCGCCGGGGTGAAGATCGGCTGCGGCAGCTGCGAGGCCTCCACCAGCCCGGCTGGCAATTCGATGCCACAAACCCCGCCGGTCCGGCGGTAGTCGGCCAGACCGGACCCCGAGAGATAGCCCCGGGCCACACACTCCACCGGAAGCATCGACAACCGTCGTACCAGCAGCGCGCGTCCGCGCACCTCCCCCGGTATACGTGGGTCATCGACGGCGACGAGATGGTGGGGAACCAGATCGTCGAGCAGCTCGAACCAGAACACGCTCATCGCGGTCAGCACCCGGCCCTTGTCCGGGATGGGCGTGGGCAGCACATGGTCGTAGGCGCTGATCCGATCCGAGGCCACCATCAGCAGCAGGTCATCGTCCACCTCGTACAGATCGCGGACCTTGCCCGCGGCCAGGTGCCGGTAGTCATGCAGGCTCGTCACGTCACGCAGGGTACTGGTGACTCCGACCGGCGATCGCCGCCGTCACCCGGCGCGGTCGAGCCCTCGCCGCCGCAGCAGCGGTCCGATCTGCGCGTTGCGTCCCCGCACCGACCGGAACGCCCCCAGGGGATCAACCGCGCCGCCGACCGACAACAACTTCCGTCGGAACAGGTCCCCGTTCCTGCGGTCCAGGCCGCCGTTCTCGCGGAACCACTCGACGGTCTCGGCGTCCAACACCTCGGACCAGATGTAGGAGTAGTAGCCCGCGGAGTAGCCCAACGCGAAAATGTGCTGAAAGTAGGTGCTGCGGTAGCGAGGCGGGATGAGGTCGTGGGCCAACCCCGCCTGCTGCAGGGCCTGCCGCTCAAAGGTCGCCACATCGTCGATGACGGTGTCCGGGCCGATTCGGTGCCACGCCTGATCCAGCAGGACCGCGGCCAGGTGTTCGGTCGTGCGGAAACCCTCCCCCCAATTCTCGGCCGCTTTCAGGGCCAGGATCACCGCCACCGGGAGTGGATCACCCGTCACGACATGCCGCGCATAACCGGGCAGCAGGTCAGGCGACAGGATCCACATTTCGTTGACCTGGCTCGGGTATTCGACGAAGTCCCTGGGGACGGCGGTGCCGGACAACCGCGGGTAGCGCACCCGCGAGAACAGCCCGTGCAGCGCGTGCCCGAATTCGTGGAACAAGGTCCGCACCTCGTCCAAACCCAGCAGGGCGGGTTGGCCCGCGGAAGGAGCCGTGATGTTCAGGACGTTCACCACCACCGGCGAGGAGTCCAACAAGAACGACTGGTCGACGAAGTTGGTCATCCAGGCCCCGCCACGCTTGGACTCGCGCGCGAAGTAGTCACCCAGGAACAGTCCGATCGAGGATCCGTCAGCATTCTTCACCTCCCAGATCCGCACGTCAGGGTGGTAGCCGGTGAGATCGTGCCGAGGCACCATCTCGATCCCGTACAGCTGGCGCGCTGCCGCGAACACTCCCTCGGTCAGCACCCGCTCCAATTCGAAGTACTCACGCAACGAGGCGGTGTCGACGTCGAACCGGTCGCGACGGACAATCTCGGCGTAGTACACCCAGTCCCAGGCCGCCAGCTCTACCCCGTCTTCGGCCGCCGCTTGCCGGAGCAGCTGCGCCTCTGCGTCGGCGTTCGCCATCGCCGGCTCGATCAGCTGGCCCAGGAAAGCGTCCATCGCAGCCGTGCTCCCGATGGTCTGATCGGCGACCGTCGCGTCCGCGTGACTGGCGAAGCCCAACAGCCGGGCTCGCCTGGCCCGCAGCTGGGCGATCTCGCTGAGAACTGGACGGTTGTCATGCGTGCCGGAATTCGCCCGACTCAGCGACGCCTCGAACAGGCGTTGGCGGACATCCCGGTTGCGCAGCACCGCCAGCAGCGGCTGCCGGGACGGCGACACCAGGGTGATCGCGTACTTCCCCGGCAGGTCACGGGCCGCGGCGGCGCCTGCCGCGGCAGCAATCTCGTCGACGGTCAACCCGTCCAGCTGAGCGGGATCATCAATGACGATGGTCGCGGATTCGTTGGCCTGCAACAGATTCTGCGCAAAGGTAGTGGCCAGCTCGGACAATCGCCGGTTCAGGTCGGACAGAATGCGCCGATCCCCGTCGCCCAGGGCGGCGCCAGCCAGTACGAAGTCGAGGTGGTAACGGGCCACCAGCTTGCGTGCTTCCGGGTCCGCGGAGGGACGTACCTGCTCCGCCGCGTGCACAGCGGCAATCCGGCGGAACAACTCTTGATCCAGCTGTATCGCGTCGTAGTGCTCGGTCAGCCGCGGTGCGTAGCGCGCCTCGATCTCCCGCAGCCGCGGAGTGGAGTCCGTGGCCACCAGGGTGTGAAAGGCAGCCGTAGTTCGAGCGAGCAACCGACCGGACCGCTCCATCTCCTCGAGGGTGTTCTCGACCGTCGCCGGCTCAGGATTGGTCACGACGGCCGCGACTTCCGCCCGATGCTCGGCCATGCCGGCGTCGAACGCGGGCTCGAAATGCGTGGTCTCGATGAGCGCGAACGGCGGGAGCTGGAATGCAAGCGGCGAGGGGGCCAGCAACGGGTTAGCGGCTTGCGGTGCGGTCATGTCGAGATCCTCCTGGACGGGAGCGTCGAGTCCATCACAATTGGTCGAATCACCGACCCAGCAGTCAGGCACCGCCGCGGCGGCGTGAGGTCCCGCCAACGACAGAGCAGCGATGACCAGCACTGCTCTTTCGGCACGCTCTACGCTGTTCGGGTGGGAGCCGACGACGATACTTCCGAGATGTCCGGTTCGGCTCTCGAACCGACCCAGCCCCATCAGCAGACACCGGACCCGGGAGCATCAGTAGTGCCGGGCATCGTCCTGGACAACCGGTACCGCCTCGACGGGTTGCTCGGTCGCGGTGCCACCGCCGAGGTGTACCGCGGGATCGACGAATTGCTGGGCCGGGCCGTCGCGGTCAAGCTTTTCCACCGCGGGCTGGGCGACGCCACCGCAGTGGCCAGGCAGCGGACCGAGATGCAGGTCCTCGCGCGACTCCACCACCCGCACCTGGTGACCGTCTATGACGCCAAGCTCGGGATCGATCACGAGGACGGCGGTACGACATCTCCCGACGCGGAGCTGACCTACCTGGTCATGGAACTGGTCGAAGGTGGCACCCTGGCGACCCGCATCACCCCCGGCGGAATGCCGCCGGTCGAGGTGGCCCGGGCCGGTGCCGCCGTCGCCGGTGCGCTTGCGGCGGTGCACCGGTACGGACTGGTCCACCGAGACGTGAAACCAGCCAACATCTTGATATCCGCCGGTGGCGAGGTGAAGCTCAGCGACTTCGGGATTGCCCGCGATCTGGAGGCCGAACGGCTGACCGCCGCACCGGATGTGCTCGGCACAGCGGCCTACCTCAGCCCGGAACAGGCCCGCGGCGCCGAGGTCGGGCCGCCGACCGACGTCTACGCGCTCGGTTTGGTGCTCCTGGAGGCCCTGACCGGGCGGCGTGAGTACCCGGGTGGCGCGGTGGAATCGGCGGTGGCCAGGCTGCTGCGCGAGCCGTTGGTCCCGGACGACCTACCTGGGTCCTGGCCCCGGCTGCTGCGGGCCATGACCCGCACCGAACCCGCGAACCGACCGACGGCGGCCGAGGTCGAGGCCGCCCTGACCGGCGCAGGGGATATTCCGGTGCCCACCCCAGCCCCCGCAGTGACCACCCGGCCGCAGCCCGTCCCGGTGCCCGCGGCCCGCCCAGCGGCACGGCCCGTCCGCGCGGGCCGAACCTTCGCGCTGACGCTGCTGATCCTGGCGCTCGCCGCCGGCGCAGTGGTCGGCATCGTCGTCCTGGTCCGCGGCTCCGCCAATTCGCCGAGTACGACCCCGAGCACGACGGCAGTCACCTCCCCGGCAACCACCGTCCCTACCGGTCCGTCCGTCGTGACCACCACGGAACGGACAACCGAGAAGGCTTCGACCACCCCGCCGGCTACGACCAGCACGCCTTCCAGCTCAACGCCGACCACACCGACGACACCGACCACACCGACCACACCGACCACACCGACGACGCCCACCACCCCGCCGACGACCGCGCCACCGACAACGACACCGACAACCGCGGCACCAACGACACCAACCACCGCGGCACCGACCACCCTCGAGACCGGGCCGACCGCGGCAGCCCAAGGGGTGGTCACGCCGACGGCCGCCCCGCCCGCGACCTCGTGATCAGTGCTCGACGTCAGTCGTCTGCGAGCAGCCGTTCGCGCAGGTCCGGCAGGTTTCCGGACTTGGGCAGGCCACGCTTGACCAATTCTTCCTGCAGCTGCGGCTTCGACCATCCCTCGTAGGTCTCGACGCGCCTGGCGGGCTTGCGACGGGCGGGCTTGTCCGGCGCCTTGGTAGCCGCAGCATCGGAGGACGCAGACCGGGTGGTGTCTACAGAGCTACCCGGGGAGGATTCAGCAGTAGCAGCAACTGCGGACTCTGCCGCTGAAGCGGCCTTCTCGGTCGTCTGCCGCGCAGTCTCGGCCAGGTCGGCGGCGGCCGAATCGACGGCCTTGGCCGCTGCCTCGGCCATCTCGGCGGCCGGGTTACCGCTCGGCGTGCCGGTGTCGGACCCTGTGCCGACGCCTGATCCTGTATTGGTGCCGGACTCCGCGTCGGTGCCCGATCCCGGGGTGCTCGATCCTGGGGTGCCCGATCCTGGGGTGCCCGATCCTGGGGTGCCTGATCCTGTATTGGTGCCGGACTCCGTGTTGGTGCCGGACTCCGTGTTGGTGCCGGACTCCGTGTTGCTACTGGACCCTGTGCTGCTACCGGACCCTGTGCTGCTACCGGACCCTGTGCTGCTACCGGACCCTGTACTGGCACGGGGGACGCCCAATGCCGCCGCCTGTTTGCGCGCCGCCTCGACAATGGCCTCGGCCTGCTGTCGGGCGACCGCGAGCAACCCGTCCGCCTGCTCTCGCGCGACCTTCCCGGCCGACTCCGCACGCTCACGGGCCGCCTCGAGAATCGACTCTGCCTGCTTGCGGGCGGCTTCTGCGCGTTCCTCCATCTGTGCCCGCATCGTCTCGGCCTGCTGCCGGGCCGCCTTCGTACCCGACTCCACCTGGCTGCGGACAACATCGGCCTGGGCCCTGGCTGCTTGGGCACCGGATTCCACTCGGTCGCGCAGCGCGGTGGTCGCCGACTCCAGCTCGCCCCGGGCCGTCTCGCCGGCCTGCTCGGACATGCCCATCATCTTTCTCGCGAAATCCCGCTGACCCTGCAGCATTTTCTCTACAAAGTCGAAGACCTGATCAATGACCTGATCTGGATCACCCGGTGTGCGACGGGGACCATCCGCCACCTTTGCCATGGCTTCCTGGGCCATTTTCGTCCAGGTTTCGACTGCGTCGACTGCCTGGGACTGGGTGTTGCGGACCGCCGCCGCGAACTGTTCTTGGGGAGTAGAAGTCATGACTTTCCTTTCGATGGGTGCTCTGCGGATGGCCCAACACGGTGGTGAGTGCTCCCTTCCGGGATCGCCAAGGATGACCGTATCGAGATTCGAACCAGTTCGACACCTCATCGCGGTTCTTGAAAAGCTACCGCCCGACTGCGATGACCGCGAGCACGTCGCAAGTCAGGTTTCTAAAGAAGCGAAAACCCCGGCCGTGTAGTACGACCGGGGCCTTGCCTGCTGAGTGCGTTCGGCTCAATGGCCGACCTGGCTGGTTACTCAGCGACCCACGCGCGAACGATCACCAAACTTGATCCACAGTGCGAGGACGATGATCGCCCCGATGATGGACCCGACGATTCCAGACGGCTGGAAAAAACCATCCTGGCGATCCGAGCGGAACGCCAGGTAACCCAGAAAGCCGCCGACGAACGAGCCGACGATGCCCAGCACGAGGGTGCCGAGGATCGACAGGTTCTGCTTTCCCGGGATCACCAGGCGCGCGACCGCGCCTGCGATCGCGCCAATGATGAGCAGACTGACAATGAGACCGAGCATGATGAAATTCTCCCTGATGGGTGGTCGAGCGCGAACGCCATCCGTTCACGCCGGGTCACAACAATACCCGGCAATAGGTACCGGGCATCCACGTGCAATTGGCGGTGTACCCGGAGGGCTCAAGGGCAAACCAGTTGCTGCGCAGGATCTTCGCGACCGGGCCTCGAGGTGACGTCAATGGCCCGGTAGAGACACGAAGCGCTTCGATTTCACTACGGTGCGTGACTTTCGGTTGACCTAGCGGGCCGGTGCGGTACTCGAGCCGTGCGAGATGTCACACCTCTTGGCTGTTGTGTCAGCGGAGAGGTGATTTTGGGCGAGTTGCGCTGTTTGCCCGAGGTCCTACTGGGTACCGTGCACATGCCGAACAGTCGGGTGCCATTTGCACCGGGCATTCGTCACTTCCGTTTTCGGATGTACCGATGGTCAAGGAGAATGCCATGATGCTCGCCGTGGTTCTGATCGTGCTGGCTATCCTGCTGGGTATCGGCGGGGTCGTCTTCACCGCACTGAAGTGGTTGTTGATTGTTGCCGTCGTGATGCTGGTCGCCGGCGTCGTTGCCGGCTTCCTCGGTCGCGGCAAAACCCGCAGCCTGCGCTAGGCATCGACGCCACGACCGGACCGGGACGGCCTTGATGTGCGTCCCGGTTCGGTTGCAGTCAATTCTGACCTGCCGTTGGTGTCATGCGAAGTGCAGGGACGCCTCGTCAGTCAACGAACCAAGTTGGACCGGGAGAGTTGGCCGCGCAGGCAGCTCGACTCGTACGACACTCGCCGCCTGCCGCCCGAAGTCGTCACGATGCCAAGCGTTGTCGCGAACCCAACCCAGCTGATTGAGTGCCTCGTCGGCGGCGCGGTTCCGTTGCGCGCCGAGTCGCGCGTCGCCGACCCGGACACCGTTCCGGTCGAAGACGAAAACGCGTCCCTGGTCGCCGTTGCCTGGCGTTCGGCCCGCCTCGAATACCGGCCAGTCCATGCAGAACGCCGTCGGGTCCTCTTGGACAGCCTCGTACGGCCCGGTGTGCTGAACCACGTTGATCCCCTTGTCGTGAGACGTGCCAGTAACACGCTCATTTGGAACGACATAGCCCCTCCCGATAGTGCGGATGAGCCACCCCTGAGCTGCCGGCGCGGTCGGTATGAGTCCTGCACCACGCCCCGCCGGGAACGCTACTGCAGCAGTTCGGTCACCGGAAGGTGCTCGAATTAGTGTTTTCGTCGCTCAAATGTGATTCCTCACCGCTGCGTTGAAACCACGACCTCATCAGACGATGGCAGCCGGCCGGTATCCGCTCGCTTGGGGGTTGACCGCCACCACGGCGGCGATCCGATCCGCCACGGCGGCAACCTGCTGCTCGGCCAGCCCGGTGAACGACAACGGCTGCGAAAGAACATCTTTTAGAGCGCCACGGTCCAATCGCAGACGGGAGTCGGTGGCCAACCGGTCGATCAGGTCGTTGTCCGGACGGCCCTGTTCTCGCATCTGCAGGGCCACGGCGACGGCATGTTCCTTGATCGCTTCGTGTGCCGTCTCCCGGCCAACCCCTGCCCGCACGGCCGCGATCAGGATTTTTGTGGTGGCCAGGAACGGTAGATACCGCTCCAGTTCGCGATCGATGACCGCGGGGTAGGCACCGAAATCGTCCAGGATGGTCAAGAAGGTCTCGAACAACCCATCCATGGCGTAGAACGCATCAGGTAGCGCAACCCTGCGCACCACCGAACACGACACATCACCCTCGTTCCACTGCGTCCCAGCCAATTCCCCGGCCATCGAGGCATACCCGCGGAGCACGACTGCCAGGCCGCACACGCGCTCGCAGGATCGCGCGTTCATCTTGTGCGGCATCGCCGACGACCCGACCTGACCGGGCTGGAAGCCTTCGGTGGCGAGCTCGGCGCCGGCCATCAACCGAATAGTGGTTGCCAGGGACGCCGGCCCGGCGGCCAACTGGACGAGCGCGGACAACACTTCGTAGTCCAATGACCGCGGGTAAACCTGGCCCACGCTGACCAGCAGGTTGTCCGTCTCCGACACCTCCCGCACCACCGACGACTCCAACGCCGCCACCGCTTCGGCGGAACCGAGCAGATCGAGCATGTCCTGGGAGGTGCCAACGGGTCCCTTGATCCCGCGCATCGGGTAGCGGTCCAGCAGCTCGGATACCCGGTGATACGCCTGCAGGACTTCATCCGCGGCGGAGGCGAACCGCTTTCCCAGGGTCGTCGCCTGGGCCGGGACGTTGTGCGATCGGCCGGCCATCACCAGCGACGAGAACTCCGTGGCCCGCGTCCCGAGTCGCTCCAGGACGGCAACACATCGGTCCTTGATCAGTCGCAACGACTGCAGAACCTGAGCCTGCTCGATGTTCTCGGTCAGGTCCCGGCTGGTCATCCCCTTGTGCACCTGCTGGTGGCCGGCCAGCGCGTTGAACTCCTCGATCCGGGCCTTGACGTCGTGCCTGGTGACCCGCTCCCGAGCGGCGATGGACGCCAGGTCGACCTGGCCGATCACGCGCTCGTAGTCCGCCACGGCTCCGTCCGGTACGTCGACCCCGAGGTCGCGCTGAGTCCGCAGGACCGCCAGCCAGTAACGGCGTTCCGCGATGATCTTGTCTGTCGGCGACCAGATCCGCACCATCTGCTCGGAGGCATACCGCTGCGCCAGGACGTTCTCCACGGGTTGTTTGCTCACCGGGGGATCCTCCCAGTTGCTCAGGGGTAACCGGGAATCCGGCCGAATAGCGTCGAGGTGGGGTCGAGAGCCCGGGTCCAGGCGGCCCTTAACGCAACGATCGCAGGGTCGCCTGCACCACCGCGACGAGCTCGCTGGCTGTCAGCCCGGTGGTTTCGACACCGGCATCCACGCCACCCTGGGCCGTGCCCCCACCAGTGGGACTGATGCCAGCAGGACCCGCACCAGTAGCACCCGCACCGGGAGGACCACTGCCGACACTGCCGACACTGCCGACACTGTCAACACTGCCAACGGCAACCTCGACGGTGCCGTCGTAGCCGTAGACGGTCTGCGGGTTGGCGTCGGACGGGGCGACGAACGTGCCGTCCGGGCGGGCAACGCACGACCCGGTCGCAGCCCCGGACCAGGTGCCGTCGGCCGCAGCCGAAAGGCAGGCGGCCGGCGCCGCGGTGCTGATCCGGATCACCAGCCCGGTACCGGGCCGGACTCCCGGCAGCTCCGCTCCCGCGACGGCCGTGGGCGGGCATGCGAGGGTCAGCGGTCCGGGGGCGCCGAATTGTCCTGGTGGCAGGGCCGCGACCACGGCCGCAACCACCGGTTCCGGCAATGCCAGCCAGCAGAGTGCTGCGGTCGCGGACTGGCCGGCCTGGCCGGGATCTTCGGCGGCGGGGCCCGCCTCGGCCGCCATCTCCGACGGCACCAGGGCACCGGCCGCGTCTGTGCCGGCCCCGTCTGTGCCGGCCGCGCTAGAAGGTTCCCGAACGTCAGCGGACCTGCCTGCCTGGTCGGCGACACGAGACGGGTCGAGCGCGGGTCCGCCGGCAGCAGCGCTGGACGTCGCAAGGCCGGCTGCGCCCGCCGCGGCAGCGCTCGCCGGCGCCGGGAACGCCTCCCCAGCCGACCCGGCCGAATCCGACCCGGCCGAAACCGACCCGGCGTTGGACGCGGTGGTTGAAGCGGTGGTTGAGGTTGTCGAGCGCAGGGCGAGCGGGATGACCACGGCCGCAAGCCCGGCCAGAGAAGCCGCGACCAACACGGCCAATACCCGTGTCCGGCGGGCGCGCCGGGCGGCCAGTTCGTCCGGCCGTTCGACCGTTGACCGGGCCGCCGCGATCACCGACGTCGCAGTCACCGTGCTGGGCGGCGCCGACGGATCGGAGGCGACGTCAGACAACGCCCGCCGAAGATGTTCGCCGCTGGGACGGGGGGTGCTGTCACCGGAACTGGACGTGGTCACCTCTGCCCCCCGCCGACGTGCCCGTGCCGTTCCAGGGCAGCTCGCAGCGCGACCAACCCGCGCGCTGTCTGCGACTTCACGTTGCCCTCCGAACAGTTCAGGGCCGCCGCGGTACCCGCAACGTCGGCCCCCTCGTAAAACCGCAACACCAGCACCGCCCGTTGACCGGCCGGGACCGCCGCCAACGCCTGCCGCATTACCTGACGATCAACGACACCACCGGCAATATCGGTCACGTCAGACGCCTCCGGCATGTTGTCGACGGCCCGCTCCCGGCGCCAAGGCCGCCGCGACTCATCGACCGTCGCCCGGACCAGGCATCGACGGACGAACGCATCCAGCGCCGCCCGATCCCGCACCTGCTGCCAAGCCCCGTACAACTTCACCAACGTGATCTGGGTCAGGTCGTCCGCCCGGTGCCAGTCACCGCACAACAGGAACGCCGTCCGTCGCACCCGGTCACGCCGGGCGGTGACGTACTCGGCGAACTCCGCCTCCTCTTCCGGGCTCACGCACCCTCCTGCCGTGTTGGGTGGACGGGAGCGGGCTGGCAATTGGTTGCACGAGCTGAGCCGGGCATGATCAGACTCGTGTCAGGCAACTCCCGGATCAGCCGGTCCGGTGCAGCCTTGCTGGGTCTGCTGATCGTCGCGGCTGCCTGGGGGTCCAGCTTCCCTCTGACCAAGGCCCTGCTGGACCGGATGGACCCGCTGAACTTCCTGGCCATCCGATTCTGCCTCGCCGCCGGGCTGATGATCGTGATCTTCTTCCCGTCCCTGCGCAAGCTGCCGCGCCGATCGGTGGTTCGTGGGCTCTGGTTGGGCTTGGCCTACGGCATCGCGCAGATCCTGCAGACCATCGGCCTGCAAAACACCCCCGCCAGCACCTCCGGGTTCATCACCGGCGCGTATGTGGTCCTGACGCCGCTGTCGGCGGCCGTCCTGCTGCACGCCCGGATCGCACCCCGGGTGTGGCTGGGCGCGGTCATCGCCACAGTGGGGCTGGGAGTTCTCGGTCTCAACGGCTTCTCGCTCGGTGGCGGGGAGGCGATCACCCTGGCGTCAGCGCTGGTCTACGCGGTGCACATCGTCGCGCTCAGCGCCTGGTCCAAGGCCGAGGAGTCACTCGGGCTGGCGACCGTCCAGATCGTCGTGACCGCCATGGTCAGCCTGCTGGCGGCCCTGATCGTCAACGGCACGGTCACCCTGCCGACCAGCGGCTTCGACTGGCTCGCCATCATCTACCTCGCCGTTGTCGCGGGCGCTGTCGCGATGATCGTCCAGTCCTGGGCGCAGGCGCACCTCGCACCGTCCAAGGCGGCGCTCACCATGGCCACGGAGCCTGCCTGGGCCGCGCTGTTCGCGGTGATGTTCCTCGCCGAACCGGTGACCTGGCGGATGGCGGCCGGTGGCGCTTTGATGCTCGCGGCGATGGTCCTGGCTGAATCGACACCCGCGAAATCGAGACCTGAAACCAGCCCCGCCGAGACCAGCCCCGTCCACACCAGCCCCGCCGAGACCAGCCCCGTCCACACCAGCCCCGTCGAATCCGACCCGGCTGCGGCGGGAGACGAGCCCGTTACATCGGGCGATCAACCGGGCTGACCCACCCGGCACCACTCCCGGAGCTGATCGACTGCGATCAGAGAACCGGGCGATCGAGCCACACCGCCCACGGACCGCGACCGACGAGCAGTCGCCGCTCCGAGGGCGGGACGTTCACCAAGAACCGGGGTAGCTACCCGGGACCGCTCTGTGCGCGGTCGTCAGCGAAGGAGTCCGAGCTGAGGCCGGGGTCCGAGTGCTCAGCTCGCCAGCGAGGCCTGCCACAGAATCGGCAGCGTCGGTTGCAACGATCCGCCCGCCGGTTCGGCGGTGATGGCCACCACCGACTCGCCGGCCTGTGGTGTCGCCGTGATCACCTTTTGTTGACCCTTGGACACCTCCGGCAGCACGCCCAGCGATCTCGGCTTGTCACCGGCAATCGCCCACAGCTGGTACGTCTGGTTCGCCGGCAGGGTGGGTAGCCCCGTGACGTCGAGCAGAGCGGCCGAACACGACGCGGCGAAACTGACTGTCCCTGCACCTTTCGCCGGAGTGATCAGCTGACGGTCGGGCGCCTGCCCGACACACTGCTCGGCGCTTTGCGTGACCTGCGGCTGTCCGATCTGGTTGACCGCCACCACCGTCCCACCGCCAACGACCGCGGCTGCGGCCGCCGCCACCAACAGGTTGCGGGGTCGTCGGTACCAGGGCCGCAGCAGCACCACCGTGGAGTCGAGGTTTGACCGGTCGGTGGTGAACCTCTCAGGGCTCGGGGTGTCCGGGCCGGCGTTCTTCACGTTCGATCGATCCGACCGCACGGCCGGCTCAGCCGCGACGTCCGCCTCCCGGACGACGTTCGAAGGTCGCGCGATCAGGGGCGGTAGCTGCGGGGTGCGGGAAACCAGGGCCATCACCGTCCGGCGCAACGATGCCGGCGGCATCTCCGCGGCGGCGGCACCGAGCAGGGCCGCGGTCTCCAGAAATCCAGCCAGCTCGGCCGAGCAGGACCCGCAATCCTCCAGGTGGGCCCTGGTCACCACTGCTTCGTCCTCCGGCATGGCATCGAGCGCATAGGCGCCAGTGTCCAAATGTGGATCAGCCATCGTCATGCCGCCACCCCCAGGCAGTCGCGTAACCGGATCAGGCCGTCCCGCAGCCTGGTTTTGATGGTGGGAAGGGGGGTGGTGAGCAACTCCGCCACTTCCCGGTAGGTGTACCCGCTGTAGTACGCGAGGGTGATCGATTCGCGTTGCAGATTGGTGAGCGTGCCCAGGCAGCGCCGCACAGCCGCGCGCTCCAAGCCCGATTCGACTGCCTCCACCACGGTGTCGACATCTCGTTCCACCGAACCCTGCGCGACCTTCAGATCGCGATCGGAAGACGCCTGTGCCGATCGCACCCGGTCCACCGATCTGGCATGCGTCAGGGTCATGATCCACGAGGTTGCCGAACCCTTGGCCCTGTCGAAACGACTTGCCCTGCGCCAGATCTCGAGGAAGACCTCCTGGGCGACCTCCTCTGCCTGACTCGGATCGCGAACGATCCGCTTCGCCAGACCGAAGACCCGCGCCGCGAAGGCGTCATACAGCTGCGCAAAAGCAGCCTCCTCGCCCATTGCCGTCAACCGCATCAGGTCCTCTGGCGTCCGCGGCTGGCCAACGTCCGGGACGACCGACAGTCCTCGACGGCGCCCGTCAGCCGGCGCTGCACGCTCCCCCGCTTGCTCTGGTACTGGCTCTGGTACGGGTGGAATCGAATCTGGCGGGCTCATCAGGCCATCCTTTCGTTCCGGGACGCCGACCCGAGGGCCGTACTCGTCATCATGCAGCAGCGAGGTGCTCCTACCGGGTTGTTCGGCGTGCCTGCCTGGGCGGATGGCTCCTCGGGACATGACCCATCAAATGTGACCAGCGCATCCGCCCGTCACCGCCGCCCGTCACAGCCGCCGATTGAATCCTTACGGATCCGGGACGGTTGCGGGCAGTGACCCTCTCCGGCGGCCTGAACCTGCCGGCGCGGCGGACGATGGACTGGTGACCGAGCGAACCCAGCGGGACTCCGCCGAAGATCTGCCGACCGCGACCCATCCGGTAGCCCTGGGTCACCGAACCCAAGACATGACCATCAGTGAACGGACCACCACGGGGGGCGACCCGCCCGTCGTCGGTGGCCATGCGCCATGGCGACCGGGCCGGTCGATGGCTGCCCTGGTTGGAGTCGTGGCCATGGGCCTGGTCATCGGAATCGCCGAATTGGTGGCAGCGTTCGGCCAGTGGATAGGCGTTTTCGGTGCAGCGTCATCCCCTCTGAATTCACTGGGACAGACCTTCATCCGGTTCACCCCGGAATGGCTCAAGGAATTCGCCATCCGGACCTTCGGCGCCAACGACAAGCTCGCTCTGACTGCCGGGATGGGCGTGACGCTGATCCTGGTGGCCGCGCTGATCGGCATCATCGGACGTGACCGGCCGCGGATCGCCGCCGGTATCGCCGGTGTGCTGGTCCTCGTCACCGCCGCCGCGATCCTGTCCCGGGCCGGCGCCGGGGTCGTCGATGTGGCACCGATCCTGCTCGGTGGTGCGGCCGGCATCTGGTTCCTGGTCACCGTGTTCCGGCATCAACTGGCCCCCGCTGAGGTCATCGAGCCCGGTTCCGCTGCCCCGATCGAGTCTGCCCCGATCGAGTCTGCCCCGATCGAGTCTGCGCCGATCGAGTCTGCGCCAATCGAGTTTGCGCCAATCCAGGCTGCGCCGATGGAAGCAACCTCGGTGTCCGATCCCGCCGACAACCCGAAACCGGCAACCACCGGAGCTGCGCACCCGATGCGGCCCGGTTCCACCGGGTATACCTCCAGGAGCGGCGGCGGCTCCTCCCGCCGGCAGTTCTTCAAGCTCGCGGGGATCGGCGCATTGGTTGCCGCCGGGGCCGGTGTGATCACCCGCTGGATTCCCAGTTCCGCCGAGGTCGCCGCGAGCCGGGCGCGGGTCACCCTGCCCACTGCGGCTGACGTCCAGAAAGCAGCCAACGTCGACCTGAACATTCCTGGGCTCACGCCGTTCGTCACCGACAACGGGCAGTTCTACCGCGTCGACACGGCGTTTGCGGTGCCGCGGCTCACCACCGACGCCTGGCAGCTCCGCATCCACGGGGCGGTCGACAAGGAAATCACACTCACCTACGCCGATCTCGTGGCTATGCCGTCGATCGAGCGCATGGTGACCCTGACCTGCGTCTCCAACGAGGTCGGCGGGAATCTCGCCGGTAACGCCAGGTGGCAAGGCGTTCGGATCTCCGACGTACTCAAGTCCGCTGGGCCGCGGTCCGGAGCCGATTGCGTGCTGTCCACCAGCATCGACGGCTTCACCGTGACCACCCCGCTGGAAGCCCTGACCGACGACCGGGATGCCATGCTCGCGTTCGGCATGAACGGTGAGGCGCTGCCGGTGGAACATGGTTTCCCGGTGCGCATGGTGGTGCCGGGGCTCTACGGCTATGTCTCGGCGACCAAGTGGGTGGTCGACCTGAACGTGACGACGTTCGCCGAGCAGAGCGCCTACTGGACAGACCGTGGCTGGTCGGCGCAGGCGCCGATCAAAACGGCGTCCCGGATTGACGTTCCCGCCGGCTTCGCCCAGGTCACCAAGGGCAAGGTCGCAGTGGCCGGCGTTGCCTGGGCCCAGCACCGCGGTATCACCGGCGTGCAAGTCCAGGTCGACGACGGCCCCTGGCAGGACGCGACCCTGTCCGGCGAGGTGTCCACCGACACCTGGCGGCAGTGGTCCTACGCCTGGGACGCGACCAATACCGGTCCTCATACCCTCCGCTGCCGTGCCACCGACGGAACCGGTGCGGTTCAGGTCGACACCGTGCAGGGGGTGATGCCGGACGGTGCGACGGGGTGGGACTCGCGCTCCGTCACCGTCGTGGCCTGACCGGCGAGCGACCCCTGTCCGGCCATTGGATGTCGTCCGGACGATTCCCACCGCAGTATCGACCCACCGCAGTATCGACCCACCGCAATATCAACCCACCGCAGTACGACCCTCGTACCTCCCGACACAAGGAGCAACCATGTTGTTGAAGCGCGCCCTCACCATGACGGCTGGAGCAGTTCTGGCCGTCACCCTCGCCGCCTGCGGATCCACCGCGACGACGTCGTCCAGCACCACCTCCGCGGCGGCGGGCAAGACGTCCGCCGCAATGACCTCCGATGCGATGAGCTCAGGCGCAATGACCTCGGGAGCAATGACCTCGGGCGACATGTCCTCCGGGGCAATGTCTTCCGGTGCCATGTCCTCCGGGGCAATGTCTTCCGGTGCCATGTCCTCCGGGGCAATGTCTTCCGGTGCAATGTCCTCCGGTGCCATGTCATCGGATGCCATGTCATCGGACGCGATGTCCTCCGGTGCGATGGCCGCCCCCGCGCTGGTCGGCGCCGGCTGCGCCGGCTATGCCGCCCAGGTCCCGACGGGAGCCGGTTCGGTCGAGGGCATGGCCCAGGACCCGGTCGCCACGGCTGCGTCCAACAACCCGCTGCTGACCACCCTGGTGTCCGCAGTGTCCGGCAAGGTCAACCCGCAGGTGAACCTGGTGAACACGCTGAACAACGGCGAGTACACGGTGTTCGCCCCGGTCGACGAGGCGTTCGGCAAGGTTGACCCGGCCACCATGACCAAGCTGACCACCGACGCGACCCTGCTGACCAGCATCCTGACCTACCATGTTGTCCCCGGCCAGCTCTCGCCCACCCAGGTCGTGGGGACCCACCCGACCGCCAACGGCGCGACCCTGGAGGTCACCGGATCCGGCAACGACCTGAAGGTCAACGGAGCCACCGTCATCTGCGGTGGCGTCAAGACGAAGAACGCAACCGTCTACCTGATCGACATGGTGCTGTCCCCGCCGGCTGCCGGCTGACCCACCCGGGTAGCTCTCGCAGGGCCGTCGACGGATCCTTCCGTCGGCGGCCCTGCGTCGTTGGTGCACCGGCCGGCGGCATTCGTCGCGGCAAAAGCGGGGAAACATTCTGCGTGTAGCTTCCATGGGTCAACCGAACCTCGGTAAAGGGGCCCGTTATGTGCGGCTTGAGCGGTGAGTTCCGCTTCGATGGCCTGGTCGCTGACGTCGACGCGGTCGAGAAGATCTCGGCGGTGATGGAACCCCGCGGGCCGGACGGCCACGGTCTGTGGACCGAGGGACCCGTTGCGCTCGCCCACCGCCGGTTGGCCATCATCGACCTCACCGAGTCGGGCGCCCAACCGATGATCGACGGCGAGCTCCGCCTGGTCACCGTGTTCAACGGGTGCATCTACAACTACCAGCAGCTGCGGGAAGAATTGCGCGGCAACGGTTATCATTTTTTCTCCAGCTCCGACACCGAGGTCATCGCCAAGGCCTACCACCGCTGGGGCATCCGGTGCGTCGATCACTTCTTCGGAATGTTCGCCTTCGCCATCCTGGAACAAGACAGCGGCCGGTTGATCCTGGGCCGGGATCGTCTCGGCATCAAGCCGTTGTATCTCTCACAGACCGTGGAGCGGTTGAGGTTCGCCTCCTCCCTGCCGGCCCTGCTCGCCGGCGGTGGCATCGACACCTCCATCGATCCGGTGGAGCTGAACCATTACATGACCTTTCACGCCGTCGTCCCCCCACCGATGACCATCCTGTCCGGGGTGCGCAAGTTGCCCCCGGCCACGGTGCGCACCGTCGAGCCTGACGGCACCGCTACCGACCTGACCTACTGGAATCCCCAGCACACCCGGCAGCAGAAATACGCCGGACTAACCGCGGACGACTGGCAGGACCTGACGCTGTCCACCCTGCAGACCGCGGTGGCGCGGCGGATGGTCGCCGACGTGCCGGTGGGGGTGCTGCTGTCCGGCGGCATCGACTCCAGCGTGATCGTCGCGTTGCTGGCCGACGCCGGGCAGCACGGCCTGCAGACGTTCAGCATCGGGTTCGAACGGGTCGGTGATCGGGAGGGCGACGAGTTCGAGTTCTCGGACCTGGTGGCCCGCGAGTACGGCACCGATCACCATCAACTGCTGATGCCGTCGAGCACCGTGCTGGACGGTCTCGACGGTGCGGTTCAGGCGATGAGCGAACCGATGGTCAGCCACGATTGCATCGCGTTCTACCTACTCTCGCAAGCGGTCTCGCAGCACCTGACGGTGGTGCAGTCCGGGCAGGGCGCCGACGAACTGCTCGCCGGGTACGACTGGTACCCACCATTGGCGACCGTGCCACCCCAGGACGCCCTCGACGTGTACCGGGCACACTTCTTCGACCGGGACCGGGCGACGATGGCGACCATTCTGCAGCCGCAGTGGATGGCCGACGGTGATCCCAGCCTGGAGTTCGCCCGGGCCCACCTGAACCGTCCGGGCGCCGACACCGCCCTGGACCGAGTGCTGCGCCTGGATTCCCAGGTCATGCTGGTCGACGACCCGGTGAAACGGGTCGACAACATGACAATGGCCTGGGGTCTCGAGGCGCGGACCCCGTTCCTGGATCACGAGTTCGCCGAGCTCGCCGCGGCCTGCCCGCCGGCGCTCAAGCTCGCGCACGGCGGCAAGGGCGTGCTCAAGGATGCGTCCCGCAAGGTGCTGCCGGCGGCCGTGGTGGACCGGAAGAAGGGGCACTTCCCGGTGCCGGCGATCATCAACCTGGAGGGGCGCTACCTGGACCGGGTGCGAGAGGCGCTGAGCTCTCCGGCCGCCAAGGACCGCGACCTGTTCCGACCGGAATATGTCTCGATGTTGCTGGCCGCCCCCAACGAGCATCGCACCACCCTCGGGTCCAACCAGCTCTGGCAGCTCGGCCTGCTCGAAATGTGGTTGCAGCGCCATGGAATCGGCTGATCCGCCGGTGCTCGACAGCTCATCCCCGCTGGTTCCAGCACGGGGCTATCGGTCGTCAATCAACGGTCCGGTCCTCGGCGACCTTCCCGATTCGAGCGGCCGTCCCGATTCGAGCGGCCGTCCCGATTCGACCGATCGTCCCGGTTCGAGCGAGCTGGCCGACGTCATCGCGGGCGTCATCGGCGCGTGGTGCCCCACCCTGTCACCGGACGGCAGCCGTATCGCGTACGTCACCGACCGCTCCGGACTCCCCCGCCTGGAGGTGGCCCATCTGGACGTCACGGGTGAGCACACCGACGCGATGCCGCGCCGGATCTCCCCCGACGACCAGGAGGTGGTGTCCGTCGCCTGGTCCCCCGACGGCGAATGGCTCGCGTACCTGGTGTCTCCCAACGGGTTGATCCGGGCCGAGCTGCACGTCATCCGCCCGGACGGCACCGGCGCCCGGGTACTGGCCGGGAGTGATGATGCGGCAACAGTTTTCGCCGGCTGCTGGACGAGCATGCCTGACACCTATGCGTTCTCGCTGGCTGACGGTCATGGTCCGGACGCTGATATCTGCCTGGTGAATGTGCGCACCGGTGCCGTCAGGGCGGTAGCCACCGGGGGCTTTCTGACGGTCACCGCGGTCTCGCCGGACGGTTCGCGGCTGGTCGCCCGGACCGGGCCACGCGGGCAGCGTCACCTCATGCTCGCCGAGATCGGGCCGTGGGGTGCGCCGCCCTCGTCGCCGGTTCGCCTACTTGCGGCCGACTTCCCCGCGGCAGGAGAAGATCTCGCCGAGGAGGGCCGGTTCTCGCCGGACGGTCGCGCGGTCTACCTGCGCACTGCGGCCGGCCGGGACCGGTTCGGACTCGCGGTTCTCCCGTTGGACGCCGACGGCCGGCCGGGCCGATTGCACATGCTGGCGGAGCGGCCGGACGCCGACCTGGAGTCGTACGCGATCCTGCCCGGCGGCCGGGCCCTGCTGGTCTGGAATGCCGACGGCACGAGCTCCATCGAGGTCAGCGTGGTGGACCCGGGCGGCCCCGCTCCCACCAGCGCAGGCGAGGGGTATTCGATCGACATCGGGCGGCGGGTCATGCCCGGCTGGTCCCTGCACCCGAACGGCCGATCGGCAGTACTGGAACTCACCGAACCCGTTGCGCCGCGCAGTCTTTACCACGCCGACCTGCTGGAGCACCCCTTGCCGCAACGGTCACCGACGCAGGCGGCGCAGACCAGGACGGTACGACCGCACCGGATCATCGGGTTGCCGGTGCCGGAGCTTCCGCGGGACCGGCTCGCCGTCCCGGAGCACATGGAGTACCAGGCGTACGACGGGCTGGGCCTGAGCGGCCTGCTATACCGCCCACCCGGATCCGTCGGCCCTTGGCCCACTGTGGTTTTGCTGCACGGCGGGCCGGAAAGCCAGGAGCGGCCTGCATTCTCGATTCTGATCCAGACCATGGTGTCGTCGGGTCTGGCGGTCTTCGCGCCGAACATCCGCGGTTCCACCGGGTACGGCCTGGAGTTCACCCGGCTGGACGATCTGCACCGGCGGGAGAGTTCATTCGCCGACGTCCCGGCCACCGTCGACTTCCTGGTCAGCTGCGACCTGGCCGTCCCCGGCCGGGTCGGTGTGCACGGGTGGTCCTACGGCGGCTACCTCGCCCTGGTCGCCCTGACCCGGTGGCCAGAGCTGTTCTGCTCCGGGTCCAGCCACGCCGGGATGTCCGACCTCGGTGCGTTCTTTGCCGAGACCGAGCCGTGGATGGCGGCGGCCTCGGTCACCGAGTACGGCGACCCGGTCGTCGATCGTGAACTGCTCCACCGGTTGTCACCCCTTCATCGGTTCGCCGCGGGCCTGCCGCCAATCCTGCTGGTGCACGGCGATCAGGACACCAACGTCCCGGTCGGCGAATCGATCCGGGCCCACCGGGCGCTGCGCGCCGCAGGCGTGCGATCCGAGCTGCTGCTGCTGCCCGGTGAGGGTCACACCATCGTCGGCCGGGCCGGGCGGATTGCGTCCACCAGGGCGATCGTCGATTGGCACCTGGAAGGAACGGCGTGACACCCAGGACGGCCCTGCCCACGTTGTTGTCCGGCTACCGGCCCGGTCCGCTGGACGAGGCATTCACCCCGGACGGCGCGGTCCGCCCCGGGTACTCCGAGATCATGGCGACGCTCGACGCCGACGGCATCGACGGTTTGCGTGCGGCGAGCGCGCACCTGGACCAGATCCGGGTGACCGAGGGAATCTCGTTCATCGCCGACATCGACGGTGAACTGCAGGAGCAACCGTTCCCGCTGGACCCGATCCCACGGGTGCTGTCGGCGGCCGACTGGGCCACGATCGGAGCGGGTCTGCGCCAACGGACACGGGCATTGAACGCGTTCCTTGCCGACGTCTACGGCGCTGTCGGCGGGGGCCCTGGCAGCGGGGGCGCGGCCGAGATCGTCAAGGACGGGGTGATCGGAGCGACCATCATTGGCAACTGCCCCGGCTTCCTTCCCGCGGCGGCCGATCTTGCTCCGGGAGGCAGGCCGCGGGCTACCGTGCTCAGGTTCGACCTGCTGCACGCCCCGACCGGGGAATGGGTGGTGCTCGAGGACAATCTCCGGGTTCCTTCCGGGCTCGGATATGCCGTGGCCAACCGCCGCACGGCGGCCGTCGGACTGCCGATGCTGCATTCCGGCGCGGGCACATCGCCGGGATCCGATCTGCTTTCCCCCGAGACGACGGGCCGGCACCTGCTTGCCGCCCTCCTGGCCGCCGCCCCGCCGCGGTGTCTTAGTGCCGCGCCGCAGGTCGCCGTGCTCTCGGACGGCCCGGAGAACTCGGCATGGTATGAACACCGGCTGCTCGCCGAGTCGATGGACGTGCCGCTGCTGACGCCGAGCGATCTGGGCGGCGACGAGACACAGGTCACCGGGCTGGTGGACGGCCGGGCCCTGCCCATTGACGTGCTGTACCGCCGGCTCGGCGACGACGAGATCGTGAACGGCCCCGCGGTGTCCCCCGCGGCGAACGAGCTGCTGCGCGCCGCCGCCCGGGCCGGGACGGTGGGGATCGCGAACGCGCCGGGCAACGGGGTCGGTGACGACAAGGCCATCTACGCGTTCGTCCACACCATGATCGGCTATTACCTGAACGAATCTCCCCTGATCGGCGACGTCGGCACCTGGCTGCTGGGCGACCCCGATCAGTACGCCGGGGTACGGGATCGGCTCCACGAACTGGTGGTCAAACCGGTCGACGGTTCCGGCGGGGCCGGGGTGATGATCGGCCCGGACCTGGATGAGGCCGAGCTGGCGGTGATGCGCGCCGAGGTGGCGCGGGCGCCGCACCGGTTTATCGCTCAGGAGGTGATCCGGTTTTCCTCCCACCCCACCCTCACCGCGGCCCGATTGGAACCGCGACACGTCGACCTGCGGGTGTTCACGCTGGCCGGCCTGGACGGCGCCGTCACCATCCCGGACGTTGCCCTGAGCCGGGTGGCCCTGGGCGCGGACGGATTGCTGGTGAACTCCTCCCGCGGTGGCGGATCGAAGGACACCTGGCTGTCCGCACACTGACCTCCTTCTCCACTGTCAGAGCGCCAGAGCCACCGTCAGAGCGCCGATGCGACCGTCAGAGCGCCGGTGGCGCGGTGGGATCGGGCGAGAGCGGGCCCGGGACGGGGAACGGCTGCCCTGGATCGGTGGGCCCAGGAGCACCCGGACCAGGGTCGGCGGGCGGCGGCTCCAACGGCACCGGCGGCCGGTCTGGGCTGCCGGGGGTCGGGCCGCCGGGGGTCGGGCTGCAGGGGGTCGGGCCCCCGGGGGTCGGGCCGACCGGGCTGGGATCGGTCGGCACCGGCCGGATCGGCTCCGGCCGTCCCGGCGCCGGTAATGGGCCTGGCTGCACCGGTTCGGGAATCGTCATTACGCACTCACCTTCCTGGTCGATCTGCCGTGTGTTCTCTTGCGCGACCGTGCCGGACGGGGACCTGCCGTCAGCTGCCCTGCCCGCGTCCGGTCGCCCCCTGGAGGCGGTCGATGTGTTGCGAGGCTTCGGCCTTGGTCAGGGTGGCCGGAAGTTCCTCGCCGGCCTCCCTGGCCAACGTATCCAGGTAGCTGCGCTGGGGACCCGTCATCGGCTCGTCGCCGGTGACCCATTCCGCCGGATCCTTGCTCGCGCCGTTCGTCGGGTCGGGGCGTGGACCGCCCAGCGTCTCGCCGCCGAGGGTGTTCCGTTGGGTCATGTCGCCGTCATCGGTGTGCTTGTTGTCGGTCATGCCGGCCAGGGTAATTGGCACCACCGACAGCGCGCCGGGGTGCTCCTGAGGTTAGGATGCGGGCCGAGCTGAAGGAGACCCTCATGTCCGAGCACCCGGTAGGCAGCACCCCCGCCAACACCGCCCCCACCAGCGACAACACAGCTGACGCCAGCCTCGCCCAGGACCGAGTCGACGGCGACGTGGACGCGGCTGCCACGGATCGGCGGGTCGCCGGCGGCGCCCGGGACGCCGAGCTCGACCGAACCAGCAGCGTCGACACGTTCGGCCTGGGTCCGGAGAACGAGGACCCGGCCGCCGACGACGAAGCCGGCGCGCTCGGTGGTGCCGATGCCACCCAGGACCGGGGCAGTCAACTGAACACCTTCGGCCTTGGCCCGCAGGACGACTGACCCTCCCCGCCCGTGCGTCACCGGCTGGCCGGCGGCCACCACGACTGTTCCATCGCGCGGGCGATGTCATCTCGCGCGTCAACCTGATCGGCAGAATCTGGTTGGTTGTCGTCGGGAAGGTCATCGGTATCGTCCCGACCGAAATCGTCCCCATCGAAATCGTCCCCATCGAAATCGCCCCCAGCGACATCGCCCCCAGCGACATCGCCGATCAGGTGGTCGGCGATGCCGGCCAAGGTGATCACGCCGACCAGTACCCCGTCGTCCACTACGGCCAGGATGCCCAGCGGCTGGCGGAGTACGAGGCCCAGCACCGTGGAGTCGGCAAGGCAACGGGCTTCGATGCTCGGCTGCGGGCGGATGACGATCGAGCCCACCGTGGTACGTCCCGGGTCGTCGCCCGCCGCGACGCACCGTTCGACGATGTCGTGCTCGGACACCATGCCGACGTAGCTGTTCCCGGGTTCACAGACCGGCACCGAGGTCACCCCGAGCGCCCGCATGCGCCGGGCCGCAAGCATGACGCTGTCCGACGCGTCGAGGCACTTCGCAGCGGGGGCCATCAGCTGCCGCGCTTGCACAGCGGTCACCTTCCTTTCCCTATGTGCAACGAACCCCGGGATCAGCACCGGCGTAGCGACATCAGCTTCGAGCCGCCCTTGCCGCGGTTCTCGTCCCTGCGCCGGTCCTCCACGCTGCGCGGTTCTCCACTCTGGGCCGTTCTCCGCGGCGCGCCAGTTCTCCACGCGGCGCCGGTAGTCATTGCACCGTCCGCCGTACAGCGATCCTGCTACTGCATCAGTTCCCGGGGCCTGTGAGGTCAAGCATCGGCACTTGGCTGACCGCGTACTGGTTCCAAGGCCCGCCGCAACAGCCAGTGACCGGCAGTTCCGTTTGACCTGACCGGCAGTTCCGTTTGACCCGACCGGTCGCGGGCATACAGTCATCAGGCGGCTGATTCCAGGCGCCCTGCGCACCGGAGGTCACTGATGAGTGGTCCAGCCCCCAGCGATCGCACCCCCACCGACCTGCCGCACGGCAGCAGTCAACGCCGGCCGTCACCGTCCTCTCCAGTGCGCCCCGACCATTCACCGGCCGACATGTCGGACACCGGACCGATAGCCGGCCCGACCAACGCCGGCCCGACCGACATTGGCCGAACCAACATTGGCCCAACCAGCAGCGGCCCAACCAGCAGCGGCCCAACCAGCAGCGGCCCGACCATTACCGGCCCGATCAGCACTGGACCGATGCCATCAGGTCCAAACACCGGCCCGGTCGAGTCCATCCCGCAGGGCCCGCCGCTCAGCGGCTCGATCAGCCCAGGGCCGCCGCCCCGCAAGCACTCCCGCATCGGTGCTGCCTGGGTAGCCCTGATCGTCGCCACGATCGTGCTGATCTTCTTCCTGATCTTCGTGCTGCAAAACTCCGACCCGGTGGACGTGAAGTACCTGGGCTTTACCGGAACGATGCAGCTGGGTGTTGCGATGATGTTCGCCGCCGTCGCCGGTGCGCTGACCGCTGGGCTTCTGGGAACGGTGCGGATCCTGCAACTTCGCAGCCGTGCGCGGAAGGCCGCGATCCACCGCTGATCCCCCTTAGCCCTCTCCGGGACATCCTTGGACCATCTCCTGGGATGGTGTATGGTCATGGTACACCCCAGGGAGGCGCCCGATGGCGGAGCTTGAAAAGACCGAGAAGATCACCATCAACATGGGTTTGGTCGATCTCGGCGAGATCGACCTGTTGGTCGGTGAGGGTTTCTACGCCAACCGGACCGACTTCATCCGGACGGCCATCCGGCGGCAGCTTCAGACCCGGTCCGGCGCCGTGGAGGATTCCGTCACCAGGCGGTCGTTGACCCTGGGCACGGTTTCCTACAACCGCGCCCAACTGGAAGCGATCCGGGCCAAGGGTGAGACCGTCAGCCTGCGCGTCCTCGGTCTGGGCAATATCGCCTCCGACGTCTCACCCGAACTCGCCCTCGCCACCATCGACGAGGTCGAGGTGCTCGGTGCTTTCCGTGCGCCATCGGCAGTCAAGGCCGCCCTGGTGCCACGCACCCACTGATCCGCCAGGTCACGACCCCCGCACCCGCCCGTATCAGCACACCCACCGATCGGACTCAGCCATGCCCAAAAACTCTCTCCCCACCATCGACCGCGCCCTGCTGGAACGGGCGACGAGGCTCATCCAGGACACCACCCGGTCGGTCGGAATGACCGCTACGGTCCCGGGCGGGTCCCGGCAGGACCACGGCACCATACTCCCCGATCCCACGGGAATCCTTGCCCAGCTGGGTATCTCGGCCGACCCTGCGGTCACGCCGGACGTCGGCCAGCCCGGTGGGCGGCCGCCGGCTGCGGGCCTGCACGGTTTCGAGTTGCCCGGTTTCGCATTGCCGGGTGCGTCGCGGGCGGGCGGGTCGCGGGCCGGCGGGGCCGGGCTCCCGGGACTGTCCGGTGTACCCGGTAGCCGACCGGTCGACCCTTCGCTGCTGGCCGTGGCCGCGGCGCCCGGCGGCCAGATTCTGCACCGTCAGCACACAAGCCGATCCGGCAGCCGCAGTTACGACCTGTACGTTCCCACCGGCTATCGCGGCGAGCCCGTTCCGCTGGTGGTCATGTTGCACGGCGGCACCCAGAACGCTGCGGACTTCGCCGCCGGGACCGGAATGAACTCGCTCGCCGAGCAGCACACCTTCCTGGTGGCCTACCCCGAGCAGTCCCGCAATGCGAACCCCAACGGCTACTGGAACTGGTTCCGTGCCGAGGATCAGCAGGCGGGGTCCGGTGAGCCGGACCTCATCGCCGGCATCACCCAGCAGGTTATGGCTGACTACGCCGTCCAGCCCACCCAGGTGTTCGTGGCCGGGCTGTCTGCCGGTGGGGCAATGGCTGCGGTGATGGCCGCGACGTACCCGTCCCTGTATGCCGCGGCCGGCGTGCATTCCGGACTCGGATATCAGGCCGCCCGGGACATGCCGTCGGCGTTCACGGCGATGCGATCCGGCGGGGAACCGGCGCCCGGAGGGTCGGTCCCGTTGATCGTCGTCCATGGATCAGCGGACGGCACCGTCGCGCCGGTCAGTGCGGACAAGCTGGTCGCCGCCCGGCTCTGCGGTGCGGGACCGACCCGCGCCAGCGCCACCGAAGGCCGCGACGACTCGGCCCGACGCGGATACACCCGCACGGTCCACCGGGACGAGCGCGGAACGGTGGTCGCGGAAATGCTGCTGGTCCACGGCGGCGGCCACGCCTGGTTCGGTGGCAACCGGATGGGCAGTTATGTGGATCCGCAGGGCCCGGACGCCTCGGCGGAGATGGTCCGATTCTTCCTGGCCCGGTCCGGCGAGCACTGACCTCCAGCGCGCACCGGGCCCGGGGAAGCAACCTGCTTCCCCGGGCCCGGTGGAACGCGCAATAGGTCAGTTGGCCGTCAGTTGGCCGCGCTCTTGACCTCGTCCTTGGCCTGCGCCGCGTGGTCCTTGACGTCACCGACCGCGGATGTGCCCTCGTCCTTCACGGTCTGCACCGCATCGGTTGCGGTCGACTTGATCTGGTCGACGGCCTGGGTGGCCGGCTCCTGAAGATTCCCGGCCACCTCCTTGGCGGCCCCGGTCAGTTCGGTGACGACCGGTTCCGCGGTCTCCTTCACCTTCTGCGCGGCGTCCTGCTCGACCTTGCTGGCCGGCAGCAGCGAGGACACCAGCAGGCCCGCGCCGAACGCGATCAAACCGGCCGCCAGTGGGCTGCCCTGGGCCTTGCGGGCGACAGCGCTCGGAGCGCTGGACACGCTGTCGCCGACGTTGGACATCGTGTAGCCGACGGCGCCCAGAGCGCGGTTGCCCGTCTCGGACGCGTCCGATGCAGATCCCATGAGTGCCTCCTTGACCGACACAGCAGCGTCCTTCACGCGAGCGGTCTGCCGCTTGGCGATGCTCGACGGGTTCACCTTCTCGCCCAACAGGTTGACGTTGTCGCTGAGCTCGCTGCGGGTCCGCGCGATCTCCCGACGAATCTCTTCCGGATCGTTGCTCATAGCTGGTCCTCGTTTCCTTTCAACGCGTCAGGGATCTTCTTCACCGTTGCGGCGGTCTTCGGCAGACCACGCACGGACTTCAGTTCCTTACGGCCCAGCTGCACCAGAACAACTGCGATCAACGCCCAGATGATCGCGACGATCAGCGCGGACCAGCCGAGGCCGGTTGCCGCACCGATGGCCCACCACAGGGCAATCGACAGGAACAGCAGCACGAAATACCCGGCCACGGCGGCGCCGGACAGCATGCCAGCGCCCTTTCCGGCCCGGCTGGCGGACTGCTGGACCTCCGCCTTTGCCAGTTCCACCTCCTGGCGCATCAGCGTGGACAGATCCTGGGTGACCTCGGAGATCAGCTCACCCAACGACCGATCGGCGACTCCGGCCGGGTCCGACTGGTGCCGGCCCGTGTCAGTCGGTGAGCTCATCGCGGGAATTCCCCCAGCGTGCGGCTCTGGACATCGGTGGACAGGGCCTCCGGCGCGGCTGCGCCGTACGGCGCCTGACCGTAGGGAGCGCCGCCGATGGCGGCCGGGGCGGGCTCGGCCGGATAGCCGGCGGCGACCGGCAATTGCCCGGCGGGTGCACGACCGGTCAGGCTCTGGGTGCCGGTGCTGGAAGACTTCGGTGAGTCGTCGCCCGACGCGGCCAGACCCCGGGTCAACCGGCCGGCAAGCACACCGGCGCCCAGCGCGATCGCCAGGTACGCACCCGGACTCCGGCGGGCATACGCCCGGACCTCGTCGATCAGGCTGCCCGGATCGCGACCGTCCAGCCAGCTGGCGACGTCGTGCGCCTTACCGGCCGCCGCGCGGGCCAGGTCGGTCACCGGTCCCTCCTGATCGGACTTCTGGGCCATGCCGTGCAACTCGTCCGCCAGTGCGTGCAACCCGCCGGCGACCCGCTGTTGCTGGGTGGCGGCCTGGTCCGTGAGCTCGGAGCGGGCCTGGTTGAACAGCTGCTTGGCCTGCTGGCCCGCCTCGGCCGCGACGGCTCCGGCCTGCTCGGTGACCGTTCCCGCGACGTTCGCACCGGCGTCCTTGGCGGTCTGAGCGACCGCGCCGGCCTGGTCCTTGGCCACATCGGTGGTCGAGGAATCACCACCGTTGCCCGTTGGCGACGGCGCACCGTATGACGGTGCCGGAGTCGGCGGGGAGGTATAGGTCGGCGGAGTGGTCGAGGTCGGGGAGAATCCTTCGCTCATGTCCGGTCCTTTCTGCATGGACGTGTCGGCAGACGCCCCGGTCTGCGCACGTGCTGGTCGAGGACGCAACCCTGCTGGCCGCATCGTCTCCCGGTTTATTCCCAGGCAGGGATCAGCGAAAACGCTTGCCGGCAAGCCAATCGTTGAGTTCGCAGGTGATCGCTACCGAAACCGTCGGCAACTCCGACAACTGTCGAACTATCTGCCGCGGTGTGCACTTGCCGGCATTACCCGGCATTACTCAGCCGGCCTTACTCAGCCGGCCTTACCAAGAACGAAGCGACGCAGGTGGAACCGCCCGACACACCGGGTGATGTATGGGCGAAACGATGTATGGGCGAAACGTGGGCCGGCGGGCGACTTCCACACGGTTTGGCGGACGGCTACCCGGGCACCACCATCGTGGATGGTACGGGGACCACTTTCGGTGGCCCGGTCGCACGTGACGCCCCGCCGTCCCGACCGTCGACCCCCTGCCGCCGAACTCGCTGAATGAGGCATCTGATGAGCGAACGCACCGCAGCCGCCGAGCGCACCAACCGCGACGCACCCGACCCCGATCACCCGGACAAGCCGGACGGTCCCACCCAGCTGACCAAGCCCTCCTGGAAATTCATCCTCAAGAAGACGGCGCGGGAGTTCTCTGACGACCAGTGCACCGACTTGGCCGCGGCCCTGACCTACTACGCCGTGCTGGCTCTGTTCCCGGCGTTGTTGGCGCTGGTGTCGCTGTTGGGCCTGGTCGGCCAGGCCGGCACGACGGATCAGCTCATCGGCGTCCTCGACCAGGTCGGGGCCGGATCCGTTGGTTCCACGATCCGCGGCCCGCTGGAGCAATTGACGAGCAACTCTGCCTCGGGATTCGGCCTGGTGATCGGCATCGCCGGCGCGCTGTGGTCGGCATCGGGCTACGTCGGCGCGTTCGGCCGGGGCATGAACCGAATCTACGAGATCGAGGAAGGGCGGCCGTTCTGGAAACTCCGCCCAGTGATGATCGTGGTGACGTTGGTCGCCGTGCTGTTGGCGGCGCTGGTCGCGATCGGCCTGGTGGTCAGTGGCCCGCTCGCCAAGGCCATCGGCAACGCCATCGGGCTGGGCGACACCGCGGTCACGGTGTGGAACGTGCTGAAGTGGCCGGTGCTCGCGGCGTTGGCCGCTCTGGTCATCGCGATCCTGTACTACGCCACCCCGAACGTGAAACAGCCCAAGTTTCACTGGATCAGCATTGGCGCGGTGGTCGCGATCATCAGCTGGGTGGTCGCGTCTGCGCTGTTTGGCCTGTACGTATCGAACTTTTCCAATTACAACAAGACCTACGGATCACTGGCCGGAGTCATCATTTTCCTGCTCTGGCTCTGGATCACCAACCTGGCACTGTTGTTCGGCGGCGAACTCGACGCCGAGATGGAACGCGGCCGGCAGTTGCAGGCTGGCCTACCGGCGGAGGAGGACATTCAGTTGCCGCCGCGGGACACCAGGACGATCGACAAAAAGGCGGCCAAGGACGAGCGGGAAATCGAGCAGGCGAAGATACTGCGCGAGACCCGCGGCGAGACCATCGACGGCACGAGCAAGGAGACCAGGACATGACCGCACCCGACCCGACCAGTCCAGCACCAGCCGATCAGGAGCCGATCGAGGACGGCGAGAAGGACGTGCCGCAGACCGGTGACGGCATCGCCATCACCACCGATGACCGTGCAGACACCTTCGAACCGGAGGAGACCACCTGACGACGTCCGCCGGCTGACTGCGGTCCGCCAGGTACTGGCGACCTGAGCGCCCATGTATCCCTGAATGCTGAAAATGCGCCCGAGTGCTCGGGTGCCCCCTGAGAGGATGTGCGGTGTCCGAACAGATTCAGCCCAGCCCGGAGACGGCCGGCAAACCGGCAGTCTCCCGGGTGGTGAGCGCCCCGCCTGAGGTGGTGTGGTCGGTCCTGTCCGACGGCTGGCTGTATGCCACCTGGGTGGTCGGGGCCTCCCGCATCCGGCAGGTGGAGGCGGGCTGGCCGGCGCCGGGGAGCCGAATTCACCACTCGTTCGGGGTCTGGCCGCTGCTGATCGACGACAACACCGAGGTCATCCGGGCGGACCCGCCTCGCGAGCTGGTCCTCAAGGCGCGCGGTTGGCCGGCCGGTGAGGCCGAGGTTCGGCTGACGCTCACCCCCGAGCGCGCCGAACACACCACCGTCAGCATCGTCGAGGACGCGACCGCCGGGCCGGGCAAGCTGGTACCAGGACCGGCTCGGCAACTCGTCATCACGCCGCGGAATGTGGAAACTCTGCGCCGGCTCGCCCTCATCGCCGAAGGGCGCCACCGCCAGGGCCTGGAACGTCGGCATTAACCGGGACTGTTCACCGCTGTTGACCGGCTCTATTTACCGGCACCGTTAACCGACATTAATGGGCAATGTCAACCGGCTCTGCCCAGGGCCGGGCGTTCCGGCGCCCGTGCTCTGCCCCGTCCACACCGGTCGCCGGGCTGATACGCCAGGCTTACAGTTGCTGCACAGCATGTGCCGCCGCGCCGCTCCAGGTGTGCTCCGGCATCGACGAGGTAGGTAACCGATGATCATCCGACAGGCGCGTTGACCGTGCGAGTGGCCCTGGTCTCGACCTATCCCCCCCGGCCGTGCGGGATCGGCACCTTCTCCCGCGATCTGCGAGCAGCCCTGCTGGATGCCGACCCGTCACTGGAGATCGACGTGCTCTCGATCATCCGGGACCACCACGCGCCGCCTGCGCCGGAAGTTCTTTCGACCATCCGGCAGGACGTTCGTGCGGACTACGTCGCTGTTCCCGACCTGCTGGACGGTCGCGGAACCGATGTGGTGTTGATCGAGCACGAGTACGGCATCTTCGGTGGGGAGGCGGGCTCGTACATCCTTTCGCTCGTCCAGGAACTCCGGCAGCCATTTGTCGTCACCCTGCACACGGTGCTGTCCAAGCCGAACGCACAGCAGGCCGAGGTCCTGCGCGAGCTGTGTCACCGGGCCGCGCTCGTCACCGTCTTTACCGAGACCGCCCGTCGGATGGTGGTGGAGTCCGGGGTGGTCCCGGCCGCACGGGTGCGGGTGGTGCCGCACGGCGCCCCGACCGTGCTGCTGCCCGAGATCGCCGAACGCTCCGCCGTGACCAACACTCTGGCGACCCCGAATCTGATAGCCGAGGACGGCGGCCCGCATCACACCATGACCCACCTCAAGGGTCGGACCGTGCTGTCCACGTTCGGCCTCATCTCGGCCGGTAAGGGCATCGAGACGGCGATCGAAGCGCTGACCGAGATCGTCCCGGTGCACCCGGAGGTGCTGTACCTGGTCGCGGGTCAGACCCACCCGGAGGTGGTCAAGGACGAGGGCGAGCGGTACCGGCTGTCCCTGGAACGGTTGGTCCGGGACCGGGGCCTGGAGCGCAACGTGCGCTTCCTCGACCGGTTCCTGTCGATGGAGGAACTGGCCTTCCTGCTGTCCGCGACCGACCTGTACCTGACCCCGTACCGCTCCCGGGAGCAGATCGTCTCCGGCGCCCTGACCTTCGCGATCGTGGCCGGTTGTCCGGTCGTCTCGACGCCGTACTTCTACGCCGAGGATCTGCTCGCCTCCGGCGCCGGTGTGCTCGCTCCGTTCGACGACCCAGCCGCGTTCGCCAAGGGCGTGCTGAATCTGCTCGACCACCCGGCGGAACTCGCGAGCGCAGCCCGGGAAGCACGGCGCATCGGTGCGAGCCTGGTGTGGCCGTCCGTCGGTGCGATGACCGTGGAGGTCCTCCGGGTGGCCCTCGGGTTGGGCGTCCCGGAAGAGGAGGGCGGGATCAGTGCCGGCCGGATCGCCTCGTCGCCGTCGATCCAGTCCGAACACCTGATGACCCTGGTCGACGACGTCGGCATCGTGCAGCACGCCGACGGGGTGGTGCCGAACCGGGCGAGCGGCTACTGCGTGGACGACGTGGCCAGGCTGGCGATCGTGGCGTTGGGCCTCGACGGCGGGGCGGACGACCGAACGTTCAGCCGCATGGTTGCCCTCAGC
Source organism: Nakamurella sp. (assembly GCA_965247715.1). Lineage (GTDB taxonomy): Bacteria > Actinomycetota > Actinomycetes > Mycobacteriales > Nakamurellaceae > Nakamurella. The sequence goes on along the minus strand of CBDFHS010000015.1, from coordinate 265,161 downwards.
CTGAGCTTCCTGCGGTACGCCTGGGATCCGGCCACCGGTGGAATGCACAACATGATGTCCTACGACCGGCGTTGGCTCGATGAACCGCACAGCGGCGACCACCTGGGCCGCGCGGTCTGGGCGCTGGGAGCGGTGGTCGCGGTGCACCCGCCCCGGGCCGTCGGCGCCCCCAGCCTGCGCATGCTGGAGGAAATGGCCGAGGCGGTCCGGCGCACGGACAGTCTGCGCACCATGGCCTTCGCCGTCATCGGACTGACCAGGCCGCCGCTGGCGGCGTTGACCCCGGCGCTGCGGGATTTGCTCGAGGAGCTGTCCCACCGTCTGCTGGAGATCTACATCGGCTTCGCGACGCCGGCGTGGCAGTGGTTCGAACGCGGCCTGACCTACGACAACGCCCGGCTCCCGCAGGCCTTGATCGCGGCGTCGCACCGGTTGGGTGATGACAAGTTGCTGGCCGCGGGCCTGGAATCGTTGGAGTGGTACGGCGCGCAGTGCGGTCTCGACGGCCCGTACGTGCAGCTGGTGGGGAACAGCTGGCACCGCACTATCGACCGGCCGGACGCCGCCGCGCTGGACGGTGACGAACAGGCACTCGACGCCGCCTCCCTGGTAGAGGCGTTGACCGAGGCGAAGACCGCCACCGGCCGCCGTGAACACGGCAGGCGGGCCGTGCGCGCGTTCGAGTGGTTCCTGGGCCGGAACCGGCTGGGGGAGCCGGTGTACGACTTCGCCACCGGCGGTTGTCACGACGGGTTGTCGGCACACAGCCTGAACGAAAACGAAGGGGCCGAGTCGACGCTTGCCTTCTTCCAGGCCCTGCTGGCGTTGGAGGCGGCCGGCCTGCAGTCATCGCTGCCCCAAGCGTGACCGGGTCGTTGGCCGGCACCCCCTTGGCCGGCACCCCCTTGACCGGCACCGGCGTCAACCACACCACGGTGACCAGCCGGTGAAGGTCGCCATGCTGGCCCCGATCGCCTGGCGCACCCCGCCGCTGCACTACGGCCCGTGGGAGCAGGTGACCAGCCTGATCACCGAGGGTCTGGTCGATCTCGGTGTCGACGTCACGTTGTTCGCCACCGGCGACTCGATCACCTCCGCATCCTTGGAGTCGGTCTGCCCGGAGCCGTACGCGGAGAACCCGGACCTGGACGGCCGGGTCTGGGAGGCCCTGCACGTCGCCAACTGCCTGCGCCGGTCGCCGGACTTCGACCTCGTCCACAACAACCTGGATTGGCTGCCGCTGAGCTTCTCGGCGTTGTCACCGACTCCGATGGTGACGACCATCCACGGGTTTTCCAACCCGGCGATCCTGCCGGCGTACCGGGCGTCCCAGTCGGCGTACGTCTCGATCTCCGATTCCGACCGGGTGCCGGAACTGGACTACCTGGCCACGGTGCACCACGGCATCGACCTCACCGACCTGCCGTTCTCGCCGATGGGTGGGGAGGATCTGGTGATCCTGGGCCGGATCCACCCCGACAAGGGCACCGCAGACGCCGTCGAGATCGCCCGACTGTCCGGGCGACGGCTGATCATCTGCGGCATCGTTCAGGACGAGGAGTACTTCCACGAAAGAGTGGAACCGCACATCGACGGGGATGCCGTCCGTTACCTCGGCTCGGTGGCCCCGCCCGAGCGTGCCGCCGTCTTCGGCTCGGCCTACGCGGTGCTGCACCCGATCGCTTTCGCCGAGCCCTTCGGATTGTCGGTTGTCGAGTCAATGGCGTGCGGCACACCGGTTGTCGCCTACCGTCGGGGTTCCATGCCGGAGCTGATCGACGACGGTGTTACCGGCTTCCTCGTTGACGGTCCCGGGGATCGAACGCAGGCTGCGGCCGCCGCTGTGCGCCTGATCGGTGACCTCGATCGGGCGGCGTGCCGCGGCGTTGTCGAGCGTCGCTTCACCGCTCAGCGCATGGTGGCCGACTACCTTTCCGTATATGAACAAGTCCTTGGGGGTTGTAGGTGACCTTTTGTTCGAGCGCGCTCGGGGCAACCCACTCCTGACGCCGGAACGCTGGCCGTACCGGATCAACGCCGTGATGAATGCCGGCGCCACCACGGTCGGCCAGGACACGGTGCTGCTGTGCCGGGTCGAGGACCGTCGCGGAATGAGCCACCTGACGGTCGCCCGCTCCGCCGACGGCGTGTCCAACTGGGTAGTGGACGACCATCCGCTGATCGAGCCGGACCCCCGCCACCCCGAGGAAGAGTGGGGGGTGGAGGACGCCCGGATCACCAGGATCGACGAGCTCGACGCCTGGGTGATCTCCTACACCGCATTCGGCCCCGGCGGGCCGGCCGTCGCGCTGGCTACCACCACGGACTTCGTCACGGTGGAACGCCTCGGAGTGGTGTGCGCTCCCGAGGACAAGAACGCCTCGCTGCTCAGCCGCCGGGTCGACGGTGATTTCGTCATGTTCCACCGACCCGTTTCGGTCATCGGTGGCCGGGCGGATGTCTGGCTCTCCCGGTCCAAGGACTTGCGCAGCTGGAGTGCGCCCGAGCCGGTGTTCGGAGCGCGGGACGGCGGCTGGTGGGACTCCGCCCGGATCGGTATCGGGCCGCCGCCGCTGGAGACCCCGAACGGCTGGTTGGTGATCTACCACGGCGTTCGGCAGACCGTGGCTGGCGCCCTGTATCGCGCGGGCCTGGCCATGTTGGACCTGGACAACCCCGCAACGGTCACCAAACGGTGTCCGGAATGGGTGCTCGGCCCGACGGAGAGCTACGAGCTGATCGGCGATGTGCCCGGCGTGGTCTTCCCGTGCGGATTGATCCACGACACCGAGAACGGCCGGCTGCGGCTGTACTACGGCGCCGCCGACTGCCGGATCGGGATGGCCGCGGCGGACTACGAGGAGGTCCTGACGTACGTGGAGGACAACGGCTGACCGCTCGGGGCAGTCCCCCACACCTCGCGCACCTGCTTCGACTCGGTGATTTCCGACGTTCACGGGGCATGTTTAGGTCGGAAATTGACGACTCGATCACGTAGCCAGCGGGACCTGCTTTCTCTATGTACAGATCGCCGGGTGCGGGCCAGGATCGCGTTAGGTTCGGCCTCGATCAGCTCCGGTCATCGGATCGGCAGCAGCGCCCACCCACCCCGGGAGAGTCATGACGGCCACCAAACCCCCGATCTCACGAAGTTCGGCGACAATCACCGACCAAGCGCCGCGGCGGCGCAAGATCGGCACCCACTGGCTCTACATCGCGGTGATCGCCGCCGTCGTCGCCGGCACGATCGTCGGCCTGATCTTCGGTAAGAACGCGGCAGGTCTCGCAGTGATCGGCACCGCATTCGTCGCGTTGATCAAGATGATGATCGGCCCGATCATCTTCTGCACCATCGTGTTGGGCATTGGGTCGGTCCGGAAGGCGTCCCAGGTCGGCCGGGTCGGCGGCGTCGCGCTGCTGTACTTCGTGGTGATGTCAACGTTCGCACTGGCCCTCGGCCTGCTGGTGGGCAACCTCGTCCATCCGGGCGACAGCCTGCAGGCCGCCGCGTCCAGCGCCACCTACACAGTGCCCGACGTGGCGACCTCCGGGAACTTCCTGCTCGACATCATCCCGACCACCCTGTTCTCCGCGCTGACCGTCGGGTCCGTGCTGCAGGCGCTGTTCGTGGCGCTACTGGTCGGCTTCGCGGTGCAGGCGATGGGCCCCAAGGGCGAACCGATCCTGAACGCCATCACCATCCTGCAACGGCTGGTTTTCAAGATCCTCGGCGGCATCATGTGGCTCGCTCCGATCGGTGCGTTCGGTGCCATCGCCGGGGTGGTGGGCAACGCCGGCTGGTCCGCGATCGCCTCCCTCGGCATGCTCGTCGGGGTTTTCTACGCGACCTGCGCCGTCTTCGTCGTGGTCATCCTGGGATCCCTGCTCAAGGTGACCACCGGCTTCAGCATCTTCAAGGTTTTGTACTACCTGCGGCAGGAGTACCTGCTGATCGTCGCCACCTCCTCGTCGGAGACCGCGCTGCCCCGGCTGATCGCCAAGATGGAACACGTCGGGGTGTCCCGCCCGGTCGTCGGCATCGTCGTCCCCACCGGCTACTCGTTCAACCTCGACGGCACCGCGATGTACCTCACCATGGCGTCGCTGTTCATCGGGAACGCCATGGGCACCCCGCTGACCTGGTCCGAGCAACTTTCCCTGCTGCTGTTCATGATCATCGCGTCCAAGGGCGCTGCCGGCGTCACGGGTGCCGGGCTGGCCACCCTCGGCGGCGGACTCGCGTCGCACCGCCCCGACCTGGTGCCCGGCGTCGGACTGATCGTGGCCATCGACCGCTTCATGTCGGAGGCCCGCGCGCTGACCAACTTCTCGGGCAACGCGGTGGCCACCCTGGTCATCGGCCACTGGGTCAACGAGATCGACCGACCGCAGGCGGATCGGGTGTTCTCGGGCGAGGATCCGTTCGACGACACCGACATGCTGGACGAGCATTCCGCCGCCGACCACCGGGCCGACGTCAACCCCCATCGCGAGAAGGTAGCCGCCCGGTGAAGGCCGACACATCCATCAATGGGCAGTCCATCGACGGCCACCCCCACGACAGCCGTGCGGACACGCCGGGCGCCGACCCGCATGCTGTCCCCGTCGCACCCACCACCCGGACCACCGATACCAGGCTCGGCTCCTATCAGCTGGTGACCACGGGTAACGAGGTGGTGGCCCGGATCAGTGCCCGGGGTAGCGCGGTGCTGTCGTCGCCGACCATCAACCGGGGCACCGCATTCACCCTGGCCGAGCGGGACGCCCTGGGTCACCGCGGGGCTGGGGATCGCGGACATGCTGCGTGAGCAGATGATCCGGGAGGGCCTGACACCGCCGGAGGCGACCGCGCGGTTCTTCCCGCTCACCAAGAACGGGCTGATCGTCGACGACGACCCCGAGCTGTTGGACTTCCAGCTGCCGTACGCGCGGCCGCGGAGCGAGGTGGCGGGGTGGCGAGCGGACCAGGCCGGTGGCTCGATCGGGTTGGCGGAGGTTGTTGCCCGGGCTCACCCGACGATCCTGATCGGCACGTCCACCCAGACCGGTGCCTTCACCGAGGCCATCGTGACCGACATGGCCGCGCACGTGCAGCGTCCGATCATCCTGCCGCTGTCCAACCCGACCTCGAAGGCCGAGGCTCATCCGGCGGATCTGGTGCGGTGGACCGACGGCCGGGTGCTCACCGCCACCGGCAGCCCGTTCGGCCCGGTCAGCTACCAGGGACGGACCTACCAGATCGCCCAATCCAACAACGCCCTGCTGTTTCCCGGCCTCGGGCTTGGTGTGTCGGTGGTCAAGGCCACCCGGATCAGTTCCGGGATGATCTCCGCCGCGGCGAACGCGGTGGCCCGGCTATCCGACGGCACGGCCGCCGGGGCGGCGCTGCTACCACCCATGCACGACCTGAGGACGGTCTCGGCGGCGGTCGCGATCGCAGTGGCGACCGCTGCCGTCGACGAGGGCCTTGCGCTGGTGCCGCTGCGCGACCCGATCCAGCAGGTCTACGACGCGATGTGGCGACCGGAGTATCCCCGGATCGAGGCGGTCGACTGATCCAGCGGCTAGCGGCGGTAGCCGATCTGGCTACGGTTGCGCCGGTTCGCGATGGCCACGCCGGCCCAGACCCCACCGGCAACCAGTGCGATCCAGAACAGACCGGAGAACACCGCGCCGATCACCCATCCGATCAGGCTCAACGCGATCCAGGCCACCACAACGATGCCGATGATCTTCAAAACCTTGTCCATGACTGCTCCTTGTTGGTGTTCCGGTTCGTCACTGTTCCCCGGTATGTCCTACTGTCCTCTTGCTCCGGCCGGGCGGTCTCCGGTAGGAACCCTGATTGCGCCCAGGGTTCTACCGGTCAGCGCGAGCCGAGGAACTTCTCCAACGCGCCGAGCGCCCCCACGACAGTGTCGGTGGCGCCGGCAAACGACAGCCGCATGAACCGATGACCGTCCACGGGGTCGAAGTCGATGCCTGGGGCCACCGCGACCCCCACCTCGGACAGCAGCCGGGCGCAGAACCCCTCCGCGTCATCGGTCAGGTGCGAGATGTCGGCGTAGACGTAGAACGCCCCGTCCGCCGACGCCAGCCGGTCGATCCCCAGCCGGCGCAGTCCGTTGATCAACAGAGCGCGGTTCGCGGCGTATCGCGTGACGTGGCCGTCGCATTCGTCGTAGGCCTCGAACGCCGCCAGCGCCGCGTACTGCGCCGGGGCTGGCGGGCAGATCGCCAGGTTCCCGGCCAGCGCGTCGACCACGTCGAGCAGGTCAGCAGGCACCAGCAGCCAGCCGATCCGCCATCCGGTCATCGAGAAGTACTTGGAGAACGAATTGACCACGAAACCCGACCGGTCGGTGGACCAACTGCTGGTGGTACGGCCGGAATAGGCGATGCCGTGGTAGATCTCGTCGGACACCAGCCGGACGCCGGTCTGCGCGCAGCGGCTCGTGAGTTCGGCCAGCTCGGCCGGGGCCAGCATGGTGCCGGTGGGATTCGCCGGGCTGGCCACGATGAGCCCGTCGAGCCCGGCACCGTCGATCATCTGCGCCGTCGGCTGATACCGGGTGGCCGGTCCGCAGGGCAGGTCGATGACCTCACAACCCAAGGCGTGCAGCACATTCCGGTACGCCGGGTACCCGGGCCTGGCCAGACCGACCCGGCTGCCGACGTCGAACGCAGACAGGAAGGCCAGCAGGAACGCTCCGGACGAACCGGTCGTCACCACGACCTGCGCCGGCTCGACTGCGAGGTCGTAGCGGTCCCGGTAGTGCCCGGCGATGGCACTGCGCAGTGGCTCGATCCCGGGAGTCGGCGTGTAGCCGAGGATCTCGGTGTCCAGGCTGCGATGCGCCGCCTCCAGCACCGGGCGCGGCGCCGGGGTGGACGGCTGCCCGGCGGCGAGATTGAACACCACCTCGCCCCGTTCGACGCGCCGGGCGGCCGCGGCCAGCACCCGCATCACATGGAATGGTGCGACGGCGGCACGGTCGGCCGGCCGAAAGATCGGCCTCCTCTCCGGCACGGGGTCAGGCCGTCCCGGGCACCCGCACCCGGCCTTCGGTCGCGGCCAGGGCGATGTCCGGCCGGTACTGGGCACCGTGCATCCGAATCTGCGCAACCAGGTCGTAGGCGGCGATCCGGGCCGCCGGTAGGTTTCCACCGGTCGCCACCACGGACAGGACCCGGCCACCCGCCGATACCAGCGCGCCATCGGGAGCCAGTCTGGTCCCGGCATGCAGCACGCCGTCGATCTCGGCCCCGGAGATCACCTCGCCGGTCACCGGGGTGTCCGGGTAGTTCTCGGCGGCGATCACCACCGTGACCGCCGCGGCTCCCCGCCAACTCAGGGGGCAGCGTGGGTCGAGGTTGCCGGCGGCAGCGGCGGCCAGCAGACCACCGAGCGGGGTGTCCAGCAGTTCCAGCACCACCTGGGTCTCCGGGTCGCCGAACCGGCAGTTGAACTCGATCACCTTCGGTCCGGTCGCGGTCAGCACCAGGCCCGCGTACAGCAGACCGGTGAACGGCGATCCCCTGCCGGCCATCTCGGCCAGCACCGGATCGAGCACGGTCCGCTGCACCTGGGCGACCAGTCCGCTCGGCGCCCACGGCAGCGGCGCGTAGGCGCCCATCCCACCCGTGTTGGGGCCGGTATCCCCCGCGCCGATCCGTTTGAAGTCCTGGGCCGGCAGCAATGGCACCGCGATCTGCCCGTCACAGACCGCGAACAACGACACCTCCGGGCCTGCCAGGTACTCCTCGACCAGCACGGGATGGCCGTGGCCGAGCACCCTGGCGGCGTGCTGGTGGGCGGCGTCCCGGTCCTTGGTGACGACCACGCCCTTGCCGGCGGCCAGCCCGTCGTCCTTGACCACGTACGGCGAACCGCACCGGTCCAGCGCGGCGTCGATCTCCTCCGCCTTGATGACGCTGACCGCGGCCGCCGTTGGCACCCCCGCGGCGGCCATCACCTCCTTGGCAAAGGCCTTCGACCCTTCGATCCGGGCCGCCGCGGCGTTCGGTCCGAAGACAGCGATGCCGCGGGCCCGAAGCGCGTCGGCGGCGCCGTTGACCAGCGGAACCTCTGGCCCGATGACCACCAGGTCCACGGTCAACTGATCGGCCAGGTCGGTGATGGCAACCGGGTCGGCGACGTCCACCGGGTGTGCCGTTGCCAGCGTTGCGGCCCCGGGATTACCGGGGGCGACCTGCAGATCGGTCACCGCCGGGTCCCGGTGGAGCGCCCGGAGCAGGGCATGCTCCCGGGCGCCGGACCCGATGACGAGGATGCGCACCTGCCGCACACTATCTGCCGTCACCCACACCCCATGCCACGCTTACCCCATGAGCGGACGGTTCACGGTGGGGCCCCTGCTGGATGAACTGAGCTCGCAGGCCAATCGACTGGTCAGGGAGGTCGACCGGGTACTGCTGTCGGATCGGGTGCCGACCTGCCCGCAGTGGACCGTCCGCGACTTGGTGGGCCATCTCGGTGGCGTGCACCGATGGGCGACCACGATCGTCGAGGGCGCCCACCAGCACGACCTGCCAGCCGCGGAGAAGGCTGTGTTGTTCGAGGTTCCGCCCGATGCGGGGTCGATGGCCTCGTTGATGGAGTGGTTCAAGTCGGGGGCCGATCGGTTGGTCGAGGTCCTGCGCGTTGCTCCGGAGGACCTGCTGGCCTTCGTGTTCCTCAAGAACGCACCGCCGGCCCGGCATTTCTGGGCCCGCCGACAGGCGCACGAGACGGCCATCCACCGGATCGACGCGCTCTCGGTGAGGCTGGGCCGGATGCCATCGACCGCGGAGGCCGACATCGACGGCGCGTTCGCGGTGGACGGCATCGACGAGTTGATCCGCGGTTTTGTTCCGCGCCGCAGCGGCCTGCTGCGGACCGACGAGCCGTTCCAGGTGACGATCGCGCCCACCGATGTGGACGTCAGCTGGACGGTCCTGGTGTCCGACCAGCCCGCCGTGGTGACGACCGCCGCCGACGGGGCGGCCAGGGGCTCCCAGGCCAGGCTGACCGGCACCGCCGCCGCGCTGTACCTGGGCTTGTGGAACCGGGGGGACGACATCGCCGAGACCGGCACCGTCGACGCGCTCGGCCACTGGCGAGAGCAGGTCCGGGTGCGCTGGGCCTGACCTGCGGGTTCGATAGGGCAACAGCCGGTCGGGGCCGCACCATGCCGCAGCAGCCCTCGACCAGAACGACCGAACGTGCCTGGATTCATTGTTCTCGAACCCCAACGGCGCCATCTCGCTACGCTGTTAGCGGGTTGACCCAGGCGATCTCGGCAAAGCGTGCGAAGTCGCTGTCTGCGCTGACCATGGTGAGACCGTGCTCGATGCAGATGGCCGCGAGTACTGCGTCGGTCACGAGCCCAGCGCGCACATCTTTGTCGATCAAGAGCGCCTTCAGGATGACCCGGTGCCCTCTCCCCGCCTCAGGCGTCCAACTCGCCGGCGCGTTCAGCCAGTCCTCGATGTACTGCCATGCCTCGGTGGGGGTCAAAGGACGGGCTAGGGCCCGAGGATTGGTGGCGATCCGCAGGAAAGCCCAGAGCGACATCCATGGAATCCCGACCCGCCGCTCCCCGTTGAGAGCCGTGACCAACCAGTCACGCGCCTTGGCATGGAATTGACTGTCCTCGTCTATCGAGTACAGCAGGATATTGGCGTCGACAAGCATCAGCGCGCGTTCGACCCCTCGAGTAGGTCAATCGCGTCTGCGATGTCCGAGATATCAATCCGTATCCCAAGGCGGCGGGGACGTGCAACGAACGGTTCCGGCTGGGATGCCGGCCGCAGGCCACGTCTGATCAGTTCATTGACGGCCTCGCTGACGCCGCGACCTTCGGCGCGACGCAACGCCTGCACAGCTTGGGCGGTATCCGTGTCGAGGTCGACTGTCGTCCGCATGCGTCAAGACTAACACTCAGATGCGTCGCATATCACACACTGATGCGGCCTTCCAAACATGCAGCATGAACGCGAGGTCAGTCGGATGACCTGGAGATTCGGCGAGACCGGTACGGTCAACGCGCTCGGCCACTGGCGGGAGCAGGTCAGGGTGCGGTGGAGCTGAGGCCGGGAATCAACTCGGCCCGCAATTGCAGGAACCGCAACAGGCCGGGGTAGGAGATCGTGGACTCGTAGTCGGCGACCACCCTGTCGACCCAATCGCCGACCAGTTCGGCCGGCAGACGCGAGGTCCAGTCGGTGCATCCCACCGCGCACCAGCGGCGGAAAGCATCCACGGACCCGAAGTCCCACTGCTCGTCCCGGACCTGGAGATCGGTGACGACCAACCCGGCGGACGCCGCCAGCGCCGGGTAACCGGCCGGGTTGACGTGCACATACGGCGTCGCGAACCCGTCGAAGAAGGGCGCCCAGGCCGGTTTCTCGCTGACCCGCATGGCGATGGCTTCGATGCTCGGCCGGGGCCCATGACAGACGAACTGCACGATCACCCGACCGCCGGGGCGGGTGGCGGCGGCGATCGAAGTCAGCGCGGCACGTTGATCGACGACCCAGTGCAGGGTGTTGTAGGAGACCACCACGTCGAACTCCCGACGGAACGGTAGATCGCGCACATCGCACACCTCGAAGCGCACCCGCGCCCCCGGCGGGTCCGGCCGGGGGAGCGCGACGTCGATCATCCGCGGCGACGCGTCGACCCCGACCACCGAACCTCGGGGCAACCGCGCAGCGAGCGCCCTGGTGACGAACCCGTCGCCGCAACCGACGTCGAGCAGGTCCTCGTCACCACGGAGCACCAGGCCGGCCAGCGAACGGGTCGCCATCGTGCGCTGCACGTCGCCGATCTGCTCGTACCCGGCGCCGTCCCAGTCGGCCACGACGGTTCAGGCCGCCTCGTCCAGCACGTCGTGCAGCACGATCGTCTGGTCCCGGCCGGGGCCGACACCGATAGAGGAGATCCGGGAGCCGGACAGTTCCTCCACCCGCCTGACGTACGCCTGGGCGTTGGCCGGGAGCTGGGCGAACGTCCGGCACCCGGTGATGTCCTCGAACCACCCGGGCAGGTACTCGTACACGGGGAGCGAATGGTGGAAACCCGTTTGGGTGGGCGGCATTTCGTCGAAGCGTTCGCCGTCGACGTCGTACCCCACGCAGATCGGGACCCGCTCCAGCGAGGACAGCACGTCGAGCTTGGTCAGGAAGTAATCGGTGATTCCGTTGACCCGGGTCGCGTACCGGGCGATCACCGCGTCGAACCACCCGCATCGGCGCAACCGGCCGGTGGTGACCCCGACCTCCCCGCCGGTCTTGCGCAGGTACTCGCCCCAGTCGTCGTGAAGTTCGGTGGGGAACGGCCCGGAGCCGACCCTGGTGGTGTACGCCTTGAGGATCCCCAGCACGGAGGTGATTGCCGTCGGGCCGATGCCCGCACCGACGGCGGCCCCGCCGGCCGTCGGGTTCGACGACGTGACGTACGGGTAGGTGCCGTGGTCGACGTCCAGCAGCGTGCCCTGGGAGCCCTCCAGCAGGATGTGCTCTCCCCGCTCGACGGCCCGGCCGAGTTCCAGCCGGGTGTCGGCGATCCGGTGCTTGAAGCCCTCCGCCTGCTCCAGCACCTCCTCGACGATCCGCTCGCCGTCCAGGGCCTTGCGGTTGTAGACCTTGACCAGCATCTGATTCTTGATCTCCAGCGCGGCCTCGACCTTCTGCGCCAGGATCGACGGGTCGAGCAGATCCTGCACCCGCACCCCCAGCCGAGCCACCTTGTCGCCGTAGGCGGGGCCGATACCCCGGCCGGTGGTGCCGATCTTGGCCTTGCCCAGGTACCGCTCGGAGACCCGGTCGATGGCCACGTGGTAGGGCATGATCAGGTGTGCGTCGGTGGAAATCAGCAGCCGCGACGTGTCGATCCCCCGCTCGTCCAACCCGCTGAGTTCGGTGAGCAGGACCCCTGGGTCGATCACCACCCCGTTGCCGATGACGTTCGTGACGCCGGGGGTGAGGATGCCGGAGGGGATCAGGTGCAGCGCGAACTTCTGGCCGTCGGGCAGCACCACCGTGTGACCGGCGTTGTTTCCGCCCTGATAACGCACCACCCATTGCACCCGCCCGCCGTACAGGTCGGTGGCCTTGCCCTTGCCCTCGTCGCCCCACTGGGCGCCGATCAGGACCATCACCGACATGGCACACTCCCCATCGTCAACGGCGCGGCCGGTCGACGGCCGAGCACGGCTCCGCGGCCCGGGTGGGGGGCCGCGCTGCGCCAGAGGGAAGGGTAGTCGGTGACGGGTCCGTCAGCTCTCACCGTGGTGTATTGCGGGGAGGCACCGCCCACGTCCGCACCGGCCACGTCCACACCGCCCACGTCCGCCCCGCTCACGTCCACACCGCTCACATCCACACCGGCCACGTCCACACCGCCCACGTCCGCCCCGCTCACGTCCACACCGCCCACGTCCGGCGCCATCGGCCGGATCATCTCCGCCTGCCACCCGGACCCGGTCCATGCCGTGGGACCGCGCCCCGGGAAGAGCATCGACTCCTTGTTGTCCGGTCGGGTGCTGGTGGTCGGTGACGACGCCGACCTGGCGGCCGTGGTGCTTCGACTGCTGCGCCGGGACCTGCTGGCCGATGTCGAGATCGCTTACGCCGCCGTTCAGCGGACGCCGGCCACCGCCCGCTGGAGCCTGCCGCACGGGGAGCCCGCAGTGCACCTGGCCCGCAGGGGCGAGGTGGATCTGGTGACCCTGGTGCGGGACGACGTCGGCGGCGTATTGATCGCCCGTGGCGAGCTCGGACCAGTCAACGGCACCGTGTACGTCGATGAGAACCGGGTCCTGCGGGGTCCGGCCCGCCGCCTACTGGTCGAGCCGGATCGGCAAAAGGGCCTGTCGGTCACGGTCGCCCGGCGCGGTCCGTTCGGCCTGCGCCGCCGGCCGGTGACGACCCTGGGTCGAGCCGTGCAGATCGGCACGGTTCCGACGACCGTCGTCAGCGACGGCGTTGAATACCCCCGCCGGATGGACCGATGGACCTTCTACAAGCACACCCAACCGTTGCGGTTGGTCCGCGGAGTCCTCTGACCTGACTGGAGTCCTCTGACCGGAGCGCCATGACCCGAGCGCTCTGACCCGAGCGCTCCGACCCAAGCGCTCCGACCCAAGCGCTCCGACCCGCCTGCTGGTGGCGGTCCCGACTCCACGAACCACGACGCCCCCGCAATACAGGGAATCAGGTCGCCGCGACGAACCACAAAATCAGGTCGACAGCACGAGTTACGGAATCAGGTCGGCCGGAATCTGCGGATCGGCGTCGATCAGGAAAGCCTGGACCCGGGCAACCTCGTCCTTCTCCTCAAACAGCGCGGCGGCCTGACCGAGCGCGGACAACGCCCTGAGGAACCCCCGGTTCGGCTCGTGGCTCCATGGAACCGGACCGGCACCCTTCCACCCGTTGCGGCGCAATGTGTCCAGGCCACGGTGATACCCCACCCTGGCGTACGCGTAGCCGGCAACGTCGTCTCCGCGGTCCAACGCTGCCTCGGCCAGGACCGCCCACGCCAGGCTCGACGTCGGGCGCCGCCGCGCCACGTCCTGCGCGCTGTCGCCGGCGGACAGTTCGGTTGCGGCGGGGTCGACCGGAAGGTGCACCGGGGGCGGGCCGAGCAGGTTGGCAGGCATCCGCCGATCCTGCCACCCGCCCGGCCGCACCCGGGAACCCGCACCCGGGAACCCGCGCACGGGACCTGCGCACGAGAACCCGCACCCGGGAACCTGCGCACGAGAACCCGCACTTGGGAACCCGCACCCGGGAACCTTCTGGAATGCTCCTCAGCCGAATTGGGCCGCCATCGCCGTGTCGACCTGGCGGTACCGTTCCCCGGCCTGCCCGACCAGGGTCGCCAACTGATGGAGCACGGCCTGCCGCTGCTCTGCAGACGCCTCCCACTTGGCCTTGAGTGCCCGGTAGCTGAGCAACGTTTCGGCGGTCATGTCCGAGGTGCCGGCGACCTGGGCATCCAGCTCCCGCAGATGTCCTTCGATCCGGTTCCAGGTCGACACCAAGCCGTCCCGACCCGAAGCCATGGCGCCGTAACTGACCGCGATCGACGCCATCACCCGACCGCCGGAATCATCTGGGCCAGGCCGCTCTCGGTCTCGCCGAACCGCTGCGCGGCGGCGCCGAGGGCCGAGCCGTGGCCGATCAACGCATCCTTCAGCGATGTCGCGTCGGCAAGGTTGGCCTCCATGGCTGCTGCGAACCGAGGCGCCGCCTCACTGGACTGCCATCCAAGGCGGATCTGACCGAGCAGGTCCCGCATGGTGCTGATCTCGGTAGCCAGTGCCCCGCCGATGTCCACCACCGCAGAACCGGTGGACGCGATCCGGCCGGTATCGATCATCAACTCGCTCATCGCGACCCTCCGTTCGGTCCCCGCCGATCGGCGGCCGGCCGCCCGAGGTGAGTTGGCCAAGGCTCGTTCATGCGCACATCCCTTCGTCGCTCCCGGGGCCGGTTGCTCCGGCCGGGTTCGAGATCATCGTGGACGCCCGGGGGCACCATCGAGTGGGATCGCGACGGAATGTGGACAACTGGACCGGGTGGGGGCAATTCCGCGGGGTGAGTGGGGAATGCCGTCCGCCGAGACGCGTCGTTGTCGGGTCGAACGGGAATGATCAGGGCATGACCACTTTCGAGCACCTGGGCACCACCGTCGACCAGGGGTGTGAGCCACCACATGGCCGGGCCCGGCATCCACAGCCACACGCGGGACGGTAGAAGACACATGACTGCTTCCGTGCTCGTCACGGGTGCCTCCGGTTTCGTCGGATCGCGCCTTGTCCCGGCTCTTCTTGAACGGGGCCACCGGGTCCGTGCGATGACCCGTCACCCGGAGACCTATAAGGGTGAGGGTGAGCCGGTCCGGGGGGACGTATCCGACAAAGCCAGCCTGGAGTCCGCGCTGGCCGGCATGGACGCGGCCTACTACCTGGTGCACTCGCTGGATTCCGACGACTTCGAGAAGCGGGACGCCGAGGCGGCCACGTCCTTCGGGCATGCCGCCGCGGACGCAGGCCTACGCCAGATCATCTACCTCGGCGGCCTCGGAAATCTGGATGACAACCTGTCCGCGCACCTGCGCTCCCGGCGCGAAGTGGAGAAACTGCTCGGCCTGGGCGGGGTTCCGGTCACCGCGCTGCGGGCGGCGGTGGTCGTCGGTCACGGCGGCATCTCCTGGGAGTTGACCCGGCAACTGGTGGACCACCTGCCGGCGATGATCACGCCGAAGTGGGTCAACACCAAGACCCAGCCGATCGCCCTGCCCGATGTCATTCGGTACCTGGTCGGCGTCCTGGACCTGCCCGAGGCACTGGGTCGCGCCTTCGACGTCGGCGGCCCCGAGGTGTTGCGCTACGTCGACATGCTCCGGCAGGCGGCCAAGATTCAGAATGGCCGCACCCCGCCCATCCTGCCCATCCCGTTGCTGACACCCCGGTTGTCCTCACTCTGGTTGTCCCTGGTCACCGACGTCGACCAAGCCACGGCGCGCAACCTGGTCGACTCGATGAACAACGAGGTGGTCGTCAAGGACGACGCCATCGCCAAGCTGCTACCCGGCCAGTTGATGACCTACCAGGACGCGGTCCGATTGGCTCTGTCGGAGCGGGCGGACGAGCAAAAGAAGAAAGAGCGCGATGAGCGTTCCAGCGCCCCGGATACCCCCGATCAGCAGGGCGCCGCGCGATGACCAGCCTGTCCGACCGCATCGCGCAGGCGTTGCGCCCGGCCCTGGTGGAACGAGTGCCTCGCGACCACCGGCAGACCAACGCCCAATTCGTGCGGCGGCGGATCGTCGTGGGCATCACGCTGGTGATCGGGGCGACGCTGCTCGGGATCTCACTGAACGTCGAACCGACCAACGGGTGGTTCTACCCGTTGACCATCGCGCTCGCGGCCACCTGGGTGATCGGCGGTTTCGCCTCGGGACCGCTGCATCTCGGACGGATCAACTTCCGGGGCGAGCTACGGCGACCGATTCTGATCCCGGTGCTGTTCGGGCTGGCTACGGCAGCAGTGTTCATCGTTGGTTCGGTGGTGGTCCGAGAGATCGAGCCGCTGCGCCACCTGACCGAAAACGTGCTGGCGTTCGCCCGGTACGGGTCGTTGCCGGCGGTGGCGATGGTGACCTTGATCAATGGCATCGCGGAGGAGATCTTCTTCCGGGGCGCGCTGTTCGCCGCGATCGGGGTGCGGCACCCGGTGGTCATCTCCACCGTGATCTACGGCCTGACCACCGTGGCCACCGGCAACCTGATGCTGGTGTTCTCCGCGGTTCTGCTCGGGTTCCTGCTTGGCCTACAGCGGCGAGCCAGCGGGGGAATTCTCGGCCCGATCCTCACACACTGCACCTGGTCGATGACGATGCTGTTGGTGCTGCCCGCGGTGTTCTCGGCGGCCGGATGACGCAGAGAGGCCCGGGGCGGCGTGCCCCGGGCCTCTGTCCGCACCGCCGTGGACGAGCGTCGTTGACGGCGGGCGATGGCGGAACCCCACGAGTTCCTACCTCAAGCGTCGTCACGCCCCCACAGGTTCGTTACAGAATCGATCAGACTTGAACAAACTGTTACCTCTCAGCTGCCCTGCCAGGCCGCGACCCACGTCTTCGGCCCGATTATTCCGGACGGGTTGATGCCGTTGCGTTGCTGCAGCGCAACGACAACGGCCTTGGTGGCGGGCCCGTAATACCCGGTTCCGGTCAGCCCCGAGCCGC
The DNA here is from genome assembly GCA_965247715.1 of Nakamurella sp. GTDB lineage: Bacteria > Actinomycetota > Actinomycetes > Mycobacteriales > Nakamurellaceae > Nakamurella. The sequence continues at coordinate 248,402 of CBDFHS010000015.1, read as the reverse complement.
GACTGCCGAGCTGGCGCTGGAAGCACTGCAGGTCCCTGTCGGTGTCGCCGGGGACGAACTGCTTGCCGGGCCAGGCCGGGGCGGTACCCGCGCCGACCGCACAGGAGCTGTCGGTAGCCGGTGCGGGGGCCGGTGCAGGCTCAGAGATGGGCCCAGGCGTGGGCCCAGGGGTGGGCACCGAAGCCGGACCGGAACTGCCGGCCCACGCTGCCGCCCACGTCTTGGGGCCGATGTACCCGACCACGTTCAGCCCCGACTTCGCCTGTAGATCCAGCACCGCGGCCCTGGTTTTCGGCCCGAAATACCCGGTGCCGACGAGGTCGTACCCACGGGTCGCCATCTGCTTCTGCCAGACCCGCAGCGCGTCCGAGGAGTCGCCCTCCGCGAACTGCCGGCCCGGGTAGGCAGGCGCGGCACCGGCTGAACTCCCGCCGGGCGTCGGCGGAGCGCCTTCGGCTCCGCCGCCGCCACCCTGATTGCCGGGCACCGGCGGGGCGACCCTCGACCGCGCGTCACTGTCCTCGCTGAGGCCGACGATCCGGGCGCAGGTCCAGGGGCTCCAGCCGCGGTTGCGATACAGAATGAGCGCCCGGTAGTCCTGCTCGGCCGCGCTGGCCTGGTCCGGCCGGCCGCTACCGCCGACCGACTCCCATGTCGACTGGTCGAACTGGTACGCACCGTAGTAACCGTTGCCCGTGTTGATGGAGTAGCGGTTCGTCGATTCGCACATCCGCAGTTGGTACCAGTCATCGGCCGACGGGTCCGCGTTCGCAGGGCCAGCGGTCAGGACCATCGCCGAGGTGAACACGGTCGCTATCACGGTCGTCATAGCAAGGGCACGCCGCACGGGCGTCCTTCCCTGGTCGCGTGCGCACCGGACGTCACCGTCACTGCCGCCCGCTCGACCGTCGCTCGTCACCGCCTCGAACCAGGTGAGCGCAGAGCGGGAGCCACGCGACCAGGCGGGTCGGCCTCTCGCCAACCCGCTGCCACCGTAACATCCGTCACACGAGTCACAACAGTCCCAGCAAACACAGGTGTACCAGCACCCGTCCCCACACCACCCCGCGACACGCCGACCGACCTACCTCGGCTCGCCCAGGGATCGCACCGCCAGCCGGTGGCGCAACCCCGCCCGAACCGAGGGCCACTCGGAGCGGATGATGGAGAACACCACAGTGTCCCGTAACGATCCGTCAGCAAGCTGCGCATGGTTTCGCAGAATCCCGTCCTGCTTCGCGCCCAGGCGGGCGATCGCCGCCCGAGACTGCTGATTCATCCAGTGGGTACGGAACTCCACGGCGATGCAATCGAGGCGATCGAAGGCGTCGGTCAGCAGCAGCAGTTTGCACTCGGTGTTCACGCCGGTGCGCTGAGCGGACGCCGCCGTCCAGGTGGAACCGATCTCCAGCCGCCGGTTGCCGGCGTCGACGTTCATGTACGTCGTCATGCCGACGATCCGACCGGTGATGTTGTGGCGCACGGCGAACGGCACCATCGAACCCGCGGACCACAGACCCAGCCGTCTGTCGATCTCGTCCCGCATCCCATCAGGCGTTGGCACAGTGGTGTACCAAAGGGTCCACAGTTGGCCGTCCCGCACCGCGTCCACCAGGTGGTCATGATGATCGCGCCGGAGGGGTTCGAGGGTCACCAGCTCACCGGCCAGGGTCACCGGACGCAGAAAGGTCATGGCCGCACTATAGGAATGATTGAGGATGACCCTGGTTCACTGGTCCGTGGGGGCCGCATACGGCCCGGCTCCTCTCGCTGAACCCAAGATTGAACACAAGATCGCACCAGGAGATTCATGACCCGCAAAGGCTGGTTGCTGTTCGCCGCGCTGAGCGTCATCTGGGGCATCCCGTACCTACTGATCAAGATCGCGGTGGCCGACACCGACCCGCTGATCGTCGCGTTCGGGCGCACGCTGGTCGCCGCCCTGCTTCTGCTGCCGATCGCGCTGTACCGGCGGGCACTCATGCCGGTATTTCGCCGCTGGAAATGGCTGTTGCTGTACACGGTTGTGGAGATGAGCGGCCCGTGGTTGCTGCTGGGCCACGCTGAGACCAGGCTGAACAGTTCGACGGCCGGCCTGCTGCTGGCCGTGGTGCCGATGATCGCCGCGATCCTGCTCACCCTGATGGGCCAGGACCACCTTGGCCGGCGCCGGATCATGGGCTTGACCATTGGCTTCGCGGGGGTCGGCTGTCTGGTCGGCCTCGACCTCACATTCAACGACCTGTTCTCGGTGGGCGAAGTGATGCTGGTCGCGGTCGGGTACGCCATCGGGCCGATCATCATCAACCGCCGGCTCGCGGATCTACCGCCTATCGGCGTCATCGCCGCATCGTTGATCGTTGCGGCCGCGCTGTACGCCCCTTTCGCCGCGCTGAATCGGCCGGCGCAGATCGGGGCCTCGGCGGTGTGGTCGATCCTCGGGTTGGCCGTCATCTGCACCGCGGTGGCATTCCTGGTGTTCTTCGCACTGATCGCCGAGGCCGGACCGGCCAGGGCGACGGTGATCACCTACATCAACCCGGCGGTGGCGATCGGCCTGGGCGTGCTGCTGCTGGGTGAACCGTTCACCGGCGGCACCGCGCTTGGCTTTGCCCTGGTGATCATCGGCTCCGTGCTGGCCACCTCCCGCTCACGGCAGGCTGCGGCACCCACCCCGATCCGGCCAGCGGTGCCAGACCCGCTCTGAGCGATTGGGGCGACCGGGGCGACCGGGAATGAGGACAGGTCTGAGCGACCGGGATGAGCACCGACCAACGTCAGGCCGATTGGGACTTCCCGGCCGAACCCAGCTCCTGGCAGGCCTCGGTCACCCGAGCAGCCATCGCGACCTCGCCGAGCTTGTTGTAGACGCGCGGGTCGTAGGCCTTCTTGTTGCCGACCTCGCCGTCGACCTTGAGCACGCCGTCGTAGTTCTTGAAGAAGTGGTCGACCAGCGGGCGGGTGAACGCGTACTGGGTATCGGTGTCGATGTTCATCTTCACCACTCCGTAGGACACCGCCTCGCTGATCTCCGCCGCCGACGAGCCGGAGCCGCCGTGGAAGACCAGGGAGAACGGCTTGGAACCGGCCGGCAGACCGAGCTTGGTAGCGAGCGCGTCCTGGCCGTCCTTCAGCACCGACGGCCGCAGCTTGACCCCGCCCGGCTTGTAGATACCATGCACGTTGCCGAACGTCGCGGCCACGATGTAGGAGTTGTCCTCGGGCAGCCCGAGTGCATCGAGAGTGGCGATGAAGTCGTCCGGCGAGGTGTAGAGCTTGTCGTTGATCTCCGCCATCACCCCGTCCTCCTCACCGCCGACCACGCCGACCTCGATCTCGAGAATGATCTTCGCGGCCTTGGTCTGCTCCAGCAGCTCCTTGGCGATCTCCAGGTTCTCCGCCAGCGGGACCGCCGAGCCGTCCCACATGTGCGACTGGAACAGCGGGAGTCCGCCGGCCTTGACCCGCTCGGCCGAGAGAGCGATCAGCGGCCGAACGTAGGTGTCCAGCTTGTCCTTGGGGCAGTGATCGGTGTGCAGGGCGACGGTGATGCCGTACTTGTCCGCAACGATCTTGGTGTACTCGGCCAGGGCCACCGCCCCGGTGACCATGTCCTTGACCGAGGTTCCCGACGCGAACTCCGCACCGCCGGTCGACGCCTGGATGATCCCGTCGCTACCGGCCTCGGCGAAGCCGCGGAGCGCGGCGTTGATCGTGATCGACGAGGTGATGTTGATCGCCGGGTAGGCGAATCCGCCGTCCTTGGCCCGGTCGAGCATGGCTGCGTACGTTTCCGGCGTTGCGAGGGGCATGGCGGTGGTCCTTCCAGTGGGACGTGCGAGGTAGCCGTCGGTGTTGGCCCGGGTGTGTTGCCCCAGGAGTATTGCGGAGGCCGGTCGGCGGCCATACCCCGACCCGTCACGGCGCAGCCGGGTCTGGTCAGCTCGTCGACGACCGGCCGACCCTGGGGCGGACCGGCCCGGTGGTGCCGCGCCGGATCAGCCCTGATCCGACGGCAACCACCGACGGTGGCCGGGGTGGGGCGCTGTTCACCTGCTCCAGCAGCAACCGGGCGGCGATCCGGCCCTGATCGCGAACCGGCTGGGTAACGGTGGTCAGATCAAACAGGTAGGCGAAGTCGTGGCCGTCCACGCCGACGACGGAGAGGTCGCCCGGAACCGCCAGTCCGTGCTCGCGGGCCGCGTACAACACGCCCATCGCCACTTCGTCGCTGACCGCGAAAATGGCCGTCGGTAATTCCTCGCCTCGCAAGGTCCCGCCGAACACCCGGTGCAGGGCGGCTTCCCCACCGTCCATCGAGAATCCGGTCCGCTGGGCCAATGCCGGGTCGGGTTTTACCCCGGCCTCCCGCAGGGTGAGGTCGTACCCGCGATGACGATCCTCTGCAGTGGTGAAGCCATGCAGGTCGTCAAGGTCGTCCCCGAAGAAGGCGATCCGGCGGTGGCCAAGGTCAAGGAGGTGTTGGGTGGCCTGCCGGCCGACCTCGACGTTGTCCACCAGGACCCCGGACATCCCCTCGATCACGGTGCCGACGGTGACCACCGGCACCCGCAGATCGCGGAGCGAGGTCACTGAGGTATCGGCCATCGGAACGTTCAATGCCAGCAGGCCGTCCACCCGTTTGTTCAGCGAACGGGTGTCTAGACCGCCGGCGCGCCGACCGCCTGCCACCCCGATCGGGTAGAGCAGCAGGTCGTACCCCTGCTGGCTGAGCACCTCCTGGGCTCCCTCGACGACGGCCGAGAAAAACCACCGGGACACCCACGGGGCGATCACCCCGATGGCGTTGGTGCGCCCGGTGGTCAGCGCCGCGGCGGACGGCGACGGGAAGTACCCGAGGTGGGCGGCCGCCTTCTCGACGGCCCCCCTGGTGGTCGCGGACACCCCGGGCAGGCCCCGGAGTGCCCGCGACACCGTTGCGGGCGAGAACCCGGACAACGCAGCAACTTCGACGATGCCCGGAGGTTCGAACGTGGGACCGGACATGAGCGCTCCCTCCGATCCCGTGGATTAGCCCTTCACGCCTCCGGCCAGCAAGCCTCGAACGAAGTACCGCTGCAGGCCAAGGAACACCGCCAACGGCACGATGATCGAGATGAACGCACCGGCCGACAGGAGTTCCCACTGGCCGCCCTTGGTACCTGACAACTCCGCGATGGCGGCGGTGATCGGCTTGAGGTTCGGGCTCGGCGCGAACACGATCGCCACCAGCAGGTCGTTCCAGACCCACAGGAACTGGAAGATGCCAAAGGCGGCGATGGCAGGCACCAGCAGCGGCATCAACACCACAAAGAAGATCTTGACGTGACCCGCGCCGTCGACCCTGGCCGCTTCGACGATGGACGCCGGGACCTCCTTCATAAAGTTGTGCAGCAGGAAGATCGCCAGCGGCAGCCCGAAAATAGTGTGGCTGATCCACACCGGCCAGAACGAGTTCTGCAGGCCCAGGCTGACGAAGATCGACTGGAGCGGGATCAGGGTCACCTGGATCGGGACGATCTGCAGCGCGAAGACCGCCACGAACAGGAAGTCCCGCCCCTTGAACTCGATCCAGGCGAATGCGTACGCGGCCAGCAATGCCAGCGTGATCGGAATCAGCACCGCGGGCAGCACGATGACAAAAGAGTTCAGGAAAAAGCTACCCAGACCGCCGGCGGAGTTGCCCCAGGCGTTTGTGTAGTTCTCCAGCGTGAAGCTGGGATGGGCGAAAAACGTCCACCAACCGCTGGTCTTGATGTCATTGGGGTTGCGGAACGACGTGACGAACAATCCGAAGGTCGGAATCGTCCACAGGATCGCCAGCAGGATCGCGATACCGGACGCCCACGGCGAAGACAGTTTCGTCTTCGCATCCTGGAGCCGGATCTGCCTTTTCAGTTCACGCGGCGACAGCGTCGGTTCGGTGGTTGCGTCGGTGACAACCGGGAGCTCGACGGCAGAACCAGACATGCTCATCGCATTTCCTCCGAAAGCCGCATCTGCCGGACGTTGTAGACGATCACCGGGATGATGATGATGAACAGCACGACCGCAAGGGCCGCGCCGATGCCGACGCCACCTTCACCCTGCCGGAAGGTCTGGGTGTAGAACTCGTTGGCCACGACCGACGTGCCGTAGTTGCCACCGGTCATGGTGCGCACCACGTCGAAGGCCTTGAGCGAGCCCATGGCGATCGTGGTCAGGACCACCACTACGGCGGGCCGGATGGTCGGCACCGTGACCTTGCGGAACAGTTTGAAACCGGTGGCGCCGTCGATCTGGGCCGCCTCGACGATGTCGTCAGGAACCGACTTGATCGCGGCGGACAGCACGGTCATGGCGAAACCGGCATTGATCCAGATCATCACCACGATGAGGAAGAAGGTGTTCCACGGCTCGGTAATGATGAACTGATAGGGGTCCAGACCGAGCCACGCCAGCACCTGGTTCAGCAAACCGATCTGGTTCGCGCCGCCCTGCCGGTATTCGTAGACGAATTTCCAGATGATGGAAGCGCCGACCATGGAAATGGCCATCGGTAGGAAGACCAGGGCCTTGGCCAGCTTCTCGCCCCGGGTCCGGTCGACCAGCACCGCGTAAATAAGACCGAAGGTAGTGGCCACCACGGGAACAAGGACGACCCACCACACGGTGTTGAGCAGAACCTTCTGGAACCCTGACTCGGTGAACACCTTCTGGTAGTTACCAAAACTGAACGCCAGTTCCGAGGTTTTTTGCCCGGTTTGCGGATTGATGATCGGCTTGCCGTTCGGCCCGATCGCGGCCTGCGAGACTTGGAACGAACGCAAGACGGTGCCAGCTGCCGGGTAGAACAGGCCGACCAGTAGAGCGACGGTCACCGGGCCCAGGAAGCCGATCACGACCAGCCAGTTCGGGACATTCGGGCGATCGATCAACCACAGGATGGCCGACATGATCGCCGCGAACAGCACGATCGCGACCACCATGACGAGCAGTTTGTCGGCCACCGACTCCGGCCGTAGAAACCAATCCATCGAAACACTCCTTCCGTTCTTCAGGTGGTGGAGGACATACCGCAAGGGGCCCGCAACGGGACCTAATGAGGTCCGTCGGTGCGGGCCCCTCGCTGGTGTGTCAGGTGCCGGTGATCACGACGTCAGCTGGCAGGCCAGGCGGCGTCGATGTTGGACAGGGTGGTCGCATCGTCCTGGCCGGTGATCCAGGCGGTGAATTGCTTCCACTCGGCGGCCGAGCCGACCGCGGCGGGCATCAGGTCGGATGCGTCGAAGCGGAAGGTCGTCTCCGGGTCCTGCAGCACCTTCAGTGCCTCCTGCTGGACCGGGCTGGCCACACTGTCGACCTTCAGGCCCTTGTTGGCGGAGATGTAGCTACCGGCTTTGGCCCGAGCGTTCGCGTACTCCGGGGTGGTCAGGAAGTACTGGAACGCCTGCACCTCGGGACGGTCGGTGAAGGCGGCGTAGAAGGTGCCACCACCAAGAACGGTCTTGCCGAACTTGTCATTGATCGGCGGGAAGTAGAACGCGTTGACGTCCCCGTCAGCACCAATGGTTGTCGGCGGCTTGTAGTTCGAGTCGAAGTTTGCCGCCTGGCGGGTCAGGGTGCACTTCTTGTCCTTGACCAGCGGCGCGGTGTCGTTGAACTGGGTGGAGGCGATGGTGTTGACGTCGCCGATACCTGCGTTCACCTCGGCCGGGTTCTTGATCACGTCACCGACCTGCTTGAGGGCGTCGGCAATCTGCGGATCGCTGAACTTGACGTCGTGACTGACCCACTTGTCGTAGACGTCCGGACCGGCGGTGCGAAGGACGTACTCCTCCAGCCAGTCCGTCACCTGCCAACCGGTGGCCTCACCGGAACCGATACCGATGCACCATGGCTTCTCGCCGCCGGCCTTGATCTTGTCGTTCAGGGCCTGGAGCTCTTCCCAGGTCTTGGGGACGGTGTAACCCTTCTCCTTGAACAAGGACGGCGAGTACCAGACCAGCGACTTGAAGTCGGCGTTGTTCGGGATGCCGAAGACGATGTCGTTGATGGTGCCGTACTTGATCCAGTCCTCGGGGAAATACTTTTGCATGTTGGCCTTGACAGCGTCAGGCAGCGGCTTGACGGCGCCGCTGGACTCGACGATCTGCTGGAGCAGACCCGGCTGCGGGAAGACCGCGACGTCCGGCGGGTTGCCACTGGACACCCGCACGCCGACCTGGGCCTCGAATTCCTTGGAACCTTCGTAGGTCACCTTCGCGCCGGTGCATTCGGTGAACGCCTTGTAGGCCTCGACGTAGGGCTGATCCTCCGGGGCCGTGATCACGCTGTAGACGCCGACCGTCTTGCCGGTCAGGTCGCCGTACTGACCCTTGACGGCGTCGCACCAGCCACTGTCCGCCGACACCGGGCCTGCGGATGCTCCGCCCGAGGCCCCACCGGAGGCCTCGGCCCCCGACGAGGAGCCTGAGCCGCCGGAGGCGGATCCTTCAGCGGAACCGGCTGCCGAGCTGCCGCCGCCTGCCGCTGAGCTCGAGCTGCTGGTGCTGCTGTTTGAACTGCTGCTGCAGCCTGTGAGGGCCAGCGCAACCGCGCTGACCCCGGCAATGATGGCCGTGTACTTCTTCGCCGGTCTGTAGGTCACTCGGCCGACCTCCGTTTCTCGGGTGAGGGATCTGTGAGGGCGCTCACATACCAAGAGAAATGGAAGCGTTTTCACAGCTTTTGCGCAAGTCACGTTCCGGGAAACGACGTAACGATTACGTAACCTGACCGTCGTTATCGACCAGAGTTGACAGAGCGAAGCCTTGTTCGGCGCCAGGTCCCCCGAACGGGCTCTCCGGCCAGCAATGACTGGCAGCCACGAGAATCGCCGAGATCGGGCGACGCCACCGGTCCTGCTGGTGGGGTCCGTGCCAGGATCGTGAGGGCCGACTGATCCGGACTTCCCCCGGTCCGGGCCCGCAATGAGAACGGGGCACTTCGCGGATGACCGAGCACGCCGAGGCGGAGTCCGAGGTCGAACGCACCCTGGGCACGCTGGCCAGCCTGAATCCGGCTTACGCGCTCGATCACGCCGACAACGAGCCGCCGGCGCCGATCACCATCGACGACCTGTACCGCTCGCATCGCATGCAGATGGTGCGGCTCGCGATCCTGCTGGTGGACGACATGGCCAGCGCCGAGGACGTGGTCCAGGAGGCGTTCGCCGGCCTGTACCGGAATTGGGGTGGGCTGCGCGACCGGAACGCTGCCATCGGGTACCTACGGACCGCAGTCGTCAACGGGTCCCGGTCCATGCTCCGCCGGCGCCGCACTGCCCGGGCGTACGTTCCGCCGGACGCCGGGACCGCCCGATCGGCGGAGTCGCTGGCGATGTTGTCCGCCGAGCATCAGGCAGTGGTCACCGCGCTCGGCGACCTGGCGCCTAGGCAGCGGGAGGTGCTGGTGCTGCGCTACTACGGCGGCCTGTCCGAGGCCGAGATCGCCGACGCGACCGGCCTGTCGAAGGGGACCGTCAAGTCGACCGCGAGCCGGGCGGTTGCCAAGCTGGGAGTCGTGATGCGGGCGGCCGGCTCGTGAGCGACCGGGGACCGGACCATCGCAACGCTCCTGACCCGCGGGCCGAGCAAGTGGTGGCTCAGGCGCTGAATCTGATGGCCGGGGGTGGCCGGACGGCCGCCGACCGGGCCGGCGGCACCGCGGGCGGGCCGGGCCAGGCAGGCACCGGCTCGACGAGCAGCGGCCACCGGCTCTCGCCCGGCCAGCTGCTGTTGCTTGCGGCTCTGATGGGGCTGGTGCTGGGTATCGGCGCCGGATTCCTCTCGCTCGTGCTCTGATACCTCCTGTGTCCAGTGATCCCCCGCCCAATAACGCTCGCCCAATAAAGACCCGCCCAATAAAGACCGGCCGGGCGAGCCCACCCAATTGAAGAAGAACGACTGAAAGCCCTCCTCGATCCGGTCCTCGAACGCTGCTTTCGTCATGGCCAACTGTCCGCTCTCCGGCAGGGCCCCAGCCTGCACTCTCGGCCGTTCAAGTCAAAGACGGGGTGGACTCCCTCCTGAGGCGCTGAAAGGGTCATCCGGCGGGAAGTGCCAGGCCAGGTACGACGTCAGTCGTCGGTCGAGACGGTGAGCACGATCTTGCCGATGCCGCCGGGCTCGGTGAGGCGGCGGTAGGCGTCACGGACCTGATCCAGGGGGAACTGGGCCTTGATCGGGACCTGGATATCGCCGATCTTGTAAGCCATCGCCATAGGTCACCGGTTGACCGCCAAGACCCCGCAGGTACTCGTGGTTCCAGGTGCTGGCAGTTGCGATTACCCGCGCGCCAGCCGCAACCGCCAGCTGCACGAGCACAACACCAACGCTGCCGGACGCGCCGGCAACCACGAGCGTCTCCCCCGCCTGCGGTCGCAGCGTCTGCATGATCGACGTGGCCGTCCCGCCGGCAGCCGGCGTCGCGGCTGCGGTCGCCCAGTCGAGCGTGGCCGGCTTGGCGAGGACATTGGTCGCCGGCACAAGGGCGTAGTCGGCTTGGCGAGGACATTGGTCGCCGGCACAAGGGCGTAGTCGGCTTGGCGAGGACATTGGTCGCCGGCACAAGGGCGTAGTCGGCCTGCGCGCCTCGGGAGTCCGACAGCCCGATCACCTCGTCGCCGACGCTGAGGTCCCGGACACCGCTGCCTACGGCATGGATCACGCCGGCGAACTCGGCGCCTTCACCCTCCGGGAAGTGGGCCGGTGCCATCGTGTCCATCGCACCGGATCGGATGGCGACCTCACCGGTACTGACGCCCGCGCTGCGGACTCGAACGACGACCTCCCCGTCGCCGGGTTCCGCGATGGCGACGTAGGCGAGGTACAGAACGTCGACGTCGCCATAGTTATCGAACCTGACAGCTTTTGGCATGGCTCCTCCTGGGGCGAGCTCCGCCCGGCCCATGCGCAGCAGTCCGACTGTTATCAGGAACGAAAGCCTGCTCCACCACGCTTCGGAGTCGGACCGAGGGGCTGTGTCATCCGGGGTCTGCGCTCTATCAAAGGCAGCAGTCAGGGCCGACCATTGCGATGAGTTCATCATGACACGACGGCACGAGCGCTGGCGTACTGGAGGTCCCAAGCACCCTTTGCGTAGAACGTGTTCTTCAGGCGATGAATCGCCTCGACTCCGCCGGAGAATTCAAACAAAGTGGTCACGGGGCTGATCGCAACACTCGACGTGCCACCGTAAATCCAGTACGCCGCCGTTGGCCACCAGGAAACCCTTTTGCGTCAACGACCACCGAGCGACGGCGAAAAGGATGTGACCCGGGGTCAAGGCTCCCAGGCCTCGAACTTAGCGACGATGACCCTGCGTACGTCGCGGGCTAGCGGAAGAGCGACAGCTTGTTGAACTTGTCCGCGAGGAGGTAGTACACCGTCACCCGGTTCTTGGTGCGATCGGCTTTCATTCGCTTGCCCACCTCGGCGATCGCGGCATCCAAAGTCGAGTCGTCCTCGGTCAGGGCCAACTTCTTCTTGAGAAAGCTCTCTCGAACCCGGTCCGTCTCCAACGTGTCGGTGAACGAGACGAGTGATGAGTCCCGCTTTTGCAGGGCTATCCCGCAGTGTTTGACGATGCCGGCGATGGCGGCGTCATCCGCGTCCGGGGCATAAATCTTGACGTCTTCGGTCCAGTCAGCCATTTGGGGGCTCCCATCAGTGTGATGCAGTTACGGGGCGTGGTCCCACATTAGCGTTAAGTCATGCAGGACGGGGTGAGGCGCGACGTTTTTCCGCAACCAAATGCGGCCGATCACTGCGCGGCGGTGTCCATTCATTCCGACCCGGATTCAGGCCCGGATCGGGGGGACCGTCCCGGCTCGCCAACGCCGCAGTTGAAGTCGCAGCCAACGCGGCACTCGAAGCAGCAGTCGAAGCCGAAGTCTGTCAGCTACCGAACGGTCCGTTGTACCGGATCGGTGGTTCCGGGACTGGCGCCTAACCTGGGGCCATGGACCGGCGGCTGGTGGGCGTGCTGGTGTTGCTGCTGGCGGGTGTGCTGGTGACCGTCGTGCCCGCGATGACCGGCCGCCGGGTTGCCGGGTCCGCGGTGGCGATGTCGTTTCCGGGCCCACCGCAACCCGGTGACTGCGTGGTGGCCCGGCCGCCCCGGTCGAATACGTACGACAATGCCCGGCAGATTGTGACCACCGAGCTGGCGTTCGGGCCGTGCACGGGGACTGTCATGGGGGAGGTGAGCAGCGCGGTCGACGACGATCCGTCAGCCCCTGGCGCGCAGGACGCCGTCGGCAGATGTTTCAACGACCCGACATCGTTTGCGGGGGATCCGCTGACCGAAGGCCCGGGCGAGCAGCCGATCGTCCCCGGCGGCCCGCTGCAATGGTCAGCAGGTGCGGCCGCCGACGCCGAGCTCATCGTGCCTGGCCCGGTGGAACGCAGCGCCGGACGCCATTGGTCGGCTTGCCTGCTGTCGCCGTACGCGTTCGACCCGGGTCCGGCACCTGGGTATCGCGGCCTGCTGCAGGATGCCTTCCGCACCGGGCGGTTGCCTGATGCATACGGATCGTGCTGGGCCAGCGACGACTTGGACTCGGCTCCACAGATTCTTCCCTGCGACCAGCCGCATCCCGCGGAACTGCTGGCCAGCGGCTGGATTCAGGACCGGTCCCTGATTAGCCGTCCCGACATCGACGCCGGATGCGTCAAGGTCGCTCAGCGAATCATGCGCACCGACGACCCGACCCGGGGCGGGGCGCTCACCGTCGTCCTGGATCCGGTCCGGCTGGACGGGTCCTCCAAGCCGGATGACCCGCTGTCCGTTGGTTGTTTCATTACCGCCTCCGGTTCGGCCCGGCTTTCCGGCTCCGTGATCGGAATCGCCGGCGGCCCGCTGCCGCTGACCGGCTGAGGCGATCGGTGGGGCCGCTCAGCGGATACCCTTGGTAGCCGTGACCTCTCAACTTGCGTTGTTGCCCGGCTGGCTGAGCCCGGAAAACCTGATCAATTCGATGGGGTCGTGGGCGGTGCTCGGCGTCATGCTGATCATCTTCGCCGAATGCGGCATCCTGCTCGGATTCTTCCTGCCCGGGGACACGCTGCTCTTCGTCGCGGGCCTGTTGATCGCCAGTAGGTCGATGGACATCAACATCTGGCTCTTCATCGCCCTGGTGTCACTGGCCGCGTTCGTCGGCAACATGGTTGGGTTCGGAATCGGCTGGAAGGTCGGCCCGCCGGTCTTCAGCCGGCCGGACGCAAAGTTCCTCAAGCACGAGTACATCGTGAAGTCCGAGGCGTTCTTCGCCAAGTACGGCAAGATCACCATCGTCCTGGCCCGGTTCGTGCCAATCGTCCGCACGGTCGCCACCGTGATGGCGGGCGCATCGCGGATGAATCCCCGCATCTACACCCTGTACTCAGCGATCGGCGGTGTGCTGTGGGTGACCGCGGTGTCGATCGCCGGCTACTTCCTCGGACAGATCGACGTGATCAAGAACAACATCGACCTGATCGTGATCCTGGCCGTTGTCATCGTGGTCGCGTTCAGTGCTGTCCCAGCGATTGCGCACTGGATGCAGAGCCGGCGACGGCGCGGCGCGGGGCCGTCCGCCACGCCCGCAACCGGCCCGACACCGGTGACCGACGCCGACCACTGATCACGCCCGCCGGCGCGCGGGGGTGGTGTGGCGTCAGCCTGGGGAGCACCAGGACTGTGGCATCGAGACCTTGACGCCGAAAAACGTCGTGGACGCGGCGCACGTCTGATCCTTCACGCCATTGGCAAAGTCGACGACGTGCTGGCGCTGCTGCCAGCCGACGACGATCAGCACCGCCGCCAGCACCAGCGACACCACCTTGCCGATGATCTTCTTGATCACGATGGCGCAGAGCAGGCCGAGGATGCCGACGAATACCAGCACCCAGGGGGTCGCGGTCCGGACGGTGTCCACATCGACGCTCATCCGCACAACGTACGGGCGGTGGTGCGATCACGACGCACAGGGCCGACAGGGCGGGGTGAAACGGGGCCGGTGAACCAGGGCCGGTGAACCAGGGCCGGTGAACCAGGGCCGGTGAACCAGGGCCGGTGAAACTGGGCCCGGCAGAGCGCAGGGCCCGGCTTGCCGAAGCTCGCCGGGCCCTGCGCGTTCTCCCCCCGCCTGGCATGTCGCCGCCCAGGCCCCTGCCGTTACACGCGGGTCTGGGTACATCCGGGTCGCGTTCCATCAGGGTCGGCTGGCTTCGAGGATCGACAGACGCGGCGTCACACCTGCCAGGCCCGGCTGAGGTTAGCATGTTGGCGAATCCAGGCGTGCATGGCGATGCCGGCTGCCACGCCGGCGTTGATGGAGCGGGTCGAACCGAACTGGGCGATCGACACCGTCATCAGGGCGCCGGTCCGCGCCTGTTCGGTCAGGCCGGCTGATTCCTGTCCGAACAGCAACAGGCAGTTTCGGGGCAAAGGGGTGGTCTCGATCGGCACCGCGCCGACCAGGTTGTCGACGGCCACGACCGACAGGCCGGCCTCGGCGGCGTACCGGAGGACCGCGTCGACGTCGGCATGGTGCTGCAATCTCTGATAGCGGTCGGTCACCATGGCCCCCCGCCGATTCCACCGCCGCCGCCCCACGATGTGCACCGCCGACACCGCAAACGCATTGGCCGTGCGCACGACGGTCCCGATATTGAGGTCGTGGCCGAAATTCTCGATAGCCACCTCCAGTGGATGCCGGCGGGTCTGGAGGTCCTCGACGATCGCCTCCCGCCGCCAATACCGGTACCGGTCCACGACGTTGCGGGTATCCCCGGCGGCCAACAACTGCCCGTCGTAGTGCTCGCCGACCGGCCACGGTTCCGGGTGCGGGCCGACCCCGACCGCTGGTCCGGCGCCCGGCCACTCCGTGGGACCCGGCGCGTCGGAAGCATTCGGCAGTCCCAGCGCTTCAAGGCCTGCACCAGGATCAGTCACATCGGCGGCAGGCCGAGGTCGGAGGGCCCCAGCAGGTACCGATAGGCCACTCCGGCATCGGCCAGTACCCGCTCCGCACCGGTGCCGCGATCGGCGATCGTCGCCACCCCGACGACCTCGGCACCGACCTCGCGGAGCGCCTTGACAGCGGCGAGCGGCGAGGCTCCGGTCGTGGTCGTATCCTCGACGACCAGCACCCGCGCGCCAGAGACATCCGGGCCCTCGATCCGACGCTGCATGCCGTGTGCCTTCGCCTCTTTTCGGACGACGAAGGCGTTGATGGGGCGGCCGGGCGAGTGCATCATCGCCGCGGCCACCGGGTCGGCGCCCAACGTGAGCCCACCGGCGGCGACGAAGTCCCAGTCGGCGGTGAGTTGGCGAAGCAAGCCCCCGATCAACGGAGCCGCCTCGTGATGCAGCGTGGCCCGCCGGAGGTCGAGGTAGTACTCGGCCTCGCGGCCGGAGGACAGCGTGACCCGCCCATGCACAACGGCCAACTCGCCGATCAAGGCGGCCAACCGGACCATGGCGGCCGAGTCGGTGGCAGGAGCAGCGGGCACGGAGGCCGGAGGACCGGGAATCACCGGGACACTGTCGCATACCCCGCTCCGGTCGCCGGGCTGCAGCGTCCCGGCGGCCCGATGGCCGCCGGGACGCGTTCGCTAGGACTTGGTGAAGATGCTGACCCCGCCCGGCCCCACCAGCAGCCCAACGACGATCAGGACAATTCCCCAGATCAGCTGCTTCCGCAGGATCGCGAAGATCCCGGCGATCACCAGGATCACCGCAAGAATCCAGAGCAGGGTGGCCATCGGACTTCTCCTTTCACCAGGGCCGCGGAGGCGGCCGACTCCTGAGAAACAATAGGTTCCCCCAACGGATCCAGTAATCTCCCTACGGGTGTGTTTCGAGACGGTCTTGCCCGGGAATGTTTCATACCGACGACGACTATCACCCCAGAATGGTCGTCACGGACGGCAAGGAGGCCATCACATGACCATGGGCGACAAGATCAAGCACGCCGGCGAGGAAGCTGTCGGCAAGGTGAAGGAAGCGGCCGGCAAGGTGACCGGAGACGAGAACCTCGAGGCGCGCGGCCAGGCAGACCAGGCCAAGGCTGACGTGAAGCAGGTCGGCGACAACGCTGCCGACGCCGCCAAGGACGTCTTCAAGCGCTGACCCGCCACCTCACTGCAGCAACCGCACCAGCAGCACCGCCGTCGACGCTCCGCACCGGAAGCTTCGACGGCGGTGCCGTCTTCATCAGGTACGACCTTTGGCCTTGACCCGAGCGGCCCCCCGCCTCACGAACGATCGCGGCGCGAACTTGGTCACCAGATAGATCGCTTTGTACAGCGCGCCCGGTATCGACAGCGGCCGGTCCGCCCGCAGATCCGCCAGGGAACGATCGACCAGATGGTCGATATCGACGTAAGCCCAGGACGGTGTTCCGGACATCTCGATCCCGGCCCGTTGATGGAATTCGGTCCTGACGAAGCCAGGGCAAAGGGCCTGAACGCGTACCCCGGTCCCCCGCAACGACATCGACATCCCTTCGCTGAGCGACACCACGAAAGCCTTGGTCGCCCCATACGTCGATCCGCGACCCGGCACCAGGCCGGCCGTCGACGCCACATTGATCACGGCACCCCGGCCGCGATCGATCATTCCGGGTAAGGCGGCGTGCATCAGCGACATCACCGCAACGGCGTTCAGTTCTACCTGGGCGATCAGGTCGGCCTCCCGGGCCTGCAAGAACTCGACCCCCAGTGAGCTGCCGGCATTGTTCACCAGCAGGTCGACCGGGCGTTCGGTCGCGCGCAACCGATTTGCCACCAGCGTTCGGCCCGCCGGGTCCGCCAGATCCGCGACGATGCTCTCCACATCCTTCGCGCCCAGGTTCAGCAACTCGGAACGGCGTTCGTCCAACCGCTCGCCGTCCCGGGCAACCAGGACCAGTCGGTGACCGGACGTGGCCAGGTGCCGGGCGAAGGCGAACCCAATGCCCGACGTCGCTCCGGTAATCAGAGCGGTGGGGCTCGCGGCGCTGCTGGGCGCTTTGCTGCTGGGCTTGTCGGGACTGGGTTTGCCGGGGCTGGGTTTGCCGGGGCTGGGCATGTCGGGGCTGGGCTTGTCGGGGCTGGGTTTGTCGGGGCTGGGTTTGTCGGGGCTGGGCATCACGGCACGGTAGCCGACCGTCCGAATCCCACCGCTATCTCCCATTCCAGTTCATCGCTTCCTGGCGGCTCTCGTAGTTGTGCGGCGCCAGTCCTCGGTGGGCGAGTTGTTCGCTGAGCTTGAGCCGCATGAACGAGCTGGCGGTGGACCGGGACACGTCCTGGTGGTAGTGCTCGGCGAGCCGCCGAACCAAGGTGACGAAGGTGTCGGTGAGTTCTGGCGAGAGATAAAAGTTGTCGTAGTTGACGACCATCTGCACCTTTTTACCGATTGCGGCCAAACGTTTCTCGATCTCGGTGCCGATCGCCTCCACATCGTCGTCCGTCCGCAGGGACAGCCCCTCCATATTGAGGAAGAACATGTTTCGTTCCGGGTCGTAGGCGAATCGGGCTTTCAGCGGCACGGACAGCAAATCCTTCTTCAGGCCCATCAGTCCTTCGGTGAAGATGCGTGAATCCATCAGCCGTGGCTCGCCGCTAATGATCGGCTCGAACCCGATATGGGCGAGCACGACCTTCTCCAGGTCGACCCAGGGGGCGATCTCGATGAGCTCCAAGCCGGCCTGCGTAACCTGAAAGACGCACCGTTCGGTGACGTAGAGCACATGCTGACCGGCGGCTGCGGCGAATTCGCCGCTGAAGGTGCACTGCTCCACCTCTGCGAGGAACTTCGGACTGACCGCACCGTCGGCGATGAGCAGTCGACCACCCTCGAGTGCTTCGATCTTGTTACCTACGGCCAACTTTCCCTAGGCCGGAGACAATCCCCAATGGCCCCCACTGCCTTTCCGACCAAGCCGTCGTGGGCCAGCCGATCCAGCCCCCGGCCCTGCCGATCCCCCGCTGCGACGGTGAACACCAGCGACAGGTCACGCGGGGTCCCGGTGAGCAGGAACCGCTGCTCGAGCGCGAGGGTCAGTTCCTCGGCGAAACACTGGCCAACGAATCTTTCCACCACAACGGCGTCACCATCGCGGCGTCACCATCGCGGATCAACCGGACCGCCTCGACCGCGGTCACCACCTTGTCCCGGACCTCGGTGCCGCCGACCAACATCTCCGCCGGCAGGGTGCCACCGGTGCTGGTGCTGGTCACCAGCTTGTCCCGGACCAGCGTGATGGATGGTGATTCGACGGGGATCGGCATGGGGTTCCTCCTGGAACCGGTGATGCGAGACAGTGCTCAGGTCCGGGCAGCCTTCAGCCTGGCTGCCGGGACCGACCGACGTCGGTCGGCGTCCGGGTCGCGGTAGTAACGGAAGATGGCCCGGGCGACGCAGACCGGCTTCGCCGTTCCGGGCACCTGAAACGTCCACGCCATATGCAGGGCCACACCGCCGCCGAAATTCTCGACAGCATCAAGGTCGACCACCATCTCCACCGACGCACCGGATGGCAGCGGCGCGGGGAACCGGACCTTGTCCAGCCCGTAGTTGATCACCTGCACGCTGTCGGTGACGTCCAACACCTCCGACAGCAGAGCCGTTCCCATCGACAAGGTCAGGTAGCCATGGGCGATGGTGCTCCCGAACGGCCCGGTGATGGCGCGCAGTGGGTCCAGGTGAATCCACTGCCGATCATCGGTGGCATCGGCGAACATCTGTATCCGATCCTGCGAGATCTGATGGAGCGCAGAGGTTCCCAGCCTGGAACCGGCCAACGTGGGCAGTTCGGCGAGGGTGACCTTTCTCGGTGCGGTCATCATTGGGCAGTCCTCACTGGTCAGTCCTTAGCGGGCAGTCCTCAGCGGAAGGCATTGAGTCCGGTGATGGCGCGGCCGACGATCAGGGATTGGATGGAGTCGGTGCCCTCGTAGGTATAGACGGCCTCGATGTCGGCGTGATGCCGGGCAACATGGTGATCGAGCAGAATGCCGTTGCCGCCCAGAATGTCTCGGGCCATTGCGCAGACCCGGCGGGCCCCGTCACCGGTGTTCAGCTTCGCTAGTGAGGCATGTTCGATGGAAACCCGGCCCGCCGCCTGCAACTGCGACATGCGGGTGCACATCAATTGCATCCCCGTGATGTCACTGAGCATATGCGCCAACTTGTCCTGGATCAACTGAAACCGGGCCAACGGTCGGCCGAACTGTTCTCGGCGGAGCGAATAGGTCACCGCCGCCTCGTAGGCAGCAACGGCATGGCCGAGCGCCTCCCAGGCCACTGTCTGCCGCGACTTGGCCAACACGTAGTTGGTGTCATCCCACGTTCTGGCCATGGCCAGTCTGGCGCCGGCAGGTACCCGCACGCCGTCCAAGCGGATCTGTGCGTGCCAGACGCCGCGGTTGGCTGCCTTACCGACAATCCTGCGGGCGTGATATCCGGGCACCGAGTGCTCTGCACCGGCCGGATGTTCGACCAAGAACGCACCGACCTGGCCATCGTCGTCGCGGGCCCACACGACGACGACATCGGCGACGGTGCCATTGCCGATCCATCGCTTCTGCCCATCCAGCACCCACTCGTCACCGTCCCGTCTCGCCCTGGTTTCCAGGGCGACCACGTCGGAGCCGTGCTTGGGTTCGGTCAACGCGAAGGCCCCGAGAATCTCGCAGGTCGCCATCCGAGGCAGGTACTGCGCGCGTTGCTCCGGAGAGCCGAGCATCGCAATGGTTGTCATGGCAAGCCCGGAATGGACCGCGTTCAGGGTGGCGATGCTGCCGTCACCGCGGGCGAGTTCGGCGGCGATAACACCTTCGGCCAGGAAGGACACCCCCGGGCAACCGTCTCCGACGATCGAGGCGCCCGCGATACCGAGCCGTCCATAACCCTTGGCCAATTCGACGGGAAATTCTGCACGCTCCCAGTAACCAGCCGCGGCTGGGGCCACTTCGGTGTCACACCAGGTCCGCACCCGATCCCGCAGTTCGCGTTCCTGGTCGGTCAGCATCTCATCGAGGTGATAGAAATCTGTGGCCCGTGAGATTGCCAGGTCATCGCCATTGGGGAATTCATTGTCAACGGCGTCGAGATCGATGACGGGCAATTTCGGTACAACTGAAACGGTAGGCGCACTCATTGCTGCCTGCTTTCACTTTTGGAATTTGCGCTGCGACTACGCCAGGCGTGCCGCCGCATCACTTGGCTATCGTCGGTCTACTTCGTCGTAGGCGCAGTCCCGTTCAGCGCGTCAGCTGCGGTCGCGGCCTGCTGCTTGACGGCCCCGACCACGGATTCGGTGTGTTGACGTGCAGCCTCGGTCCCGGCAGCAGTGTGCGCGGCCAGCGAGGTGGCGAATTCGCGTTGACCGGCCAGCATCTTCTCGGCGAAGTCGTAGACCTGAGCGTCCTGGGTGCTGGTCATGTCGTTCCCTCTTGTCCGATGGTCTGAAGCTTTGGTCTGAAGCTTTGGTCTGAAGCGATGGTCTGCAGCGATGAGCTCAGAGGGCGCACGGGAGGTCCCGCGAACGCCGTTGGGTGAGGGGTAGCCAAACCGCCCCTCATGAGCCGATGACGAATCGACAAATGAACGACCAGGGTGAGGTGGGCGCTGAGAATGATCTCGCGGTGCCGCGGCGTCAGCAGGCGGCACAGCCCCGAGCGGCTGCGGTGAACAACACCCCGACCCAACTCCCTCCCGGCCCGCATGTCAAGGTTGCCTCCGGCGATGTCCCGATGAAGCTGGTGCGACTCTCGGCCGCCACGACCGATTCGGACTACCGTGATGTTGTCGTCGCCCATCAGAGGGAGAGGCCGACATGAACGACGAATTGCCCGACGACCGTGGTGGTTTGGACGGTGCTGATTCCGGTCATGCTGATTCCGGTCATGCTGACGCTGGCACCGATGAAAACGACCTGGCGCGGCTCCTGCGTAGCCAGGTCCAAGATGACGACCTGGCCGAGAGCTTGACCGCGTTGTCCCAGCTCTCCGCGGCCCGGTTAGGCCTGGAAGGTCTGCTGACCGAAGTGGCGACATTGGCAGTGCAGGCCATTCCGGGTGCTGATGGCGCGGGTCTGACCCTGATCGAGGCGGATCGCGCGGACACGATCGTGAAGAGCGAAGAATTCGTCCGGCAAATCGACGATATTCAATACGGGCTTGGGGAAGGCCCCTGTATCAGCGCCGTCTCCGGTGGGGTTCCGATGCGGTCCGGGTCGCTGGGAGGCGATCCCCGGTGGCCCCGGTTCGGACCACGCGCCGGACGGCTGGGTGTCCACAGCGTGTTGTCCCTGCCCATGCTCAGTGGCGGGGCGGTGGTCGGTGCGATGAACGTCTACGCGCACGCCAGGGATGCGTTCGATGAGCGGTCCGAGCATTTGGGTCAGTTGTACGCAGTTCCAGCAGCGATCGCCGTCCAGAATGCCCAGATCCTCGCGCAGACTCAGCGGCTCGTGGCGAAATTTCACGCAGGGATGACGAGCCGTGCGGTCACCGATCAGGCAATCGGCATACTGATGAGCCGCAGCGGCCTCACCCCCGAAGATGCCTACGGCAGGATCCGGCAACTGAGCCAACATGAAAACACCAAGATTGCCGTCGTTGCCGCCGGCATCGTGCGGGAAGCGGTCCGCCGGGCCCGCGTGCGCCGCGCCGGTGACAATTAAACTCCTGACACCGTGAAGCTTTCGGCCAACGTATCGCGTAGCGTCGGGCTACGGCCACGAATAGCCGGGGTCCCGATAACCCCGTATCTGGCGTGGTGCATTGAGTGTCGCCGTCGCGATACTCGGCTTGGGTAGGACCCAATCGGCGATCGGGACGCCTGCCGGAGTATCTGCATGATCTTCTCCCCGGAGACGATCGAACGACTCAACGCTCTGACCATGGCCGTGGCCGATCCCGTTACCGATCTGCAGGCCATTCTCAGTGTTCTCCTGGACGACCTCGGCGCAGCGGTGCCTTCGTTCCTCGGACTGACCATGACCCTGTCGCTGCATGGCAGCCCTGTCGTCCTGACCACCCTGAAGGCCGACCTGGCGCTGACGGCGGCCGCTTCCCTCAGACTCCCCCTGGCCCGGTGGACAGGTGGCGGGGATACCGATGCGATCATTTTCTACGCACGCCAGCCGGGCGCATTCGTCGACCTCGACGCCGATGTCGCGTATGCGGAGGGGCACCATGGTGGGGTCGTCCTGGACGGTCACCTGCCGAGCGGGCCGTACCCGCCCCCGCCACCGGGGATCACCGGCCTGGCGGATCTGAGCGTGGTCAACCGGGCCGTCGGCGTTCTCCTGGATCGGGGACACACCCTCGCGGAGGCTCGTGCGGTACTGAACGGGGCCACGGTGGGGGGTGCGGTCAGCGCGCTGGACCGGGCCCGGGACGTGCTGCACTCCGTCCGGCCGGTTCCGCGCACTGCCGGCCCGTAATGTGCTGAGGTCGGCCTGGTGCCGGGTTGGCCCCACCACGGCCTATTCAACTCAGCCTGGAACGTAGGGGAGGCCGGCGGTGAATGCACGTATTCACGGCGGTCAGATGTGTATTTGTGGTGCGATCTACCGTGAGCTGGTGGTCCGCCGACACAACTTTCGCGCACGACCTCACGAAACAGTTGCCCCGAACGTCTACGTCAGGTGAGTAGCCAACCGTTCGAGAGGGTCGTGACCGAGCACGGCGCGACTGTGCTGCGGGTCTGCCGAGCGGTGGTGGGCCCGGACGATGCTCAGGACGCCTGGTCGGACACGTTCCTGTCCGCCTTGCGGGCCTACCCCGACCTGGCCGCCGACACCAACCTGCAGGCATGGCTGGTCACCATCGCGCACCGCAAAGCCATTGACCTGCTCCGGGCGCGGGCCAGGGCGCCGGTTCCAACCGCGCGCCAGCCGGAACGGATCTCGACCCTGGGAGTTCCCGGTCGTACCGATGACGCCCTGTTGGCGGCCGTTGCCGCGTTACCGGCCAAACAGCGACAGGCTGTTGCGTACCACTACCTCGCGGGGCTACCCCACCAGCAGGTCGCCGACATCCTCGGCGGCACCGCCGATGCCGCTCGACGAGCCGCCAGTGACGGCATCAAAGCTTTGCGCCGCAATCACCTTCCCCATGGAGAGCAACGATGAACACCGAACCACGGTCGACCGATGACATGACCGCAGTCCTACCCCAACCTCCCGATGACCTGCTGACGGCACTGCGCCAGGTCGACCCGGATGCCCTCGCGCGCTACCGCGAGCAACTGATCGGAGCGGCCACCCACGCCGGGCTGATCGACGTCGCCTACCGAACGGTGGACTCGCCGGTCGGCACCTTGCTGCTCGCAGCAACTGAGGCTGGTGTGGTGCGGGTGGCATTCGCCCTGGAGGATCACGACCGGGTGCTGGTCGATCTGGCCAACCGGGTCAGCCCGCGAATCATGTTGGCACCGAACAGGTTGGACTACGCGACCCGGCAACTGGGCGAGTACTTCGACGGGGCGAGAAGGTCCTTCGACATGCCGTTGGACCTGCGACTGAGTAAGGGCTTTCGGGCTCAGGTCCTGGAACACCTCCGTCAGATCGGCTACGGCCATACCGAGAGCTACGCCCAGGTGGCCGCCGCGTCGGGTAACCCGCGGGCGGTCCGGGCCGTCGGAACGGCGTGCGCGACCAACCCGATCCCGGTGTTCGTGCCCTGCCATCGGGTGGTCCGCTCGGACGGCGGGATGGGCGGGTACCTGGGTGGCACGGCTGCCAAACGGACCCTGCTGGCCTTGGAGGCCAGCGCCTGATCCCAGGCGTCCCAACGGATCTCAGGGCACGGGAGATGTCGCCATCAGGTGCTGCCGTCAGGAGTTGCTGTCAGGTGTCGCTCTCAGGAGTCACCGTCAGGAGTTGCAGCCGCGTTCGGGTGACCCAGCGCCGCTGCCAAGTCCGCCAAGAGGTCCAGCGCCGCCTGGGCGATGACGGTCCCCGGTCCGAAGATCGCGGCGGCTCCGGCGGCGTGCAGCTCGGCGATGTCGGACGGCGGGATCACCCCACCGACGACGATCATGATATCTGGCCGGTCGCGGTCCGCCAACGCCTGCTTCAATGCCGGCACCAGCGTGAGATGGCCTGCGGCCAGGGAGTTCACCCCGACGACGTGAACGTCGGAATCCACCGCCTGTTGGGCGACCTCTTGCGGAGTGGAGAACAGCGGCCCGACGTCGACGTCGAACCCGAGGTCGGAGAAGGCGCTGACGATGACCTTCTGGCCCCGGTCGTGACCGTCCTGGCCCATCTTGGCAACCAGTATGCGGGGCCGACGGCCCTCGGCCTCCGCAAAGGCCGCGGTCCGCGCGAGCACCCGGGCGACCAGCGGAGAATCTCCCGACTCGGCCCGGTACACCCCCGAGATGGTACGGATGACCGCCGTATGCCGGCCGAAGACCTTCTCCAGCGCATCGGAGATCTCCCCGACGGTGGCATGCGCACGGGCTGCGTCAACGGCGAGTGCCAACAAATTTCCGGACAGGTCCCCGCCCGGCTGCGGTTCACCCGTGGCACCGGCCGCCCTGGTCAGCGTGTCGAGCGCCGAGTGAACCGCACCGGAATCCCGTTCTCGGCGGAGCTGCTCCAGCTTGCGGATCTGCGACGCCCGCACGGCCTCGTTGTCCACCTTCAGCACGTCCAATGCCTCGGCAGCATCGGTCTGATACACGTTGACCCCGACCACCGCCTGGGTCCCGGCGTCGATCCGGGCCTGGGTACGGGCCGCGGCCTCCTCGATTCGCAGCTTTGGAATGCCGGCCTCGATGGCCCTGGCCATTCCGCCCGCGGCTTCCACCTCGCTGATGTGCTGCCACGCCTGGTCGGCCAGGTCATGGGTCAGCCTTTCCACGAAATACGAGCCGCCCCAGGGGTCGATGATCGCGGTGGTACCGGTTTCCTGCTGCAGCATCAGTTGAGTGTTGCGGGCAATCCTGGCCGAGAAGTCGGTGGGCAACGCGATAGCTTCATCCAATGCGTTCGTGTGCAACGACTGGGTGTGCCCCTGGGTCGCGGCCATCGCCTCGATACAGGTTCTCGCGACATTGTTGAACGGGTCCTGCGCCGTCAACGACCACCCGGATGTCTGCGAATGGGCCCGCAGGGACAGTGATTTCGGATTCGTGGCACCCAGATCGCCGACCAGACGGGACCAGATCGCCCGCGCCGCACGCAATTTCGCCACCTCCATGAAGAAGTTCATGCCGATCGCCCAGAAAAAACTCAGCCGCGGGGCGAACGCATCGATGTCCAGGCCCGCGGCGGCGCCCGCCCGCAGGTACTCCAACCCGTCGGCGAGGGTGTACGCCAGCTCCAGATCGGCGGTGGCTCCAGCCTCCTGAATGTGGTAGCCGGAGATCGAGATCGAGTTGAAGCGGGGCATTTTCGCCGCGGTGAAAGAGAAGATGTCGGAAATGATCCGCATCGAGGGAGCGGGCGGGTAGATATAGGTGTTGCGGACCATGAACTCCTTGAGGATATCGTTCTGGATCGTGCCGGCCAGCTGTTCCGGCGGCACTCCCTGTTCTTCGGCGGCGACGATGTACAGCGCGAGCACCGGAAGTACCGCGCCGTTCATCGTCATCGATACGCTGGTGGAACCCAGCGGGATGTGGTCGAACAGCTGCCGCATGTCCAGGATCGAATCAATGGCGACGCCGGCCATCCCGACGTCGCCGGCAACCCGGGGATGGTCGGAGTCGTAGCCGCGGTGCGTTGGCAGGTCGAATGCGACCGAAAGCCCTTTCTGCCCGGCTGCCAGGTTCCGTCGGTAGAAAGCGTTCGACTCCTGTGCGGTGGAGAATCCCGCATACTGCCGAATCGTCCACGGCTGGGTGGTGTACATGGTGGGGTACGGTCCGCGCAGGAACGGGACCAGCCCGGGATAGGTATCTAACGCGTCCAGACCGGTGAGATCGGCGGGGGTGTAGACAGGTTGCACTGCAATGCCTTCCGGCGACATCCAACCCGGCCCGGCGGGCGGGCGGTCCGCTGCGTCAGCGGTGGGGAGCCCGCCGGCGGGTTCCTGCAGTGGAATGTCGGCGAACGAGACGGGAATCGTCATGCGGTCACCGGTGCTTCGCTGACAAATTCGCGGACGGCGGCAAGGAAAGCGAGCACGTCGTCCCCCGCAGCCACCTGGCCATCCAGCAGTTCCGTCAGCTCGGGGGTCGGGCGGCCGGCCAGCAGGACCCGGGTCGCCCCGGCGGCTCGTAGTTCCCGCGCCACAGTGACTCCCCGTTCCTTGTACGTCCGGTCGGATCCGGCGAGGCAAACCACCCGGGCACCGGAGTCCCGGAACGCCGCCAGCAACGCGGCCTCGTCCTTGGACACCTCGCCGGCGACGATCGGGACACCGCCGGCAGCGAAGAGGTTGGCGGCCAATCCCGCCCTGGCGGCGTGGTCCGGAACCGGTCCCAGCGCAGCCAGAAACACCGGCGCGTTCACGGGTACATCTCGCAGCACCTCGAATGGTTCCGACCAGGCGGCGGCCGCTCGACCACCGAACGGGTCGGCCGTCGCGGGACGAGATCGGCGCCTCGGCAGCACTTCCGCTGGGTTCGGGAATTCGCTCACTCCGGTGAGTGGTTGCCGGCGGGTGGAAATCCGCGCGGCCCGCTCGACCGCGGTGCGCCGGTGCCGCTCCAGCAGCGATCCGTCGGCGACCGCCGTCAGCACCCCGCCGACCCGTTCGATTCGTTGGAACTCGGCCCAGCCGGCCGCGGCTAGTTCTCCGGTCAGGATTTCGACCGCGTGTGCCCCTGCTGCTGGATCCATGACGGCTGCGACGTGCGACTCGGCGATCAGCAGTGCGGAGATATTGCGGGACATCCTTCTTCCGAGCGCATCGGGAACCCCGAGCCGGCTGTCGAAGGGGAGGACGGTGATCGCGTCGGCGCCGCCCACCCCGGCGGCGAACGCGGCGACGGTCGTGCGGAGCAGGTTCACCCACGGGTCGTACCGGGTCAGCATCGGCCATGAGGTCACCGCGTGCACCGCTTGTCGGCCGGAAGCTGATGCGGCGCCGCAGATCTGGGCCACCCGTTGCCACAACAACCGCGCCGCCCGGAACTTGGCGATGGTGATGAACTGCTCGGCGGTGGCGGCGTAACGGAACTCCAGCAGGGCCAATGCTTCTCCCACCGGGTGCCCTGCCGCGGTGAGCCAGCGGAGGTACGCCGCTCCCACGGCAAGGGTGTACCCCAGTTCCTGCGCGTCGCCGGCCCCGGCCCGGTGCGCCACCGTCCCATCGACAACCAGGGCCCGGATACCGAGATCGGTTGCCAGCGAGGCCACGTCGGCAACCGACGCCGCCAGGTCCGCCGGCGCGAGCGCGGTGTCGGCTCGAGCTCCCAGGAGGCGGCCGACCGGGTCCGCGCCCAGTGAGCACGCCGGGTGCGGTGTGCTGCCGCCGGTGCGGAGGACGTCGGCGAACGCCGCCGCCGCGACCAGGTCGGTGACGTCACCGGTCGGGGCGATCACCACCGGTGCCAGCTCGGTCAGCACGCCGTCCAGCACGACAGCCAGATCCCCGGGGGCCGTGCCCGATCCACCGACTGCCAACACAAGCGAGGTGGCGCCGTTCGCCAGATCGTCCAGCGCGGCCGCGGCGGCCGTGGCCCGATCGGGATCGGCTACCAGACTTCTGACATCCCAACCAGTCTGGGCCCGGGCAGCCAGCGCATCGGCGTCGTTCTCGACCGGGTACCCCGGCGGTCCCCACGGTGCGGCCCGTTCCGGGGTGCCCAACGGTGGGATGAGCAGACCCTCCACAGTTCGACCGGCCAGCGCCTCCCAGGCCTGTCCGTCGGGGGCGTCCGCGGCCAGTCGGCGCGCCTTCCGTAGCACGGCAGCGGCGGCGGTCGACCAGTCGTCCTCGGTCGCCGGCGGCTGCACGGAGCCACCCAGCCGGACCGGCCCATCGTCGTGTGCATCCATACCCGAAGCATAGGATCGGGGGGCGGGACTTCACGATGGCTACCTCAGCAATAACCCCAGACCCACGGCGCGGGGGTCGCGACGTGAGCTTAGAAGCCCGGGAACACCCGGCGCAGGTCGTCCAGGGTGACGGACCCGGACACCGTGACCTCGGCACGTGTTCTGTCCGGCGGCAACCGACCAGACGTCAGCCGGAGCCAGCTCTCGGCCGGCATCGATGCCGTGGCGTCCGGACTCGCTGGTGCGTCGGTCAGGGTCACCCGGTCAGCGATCGACAGTCCCAACCTGCGGTCGGGCTCGGTCGTCTCGATCGCCACGGTCACGGGACGGTGGGCCAGCGCCTCTGCCTTCCCGATGAAACCGATCAGGGGTGCCGACGCGGACAGCAGGATGGCAACGGCCTCCGGCGCCAGGATTGCCGTCGGGTCGAGGGCGGACCTGACATCCCAGCTGTGCAAGGCGAATTCGTTGAGCCGCAGACCGGCAAAGGTCGCGACATCCACCGGCTCCGGTAACCAACCCACGTCAATGCGCAGGTCGGCCCGCGCGGCGGCATCTAAGCCCTCCAGCCGGCGGACCAGGTCCTGATTGGCGAACACGACCTGCTCGGCCTGTCTGGCCGGCTCCATCGCATTCCACCGGTCCCAGATCACCTGGGTCTGTACCCCGCCCGCCCCGGCGTCGCCGGACGCTGCTGTCTGAAGGACCGCCGCGTTGATCTCAGCGCCACTACCCAGATGGCTGAGCACCTCGGCGACGGTCCACTCGGAAGCCGCCGATGGCCCGGTCAGCTGTTCCGGGGTCAGCGATGAAACGAGCGACACGAGCCGGTCGTGCCCGGTTCGCAGCGCTTCGATGACGACATCGGCAGGCGTCCTGCCGGTTTGTTCAGAACTGGTCATTGATGGCCCTCCCAGGGTCCGCGTCGATCCCATTCTTGACCCGCCACCGTCGCCGCGGCGGCGGGGCCCCGAGACTTGCCGGGCCATCTATCGTGCACTAGTGACCTCCAAGGCGAACCAACCCGTGACCGCCGTTCCCGCCACGCATGACTTCTATGGGCTGGAAACACTTCTCACCCCAGAAGAGCGCGAACTGCTGATGCGGGTCCGTGACTTCATGGAGCGGGAGGTTGCGCCGATCATCAACGACTACTGGACGAGGGCGAAGTTCCCCTTCGAGATCCTTCCCGGCTACGCGGCCCTCGGCATCGCGGGCAACGCCTACACCGGTTACGGCTGTCCAGGCCGGGGGCCACTGATCGACGGGATGATCTCGATGGAGATGTCGCGGGTTGATCCGTCGATCGCGACCTTTCATGGGGTGCACAGCGGCCTGGCGATGGGTTCGATTTATCTGGCCGGGTCGCAGGAGCAACGCCAGCGCTGGCTGCCGGCCATGGCCCGCTGCCAGCTGATGGGAGCCTTCGGGCTGACCGAACCGGGGGTCGGCTCCGGGGTTTCCAAAGGGCTGGCCACCACCGCCCGGCGGGACGGCGACGACTGGGTCCTGGACGGGGAAAAGGCCTGGATCGGGAACGCCACCTTCGCTGATCTCATCATCATCTGGGCCCGCGACGTTGCCGACAACCAGGTGAAGGGCTTCGTGGTCGAGCAGGGCACCCCGGGGTTCGCCACCCAAGCCATGCAGGACAAGATCGCTCTGCGGGTGGTGCAGAACGCTCGGATCACCCTGGACGGCGTCCGGGTGCCGGAGGCCAACCGGTTGGCCAATGCCACCTCGTTCAAGGCCACCGCGGAGATCCTCCGAGTGACGCGGGCCGGGGTCGCCTGGATGGCAGTGGGGTGTGGCCGAGGCGCCTACGACCACGCGCTCGCATATGCACAGGAACGGGAACAATTCGGCCGGCCGATCGCCGGATTTCAGCTGATCCAGGATCTTCTGGTCCGCATGCTCGCCAACACCACCGCGTCCGCCGCCATGTGCGCCCAGTTGGCCACCCTGCAGGCGGCCGGTGGCGCCCGCGACGAACACTCGGCACTGGCCAAGGCGTTCTGCACCGTGCGAATGCGGGAGACCGTCGGCTGGGCCCGGGAACTGCTGGGCGGCAACGGGATCCTGCTGGAGAACAATGTCGGCCGGTTCGTTGCCGACGCCGAGGCAATCTATTCCTACGAAGGCACCAGGGAAATGAACACGCTCATCGTGGGACGCGCGATCACCGGGATCGGCGCGTTCGTCTGAACCTGCGACTACACGGTTGCCCCGAACCGCTCGATGGCAGCGGCGAGTTCGGGGTGCTCCAGCGCCGCCTCCTGCACCGGAACGCCCGCCACCGCCGCGTCGATCGCCTGCCGCATGGCATCACCGCCCGCCGCCGGCCCGCCGGGGTGGCCCTGGATCGCCCCGCCGGCGCCGAGGACGATGTCGGGTCCGAGGTCGTCCAGGTAGGTCTGCACCGTTCCCGGATGCACCCCGCCGCCGACCACCGGCATCGCCGGATTGATGTGGGCACGGAGCCGAGCAAGTGATCGAATTAGTCGGCGAGGGCGGTTCGACCGCCAAGGGTTTGGCGATGACCCGGCGGGCCGGTGATTACCACGTCGTCGGCTACGGCGAGAACATCGACATCCCTCCATCGACATCATTTCCACCGAGCGAAACATCATCGGCAACCTGGTCGGGTCCTACAACGACCTGGTCGAGCTGATGGCCTTGGCCGCGCGCGGCCGGGCGCAGCTGCACACCGCCAAGTACCCGCTGGACAAATCCAGGACGCGCTCGACGACCTGGGTGCGGGGAAGGTTCGGGGACGGGCGATCCTCATTCCTTGATCGCCCCTCATTCCTTGATCGGCCCACATTCCTTGATCGGTCCACATTTCTCGATGGCGCTGCCGTGATCGCTGGGCTGCAGGTTGGGGTACGGCACACTGCACGGCGTGGTGGAACCAATGCTTGACCTGCGCGAGCTGGGACCGGTGATCCGCTCCGGCGAACTGTCGCCGACCCAGCACGTCAGCGAGGTCCTCGCCCGGCTGGCCGGGGATCCGTTCAACACGGTCGTCACGCTCGACGAGCAGGGCGCCCTCGACGCGGCGGCTGGGCTGACGCGGGAGCTCGCGGGCGGCCACCGGCGCGGCCCGCTGCACGGAATTGCCGTGGGGGTCAAGGATCTCATCGACGTGGCCGGTCTACCGACCCGTTGCGGTTCGGCGCTGTTCACCGACGCCGCACCGGCGGTGGCCGACGCCCCGGTCGTTGCCCGGCTGCGGGAGGCCGGCGCCGTCATCGTCGCCAAGCTGCACACCCAGGAGTTCGCGCACGGACCCACCGGTGACAATGCGGCGACCGGGCCGGCCCGCAATCCGCACGATCCCACCCGCATCACCGGCGGCTCGTCGTCGGGTTCGGCCGCTGCGATTGCTGCCGGTTACCTCCCGTTGGCCCTGGGCAGCGACACCGGTGGCAGTGTAAGGATTCCCGCCGCCTTGTGCGGTGTCGTCGGGTTCAAACCCGGCTACGGCCGGTTGCCGACCGACGGGGTGTTCCCGCTCGCGGAATCCCTGGACACCGTCGGAATCCTGACGGCCGACGCGGCGTCGGCAGTGATTGCCTGGGACGTGCTCGACGGCGCCGGAGCAGGTCCGCGGGAACCGGTCGACCCCGGCCAGCTCCGGATCGGGGTGCCGGTCGGCGACTATTGGGAACCGCTGGATCCCGCGATCTCCGCCGCCCTGGCGTCGGCGACGGCCGCCGCGACGCGGCTGGGGGTGCAGCTGGTCGACGTGCGCACCCCGATGATCGAGGAGCTGGCCGCTGCGTACCCGACCATCGTCGGCGGCGAATCGTATGCGACGCATGCCGATTGGCTCGCGACGCGGGCCGGCGACTACCAGGACCTGATCCGGGAACGGATGCTGGGTTTCGCTGACCAGCCCGCCCGTGAGTACATCCAGGCACAGCGCGATCGACGCCGGTTGACCCGGGCGTTCAGCGCGGCGGTCACCGGGGTCGATGCGCTGATGCTTCCGACGACCCGGCTACGGGCCACCCCGATCGGCGCGGAAACGATCGTCCTGGACGGTCAGGACGTCGCGGTGCGACCCGCCCTGCTGGCGTTCACCCTGCCGTTCAACATGACCGGCTGGCCGGCGGTGAGCATCCCGGTGCCCTTGACGGGCTGCCGGCGGGAGTGCAGATCGTCGGTACCCACCTGGCTGAGCGAGGGGTGTTGGAGGTCGCCGCCAGCCTCCAGCGGGCCCTCGCGCGCTGACGTTTCGCCGTTGATGCTGCTGTCAGTGCCCGGGTTGCTCCTGAGGGCCTGCTGCCGCTGCCATACCGAACCCCGTCAAGTGAGAGACTCCGCCCGTGACCGGACCCGATGGCGCCGACGATCCCGTGGTGCAGACTCCCCAGGACAGCCTGGACGACGACCGCATTCTCGCGCTGGAGCTGGTCCGGGCCACCGAGGCGGCGGCGATGGCTGCGTCCCGGTTCCTGGGCCGCGGCGTCGAGGACGAGGTCGACGGTGCGGCCGTCGACGCGATCCGGCCGGTGCTGGGCACAATCGGCATGCGCGGCGTCATCGTCATCGGCGAGGGCGAGAACGACGACACCCCGATGCTCTACCCCGGTGAGCACGTCGGCAGCGGCCAGGGACCGCTGGTCGACATCGCGGTCGACCCGATCGACGGGGCCGGCCTGACCGCGAAGAGCCTGCCCAACGCGATGTCGGTCATCGCCCTCGCCGACCGCGGCTCGATGTTCGACCCCGGACCGTGCCTGTACATGGACAAGATGGTGGTCGGGCCCGATCTGATGGACGCGGTGGACTTCGAGTCCCCCATCGAGGACACCCTGCGGACGATTGCCCGGATCCGCGGCACCGGAGTCGGCGAGGTCACCGTTGCGCTTCTCGACCGGCCCCGGCACGCTGAACTGGTCGGACGGATCAGGGCCGTCGGCGCGAGGATCAAACTGCTCATCGACGGCGACGTCGCGGGCGCGCTGATGGCGGTACGGCCCGAGTCCGAGGTGGACATCCTGGTCGGGATCGGTGGCACGCCCGAGGGGGTGATCGCGGCCTGCGCGCTCCGCAGCATGGGCGGCGCCATCTTCGGCCGGCTCACCCCGCGGTCGGGGACCGAGGCACGTCAGACCCGTGACGTCGGGGTGGAACTGGGCAAGGTGTTGACCACCACCGACCTGGTCCGCGGCAATAACGCCTACTTCGTGGCCACCGGGGTCACCGACGGCGAGGTCCTGCGGGGGGTCAGGTACGCGGCCGATTCCGCGGTGACCCACAGCCTTTCGATGCGGTCCAGCAGTGGCGCGATCCGGACGATCGAGACCAAGCACCGGTTGAGCACGTCGACGCTCATCCCGCAGACGCCATGACGGGACGCAGACGTGACAGGGCCAAGAAATTGACGGGGCCAAGAATTGACGGGGCCAAGAATTGACGGGGCCAAGAATTGACGGGGCCAAGAATTGACGGGGCCAAGAATTGACGGGGCGAAGATGACCGACACCAGCACGGGCCGTGCCCGCTCGTCGTCCAGCCCGGCGTCAACGCCGGCGGGTCCCAGCAGGTTCCGCCAGTGGCTACTACACGGTCTGGCCGACAAGAGCGCCGCCCACCCCGGCCCCCATCAGACCCCGCCGCCCGAACATGCCACCCACCCCTGGTGGAAGGTGATGTGCCTGACCGGGGTCGACTACTTCTCCACCCTGGGGTACCAGCCCGGCATCGCGGCCCTGGCCGCCGGACTGCTCTCCCCCCTTGCCACCATCGTGCTGGTGCTGCTGACGTTGTTCGGTGCCCTGCCGGTGTACCGCCGGGTGGCCGCGGAAAGCTTCCGCGGTGAGGGGTCGATCGCCATGCTGGAACGGTGGCTCCCGCAGTGGGCGGGCAAGCTGTTCGTGCTGGCTCTGCTGGGCTTCGCGGCAACCGACTTTTTGATCACCATGACCCTGTCGGCGGCCGACGCCACCGCACACCTGGTGGAAAACCCGTTCATCCCGAAGGCCTGGTCGAACCACGAGCTGCTGATCACCCTGGTGCTGCTCGCGCTGCTCGCCGCGGTGTTCCTGCGCGGGTTCAGCGAGGCGATCGGGATCGCGGTAGGGCTGGTCGCCGCGTACCTGACGTTGAACCTGGTGGTGGTGACGGTCGGCCTGGAACACCTGATCACCACGCCTGGCGTGGTCACCGACTGGCGATCGGCGCTGACCACCAACTACTCCAGCCCGTGGGTGATGATCGGCATTGCGCTGCTGGTGTTCCCCAAGCTCGCCCTGGGGCTGTCCGGGTTCGAGACCGGCGTCGCGGTGATGCCCCAGGTCAAGGGCGGCCCGTCGGACACCGAGAGCGAACCGAAAGGGCGCATCCGTGACACCCGCCGGCTGCTGACCACCGCCGCGGTGATCATGAGCGTCTTCCTGATCACCTCCAGCATCATCACGACGATGCTGATCCCGCAGTCGGAGTTCCAGCCGAGCGGCGCCGCGAACGGACGCGCGCTGGCCTACCTGGCGCACGAATACCTGGGCAACGGCTTCGGCACCGTATACGACGTTTCCACCATCACCATCCTGTGGTTCGCCGGGGCGTCGGCAATGGCCGGGCTGCTCAACCTGGTCCCCAGATACCTGCCCAGGTACGGCATGGCGCCGGAATGGGCCGGCGCGGTCCGTCCGCTGGTCCTGGTGTTCGCAGCCATCGCGTTCGTCGTCACCTGGGTCTTCGATGCCAACGTCGACGCGCAAAGCGGCGCATACGCGACCGGTGTCCTGGTGCTGATGACGTCGGCGTCGATCGCTGTCACCCTCTCCGCGGCTCGGCGCCAGCGGCGCGCGCAGGCCGTGGCGTTCGGGGTGATCGCAGTGATTTTCGTCTACACCACCGTCGCCAACATCATCGAACGACCCGACGGTGTGCGGATCGCCGCGTTGTTCATCGCCGGGATCATCGGGGTGTCCTTCATCTCCCGGATCAGGCGCTCCTTCGAGCTGCGGACCAGCCGCATCGTGCTGGACGACGCCGCAGCCCGGTTCTTCACCGACCACGCCGATCGCGACGTCCAGCTGATCGCGCACGAACCCGACCCGGCGGGAAAGCAGACCCTGGGAATGAAGGAGCGCCAGCAACGGTCGGAGAACCACATCCCGGCCGAGGACCGGGTGATCTTCCTGGAGGTCACCCTGTCCGACGCCTCGGACTTCACCACCGAATTGAACGTCCACGGCACCGTCCGCAACGGCCGGCAGGTGCTGGAGATGACCAGCCCGGTGGTCCCCAACTCGATTGCGGCGTTGTTGCTGCACCTGCGCGATGAGTACCGGGTCCGGCCGAACGTGTACTTCGAGTGGACCGAGGGAAACCCGGTGACGAATCTGCTGCGGTTCCTGTTCCTGGGCGTTGGCGAAGTCGCGCCGACCACCCGCGAGGTGTTGCGGCGGGCAGAACCGGATCGGGGTCGACGGCCGAAGGTACACGTGGGATGACTGGGTGACCCGCCCGAGGGCCAGGACTGAAAGCGGCGTGCCGATGGTGATGACCGAGGAACCGCGGACTGCCTCGGACAGTGACCCACCGGGCACGAGCCCGACCCCGACCCGGGGGCCGCTGGCCGCGCTGGGCCGGGGGATCGGCCGCCGGCCCCTGTTGGTGGTGCTGATCTGGTTGCTGCTGGCGGTGGCCGGGTTCGCCGCCGCGACCGGTGCCGTCGGTGAGGGCCTGTTCGCCCGGTTGAACGCGGGCGAGGCCACCGTCCCCAGTGAATCCACCGACGGCCGGGAGATCCTCAGCCAGGCCGTGACCACCGGTCCGACGCTCAGTCTGCTGGTGCAACGCGCCGACGTCACCGACCCCGCGATTGAGCCGCTGCTGGCTGCCGCGCGACCCGACCTTGCCGCGATCCCAGGCGTCGCAACAGTTGTCGACCCGTTGTCGGTTCCAGGTGGCCCTGCCGGTCCGGCTGCGGCCGGGTTGATCGCGCGGACCGACGGCCCGGACGGTGCACCGGGTTTTCTGGTGTCCGTCACCGCCCAACCGGACCTCGGCAAGTCCGCCCAGTCCGCCACCCTGACTGCGGTCAAGACCAGGCTGACTGCTCTTTCCGGTGACCTGGCGCGGGCGATCCCAGGGTCCACCGCCCAGGTGGGTGGCGGCACTCTGCTGTTCGACGCCATCACCAGCCAGGTGGAGAAGGACCTGGTCAGCGGTGAGCTGATCGCGCTGCCGGTCAGCCTGCTGGTGATGGTGCTGGTGTTCGGCGGCTTCCTGGCCGCTGGGATGCCGATCCTCGGTGCGATCGCCTCCATCGGCGGTGCGCTCGGGACACTGCTGGGGTTTTCCTACCTCCTGGACCTGGACGCGTCCGTTGTCAACGTGGTCACCGTCCTCGGTTTGGGGCTCTGCATCGACTACGGGCTGCTGATCGTCTCCCGGTACCGGGAAGAACTGCGTCGGCATCTCGACTCGAGCCGCACCCGGTCCACCCGGGACGCCCGCACGTCCGCGCTGGTCGCGACAATGACCACCGCAGGCCGCACGGTGTTGTTCTCCGGGGTGACGGTGGCCATCAGCCTCTCCGGGCTGCTGGTCTTCGAGGCCAGGATCCTGCGCGCGGTCGGCGCCGCCGGGGTCAGTGTGGTGATGGTGGCGGTACTGGTTGCGTTGACGCTGGTCCCGGCCCTGCTGGCGTTGGCCGGCATCCGGATGATCCGGCCAGGCCTGCTCCGCCGGATCCCTGGGATCCGTGTCCTGACCGGCCGGCTCGGCGACGTCGCACCCGATCACGGCGTCTTCTCCCGTCTGGCCACCCGCACCCAGCGCCGGCCGTGGTGGGTGGTCGGCGGGGTGCTGCTGATCCTGGGCATCCTGGCCGCGCCGGCCCTGCGGCTGGAGTTACGCAGTTCCGGCGCGCAGCTGCTGCCGCCCAGCGCGCCGGACCGGCAGTTCTTCGACACCTTGGCCGAGCAGTACCCGGCGTCGGGCATCCCGGCGATCCAGGTGGTCGCCAAGGTCGATCCGGGTCAGAGCGCCGCGGAACAGCTCGCCCCCCTGGTCACATCCCTTGCGGCGAAACCTGGGGTGAGCCTGGTCGCGCCGCCCAGACCGGCGGGCGACGCCTACGCCGTGGTCAACGTGTTCCTGAGCAACCCGGACCCGGGGAGCTCGCAGGCCAAGGACGTCGTCACCCAACTCAGGGACAACCGGCCCGATTACCCGATCTGGGTCACCGGACAGACCGCGTCCCTGATCGATTTCACCCACGCACTGGCGGCCCGCGCCCCGGCGGCGGCGGCAGTGATCATCGTCGCGACCTTTGTCCTGCTCTTTCTGTTGACCGGCTCGATCCTGATACCGATCAAGGCGTTGCTGATCAACGTGGTGTCACTCGGCGCGTCGCTCGGCGTGCTCGTCTGGGTGTTCCAGGACGGGCACGGCGAGGCGTTGCTCGGGTTCAAGTCCACCGGGGGCATCGAGACGATCATTCCGATCCTGGTCATCGCCCTCGGTTTTGGGCTGGCGATGGATTACGAGGTATTCCTGCTCAGCCGGATCAAGGAGTTCCGGGACCGCGGGATGACCAACGACGAGGCGGTGGTCGCCGGTCTGCAACGCTCCGGACGAATCATCACCTCGGCTGCGCTGATCGTGGTGCTGGTGTTCTCCGGGTTCGTGGCCGGGGAGCTGCTGGTGATCAAGCAGACCGGCGTGGCACTGGCCGTTGCGGTTGCCGTCGACGCGACCCTGGTGCGCTGCCTGCTGGTGCCGGCCACGATGACGCTGCTGGGTGAATGGAACTGGTGGGCCCCGGCGCCGCTCCGCCGGTTGCACGACCGGCTGGGGCTGCGGCACTGATCCTCTGCCGCGGGTTGGAACCGGACCTAGCGGTGCCGGCGGTGTGACCGCTGGCATCACCGACCGCAGCCATCACTGACCGCAGCCATCGATTACCGTTTGGCCGCCGGCAGGCGGTAACGTGCCGCCATCGGCACGTCCTGACAGGTCGGAACCTGCGGGCGGGCGGCGCGTCCCCTGAGGGCGCCGGCCGCTCGGCAAGGCCTGATCGTGGGGGTTCCTGATGTTCGCTGAACGGCCTTCTGCCCGGCGTTTTACTGCGCGTCGGACCACCGGCTCTGCTTCCCGCGCGGGCACCGCCGTGCTGGGTTGCGCACTCGCCGTCGCACTTACCGGCTGCGGTTCGACCAGCGGGAACGGGCTTGCATCGCTGGCACCGGCATCGAGCTCATCCTCGCCGTCTGGATCGCTATCTGGATCCCCGTCGGGGTCGCCGTCTGGATCCCCGTCGGGGTCGCCGTCGTCAGGGTCGCCGTCGGCCGGGTTATCGTCCGGTCCGGCGACCACCTCTGCGGCACCGCCAGCGGCAGCACCCGCTTCGCCCGCGCCACCCGCAGCCCCGCCCTCGGTAGCTGCTGCCCCGAACACCGCGCCCCCAGCAGCCACTTCGCCACCATCAACTTCTTCGCCATCGGCAGCCCCGCCCGCACCGGTGTCAACGCCCGCCGCCCCGGCCGCGACGACGGTGACGGCGGCTGTCGACGGATCCGGCGTTCGGTACGGCGATCAGGTGACCTTTGCCGTGTCGGTGAACGCCCCTGATACCTCCACTGCGGACCTGACCGGGCACGTGGTCGTCCGCAGCGGATCCGCCGTGATCGCCGAGGGTGACACAGATGCGTCGGGACATGCATCGCTCGGCGAGTTGAATCGTGCCGACCCAGGAACCGCGCGGTACTCGGTCAGCTTTTCCGGTAGCGCGAGCCTGGCGCCGTCGACCGGGGAGTTCTCGGTAAAGACCACCCAGACCAACGCGGACATCTCGGTCGGCTGGCCCGAGAAGCCGCAACCCGGATCCGACGTCGCGATCACCGCCGACGTCATCGGCACTCCCGACCGGCCCACCGGCACCGCCACGATCACCTATGACGGCACGACCGTTGCCGACGGCCCGGTCGACGGCAACGGCAAGATCAGCGGAACGGCGACCGCCCTGACCGTCGGTGATCACACCGTGAAGGTCAGCTACGGCGGGGACGTCCGGTTCCAACCAACGACCGTGTCCTCAACGCTGACGGTGAAGGAGCCGGTCTCGAACCCCAACCAGGCTGGGGCGGCCGCCGCCCAGGCGGCCAACCCGTGCCCCGCCGCGGCCTCAGCCTGCGTCGACCTGTCGAACGAGCAGGCTTGGCTACAGTCCGGTGGAAAGATCACCTACGGACCCGTGTCGATCACTTCCGGGGCCGCCGGATCGCGGACCGAGGACGGCATGTTCTCGGTCTTCTGGCGAGACAAGAACCATAAGTCGAGCGTCTTCAACGACGCGCCGATGCCGAACTCGGTGTTCTTCGACGGCGGGATCGCCTTCCATCAGGGCAGCCTGTCCCGCCAGTCCAACGGCTGCGTGCACTTGTCCTGGGATGCTTCGGAAACGTTCTACGACGCGCTGTCCGTGGGCGACAACGTCTACGTGTGGGGCTCAGCGCCCTACTAGGCCCGACCGCCCGGGATGCGGCCAGGCCGGCTGACACTGCCAGCCACCACTTCCCCCGCACCATCGTGGGCTGCTCGGTGAGCCCATGGGCCTGCTCCCGCTCCCCCTTCCGAGCAGCGGTGAGCGCGGATGCCACGACCGGGGTCGAAAAATCTTCATAACGACCAATCCGGTTCAGCCAACGCTCCGAATCCCGAAATAGCGGTCCGAACCCGCGCGACTCCCGCGGCCCGTCCGCATGGTCGCGGCGTCGCCGGACCCAAGGGTTCTCGACGTCGGTTGAGGGGTGCGAGCGTCGGGGCCGCAGCTGGGCGCCGGTCGGCAACTGCCGGCCGGCGTCCTTCTAAACCTCACGACAGATCCTGGCTGATGGCTGAGGGTTGTCGAGCCGTCACACCGCGTTGCTGAGAGCCTCGAACTCGTCGTTGGTCAGCTCGATCCGGGCCGCCGCCAGGTTGTCCTCCAGGTGCTCGAGCGAGGACGTTCCAGGAATCGGCAGGATCACCGGCGACCGGCGGAGCAGCCAGGCCAGCGCCAGCTGGGACGCCGACGCGCCGTGTTGCTTCGCCGACTCGGCCAGCGGACCGCCGTCTTTGGCCAGCTCGCCGGTAGCCAGCGGGAACCACGGGATGAAGGCGATGTTCTCCTGCTCCGCGTACTCCAGCACGTCCTCGGCGGACCGGTTCGCAAGGTTGAAAAGGTTCTGCACCGAGACAATGGTCGCGACCTTGCGGGCTGATTTGATCTGCTCGACGGTCACCTCGGACAAACCGATGTGCCGGATCTTGCCCTCGGACTGAAGTGCGGCCAGCTCGCCGACCTGGTCCTCCAGCGGAACGGCTGGGTCAACCCGGTGCAACTGCAACAGATCAATGCGGTCTACAC
Source organism: Nakamurella sp. (assembly GCA_965247715.1). GTDB lineage: Bacteria > Actinomycetota > Actinomycetes > Mycobacteriales > Nakamurellaceae > Nakamurella. The sequence continues at coordinate 208,071 of CBDFHS010000015.1, read as the reverse complement.
CCAGGTGTCGCAGGTTCAGTTCAACCTGCTGCCGGAGGTATTCGGGTCGCCCCACGGGGGTCCACACGCCGGGTCCCTGCCGGGTCAGGCCGACCTTGGTGGCGATCACGACGTCCTGCGGGTACGGGTAGAGCGCCTCCCGAAGCAGGGTGTCGGTGACGTAGGGGCCATAGGCATCGGCAGTGTCGAACAATGTGACACCCAGCTCGGCGGCCCTCCGGAGCACGCGGTGTGCATTCTCGCGATCCGCCGGGAAGTCCCAGACGCCGTCCCCCGGCAATTGCATCGTGCCGTACCCGAGGCGGTGCACCGGCAGGTCTCCGCCGAGTTCGAACGTCCCGGACGCGGCGGCCAGGGTGTTGTGTGCTGCTGTCATCAGTTCATGTCCCTTGCGTGATCGAGTGCCGCAGGCCGCGGCCTTCCGTCACACACAGACTTCCTACGCTTGGCAAACATTCCCGATTGCGCCGAGAGCGATCATCGAGCTATCCGGAGGCCGGTCAGCTCCAGGTGTCCCGCCGGACTACCACTACGGGCCAGCTGGCATGGCCGACGAGCGCCTGGCTGGTGGAACCCAGCAGCACGCCCGCGACCCCGCCCCGACCACGGGTGCCGACCACGCCCAGTTGCGCGCGTAGTGCTGGGTCGCGATCAGCACCGAAGTGCAGCAACACATCTGCGGGCCGGCCGCGCAGGACCACCTGCCGAACGCTGACATCTGGGTACTTGTCCCGCCAGCCGGCTAGCGCCTCGCCCAGCACCGCGTGTTCTTCCTCGTCGTCGAGTTGGCCGATGTCGGCGACGAACCGGGCGAAGCTGCGGTCTGCGACGTCGTCCCAGACCAGCACGGCATCGATCGACGTCCCGCGCAGCGCAGCCTCGTCGAACGCGAACGCGATCGCCGCTTCGCTGTTGCCGGACGGGTCGACCCCGAGCAGGATCGGGCCGCGATGCTCAGGTGTCACCGATCTGGAGATGACCGCAACCGGTGAGCGGCCGTGCGCCGCGACGTGCAGGGCCACCGAACCGAGCATCACCTCAGGGATCCGGGCGCCGCCGCGGGTACCGACCGCCGTCAACACCGCGTGCGAGGAGGCGTCGATCAACGCTGACCGGGGATCGGCACTGACCAGGTCGGTCGACACCTCCACACCCGGGTACGTTCGCCGGATCTCGTCGGCGGCGGTGTCCAGCACACTTCGACCCGCGGCCCGCAATCCGTCGATGAGGTGCGGCGGGATCCCCAGCGGCGAACTCCCAAAGAACGGGGCGGAGTACCCGTGGATCAACCGCATCGTCAGGTGGCGTCGCGTCGCCTCCGCCGCCGCCCAGCCGGCCGCTGCAGCCGATTCAGGTGACCCATCGACGCCGACCACGATGACCTGTTGCCGGCTGACGCTCATGTCTGGCTCCCTCGCCGACGTGCCTGACCCGCCGCTCGGGCCCTCGCCGATCACGTCTGTGGCCAGTTTGAAGCGCTGGGGTGAGCCGGGCCCAGGGGCGAAAGTCCCTCGCCCCTGGGGCCGGCTGGGGGCACTGCCGGCTGGGTGCACTGCCGGCGTCACGGTGCGCGCCTGGCGCCGGTCAGCTCAGAGTCGGCCCATGACTTTCGACGGGCTGCGGTGCTCCAGCTGATGCTTGGTCGGCCGGGGGCGTAGCGGCCACCAGGTGAACCACCCGAGGTCGATGGCCAGGGCGGGCACGAGCAGGGTGCGGACGAGGAAGGTGTCCAGCAGCACGCCGAACGCCACGATGAACGCGATCTGGGCAAGGAACAGGATCGGGATCACTGCCAACGCAGCGAACGTCGCGGCCAGCACAATGCCGGCGCTGGTGATCACCCCGCCGGTCACCGAAAGCCCACGCATGACCCCCTGGCGCGGCCCATCGAACGCCACCTCCTCTCTGACCCGGGTCATCAGGAAGATCGAATAGTCGATGCCGAGCGCCACTAGGAAGACGAACGCGAACAAGGGCACGGCCGGGTCCGAACCAGGGAAATTGAACACGTGGTTGAACATCAGGGCGGAAACGCCAAGGGCCGCGCCGAAGGACAGCACCGTCGCCAGCACGAGCAACACGGCCGCGATCAGCGACCTGAGCAGCAAAATCAGCACCAGCAGCACGGCCACCAGGATGGCCGGGATGATCAACCGCAGGTCGCTGGCGGAGGTGTCGACCGTGTCGATCTGGATGGCCGTCGTGCCGCCGACCAGGATCGGTGACCCGGATGACGGGATCGCATGCACGGCCTCGCGGACAGCGCGAACCGTGTTCTGCGCCGCTTCGCCGTCAGCGGCGGCGGCCAGCGTCGCCTGGATCTGGACCTGGCCGTCGACCACCAAGGGTGGTGAGCCGGCGGCTTGTGGCCCCGCTCCAGCGGCCGACAGCACGGTGGGCGGACCGGAGATCCCGTCGACCCCCGCGACGGTGTCGACGATCTGCTGGGCTGCTGACTCCGGCGCGATGATGATCACCGGGTTCCCGGAGCCGCCGGGGAAGTGATCGGTCAGGGCCTGCTGGCCGGCGATCGAGTCGACGTCCTTGAGGAAGACGTCGGTTTGCGACGTGCCGGATGCCTTCAGCGTCGGCACGAACAGGCAGGCGATCCCGAGCGCGATCACGGTGACCGCCCAGATCCGCCGTGGTCGCCGGCCTACCGCGTTGGCGACGCGATCCCAAGCTCCGGGCTTTGTCCTCCTATCGGTACCGGCCGGGCTGTCGGTACCGGCCGGGCCGGCGGTACCGGCAGGGGCAGTGGTACCGGCAGGGGCAGTGGTACCGGCAGGGGCGGTGGTACCGGCAGGGGCAGTGGTACCGGCAGGGGCAGTGGTACCGGCAGGGGCAGTGGTACCGGCAGGGGCCGTGGTACCGGCAGGGGCGGTGATACCGGCAGGGGCGGTGGGTTCGGTTACCCCGTTGCCGCTCTCGGCCGAGGACGCGCCCGCCTGGTGGTGGGGGTGCGGGACCCGGGGCCAGAACAACCAGCGCCCGGCCATGAGCAGCGCTGGCAGCAGGGTCATCGCCGCGACGAATGCGGAGGCTATGCCGACCGCGCCGACCGGTCCGAGCGAACGGTTGGAGTTCAGGTTCGACAGCAGCAGACACAGCAGGCCGATGATGACCGTGCCGGCGCTGGCAGCGATCGGCTCCAGGCAAGCCCGCCAGGCCCGTTTCAGGGCGACCCAGGTGGACTGCGTGCGGGTCAATTCCTCTCGATAACGGGACACCAGAAGCAACCCGTAGTCGGTCGCCGCGCCTACCACCAGGATGAACAAGATCCCCTGGCTCTGCCCGTTCAGAGGTAGCACGCCGTTCTTGGCCAGCAGGTACACCACTCCGCCGGCCAACGCCAACGCGCTGATCGAGGTGAAAAGGACAACGAACGGCAACGCGATGGCCCGGTACACAAGAACCAGGATCACCAACACCGCTGAGAGCGTCACCAGCAACAACAACCCGTCGATTCCGGCGAAGGCGGCACCCAGATCGGCGATCAGCCCGGCCGGTCCGGCGATGTGCACCTCGGCTCCGGAAGCGGCGGCCTGGCCCGCGGTCCGGATCGCGGCGACGACCTTTGTCAGCGGTTCCTTGCCATCTGCGGCGACGGTGTTGACCTTGTCCGCCGACAGCGGGACCAGCACCAACGCGGCCTGACCGTCCTTTGACGGCACCAGGGGCACCGGCACCGGCTGGCCAGGGGTCGGGCTGGCGATGAAGTAGTCGCCGACCGCACCGAGCCCCGGGGTGGCCGGGTCAACCGGCTGAGCGGCGAGTGACTGGGTGAACGCCTGCCAGGACGCCAGCTGCTCGGCACTTGCAGGGTCGCCGCTCGTCTGGAAGATGACGAAGCCGGGCAGCTCGCCAGAATCGTCGAATCGGGCAGCTGCCTTCGCCGCCTTGACCGATTCCGCCCCGTCTGGCAGGAACGACTCCTGGTCGTTGGATTGCACCGTTGACAACGAGCCGATCGCCGGCCCGCCCACTCCAGCGATGCCGAGCCACGCGACCACCACGGCGATCAACCCCAGGGCTCGCAGCACGGAGTTGCGCCGACGGTGATCGCCGGGCGGGCCGTCGCCGCCTCGAAGATCTGCCTCCGGTCGATCGGCCGCCTGCTCCCCTTGCGGCGCCGCGTGTCGCGGAGTGGCGTTTTCAGGCGCAGATCCGCCCGGAGTCACAGTGGGCCCGGTGGGCATGAGGAAGTCCGTTCTCTCGTCCTGATGGCGCAGGCACGCTGGTGCCACAGCCGTACCTACCGAACCGGGCAGGTCGTCGGATGCTCAGCAGGCTGAGCATTTTGTATCGTGCCATAGGTACCGTGATCCTCGGGTTGGACGCGGCGGCCGGACTCCCCATGGCGCTCGCCCGCTGACGGTGCCTCGAAGGGACCGCCCTGCGGGGGAGGGTTGGTGCGACGGGAGTCCTGTCGCTCTGTTCGCACGGGAAGATGGCCGCACTCGCACCTGACCAGGAGGAGGGTGGATGGATCCGCAACCGGACCGGGCTGGCTGGGTCACCGGCCGCCTACTGGGTACCGCGGCGCGGGTGGTGGAGCAGTCCTGGAACGCGCGACTGCGTGATCACGGGGTGAGCCATGCGGGCCTCATCGTCCTGTCCACCTTGGCCGGCCGCCCGCATTCGCAGCGGGACCTTGCCCATCAACAGCACGTCACCGAACAGACTATCGGCCGGACGCTTGCCCGCTTGGAAACCACTGGCCATGTTCGGCGTCGAGCAGACCCCAGCGACGGCCGGCGTCGGGTGGTCGAACTGACCGAGGCCGGCTCGTCGTTGCTCCGTGAGATGTATTCCAGCGGCGAACGAATCACCGACGAGATCCTGGACGGGGCCGGCGTTGATGTCGTGCAATTCCGCGAGACTCTCGACCTGTTGATCCGCGCCTTGGAGCCGGTAGCAGGTGGGGATCGGCGGAGCGCGCCTCCCGGCTTTGAGCCGAGTTAGCCGCATCTTCGGCCATCACCATTGTTCCTGTGCTGTCGATTTCGCCGGGGCCCGCCCGTCTTGCTGGGTGACCCCACCCGGACCGGCCCTTCACGGCGCCGGCAACAGCAAGGAGCGTCCGATGGCGAAGTTCGCCTACCTCTACACCGGCGGCACGATGGCCGCAACGCCGCAGGAGCGGGACCAGAAGATGCAGGCCTGGGGAGTCTGGTTCGGGCAATTGGACACGGCCCTCGTCGACGGCGGAAGCCCGTTCGCTTCGTCCGCAGCCGTGGCCGCCGACGGCGCCGTACATGACGTGGCGCCGTCCAGGATCTCCGGGTACACCCTGATCGAGGCGCCCTCGTTGGCCGAGGCCACCACCCTGGCGAAGGGTTGTCCGGTGCTGTCGTCCGGCGGCTCCGTCGAGGTGTACGAGGCCATTGAGATGTGAGACGAAAACGCACCACCACCAGGTCAGGATCGCTGAGACCAGGCCCGTCTCGTCCCTGGCCGTGACTTCCGTCTGGATCGAGGCGGTCAACCGGGTGAGCCCGGCTGGATGCCAGCAGAACCTGCCGAGCGCACACGACAGAGGGTGCTGCGCGACCCCGACCCCTGCGAACGCCCACTGCCGGTCGGGGTCGCCGCTCTGTGGAGATCGACGGTACTTTCTTCTCGTTCCCACGGGGGCGACGACCTTCCTTGCGAATGCCTCTTGCGTGCTTCCTTGCCAACAGCTACTACTAGGACACGCGTTCGAACAGTTGTCAAGGAGGGAGGTGGAGATCGTGGCGCCACTGGACACAACCGGCACCAGCACCCGGGCCACTCCCTGCTGGACCGACCTCGCCGCCGCACCACCCGGGCACCACCTCCTGCGGCAACTGGGTACCGCCGACCCCGCCGCCCTGGCAGCGCCAGACCTGCTCGACGCGATCGTCTGCTCCGACCGGTTGCTGTCCCACATACACGCCCTGCAAACCCGGTTGCTCACCGAATTCGCCCGACCCGGCCGGGCCGGCGACATCAGCGACCTTCTCACCTCTCTCACCACCCGCGGCAGCACCGCGGTCCGCGGCGGGCAAGTCGATGTGGAGGTCCTTGACGCCGTCGTCACCGACCACGCCCGGGGGATGGCCGCCGCCGAAACCGCGGCCGCCCTGCGCCTGTCCCCGATCACCGCCCGGCACCGCCTCGACACCGCAATCGATCTGCACACCGGGCTCCCCACGACCTGGCAGGCCCTGCACGACGGGCGGATCGACCGCGCCTGCGCCACCGTCATCGCCGAGGGCACCAGCGTCCTGAACCAGGACGACCGCGCGCACGTGGAACACCAGATCCTGCCCCTGGCCACCACCCGCACCCCCGGCCGGCTCCGCCCCCTCATCGACCGGGCCGTGATCACCGCCAACCCCGACGCCGCGCAAGAACGAGCTGACAGAGCCCGCCACGAACGTGAAGTCACGCACCACGCCATTAAGAACCAGATGAGCCTGATCAAAGCCGTCCTCCCCGCGGCCGGCGCCGTCACGGTGTACACCCTGATCGACCTGCTCGCCGGTTCCACCTCCACCCCCGGCGACGACCGGGGTATCGCCGCCCGCCGCGCCGACGCCCTCACCGACCTCGCCACCGAACTCCTCACCCACGGCCACCTCGACCTCACCAACCTCATCACCCCCGGCGAGGTCCATCACGGCGATGGCCAAGTAATGAACCACGACGGCGACACAGAGGACGGCGACACAGTGGACGGTGAAAAAGTCGACAGCGAAACAATCGAGGGCGTCGTCAACCGGGGCCGCGCCCAAGAAGGTGACGGACCTACGCCGGACGATGCCGGAAGTCCAACCGGCAAAAGGGATGGCGGGAAGCCACCGACTAACGGAACCGGTGGGTCGGAACCGGACCAATCAGTGGGACCGGATTCCCCCGCCGGGACCACTAGCCCCGCCCCCCGCGATGCAGAACCGGACCAATCAGCAAGACCGGATTCCCCCGCCGGAACCACCAGCCCCGGCTGCACCGGCGATGCAGAACCGGACCAATCAGCAAGACCGGATTCCCCCACCGGGACCAGCCCCGCCCCCGGCGACCACTCCCACTCGAAGACCGCGGTCCCCCTCGGACCATCCGATCCCGGGCTTGCCCTCACCCGGCAGGCCGACGACCCCATTTGACGATCACCATATCCCTGACAACCCTGATGGCCCTTGACTCCGCACCCGCCCACCTCGCCGGCTACGGGGCCATCACCGCCGACCTCGCCATCGCCATCGCCACCGCCGCCCGCACCCTCAACCTCGCCATCATCGATCCCGCCACCGGCACCGCACGGCACGCCAGCGCATGGCACTCCTACCGGCCCAGCCAGGCGCACCGGGACATCGTCACGACCATCGCCGAAACCTGCCGGTTCCTCTCCTGCCGGCAACCAGCCTGGCGTTGCGATCTTGACCACCACGAGCCGTACGACCACCACCACCCGGACCGCGGCGGACAAACCGCTACCGACAACCTCGACCCCTTGTGTCGGCGTCACCACAGGATGAAGCACCACTGCGGATGGTCCCCCCGGCACCACCACGACGGTTCCATCACCTGGTACAGCCCCACCGGCCACAAATATCTCGACCACCCGCGGGAAATCACCCTCCCCGGCGAACTCCACGATCAAGCTCCCAGCACCCGAAGCAATATCGGCCTCGCCGACCAGGAACACGCGCAAGCCTGTTCATCGTCTGTCAGCGGCCATGAAAAACTGCCCGTAGGCGGCCACGAAACTGCCCGCTGATGGCCACGGTTTCTGCCCGCTGGTGGCCACGAAACTGCCCACCCTGATCGTGGTCTGCTGACCCGACACACCTTCCTGCCCCGTCCGCGTCCCGCGGTTGGGGTCCCTCCTGGAGTCCGCTTGGCGGTGCTGACGCGCCCGACGAGCCCCCAGGAGGGACCACTTGAAGTCTGCCGAGGAATCGATGCAAATACTGGAAGCGTTCGATTTGACTGGTTCGTTGCGTGCCGCGGCGGAGCTGGCGGGGTGTTCGCATCACACGGTCGCCCGGGTGGTCGCCGAGCGGGACGCCGGTGGCATCGTGCCGCGGGTGTCCCGGCCCAGGTTGACCGACGAGTTCCTGCCGAAGATCGAGGAATGGGTGGAGGAGTCGAAAGGCAAGATTCGCGGCGACGTCGCCCACGACAAGCTGGTGGTGATGGGGTTCACCGGGTCGGAACGGTCATCCCGGCGGGCAGTCGCCGCGATCAAACACCAGTACCGGCTGGGGAATGCGCGGGTGCACCGGCCGTGGGTGACCGAACCCGGGTTGTGGCTGCAGTACGACTTCGGTGACGGCCCGGTCATCGACGGCCGCAAGACGGTGCTGTTCTGCGCCTGGCTGGCCTGGTCCAGGTTCCGGATCGTGATCGCGTTGCGGGACCGGACCATCCCGACGGTGTTCGCCGCCTTGGATGCTGCGTTCCGGCTCGTCGGCGGAGCCCCGACGTATGTGCTGACCGACAACGAGAAGTCCGTGACGGTCGAGCATGTCGCCCGGATCCCGGTGCGGAACCAGCAGGTTGTGGCGTTCGCCAGGTTCTACGGCGTCACCGTGCATACCTGCGAGGTGCGTGACCCGGCCAGTAAAGGTGGAGTCGAAAACACCGTCAAGTTGGCGAAGGCCGATATCGTCCCCACCGACACCAACCTCGCCGAGCAGTACGAGTCGTTCGCGGATCTGGAGGCGGCGTGCGCCGCGTTCATGACGACCGTGAACGGGCGGATCCACCGGACCACGAAACGGATCCCGATCGAGATGCTGGAACAGGAACGACTCCGGCTGCACCCGGTGCCGGCGCTCCCGCACACCATCACGTTCGGGGAAACCAGGACGGTCGCGGTGAACACCCCGATGGTGTCCTACGAGGGCGGGTCGTACTCAGTGCCGCACCGGTTGCTCGGCGAAACGGTGTGGGTGCGGGTGCACGCCGCTGGCCGTGACGAACGGGTAGTGATCGTGCACGTCGGTGACCGCGGCGCCATCGAGGTGGCCCGGCACCGGCGGGCCGAGCCGGGCAGCCCGCAAATCGACGATGCGCATTTCCCGCCGGCCCCGGCCGGGGCGATCAACCGGGAACCCAAGGCCGGGAATGACGCCGAAGCGGCCTTCCTGGCCCTCGGTGACGGCGCGGCGTTGTGGCTGAAAGAGGCTGCCGCGCAGGGCAGCTCCCGGATCCGGGTGAAGATGGGCCACGCCGTGTCGATCGCGAAACTGACCAACCCCGCCCGGGTCGATTGGGCGCTCGGGCACGCCGCCGTCCATCAACGCTTCGGCGAGGGCGACCTTGCGTCGATCCTGGCCGCGAACATCGACCCGGGCATCCCCGCCGCCCGGCAGGCCGGCGAGGAGAAATCGCTCACCCAAGGCACCGCCGGATGGGCTGCCCTCGGCGCCACCAGCAGCCTCAACAGCACCGCCGACCTGAATGGCAACAACAACTCTCAACCCGTGGAGGACAACCAATGAGCCCCACTACCGCGACCAGGACCGGGCCGCCGCCGGTCGGGGTGCCGACCGCGCCGCCGCTGCCGGACGACGTCCACGCCCTGCTCCGCCGGCTCCGGATGCCGCATACCCGGGCGGCCGCCCCCGACGTGCTGGCCACCGCCCGCGCGCAACGCTGGGAACCCGTCGAGGTTCTCCGGGCGTTGTTCACCGCCGAGGTCGCCGGCCGGGACCGGTCCTCCCTGGCCACCCGCCGAGCCCGGGCGGCGTTCCCGACCGGGAAAACATTCCACGCTTGGAAACCTGAGGCGTCGTCCATCCCGGCGCCGACGCAGCAGGCGCTGCGGACCCTGGAATGGTTGCACCGCAGGGAGAACCTCGTGGTCTGTGGACCATCCGGCACAGGGAAGACGTTCCTGCTCGAGGCGCTCGGGCAACTCGCCGTCGAGCAAGGCCTGCACGTCGCCTGGTTCACCCTGGAAGACCTAGGTGTGCTGATCCGCCGGCACCGCGCCGACGACACCGTCAGCAAAGCGATCAGCAAAATCCTCCGCGCCGAACTGGTAGTGGTCGACGACATCGGGCTGTTGCCGGTAGCGGCCGACGCCGCCGAAGGTCTCTACCGGCTGGTCGACGCGGCCTACGAGAAACGGTCAGTGGCGATCTCCTCGAATCTGCACCCCGCTGGCTTTGACGAATTGATGCCTAAAACCCTGGCCACCGCGACCGTGGACCGACTGTTGCACCACGCCCACGTGTGCCAAACCTCAGGGGAATCAGTTCGCCTCTCCCAGGCCATTGCCGGTCAAGGCGTAACCCCACTCACATGATCAAACCCCACCAACCTCGGACCCTCCCGGGCAGTTTCGTGGCCATCACCGGGCACAAACCGTGGCCATCAGCGGGCAGGATTCCTGGCCGCCGGTGGGCAGAAACCAATGTCCCTTGACAATCGTCGGCCGCCTGGCCAAACCTGGAATCCGAAACCGAAGCGCCAGCCGACCAGCAGCCAGGCACAGTCCGAGACCGGGTGCTACGCCGCCTGCGGCACGACCCATCCAGCACCGAACAAACCGGACCCGACGAAAGTGCCCGCCACACAAAAGCTGCGAGCCCAACCGACAATTCACGGGAGTTGTATGCGCTCCCGGAAGACCCTCCGTTCTGAATCGCACGCGAACCGTCATCTACACCCCGGAATCACGCAAAGACGCATCTAGGGTCAACGTGGGTCATTCAGAAGATCAGTCGGTCACGACGTAGCCGGACATGGGTTCGGTACGGACTCGTCACCGACCCAGGAGAAGGGCCCGCGCCCACCATCTTGCAAGGCCAGGCCGTCGTTCTCGCTAGGCAGGCACGACTCCGACCAGTCGGCGTCGCCAAATCCATTCCATCAGAGCCGTTCTCGCGAGGCAGGCACGACTCCGACCAGTCGGAGAACGCCAATTCCTCCCGTCGGAACCGTTGTCGCGATCAGGCGCGTCCTCGACGAGTCGGCGAACGCCAAATTCGTCCCATTGGAGACGATATGGCAGTCAATCTCTCTGCAAACTCGACGGCCGACTCGTACAATCTGTCGGGTGGTTCCTCGAACCTAGTGCTGAGATGAGGCATCCGGGCAGCGGCATTGGCGGACCTCCCGACCCTCCCGACCCACGCGCTGAGCTCCTCCTTGTTGCGAGTGCCCGGGCTCACCAAAGCTCGAATCCCTGCGGCCCACACGCTGTCGTCGCCAGAGCTGGCCCCCATCCTGAAGAACCGCCTGGCCGGGTCTCCCCCCACCCCCATCTCGGCCATGCGGGATCGAACCACCCACTCAGCAGCTAATACGTCCGCGGCGACCTGTGGCCGACGACGTGCTGGATCCAACTCCATCAGGATGCTGCGCGCCATTTCTGGATACAACCGCTCCAGGTGGGAGCGAAGGGGGGGGCGTTGAGCAGACTTCAACCATTCGAACCCGTCCCGGGTGTCGTCATGTCCAGGAAGGTCAAGAATCTCTGCCGCCAGCACGAGAATCCAGCGGGCCAGCCGTCGTCGCACCTCCATCGCCATCGGTGCGCCTATCCGCCCATCAGCCAGGGCCTGCAGGAGCCTGGTCTCCGGTGCGTCGGGTCGGGTCAACGGCATCGTGGGCACGCCAACCGCTCGACTTGTCGACGGAACAGGCTGCGCACACTGCATATGCCACTCCGCAGGTGTGCCCATCAGGTCGCTCATCCGAGCGCCGGCCGAAAGCAGTCCGCGAACGATCGAGGCAGTCACAGCTTCGGGGGCAACACTGCCGAGAGCGGCGGCCGCAAATGCCGCCATGTCCGGCCGATCAAGGCTGAGCCGAAGCTGCTCGATCAAATCGGCCAGGACGACCGCTCGCAGCTCGCCTTCGGGAAACCACTGGCGCAGCGCACCATTTAACTGGTCGGGCTTAACCAGCAAAGACCCCTGAGCACTGACCACTGATCGGAGAAATGCAGCTGCTCTAAGGATCTCGATCTGCTCAGCGCCCATCGGGTGACCACCCGGGTGCGACGTCATCAGCAGCGCGGCAGCCCGTTCACCGTCCACGGCGGTCAGCGTTGTCAGCGTCTCGCCGGCGACGTAGACCGCAGGGAGCGGGCCGGCGGCCTCGTCCACCACCCTGCGGATGTGCGGGTCGGTCAACACTGAGCCAGGGGGTCGATCCGCCAGGTGAGCCTGCAGTGCGTCCACGAGCACGTCATTCCACAACCAGCCCGGAATGGGCGGCCAACTTCCCGCCGACGGCCGCGGGCCAACGCCAGCCAAGGCAGCGACCACGTGGGTCCGGGCCCGATCTCCCACCACTGATTCCACCCGGACCCTGGTGGCAGGCTCATCGAGCCAACCCTGACGGCCGGCCAGATCCGCAATCGCGAGCACCAGCCGGATCTGAACAACCCGATTATCGACCGTGTCGACCCAGCCCACCAACCCGTCAAGGTCCGTGAGCAGACGGTCGCCAAGCTGCGGACTCAGTCGCAGCCGGTCCGGGAGCCACGGGCCGGCCGGACCCGAGAATGCGTCAGGCCCGCTCAATAGTCGACGAAGGTACCCATCGAGAAGCCGGTCAACGACAACACCCCGGGTTGGCGCACCCGGGTGGGTGGCAGTCCGATCCAGCGCGACGAGCATCGTCTGTGCGGCCTGTAGCGGACCCGGCGACCAGTGCAGAACTGCTGCCAGTAGCTCCCCGAGAACATCGGGGGCTGTCGACAGGTCGGACGGAATGTGCTGCATCGCGACCCTCGCGGCGAGCTCCGCAACCGCAGGTTGGTGATCGAGCGTGGCCATGGCCAGTGAGAGCACCGCAGCAGGCAGCCCGATCAGCGGCCACGGATCAAGAGCGGAACCGACCCGCCCACCCAATTCGTCGATCGCGTGTCGCACCTGGTCTTCCCAACCAAGGACACATACCGCCTCGGCCAGCTCGGCCCAGCCCCCGACGGGCATCAGGGAGCCGTCCGCAAGCCGGTAGCCGCCGCTCTCCCGGGGGCGGCTCACGGCGGGGTCGTGAACGATGGCCCGCTCGGCGGGCACCTGACGCCAGACCGGCCCGACCTCAACGGGCACACCGATGATCATCGGTGCCCCCGTCCGCAGGGTGTCCGCAGTGGCAGTGGCCTCATACGTCGAAAAGGCGACCGACCAGCCCACCGATGGAAGCAACAGGTGAGTGATCTGGGCGATCCACATCGCTGCTTCGACCGGCATTCCGACAATCACCAACTGCGTGCGGAGGGTGATCACCTGCTCGGACGCCGCGAAAACGAACTCCCGCTGTTCCGGGTGGAGGTCGGCGAAATCCTCCCGACGCTCCGGGTCGAGTGGCGATGAGTCGCCAGGAGCCGGCGGCGCACCGACGATGGCCGCTTCTATTGCCTCGGCCCGGTAGGGCGTGAGCCAGCCCTGCGCCCCCCAGAGGTCAGCCGGCCGAAGTGTTTCCCCGGCAGCTGCACCCGTTTGATGGAACGCAAGCGGAACCTCCCGGTTGGTCAACAGCACCAGCAGCCCGTGTGCGAAGAACGCGTCACGTCCGGAGTGGTCCCTCCCCGCTGCCGCCAGGTGGGCCACGCTCCGGTACTGCCCTTCGAGAACATCCAACCGCAGACAGCGGGGCAGCTGTTCGATCTCCAGCTGGGTGGCCAAGGGTGGAACGGCCGGTGCTGCGAACACGCCGAACGAGCGAACCGCCGCCTTGACAGCGGCCGGCGGCAGCTCGGCCCCCCCGTGGTGGCCTGCGGCTTGCTTGACCTTCCAACCGGGCGTGGTCGAGTACGGGCCCGGCGCTTGGCAGGCCGTGTAGGTGAACTGCCCGATGAGCATCCAGCTCACCGGTCCCAGTGCGCCAGCCAGAACAGCCAGCGCAACGGATCGCCCACCCGCTGCGGGCTTGCCCCGGCGGTCGTCATCTGCCGGCCCCGCGGTCCATGCCCCAGTGCGGAGACGGCGAAGTACTGCACCTGCGCAAAGGAACCCTCGACGAGGGACACCAGCGCGGACTCACCCATCCCGAGCAGCAATGCGCGTACCTCGTCATGAACCCGTCGGCCGTCCGCTGACAGGTACACAGAATTCAACAAGGGGTAGGGATCGCGCCACAGAGCGTTGCCCGGGCCGATCAGCCCGCCGACCGCCGACTGGGGTACCGCGGCAGCCTCCCGCAGCCCATCGAATTTGGCGAAGGTGACAGCTACCCGCAGCTGTAGCGGGCCGGTGGCAACCCCGCGGTGTCGTCGGATTTCCTGGACGACGTTTCGAACGACGGTGGCCGCGGGGGCGCCCTTCGCCGGCAGCGGCACCGTGCCCTCGAGCCACTCCCGCACACCGTCGAGTTGCAGTGGGTCGATGAGCACCACGATTAAATCTGCGCCGGAAAGGGCCGGACTGTACGGCCGCACGGTCTCGGCGCTGGTCATGTCCTCACCCGCCACATCAAAGAGGGCGAGGCTTCGTTCCCGCCCGCCCGGACCCGTGCCGAGGGAGGCCAGCATCGGTCGCAGTAGCGACTCGTTCTGCGCCGCACGGAGAGTCCCCGCCGCCAACTCGCCAGCATGCAGGCCGGTTCTGAGCTGAGTGAGCTTGGCCTCCGACTCCGGCTCGACCGGGTGCAGGTGTCCGTTCATCCCAGGCAGCAGATTGCGTTCCAGGTGCTTCATCAGGGCGCTGACATACGTGGTCTTTCCCGAGCTGCGGGCGCCGACCAATACCACGCCCAGCACGTCGCTTGCCCACCAATTTGGCGGCAGCATCGAGTGGCAGAACGGGCACACATGCTGGTGGCTGACCTGCCCGCATCCCTGCCTGGGACAGGTGGCGGCGTTGACCGGCGGGGCCATCACTTCTTTTTTGTGTTCGAGCCGGACCGGCCTGACAAAGGGGAACACCGGCCGATCAACCACAACATGGGACGGATCCATGGTGCCCGGGTGCAGCAACTGCGTCATCGCCAGATCAGGTTCCCGTAGACAACTGCCCTGACAACGGAAATGTTGCACCGACAGATCCGTGATCCTCAGACACCGCGGGCACTTCAATCCGGGCGTGGGCGGGGGCGGGGGCCGGTCGGCGGGCGCGTCCAGCGGGTCGACCACGATGGCGGGCACACCGGACGAGCTCCAGGCCAGCAGCCGCAACGCTGCATCTCGCGGCGGTTTCACCTCCTGCACCCCTGGGACGAACTGGTTCGGGAACAGTGCTGACCCGGGAAGCTGGCCCTGCACGACGGTGGTGACGCCCTCGCCGGATGCACGCAACGGGTACCCGTTCCGACTCGCCAGCACCATGAACGAAAGGTCGGGCCAATCCGCCCGTTCCACCGCGATCTGCAACCGGCGGGTACCACCGAACCTTCCGACGGTTGGCAGCTCATACCGCACCACCCAGCGGCCCGGATAGGTGATGCGCCGCTGGTTACCGACGACAAATATCTTCCCGTACCTGGCGGCACCCTGAACCAGGACATCCTGCTGCTGCGGTGCCAACTGCAACAGCAAGCCGCCGTGAAGCTCGAACTCTTCCCTGGTGTATTGCCGATCCGGCCTCCCGGTGGACGGAGCGCCCTGGGGGACCGTCCATACCCCCAGAAATGTCGCGCCGGTCGGCCAACTCGATCTCAGGAGCTGGTGTTCCACCCGTTCCTCGATGACAAGTTCGTCGACGTCGCCGACATGGGAGAACACCGCGTTGGCGCCGATGACGAAGGTTTCGGCGAACTCGGTCACGGCGGTCACCGTCCACCGTGAGCCACTGCCACCAGCGGCCGAGGTGTCCAACGGCACCCAGTCGGCCTCATCCCGGTTCCCGTCGGAATGCACGGGCTCGCGGAGCCTTTTGCCCAGTAGCGGCTTCTGCAGTGCGAATTGGTCCGCGGTCTGTGCCACCCCGATGACCGTGTCCGAGCTCGGCTCCCCGGCCGCTAGGTAGACCACGACGGCGCCGCGCTGCGGCCGGGCCCACGAGATGACCACACCAGCCCGCCCGGATCGGAGCTCTTTCTTTACCGTCAGGTCGGTCACCGGCTCCGGTCGGCCAGGCACCCGCACCTGACGGACCTGGCCGGGTGAGAACTCCCAGGATCCGTCCCGCGCGACCAGGGGCTGGTTCTCGGTATAGACCCGGTAGACGTACCGGGCGCCGGGCTCAACATCGACGTCCCGGATGGTGTCGCCGGTGAAGGAGAGCAGCAGGGACGCGTCCAGTCCGTCCGGCAAAGGCTGGTCCGGCAGTGACCGCATTACCCGCACCCGCTCGACCCCTGGCGGCCTGGTCCACCCGAGGAGCACCCCGTGCTCCTCGGCGGAAACCTCCAGGTCCTCGACCTCCAGCAGGACCCGACCCAACGCATGCCGGATGCCGGTTGCCGTTCCCAGGTCCATGAGCCGTGACACTCCATAGGCGAAGACGGCAAAAAACCTGCCGGCGTCCGCGGGCAGCGTGACCTGGCTGAGCAGGGTGATCGCCACGCGGTCGCCGTCATCGGGAAATTCCGGCACCCGGGTGGCGGAGGCACACACCAGGTAGACGGTGGTCTGCGTTCCGTCGTGGTGCGGGGGCCACTTCGCGAGAATGCGCCCCTGATCCTTCCGTAGCTGAAGGGGATAGTCCCTGCTCTCAAACGCGTCGCACTCGGAGGACACGACCCCCGGCGCTGGCAACGAATCCTCGGTCAGCCGGACCTGGTTGTTGGCGGTCATCGGCACGGGATGACGTTCTGAGCTGTCAGGGACCCGGGGGTCAGCTTGCTCGACCTGCTCACGGTGCAACTCGGTGTACCAGCTGGGCGGCCCGCTGGCTGGCGCAAGAGCGTCAGGTACCGGCGCCAGTTCGGGCGGCGCGGGTTCTGCTTGCGGAGCGGCCGGGGCATGGCCCTCTCGCTCGCCGTACCACGCGGGTGGACTCCAGTTCGACGCGTCACGTACAGGTCCCGGAGCCGGAGCACCGATGGGCGGGGCCTGGGCCGGCCGTCCAGGGTCGGTCGGCAACTGCTGCGGCTTGGGTGTGCCCGGCGGGTTCTGGGCCGGCCGTCCAGGGTTGGTCGGCAACTGCTGTGGCTTGGGTGTGCCCGGCGAGTTCTCGGCCAAATCACGGCCAGCTGCCTCTCGCAACCAGACCAATTCGTTCAGCAGCTTTTTGGGTTGAGGCAGTCCGGCTTGCCGAAAACGGCTTGCCAGAGAATCGACGGTGCCACCGTTGTCCCGAGCGGCCTGCCTGATCAAGGCATCCGAAACCACCCAGCCGTGCTTGTCCCGCAACGCGCACATTCGGGCGACCAGGTCTGACGTCAACGCTGAACCCCCCCATCACTGTGACTGCATGTGCCTGTCTTGTCCTGGCGGGTCCGTCCGCGCCGACTAGAAGATAGTTCGATCAGGTGGTCATGGTGATGAGTAGGGTGTGCCGATGGCTGTCCAGCTGGTGCTACGTCGCCCTGTCCCGGTGCCGGCCGCGCAGTTACGCGTGATCTGGCAGGGCTTCCGGGAAGGCGACCAGGCGCAAGCCATCTTCTCCGATGACAGCGGCCAGGCGCGGCGGTGGCCGAGCTCCGCGGCCCGTTGGATCCAGCGCGACGGCCTTCGCCAGGGCGAAGAATGGAAGGTCAACCTGCCCGGCGTGCCGGCGGACGTGGACCGGATCGTGCTGCAGATTGTCAGCTCCTTCAGTCGCACCGTCGGGGTTGCGGTGCAGCCGCTTGCCGGAGATCGGGACGATGCTCTGTTGCACCCGGGTGCAGAGCTGACCGCACACCAGGCACAGGATGTCCTCGAGGTCATCCGGTCGGGACCCTCGTGGGTGCTGACCGCCCTGAACACAGCGGTTGTCGACAGCGGTACAGCAGACCACCAGGTCGCGGCCGCCGCTTCAGCGCCCACGAATCCGGCCAGCCCGGCCCAGGAGGTCACCGGTGCGGTGGCACCGGCAGACCAGCCGATCCGGGGCTGGTCGGGCCCGGTGACGGACCCGCCGATGACTGCGGCGCTGACCACCACCCGGCCCTCGGAGAAGGACCTGTCAGACCCGGCACCGGCAGGTAGCCCGGCGCCGGCAGGTAACGCAGCGCCGGCGGGTGGCGCGCCCCATCCAGGACAGCACCCGGCTGATCCGCCGCTCCGGGGAAGCGCCCCCGCCATCCCGCGTTCTCCTCGGGTTCCGGCATCCTTCAATCCCCCATCGACCAGACCCGACAATTTCGGCCCGCAGGTGCAGATCCCGACCCGCCTGGAAATGGCGGTTGACGCCGTTCGGGCTGGCGGAAAAACCAAACCGCGCGGAGCTGTTAACGCCGTGGTGGACACCTCGGCGTCGATGCGCCCCTGGATGGCGTCGGGGCAACTGGCCGATGTGCTCACCGCCGTCCAGGCGGTGGCGGGCGCCTGCAACCGGCCGACTGTCGCAGCCACGTTCGTGCCGGGTGGAGCCGAAGTCGAACTCGAGCTCGCGACCGAACCCGCTGCGCTGCTCCGCAGCCATCTGCTGGCGAACGGCTTGAGGACCGGTGACCGGGATATGGTCCTCGACGCGGCGTCGACGGCCGCCCGGCGGGGTGGGCTGCAGTTACTCGTCACCGATGACCCATCCCTGGTCGCCGCCCAGGCAGCTGTCATCGTACTGTTGGGTCCACCGTCGATCGACGCAGGCTTTTCGCCCGGCGACAGCCGCAGTGACACGGCGGTAGTAACGGTTCCGCCCGGCCCGGTGGACGTCCGCAGATTGGCTCGGGCACTGGCCGACGCCGCAGCAACCGTCTGACCCGACCGTTCGAGGGTCGCCACCACGACGCGGCGGCTGCTACCGGTCGGCAACGGAATTACCCGCCCTGACCCGATCACGACTCCACATCAATGATCTCGTCGCCGCTGCTCGGGGTCGGCAGCTCGTCATCGCCCGTGGCGAAATACGTCAGCTCGTCGAGGGACACCGGCTGCGACAGGTCCCACCGCACGACCAACCGATCCAATTGATGGCGATCGGACCCTGGCACGACGGGCAAAGCGGTGAACGGCGCATCCCGGCCCGGCGCCAGATCCGCGGCCAGGAACGTCCGTCCGATCGTCGGCGCCCGATTCGTCACGCCGGTGTCGCTGAAACCCTCGTAGGACAACTGGTCCGGAGGTGTGAACAGGTCGGTCGTCAACGCATCCCACGACTCGTCGCTGTGCATCGCTCCGGCGTCCACTCGAACGGTGGGCAACAGTCGGTCGCGGACCCCGGCGTCGTCCACCGCCTTGACCAGGCCGGTGACCGCCGCCCCCCTGGCACGTGATCGCACCTGAGGGTCGCGAAGCACCTCCAGGAACGAGCGAAGGGCCCCGCCGGGCATCAACGCCGTGTCCAGGGTGATCCGGCTCTCGAGGTCACGCCCGGACCGCGCCTTGACCTCCTCGATCACCAGCCGGCGACGCTCGTCGATAGACTTCGATAACCAATCCGGTTGCAGCATCTGAGCCCGGGCCTGATACACCACGGGTTCGTGCGCCCTGGGTGAGAACTGCCCGCTGGCCAATGTTACGGCGAGGGGAAGATCACCGGTCAGCGTGGTCGGCACCGAGCTGTCGGCGTCCGCTGCCGAACTGCGACCGAACGGGTGATGCACGAACTCGGCAATGACGTCCGACCACACCCGGCTTTGCCGGTAGAGCCCGGCGAGCCGCACCACTTCCTGGGTAACCGTGACAGCGTGCTCGGCGATCCAGGCCCGATGGGCCTCCGCCCAGCGGAGCCGGTAGATGGCCTGCATCAGAACGCGCTGTCCTCGTTGGAAACTGATCACCCCGCCGACCAGACAAAACACCAGCGCGCCGGCCATAATGCCGGCTGCGGCCGGCCAACGAATGATCTCCTGGCGGGCGAGGACGGCCGGGATCGCGACCAGGACCAGCAGGGCCAGCAACCACAGGAACACCATTCGCCGTGCCCGTCGCTGCGCCCGTAACGGCGCCTGCTTCTCCTCGTCAGTTAGATCCGGCGGCAGCTGCAGAATTTCAGCCTGCAGTTCCCTGGCCTTGTCCAACTCCTCAGCGAGCCCCCTACTCATCGCCCACACCATCCCGCGGTTGCCGTTCACCCATTCCGTCAGCCGGTGCCTGGCCTGCTGGATGGACGCCACCCGCGCAGCGTGCGCCGGCCCAGCTCCGTCAAGCTCGGGTGCCTGGGTCGTCGCGCCCTGCAGAACGTGGTCGACCTGGTGGGCGTGCCACGGGTCGTTGGCCGCGATGGGACCTGACTCCGACCCCGGGGTCCCCGGTGGCACCCGGAACTCGGGAGTGCCTGGCGCTGAACAGATATGCCCGGGGGTGTCGATCACCAGGCGAGCTGAATCTCGGGTGGGCAACGGGATCGTGGTATCTGACGCCCCCCCGTCCACCAGGGCCGCGGCGGTTCGCACCGCGTCGTCCCATAGCCGGGGAGCGGCTGTCGGCGCCGGTTCACTGCCAGGAGCGAGGGTGCCCAGCATCGCCATCGCCGCGTTCTGCAGTGCAGCGGCCTGGTCGACCGCGTGGTCGATGTTGTCCGAACGGCTCGCCTGTAGGCCCTTGAGCACCACGGTGTATTGTGAACGATCGCCGAAAAGCCACGCGTTGCTGCGGTTTTGCACGCCCGTTCGCGCCTTGTCCAACATTTCCTGCGCCCACGCCTGGGGAGCGTTCCGCAAGGCCCGCCACACGAAGGCGAAGTACATTCTCATTGCCGCCCAGAACCCGAGCGGGGTGGCGAGTGGGAAGGCGAAGGCCGGGGGCGGCCGGAACCGGGTCAGGTCGGCGTGTTTGGCCAACACCGCGTAGCCCGCCGCTTCCGCCGCCGACAACTGCGCGGCGGGGGCGACGATCCCGAGTGGTTCCCGGTTCCGGGAATGGGTAACGGGCAGGGACCCGTCGATTCCGAAAACTTCCTGCGCCAATCGGTCCAAAATCGGGGCGCCGTCCAGCCTGCGGAAGTAGGACCGACCGACCGCGACCCCAAGTCCCGCCCAGGGTCTTTCGTTGTCCAGAGGCGCCGATCGCATGCCGGTCCAGAGTCCGGCGGCGGTCGCAAACGCGGCGGCGGCATGCATCGAGAACGTCTGCGACCGCTGGTCGAGCGGTTCAGTCGCGGCCTGCGGACCGGTGCCGTCGATGGGCTGAACCAGCACGTTGACCTGGGAGTCGAACACTGCACTCGGCGAGACCCCCGACAGTCGATCCACCGGCACCATCAGGTTGAGCAAAGGGGTACGGGGCGGCAACCGCAGCGTTTGGGTAACCCGGTGAACGGCACCCGAGGTCATCGCGTCCGACGGTTGGGTCAGCACCTGCATGGCGATCACCCGGATCGGACCGGGATGTCGCGGGATCCACGCGCGCAGATCGATCGGGGTGGCCACCCCCTGCTCGATCAGCATGCCGCTCCGGGCGGGGTCGTCACGAACCCCATCGCCGACGTCGAGTCCGCCCCCGCCCGGTTCGCCGACGTCGATCCACACCGATGCCCCCACCAGGGCGACAGCCGACCAGTCGTGGATCACGCTGCGCACCGCGGCCGTGGCGGCCAGCCGCTGACGGCCAAGGACGAAGACATGCATCCCTGACTCCCTCACGCCACGACGTCGTCGATGCCCTCGGGGACATCGGGTTCGTCGTCCGGCCGGTAGACCGATCGGCGCAACTCGGCGAGGATCTCGTCGACGCCGTTGACCAGCTGCTCGGCAATCTCCCACTCCCTGGGTACCCGGTCGAAGTTCTTCCTGGTGATCTCACCGAATGAGGTGGCTGCCGGGTCGATCGTTCCTTCTCGCGGTAGCAGCTTGCCGGAGACCGAGTGTCGAAGCCTGGTGAGCCAATCGGTCGCCGTCGCCAGCCGCTCCGTGACGTCACCCACCGCATCGGCAGGTTGCAGAATCTGCGGCCGCTCGCCGGACCGGGAGACCCCGGTGACGATCCAGGAGTGCAGCGCCGGGTGCCGCGCGGTACCGGGCGCCGGGAGTTCCTCGCCCAGCTGCCGGGTGAGGACATACGGCCGGAGCGCGGTCAATGCGGGGTCGGCATTGCACTGAGCGATGGCCAACGGCAACGACTCGAGGACCGCTGCCGGCACCGCCCACCCTCTGACGTCCCGATTGATCTGCTGCACGCCGAGCAACGATTCGGGGAAGCTCACCCAGGCGCCGTCATCGAACACCTTGATCCGCTGATCGGTGTCGTTCTCCTTGGGGACCCTGATCTCGCCGGTACACCGGCCGACCAGCCAACCGGTGACGAAGGCCTGTGCCCACACCGGTGAGACCGGGACGAACTCGCTCAACGGACGGCCCCGGCGCCACCGCCAGAACGCCATCCGCTGCTGCACGGAGATCGCCCTCGCCCATTGCTGCTGGATCGGACCTTGCAGCGAGTTGAAGACCAGCGGCGAATACGGATGCGCGTAGGTCCCCACGATGTCGACGGACGGCAGATCGGTGATGGCCTCCTCTGCCGCCATCGCCTCCCGAAGACGATCCAAGGTCGGCCGGGCATCGATCGAGGCGTCCGATTCGATGCCCTGGATGATCTGCCGCAGGGCGGCCGGCGCCGCCGCGAGCGGGGCTGCGGAGAACTGGTAGCTCACCTTTACCGGCTGGCCGTGGATCGCCGTCACCATGCTCGGATGAACCCCGACCAGCGGCGCCGCGAATTGCAGCGCGGTCCGGAACCGGCTGGCAAACTCGGACTCCATCCGCTCCCGATCGTGCGCCCCCTGCCCGGTCGCCGCGAGGTAGGACTGCAGGCCCTGCCGGATAAATCCCTGCAGGGGCTGACCGGGACGCGACACCCAGGCCCTGGCCCCTTCCAGTAAGGCTTCCGAGGTCAACAATGGCTCGTACCGGGCGACCTGGGCAGGCGCTGCACTGGCAAGCAGCCGGGGCCACCAGCTGCCCTGGCGACCAATCTTGACCGGCGTCTGACCATCCTCACCGTAGGCCTTGAGCTGATCCACCGGTAAGGCCTGGGTGCGCCGCCCGGAGGGATCGACGTCCAGGAAGGTGATCACCTGCTCCTCCGCAAAGCGGTTCGACTGCTCCACCGTCGGCCGCTGCCCGGACGGCATCATGACGGTGACAAACGTGTCGTGAATGTGCGCGCGGAAGCGGGCCGGGTAGCTGTTGATGTCCTCCAGCAACACCTCATTGGTGGCGGTTGCGAACCGGCCCGGGACGACGTCACCCTGAGGCCACGCCTGCACCACGGGGGTCCGGACCGACGAGCCACCGGCGTCCACCGCTCGGGCGTCCTCGGCCGCCACCAAAGACCGTTCCACATCCGCGAGACCGGACGCCAACGGCCGGACGACGTCGGTGACCAACGAGTCGACCAGTTCGGCCACTACGCCCGCGCCGGTTCGCTGCACCAGATCGGCGAATCGGGCCTGCAGCGTTTCCCGGGCTTCCGTCAGCAGCGCATGACCGGAGTCGATGGTGCCGTCGGTGGCGTAGAAAGGGGCGAGGACATCGCCGGACACCTGCTCGGCCGAGCTGGGCGGGACCGATCGGGTCCGAAGCCAGTTGGCCCAGAGCTTGAGATCGCTTTCCAACCGCTCGGCAATCTTGCGGGTGACCGGCAATCCCCACCGAGCCGCCGATCGGAGCACGGCCGCTTCGATCCGGCCCTGGATGGCGGGCACCCACCGAGCCGCTGCTGACTGCCGCGTCGCGTTGTCGGCGTCGATCGACAACTGCCGGTAATACCTCGGGATGGCCGCTCCGAGCTGACGCGCGTACAGCGCTGACTTCTGCCGAAGACCGGGCGGCGCTGCCTCGGCCATCAGCATGCCCACTGCCTGCCCGACCTGAGCTTGTTGCTGCTGCCCGGGCCAGACATCGCCGACCCAGTGGCTCAGAGCCTGCGATTCGTCACGCGGCGGGGCCTGCGGCAGCCCGGCCCAGTCGAGCACGATGGGATAGCCCTCGGTTGCGTACTGGTCGCGAGCCTCCATCTCGGTCCGCTGATTTTGTTCGACGGAGATGTCGGCATGACCGTGCAGCAGCTTCTTGACGGCCAGCCGCGCTAACCGCTGAGCGGTGTACTCGGCATACCGATCGCGGCCCAGACCGATGGTGGCAAAGCCGATGGCGCCAAAACCGAGGGCGTCGCGGCCCCCACCCGGCGCCCATGCCAACTCTGAATTGTCCTCCAGCGCAGCCGTATTGCCGAAGTTCGCGACCACGTAATTCATGATCTGTGTCTGCTGCGCCTCCGACAGCACCATCGCGGCCAGCGCCCGGGAAAACCCGCGGTACACGGTGTTCGGTTGGCCGTCGCCGAACGGGGCGCCGCTGATCCCGTTCGTCGCGCCGACGGGGAATACCGCCTTCGGACCACGGCCCGGGGTGGTCGGTGCCTGGCCCACCCGGTAGACACTCCATTCCTGATCGGTCCATGGCTTCTGGGCCGCCGCGCGGGCACTCATCAGTTCGGCGATGGTGCCCAACGCGTTGGCGTTGACCCCGGCCCGGGCCGACTCGTCCAGTTTGCTGAAGACGTCCGGCGTGTACAGGTACGCCACTGACTCCCCACCTGGGAAGTCGGGCAGGCTCTGCTGCACGCCCCGCAGCAGGTTGCAGACGTCCAGCGTCATCGAGGCCCCGGTGCCGCCGGCCAGCGACGACACCACCAGCACCATGGTTCCTTGAGGTGCTGCCGGTCGTTGGCCCAATACGCGCAACAACTCCGTAAAATCCTGATTCGAGTCGGCGGAGTTGAGCTGCTGGGCGGACTCCCGGAGTCCTTCGTAGATCTCCCGGGTGCGGGCCAGCGTCGCCAGCCTGCCAACGGCCCGGAACTGCCCCGCACCCAAGACGATGGGGGTGGTGACCTTGCTGGCGTCCGGCCGCCAGCTGACGAGCTGGCGCAACTGATTCACCGAGGGCTGGGCCAAAGCCTGTTCCAGGCCGGCATCGAGCTGCTGGTAGCGGTCATTGGGTGTGGTGACGGCGAGATAGCGCCCGCCCTGCTGTCGCACGGTCGGCGGGAGTCCCTCTCCTACCCCATCGGGTTGGGCCGGGACGTCCACATGAATGAACTGCCAGCACCGCGGTAACACGTCCCGGTCCCAGCCGCGCTGGCGAAGGTCCGACTGCAACTGATCCATCAGGAACTGCAGTGTCTTGCCGCCCGAACCGCCAAGTCCAACCAGGTAGATCTTGTGCACAGGAGCATTCCTTTCAGGTCAGGACTCGGAACAACAACGGCCCAGCGTGACGCGCCACCCACCAACTCGGCCGATCACGGCGAGACCAGCTCGTGCGTGGTACTCAGGCCGGTGGTCGGGGCGGCCACGGGTCACCAACCGTCTCCGCGTGGTGGCGGATGCGGCGGCCCTGGTTGTCCCCAGCTCCCGGGTTCCGGCCGCCGGGGCTGCCCCCAGCCCCCTGGACCGGGTGCGGCGGGCTGGCCCCAACCACCGGTTGCGTCGTCACCGGCGGACGGCGGGTCGGGCTGGCCAAAAGCCGGGTACTGCGGGCGGCTGTCAGGCGGTGGCGATGGATCGACGTCTGTTCCGGTTGCCGCCCTCGCCCGTTCGCGTGCTTCCTGAACCAGGGCGGGCGCATCCCGCTCGGCACTGGACGCCAGGTGCTGGCGGGCGGCGTCATCCGCGCTGGTGTCGATCACCAGGAGGAGTCGGCCGGGGACCTCATCGAGCGGGGACTGGGCCAGCGTCCGGGGCACCAACACGGTCCAGGTGCCCTGCACCGACAAGGGGAGCCGGGGTCTGCCCTTGGGGTCTGAGTGGGGTGCAACGCTGGAGGCACCCACGGTGTCCGCACCACCGAAGTCGTCGACCTTGGCGTACCCGGGCTCCGTCAGCCGCCACCCTGCCTGGGCCCGCAAGGGGACGCCGGACAGCATCAAGGTGCGCCGACCCGGCCCCGGCGGTGGGACCGGGACCATCCCCGACGGCAGCCCGATCGAACCGCCGTCCGCCCGACCGAGTCGCCCGGAACCCACTTTGATGTCAAGCACAGTGGACTGCAGGACGGCGGTGTGCCCACCGGGGAACCGGGCGCTCCACCGGCGGGCCAGCAACATCATCGCCGCCGCGATCAGCAGCCCGAGCACAATGGTGCCGATCAGAATGGCGGACTTCACCTGTTCCTGTGGCAGGCGCTGCATCTCGGCCCGGTACCGGACGCTGGCCCGCGTCACCTGGCCCGGCTTGTCTGCCGGTGCCAGCAGAACGGTCAGATTGCCTTCCAGGTGACCGGTACCGTCCTGGCCGGGCGTCAGGGTCACCGTCAGCGGAACTGTCTGGCCGGCAGGCACGGGGAAGCAGGAGCCGTTCTGTGCTCCCGTGAGTGTCACCGAACTGACCGACTGCGGCGTACTCAACAACTCGCCGGCCTGAACGCCCACGCAACCGTCGCCCACCTCGGGGCCGGCGACCTGAAGCTGTGCGACCGCCGGTGCGGCACCTTCGATAAAGCCGAAGTCGAGCACCTGGTTCGGATCCACGGCGGGCGATCCGAATGGCGGCAGGATCTTGACGGACAGCTGTTTCGACACCACAGCCAGTGGCTTGCCGGCAACCTGACCGTTGAGATCGACCTTGACCAGCGCCAGACCCGACGCCACGTCCGAGGGGATGTCCACGACAGTCGGTGTACCGAGCGACGCGTCGAGCGGTACGGACTCGTTCCGGCCGGGGTAGGTCAGGGTGGCCTTGATGGTGAATCCGGCAGGCAAGTCGGTCACCGCAACGTCGGCGCCGCCGACTGTTTGGGGTCGGAACTCGATCCCGCCGCTTCGCTCGCCGGCCCGCCAGGCCGCACTCCCCGCCAGGGTCGGCACCACCGCAAAATCGCTGGTCAGGGACAGGTTCACGTTGGAGACGGCGTCCGGATGTTTGCCGGTAGTGTCGATGAAAGTGACTGCCCAGTCCCCGGCCCAGTCCGCTCCGGCGCGGGTCAGGTCGATGGTCAGTGGACCGCCCGAGTACCACTTGAAGGCGGCCGCCGCGGTAGCGGTGGTCGCAGCACCGGCGTCCGGGCCGCCGCCCTCGATCACGATCGGCGCACCGCCGCCGGGCGGGGTCACCTCCACCCGCAACCCGTCCCTGATCAAAGATCCGGCGTCGTGGACCACGGCTGCGAGATGGACCTTGCTCAGCGTGTTGTCCAGCGTGAACGGGTAACTGCCCTCCGGGCACACCTGGACCTGGCAGAGTTTCTGCGGGGGCGGGGCCGTAGTGACGCCGTCGAACAGGCCGTCCAGGGTCAGGAAAAGGTCACCCACCGAGGCTGCCGGTACGAACAGCCCGCGGCTGGGTTGACTCCCACATTTCCCCGACCGATTCTCGGTGTAGTCGCGCATGAAGTCGAAGGTCGGATCATCGGCACCCGTCCCCAGGCCCACCGCGATCAGGGTGATGCCGGCCGCGCGCATCTGGTCGACCGGGCCACCGACCCGGCACAGTTCCGCGGTCGCCGCCGCCTTGGCATTGTCAGCCAGAGTGGAATCGGTCAATGGCACGTTCTCAAAACCAGGAATGTCCTTGGTGGGGTTGGTGAGCGGGTCCAGCGCCGGATCCGACGACCCATCCCGAGCGCTGATGGTGAACGAGCCATCGGTGAACCAGAGTGCCACCTGGCAGGACGCGCCCAGCTCGCTGCCCCGAGCCTTGGCTTTGGCCTGAAGGGTCTTGGTGAGCCAGGTCAAGGCCGTCCAGTAGTCGGTTTCGGCTCCCTTGTTCTTTGCGCCGAACTGACCGAGTGCGTCGTTGATCTTCGGCAATTCAGTGGCAGTCAGCGGGCTGAAGTCCAGAACCTGGGTGACGTCATCGTCGAAGCCGGCGACACTGACGTCGACCTGGGCACCAATCTGCGCAAAGGAATCGCTCAACCTGGAGGCCAGGGCTTGGGCGGCGGCCACCCGAACGCCGGTCGGATCTGTGCCGGACGGCCCACCCAGACTTCCCGAAGTGTCGATCAGCAGGACCAGGTCACCGGCCTTGCGTTCGGCGAGACAGGAGACCAACTGGGTGAGGGCTGGTGATTCCCCGACCGGCGTTCGTGCGCCAACCGGTGCTGGTGAAGAGATTTCCGTTGGGACGGCACCCGTTCTCGCTGGTTCCGCCGTCGCCGGCACGGCCATGCCCAGGGCGAGCGCTGCCACCCACGCCACGACCCAGGCGGCTCGCGTCGACGACGTTCGCCAGAGCCCCTTCGGTGCTCCCGCCATGTCAGAACCACCGATCCCAGCGGGCAACCGCGTCAGCGATCTTGTACGACAGCAAGGCGGCGACCACCAGCCCGATCACCAGCACAGCCACCCGCAGGGCGGCCAGCAACCCAGGCTGGTCGACGTAGCTGCGACTCGCCCGTCGCCTCAGGTCGATGGCGGTGAAGGCGGCCAATGCTCCGACGCTGCCGATGATTGCGACGAGCCAACCGACGACGTGCATCGCCAGTCCGTCCTGCAGCAGCAGCGCGAGGCACGCCAACGGGACGACCGACCCGACCACTAAAATCCACGTCGGCGGGCCGGTCTGCGCGATCGGGGGGCTCAGCGGTGCCGATATGGAGACGCCGCCGGGGTTCACCGGGGGTACCCCGCCGTGCCCGGGGGCCCGGGTGCCCCAGCCGTCGACAGGTGGCGGAGGGGGCGTCCGCCCACCGGCGGGCGGGAAGGGACCACCGGCGCCAGGGTTGAAACCAGCCTGCTCCCGTGGCCCCACCGGGTTGGCCGGGGCCGCCCAATCGTCACCGGACGGGCCGGCCTGATCAGTCATGAGCCGGCTTCTGGATCAGCGCGATGCACCCGAGGGGTCGCTCACCGGAGTGCCGCACCCCGACAATCAGGCGCGGCCGGCTGTGCCTGAGGACGAGCCTTTGCTGTGCGCGCCGGTACGCGCGATCGCCCCAGTCATCCACCAGCACACCCCCGGGCAGTGGCACTTCCGTACCTGCAAGGACACTGCGGGCGATCCTAGGGCAGGTGCACCAGCACTTGCGCACCACTCCTCCAGTGATGTTCCGGTCACACTCGGTCAGAATGTTCACTGCGTTGGGGCGGGCTGCACCACCTGTGCACCACCACCAGGGGTCATTGAGTGCACCACTTCACTTAGGGTTGCCCCGGAAGGGCTGCGGAGCGGTCCTGCCAGGCGGCAACATGTTGCTGACACCACCGTGGTGAGAACCGGCGAGGGGAGGCGCTTCGATGGGCCGGGCTGTCGGTATCGATCTTGGAACTACCTACTCGGCGGTGTCGATCGTCGGGCCGTCCGGTCGCCCGGAGATCATCCCGAACCGCGAGGGGGAGCGAATCACCCCTTCAGTCGTGATGTTTCAGGACGACACAGTCGCGGTGGGATCGATGGCCAAACAAGCCATCACCGACGCACCTGACGACGTCGTCCAATTTGTCAAACGTAAGATGGGCGACCGGTCCTGGGCGTTTGTCACCTCCGCCGGGGATCAATATGACGCGGAGTGGATTTCAGCAATCATCCTACGGCGGCTCAAAGAAGACGCTGAAATAGCGCTCGGCGAACCGGTGACCCACGCGGTGATCACCGTCCCGGCCTACTTCGACGATGCCCGGCGCCGCGCCACCATCGACGCCGGCGAGATCGCCGGGTTCACCGTGCTCGGCATTATCAACGAACCGACCGCGGCCGCCGTCGCATACGGGATGGAATCGGGAATTCAGGGCACCGTTCTGGTGTACGACCTCGGGGGTGGAACCTTCGACGTCACGGTCATGCGCATCCGGGGAACGGACTTTGACGTGCTGGCCTCCCGGGGTGATCGAAACCTTGGCGGCTTCAACTGGGATAACGAATTGAGCCGGTACGTCGCTGAGCAGGTGTTGGAACGCACGGGTGTGGAGCTCCTCGACGACGACCAGTCGGTGGCAGAACTCCGGGAGAAGGTCGAGCTGGCCAAGCGGACGCTGACGACCGTGCCCGACGCACGCATCGTGCTGCGTGTCGCCCGCAAGCCCATTGTCGTCCCGGTCACCAGCCAAGGGTTCGAAGAACTGACGTCTCCCCTGCTGTCCCGTACCCGGACGATCGTCGAGTTGGCTGTCGAGGACTCAAGGTTGACCGTCACCGAGATCGATCACCTCCTTCTGGTGGGCGGCTCTACCCGGATGCCGATGGTCCGCAATATGCTCACGGCATTGACCGGACGCAAACCCAATTCGGGGATCAACCCGGACGAGGCGGTGGCGCTCGGCGCCGCTGTCCAGGCCCAGTTGCTCTCCGATCACGGGCAACATCGCATCGGAGGGAACGAGACCCCCGCCGCGCCACATGAAATCGGCCGACTCGTTGCCATTCACGATGTCACGGCCTTGGGTTTGGGGGTGATCGCTCTCGACCCGACCACCTCGCGGCGCATCAATCATGTGTTGCTACCTGCCAATAGCAAGATCCCTGGCCGAGGGGCGGAAAATTTTGTGACCCAGACCCGCGGTCAAACAAGCATCGTTGTCGAGATTACCGAAGGTGACGACGAGGACATCGATTTCGTCACCGTTGTCGGCCGGGCCGAAATGCAGCTCCCACCAAGCGCCGAGCGCACGCCCTTACGGGTCGTCATTTCGTTCGACGCCGACGCAGTCATCTTCGCCGAGGTTTTCGATCAGTTAACGGGCGTCAAAATCGGAGATTTACCCATCAGTCGTGACTCGAACCTGAATCGAACACAGATCGACAATGCCACCTTGATGCTGCAGAGTTGGGATGTGAGCTGATGAGCACGCCAGAACCCGGCCTCGACTACTACGCGTTGCTTGACATCGATCGGACGGCCGATCATGCGGCAATCGGCCACGCAGTCAAGTCTCAACGCCGGCGCTGGGTTGGCAGGCAGAACTCGCCCAGTGTGGACAAACAACGCGAGGCGGAGGACCGCCTGGTATGGATCGCCGCCGCCGAGGCAGCACTGCTGAATCCTGCCAATAGGCAGGCCTACGATATGACGCTCGCTTCCATGACCGCATCTCCCGCGGCTCGCGGATCCGCCCCTGCGACGCCGTCGCAGCCCCGTCGTCATCCGAACGCACCTCCGGCCACGGTGCACCTGGGACATGACTGGTCGTCCGAGGCTCGTGAGGCACTTGACCGAGGTGATCTGCGCAACGCCAAATACGCCGGGACACGGGCGACCGATGTCAATCCGAGGGACGACGTCGCCTGGGCGTTGTTGGCAAGGGTCAGCAAGGCCAACGGCCGTTGGGACGATGCCTATGTCGAGATCCACCGGGCACTGAAGTTGCGTCGGCTCCCCGCCCACCTGGAGGACCTGGCGGAGATTCACAAGGCCCAAGGGAACTGGGCCGAGGCGGCGGACGCCTACGTGGCAGCCGCCACCGTTGATCCGTCAGGGCCCCGGTACCAGTTGGCCGCCGCCGAAGTGTGGTTTTCACAATCCCGGCCGGATCTGGCGCTGCAAATTCTGGAGCCGCTGTACACGGCGTACCCGGACAACGCGGACGTCAATGGCTTTCTTGCTTATGCTCTGTCGACGCACGTCGATGCGTACAGCTCAGAACTGCGCGATGGTTCACTACTTTTCACCAGTGCTGTCCAGATCGACCGGGCCCGCGTCGACCTGCAACGGGCGTTGTCGTTGTCGTTCCCGGACCAGACCCTTCGTGACCGGTTGGAGGCTCAACTCCAACAGGCCGAGCATTCCTCGAGTCTCGCGTGGGTCGGGCCAGGGAGTGGATTGGCCTGGGTTGGTTGGCTCGTCTTGGCATGGTTGGCCAGCGCTATTGCGGCTCAGGTTCCCAGTGTTGGCCCGCTCCTGAGTTTCCTGACGCTGATCGGGGTGATCTGGGCCTTTATCAAGCTGCACCGCAAGCCCCGCTGGCAACGCAATGCGCGCAAGCAGGCCCCCATGGTCCGGCGCTGGGGGGTCTGAGTAAAGGTCAGGCGACCACCACATCCTGCCCCGCCTCAGCCGGACGCACGACCAACGCGGCCGGGTCGTCGTCGTTGACGTCGACCAGAACCCCTTGGCCGTCCCGGATCCGGCCGGCCAGCAGCTCCTTGGCCAGTTGATCGCCGATGCTGGACTGGATCAGCCGGCGCAGCGGCCTCGCGCCGTACTGCGGGTCGAAACCGCCGATGGCCAGCCATTCCCGGGCGGCGTCGCTGACTTCGAGGATCAGCCGGCGGCCGGCGAGCCTGCGCGCCAACACGCTCACCTGAATATCGACGATGGACGCAAGTTGCTGGGTGTCCAGCGCGTGGAAGAAAACGATGTCGTCGAGCCGGTTCAGGAACTCCGGCTTGAACGCCACCCGAACCACCGACATCACCATGTTCTTTCGTTGCTCCTCCGTCAGGCTCTGATCCATCAGCGCCTGACTGCCCAGGTTGGACGTCAGGATCAGCAGCGTGTTTCGGAAATCGACCGTGCGTCCCTGACCGTCGGTGAGCCGGCCGTCGTCGAGCACCTGCAGCAGGATGTCGAACACGTCCGGGTGCGCCTTCTCGACCTCGTCCAGCAGGATCACCGAGTACGGCCGCCGCCGAACCGCTTCGGTCAACTGACCACCCTCGTCATACCCGACGTACCCCGGGGGAGCACCGACAAGCCTCGCCACCGAATGCTTCTCGGAGTACTCGCTCATGTCGATGCGCACCATCGCCTTGGCGTCGTCGAAAAGGAAGTCCGCCAGTGCCTTCGCCAGCTCCGTCTTTCCCACCCCGGTCGGCCCGATGAACAGGAACGAACCGGTGGGCCGGTCAGGATCCGAGATACCGGCCCTGGAACGGCGGACCGCGTCACTGACCACCCGCACCGCCTCGGCCTGACCGACCACCCGCGCGCCCAGACCCTCCTCCATCCGGAGCAGCTTCTCGGTCTCACCCTCGAGCATCCGTCCGGCGGGGATCCCGGTCCAGGCCGCGATCACGGTTGCAATATCGTCCGGCCCGACTTCCTCGCTGACCATGGGCTTCTCGTCGGCGTCGGCTGCGTCCTGTGCCGAGATCGCTTCGCTCAATTCACGTTCCAGCACCGGGATCCGGGCGTACAACAGCTCTGACGCCTTGGCCAGATCGCCCTCGCGCTGGGCGCGCTCGGCCTGCATCCGCAGCTCGTCCAGCTGCTTCTTGACCTCGCCGACCCGGTTGAGCCCGGATTTCTCCTGCTCCCACCGAGCGGTCAAGGCGGACAACTGTTCGCTGCGGTCGGCCAGGTCGCGACGCAACCGGCCCAACCGTTCCACCGACGCCGGGTCCGACTCCTTCTGCAACGCAAGCTCTTCCATCGTCAACCGATCGACGGAGCGTAGCAGCTCGTCGATCTCGACCGGCCGGGAATCGATCTCCATCCGCAGCCGGGACGCGGCCTCGTCGATCAGGTCGATCGCCTTGTCCGGCAGGAACCGGCTGGTGATGTACCGGTCGGACAGGGTCGCGGCAGCGACCAGCGCCGAGTCAGCGATCCGCACCCCGTGGTGCGCCTCGTACCGTTCCTTGATCCCCCGCAGGATACCGACCGTGTCCTCGACGCTCGGCTCACCGACCAGCACCTGCTGGAAACGCCGCTCCAGCGCGGCGTCCTTCTCGATGTGATCGCGGTACTCGTCCAGCGTCGTCGCACCGACCATCCGCAACTCACCACGGGCGAGCATCGGCTTGAGCATGTTGGACGCGTCCATCGCACCCTCGCCGGTCGCGCCAGCCCCGACGACGGTGTGCAACTCGTCGATGAACGTGACGACCTGGCCGTCGGAACCCTTGATCTCCTCCAGAACGGCCTTCAACCGTTCCTCGAACTCACCCCGGTACTTCGCCCCAGCGATCATCGAACCCATGTCGAGCGAGATCAACCTCTTGCCCCGCAACGACTCCGGCACGTCACCGGCAACCATCCGCTGCGCCAGACCCTCGACGACGGCGGTCTTGCCCACGCCGGGTTCACCGATCAGCACCGGGTTGTTCTTGGTCCGCCGGGACAGCACCTGGACCACCCGGCGGATCTCGGAATCCCGGCCGATCACCGGGTCGATCTTGCCCTCCCGGGCCCGTTCGGTCAGGTCGACGCCGTATTTTTCGAGCGCCTTGTAACTGCCCTCCGGGTCCTGCGAGGTGACCTTGCGATCGCCGCCGCGGACCACCGGGAAAGCCTCGATCAACGCCTCGGACGTCGCCCCGAGCCCCACCAGCAGGTCACCGACGTCGGTGCCCTTGCGGGCCAGCGCGGCCAGCAGATGCTCGGTCGAGAGGTACTCATCCCCCGCAGACCGCATGATCTGTTCGGCCGCGGTCAGAACGTTCACCACCGCGCGGGACAGCGCGGGCTGCGCAACGGTGCTTCCGCTGACCCGCGGCAACGTTGCCAGAAGCGCGTCGGTGCGGATCTTGATCACCGCCGGGTCGGCGCCGACCGCGCGCAGCAGGCCAGCAGCGGTGGAGCCCTGGGTGGACAGCAGCGCCGCCAACAGGTGCGCCGGTTCGACCGAGGAATGCCCTTGGGTGGTAGCGGTGGAGATCGCCGCCGCCAGGACCTCGCGGCTCTTGGTGGTGAAGTTGTCCAGGTTCACGGCAATGGGCCCTTCTTCTGTGCTGATGAATGCTGATTTGCTGATGAAGCTGCTGTGCTGATCAACGCCTGCTGTGCTGATCAGGTGCTCTGCTGATGAAGCTGCTGTGCTGATCAACGCCTGCTGTGCTGATCAGGTGCTCTGCGGATGAGTGCTGCTGATCGGTGATCGGCTGATCGGCTGATCGGATCATGCTCGCCCGAACCAACCTACAGGGGTAACGCACCAAAGTTGAGTCCCTTCCGCTCAACTGAAATAGGTCACAGTCGGCTGGCCTGTCAGGGAAGCGTCACCCACAATCCGGACTCCGTCGACTCGACCATCGCGTCCAACGTCTGGGCGCTCCGAACGGCGTCGTTCAGGGTGCTCCCGTACGGCGTCCCGTCGGCGATCGACCGCAGGAACCGGTAGGCCTCGATCACCTTCAAATCGTCGTATCCCATGGCGGACGCGGACCCGGGCTGGAAGGCGGCATACTCGCCGTGCCCCGGGCCGACGAACACCGTCGTCAGCGCCTGATCCTGGTAGGCATCCCCGTGCCCGAGCACCAGCTCGCCCATCCGCCGGAAATCCCAGGACACCATTCCCCTGGTGCCGTGGATCTCGAAGCCGTAATTGTTCTGCTCCCCCACCGTGACCCGGCTGGCCTCCAGCGTCCCGCGTGCCCCCGAGGCGAACCGGAGTAGACACCCGACGTAGTCCTCGTTCTCCACCTGTCCCAGCTCGCCGCCGGTGGCCCGCTGATGGCCGCTGGTCGCCGCGGTCGGACGGGACCGCTCGGTGATGAAGGTGGCGGTGTCACTGACGAGGTACCTGATGTCTCCCAACAGATAGCTGGCCAGGTCGACCCCGTGCGACGCCAGGTCGCCGAGCACCCCGCTGCCGCCGAGTGCCCGTTCGAACCGCCAGCTCAGCGCGCCGTCCGGGTGCGCCGCATAGTCGCTGAACAGCCGGAAACGAGCGTGCGTCACAGACCCCAGCTCACCGGAGGCGATCAACTCGCGGGCCGCCTCGACGGCAGGGGAGTTGCGATAATTGAACCCGACCGTGCCCTGCACTCCGGCCGCCCGGACGGCGTTGGCGACGGCCTGAGCATCCGCAGTGGTCAGCCCGACGGGCTTTTCGATCCAGATGTGCTTGCCGGCCTCCGCCATTGCGACGCCGATCTCCCGATGCAGGAAGTTCGGTGCGGTGATGCTCACCGCGTGCACAGCGGGGTCGGCGGCCAGGTCCTGCCAGCGACGGGTCGCGGCCGCGAAACCGAACTGTCCGGCGGCCTCCTCGGAACGGCCGGGCACCTCGTCGGCAACGGCCACCAGGGTTGGGGCCACCGTCAACTGCGGAAAGTGGTGGAGCACCCTGGCGTACGCCTGGGTGTGCACCCGGCCCATCCAGCCGAATCCGGCCACCGCAACTCCAACGCTCCGTCGCACCTGCTGGTCCATCTGTGTCCTCTCGCCCACCCGTCCGTCAAGTTCTCTCCCCCGATCCTTCCAACACCCCCCAACACTGGGACGGCGGGCAGGCGGGAAGCTAGGTTGGTGGATCGGCACCGAGGGGGTACCAACAGGCATGGCCCGTTCCAAGAAAAACTCGGCGGGGCCCGGTGACGACCCTGCACCCGCGACCCGGCAGGCCGAGATCGAGACCAAACTCGAGATCGACCCCACGCTTGCCCTGCCGTCTCTGGCCGAACGGCGCCGATTGACCGCGGTCGGCGTTGTGGCCGTCGCCGAACCCCGAACGCATCACTTGGACGCCACCTACTACGACACCGCAGGTCTGGACCTGTTGGGCGCCAAGCTGACTCTGCGCCGCCGAACCGGTGGCGACGACGCCGGTTGGCATCTCAAGCTGCCCGCGGCGGACGGGGCACGGACCGAGGTGCGGTTGCCGTTGACAGCCGGGGACGAGGGCGAAGTTCCGGCCGAGTTGGCGGGGTTGGTTCGCGGGGCGGCCCGGGGCCGGGACCTGGTCCCGGTGGCTCGTCTGGTCAACGACCGCACCGTCCGGCACCTGCTGGACGACTCGGGTACCACCCTGATCGAGGTAGCTGACGACCGCGTCACGGCCACCCCCCTGCTGGTGCCTGCATCGCCCGACGATGCGTCTGCAGACCCGTCGTCGGGCGACCCGCCCCAGCCCACCCCGTCGCAGTGGCGGGAACTGGAGGCGGAGATCGTCGACGGCACACGAGAGCAGTTGGCCGCCACCGTCCAGGTGTTGATCGCCGCCGGGGCGTCCCGCGCGTCGTCTGCGTCAAAGCTGGCCCGGGCCATCGGACTTCCACCGATTACCCCCCGTCGCTCCAAGTCCGCGGGAGCAGCGATGATCAGCGCCGTCGGCCGGCAGCGTGACCTGTTGATTTCCACCGACCGAAGCCTTCGGGATGCGACGGTGCCGACGGACAGTGTGGTGGACGACGCGCGCGCGATACTTCGACGGCTGAGCGCGGCGCTGACGGTATACCGGCAACTGTTCGACGGGGACGCCGCCGCCGCGCTGAGCAGTGAGCTGGAAGCTGCAGGTGAGGTGGTGACGCAGGTGGTCGATCTGCTCGGGATCCGGGAACGACTGATGGCTCAGCTGGTCGACGAACCTGCGGAGTACACCCCGGGCGCCCAGCAGCGGTTGCGCGAGGCCTTCACTGCTCGGCTGGAAGCGGCCAACGGCGAGCTCGAGAATCTCCTCGACGGCGACCGGTACCTCCAGCTGCTGCGCGATCTCGACGATCTGGTGTCCCGCCCGCCGCTGTCCCGCCGCGGTCACCGGCAAGCAACCGTCGAACTACCGGAAATGATCAACGAGCGCTGGGAAGCGCTCCGACAGCAGGCCGACGAGGCGCTGACCGACCCCGACCACGCGCCCGCCGTGCACGAGGTGCGCGCGTCGGCGACCACCCTGCGATACGCGGCGGAGGCTGCGATCGCTGCGTTGGGGCCGGATGCCGCCGTCGTCGCCTCCGCGTTGGAGGAGATCCAGGAGGCGCTGGAGGAATACCAGAACGCCCGATCAGCAGCCGCGTTGCTGACCGACCTGGCCAGCGACAGCGCAACGGACGGCCTCACCGGATTCACCTTCGGCCGGCTGCACGCCTTCGAGCAGGCGATGGCGCACGGGGCACTGGAGGAGTTCTCCGACGTGTGGGACCGGGTAGAGGACGGGGAGCTGATCGCCGACCTCAGGCGGTGACCTACCCGCCCCGGGTCAGCGGGGTCCGGTCATCAGCGGGAGGATGCTGCCAAGGCCGAACCCGCCGCCTTGGTTGACAGCAACCGCAAAAGCTGTCGATACCGCCCATCCCGCCACCAGTTTTGCGTGGTCCGTCCCGATAACAGCCCCACCGGAGGTTCCATGCGCATCGCTCTCTTCGCCACCTGCCTGGGTGATTCCCTGTTCCCCGACGTCCCCAAGGCCACCGTGACCCTGCTCGAAAGGCTCGGCCATGAGGTGGTGTTCCCGCCGGCTCAGGTCTGCTGCGGTCAGATGCACGTCAACACCGGGTATCTCCCCGAGGCGGTGTCGGTCGTCCGCAACCATGTCGACGCCTTCGATGACATGGCGTTCGACGTTGCGGTGTCCCCGTCCGGGTCGTGCGTCGGATCGATCCGGCACCAGCAGGCGATGGTCGCGCGGCGGGCCGGGGACACCGCACTGGCCGACCGGGCCACCGCGCTGTCGACGCGGACGTACGAGCTGTCCGAGTTGCTGGTGGACGTCCTCGGGTTGACCGACGTCGGCGCCTACTATCCGTACCGGGTGACCTACCACCCCACCTGCCACTCGCTGCGGATGTTGCACGTCGGTGACAAGCCGTTGCGGTTGCTGCGCGCGGTGCAGGGTATCGACCTGGTCGATCTGCCGGATGCTGACACCTGCTGCGGTTTCGGTGGCACTTTTGCCATCAAGAACTCGGACACCTCCTCGGCCATGCTGGAGGACAAGATCGAGAACGTGTTGTCCACCGGCGCTCAGGTTTGTTCCGCCGGTGACTCGTCCTGCCTGATGCATATCGGCGGCGGGCTGTCCCGCGGTCAGGACCGCACCCGAACCGTCCACCTGGCCACCATTCTGGCGTCCACCAAGGAGAATCCGGCATGAGCGAGCGCCAGCGAGCGAATCATCGGCGGCAGGCCGCCGATCCGCGAGGAACGAGTGGAGGGGCGGCATGAATGTGTTTCTTGGTGTTCCCGGACGCAAGCCCGCGCCGGTGGAATCCCCGATCCGCGGGACGGAGTCATTCCCGAAGGCGGCCCGCCACGAATTGGCGAACCAGCAGCTGCGCCGGAACCTCGCGCACGCTACGTCCACGATCCGGAACAAGCGAGCGCACGTGGTCGGGGAGATGCCCGACTGGGAAGCCTTGCGGGACGCCGGTTCCGCGATCAAGACCGACGTGATGGCCCGGCTGCCGGAACTTCTTGAGCAGTTCGAGGCGAAGGTCACCGAGCGCGGCGGGATCGTGCACTGGGCGGTAGACGCTGAAGAGGCCAACCGCATCGTTACCGACATCGTGAAGGCCACCGGAGCCACCGAGGTGGTCAAGGTCAAATCCATGGCCACCCAGGAGATCGGCCTCAACGAGTACCTCGAAGAGCACGGTATCGCCGCCGTGGAAACCGATCTCGCGGAACTGATCGTGCAACTGGCTGACGACAAGCCGTCCCATATCCTGGTGCCGGCGATCCACCGCAACCGCACCGAGATCCGGGATATCTTCCTGGCCGAAATGTCTGACGCCCCGGCGGATCTCACCGACGATCCGCGCCGTCTCGCGATGGCCGCCCGGGCGCACCTGCGCCGCAAATTCCTCACCGCAAAAGTGGCGGTCTCCGGAGCCAATTTCGGCATCGCCGACACCGGGACACTGTGCGTCGTTGAATCCGAAGGCAATGGCCGGATGTGCTTGACCCTGCCCGAAACCCTCATCACCGTCATGGGTATCGAGAAGCTCCTGCCGACCTTCACCGATCTGGAGGTGTTCCTGCAACTGCTGCCGCGGTCCTCCACAGGTGAGCGGATGAACCCGTACACCTCGCTGTGGACCGGGGTGACCCCCGGCGACGGTCCGCAGGAATTCCACCTGATCCTGTTGGACAACGGACGCACCAACGTGCTGGCGGACGAGGTGGGACGCTCTGCGCTGCATTGCATCCGGTGTTCGGCGTGCCTGAACGTCTGCCCCGTTTACACCCGAACCGGCGGCCACGCCTACGGTTCGGTGTATCCCGGGCCGATCGGTGCGATCCTGAGCCCGATGTTGACCGGCATGCAAGGGCACGACGATCCGAACAACTCGTTGCCCTATGCATCGTCACTGTGCGGCGCGTGCTACGAGGTGTGCCCGGTAAAGATCGACATTCCGAGCATTCTGGTGGAGCTACGCGGCCAGGCGGTGGACAGTGACCGGGACCGGAAGATTCCCGGCGGCTGGGACGCGGCGATGAAGGCGGCGTCCTGGGTGATGTCGGACCCCGAGCGGTTCGCCGTCGCCGAGAAGGGGATGGCCGTCGGACGGGTACTGGGCGGCCGCAAGCATCGGATCCGCCGACTCCCGCCGCCGCTGTCCGCGTGGACCGGAACCAGGGACCTGCCGGCCCCACCCGCGCAGACGTTCCGGGACTGGTGGCGCAGGGAACACGGCGATCCACCTCCCGGGCCGGCGACGAACAGCACTGCCGTCCCCCGTCCGGGAAGCTCCGATGAGTAGCCGCGAGCAGATCCTGGGCAGGATCCGTGCCGCCCTGGCCGACGACAAGCCGGTGGGCCCAGTGCCTCGCGAGTATCTCCGCAGCGGCGAGCATCGGCCCGGCAGCGAGCACGTCATCGAATTGCTGATCGACCGGCTCGTCGACTATCGGGCGATCGTCCACCGGGTAAACCCGGCGGACCTGGGCGCGGCAGTCGACCGGGCCCTCGATGGGCTGCAGGAGGTGGTGGTCGCCACCGGCCTGGACCAGTCGATCGCGGGCACCTGCGGGTGGCAGGGACGCCGGGTGACCACCGATACGCCAGAGCACCCGCTCACTCCGCAGGAACTGGACGCGGTCGACGTCGTGGTCACCACCGCCAAGGTGGCGGTCGCGCTGACCGGAACGATCATCCTGGACGGCGGGGCCGGGCAGGGACGCCGGGCGATCACCCTGGTCCCCGATCGGCATGTGCTGATCCTGGAGGCCGGGCAGGTCGTGGAGACGGTGGCCGAGGCGATCGCCCTGCTGACCCCGACCGCGCCGCTGACCATGATCGCGGGCCCGTCCGCGACCAGCGATATCGAGCTCGAACGGGTCGAGGGGGTGCACGGACCGCGCACGCTGCACGTGTTGATCAGCGGGTGAGGGGGCGCATCCTGGGGCTGCCGAGCAGCGATTCAGCCAGGCAGCTAAGGGTACCGTGCCACGGTGACTTCAGCAGATAGCTCCATGACCGCCCCCGTCGACAGTTCTGCCACCGGCGGGCCCACCACCCAGGCGTCCAGCACACACGACGCCAATACACACGACGCCAGCACGCACGACGCCAGCACCACCACCGGCTCCCTGGAGCAACGGCCATTCCCCCGGCTCGCCCGGACCGGCGCCGACCATGCGGCCGCGTCCGTCGTCGGCCTGGGCAGCTGGCAACTGGGGGCGGACTGGGGCGAGGTGACCGAGGACGACGCGCTCGGCGTGTTGCAGGCCGCGGCCGACTCGGGGGTCACGTTCTTCGATACCGCCGACGTCTACGGCGACGGGCGGAGCGAGCAACTCATCGGCCAGTTCCTGCGGAGCGCCGGTAAGAACGCGGATTCGATCATGGTCGCCACAAAGATCGGACGGCGGGCGGATCCGTTCGCGCCCGAGACATTCACCGAGCAGAACCTGCGGGCCTGGGTGGACCGGTCCCGGCGCAACTTGGGTGTGGACACCCTTGATCTCGTACAGCTGCACTGCCCGCCGACGGCAACCTTCAGCGACGACACCGTTTTCGACGTGATGGACGCGTTGCAGGCCGAGGGGGCCCTGGCTGGTTACGGCGTCTCGGTGGAGACCTGCGCCGAGGCACTGACCGCCATCGCCCGGCCGGGCGTGGTCAGCGTCCAGATCATCCTCAACGCGTTCCGGCTCAAGCCCTTGGACGAGGTGCTGCCGGCGGCGCAAAACGCTGGCGTCGGCGTCATCGCCAGAGTTCCGCTGGCCAGCGGGCTGCTCTCCGGCCGGTATTCATCGACCACTGCCTTCGCCGCCGACGATCACCGCAACTACAACCGCAGCGGTGCCGCGTTCGACGTCGGCGAGACGTTCTCCGGGGTGGACTTCGAGACCGGACTGGCCGCCGTCGCAGACCTCACCTCCGCGCTGGGTGAGGACCGTCCGTTGCCGCAGGCGGCATTGCGCTGGATCATCGACCAGCTCGGGGTCACCACCGTCATCCCCGGTGCCCGCAACCCGGACCAGGCCAGGGGCAACGCCGCGGCCGGCTCGGCCGGCCCGGTCTCACCGGCGTTCGCCGATGCCGTCCGCGAGGTCTATGACCGTCGGCTACGCGCGGACATTCACCCCCGCTGGTAGACCGGGCCCCGCTCCGCGGTGACCGGGTCGCTCATCGTGTGGCGGGCGATGAACCGGAACCGGTCGCCCCGAAACACCGACCGGGTCCATTCGACGGCCCGCCCCTGGGCGTCCCGACCCGTGCGGTGGACCAGCAGGATCGGCAGACCGGTGTCCACCCCGAGCAGCGATGCCTCGATCGGGTCGGCCAACGCCGTTTCGATGACGTCCTCCACCGACGCCAGCAAGATGCCGTAGTCCTCGTCGAGGGTGCGGTACAGCGAACCCCGGAGCTCCAGGTGCCGGGCCAGGCCCGGCAGATCCACGGCCAGGTGGGCGATCTCGTGCGCAATGGGCTCCTCGCCGGCAGTCCGCACGCGTTCCACCCGATGGATCGGTGTGCCCGGTGCGACCTCCAGGTGAGCACTGACCTCGTCGTCCGCGGGTTCCTCGGTGATGCCCAGCACGACACTTCCGGGACGACGGCCCAGTGCCTCCAGGTCCTGGGAGAACGACGTGAGCTGACGGACGTGCATCAGTTTGGGCTGCGCCACGAACGTTCCGCTGCCCTGGACGCGTTCCACGCGGCCGTCGATCACCAGCTCGGCGATGGCCTGCCGGACGGTCGTCCGCGACGTTGCGAAGCGCTCCGCCAGTTCGCGTTCGGTCGGAACTGCCGAACCCGGAGCCAGATGCTCCATCAGCGCGAGGATCTCGTTCTTGACCAGGTAGTACTTGGGGACTCTCATCGGTGGCCCTTCGCGCGCCGGCTCAAGTGGTCTACACCATAGCCTGATTGGCGTAGACCATTCACGTATTGGTCACCCCGCCACCTCCTCCCGACGGTGCCGGCGCACCTGTGATTCACGCCACAGACATGGAGTACTTGACCTCTCGATTGGTCTATGCCAATCTTCTCACGTTGGTCTATACCAATCTCCAGCGCATTCACCCACTACGACACATCCCACCGCCGTCACGGAGGACGGATCTCAACTCCAGAAATCTCAACCCCAGAAATCTCAACCCCAGAAATCCCCGCGCTGCGATCGCGCACCCGGGGCCATCGACCGCGGAGGTACTCGCAGATGAGCAAGGCCACACTGGCGGAACCAAAGAAGCCGGGGTTACGCATCCCCGGCTTCGCGCAACTGCAGCGGCTGGGCAAGAGCCTGATGTTGCCGATCGCGCTGCTGCCCGCCGCCGGCATTCTGCTCCGGCTGGGACAG
Organism: Nakamurella sp.; assembly: GCA_965247715.1. Lineage (GTDB taxonomy): Bacteria > Actinomycetota > Actinomycetes > Mycobacteriales > Nakamurellaceae > Nakamurella. Next base: position 164,827 of record CBDFHS010000015.1, on the reverse strand, counting down.
CCGGACCTCCTCGGCGGCATCAAGACACCGGTCATCGGGCCGTTCTTCGACGCGATGAGCGCGGCCGGCGACGCGATCTTCAGCCACCTGCCGCTGCTGTTCGCCATCGGCGTGGCCATTGGATTCGCCAAGAAAGCCGACGGTTCGACGGCGTTGGCCGCCGCCGCCGGATACCTGGTGATGGAGGCGGTCTTCAAGACGATGTCACCGATCGTCCTGGACGGCGTCCTCGACCAGACCGGCAAGCAGGCCCAGATCAATTACAGCGTCTTCGCTGGAATTCTAGTCGGCCTGGTCACCGCCCTACTCTTCGACAGATACCACACCATCACTCTGCCGCCGTATCTCGGCTTTTTCGGTGGCCGGCGGTTCGTTCCGATCGTGGTCTCGGTGGCGAGCTTGATCATCGGCTTCGCCCTGAGCTACTTCTATCCGATCTTCAACGCCGGCCTGACCTCCGTCGGCCAATTCATCGGCGGCTCGGGCGCTTTCGGCGCGTTCACCTACGGTTTCGTCAACCGCATGCTGATTCCTGTTGGCCTGCACCACATCGTCAACACCTACATCTGGTTCCTCTACGGCGACTACCAGGTACCCGGCGGCAGCGTGGTCACCGGCGAACTCACCCGGTTCGCTGCCGGCGACCCGACCGCGGGTCTACTGACCTCCGGGTTCTACCCAATCCTGATGTTCGGCCTGCCCGCGGCCGCGCTGGCGATGATCCAGCTCGCCAAACCAAGGCAGAAAAAACTCGCCGTCGGCATCCTCTCGGCGGCCGGGCTGACCGCGTTCCTGACCGGAGTCACCGAGCCGCTCGAGTTCTCGTTCATGTTCGTGGCATTCCCGCTGTACGTGGTGCATGCGGTGTTGACCGGCCTGTCCCTGGCGATTGCGTACCTGCTGGACATACACCTCGGATTCTCGTTCTCCGCGGGCCTGATCGACCTGCTGCTCTACGGCACCGCCCCGGCGGCCAAGAACATTCCGCTGCTGATCGTGATGGGCATTGTTTTCTTCCTCGTCTACTACTTCCTGTTCCGGTTCGTGATCAAGCGCTGGAACATGCGGACCCCCGGCCGCGAGCCGGAGGATGAGTTCGAGGCGGACCAGGCAGCAAACCTTGGTGAAGCGTCCTCGGCGACGTCGGTGTCCGCCAGCGGCAGCGGGTCTGCGGACGCAGCTACAGGCGGAACCGCCGGAGCGACCACGGCCGTAGCCGTCAAACAGGCAACCGGCAGCAAGGCCGAGCAGCTGATCGCCGCCTTCGGGGGTCGGGACAATCTGGTCAACGTCGACGCCTGCATCACCCGGCTGCGAATGGAGGTCGGCGACAAGTCCAAGGTCGACAAGGCTCGGCTGAAGGCGTTGGGTGCCGCCGGTGTCATCGAAATCGGCAACAACGTGCAAGCAGTCTTCGGCACGCAGGCCGAGTCCTTGAAGAGCGACATCAATGACGCCCTCGAGGGACCTGCACCGGCAGCGCCGGCTGACGCCCCCACCGCAACCCGCACCCCGACCCCCCCGGCCCCCGCTGCGAACCCCGCCGGGGAAAGGGTGCGTCCGGTCACCGCGGCTCCCGCCGCCACCGGCCGAACCACCACGGTGCTGGCCCCGGTTCGCGGCCGGGCCGTCCCGTTGGAGCAGGTGCCGGACGCGACCTTCGCCCAGGGCATCGTCGGCCACGGCGCCGCCATCGATCCGCCGCACGAGGTGATCGATGCGGTCGCGCCGATCAGCGGCAAGATCCTGAAGATGTTCCCGCACGCGTTCATCGTGGTCAGCGCCGACAATGTCGGCGTGCTCGTCCACCTCGGCCTGGACACCGTGCAGCTCGGCGGCGAGGGCTTCATCGCGCTGGTGAAGGAGGGTGACCAGGTCGAGGTCGGTCAGCCGGTCATCACCTACGACGTGCCGGCAATCGTCGCGTCCGGCCGCAATCCGATCATCCCGGTCGTGGTGATGGACAAGAAGGCGGAGGACGTCACGCTGGACGACGCGGTCACCGGCGGCGGGGAACTCACCTCCGGGCAGGAGCTGTTCACCGTCGCCAATTGACCCACCCAGCACTATGACCCACTTCGGCGCCGCCGGATGCATACGTCCGGCGGCGCCGGGAGCTCACAACGTCGTCATCAGAAAGAAGATGGATTCATGGAAATCGTCATTCTCCCCACCACGTCGGACATCGGTGGTCTCGGCGCCGACGCCATCGCACACCTTTCGCAGCGCAAGCCGAACGCTGTACTTGGCCTGGCGACCGGTTCCTCGCCGCTGGCGATCTACGACGAGTTGATCGCCCGCTGCGCCGACGGCAAGGTGTCGTTCGCGCGAGCGACCGGCTTCACTCTCGACGAATACGTCGGACTGCCCGCCGACCACCCCGAGTCGTATCGGAACGTCATCGACAAGGACTTCGTCTCGCGGGTCGATTTCGCACCCGACGCCGTCCAGGCACCCGACGGGCGGGCCACCGACATTCCTTCGGCGTGCGCCGCGTACGAATCGGCGATGTCGCAGGCGGGCGGGGTGGACCTGCAGATCCTTGGGATCGGCACCGACGGGCACATCGGGTTCAACGAACCGGGCTCCTCGCTGGCGTCGCGGACCCGGATCAAAACTTTGACCCGGCAGACCCGCATCGACAACGCCCGATTCTTCGACGGCAACCTGGACGCGGTGCCCACGCACTGCCTGACCCAGGGACTCGGCACGATCATGTCCGCCCGCCATGTGGTACTGGTCGCGACCGGTCCGGGGAAGGCGGAGGCGGTGCACCACCTGGTCGAGGGTCCGGTCAGCGCACTGTGGCCGGCGACGATCCTGCAGCACCATCCGCACGTCACCGTGCTGCTCGACAACGCAGCGGCGAGTAGGTTGCAGTTGGCCGACTACTACCGCGAAACCTTTGCGGCCAAGCCGGATTGGCAGGGCGTGTGATGGCAGGGCGTGTGATGGCAGGGCGTGTGATGGCCGGGCACACGTCCGGGTGACACCCCTGCCGCGCTCCGCAGGTCGTCACGTACGGTAATCGCGTGCGACGTCGGCGGCCGGGCTCGGGTGAGAGGTTGCGAACGGCTGTGTTCACCGCCGTCGCAGGTGGCCTGGCTGCGGTCGGTCACGGCGTGGCCGGTGGCCACCTACCCAGCCCGGCCGTGCTGATCGTGACGACCGCTGCGGTCGGTGGGACCGTCTCCGGCCTGACCCGGCGGGAAAGGACGTACCCGCAGATCCTGTCGGCACTGCTGCTCGCCCAGCTGGCATACCACCTACTCTTCGAACTCACCGCACTGCGTCACGGGAGCGGGCAGGCCGTGGCCGAGGCGCCGATGGACGCCCGGGCGATGCTGCTGTTCCACCTCGTTGCGGCGATCGGGTCGGCGTGGGTGATGGCCTCCGGTGAACGGGCGTTGTTCGCGCTACTTGCTGCCTGGCAACGGGTCTCGCTGGTGCCCCGGCCGCAACCGGCCGTCCTCGACCAGCCACTGTGGATCGTCCTCGCGGCCGCTGCCGGTGTTCGGCGGGCTGCCCTGCTGACCCTGCGGGCGGCGCCGAGGCGCGGGCCCCCGCTGCCGGTCTGAGCCGCCTTTCTGCCCTCTCGGCCGCACGTTCTCCGACGTGCGCTGCCGCTCGCTGACCGCTCGCTGACCGCTCGCTGACCGTTGGGGTCGTCCCAGCGACCGCCGCAAGAATATGCCGCAACCGAAGACGTCGCAGCTCGCTGGAACGGTTGCTCAGACGGCTGGCCCACCCCCCTTGAACCCAATTCTGTAGAGGAAACCCATGACCAAAGAACCTCAACCCCGCGCGCCTGAACCCAGAACGCGTCGACACCGCCGCGTCACCCGCCTGGCCGCCGTCACCGCAACCGTCACCGCCACCGCCGCCACGCTGCTGGTCGCGGGCGCTGGAGCGGCACTCGCGCATGTAAGCGTCAACCCCGGAACGGCAGCGGCCGGCGCCGAATCCACCCTGCTCACCTTCCGGGTGCCGACCGAATCGGAAACCGCCGGAACGGTCGGGATCACGGTGACTCTGCCGGCAGACCATCCGTTTGCCTACCTGTCGGTTCAACCCGTCCCCGGCTGGACGGTGACCCCCAGCAAGACGACGCTGCCCGCCCCGGTCACCGAGGGCAACCTCACCATCAAGGAAGCCGTCACCTCCGTGACGTGGACGGCGGCGACCGGGACCAGGATCGGCCCCGGTGAGTTCCAGGACTTCAGCATCAGCGCCGGGCCGGTGCCGCAGGCCGAGTCGCTGATGTTCCCGACCACCCAGACCTATGACGACGGATCCGTGGTCGCCTGGAACGAACCCACCCCCGCGTCCGGCGGGGAACCCGAGCACCCGGTTCCAACCCTGACCATCACCGCGGCAGCGGCCGGCAGTGAGGCCGGCGGCGGCCACCATTCCGAGGGCACCAGCGCGGCTGCCGAGGCGTCAGGAGCTGCCAGCGCGGACCCCGTGGCGTCAGGAGTCAGCGCCGCTCCCGAGGTGACCGCGACGACAACCCCGGTGGCAGCAGCCACGTCGACGAGCACCACCACCCCCACCGTCCTGGCGGTGATCGGGATCGTGCTGGCGGCCGCCGCGTTGCTGGTGGCGGTGATGGCGCTGCGTCGACGGCCGGGGGCGCCGCGCGCCTAACCGTCACGCACGGAGTTGCTCTCCGGGTCCCGCCCCGGCCGTCGTTCACTGGTGAGGACGGCCGGGCCGGGGCTCAGGGTCAGTGCAGCGGGATCATTGCAGGGTCTTCGCCGCCGAGGGCGCTGCCCAGCAGGATCATCCACTCCCTGTCCGTGATGTCCGGCCCGCTACTTGGCCAGGCCTGCCACCAGGTTGATAGTCACGGCCAGCACCACCGTGCCGAAGACGTAGGACAACAGCGCATGACGCAACGCTGTTGCGCGGATTGTCTTGGTCTTGAGGTCGGTGTCCGACACCTGGAAGGTCATCCCGATGGTGAAGGCCAGGTAGGCGAAATCGCTGTACCTGGGCCGGTCGTCCTCGTTGTAGTCGATCCCGCCGGGCGGCTCGGTGTAGTAAAGCTGGGCGTACCGGGCGGCGAACACGGTGTGCACCGTGGCCCAGGCCAGAGCGACACTGGCGACGGTGATCAGCGCCTGCACGGCCCGCCCGGTCTGATCCGCGGAGCCCTCGTTGAACAGGAACAGGCCCACCGCCAACAGACTCACCAACGATGCGGCGTTGACGGTCAGGTCGGTGGCGCCTCGGCCGGGGTCGTCCCGGGTCGCGTGGGCCGCCGTTTCCGCGGCGTCCATTGGCCACAGGGTCGCCCACATCCAGCCGACGAATACCACGCCGAAGGCGATCCACCCGGCCAGCATCCCGATGGGCCATCCGGCAACCTGAGCGATGGCAATTCCCACCGCGACACCGGCCACCGCCGCCACTGCGAGTCGTGTCGTCGCCGAGACACCCCGTCCACCGGGATTATTACCGTTGCGAATTGGCATGACGCCAGGGTATTCCCGCGGGCCGCAGGACCTGCCTCCTACGGCATGACGCCACCGCGGCGGGCGGCCAACCACCCGGATCAGCCAGATGGTGATGCATGCCGGGGACGGTCGCGGTGACCACCGGGCGGCGTGTGCGTCAAGGCCCGGCGGGCAACCGTGCGGCTGCTGTCCGTCACCAGAACCGAATCTCTTTTAGCTCCGTAATTCTGTGTGTCCACACCCGCGGCGGGTCCGACAGCCGCGGCCAATAAAGCCAACACAAAAGGGCATCATCATGGAGACGACATTCCGTCAGCGCCGCAGGCACGCCAAGACTCTTCGCGACTTGCGCCGTCTGATAGACGACGCCCCGACGGCGACGGTCCGCAACGATCTGCTGGCAATCGCGGCAAGGCACGAGCCCGCGGCGGCACTGCGCGCGTAAATCTGCTGGGTGTACGCGGCGGCAAGACAGTGTTGTTGCTACCCCACTTCGAATTCGGACAGCCGATCCCAGTGATCACCCGGCATCACGACATTGCGAACCTTCGGCGTTTCCGACAGGTACTGCGGCAGGTCGGCCTGCGCCTGCTTGAAATGCGCGCTGGTCACGTGGGCCTCGGCTGCGTCCTCGGCAAACGCCTCGATCAGCACGTACTCGTTCGGATCTTCGACACTGCGGGACCAGTCGTAGAAAATGTTGCCCGGCTCCGCGCGGGTGCCCTCGGTGAAATCCCGGGCGAGTTCGGGCCATTGGTCGGCGTACTCGGGTTTGACCGGAAACTTGACGCAGATGAAGATCATGATCGAACCTCCTGGCGGCGGTGGCGCGCCAAAGGCGTTCCCGGGGCCGGGACGCTGGCGTCACCGGGGCATGGTGCCACGACCCGGTGATCGTTGCGAAGGGGGCACCCGATCATTGGCAGGGCCCGCCTCGTGCCTGGGGCCGCCACCCGCTCGGCCGTAGGTCAACTCGTGCTGGTGGACGGCGCCGGGCACTGGGTACCCTCGCGGCTGTGTCCAGCGGACCCATCGGAACGACGCCAGGCAGCGTCGCGCGGGCTGCTACTGACCCGCGGGCGGGTTCGGTGCAGCGGACCCTAGCCATTCTGGAAGCGGTGGCTTCGCGCGGTGGCGCGACCGCCAAGGAGATCGCGGACCGCACCGAGCTGCCCCTGCCGACGGTGTACCGGTTGGCCAGGGAACTGTTGGCGAGCGAGTACCTGGTGCACATCCGGGACGGAAACCGCTTCGAGCTGGGCTACAAGCTGCACCAGCTGGCCATCTCGCTGCACGAGCAGATCGGGGTGCCGCCCGGGGTGCGGGCCGAGGTCGATGCGCTGCACCAACAGCTGGGCCTGGCTGCCTACTTTGCCATCCACCGCGGTTCACAGATTGTCGTGGTGTTCACCGCTGACTCCCCGGGCTCACCACGGCTGCGGTCGATCGATTTCGGCTTCCACCAGGCGCCGCATGCCACGGCGCTGGGCAAGATCTTCCTGGCCGACCTGGATCCGGGCAAGCGGGCGGCCTACCTGGACGACGGCGTAGGCCCTACCCGGAGGGTCACGACAACCCAACTCGCCCAGCAGTTGTCGCTTGTCGTCAGCCGGGGGGTGGCCTGGGAGACCGGTGAATGGCAGGCCGGATCCTCCTGCGCCGCCGCGGCCGTGCGCAGTTCGTCAGGTGCGCTGCTGGGTTCGGTCGCCGTGTCGGGTCCGGACGCCCGGCTGATCCACGGGCGGGGTGCCGTGGAGGCAGCCCTGCGGGCCAGCACCTCGCGCATCGGCAGGATCTACGCCGCGACTGCGGCCCGGCCCGACTGCGTCACGGTCAGCGATTCTCAGCAGCCGAGAACATCCCTGGCAGGGCGCGCGAGTGCCTCGTAGTGTGGTCCGCGTCACCACCGTCCCCGGTGACAGGCTGCCCGAAGCCGCCCAAGGACCCGGCACGAGCAATTGTGCAAGGGAGATCGCGTACGGGGGAAACCCCTGCACGCAAAAGGAGTGCTGATGCCCAACGCTGTTGCATCACCCGTCATCATCGGCCCGGACGCGAGGCGCACACTGATCCGCCTCCTCCGCGTGGCCTACCCGCACAGCACGTTCCCGGACGGACCGTACGAGCGAACCGCGGACGCGGTCATCGCCAAGGTCGACGGATCCCCATTCCAGGCGTTGGCGCTCGCGCATGGCCTCGAGTCGCTCGATGGGGCAGCATCCTCCCGTGGCGACAAGGCCACGTTCGTCGACCTGGACGACGCCACCGGGTACACGTTGCTGCGGGAGATCGAAAACGCGGGTTTCTTCCAGCTGATCCGCAGCGTCGCGGTGGTCAGCCTCTACAACGATCAGGAAACCTGGGCGGTGCTGGGGTACGAGGGATCGTCGTACGAACACGGCGGGTACATCGACCGCGGATTCGACGACCTGGAGTGGCTGCCGTCGCCGCGGATCGAAGAGTACGACGGCCCGGAAGAACTCACCCAAGTAGCCCCGCACGACGAACCGGCAACCACCGGAGGACAGAAATGAGCAACCAGAGCCCCGCCACCGATTGGCAGCACGGCGCCGATGAAGGCAGCAAGCTGGGTACCCAGATCGGCCGGCGCATCGACGAGAACGACGAGGTGGTGGTCATTGTCGGTTCAGGTGCCGGCGGGGGCACCCTGGCCTACGAGCTGACGGCGCGGGGTATTCCGTGTGTCGTCCTGGAGGCCGGTCCGTTCCTCAAGCCCGAGGACTACGAGAACGACGAGTGGGCGGCGTTCGGCCAGATGGCATGGCTGGACCACCGGACGGCGTCCGGCCCGTACCGGGTGGCCAAGGATTTCCCGAACCTCCCGGCGTGGATCGTGAAGGCGGTCGGCGGCAGCACCACCCACTGGTCGGGTGCTACCCCGCGGTTCCGGGCGTACGAGTTCCAGACCAAGACCTATTACGGCGGCGTGCAGGGGGCGAATCTCCTCGACTGGCCGATCACCCTGGAAGAGTTGGCGCCGTACTACGACAAGGCCGAGATCGCCATCGGTTCCACGCACCGCCACGGCCTGCCACCGTTGCCCGCCAACAACAACTACAAGGTGCTGGCCAACGGGGCACAGAAGGTCGGCTACCACTTCTACGCGACCGGCCCGTACGGCACGAACGCTGCTCCGTACGACGGCCGGCCGGCCTCCATCCAGGACGGCTTCAACTTCCAGGGTGACAAGCACACCTCGAAGTGGAGCACCGCGGTGCGGGAGATCCCGCGGGCGGTGGCTACCGGTCTGTGTGATCTGCGGCCCGAATCCCACGCCATGCAGATCACCCACGACGCCACCGGCCGGGCGAACGCCGTCATCTACCTCGACAAGGACGGCAACCTGCACCGGCAGGCCGCGTCCACGGTCTGCGTCGCCGGCAACTCGATCGAAACCCCGCGACTGCTGCTGCTCTCGGCCAGTGCCATGCACCCGGATGGGTTGGCCAATTCCTCCGGCCAGGTCGGCCGGAACTACATGCGGCACACCACCGGATCGGTGTACGCCCGGTTCGATTCACCCGTGCACATGTACCGCGGTGAGACCATGGCCGGAATCGTCGCCGACGAGGCCCGGCTCGACACCTCGCGCGGGTTCGCCGGTGGCTACTACATGGAAACCCTGTCCCTGGGACCGGCTTTCCTGGCCGCCTTCGCCGAACCAGGTTCCTGGGGACCGGATTTCACCGAGATCATGGACGCGTACCAAAACACCGCGGGCATGTGGGTGGTCGGCGAGGATATGCCGCAGGAGACCAACCGGGTCACCTTGAATTCCGAATTCAAGGACCAGTGGGGCCTGCCGTCGGCGGATGTGCATTTCGCGGACCACCCGAACGACGTGGCGATGCGGGAGCACGGGTACAGCCGGGCCGACGCCATGTACGAGGCGGTCGGTGCCACGGGCACCCACCACACCCCGCCCTACCCGGCAACGCACAACCTGGGGACCGCCCGGATGAGTGCCCGACCGGAGGACGGCGTCACCGACAAGTTCGGCGAGACCCACGACGTGCCGGGGCTTTTCGTCGCCGACGGTTCGCTGATGACCAGCGGCGCCGCGGCCAACCCCACCCTGACCATTGTGGCGTTGGCGATCCGGCAGGCGGAGTACATCGCGGACAAGGCCAGCAAGGGCTGACGCTGGCATTACTCGAGATCGTATCGCTTCCTGCCGCCGGCATTATCGGCTGGCATGGCAGGCGAACCGACGGGTCCGAGGTAGTGCCGCAACGGTGGCTCCTCCCCTGATTGTTGGGGGTGAGCCACCGTTGTGTTTTCTCAGGGGGTCCGCCGCTCGTCGTACACCGCAACCTCACCATGAGTGCCGTCTGCATTTCGGCCTGCCTCAAGAGCGTCACCCCCCCTCCCGGGGAAACCACCACAGAACAAAAGGGAATAGTCCATGACCACTTTCGACAGTTTCCTCCGAGCGCGGGAGCGCGCCTCTACCTCTTTCGTCGACGGGGACGCTGCCCCATTACTCGCGCTCTCCGCCAACAACGATCCCGCCACCATTTACCCGCCCAGCGGGGCGGTGGTGGTGGGCGCCGACTCCGTCAACGCCGGTAACACTGCTGGCGCAGCGGGTTTCGCCCCAGGGGCTGAGAACCGGTTTGACATTCTGCACTCAGGCTCCGACGGTGACATCGGCTATTGGGCCGGCGTTCAGCGTTCCACAGTCCTCCTGAAGGACAAGGCGGAACCGGTGATCATGAACCTTCGGGTCACCGAACTGTTCCGACGCGTCGATGGCGAATGGAAGCTTTTCCACCGGCACGCCGACATGCTCCAGGAGCGGTAGCACCCGCCTGACGTCAGGACATGGCGCAAGAAACCAACCGGGTCACCCTGACCAACGAATCCCAAGGTCAAGACCTGAGCACTGCGGCTCGACCAACCGGGCCATCGTCGTCGCTGCCCTTCACCTACCGCTAAACGCCTGCGCGATCACGGGAGTCGCGCGTCGACCAGATCATCGATGATGTGGAAATCGCCGAGATTCAACGTCAGCAACGGCACGTTCTCGGACAGCGCGGTCGCCGCGATCGCCAGGTCCAGCTGGCGACGGCGCGGCTGGCCTCCGCGTTGGGCAACTGCTGCGGCGAGTCGTCCCCATGCCCGGGCGACCTCGACGGTGACAGGAAGCGGATCGAACGTCGCTTCCACTACCGCCAGTCGGTCGATCCTTCGCGCCCGTTCGACGTCATCATTGGCGAGCAGGGTCCCGAAATGCAGTTCCGTGATCGAAAAAACGCTGATTGCGGCCATGACATCGACCGGTCCACCTTCGGCAATGAGGACCGAGGTATCGAGCAGCACCCTCATCCGTTATTGGGATCGGTGAGGTAGGGATCGACGACGGGGCCATCGAGACGTTCGACGTCAGCCAGCAGGCCCTGTGGCACGGGCCCGTGCCACACCTGGCGCAATGCCGCACCGCTGACCCAGCGGTGCTTGCGAGCGGGGCTCAGTTCGGCAACTTCGCGGCCGGCGACGGTCACGGTGATCGTTTCTCCCGCTTCGACCCGCCGGAGTACCTCGCTGACCTGATTGCGGAGTTCCTTCTGCGGGATGGTGGCCATAGACCAAGGGTAGCAGTTCTGCTACCCGTCACCTCGGCTCCCCGGCCGCGAACACCAGGCCATGCCGGCGTGGCGGCTGCCGTTAGTCACCGCGCCGTTGAAGGTTCATCGGCCGGATGTGCGCCCGTCGTGTGCGCTGGTCAGGCTTCGCCGATGGACATCGAGACGGGCCTTTCCCGCCGCACTCTGCTCAAGGGTGGCGCGGCCACCGCCGCCGCCTTCACACTTGCGGGACTGACCCCCGCTACGGCCCGGGCGGCCGTCGCGGACACCGCCAAGGGCGGCGCTTTCGCGTTCGGGGTGGCCAGCGGTGACCCCACCGCCACCACCGTCCTGCTGTGGACCCGCATCACCCCCACCCCGGACGCCGTTCCCGGCAGTGGACTCGGCCCGCCGAGCACCGTGAGGTGGGAGGTAGCGGCCGACGAGGCGTTCACTGTCATCCTGCAGCGTGGACGAACATCGACCACCGCCGCGCGGGATCACACCGTCAAAGTGGTGGTGCGGGGGCTCAAGCCCTACACCCGGTACTTCTACCGGTTCAAGGGTTGTGGGGCAATCTCTCCGGTGGGGCGAACCCAGACCGCCCCGGACGAAGCCGGCGTGACGCACGCGTTGCGGCTCGCCTTTGTCTCCTGCAGCAACTACACCGGTGGGTTCTTCACGGCGTACCGCGGTCTGGCCGCCCGTGACGATCTCGACGCGATCATGCACCTCGGCGACTACGTCTACGAGTACGGCAACGACCCCGCCGAGCCCGGCGTGGCCGGGTCTGGCGACCGCTACGGGCCTGCTGCTCTGATCGGCACCCGGGATCACCAGCCCGCCACCGAGATGGTCACCCTGGAGGACTACCGGGTCCGGCATGCGTTGTACAAGTCCGACCCCGACGCCCAGGCCGCACACCAACGGCATCCCTGGATCGTCATCTTCGACGATCATGAGATCGCCAACGACGCCTATGCCACCGGCGCGGAGAACCACGAGACCCAGGACGACCCGGATACCTCCTACACCGGGCCAGGGCAGCCACCGGGCATCAGGCCGGAAGGTGACTTCCTGGACCGAAGGGCCAAGGCCCTTCAGGCCTACATCGAGTGGATGCCGATCTGGCTCCCCGACCAGTACCAGTCGCAGCCGCACCAGGGCCGACAGTTCTTCCGCCGCTTCAGCTTCGGCGACCTCGCCGACCTCTCCGTCATCGAGACCCGGCAGAACCGCAGCCGGCAGGTGCCCACCACCGCCGGCGGGCTCGTCAACCCGGCCCTGGCCGACCCGAACCGGCACCTGCCGGAACCGGAGCAGATGAGCTGGTTGACCAACGGCGTGCAGAAGTCGCGCAAACGGTGGCACCTGATCGGCAACCAGACCGTCTTCGCCAGGGTCTATTCCGTTCCTCGCGCGGGTGTCCTGCCTGGGCAGGTGTTCAACGCCGATCAATGGGACGGGTACCAAGCCGACCAAGCCACGCTGCTCGCCGCCATGGCACAGGCAACCACCGACCCGGTGGTACTGACCGGGGACATCCATTCCTCGTGGGCAAACGACCTGCCGCGCGACCCGACGGCCTACCCGGTGAACCGGAATTCGGTCGGGGTGGAGTTCGTCTGCCCGTCAGTGACCAGCGACGGGTTCAAGGAGGTGCTCGGATCAGCGGCTGCCGCCCAAGGCGCCACCGCCGCATTCCAAGCCGCCAACCCCTGGGTGCGGTTCCTCGAGGGGATCGGGCACGGCTTCGCCGTCCTGGACGTGACACCCGAGCGGGTGCAGACCGACTTCTGGTATCTGCGAAGCGGGGGGGACAAGGGCCTCGTTGTCGACCCGCGCGTCGATCCGGGTGCCACCGTCGGCTACGAGACGTCCTACGCCTCCACCAAGGGCTCCCGGCAGATCACCGGTCCAGTGCCCCAGCTTGGTGCGCGCAGCGACAACCCGCGCGCCGCCCGACGTCATGGTCAGCGTGAGGACGACGGCAATGGTCGCGACGACTCCCCGACAACCTCCTGACACCGACACCACCCTTGGACGCCAGTGCCGCGCCACGAAACCCGCAGCGGCGCAGTCGAATCACCGGGCTGGCCGTCGGTGACCGCAATTCGGTCGCCCACCTGGTGACATCGTCGTGGCGACGCCTATCAAGGCAGATGCCGCCTCGGCGCGGTCAAAGGGCCCGGGGTGAGCGTGAAGGAGACGGTAGGCGTCGGGAGTACTACTGGTCTGATGGATGATGACACCCTGCTCGACGCCTTGGACCGGTTGAAGGGCACCGGCGCGGAGTTCAACGGATTCCTGGCCAATCACGGGCCGATGGCCGCCGAGGCGCTGATCCGGCTCGGAGCGCGGGAGGAAGTACCCGGCTGGGTCGATCGGTACCGCGGCGTGCTGGACGAGGCACCGACGGCTCGGGGCAGCATCGACGCCGACCGGTGGCGTGAGTACGTCGGCGACATCCGGCTGCTCGGGGAGTGGACACAGCTGCTACGACGCGAGGTTGCCGACCGGCCGTGGCGGGAGGTGCTGCTGCGGTGGTGGCCGCGGTTGCTGCCCGGGATGGCGGCCAGCGCGACGCACGGCGTCATCCGCACGGCCCACGCCGTCCGATCGGCACGGCTCGCCGAACACGACGAGGTCGTTGCGCCGGCGGCGATCGTCGACGAGTTGGCGCAGGGCCTGGCATTCTGGGCGGCCCGGTACCAGCCGCTGCCCGGCCACCCTGGCCTGTCCGGGGACCTGCCGGCCGTCGACGCGGTTGCCGCGCTGCCCCGCCTCGATCCGCAGGAACCCTCCGCCGGACCGGGAATCACCGGCCGGCTGATGTCGCTGGTCCGGCTGCGCCCGTTGCCCGACGCGCTCGACCGCTGGCGACCGCCCGCCCGCACCGATGAGGCCCTCGATTCGCTGATCGCCGCCGCCGCAAGGGTTCTCCTGGCCCGGGACGACGCCCCGATCGCCTTCTGTCACACCGTCACCGCGCCTGCCGCGATCCGCCTGGTCGCCCCCGAGCTGCCCGAATCTCTGCAGGTCGCCAGCATCGCGGCGAGTTGGCAGGTGGTGGGGTCGATCATCGCCGCGTTCGCCGCTCCCAGACGGCCGACCGAGTCCGATCCGGCCGACGTCGACCCGGCGCCACTGCTGGCCACGCTCACCGCCGACGCCGTTGGACACGGTGACGAGCACGTCATCAAGCTCACCGAGGCCGCGCTGCGCGAATATGCGCGCACCCAGGACGTGACGCTGCTGCTCGCCGCCGAACGCTTCCGTGGGCGCATCGGGCCCCGCGCCTGACCGGGCAGGCCACCGCGGCGCGAGTTCCGTTGTCCAGAATCAGGTTTCCCACCGTCTGGCGCAACCCGTGACCGGTGGGACGACCTTGGTCTCCCAGGTGGCCGGGTGGGGGTGCTCAGTGGCGTAGATGTCATCCGGTACGTCACGCAGATTGATCAGTTTCAGGGTGTGGCTCCGAGCAAGTGTTCGTGCCAGAGTCGGACCAGCACCGAGGACCGGCAAGAAAACCACGCATCCAGACAGCCGTTTCTTGCGATACGTCACAACCTTGGTGGCGCGGGAGATTCCGGGTCTGCGAAGGGCGAGTGCATCGATAGCTCTGCTGAAGCAGCCCTTGACGTCGGCACGGCGAGTGCATCGATAGCCCTGCTAAAGGAGCCTTCGACGTCGGGCCACGGAAAGCTGGGCAGTCCGATGCGGAACAAAACGGTCCCGTGCAGGGTGGCGAGTAGGTCGCACGTGGCTTGAAACGCGGCCCGACTCGAAGGGCTGTACTTGTTCTCCGCGACCTCCGCCACAACGGAGGCCACCGCTTCGTGCATCAAGCCGAAAACCTTCGCTCCCGGAAATCCGTCGACGTCGGCGCTGTGACGGACGGGCTGGTCGCGGACCAGCAGGAGTCGATACCGGGTGGGATGCGCGAGGCCGTACGTGCAGTAGGCCCGACAGAGCCGCTCGAGTCGCTGAACCGGACTCGGCGCCCCCTCCTCGGCCTTCCGTAGAACGTCTTCGAACTCCGCGAACCACCTGTTCAGCACCGCCCACAGCAGGTCTTCGCGTCCGGTGAAATGGGCGTAGATGCTCTGCGGCGCCGCGCCAACGGTCCGGGTAACGGCCCGCATCGTCAGTGCGGCCTCGCCGCCCTCCTGCAGCAATTGCTCGGCGGCGGCGACCAGATCGTCGCGCAGCCGGTGGCCGGCGCCGCGCGGGTTACGGGTACGTGCACTCGACACTTGACGAGATTAGCAGACAGGTGTCTACTGATTTAGGAAGACGACTGTCTAGTTAAAGGAGAAGCCCCGTGCCGATCACCACCATGACCCGGGTCGGACACGCCAGCGTGCTGCTCGACTTCGACGGGACTCGGATTCTGACCGATCCGTGGTTCTCCCACAAACCCGGGTACCACCCCGGTGAACCGCGCGCGTATGACAGCCCTGCCGACCTACCCCACTTGGACGGGATCGTGGTCAGCCACGGACACCAGGATCACTTCGACCTGGCTGCCATGGCCAGGTACCCGGACAAGACAATCCCGATGGTCGTCAAACGAGGACTCGGCGACCGAGCCCGCGCCGCCGGATGGAGGGACGTGGTCGAGGTCGACCCGTGGGAGAGCACCCGTATCAAGGACGTGACCGTGATCGCCACCCCCGCCCGGCACAAGGTGCCCGAGGTGACGTACGTTCTGCAAGGCGCAGGCCAGACCACCTTCTTCGGCGGCGACACGCAGAAAATTCCCGAATTGGACCAGGTTGCCCGGAGCTTCCCGAATATTGACCTTGCCCTGCTGCCGATCAACGGCCTGACCATCCGACCGCTGTTCAACCAGCAGGTGGTGATGAATGCCCGCCAAGCCGCCGAGCTCACCGCAGTCCTGGCGCCCCGTCTCGCAGTGCCCATTCACTACGCCTTCACCGCCGGGCCGCTCCGGGAAAGGTTTATGTTGAGGCTCGACCGCCGCACCAGCACTTTCGTCGATGCCGCCACTGATCTCGCCCCCAACACCGGAATTCACGTCCTGGAGACGGGGCAACCGCTCACCCTCTGAGACGGGCAGTCCCGGCCGGAGGCCCGCCAGGATGTCCTTTTTCGGAACGCCATCATGGCCACCCGGGTCGCCTGGAGAGCATATGCAAGGACTGTTTGGCGTCAGCCTGACATCCCGGCCCACCGAGCCACCGGTGCTTCGAGCACTCACAGGGATACTCGCGGGCAGCGCGCGGCAAGCATGGCGCGCTGCTGTTTGCGGCCGATCCTCCCGGGGCAGATCTGCCACGGGCGGATTCGTTGGCGTGCAACGTGCGTCGTCATGCATCGTCGACAGGGTCCGACAGGGCACCTGACGAGAGGAACGGCATGCGCACCAACCAGATGCGGGCGGACGTAGCACCGGGCGGCCCGTTCGATGATCAGCTTGCCGCTCGACTGCTGCACCAGCGGATCGTCGTGCTGGGTCAGGAGGTCGACGACCCGGTCGCCAACCGGATCTGCGCCCAGCTGCTGTTGCTGTCCGCGGAGGACCAGCGCCGGGACATCAGCCTGTACATCAATTCCCCGGGCGGATCGGTGTCGGCGGGGCTGGCGATCTACGACACCATGCGGCTGATCCCGAACGACGTCAGCACGCTGGCGATGGGTATCGCGGCGAGCATGGGTCAGTTCCTGCTGTCGGCCGGTACCAGGGGGAAGCGGTTTTCGCTGCCGAATGCGCGGATCCTGATGCACCAGGGGTCGGCCGGGATCCGCGGCACGGCCGTCGACATCGCGATCCAGGCCGAGAACCTCGAGTACACCAAGAATCTGATGACCCGGCTCACCGCCGAACACACCGGGCAGGACTTCGACACGATCGCCAGGGACGCCGATCGGGACCGCTGGTTCACCGCGCCCGCCGCGCTGGAGTACGGGTTCATCGACGGCGTGCTGGAATCCGTGGCGGACGTCCGCCCTGCCGCCGACCGGCAGCGGATCGGGCTGAGCTGACATGGGCCACTACACCGTGCCCACCGTGGTAGAAAAAACCCCGTCCGGCGAACGAATTGTCGATGTGTACAGCCGGTTGTTGTCCGAACGAATCATCTACCTGGGTACTGAGATCGACGACGACGTCGCGAATGTCATCGTCGCGCAGTTGCTGTACCTGGAGTCCGACGACGCGGACCGGGAGATCGGGCTGTACATCAACTCACCGGGCGGTTCCATGTCGGCCATGACGGCGATATACGACTCCATGCAATTCGTCGGGGCACCGGTCGCCACCACCTGCGTCGGCCAGGCGGCCTCGGCGGCGGCCGTGCTGCTCGCCTCCGGGGCCTCGGGCAAGCGATTCCTGTTGCCGCACACCCGGGTATTGCTGCACCAACCGTCCACGGGTGGCCAGGGCACCATTTCCGATCTTGCGCTGCAGGCCCGGGAGGTCCTGCGGGTCCGAGCCGAGGTGGAGCAGATGTTGAGCACCCACACCGGGCAGAGCGTGGAGCGACTGCGGGCGGACACCGACCGGGACAAGGTTTTCACCGCCTACGAGGCGGTCGATTACGGGCTCGCCGACCACATCATTTCCAACCGCGTGCTGACCGTGGCCCGACCCGCCTGACCAGGGCTGGCCCAGGCCGGGAGTCCGTTGACGTTCCAGGGATGTGGAGTTCCCGGCCGGTGGGTAGGGCCCTGGAACATCCGAGCGGCAAGTCCTCGCGGGCGGCACCAGGTGTCGACGGAGTCGCCGGGCTTGTTCCCGGAGGGTCAGGCGGCCAGCAGCGTGGGTCCACTGGGTGGCCCCCCAACGGCACCGACCATCCCGGCGCAGCGGATGGCGAACTCCGCGAGGCTTAGCCCAAGGGACCCACAGGCGGCGGCGAGCATCTCCGATGACGCCTCCTTGCGGCCGCGTTCCAGCTCCGACAGGTATTGCACGGAAATCCCGGCCCGGGCGGCCACCTGAGCCAACGTGCGCTGCTGACAGAGTCGCTCCTGTCGCAACACGGCTCCAGTCACCTCCCGCCACAGGGGATCCCGGCCCACCGAGCCCCGCTGGACCCGCGGAGCTCCGGTTGCGGTGGCCGCGCCCGTCGACCCTGCATTGCTGCCGGCTCCGCCGGAGCCTGCCCGCTCCTGCCTGGGTACGAAGGGGACGAGGTCGCCCATTTCGTGCTCCTCTCGGTCGGTACGCCAACCGTAGTTTCTTGCGGTTCCCGGCGTCAGAATTTTCGCCGCCAGCGGACGGTCAACCCGTCACCGAGGACGCAGGGGGCACCGCCGACGTCGATCTCTGCACGTTGTCGAGGTAGGCCGCGAGGGCCAGAGCAAGCCGCTGCGCCTTCCGTGCGCGGTTGCGGTGCCAGCCGGTCGTCGCGCACAACTCGTCCAGCATCCGCCCCTTCACGGCCTTCCCGGAGCGCTTGTACCTGGTCGCGATCGCCACCGACACCGCTTGCCTCTGCGCCAACGTCAGTCCCATCACCCTGGCCTCACGGGCCGACCCAATCCGGTCCCTCAGGCGCGCCCTACGCGCGCATTCCTCCGTGAGTCAACGACCCCCGCTACGCGCGCACTTCTGGTGAGTCAACGCGCACCCTTGACAATGATCGCCAGCCGGGGTTGTCTCACAGTGCTGATGTCCACAGCCGCCTGGGAGCGGGGTTGCCGCCGCCGGTCGCAGCTCCGTTCGGGATTGTCCCGAGCGCCCAGCACATTCGGTGATCCGTGACTCCCCGCATTGCCGTTGTTGTGTCACGGTGCGGCTTTCCGGGTGAGGCCTTTCGCGGGACTTTCGGCCCTTTCACGCACCTGCGTGACGCTCCTACCCTCAGATTGCCGAAGTCATCTCAGCAGTGGACGAGAGGCCCATCGTGTCCCACCCAGCCCGCCATCGATGTTGCTCGCATCAACCCTCCCGGATTCCGTGGTGAGCACCCCCGACGGTTCCGGGCCGGGTGAGAGTGGAGTCGCATCGCCATCCGGAAGAGGCGTCAACCTGGCCCTCGCGACATGGGCGTTCGCGATCAACTTCTGGGCCTGGAACCTCATCGGACCGCTGTCTGCGACCTACACCAAGGCAATGTCCCTCTCCAGCAGCCAAACTGCGCTACTGGTGGCCACGCCGATCCTGGTGGGCTCGGTCGGCCGGATCCCGGTGGGGGCGCTGACGGATCGGTACGGCGGTCGCGTCATGTTCGCGGTCGTCTCCGTGATCAGCATCGGCCCCGTCCTGCTGGTGGCCTTCGCCGGTTCCATCGATTCCTATGCGCTGTTACTGGTCTTCGGCTTCTTTCTGGGAATCGCCGGGACGACCTTCGCTATTGGTATTCCGTTTGCCAAGGCGTGGTACGAACCGTCGCGTCGCGGGTTTGCCACCGGTGTTTTCGGTGCCGGAATGGGCGGCACCGCGCTGTCTGCCTTTTTCACCCCGCGTTTCGTCATGTGGTTCGGCTACGTACCTGCGCATGTCGTCATTGCGGTGGCGCTGGGCCTGACCGCCTTGCTGGTGTGGGTGCGGATGAAGGACTCCCCTGCCTGGCACCCGAACACGGGTGCGGTACTGCCGAAACTGGTGACGGCGGGCAAGATGGCTATCACCTGGCAGATGGCGTTTCTCTATGCCATCGCCTTCGGCGGCTTCGTTGCCTTCAGTACCTATCTGCCGACCTATCTCAAGACGATCTACGAGTTCTCGCTGACCGACGCCGGTGCCCGCACCGCTGGGTTCGCTCTCGCGGCTGTCATCGCACGGCCGATCGGTGGCATGCTGGCCGATCGGATTCACCCGAAGATCGTGGTGCTGACATCCCTTGCCGGGACCGCGGTCATGGCATCGGTCGTCGCGTTGCAGCCCGCGCCCGAGATCGCAGCTGGCGCGACTTTTATCACGATTGCATTCTTTCTCGGCATCGGCACCGGCGGGGTGTTCGCCTGGGTAGCGTTGTCGGCCCCGCCGGATCGGGTCGGCGCGGTGACCGGGATCGTCGGCGCGGCGGGCGGGTTGGGTGGGTTCTTCCCACCATTGGTGATGGGCGCCACCTACGACTCCGCCGGAAACGACTACACGACCGGGCTTGTGCTGCTCAGTCTGGTCAGCCTGCTGGCCTTGCTGTTGACGGCGTGGCGGCTGCCCGGTCGGTCCCGGGTACTGACCACCACGCCCGCCGCGCGGTGAAACCCCCTGTCGGGCAGAGAAAAGCAGAATCCATGAGTGCGCGTTCCGGTACCGACGGGCCGGTCGCCGATCTATTGCTCCGGAGCGGGCGGTTCTTCACCCGCAGTAGCGTCTCGGATGACCTGCGGACGGTGACCAAAACCGGGGGCCGGGACGGTGACGTTTTCTATCGGGATCGGTGGAGCCACGACAAGGTGGTGCGGTCCACCCACGGAGTGAACTGCACCGGTTCTTGTTCGTGGAAGGTGTACGTCAAGGACGGGATCATCACCTGGGAAACCCAGGAAACCGACTATCCGACGGTGGGTCCGGACCGGCCCGACTACGAGCCGCGGGGGTGCCCGCGGGGCGCTGCGTTCTCCTGGTACACCTACTCCCCGACCCGGGTGCGCTACCCGTACGCGCGGGGGGTGCTGATCGAAATGTTCCGGGAGGCCAGGGCGCGGCTGGGCGACCCGGTGTTGGCCTGGGCCGACATCCAGGACGACCCCGAGCGACGCCGGAGGTATCACCGGGCCCGCGGCAAGGGCGGCCTGATCCGCATCGGCTGGGACGAGGCAGCGGAGATCGCGGCCGCCGCTCATGTGCACACCATTGCCAGATACGGGCCCGATCGGGTCGCCGGCTTCTCGCCGATCCCAGCGATGTCTATGGTGTCCCATGCGGCCGGATCGAGGTTCATCGAACTGTTGGGCGGCGCGATGACGTCGTTCTACGACTGGTACGCCGACCTGCCGGTTGCCTCCCCGCAGGTTTTCGGGGACCAGACCGACGTACCGGAATCGGGTGATTGGTGGGACGCCTCCTACCTCATGATGTGGGGGTCCAACGTCCCGGTCACCCGCACCCCCGACGCGCACTGGATGGCCGAGGTCCGTTACCGCGGAACCAAAGTCGTCTCCATCAGCCCCGATTACTCGGACAACACCAAGTTCGCTGACGAATGGATGCCGTGCGCGCCGGGCACCGACGGTGCGATGGCGATGGCGATGGGCCACGTCATCCTGTCCGAATTCCTGGTCGACAAACGCACGCCTTTCTTTGTCGACTACCTCCAGCAGTACACCGACCTACCGTTCCTTGTGCAGCTGGAGGAGCGCGACGGCGCGTACGTCACCGGCAAGAATCTGACCGCCGCCGACCTTGGTGACGACACCGAGGGTGCCGCCTTCAAACCGGTGCTGATCGACGGTCGCACCGGTGAAATCGTCGTCCCCCGCGGATCGCTTGGATTCCGGTACACGGATTCCGGTGTCGGCAAGTGGAATCTCGATCTCGGCGGGATCGTGCCCCAATTGACGGTGTTGACTGCCGGTGCCGGGGATCGCGGGGCCACGGCGACCCTGAGACTGGCCAGGTTCGACACCCCGGACGGGCACGCCGAGGTGCTGACCCGCGGCGTGCCGGTTCGCAAGGTCGGGAACACCCTGTGCTGCACGGTATTCGACCTGATGCTGGCGCAGTACGGGGTGTACCGCGACGGGCTGCCGGGGGTATGGCCGACCGGGTGGGACGACCCGTCCGAGCCGTACACGCCGGCCTGGCAGGAATCGATCACCGGGGTGAGTGCGTCACAGGTCGTTCGGATCGCCCAGGAGTTCGCGCACAACGCCGAAGAATCCGGCGGCCGCTCGATGATCATCATGGGGGCGGGGATCTGCCAGTGGTTCCACGGCGACGCAACCTACCGGGCGATCCTGGCGATGCTGATCCTGACGGGGTCGATGGGCCGCAACGGTGGCGGCTGGGCCCATTACGTCGGCCAGGAGAAGTGCCGACCCATCACCGGATGGGCGACCATGGCCGGCGCCACCGATTGGGTCAGGCCGCCGCGGCAGATGATCGGCACCGCCTACTGGTACACCCACACCGACCAATGGCGGTATGACGGCTACCGGGCGGACGCGCTGTCCACCCCACTGGGCCGCGGCCGTTTCGCCGGCAAACACACCATGGACGTACTCGCCGCGTCGGTGGCCATGGGCTGGATGCCGTTCTTCCCGCAATTCGGCCGCAGCAGCCTGGATGTCGCCGACGACGCCGAAACCGCCGGGGTTCCGGCACCGCAGTACGTGGCGCAGCAGCTGGCCTCGGGTGAGCTGAAGCTCGCGGTGACCGAGCCGGACAACCCGAAGAACTGGCCGCGGGTCCTGACCGCATGGCGGGCCAATCTTCTCGGTTCCTCCAGCAAGGGAAACGAGTACTTCCTGCAGCATCTGCTCGGCACCACCCGGAACAATCTGCGCGCAACGCCGACCGCCCCGGAGCTCCGGCCGCAAGACATCGCCTGGTCCACCGACATTCCCGAGGGAAAGCTCGACCTGATGCTGTCCATCGAGTTCCGGATGACATCCACCACGTTGCTGTCGGACATCGTGCTACCGGCCGCCACCTGGTATGAGAAGAACGATCTCTCGTCGACGGACATGCACCCGTTCGTGCATGCCTTCAGTCCGGCCATCGACCCTCCCTGGGAAGCACGATCCGACTTCGACGCGTTCCACACCATCGCCAGGGTCTTCAGCCGGCTGGCAAAAATTCACCTCGGGGTCCGCCGCGATGTGGTGATGATGCCGATGCAACACGACACCCCTGGTGAGACCGCGTATCCCGGTGGGACGGAACGCGACTGGCGGACGACCGGGGAGGTCCCGGTTCCCGGCAAGACGATGGCCAACATTGCCGTCGTTACCCGGAACTACCCTGCGCTGGCCGAACAATGGGAGACGTTGGGGCCCCTCGTCGACACCCTGGGGGTGACCACCAAAGGCGTCACCGTCCATCCAGATGTCGAGGTCGGGCAACTGGCCGCCAGGCATGGGGTGATGGGGCACGGGGCCGGGGCCGGCCGACCGGCGATCGACACCGCGGTGAAGATGGCCGACACGATTCTCTCGCTGTCCGGCACGACCAACGGCCGGCTCGCGGTGGCGGGTTTCACCCAGTTGGAGCGCCGTACCGGTCGCCCGCTGACCCATCTTTCCGAGGGCAGCCAGGAGAAGCGCATCACCTACGCCGATTGTCAGGCCCGGCCGGTCCCGGTGATCACCAGCCCCGAGTGGTCCGGCAGCGAAACCGGGGGCCGCCGGTACGCACCGTTCACCGTCAACGTCGAAGAGCTCAAACCATGGCACACCCTGACCGGGCGTATGCACTTCTTTCTCGACCACGACTGGATCGAGGAACTCGGCGAGCAACTGCCGGTCTACCGGCCCCCGCTGGACTTGGCCGCGCTTTTCCACGAACCGCAGATCGGTTCCACGACCGAAGGTATCGGCCTGTGCGTGCGGTACCTGACGCCGCATTCCAAATGGTCGATCCATTCGGAGTACCAGGACAACCTGTTCATGTTGTCACTGTCCCGTGGCGGCCCGACGATGTGGATGAGCCCGCAGGACGCCGTCAAGATCGGTGCCAAGGACAACGAATGGGTGGAGGCGGTCAATCGCAACGGCGTCATGGTGCTGCGGTTGATCATTTCCCACCGGATGCCCGAGGGCACGGTATTCGTGCATCACGCCCAGGAACGCACCATCGACGTCCCGCTGTCGGAAACCAACGGCAACCGCGGTGGCATCCACAACTCGCTGACCAGGTTGCTGGTCAAACCCAGTCACCTCGCCGGCGGGTACGCCCAGATGTCCTTCGCCTTCAACTATCTCGGGCCCACCGGGAATCAACGCGACGAGGTCACGATGGTTCGTCGACGCTCCCAGGAGGTGCAGTACTGATGCGTGTGATGGCTCAGCTGTCCATGGTGATGAACCTCGACAAGTGCATCGGGTGCCACACCTGTTCGGTGACCTGCAAACAGGCCTGGACGAACCGGCCCGGTGTGGAATACGCGTGGTTCAACAACGTGGAGACCCGGCCGGGCCAGGGTTATCCGCGAACGTACGAGGATCAGGAAAGGTGGGAGGGCGGCTGGGTCAGGGACAAGCGTGGCCGGCTGCGGCTACGGGCCGGGGGCCGGGTCAAAAAGCTGTTTACCATTTTCTCCAACCCGAAGATGCCGTCGATCGACGATTACTACGAACCCTGGACCTACGATTACGAGAACCTGACCAGCGCCCCGCTGGGTGAGCAGATGCCGGTTGCGCCGCCCCGCAGCCTGATCACCGGCGAGCCGATGAAGGTGCAATGGTCGGCCAACTGGGATGACAACCTCGGCGGCAGTACTGAGATCCTCTCCGGTGACCCGATTCTGGCCAAGGTCAGCCAGCAGGTGAAGCTGGAACTGGAACAGACCTTCATGTTCTACCTGCCGCGGATCTGCGAACACTGCCTCAATCCGTCCTGCGTCGCATCCTGCCCGTCCGGCGCGATGTACAAGCGCGAGGAGGACGGCATCGTGCTGGTGGATCAGGACAGGTGCAAGGGCTGGCGGATGTGCGTCACCGGGTGCCCGTACAAGAAGGTGTATTTCAACCATCGGACCGGCAAGGCGGAGAAGTGCACGTTCTGCTATCCGCGCATCGAGGTCGGACTGCCGACGGTGTGCTCGGAGACCTGCGTCGGCCGCCTGCGGTACATCGGGCTCATCCTGTATGACGCGGATCGCGTTCTGGAGGCGGCGTCGACGGCTGACGAGAAAGACCTCTACGAAGCACAACTCGACGTGATGCTCGACCCGAACGACCCTGCCGTCATCGCCGGGGCACGAGAATCCGGAATCTCCGACGAATGGCTGGACGCCGCCCGCCGATCGCCGGTGTACGCCCTGGCCAAAACCTACCGGATTGCCCTGCCGTTGCATCCGGAATACCGGACCATGCCAATGGTCTGGTATGTCCCGCCATTGTCCCCGGTCGTGGACGCGATCAGCCGTGACGGCCATGACGGCGAGGACCCGGCAAATCTGTTCGGCGCCATCGAGGCCCTCCGTATTCCGATCGAGTACCTGGCCGGGCTGTTCAGCGCCGGCGACGTCGCAGTCGTCACGGGGGTTCTGAAGAAACTGGCTGCCATGCGGGCGTACATGCGCGACATCAACCTGGGTCGGGACCCGCGGGCCGAGATCCCGGCATCCGTCGGCATGGGCGAGGAGTTGATGTACGAAATGTACCGGCTGCTGGCAATCGCCAAATACGAAGCGCGCTATGTGATCCCTACGGCCTACGCCACCGAGGGCCACCGGCTCGAGGAGACCGTGACCGACTGCGCCCTGGACTTCGAGGGCGGGCCCGGCATGTACACCACCGGGTCCGGGCCGTTCGGTGAATCCAGCGGACAACAGGCACCGATGGCTGTCGAATCGTTCCAGGCGCTCAAAGTTCGACAGACCTCGGAGGAGGTGGGAGTCGGCACCGGCCGGTCGTCCCGGGTCAACCTGCTGAACTGGGACGGCAAGGGATCTCCGGAGGCCATGTTCACCCCCCGGCCGGGATCGCCCCGACTGCCGGAGGGTGGTGGCGCGCCATGAGGCTGTCCCGCCGCCACGGTCCCGTCGACGGGCAGCGCCGGGTCGTCTGGCAGGCAGCCTCGCTGCTGCTCGCCTACCCGGACGCTGGTCAGGATCGACGCCTCGATCTTGTCGAGGCCGCAGTCGCCGACCTGGGCATCGGGCTCCGGGAGCCGCTACTGGCCGCCGTCGACCACCTGCGATCGCTGCCGTTGATCGAGGCGTCCGTGCAGTACGCGGAGCTGTTCGATTGGAAACGACGGCGCACCCTTTTCCTGACCTACTACACCGCGGGCGATACCCGAAACAGGGGAATGGCCTTGCTCGCGTTCTCGGACATGTACCGGGCGGCCGGGGTGATTCCACCGGCCAGGGAATTGCCGGACCATCTGGCCGTCCTGCTGGAATTCGCCGCGACGGTCGATGCGGACACCGGCTTTGACCAACTCCGCAAGCACCGGACGCCCATCGACATGCTGCACGACGGACTGATCCGCGCCTCACCGGTCTACGCCGGGGTGATCGGGGCCGTGTCGGCGACCCTCCCCCCAGCGACCGCGGCAGACCTCGCGGAGGCCCGCAGGCTCGCCATGCAGGGCCCGCCCGTCGAATCGGTGGGCCTGGAACCGTTCACGATGACCATCGGGGTAAGGACGGGGTCGAGATGAGTGTCGGCGCAGTGTTCTGGGACATCGTGCCCTATGTGACCATTGCGATCCTGGTGGTCGGAACCTGGTGGCGATACCGGTACGACAAGTTCGGGTGGACCACCCGATCCTCGCAGCTCTATGAGAGCCGTCTGCTGCGGGTCGGCAGCCCGCTGTTCCACTTCGGCATCCTGGTGGTGATTTTCGGGCACATCATCGGCTTGCTCGTTCCCGCTTCATGGACGAGCGCGGTCGGGTTGAGCCAGACCGCCTACCACATACAAGCAATTGTGCTCGGTGGTGTCGCCGGCATTGCCACCCTCGCCGGGGCGGCCATTCTCGTCTACCGGCGCCGCACGAAGGGTCCAGTGTTCATCGCTACCACCATCAACGACAAACTCATGTACGCGGTACTCATCCTGGCGATTATCGCCGGACTTGCGACGACGCTCGTCGGCTCCGGACTGATCGGTGAGGAACACAATTACCGGGAGACGGTCTCCGTCTGGTTCAGGTCGATCTTCATCCTGCAGCCCGACGGCGAGGCAATGGCCATGGCACCGCTGTCTTTTCATGTTCACGCCCTGATCGGGATGGCTCTGTTCGCGCTGTGGCCCTTCACCAGACTTGTGCACGCCTTCAGCGCACCCGTGGCGTACCTCTTCCGTCCCTATATCGTCTACCGCTCACGCGCGGCGGCTCGGCCCGGTGCGCCCATCGGCTCTGAGCCCCACCGCCGGGGCTGGTAACAATGTGCAGCTACTGCGGGTGCCGCAACATCCCGATGATCGCCAAACTCAACGCCGAACACGACACCATCGTGAACGGCACGTACGCACTTCACATTGCGTTTCGGGAAGGGGATGTCGAATCTGCCAGGAATGCCGGTGGGATCCTGGCGGGCTTGTTGCACCCGCACACGCGCCGGGAACAGGTCGGACTGTTCGCGGAAATGGCGAAGGACGAACTCTTTACCGAGCACATCGGCTCGTTGTGCGCCGAGCACGACCTCTTGGACGCAGAGCTGCAAGCGATCTCGGGCGGCGACCTGGCCCGAATACCCACCATGATCCGCTTGCTCAACGACCACATCGACCGCGAAGAGAACGGCCTGTTCCCGGCAGCCCTGGCCTTCCTGCAGGATGATCAATGGGATCACATCCAGCGACCCGAACTCATGGACGACGACCAACCAGTCGTTCATGACCACCCAGCCGTTCACAACCACACAAGTCACGACCACAAAGCCGACCACCGGCACGCGCACTAACGGTCGGATTCCGTCTCTTCACCGGACCCGGCGACGGGGGCAGCAGGCAGCTTTGCAACCGTCAGCAGGACGGTCGAATCTTCGACGGCCTCCAGGCTGTGCCGGCTCTGCGGGATGGTGAGCAGGTCACCATCGGTTCCGTCCCAGCTCTCCCGGCCGGCGACGAGTCGGACCCTACCGTGCAGAACGTGGACGGTGCCCTCCCCCGGATTGTTGTGCTCGGACAGGGACTGTCCGGCTTTCAGGGCGATGAGGGTCTGGCGGAGCACGTGTTCATGGCCGCCATAGACGGTGTGTGCGCTGCGGCCGGAAGAGGTCACGCCTGCCTGTTCCAGCAGATGCCTGGCGAGTGCGGTCAGCGATTGTTTCTCCATTGTTCCTACTTCCGATGCGTATTGCGGGTCAGCGGCGACGCGGCCGCCGCCAAGCAACCAGGGCGGTGCTGGACTCCTGCCACGGCACCACATCTCGCCGCAGACCGGCGATCGCGTTGGCGGCGGCGTTTGCGGCGTCCATCCGGGACTGCACCAACTCGTCCCGGAGCATCGCCACCTCCTCGACCATCTCCGACAAACGCTCGCGGAGTGCGTCGACCTGAGCCTCGAGTTCGATCACCCGGCGGATTCCGGCGCGGTTGACGCCCTCGTCCTGGCTGAGACGCTGTACCTCGCGGAGCAGTTCGATGTCGCGCTGGGAGTACCGGCGACCGCCGCCGGAGGTCCGACCGGGGGATACCAAGCCCTCCCGGTCGTAGGAGCGCAAGGTCTGCGCGTGCATGCCGGCCAGTTGGGCGGCCACCGAGATGACGAACAACGGCGCGTCCATTTCGAAGCCATGGGAGCCGGAAGGCCCGGATGGGCCCGGCGCCCCGGCCGCACTGACACTCTGCCTCGTCCGGGTCGGGCGCGAACCGGCAGACCCGGTCGCCCCCCCCGAGCCGGTCCCGTCCGGGCTGGAACTGATACCGCGGCCTACGGTCACGGCGAGCTCCCCGCCCCGGCCACCGACCCGTCGCGGGAGCGGATCATCCGGGTGATCGCCTCCCGCGGGTCGACCGACTGGGCCTTGGCGAACGCTTCAAGTGACTCCTCGGCCTTGGCCGAGAGTCGCTGCGGCACAGCAATATCCACCGTGACGATCAGATCGCCGGTGACGTCCTTGCGGTGCACCCCGGCGCCCTTTACTCGGAACTTGCGGCCGTTGTTCGTGCCGGGCGGTACCCGCAGGCTCACCGTGCTGGTCAACGTGGGGACGGTCAGCGTGGTGCCGAGCGCCAGCTCGGGGAAGGTCACCGGAACGGTCAGGGTGAGGTTGTCTCCGCTCCGGCCGAAGAGCTCGTGCGCGGAGACGTGCACCACCACGAACAGGTCGCCCGCCGGGCCGCCGACGGTCCCCGGTTCACCCTTGCCGGCCAGTTTGATTCGCTGCCCGTCCGACACCCCGGCCGGGATCCGGGTGGTCAGCCGGCGGCTGTGGACGACGGTCCGCTCACCGTGGCAGGTCGGGCAGGGATCGTCGATGACGGTTCCCGCGCCGTGACAGTTCGAGCACGGTTCGGAGAACGCGAACGACCCCTGGTTGCGGGTCGTCAGGCCGGTTCCCTTGCACACCGGGCAGTCTCGTGGTGACGTGCCTGGTCGGGCGCCGATGCCGTGGCAGGTCGGGCACGTCGTCCGCTCGGTGATACCGAGTGGCACGGTCACCCCGGTCACCGCGTCGGTGAACGCGATCCGGACCTCGGTCTCCAGGTCTGCGCCGCGGCGGGCCCTGGTTGTCCGTGCCCCGCCGCCGGCTGCACTCCGATTGAACAACCCGCCCAGCAGGTCGCTGAACGACCCGGCCGAGCCGGCCCCGCCCGAGCCGGCACCACCGCCGGCATTGCGGAAGATGTCGCTGACGTCGAAACCGCCGGCGCCGGGGTTCGCGCCTGCGCCGCCGCCGTAACCGCGGAACGCACCGGAGGCCATCAGGCTGCGGGCCTCGTCGTATTCCTTGCGGGTGGTGTCGTCAGAGAGCACGTCGTAGGCCTCGGATACGGCCTTGAACCGGTCCTCCGCGACCTTGTTGCCGGGGTTCTTGTCGGGGTGCAGATCCCGGGCGAGCTTGCGATAAGCCTTCTTGATCTCCGCGCCGGTCGCCGTTTTGGCGACGCCCAGCTCGGCGTAGAAGTCCTTCTCGTAGTAGTCCTTCGCACTCACCCGGAACCTGCTTCCTCGTTCATACCCCTGACCGTGTCGCCGACCACGACTGTGTCGCCTACCACGCTGACCCCGATCGCTGGTGCCGTTACGCCGACCGGTCGGCCGACTCCGGCTCGGTGTCGACCGGCGGCCGCGGACCTGCGCCGTCACTGACCACCTCGGCTACCGCAGGGCCGTCGTTCTCCGGCCCGGTCACCACGACCACGGCCGGCCGGACCAGCCGATCGCCGAGGGAATACCCGCTGCGGAACACCGAGGTGACGGTGGGTTCGGCGACCTCGGTCGAGGTGCTGAACTGCACGGCCTCGTGCACAGCCGGGTCGAAGTGATCACCGACGGTGCCGAGCGTCTGCAGACCGAGCTTGGTCAACGCCCCGGTCAGCTTGTCCGCGACCGCACCGAACGACCCGACGAGGTCGCCGTGGGCCCTGGCCCGATCGAGGTCGTCCAGCACCGTCAGCAGTTCCAGCACCACCGCCGACTTGGCGGCGGTGGTCACCTGCTCCCGGTCCCGGTCCACCCGCTTGCGGTAGTTCGCGTACTCGGCCGTCACCCGCTGCAGGTCGGCGGTCCGTTCGGCCGCCTCCTGCCGGGCGAGGTCGAGCTCGGCCGCGCTGAGGTCGACCGGCCCGGCACCGGGAGCACCCGAGGCCGCCTGCGCGGCAACGGGTTCAGCCGGTACACCGGCCTCGGCCGCGGCACCCGAACCAGCAGTGCCGCGCACCTCGCCGGTGACCGGATCGATTCGCCGGTTATCCCGGATCACCGGTTCCGACTCCTCGTCGCGCGCGCCTGAAGCGCCGAATCCGATCACTTCTTGCCACCCTCGTCAACGATCTCGGCGTCGACGATCTCCTCGTCCTGGGCCGAGCCGTTCGACGGGTCGCCGGGGGCGGATCCGTCACCCGGGGCGCCGGCCGCGTCGGCCTGGTTCTGCGCGTACAGCGCGGACCCCAGTTGCTGCGACTCGTTCGCCAGTTCCTCCACCGCGGACTTCAGGGCCGGGATATCGGTGCCCTTGAGTGCCTCGTTGACCTTGGTGATGCTGGCCTTGACCCGCTCCTTCGGCTCCTCGGGGAGCTTCTCGTCGTTGTCCTTGACGAATTTCTCGGTCTGGTAGACCAGCGCCTCGGCCTGGTTGCGAACCTCGGCCTCCTCGCGGCGGGCCTTGTCCTCGTCCGCGTGCGCCTCGGCTTCCCGCATCATCCGATCAATGTCGTCCTTGGGCAGCGCGGAGCCGCCGGTGATCGTCATCGACTGCGTCTTGCCAGTGCCCATGTCCTTCGCGGAGACGTGCACGATGCCGTTCGCGTCGATGTCAAAGGTGACCTCGATCTGCGGAACGTTGCGCGGTGCCGGCGGCAGCCCGGTCAGCTCGAACATGCCGAGCTTCTTGTTGTAGGCGGCGATCTCGCGCTCTCCCTGGAACACCTGGATCTGCACGGACGGCTGATTGTCCTCGGCCGTGGTGAAGATCTCCGATCGCTTGGTCGGGATGGTGGTGTTCCGCTCGATCAGCTTGGTCATGATGCCGCCCTTGGTCTCGATGCCCAGGGACAGCGGGGTGACGTCGA
The DNA here is from genome assembly GCA_965247715.1 of Nakamurella sp. Lineage (GTDB taxonomy): Bacteria > Actinomycetota > Actinomycetes > Mycobacteriales > Nakamurellaceae > Nakamurella. The sequence continues at coordinate 133,509 of CBDFHS010000015.1, read as the reverse complement.
GCAGCAGCACGTCCTTGACCTCGCCGCGGAGCACGCCCGCCTGCAAAGCAGCGCCGACGGCAACGACCTCGTCCGGGTTGACGCCCTTGTTGGGCTCCTTGCCGCCGGTCAGTTCCTTGACCAGGTCGGTCACGGCGGGCATCCGGGTGGAGCCGCCGACCATCACCACGTGGTCGATGTCGCCGACCTTGACGCCGGCGTCCTTGATCACCTGGTGGAACGGGTTGCGGGTGCGATCAAGCAGGTCGGAGGTGATCTTCTGGAACTCCGCGCGGGAGAGCGACTCGTCCAGGAACAGCGGGTTCTTCTCACTGTCGACGGTGATGTACGGCAGGTTGATCGAGGTCTGCTGCGAGCTGGACAGCTCGATCTTGGCCTTCTCCGACGCCTCGCGGATGCGCTGCATCGCCATCTTGTCCTTGGTCAGGTCGATGCCGCTGGCCATCTTGAACTTGTCGACCAGCCACTTGACGACGCGCTCGTCCCAGTCGTCGCCGCCGAGCTTGTTGTCACCGGCGGTGGCCTTCACCTCGACGACGCCGTCGCCGATCTCCAGCAGGGACACGTCGAAGGTGCCGCCGCCGAGGTCGAAGACCAGGATCGTCTGCTCCTTCTCGCCCTTGTCCAGGCCGTACGCCAGGGCGGCGGCGGTCGGCTCGTTGACGATCCGCAGGACGTTCAGGCCCGCGATCTCGCCGGCCTCCTTGGTGGCCTGGCGCTGCGAGTCGTTGAAGTACGCGGGAACGGTGATCACCGCGTCGATGACGGGCTCACCCAGGTAGGACTCGGCGTCGCGCTTGAGCTTGCCCAGCACCCGCGCGCTGATCTCCTGCGCGGTGTAGGACTTGCCGTCGATGTCGACGTTCCAGGTGGTGCCCATGTGGCGCTTGACGGAGCGGATGGTGCGATCGACGTTGGTCACCGCCTGGCGCTTGGCGACCTCGCCGACCAGGACCTCGCCGTTCTTGGCGAAGGCGACGATGGACGGGGTGGTGCGGGCGCCTTCGGCGTTGGCGATGACGGTCGGCTCGCCGCCCTCGAGAACGGAAACGACCGAGTTGGTGGTACCGAGATCGATACCGACAGCACGCGACATGCAATCCTCCAGCAGCTGACCCCGCCGCAGGTCGCGCGGGGCGATTCGGTTATCGCGCGGACCGGGTCGGTCGCGCACGGGTACCAGCGGCGGTCACGCTCGTTGGCCGGACCCTGCCGAGTTCGCAGGTCGGCCGTTGGTCGCTGCCGCGGGCGGTTCTGGTGTCTTCATTTCCACAATGCCCGCAAGATCCCACTGTGTCAATTGCCCTGAGCGAGATCGGCTCAACTTTGCTGATCCATATAACGCAGTGCGCGCATGACTCATTCCCAGACCCGCTGCACCAACCCACCACCCGGATGACTGATAACAGCGTGTAGTCGGTCCAACACTTTATGCTGCAAACACCCAGGCCGAACCTCTGGCCCTGGGCAGTGCGAACACCCCGGGGGGCCGAGGGTGCCGCGCGAATTCAGCGGACTCACCACGGGGGATGACAGCAATGTTTCGAACGCGTGCGGCACGACCACGTCCCGGCCTGATCATCACCGCTCTCGTCGCCGTCACCACGGTGGCGTCCCTGGTCCTGACGGTGCCCGCAGCGCACGCGGCGCCCGCTGAGGGGGCCGCGGCAGCCTCGGCTTCGGTTGCGAACTGCACGCCGGGGCAGAGCGGGGCCGCTGCGCCGACCCGTTCCTCCGGCCGGGACGCGGTGCGGGCCACCATCGGGGTGGCCAAATCCATGGGCGTCACCGTCAAGGGTCAGATCGTGGCCGTGATGGTGATGTTCCAGGAGACGACGCTCCGCAATCTCGCCAACGACGGCTCCAGCACCCAGCGGGCGTCCTGGTCCGCGCCCGGCCGCGACTACTGGATGAACGTCACCCGACTCTCGCTGAAGTACCCGCACGACAAGTTCGGGCTGGCCGATGGAGCCCACGACACCGATTCCATCGGGCTGTACCAGCAGCGGCCATCCGCCGGCTGGGGCAACTACGGCAACAGCACCGGCGTCAGCGACCCGGAAGGTGTCGTGCAGCGGTTGCTCGACCCGCGGTGGGAAGCCATGGCCTTCTTCGGCGGCCCGCAGAGCGCGGCTCCCACCAACGGCCTGCTGGACATCGCCGGGTGGCAGAACATGGCCCTGACCTATGCGGCAAACGCGGTGCAGCAGAGCAACTATCCCAGCTACTACGCGCAGTGGGAGGCCCCGGCGACCAAGTACGTCACCGACAATCAGGACGCCCCCGCGATCGCGTTGCCCTGGTATCCGGGCGGCGGCAGCGGAGCGTTGGCCTGCACCAGCATCCCGACGAACCCCGCTCTGGGCGAGGGCGGCCGGAACCCGCTCGGGTCGCTGGACATCGCCGGCATCGAAGGCACCAGCGTGCGGGTCGCCGGCTGGATGCTCGACCCGGACGCCGTCAACGGCATCGGCACCGTGCACTTCTACGACCAGGGACCGGCCGGCACCACCGGCTACGGCACCGGCGTCGCCAACCAACTCCGGGACGACGTCAACGCCGCCTACAACACGTTGGGCAAATACGGCTTCTCCACCACCCTGCCGTGGACCGGCGCGGGTGCACACACGCTCTGCGCATACGGCATCAACGTGGGCCGGGGCACCGGCAACACCCTGCTCGGCTGCCGGGGCTTCGTCGTTCCCGGACCGACCGGCTATCTCGACGGGGTCACCGCGTCCCCGTCGGGGCAGCTGAGCCTGTCCGGCTGGGCCGCCGACCCCGCCTCCCCCGGTGCCCGTGAAGAAGTGCACATCTACGTCACCGGTCCGAACGGAACCAGTGGCACCCCAGGTACTTTCACCGGTGACCCGCGTCCGGACGTGGCGGCCGCGGTGCCCTGGGCCGGGGGACGGCAGGGCTTCCACGCCACGGTGCCGGGCATGGGCCGAGGGGTCAACACGGTGTGCGTGTACGCCATCAATGTCAAACCCCCGAACTCCAACCCACAGATCGGCTGCGCCCCCGTGACGGTGCACGGGCCGCCGGTGAGCTCCCTGGACGCGGTCTCGGTGACCGGCAACCAGGTCCAGGTCGCCGGCTGGTCGTTCGACCCGGAGTCGCCCGGTACGTCGATCCCGGTACACGTCTACGTCACCTCCAGCAGCGGGCAGGTTTCCGGGACGGCCATCGCCGCCGACGGTCCGCGCCCCGACGTCAACGCCATCCTCGGGGTCCCTGGCAACCACGGGTTCGGCCGCGCAGTCCCGCTCTACCCCGGGACGAACACCGTGTGCCTCTACGCGATCAGCACGGTCGGCGCCGACTTCAACACATTGATCGGTTGCCGCACGGTCCGCGCGGGGGTGACGGCCAGGGCGCTGGCGCCTCAAGCGGCTCCCGCCGCACCCCCGGCAGCACCGCCGGCTCCGGCGGCACCGGCTCCCCCGGCAGCACCGGCTCCTCCGGCAACAGCGCCGAAACCGGTGACCCCTGCCCCGAACCCAACCGTCTCGAACCCCGCCGTCTCGAACCCCGCCGTCCCGAGCCCGCCGGAATTCACCCCACCGGCCGGCTCGCAGGCGCCACAGGCGACACCGTCATCGACCGCATCGGCAACCGTGGCGACAACCGCGGCGGCCCCAGCGCTGAAAACCCTGCCATTGAACACCCCACCATCGAACACCCAGCCACCGACCTCCCGGCCGTCCGCTGCTGGGCCGTCCGCTGCTGGGCCGTCGCCGGCGCCATCGACGTAATTGACCCGGCAGGCCGCGCAATGCAACCCGTTCGCAATACAGATCCGACGATCATGATTGACAATGTTCCAGTGACAGCCACCGAATCCACCGCCAGGCGCGGCGACCGTGGGTCAAGCTCGGACGTCGTGCCATCGGTCACCCCACCGGTCGCCGGTCCACGTGCCACCCGGTCCGACCCGAACCCCGACGCCGACGGCGAGTTGCGGGTCGGCGCTCCGGACCTGGCCGGCCTGGCGGCCGGAGGCCCGGCCAGCCCCGGCACGCCCACCCCGTCGACGAACGGCATCGGCAGCACCAGCGCGGCGCCGCCGCACGATCTGCAGTACAGCTCGGGCAATTTCCCCGGCATCGGTGACTACGCATTCCTCTCCGACTGCGAGTCCAACTGCCTGATCGCGCCGTCCGGGTCGATCGAATGGATGTGCGTGCCGCGTCCTGATTCGCCCAGCATCTTCACCGCGCTGCTGGACCGCGCGGGGGGATCGTTCCGGGTGGCCCCGTTCGGGGTTGCCGTGCCGGCGGCCCGCCGGTACCTGCCCGGGACCCTGGTCCTGGAGACCACCTGGCAGACCCCGACCGGGTGGCTGGTGGTGCGGGACGCGCTGATCATGGCCCCCTGGCACAACACCGACCAGCGGTCGAAGACGCACCGCCGTTCCCCGACCGATTACGACGCGGCGCATGTGCTGCTGCGGACGGTGAAATGCATCTACGGCACCGTCGACCTACAGATGTCCTGCGAGCCGCGGTACGACTACGCCCGCAAGGGCGTCAAGTGGCAGTACCCGGACTCCGGGTACGGGGAGGTGATCGCCGGATCGAAGGGTCAGCCCACGCTGAAGCTCTCCGGCTCGCTGCGGATCGGGTTGGAGGGCCGGACCGCCATGGCCCGGACCAAAATGAAGCGCGGCGATGTGCACTACGTCGCGTTGGCCTTCTCCGAGCTGCCGGCACCCAAGGACTGCGCCGAGGCCGAGGAGTGGATGGAGCGGACCAGCGAGTACTGGCGGCAGTGGCTCAGCCAGGGCACCTTCCCCGACCACCCGTGGCGCTCCTACCTGCAATGCTCGGCCCTCGCCCTCAAGGGCCTGTCCTACGCCCCGACCGGTGCCCTGCTCGCGGCGAGCACCACCTCCCTGCCCGAGACGCCCGGCGGCGAACGGAACTGGGACTACCGATTCACCTGGATCCGGGACTCCACCTTCGCCCTGTGGGGGCTATACACCCTCGGCTTCGACCGCGAGGCCAACGACTTCTTCTACTTCATCCATGACGTCTGCCGGGACAACCCCAATGACCTGCAGATCATGTACGGCGTCGGCGGCGAGCGCGACCTCGAAGAGGTCGTCCTGGATCACCTGTCCGGGTACGACGACGCCCGGCCGGTGCGGACCGGTAACGGCGCCTTCGACCAGCAACAGCACGACGTGTGGGGCGCCCTGCTCGATTCGATCTACCTGCACACCCGGTCCCGGGAGCAGATGCCGGAGGAACTCTGGCCGATCGTCATCGCGCAGGTCGAACAGGCTGCCGCACACTGGCGGGCCCCGGATCGCGGGATCTGGGAGATTCGCGGTGAGCCCCAGCATTTCACCGCGTCCAAGATCATGTGCTGGGTCGCGCTCGATCGGGGGGTGCGGCTGGCCCGGCTGCACGACTCGCCGGAAATCGCCGACAAATGGCAACTGATCGCGGACGAGATCCATGCCGATGTGCTGGCCAACGGGGTCGACGACCGCGGCGCGCTGGTGCAGCGCTACGGCTGTGCCGCCCTGGACGCTTCCCTGCTGCTCGCCCCCCTGGTGCGGTTTTTGCCGCCGGACGACTACCGGATCAGGGCGACTGTGATGGCGATTGCGAACGAGCTGACGGACAAGGGTCTGGTTCTCCGGTATCGGGTCGAGGAGACCGATGACGGCCTAGCGGGGGAGGAGGGGACGTTCACCATCTGCTCGTTCTGGCTGGTCTCCTGCTTGGTCGAGATCGGTGAACTGGACCGGGCCCGGGCGTTGTGCGAACGGCTGCTGTCCCATGCCTCGGCACTCGGCCTGTACGCGGAGGAGCTGGACCCGTTGACCGGTCGGCACCTGGGCAACTTTCCGCAGGCCTTCACCCACCTGGCGCTAATCAACGCCGTGACGCACGTGATCCGGGCCGAGGAGCGGTCCAGGGCGCATGGGTTCTCCCCCGCGAACCGGCAGGCCTGAGGAGGGTCCGGGGTTGCCCGCGGGCGCCCGGCGGCGCGGCGCGTTCCAAGGGGTCCGAAGGGTGCGCTTTGCGGGGGGAAGGGTCGCTCTGGGGGTGCGGCAGTCACCCCACAGCGGCAACTGAACCCGCTGAGCGCGCGAGCGAGGCGGTGCGAAGCCGTTCCGCTGGCCCGGTGATCCGCCGCTCGACGGGGCCCGCTCGGTATGGTTCGGCCAGTGCGTGCCCGAATCGAAGGGGATCGAAGATGGCAGTAGCCGAATCCGTGGCCAGGTCCGTCCCTACTCGGACGGGCGGGGCCAGGGCTGCCGTCGCGTTGACCCGCTGGGGCGGGCTTGCCGGGGTGATCGCCGTGCTGGGGTTACTGCTGCTGCCCGCGGCGGCGGTCCAGGCCGAGCCACCGTTCCGGCTGCCGAACCAGATCACCGACCGGTCCGGGGTGCTGTCCGGTAGCGACCAGGCCGATGTGCAGGCCGCGATCAGTCAGCTCACGTCCGAGAACAACGTCAACCTGTTCGTGGTCTACGTCGACAACTTCGACCAGCCCGGCACCGGGCAGGAGTGGGCGGCCAAGACGTACGCGACGTCCGGGCTGGGCGCCAGCGACATGCTGCTGGCGATCGCGACGAAGGGCCGCGACTATGCGGTACAGGTGCCGAAGAACTTCAAGATCAGCCAGACCCAGCTCACCGACGTCGACCAGAACCAGATCCGGCCCAAGCTCGTCGCGGGTGACTGGGCCGGCGCCGCGGTCGCCGCGGCGAACGGGTACCGGTCGGCACTGGGCGGCGGCGGTGGCTCGGGGTGGCTGGTCGGTGCTGGTGCCGTCGCCGTCGCGGGTGGCGGCGGATACCTTTTCTACCGCCGCCGTAAGCGCACTGCCGGCGAGCACAGTGAGGCGCAGGTCGGGCCGGATGGGCAACCCGTCCAGCCGGAGGAACCGCTCGAGGCACTCTCAGCTCGCAGTGTGCAGGCCCTCATCGACACGGACAATGCCGTGCGGGCCAGCGAATTCGAGCTGTCGGCCGCGGAGACCGAATTCGGCCGGGACGCGGTGTCACACTTCCGGACGGCGTTCGACGCGGCCCGCGAGTCGTTGACGGCCGCGTTCGCGATCCGGCAGAAGGTCGATGACGACATCCCCGAGGACGATGCGACGAAGCGCCAGATGATGAACGACATTCTGGCGCACTGTGCCGACGCGACCACCAAACTCGAGGCGGACAGCGAGCGTTTCGACAGGCTGCGGAACCTCAAGACCCGGCTGCCCGAGGTGCTGGCCGAGCTGCCCGGCGCGATCGACACCCAGCAGGCCCGGCTTGCCGTCGTCGGCACCACCCTGCAACGACTGGGCCAGCAGTACGCCCCGGGGGCCCTGGCCGCGGTCGTCACCAATGTGGACCAGGCGACCGACCGGCTCAGTTTTGCCCGGTCCAGCCTGCAGAAGGCGCAGGCGATGGCGGGCGGCGCGGCCCCGCATGAGGTGTCCGCGAGTATTCCGGCTCCGACCGGTCCGACGGCCGGCGACACGTTGCCGGGCTTCCCGCCGGTCGGGGCTCCTGGCGCGGTGCCCAACGGTGGTGCGGCTCCGGCCGGCAGCCAGGCGGGGCCGTCCCTGACGCAGAACGGTCAGCAGCCGGTATCGCCGCCGCCGGTGCCGGATACGGCGCCGGCCGTGCTGGCCGCCGGCGCGGCCCAGGAGGCCGTCGGGCAGGCGCAGACGCTGCTGGACGCGGTGGAACGCACTGCCACCGACCTGCCCGCCGCGGCCGCGCAACTCGCGGCCGCCTGCGCCGCCGTCGACCAGGAACTGGCAGCCGCGCGACGATCGCTCTCGCAGGCCGATGCCGGGCCGGAAGGTCCCGGGCTGGGCGCGCAGTTGGACCAGATCCAGGCCATCCTCGGGGTGGCCCGGTCCCCCCAGGGCGCCGCCGACCCGTTGACCGCATTGCACAAGGTGCAGGAGGCGGACGAGGCACTCGACACCATCCTGGCCGCCACCCGCGACGCTCAGCAGCGCGAACAGCATGCGATACAGATGCTCGACCAAGCGTTGTCCACCGCCCGCGCCGAGGTGGCCTCGGCGAACGACTTCGTCTCCACCCGCCGCGGTGCGGTCGGCAGCCAGGCCAGAACCCGGCTCGCGGAGGCCAAGCGACACCTGGCCGCGGCCGAGTCCGCCGCAGGTTCTGACGCCACGGCCGCCCTGAGCGAAGCCCAACAGGCGGCAAGCCTGGCTCGCGAGGCCGCCGACATCGCCCAGCGGGACGTCGGCGGGTGGGGCGGCGGCGGAGGTCAACGCGGCGGCGGCCTGAACGGGGCCGTGCTGGGCGGCATCATCCTGAGCTCGGTGCTGAATTCGGGCCGGGGTGGTCGGGGCGGCGGCGGTTGGGGTGGCGGCTTCGGTGGTGGTGGCGGCTTCGGTGGTGGTGGCGGTTTCGGTGGTGGCGGTTTCGGTGGCGGCGGGGGTGGCGGTTTCGGTGGCGGCGGGGGTGGCAGCGTCAGCGGGGGTGGCGGCCGCTTCTGACACGTCGCGTGTCTGCCGTCGAGGTGTCAGTCACGCACCCTTGTGGGGGCCGTGAACCTGCGTGTCTGACACTTCAGCGAGACGCTCGGTTGACACTGCGCCGCAGCCGCCGCCGCTTCGGAGTACGGCCGACCTGCCGGTGATGCCCGCTGCTGCCTACCGCAGGTGGCGGCATATGTGTCTGCGCAAACGGATAAATGGGGCACGCGGGAGCGCTCCTTACGGGGCCTGCTGCGGATCGGTCGGAGTCGCGTCCCTCAAGGTGCATCCACGAGGGAGCGCCGGCTGGTAGATACTCTGTTCGACCGGACGTAGAAGTTCGTGTCCCCGTTCGCCGCCGTCACCTGGAGGAATCGCATGTCCGATCACCAGCAGTCCAATCTCTCGGACCCGCAGCAGCACTCGAGCTTCGCCGATTTCGGCAAGGAACTGTGGTCCTACCTCACCGGCCGCGGTGCGGCCATCAACTACGAGTTCGTCGACATGGCCATCGAGGTGCCCAAGTCCACCGGGCCGGACGCCGAGCGGGCCACCTGGAAGCTCAATGGCACCCTGCGGATCACGACGTCGGAGAACGCCTCCGCCGCATGACATCCAGCCAGCAAAAATCGGCGAACACCGCGGCCGCAGGGCTGTCGGTGTTCGCCGACCTGCGCATGGAGACCGACGGCCAGAAGGTGCACCTGGTCGGCGACGGGCGCTCTCTGGTCCTGCACGCGAGCCACCCCCGCGAACTGTTGTGGGCCGCTCGGACCACCCCGCGACCCGTGGAGGTCAGCGCGGTCAACGGCCGCCGAGCGCTCGCGACGTTCGCAGCGGGATTGCGTCAGCTCGGAATCGGTCTCGATGTTCGCGGTCCCGACGGCCTGCTGCTGCAGGTCGGCGCCGACGCCCACCCCGGAGCCGCGGGGCGTTTCGTCACCGGGAGTCCGGACGTCGCCCTGGGCCGCCCGGGCGACCTGCTGACGGCGGCCGTCGTTGGGCTACCCGTGCGGCGGGCCGCCGCCGCGCTGCTGGGCGTCGCCGCTACTGCTGCCGTTCTGGTTCTCCGCAGGCGTCGCCAGCACTAGCTCGCGATCACCACCGACGGTTGAATCGGACCTGCCCTCCCGCAATCTCCGCGCGGCAGCCGACGCTGAACCCGTCAGTTTTCTTGGTTCGAGCTCCCACTCACTGCGGGCCGGACCAGACTGAGCCGGGTGCCCCAGTTCGCCAACGCCGTGCGGGTTCCCCCGCAACTGCCCAGCGGCGTGGCGGCGAACTGGGCGACGGTGCAGGTCTGCCCGATGTACTCGCTGGCCATCCAGATGTTCTGTCCTGACACGGCCGTGGCGCCGTAGTCCCCCCAGCGCGGACGGGGCGGATCACCGAACGCCTTGTAGCCGGAGAAGCCGTCCTGCGGACCGACGCCGGCCTTCGCAACAAAGATCGACCCGGCGCCGCGCCGCCCGTCGAATGCGGCGTACGCGGCGGATGGGTAGTAGCCGTCGCCGACCAGGGTGAAGGCCATCACTCCCCTGTTCGACGAGTTGATGCCGATGGCGGGGTAGATCAGGTTGTTACCGGCCAGCCCCAACTGGCCCTGACTCTGCAGCGTCGCCCGGACTCCGTCCCGGTCAGACTTGGGATTCACGATGTACCAACCGATCCCGGCCTGCTCATGCCCGCCGACCAGCACGGCGGTGTCCAACGCCCCGGACAACCGGCCGTTCACGTAGGTCACCTGCTGCATCCGGGTGTCGTTGCTGTCCAGCGGTGACTCGACCTCGGGCTTGAGGGCGTTCGGTGTACCTAGAATCCGGGTGGCGCACGGGTCGCTGTTCAAGCAGTCGGCCAGCGGCACCGAACCTGGCTTCTGGTTAGACAGCGGGGGCAGCGAATACGTCGTGACGGGGACCCGCGCGTTCGCCAACCGGGGCGCCGGGGCCGCGGAGTCCAGCGACCTGGTGTTGACCAGGCTCCACACGACGATGCTGTCGGAGACGTAGTCCTTGGTCCCGGTTGCCTCCTCGGCGGCGTTCGAGGAGAGGAAGAACTCGGTGCCGCTGGCGGCGTCGGAGTAATCCCCGGTCGACGGCGATTGGGCCGGCCAGATGGTGAATCCGTTCCGGCCCGCGTCGGCGCCGGTGGTGTCGAACTGGGTGACGATCACATCCGGGTCGGATTTGGCCAGCGCCCGCTTGGAGAACGCGTAGAGCTGCGCACTGTTGTATTCCGGTCCGAAGAACGAGTACTCGTTCGTGGTGATGTAGAAGCCGCGGGCGTCGACGCCGATGTGCGGGTAGTCGCCGATGCACGGGCAGTTCGGGTGCACCGGGGTGCCGGAGCTGCCGTCATCGGTGACGTCGACGCTGTAGAGCGTCCAGGTCGCGGTCGGATCCTTGGCGACCGCGATGTCCAGCCGGTTCACCCCGGTGAAATCGCCGGTAGTCGGGTTGGTGTCCAGGGTGAGCACGACCAGGAAGAATGACTTTGTCGTGGGGTCGTACAGGCAGGTCGGGTCGGTCAGGAACGGCCCTGAAACCCCGGTGCTCCGGTCGATCGCGGCCGGGTACCCGTAGAACGTGTTGAGGTCGATGACACCGGTCTGTCCGGTTCCGTCGCCGTTAAACACCCGGAAGGCGTCGTTGACGGCCTCCACCACATGCCCGCCGCCCACGCACAACGCCTGGTCCGGCGGCTCGTTGCTGAACTGGTTGCCGCCGTTGGCAGTGCGGGTGTCGCGGTGGTTCAGCCCGTCGAAGCTGGTCAGCAACTGGGGTCCGTTGCGAATGATCTGACCCCGCTGCGCCTGTCCCGCCGGTCCCTGATCGACCTGCCCCTGATCCGGTTGAACCTGACCTGGTTGGGCCTGCCCGGGTTGCACCTGACCGGGCCGCACCCGTTGGGTCGATGCGCCTGCTGACTGCCGGCTGGCAAAGCTGCGGTTCGGGCCGAGGTCGGTCGGCGTGCTCCCGCGGGCGTTGCTCTGCGCCTCCGGTCCGACCGCGCGAGGAATCTCGGTGGACAGCGAACCCAGGCTTCCGGTTCCGGTCGGCGTCGGCCGGTAGGCGGCCGTGCCCTTCTGCTGGATGTGCCGGCTGGTGGGCGCGGGGGCGTCCGCCGGGGCTGCGGCGACCGGCCCCGCGGGCACCACAGCCATCGCCGGGGATGCGATCAGGCTCATCGAGGCGGCCAAGGCCGTCACGCAGAACATCGGTATGGCGCGGCGCAGCGGCATGACGTAACCCCTTTGGCGAGCTAAGGACCTCCAGCGCTAGCAGTATCGACCCGCTGTGAAAGGTGGGCCACCCGAAGGCCCACTTCCACCCGAACGCTGTCTCCGGCGCCATCTACTGGTTCGAAATCCTCGATCAGCGTTCGCCTTTCACCCCGGCCAGCAGCATTTGGGCGACATCCACCACCTCAACGCCAGCGATGTCTCGACCGGGGACACCCGCGCCGCCGGCCTCCTGACCGACCCTGCCAGTGCTGAGTCCGCCACTGTCGGACCCGCCAGTGCCGGCCCCGCCACCCGCCGCCTCACCCTGCCGGGCGGTCAGGCCGTCGGTCAGCATCACCTTGCAGAACGGGCAGCCGGTGACGATCTGATCCGCGCCGGTGTCCAGGGCCTCGTCGGTGCGGTCGAGGTTGATCCGCTTACCGATCTTCTCCTCCATCCACATCCGGGCCCCGCCGGCACCGCAACACAGTGACCGCTCGCTGTTGCGTGGCATCTCCCGCAGCGTCACCCCGGACGCCTCGATCAACTCCCGCGGCGGCGAGTAGACCATGTTGTGCCGGCCGAGGTAGCAGGGGTCGTGGTAGGTGACGTCCTTGCGTGCCGCCCGGTCCGCCGGTGCCTTGACCACCAGCCGCCGGTCCCGGACCAGCCGGTTCAGCAACTGGGTGTGGTGGATGACGTCATACGTGCCGCCCAGGTCGCCGTACTCATTGCCCAGTGTGTTGAAGCAGTGCGGGCAGGTGACCACGATCTTGCGGGTCGGCCGGTCGCCGAACGCGCTGTTGACGGTTTCGACCGTCGCCTGCGCGAGCATCTGGAACAGGAATTCGTTCCCCGCCCGACGCGCCGGGTCACCGGTGCAGGTCTCGCCGGTGCCGAGCACAGCGAACCCGACCCCGGCCAGGTTCATCAGCTCCGCAACCGCGCGGGTGGTCTTCTTCGCCCGATCGTCGAACGCCCCGGCGCAACCCACCCAGAACAGGTACTCGTGCTCCGGCGCGATGGTGTCGGTGATCACCGGAATGTCGAACGGCAGGTCGGCGGCCCACGCCATCCGGTCCTTGGCGTTCTGCCCCCACGGGTTGCCCTTGTTCTCCAGGTTCCGGAACAGCCCGCCCAGCTCGGACGGGAACTCCGACTCGATCATCACCTGGTACCGCCGCATGTCCACGATGTGGTCGACGTGTTCGATATCGACCGGGCACTGCTCCACGCAGGCCCCGCAGGTCGTGCAGTCCCACAACACCTCCGGGTCGATGATCCCGCCGATGTCCCGGCCCTGATCGTCGAGCGCGGCCGGGCCGACCAGTGGTCGCCCGGCCTCCAACATGGCCAGGGGGTCGGCGTGCGCGAGCGCCGCCAGGGCGGCCTCGCCCAGCTTCTCCTCACCAGTCGCCGGGTCGATGCCGCCGCCGGCCCGCAGGTACGGAGCCTTGGCGAACGAATGGTCCCGCAGCGCCAACATCACCAGCTTCGGGGACAACGGCTTCGCCGTGTTCCAGGCCGGGCACTGCGATTGGCACCGCCCGCATTCGGTGCAGGTCGCGAAGTCCAGCCAGCCCTTCCAGGTGAAGTCCTCCACCCGGCCGACACCGAAGGTGTCCTTCTCCGGGTCGGCCTCCTCCAGGTCGAGCACCGTGCCGTTGGAGATCATCGGCCGCAGCGCGCCCAAGGCCGTCCGACCCGACGACTCGCGCTTGAAGTAGATGTTGAAAAACGCCAAGAACCGGTGCCAGGCCACCCCCATCGCGAGGTTCCGGGCAACCACGATCGCCCACACCATGGACACGATGACCTTGATCAGCGCCACCACGCTGATCGCAGCGAGCCACGCCGGCAACCACGTCCCGAGCCAGGTCGACACCGGGGCGGCCCACACCGGGAAGGGCAACAGTCCATTCGCCGACTCGAATCCCCGGATCAGGAAGATGCAGATCCCGATGGTGAGGATCACCGCCTCGACGAAGTACGCCTGGCTGGAATTGGACCCGGCGAACCGCGACCTGCGTTCAGGGCGACGCGGGTGGTTGCGCTGCCGGACCACGATCAGGTACCCGATCCCGAGCACAGTTGTCAGCGCGATCAGTTCGACGAACAGCCCGTACCAGGATTGGTGCCCGAGCCAGGGAATCTCGAACGACGGCGAGAACGTCTGCCCAACGGCCTGCACCAACGTCAGAAACAGCGCGCCGAAGCCGACCATCACGAACCAGTGTGCGACCCCGATGAACCCCCACTTGAGCATCCGGGTGTGACCCAGCGATTCCGTCAGCAGGGTCCGCAACCGATTACCGGCGTCGCCGGACCGGAACGGATCGGGGCGACCGAGCCGGACGTGCGCGGCGATCTGCAGGCCCGCCCGGATCAGCAGGCCGAACCCAACCAGGATGAATGCCGTCGCGATCAGGCCGAGCATCCACGACCACCACGCCATCGAACGCTCCTCTCTCCGGCGGGTCCGCGGCCCCACTCGTTCGTCGTGGCCCCAGCAGCCTCGGGGCCTAGGAGATCGGCCCTCTGACCACAGGTTACTGATGAGTAACCAGGTCATTCGGCCTGAGCCCGATCAATAACGCCGGTGCCTCTGGTCACATATTGCCTTGGGGGTCCGACATCGCCGCTGGTCGACGCCTCGACCAGGTGCCGGGTCCCCGTAACGGGTGGGCGGCTGGGGCTGCGGGCTTTACCCTGAGTACGATTCTTGCCCCGTTGGGCGACTTCAAGCCACGGATGGGCGACGACGCCACGTCCGCATCTTCGATCTGGCTCCCACCTCAGGTGGGCAATCCTGCACGCCGACCGAAAGCGAAACGTTGATCATGTCCCGTTCGCGCGCCCTCATGGCGCTTGCCCTGTCCAGCCTGCTGGTTGTCACCGCCTGCGGTGGCACCAGCGGCACCGTCTCGCCTGCGGCCGCACCCACCGGTGCCACCTCCGCCAACTCGGGCTCAACCTTCACCTCCGCACCGCCGACCAGTTCTGCCGCCCCGGTACCGGACGCGCAGCGCTGGCATCCGGTCGCCCACCTCGGGTCCGCGGACGGCACGGTGAGCACCCCCAGCGGCTTGATTTTCCAGGACGGCACCTACCACGCGTTCTACCGGCAGCAGGCCGCCGCAGGCGGTGCCACGGCGGCAGACGCACCGTCGGACTGGGCGCATGCCACCAGCACCGACCTGGTGCACTGGACGGGCCAGCCGGTCGCCCTCCCCGCGGGTTCCGGCCCCGACAGCGGCGACGTGCTCAGTGGGTCGATCGTCGTCGACACCGACAACACCTCTGGCTTCGGTGACGGCACCACCCCGCCGATGGTCGCCGTCTACACCAGCACCGCGAAGGGCGGTACCACCTCGCAGTCCGTCGCGTACAGCACCGATCACGGCCAGACCTGGCAGCAGGACAAGGCGAACCCCGTCCTCGACGGCAACGCCGGTCCCTCCGGGCTCCGCGACCCGAAAGTGTTCTGGTACCAGCCCGGTGGCTACTGGGTGATGACGGTCGCCGACCCCGATGGCCACGCCGTTCAGCTCTACCGGTCAGCAAACCTCCGCAGCTGGCAGGAACTCAGCACCTTCGGCAAGGCCGGCTCACAGGCCGGCAACTGGCAGAGCCCGGACCTCTTCCCGCTCCCGCTGGACGGCAACCCGGGGAACGTGAAGTGGGTACTGATGGTGAGCACCACCGACGGCTCGGTCGCCGGCGGGTCCGGCGTCCAGTACTTCGTCGGGACGTTCGACGGCACCACCTTCGACGCGGAACCGCTCGGCCCGGCCGGGGTCGGGGCGGTCCAGCCCGGGGAACGTCACTCTTGGCTGGACTGGGGCCCCGACCTGACCGGCGCCACCACCTTCCAGGACGCACCCGCCGGTCGACGGGTCGCGCTGGGGTGGCTGAACAACAGCGCGTACGCGGCCGCCGAGCCCACCGCGCCATGGAACGGGGAGATGACCATCCCCCGCGAACTCACCCTGACCACGATCAACGGCACCCCACGCCTCACCCAACAGATTGCGACCGAGGCGCAGGCCGTGTTGTCGGCGACCCCGCCGTCCGCGACCGAACCGTCGGTCGTCACCTCCGGCAACCGGAAACTGGGCGAGGAGGCCGCCGGCACCGCGCTGACCGTCGACGCCACCCTGGTGCCCGGTGACGCTGCCGTCGTCGGGGTGAGCGTCCTGGGCTCGTCCACCGGCAAGACCGGCACCCGGATCTCCTACTCGAAGGAGGCCGGCGTCCTGCAGATCGACCGATCCACCAGCGGGAAGACGGACTTCTCGGCCGCCTTCGTGCCCGGGGCCTCCGCCCCGGTCGCGCTGACCGACGGCAAGCTCCAGGTCCGGATCGTCGTCGATGGGTCCTCCGTCGAGGTGTTCGCCGGCGGGGTCGCGCTGTCGGCCCTGGTGTTCCCGCAGGAGGGCGATACCGCGGTCGCGGTGTTCGGCGGCGGCGGTAAGGCCACCGTGGCGAACATCTCGGTGACGCCGCTCAGCGGCTGAGCCGGACCCGATCAACTGCCGATCATCGGATCTGGTCGGATTGCCGCGTACAGCAGCATGTCGACACGGTGTCCGGCGATCTCCTGGTGGCTTCGAAGGAGCCCCTCCCTGGCGTACTGCGCCTTCTCTGCGGTGCGAATCGATGCCAGATTCCAGGGCTCGATGTAGAGCTCGATCCGGTGCAGCCCGGCGATCGACCAGGCCCACGTCGTCAGCGCGGTCAGCGCCTGGCCGGCAACTCCCCGGCCACGGCTTCGCGGAGCTACCGAGTACCCCACGATTCCCCGGCCGGCTGCGATCGGCGCGAGGTGAAGCCCAGCCGTCCCCAGCGCATCGTCGGTGTCCTTGTCGACGACGCAATAGAAATACCCTGCCCCGCTCGCGGCGCGAGCCCGCTGCCGGTCGATGTAGCCACGAGCGTCGTCGGCACCGGCGTTGTGGGGGAGCGTCCCGATCGTCGGCACATACGGATCGCTGGACAGGTCGATGATCATGTCGACATCACGCGGCTCGAACGGCCGAAGTCGAACGCGCCCGAACGTCATTGCGGACGGCGACGGGTCAAGCGGCATACCGGCAATCCTCCCGGGCGCTGTCGAACTGGTGGTGTCAGCGGCGGGTGTCGTCCTGCCGGAAGTTCAGGTGCGCCCGGGACGGGGTGGGGCCGCGTTGGCCCTGATAGCGCGACCCGTATAGGGCGGACCCGTACGGGTGCAGCGACGGTGAGGTCAGCCGGAACAGGCACAGCTGACCGATCTTCATCCCCGGCCACAACGTGATCGGCAGGTTCGCCACGTTCGACAGCTCCAAGGTGATGTGACCGCTGAACCCGGGGTCGATGAACCCGGCGGTGGAATGGGTCAGCAGGCCGAGGCGGCCGAGCGAGGACTTGCCTTCCAACCGGCCGGCCAGCGAATCGGACAGCGTCACGGCCTCGAACGTTGAGCCCAGGACGAACTCGCCCGGGTGCAGGACGAACGCGTCCTCCCCGTCGACCTCGACCAGAGTGGTCAGGTCGTCCTGCTGCACCTTCGGGTCGATGTGGGTGTACCGGGAGTTGTTGAACACCCGGAAGTACCGGTCGAGCCGCACGTCGATGCTGGACGGCTGGATCAGCGTCCGGTCGAACGGGTCCAACCCGAGCGACCCGGCGTCGATCTCGGCGAGCAGGTCACGGTCGGACAGCAGCATGGCCGGAAGCGTAACGGCCGGGCCCGCGGGACCGGCGCGGCCCGCGCCGCTCAGGCCAACGGGGCCCCCCGCAGCGGCAACCGGCAGGCGGTTGGACCTGCATGTCCCGGGTATAGTTGCCGCCTGAACCACGCGGGCGTAGTTCAGTGGCAGAACTTCAGCTTCCCAAGCTGATAGCGCGAGTTCGATTCTCGTCGCCCGCTCCGAGCCAGAGGCCCCATCGCCATCAGTTACCGTTCTGCGGTGCCCGGGCGCGAGGAAGTCTTACTCATCGGCGGCCGCGCCGGGGTAGGAAAGACCAGCGTCGCAGCCGAATTGCATGTTCAACTCTGTGATTCACGAATTGAGCACGCCCTCATCGAGGGTGACAACCTCGACCAGGCGTGGCCAGTCCCCCATGAGAACGGGTTGGCCCTGGCCGAAGCGAATCTCACGGCAATGTGGGGTAACTACCGGAACGCCGGCTACACCCGGCTCGTCTACACGAACACAGCCGCCGTTCGCGCGGACGTCATCCAGACACTCGTCGTTGCCATCGGCGGCGGACCGGCCGTCACCGGGGTTCTGCTCACTGCCGATGACCGGACCGTCAACGAGCGCCTCGGCCAGCGTGAGATCGGCGGCGCCTTCGACGCGCACGTGGCCCGGAGCCGTCGGGCGGCGATGGAGCTGGAAGAACTCGCGCCGGCTTGGGTGCACCGGATCAGCACCGATGACCGGACCGTCAGCGACATTGCGAACGAACTCAGGAGACGTCTCGACTGGATCGCACGGCCGGAAGACCCTGTCGCGGCGCAAGAGCACTGAATGCGTGTCGGGTCCGCATACTTCAGCTGCAGTTCTTCTTCATGGTAATTCCTGACTCCGTCGATAGTGGCCAACGCGGGCTCTGACCTGGTGTCGTCGGCGCCGGATCGACCATTGAGGTAGACGTTCTGGTCCGTGATTCGGGCGCCGTACCGGAGCGTGGAAGAGCCCGTGGAGCTCGTTCTCAGTGAATCCGGATCAGCCCAACCGAGGTCGGCGTAACGGCGCGTTCGGCGGACGTCATCACGGTCAGGGACGCGCACGAGCGTCGCCTGGGTGAGAACGCCCGGCAGTGGGCATCTCTTGGTGGTGTTGTTGCGGCGCACCAAATAGGCATTGATGCCGGTCAGCGCCGGGGTTGATCTCGACCTGGACGGTCACCGGTCCGCGTTGCAGCGCGATCGGGATCCCGTCCTAGCCGACCTAGATCGCGCCGACCTCATCGAGCACCGTGCGAACCGCGCAGGGTCGTGCGCGAACCGGCCCAGGAACATGCCGTCCACGTCGTCCGCGATCTGCGGCAGCAGACCGGGGCCGGCGCTGCCCCCGTAGATCACCTGCGCAGTGAAAAGGGTGTCACCGGCAAGGTGACCCCGCAGCGCGGAGCAGACGGCGCGGACGTGGCCGGGCCCGGCGGGTTCGGGCGCGCCGATCGCCCAGATCGGTTCATAGGCAACGAGCAATCGCCCACCCCGGCCGGCCACCCGGGCCGGTGTGAGGGCATCGTCGAATTGCCGGACACAGAAGTCGATGGTCTGCAACGGGTCTCCCAGGTCGGGTTCGCCGACGCACAGCACCGGCGCCAACCCGTTCCGCAGTGCCGCGGCCGTCTTCCGGCCGATGATGTCGTCCGTCTCGTGGAACAGCGCTCGCCGCTCGGCGTGGCCGATCTCGACCATGCTGCAACCGATCTCCGCCAGCTCCGCACCGCTGACCTCACCGGTGAACGGTCTAGAGTCCTCCCAATGGAGGTCTTGAGCGCCAACGGCGATCCCGGCGGGCCGGGCCAGTTCGACCACGCCGGGAATGCCGGGGAAGGTCGGGATGATGAAGAATTCGACCCTGCCATCCCGGGTGGCGGGGTGGTCCCGGCAGATCTCCGCGACCGCGCCAGCCCAATCCAGGGTTTGCCGGTGCGAGAAGTACATCTTCAGGCTGGACCCGATGAACCTGGCCATCGGTCAGCCGTTCCGCTCCCCCGCCGGAGCGACAGTGCCCTGCCCGGCGGCCCCAGCGACACTGAGTCCTTGCCGACGGTCCGGCACACCAGCGCGAACGACACCGCGCCGGGGTCGGGCGTGCCGATGCTGTTCCCGCCGTGTGCTCGGGCCCGGCCGATCCTCGCGACCAGGCCGGCGGTGCGCTGAGCTGCATCCTCAGCGATCTCGGTGGCCTGCGCCCAGGCGTCGCGCAACCGCTGACCGCGCGCCACGCCCCGGGTCAGCTCGTCCACGAAAGGGACAATGGCGTCGACCATGGTCTTGTCGCCGACGGAGGCCTTTCCGACGTCCATGACGACCCGCCGGGAATCGGCGGCCGCCGCCGTCACCGCGGCCGCGTCCACCGGCACCTGGTCCCCCAGCGCACTGCCGAAGGCCTGCAACATCCGGCCCCACATCACGCCGGACGTGCCGCCGCCCTGATCGGACCAGGCGTCATCGGCCTCGGTCAGCGTGGTGCCTGCGCTGGCACCGGCTTGAGCGGCGGCCCGAGCCGCGGCCGCACCCGCCCGGCTGCCCCGCTGCATCCCGATTCCGTGGTCACCGTCGCCGGCAACGGAATCCAGCCCGCCGAGCTCGTCGGCCTGCGCAGCGATCGCCTCGGCCATCCGGCCCAACAACGCCGTGATCAGCGACGCCGCTTGCCGTGACTCTTCGGTGCCGGGCGGAATCTCCCGCTGCGCACTCGCGGACACCCCCACCTCGACCCGCTCGCGGTCGGCGACCGCACCACGGCGGAAGGCCGGGCTGTCGGCCGGCGCGACCCACAGCCGTTCCAGTTCGTCGTCCAGCCAGAGCAGGGTCAACGAGCAGCCGGCCATATCGAAACTGGTGCGGAACTCACCGACCTCCGGATCGACAACCTCCAGACCTGCTGCGCGCAAACGCTTGTCGATGCCGCCGTAGAGGACGAACAACTCTTCGTACTTCACCGCACCGAGACCGTCGAGGATCGGCACCACCCGCGCCCCAGCGATGTCGACCCCGGCCGGGACCTCCTTCAGCAGCCTAGACACAAACATCTCGGCGAGTTCGTCGGCTGACGGGACGTCGGTCTCATCGATACCCGGTTCGCCGTGGATACCGAGCCCCACCGCCATCCGTCCCTCGGGCACGGTGAAACAGCGGTGCCTTCGCCCCGGGCAGGGTGCACCCGCTGAACGCGACCCCGAACGAGCGCGCCCGATCGTTGGCGTGCCGGGCCAGGCGCTCCACCTCGTCCAGCGGCAGACCTGTCTCCGCCGCGGCGCCGGCCACCTTGAACATGGTCAGCGAACCGGCGATGCCGCGGCGCTTGTCGATCTCTTAGGTGGAGGCGCTCCAGATGTCGTCGGTCGCCAGCACCGTGCGGCAATCGACCCCCTCCGCCTTGAGTTGGTCCTGGGCCGCGGTGAAGTTGAGGACGTCGCCGGCGCAATTGCAGTAGGCCAGCAGGACGCCGCGACCCTGATCGGCAGCCTTGGCCACCGAGTACACCCGCTGGGTCGACGGCGAGGCGAAGAAAACGTTGCCCATGGCCGCGCCGTGGGTGAGGCCCGGTCCGACCAGACCGGCGAAGGCCGGGTAGTGGCCGGATCCACCGCCGATGACGACGGAGACGGTCGGCTCCGGTGAGACGGTGGAGCGCACCACCCCGCCGGGCACGCCGCGTACCCACCGTCCCGAGGCGGCGACAAAGCCCCCGGTCAGCTCGTCCAGAAAATCGTTGGGGTCGTTGAACAGTCGCGTCACAGGTGGTCTCCGTTGGCCAGTCGCGTCCCGGACATGAGACGCGGAGTGAGTGAAACGAGGGCGGTTGATGGGTACCGCAAGGGCGGTGCGGGTCGTTCCGGTGTTGGGGGTGTCGCACGGGAGGCGGTGTCGCTCGGGAAGCGGTGTCACAGTGCAGCGTTGCGCCAGGGGGTGTCATCGAGGAGCGGTGTCGCGGAGGAGCACAACAGCGGTGTTGCAGCGGAGCCGTGTCGCAACCGGGTGGTAGCACACCCGCGGGGTGTCACCATGGGCAAAGTTGGTAGGACAACCATGGACAACCCGACCATCACCGACAAGACGTTGGCAGAACTTTCCAACATCAACGACGTGTCGCAACCCCGTGACGGGATGGTCGGGTCTGACGTGATGACCATTGCCAGGCTGGATCGCGCGGAAGGGCAGGTGACGATCGTGAGGCATCCACGACCAATACAATCTCGAGACGTTCGACGCGGTGTTCGCTCAGCTTGGCAAGTCCGTCGACGAGACAATCGGGCTTGTCGTGGAGATGACCGAGGCGGCGCTTTGCCAACCCGACCACCGGGAAACCGTGGCCCCGACCACCACCCCCGCGGGCGGGACGCGTTCGTACTGAACGTATTTGGCCCGGAGCACGTGGATCGCTAGTTCCCGCGGCGCGCCCTCCAGCACACCGGCCACGGCGTCCGCCCGCACCCACCACAGCTGATCCCAGTCCTCGCTGTACGCGTCGCCCAGGAACGCGACCTGCGGGTTGACGGCGATGTTGGCCAGTCGGCGCAGGGCTGTGGTGCGCTTGGGTTTGTGGTCGACGGCGAACACGATCGTTGCTTCGTCGGGGGCCACACCCAGGACGGCGAACGTGACCGGCACCAGGTGCGGATGGGAGTGCTCGTCGACAGTTGCCAGCCTGGCGATCCGGGCGGCGGTGAAACGCGCGCGGGCCTGCGACACCGTCAGCCTCATTCGATCCGTCCCAGGCCTGATGCGGTGCCGGTCATTTCGCGTCGGCGTAGCACTCGACGATGGCCGGCCGGACCGGCGTCGACACCGACGCGGACGGAAACACCAAGCGGCGAGCCGACTCTGCCGCCTCGATCGTCAGCATTGCGACGTCGTCGGCACCGGCCGCCGGCACTTGGACGATCAGCTCGTCGTGCTGGAAGAACACGAGTTCCGCACCCGGCACGGCAGGAAGGTCGCGGCGCACCCCGGACAGCCAGACCGACGCCCAGTCCGCCGCTGAGGCCTGGATCAGAAAGTTGCGGGTAAACCGGCCGCGGTCCCGCGCGTACTGCCCGGCCCGGCGGCGTTCGGCCTCGGTGGCCTCCTGCCCTGACCCGGTGCGGACCACCTCCCACCAGGCGGGGCCGGGCGGTGGGCACGCCCGACCCAGCACCGACCGGACGACCTCCCCCCGTTCGCCGAGCCGGGCGGCGTCCTCGACGCACCCCATTGCGGCGGGATACTTCCTGCGGAGCGTCGGCAGCAAGCGGCCGGCCTCCCCGGACGTCGCTCCGTACATCGCACCCAGCATGGCCAACTTCGCATGCCGGCGGTCACCGCCGAAGCCATCGTCCGCCAGCGCCGTGTAGAGGTCCGAGTCCGCCGAGATCGCTTGCAGTGCAGGGTCTGCGGAAACCGCGGCGAGCACCCGGGGCTCCAGTTGGGCGGCATCGGCGACCACCAGAACGTGCCCGGCATCGGCCACCACCGCGCGGCGCAGGGTCTTGGGGATCTGCAACGCGCCGCCGCCCCTGGTGGCCCAGCGCCCGGAGACCACCGCGCCCGGCAGGTACTCAGGCCGGAACCGGCCGCTGGTGACCCAGTCCGCCAACCAGTTCCAGCCGTTCGCCGACACCAACCGGGCGAGTTCCTTGTACTTCAGCACCGGTGCGGACGCTGGGTGGTCGATGTGCTGGATCACCCAGGATCTGCTGGTCTCGATCTCGTACCCGACCCGGCGGAACGCGGCCCGTAGGTCCAGCGCCGAATCCGGGTTCACCGCGAATCCGAACGCACCGTCGATGCGCGCGGACAACTCCGCCAGACGCTGCGGTCGTTGCCCCGGACCCGGCCGTGGGCCGAGCATCTCGGCGAGCAACGCCAGGTGCACGTCAGCCCGCCATGGCAATCCGGTCATCCCCAGTTCGGCCGCGGCCAGGGTGGACGCGGACTCCGCCGCCACCAGCAACCCGAGGGCCCGGTCGTGGCCGATCCGCCGCCGCTGATCGGCGAAGGCGACCCGGAGCGTGACCAACGGGTCGCCGGTCGGCGACCCGTGCTCGCCGCCACCGTCAGCGGTGCCGGTGCCGGTGCCGGTGCCGGTGCCGGTGCCGGTGCCGGTGCCGAACAGCGTCGGGTGCCCCGCCAGCGCTCTTGGATCGGTGTCCGACGGCACCTCACCACCGGTAGCCCGGGCCACCACCGCAGCCGCGGAACACGGTTCGCCGAAGACCCCGTCCCGGCCGAGCAGAATCCGTTCGGTCGCATTCACGTCGTAGCAACGGTCGACCCGCACCCCGGTCCCGAGCAGCGTCGGATACACCGCGGCGGTCGAGTCCCACAGCACGCGACGTCCTGCGAACTCCGGCGACGCCAGCCGCGCCGGGTCGTCGATCGCCGTCGGCGGTCCTTGCGGGTCGCCGTCATCGGTCAGTTCCTGCACCCAGTGGCCGGCGGTCCGGTCGGCAACGGGTGGGCCCCCCTGCTGGGCCAGGGCCAGCACACTCACGGCGAAAGTCTCCTGCAGGTGCCGTTCAGGTCGTCGAGTTTCCGGCGCGGTCCGCGTTCAGTGACTGGCGGATCGCCGCCAGTTTGTCCCGGGCAGCTTCTTCCCGGTCCGATGCCTGCTTCCGTGCCGAGGTGGCCTCCGGGGACTCCTGAGCCAGTTCGGTGGAGCCCAGCGAGCGGGCGTACCTTCCCTCGATCTTGTCGCGCACGAAGTCGAGGCTGGGTACGCCCCCCTCCGAGTAGTCCGCCGGGGGCAACGAAACGGTCGGCGGGGTCGGTGCACCGGCACCGGTCAAGGGACCGGCAGGCGGGGACACCGCAGGCGGGGTCACCGCAGGCGGGGTCACCGCAGGCGGGGCGAGATCGGGCGGGGTCACCCGCGGGGGTGGGACCACCCTGGGCGGCGGGATCACGGACGGTCGCCGCGGCTCACTCGGAGCGCCGGCACCGCCCGACGGCGACCCCGCAGCGGAGGCGGGGTCCTGCTCGGCGGCACCGTGGGCCGCGGCCGGTGGGGCTGTTTCCCGGTTCTCCGTCATGACGAGCTCCTTCGGGTCGGTGGATCTCGGTCCGTGTCCTGGCCACCCCACCCCGATCGGAGCGGAGATGATCGCTGCGGAGAAGGGCCAGGGAACCACGCTACGTCGAAAGACCCTGCACGGGTGTCGTTGGGGGAACCGGTCCCTGCCGTTGTGAGCGGAACAAATCGGGCGCACACTGGCGCCGGGTCGCCCACCGTCGCGTCGGCCCACCCGCCTCCGTGGGCGGCCCCGTCGTGCGACGGCACCGTGCACCGAAAGGCCGCGCATGCAGACACCCGCCCCGCTGGACTACGTCAGGGCCACCTCGGTCGATCACGCCTTACAACTACTGGAGCAGCTCGGTTCCGAATCCCGGTTGATCGCCGGTGGCCACAGCCTGATCCCGATGATGCGGCTGCGAATCGCCCAGCCCGAGTGCGTCATCGACATCAACGACCTGACCGAACTCGACTACATTCGCACCGAAACACTTAACGGCACTACCGTTCTCGCTATCGGCGCACTGACCCGGCACCGGGCGCTACTGGACTCGGCACTGATCGGTGAGCACTACCCGATCCTGCACGACGCGGAGCTCGTGATCGCCGACCCAATCGTCCGCAACCGCGGCACCATCGGCGGTTCGCTCTGCCAGGCCGACCCGGCCGAAGACCTGTCCGCGGTCGCGGCGGCCGTCCGCGCCGACCTGGTGCTGCGTTCGTCCGGCGGCACCAGGGTGGTGCCGGCGCGGGAGTTCACCGACGGCCCGTACGACACCGTGCTCGACGACGCGGAGATGCTGGTCGAAATCCGGATCCCGGTGCGACCGGGCGCAGGCAGCGCCTACGCGAAGGTCGAACGCCGGGCCGGTGACTGGGCCGTCGCCTCCGCCGGGGCCTTCCTGGTGTTGGACGGCGACCGGGTTGACGACGTCGGGATCGGGCTGGCCGCGGTCGGCGTCGACCACGGCTGCGCACCGGAGGCCGAGGAATACCTGCGCGGCCGGGTGCTGTCCTCGGACACCATCGCGGAGACCGCGCGACTGGCCGCCGCGGTGAGCAATCCCAGTGCCGACCAGCGCGGACCCGTCGTCTACAAGCGGCACCTGGCCGACGAGCTGACCCGCCGGGTGCTGCGCCGAGCGGCGGAACGGGCGGCGAACCCACCGGGACCGGCGCCGGACCGGCACCCCCAACCAGCAGCCGGGAGGATCTGACGTGCAGGTCACCATCACCGTCAACGGAGTCGAGCACACCGATGACGTCGAAGCGAGATTGCTGCTGGTGCACTACCTTCGGGACACCCTGCGACTGACCGGGACGCACTGGGGATGCGACACGTCGCAGTGCGGGACCTGCGTGGCCTGGCTGGACGAGGAGCCGGTCAAAACCTGCACCGTGCTGACCGTGATGGCCGACGGGCACCGGGTTCGCACCGTGGAGGGGCTGGCCACCAACGGGTAACTGGACCCGGTGCAGGAAGCGTTCATGAGCGAGCACGGGCTGCAGTGCGGGTTCTGCACCCCGGGAATGATGATGACCGCGCGTCACCTCCTCGACCACGACCCCGACCCGGACACCGCCACCATCCGCCGGGCCATTTCCGGCCAGATCTGCCGGTGCACCGGCTACGAGAACATCGTCCGGGCCGTCCGCGCCGCCGCCGGCCACCCGCCCCAACCGTCGGGGCGACCGGCCGCCGACCCGGCCACCGACGGTGCGAGCACCGTGGCCGAGCCGAGCCAGGAGGTTCCGGCATGACGACCACCATCCCTGACGCCCCGGCCCCACCCACCGCGCCTCCGCACACCCCGTCATCGCACACCCCACCGTCGAGCCGGGAAGCGCCGCCGGCGGCCAGGATCAGCAAGGCCGGCAACCCGATCGGCTTCGGCCGGATGCCGCGCAAGGAGGACGCGAGATTCCTTCGCGGGCAAGGCAAGTACGTCGACGACGTGACGATGCCGGGAATGCTGCACTCCGCCATCCTGCGCAGCCCCTACGCGCACGCCAGGATTCGCTCCATCGACACCACCGCGGCCGCCGCGCTGCCCGGGGTGCACGCGGTGATCACCGGCGAGACCCTGACCGGGCTGAAACTGGCCTGGATGCCGACCCTGTCCGCCGATGTCCAGGCGGTGCTGGCCACGGACAAGGTCCGGTTCCAGCATCAGGAGGTCGCGTACGTCGTCGCCGATTCCAAGTACATCGCCCGGGACGCGTTGGAACTCATCGAGGTCGACTACGAGCCGCTGCCCGCCGTCGTCGACGCCAAGCACGCCCTCGACCCGGACGCACCCGTCATCCGGGACGACGTCGAGGGGCGTACCGACAACCACATCTTCGACTGGGAATCCGGGGACGCGGCCGAGACCGCCGAGGTGTTCGGCCGGGCCGAGGTGGTGCTCACCCAGGAGATGCTGTACCCGCGGGTGCATCCCGCACCGATGGAAACGTGTGGCACCGTCGCGTTCATGGACCCGGTCACCGGGCAGCTGACGGTGTATTCCACCAACCAGGCCCCGCACGCGCACCGCACGATCTACGCGCTGGTCTCCGGGATCCCCGAGCACAAGATCCGGATCATCTCTCCGGACATCGGCGGCGGCTTCGGCAACAAGGTCGGCATCTATCCCGGGTACGTGCTGGCCGTGGTGGGGTCGATCGTCACCGGCCGGCCGGTCAAGTGGATGGAGGACCGCAGCGAGAACCTGATGGCCACCTCGTTCGCCAGGGACTACCACATGACGGGCAGCATCGCCGCGAACCGGGACGGCACCATTCTCGGGCTGAAGGTCGACGTGCTCGCCGACCACGGCGCGTTCAACGGCACAGCGCAGCCCACCAAGTTCCCGGCCGGTTTCTTCCACATCTTCACCGGCAGCTACGACCTGCAGGCGGCGCACTGCACGGTCAAGGGCGTCTACACCAACAAGGCCCCCGGCGGGGTCGCGTATGCCTGCTCGTTCCGGATCACCGAGGCCGTGTACCTGGTCGAACGGATGGTCGACCTGCTCGCGGTCGAGCTGAAGATGGACCCGGCGGAGCTGCGGCTGAAGAACCTGATCCGGCCGGAACAGTTCCCGTACACGTCGAAAACCGGCTGGGAGTACGACTCCGGGGAGTACCCGCGGGCACTGCGGCTGGCGATGGAGATCGCCGGGTATGACGACCTGCGCCGCGAGCAGGCCGAGAAGCGGGCCAGGGGCGAGCTGATGGGCATCGGCATCTCCTTCTTCACCGAGGGGGTCGGCGCCGGGCCGCGCAAACACATGGACATCCTCGGCCTGGGCATGGCGGACGGCTGCGAGCTGCGGGTCCATCCCACCGGGACGGCGCAGCTGCGGCTGTCGGTGCAGTCCCAGGGGCAGGGACACGAGACCACCTTCGCCCAGATCGTGTCGCAGGAACTGGGCATCCCGCCGGAGGACATCGAGGTCATCCACGGCGACACCGACAACACCCCGTTCGGCCTGGGCACCTACGGATCTCGCTCCACCCCGGTCTCCGGTGGCGCGGCAGCCGTTGTCGCGCAACGGATCCGGACCAAGGCAAGGGTCATTGCGGCGGCGGCGCTGGAGGTCTCGGCGGATGACCTGGAGTGGGACATCTCGTCAGCGGGTGGCCGCTGGCAGGTCAAGGGCGATCCGCAGCAGGGGCACACCATCGCGGAGATCGCGATGCTCAGCCACGGCACGCTGACCCTGCCGGACGGGGTGGAGGGCCATCTGGATGCGTCCGTCGTCTACGACCCGCCGAACCTGACATACCCGTTCGGCGCGTACATCTGCGTCACCGACGTCGACCCGGGGACCGGCGCCGTCACCGTCCGCCGGTTCATCGCCGTCGACGACTGCGGCCCGCGGATCAATCCAATGATCGTCGAGGGCCAGGTGCACGGCGGCCTGGCCGACGGGATCGGGATGGCGTTGATGCAGCTGATCGCCTTCGACGAAGACGGCAACTGCGTCGGCGGGTCGTTCATGGACTACCTGTTGCCGACGTCGATGGAGTGCCCGAGCTGGGAGCTCGGCGAGACGGTGACGCCGTCCCCGCACCACCCGCAGGGCCTCAAGGGCGTCGGTGAATCCGCGACGGTGGGATCACCGCCCGCCGTGGTGAACTCGGTGATGGACGCGATCTCGCCGTTCGGTGTGCGGCACGCCGACATGCCGCTGACCCCGGCGAACGTCTGGATGGCGATGCAGGGCACCCTGATGCGCACCGACCTGGCCGTCACATGACCTGCTCGTTTCGCCGGTCGGCGGGGATCCGCGGGTTGACCGGCTGGGGTGGCGGGTGAGCCGGGCCGACCTCGACCTGCGCGCCTCTGAGCTCCGGGCCGATGGGGTGCCGTTCGTCCGGGCCCGGGTCGTGCTGGCGGAGCGGCCGACGTCGTCCAAACCAGGTGACGAGGCGATCGTGCGGGCCGACGGGTCGATGGAGGGCTTCGTCGGTGGGACCTGCGCCGAAACCACCGTCCGGGCCCAGAGTATGCTGCTGCTCGATGCCGGGGCCTCCGGAACGAGCGGACCGCTGCTGCTGCGGATCACGCCGACCGAGGAAGGGCCCACCGCAGTCGCACCGACAGTCCCGCCGGCCAGGACCACCGACCGGCAGACGCTCCCCGCCGCCGCCGGCACCATGACCGTGCACAACCCGTGCCTGTCCGGGGGCACGCTGGAGATTTTCCTCGACCCGGTGCTGCCCGCCCCGCTGGTGCAGGTGCACGGCGAGGGACCGATTGCGGACGCCGTGCGCCGGGTTGCGGCGGCGATGGACTACCGGGTCGGGCCCGCGCACGTTGACGGGGTCATCGGGGCGCAGGCAGTGGTCGTCGCCTCCCACGGGCGGACCGAAATCGAGACTCTGGCCGCCGCCCTGGATGCCGGCGTGCCGTACATCGCCCTGGTCGCGAGCCCGCGGCGTGGCGCCGGGGTGCTCGCCGACCTAGCCGCCGCCCGGCCGGATCTGGTCGAACTGATCGACCGCGTCCGCACCCCCGCCGGCCTGGACATCGGGGCCAGGACCCCCGGTGAGGTCGCGGTGTCGATCCTGGCCGGGATGATCGCCACCCGGGCCACAGCACCCCCGAACGACTTGCTGATTCCGGCGCCCGTCGCTGCGCAGCACCCGGAGCTCGCGACCGACCCGGTGTGCGGGATGAGCGTGCCCGCGGTGCCGTCGAGCCTGCAGCTGACGGTCGATCGGCGGGTGGCGTACTTCTGCGGCCCCGGCTGCCAGCAGGCGTTCGACGCCAACCCCGCTGGGTACCCTGAGTCGTGACCGAACCGGCCGACCTGTCCGCCGTCGTTCCCGACGTGTCCGCGTTGCGTCGCCAGCTGGCGGAGGTCGGCTACCTGGCCGACGACGGCCTGGCAACCGCCCTGTTCTGCGCGGTCCGGCTCGGTCAGCCGTTGCTGCTGGAGGGTGAGGCAGGGGTCGGCAAGACCGCCGCCGCGAAGGCCCTGGCCACTGCGTTGGGCACCCCGCTGATCCGGCTGCAGTGCTACGAGGGCATCGACCTCGCCGAGGCGGCGTACGAGTGGAACTACCCACGGCAGCTGCTGGCAATACGGCTCGCCGAGGCCGAAGGAGACCCGCTCGGCACGAACGACCTGTTTCGCCGTGATTTCCTGGTGCAGCGCCCGCTGCTCGCCGCGGTCGAGCACCCCGGCCCGCGGCCTGCGGTGCTGTTGATCGACGAGATCGACCGCGCGGACGAGCATTTCGAGGCGTTCCTGCTGGAGCTGCTGGCCGAACGGTCGATCACCGTGCCGGAGATCGGCACCATCGCCGCGGCCGTGCCGCCGATCGCGGTGCTGACCTCCAACCGCACCAGGGACCTCCACGACGCCCTCAAACGCCGCTGCCTCTACCACTGGATCGAACACCCCGAGCTGGCCAGGGTGGTGGCCATCGTGCGGGAGCGGGTGCCGGGTGCGACAGAGGCCCTGGCGGTCACCGTCGCCGGTGCGACGGCCCGGCTGCGCACCCTTGACCTGCAGAAATCACCCGGCACCGCCGAGGTCATCGACTGGGTGCACGCGCTGCAGGTACTGGGGTTGACGCAATTGGACCAGGAAGCGGCCGTCGACACGCTCGGCTCGGTGCTGAAATACCGGGAGGATCGGGACGTTGCCCTGACCGCCGGGCTGGCCTGGGTGGTCGGTGGCTGACGGCCCGGCGTCGGCCACCCGCGCCGAACCCGGGTTCAGGTCCGGGTCCGGGGTTGACCTGGCCCGGCTGTGTGTCGAATTCACCGACCTGCTGCGGAGCGCGGGCGTGGTGGTCCCGGTCGAGCGGGTCGTCTGGTGGACACAGGCGACGCTCGCCGCCGACCCCCGGCTGACCACCGACCTGCACTGGCTGGGCCGGGTGACCCTGGTCGACCGGTCCGAGCATCTGGAGACCTTCGACGCGGTGTTCGCCCAGGTGTTCCGAGGTTTCGTGGACGTCGCGGCCTTCCGCGGTCAGGCACCGTTACCCACCCGCTCACCCGCCGAGAGCGTCACCGAACCCGGCGCCCCCGATCAGCCGCGGCCGCCGCCGGACTCGGCTGAGGCCGAGCAGGCCCCCGCTCCCGAGGTCCCGGTCTGGCTGGGTCCTGACCCGGACGGGTCCGGGTCCGAGGGTGACGACGCGCCCGCCCCGGCCGTCCTTGCGGTCGCCTCCGAGACCGAGATCCTGCGGGACCGCGATTTCGCCGAGTGCAGCGACGCAGAGTTGGCCCAGTTGATGGCGCTTGTCGACCGGATGCGGGTGATCGCCCCGACCCGGCCGGCCCGGTGGCAGCCGGCCCGCGCCGCGGGCCGAACCGTCGACCTGCGGCGCACACTCCGAGCGGCCTGCCGGACCGGCGGCGACCCGATCACCTGGCGCTACCGCCGCCGCGGCACCCAGGACCGGCATGTGGTGCTGCTGGCCGACGTGTCCGGGTCGATGCAGGCCTACTCCCGGATCTACCTGCGGGTGCTCCAGGCCGCCGTGCTCGGTGCCCGGGCGCACGCCTACGTCTTCGCCACCCGGTTGCATCCGGTGACCAGGACGCTCGGCCGCGGCCGGCCCGCCGATGCGGTCACCCGGGCGCTGGCCGCATCCCCGGACGCCGCCGGTGGGACGAGGATCGGCACCGCCATCAAGACCTTCCTGGACACCGACGGCCGACGCGGAGTGGCCAGGGGATCGGTGGTCGTCATCGTCTCCGACGGGTGGGAACGCGCCGACCCGGCCGCGCTGGCCGAGCAGATGGCCCGGTTGGCCCGGCTGGCCCACCGCGTCATCTGGGTCAACCCACGCAAGGCCGCGCCGGGTTTCGCGCCCCTGGCCGGCGGGATGGCGGCTGCGCTGCCCTACATCGACACCTTTGTCTCCGGGCACTCCGCGCAAGCCGTGCAGGAATTGCTGGACGCCGTAGCTTCGATCTGACTAGCTTCGAGCTGACTGGCTTCGAGCTGAGTTGCTTCGAGCTGAGTGGCCGCGAGCTGAGTGCCCGGCACCGCCCGAAACCGGCTGGCGTGTCGGTCATTGCTGGTGTCGGCCGGTGCGCAGCCGGTTTGCCGGGAGGGACCCAGGTCACACCGGAATCGTTAGCCAGTTAGCAATGGGATCTGCTAACCTGCTAACAGGGCCCGGGAGTTGACGCCCTTGACCACAGGTCATCAATCCCCCACCGGCGGTTCCGCCGCCCGACAATCAACCAAGGAGTGCACATGAGCACCAGCACCGAGAGCTACACCGCGGTCGCCAGCCAGGCACGTCAGATCACCGACCAGTCGGTCGAGGTGTGGAAGCGCGGCGCGAAGACCGTCGCCGACCAGGCCACCGTCATTGCCCAGCTGCCCACCGTCGACATCACCGAGCCGGTCGAGCGTTACTTCGAGTACGTCCAGATGTCGGTCGACCTGAACCGCAGCCTCGTCACCCGTTGGGCCGAGCTGTTCACCACGATGACCGGCGCGGTCAAGGAGCAGGCCCACAAGGTCGGCACCATCGTCGCCGAGCAGACCGACACCGTCGCGAGCCTCGCGACCGACCAGGCCGCGAAGGCCGAGCAGGTCGCCCGCGAGCAGGCCGCGAAGGCCGAGCAGGTCGCCCGCGAGCAGGCCGCCCAGGCCGAAGAGGCAGAGAAGGAGCAGGCCCGCAAGGCCAAGCAGCAGGAGCGCGACGAGGCCAAGGCTGCTCACGACGAGGCCAAGGCCCGCTACGAGGACCTGACCAAAGCCGAGCTGACCGACCTGCTGGCCGAGCGTGGCCTGCCGAAGTCCGGCAATGTCGATGAGCTGGTCGAGCGCCTCGTCGCCGCCGACTCGGAGTAATTCTTCGACAGGGAAGCCACTTCCCCCTGACGGGCCCGTCCTGGCGGGCAGGTTCGTCGACCCAGCGCGATAACCTCGTTGGCACAGCAAACGAACACCGGGTGCGGACTTTGTCCACACCCGGTGTTTTGCTGTCTGCAGCTTTCCATCAGTTGTTGTGTCCCCCCGCGCCCTGTGTCCTTGCAGCTAGGCAGCCGGGACCGCCGCCGAATCGTCCCTGGCCGGCTCACGCAGCTCGTCGATGCGGACCAACGCCACGCCCGCCACGATCAGGAGACCGCCAACGAGCTGCAGTCCGGTGGGCAGCTGACCCAGCAGCACCCAGGCGAACAGCACCGCGAACAGCACCTCGGTCAGCCCGACAAACGACGAGAGCTTGGAGCCCAGCGCCCGCACGGCCGCGATGCCGATCACGTACGACAACGCCGCGGCGATCAACGACAGCCCCAGAACCGGGACCAGGAAGCTCATCTGCCGCCCGGCGAAGGCAACGTCATCGGTGCTGGCGGCCATCGGCAGCGCACCGACCGCGCCCAACGCCAGCAGGCAGATCGCGCCGACCGTCATGCCACCGGCGGCCATCACCAGCGGCGGCAGCTCGTCGTCACTGTCCGCGGACAGGATGAAGAACGTGGCCAGACCCACGGCCGCGCCGAGTCCCCACAACACCCCGACGAGATCGATCCTGGTGTCCCCCAACAGATCCAGGATCAACACCAAACCGGCCAATGCCGCGACCGAGCCCGCCACCGTGAGCCTGCGCGGTCGGTGCCCCTTGCGGAGCCACAGCCACCCGACGATCAGCACAATGCCCAGGTACTCCAGGAGCAGCGCAACGGCCACCGACAGGTGCTGCACGGCGTTGAAGTAACAGAGCTGGCAACCGGCAACCGCGATCAGCCCGTAGGCGGTGACCATTCCGGAATTGCGCCGCAGCACCGACCATCGTCCGCGCAGCATGACCACAGCCGGAATCGCCAGCACCAGCGCGGCAATACTGATCCGCGCGGCCACGGCCGCTCCGGGTGACCAGCCCGCGTCGATCAGCGCGCTGGCGAACGTTCCGGAGGTCCCGAACGTTGCCGCCGAGAGCAGGGCCAGCACGAAGCCGGCTCCGGTCCGGGATCCTGGTTTCATCTCGCGCGCGCCCTTCGGCCAGCCATCCGTCATCACTCATATCCGTCTACGATGATGACACTATCGGCAGGCCGAACAGGAGTCAACGTGGTTTTCACCGATGACACGGAGGTGGCGCTGGCTGCGGCCACGGCACTGGTGAACACCGACAGCGACCCGGACGCACTGCCCGACGTCGCCGCGCTGTCCGCGTTTGTCCGGCGGTGGGGGTGGTCCGGGGAGCACCGCGGGGACGACGCTGAATTGGCCCAGGTGCGGGCGTTGCGTCCACGACTGCGCCGGATTTGGGAGACCGGCGAGGACGGGGTCGTCGACATCGTCAACGACTTTCTCCGCGAGGCCCAGGCCCTGCCGCAGCTGGTGCGGCACGACGAATGGGGCTACCACCTGCACGCCACCCCGGCGGCCGCCCCGCTCGCGTCCCGGATGGCGGTAGAGGCCGCGATGGCCATGGTCGACGTCGTGAGGGCCGGTGAACTCGCGCGCCTGGGCATCTGCGCGTCCCCGACCTGCGACGACGTGCTGATTGACCTGTCCAAGAACCGTTCCCGGCGGTTCTGCGACGCCGGGTGTGGCAACAAGGCGGCCGTCGCCGCGTACCGGGCGCGCAAGTCCGGCCGGGAGTCGGACGCGAAATCAACGCCTTCCTGACGACCGCGACGGTGGGTCGGGTCGCGAGCCTTTCCGGCTGGCATTACGGTCAGCTGCGGTCACGGGTCGCGGCACTGAATCAGTCGCCGCATGATCACCTCCGGTGACGGCTCGCAGCGAGAGCCACCGACGCGGGAAGGCTGGGGCGGGGACATGAGCAACAGCGGCAGCAGTCCGGCGAGCGTCAACGAACCACCACCCCGCCGAGCTCGCGGCGGCGCCGATCCAACGCGCCCCGATCCAACCCGCCCCGATCCGACCGGCCCTGATCCGACCCAGTGGAACGCCGATATTCCGATGGATCGCATCGAGGGCACCGGGCGCAACCAGGGGAACGCCATTCAGTTCAGGTGGTGGAACCTGCTCTTGCTGGTGCCGCTGATCATGCTGTTCACCCCGCTCTACAACGCCGACGGCCCCCGGTTGTTCGGCATGCCGACGTTCTACTGGGTCCAGTTCGCTTTCGTCTTTGTCGGTGTCGCTGCGGTGGCGATTGTTTTCGTCACGACCAGAGACCAGCGAGATTCCGGCCCGGGTGGCCCAACCATGACGGACGGGCCTGATGCGACCGGAGGGATCGGGCGATGAGCGGCATCAACGTCACCGAGCTGATCGTCTTCACCCTGCTGTTCGCCGTAGTGGCGGTCATGGGATTCATGGCAGCCCGCTGGAGGTCCGGCGACACCATGGACCACCTTGACGAATGGGGCCTGGGCGGCCGCAAGTTCGGTGGCTGGATCACCTGGTTCCTGGTCGGCGGTGACCTGTACACCGCGTACACCTTCGTCGCCGTCCCCGCCCTGGTCTACAGCTCCGGCGCGGTGGGCTTCTTCGCCCTTCCGTACACCGTGGTGCTGTACCCGATCGTGTTTTTGCCGGTGCTGCGCCTGTGGTCGGTCTCCCGGTCGCACGGGTACGTCACCCCCGCCGACTTCGTCCGTGGCCGATACGGGTCACCGACGCTGGCCCTGCTGATCGCACTGACCGGCATCGTCGCCACCATGCCGTACATCGCCCTGCAGCTGGTCGGCCTCGAGGCGGTGCTCCGGACCATGGGCATCAACGGGTCGGGGATCGTCGGGCATCTACCGCTGTTCATCGCATTCCTGGTGCTCGCGCTGTACACCTACAAATCGGGGCTCCGAGCACCGGCGCTGATCGCGTTCGTCAAGGACGCGCTGATCTACGTCGTGATCATCGTCGCGGTCATCTACCTGCCGTCGGCGTTCGGCGGGTGGAGTTCGATCTTCGACGCAGCCCAGGCCAAGTTCGACGCCACACCCGCGCCCGGCGACGGCATCCTGCTCAACCAGAACAACCAGCTGCAATACGCCACCCTGGCCCTGGGTTCGGCGCTGGCTCTGTTCCTGTACCCGCACTCGGCCACCGGGATCCTCGCCTCCCGGGGCCGGAACGTGATCAAGAAGAACATGATCGCGCTGCCCGCCTACT
The DNA here is from genome assembly GCA_965247715.1 of Nakamurella sp. Taxonomy (GTDB): domain Bacteria; phylum Actinomycetota; class Actinomycetes; order Mycobacteriales; family Nakamurellaceae; genus Nakamurella. Next base: position 97,537 of record CBDFHS010000015.1, on the reverse strand, counting down.
CGTTCCTGCTGGGGCTGCTCGCGCTGCTCGGGTACGTCGCGATCTCCGCGGGCATCAAGCCGCTGACCAACCAGTCGACCGGCCGACCCGACAGCAACACCCTGATCCCCGCCCTGTTCGACCACGAATTCCCGTCCTGGTTCGCCGGAGTGGCGTACGCGGCCATCGGCATCGGTGCGCTGGTCCCAGCTGCGATCATGTCCATCGCTGCGGCCAACCTGTGGACCCGCAACATCTACAAGGAGTACCTGCACCGCGACGCCAGCCCGAAACAGGAAGCGACGCAAGCAAAGTGGGCGTCCCTCGTGGTGAAGTTCGGCGCCGTGGCGTTCATCCTGTTCGTCGATCCGCAGTTCTCCATCGACCTGCAGCTGATCGGCGGGGTGATGATCCTGCAGACCATGCCGGCTGTGGCGATCGCGCTGTACACCCGCTGGTTGCACTCCACTGCGCTGATCGCCGGGTGGACGGTAGGCATGGCCTGGGGCATGTACCTGCTGTGGACGATCCCGAACCCGGCTGCGAACAGGGATCACTTCGGTGGGTCCGCCCTGACGCTGTCCAAGCTCTCGATTTTCGGCTGGCAGCCATTCGGCGACTCCACGCTGCAGATCTACGTCGGCGTCGTCGCGCTGGCCGCCAACCTGCTGGTCGCGGTTGCCGTGACCCTGGTCTTGCGGGCAATGAAGACAGCGGACGGGCCCGACGCCACCCACGGCATGGACTACCACGCCGATGAGGGTGACCCGGAGCTGCGCAGCATCGCTGTGCACTAGGGCCACCTGCGCTGACCCCCCGGGCTTACCCCCGGCCCGCCCCCCCGGCCGGACCCCGGCCCGCCCGCGCGGGCTTACCCCCGGCCCGCCCGCGCCGGCTTACCCCCGGCCCGCCCGCGCGGGGGAGGTTCTGCCTTACCCGGGCCCCGCGGGGGGTTTCGGCCTCACCCCGCCCTGCTGGGGAGGTTCTGCCCCACCCCGGCCCTGCTCGAAGGTTCGGCCTCACCCCGCGGACCGGTGTCGGGGATCTTCTACTGCTCAGGGGCGACTGCTGCAGCCCTAGTGCGGCTACTCCGGTGCTCAAGCGGGTCTTTAGGGCTGGTCGCACGCAGTGTCCTTAAGCCTGGCCGCCCGCGGCGTCTTTTGGGCTGGCCGCACGCGGTGGTCAGGCCGGATGCGCGCGCGCCGAGCAGCAGCCCCGGCACGCCCGCAGACACCCCGACCCCGGGACGCCCGCGGACCCGCCCACCCGGCCTTGACGTAAGTTACTGGCGAGTAATAACCTTGGTTGACGACCCGCCGGGGGGACCCATTGCGGTTCAGCTCAGGTTTCTTCTCCGCGGACCGCAGATCGTTCCCGCACTCGCGACCAACAACCAACCGCAGCCGCCGCATCGCCCAGCAGCCCGCGCCCCACCACCCCAGCAGCCGCACCCGCACCCGCACCCGCACCGCCACCCGCACCCGCACCCGCACCCGCAACGTCAAGGAGCCCGGTCATGAGCCACTACCGCGCCAACGTCCGCGACCTGGAGTTCAACCTGTTCGAGGTGCTCGACGCCGGGGACCGGATGGGCACCGGGCCGTTCGCCGAGATGGACGCCGAGACGGCTTCCGGCGTCCTGCACGAGCTGGAACAGATCGCTGTGGGCCCCGTCGCGGCGTCCTTCGTCGACAGCGATCGCCACCCCCCGGTGTACGACCCGGCGACCTTCTCCGTCACGTTGCCCGAGTCGTTCAAGAAGTCGTTCAAGACGATCGTCGACGGCGAGTGGTATCGCCTCGACCTGCCCGCGGAGCTGGGCGGGTACGGCGCGTCGCCGAGCCTGCGATGGGCCGCCGCGGAATTGATGCTCGGCGCCAACCCCGCGCTGTTCATGTACTCCGGCGGGCCGAACTTCGCCGCGGTGGTGCACAAGAACGGCACCCCGGAGCAGCAGGCGATGGCCGAGACGATCATCGCCAAGCAGTGGGCCTCGACCATGGTGCTGACCGAGCCGGACGCCGGCAGCGACGTCGGCGCTGCCCGGACGAAGGCCGTCCGGCAACCGGACGGGACCTGGCACCTGGAGGGGGTCAAGCGGTTCATCACCTCCGCCGAACAGGACCTCACCGACAACATCATTCACCTGGTGTTGGCCCGGCCGGAGGGTCCGGGGATCGAGAACCGGCCGGGGACAAAGGGTCTGAGCCTGTTCGTGGTCCCGAAGTTCCTCTTCGACACCGAGACCGGCGAGCTGGGCGAGCGCAACGGGGTGTTCGTCACCGGCGTGGAACACAAGATGGGGCTGAAGGTCTCGACCACCTGTGAGCTCAGCTTTGGTCTGAACGGGTCCACCGCGGTCGGCTACCTGTTGGGCGACAAGCACGACGGCATCGCCCAGATGTTCCAGGTGATCGAGTACGCCCGGATGATGGTCGGCACCAAGGCTATTGCGACGCTGTCCACCGGCTACCTGAACGCGCTGGAGTACGCCAAGACCAGGGTGCAGGGCGCTGATCTGACGCAGTCCGCGGACAAGACCGCGCCGCGGGTAACGATCCTGCACCACCCGGACGTGCGCCGGATGCTGATGAAGCAGAAGGCCTACGCGGAAGGCTTGCGCGCCGTATACCTCTACACCGCGGGTTGGCAGGACCGGATCGCCGGCGGCGAATTGACCGGCGACGAGCTGACGGCCGCCCGCCGGGTCAACGACCTGCTGTTGCCGATCGTCAAGGGTGTCGGGTCCGAGCGGGCGTACGAGAACCTGGCCCTGTCGTTGCAGGTGTTCGGCGGCTCCGGTTACACCCAGGACTACCCCATCGAGCAGTACATCCGCGACGCCAAGATCGACACCCTGTACGAAGGCACCACCGCTATCCAGGCCCAGGACTTCTTCTTCCGCAAAGTCGTGAAGGACAACGGCGCCGCCCTCGGCGCGGTTGCCGGGGAGATCGCCGCGTTCGTGCAGGCCGGACTGTCCGAAACAGCCGACGGCCGGACGAAGGAAGAGCTTGCACTGTTGGCTACCGCACTGACCGACGTTCAGGCGATGATCGGCTCGCTGGTCGGCTATGCCATGGCGTCGGTGCAGGAACCATCGTCGGTGTACAAGATCGGCGAACACGCGGTCAGCCTGCTGATGAGCGTGGGCGATCTGCTGATCGGTTACCTGCTGCTGCGCCAGGCCACCGTTGCCCTCGCCGCGCTGGACCGCGGACCGTCAACCAAGGACGCCGCGTTCTACACCGGCAAAGTCGCTGTGGCGCATTGGTTCTCCCGGAACGTGCTGCCAGAGCTGACGGCGCGCCGGTCGGTCATCGAGAATGCGGACAGCTCGCTGATGGACGTCGCGGAAGCGGCGTTCTGATCGGCCCGGACGCACTGGACGAACCGGATGCGACTACCGTCGGCGGGCTTGCCGCCGCGGCGAGCTCGATCGGGGCAGTCGACGCGGCGGTGACGCAATGCCGGGCCTGTCCCCGCCTGGTCTCCTGGCGGGAGGCCGTCGCCGTCGACAAACGGGCTGCCTACCGCGGCGAGACCTACTGGGCCAGGCCTGTTCCGGGTTTTGGGCCGGCCGATGCCCGGGTGTTGGTGGTGGGTCTGGCACCCGCCGCACACGGTGGGAACCGGACCGGGCGGATGTTCACCGGGGATCGCAGCGGCGACGTGCTCTTCGCGGCGCTGCACCGGGCGGGATACGCCTCGCAGCCGACCTCGGTCCGCAGCGGCGACGGCCTTCGCCTCACCGATCTGCGGGTCACCGCGCCGGTGCACTGTGCGCCGCCGGCCAACAAACCCACGCCCGCCGAGGTCCAGGCGTGCTCGCAGTACCTCCACCGGGAACTCGAACTGCTGGCGCCGACGCTGCGGGTAGCGGTCGCACTTGGATCGATCGGCTGGAACGCGCTGTTGCTGGTGTTGCTCGGCGATGGCTGGCTCGTTCCCCGGCCACGCCCGCGGTTCGGCCACGGCGCGAGCGTGACGGTCCACCACCCCGATGGCCGAGCCCTGCATGTGCTGGGCTGCTACCACGTCAGCCAGCAGAACACCTTCACCGGCCGGCTGACGCCCACGATGCTGGACGACGTGCTGAGCACCGCGCGCGAGCTGGCGGGCGACCCAGCAGGGACCTGACCGTGAGAGATCGTGCGGCAGGAACCAGCACGATCTCTCACGGTGAGGCGTCAGGCGGTCAGCTACTCGCTGTCGCTCTTGTCCACCCAGTCAAAGGTCTTGGTGACGGCCTTCTTCCACTTCGCGTACAACTTCGCGCGCTGCGCTTCTTCCATCTGGGGTTCCCACCGCTTGGACTCGGCCCAGTTGGTCCGGATGTCTTCCTCGGTCTCCCAGAACCCGACGGCCAGCCCGGCCGCATACGCGGCACCGAGTGCGGTGGTTTCAGCAACCACCGGCCGGATGACCGGCACCCCCAGGATGTCCGCCTGGAACTGCATCAGGGTCTCGTTGACGACCATGCCGCCATCGACCTTGAGCGCGGTGAGGTCGACGCCGGAGTCGGCGTTCATCGCGTCCAGGACCTCCTTGGTCTGGAACGCGGTCGCCTCCAGCACCGCACGAGCGATGTGGCCCTTGTTGACATAGCGGGTCAGCCCGACGATCGCGCCGCGGGCGTCGTCGCGCCAGTAGGGCGCGAACAGGCCCGAGAACGCAGGTACGAAGTAGCAGCCGCCGTTGTCCTCGACCGAGGCGGCAAGCGTCTCGATCTCGTCCGCGGACGAGATCAGGCCCAGGTTGTCCCGGATCCACTGCACCAGCGACCCGGATACGGCGATCGACCCTTCCAGGGCGTAGACCGTCGCCTGGTCACCGATCTTGTAGCAGACGGTGGTGAGCAGGCCGTTCTTGGACGGAACCTTCTCGGTGCCGGTGTTGATCAACATAAAGTTGCCGGTGCCGTAGGTGTTCTTGGCCTCGCCGATGGACAGGCACGCCTGGCCGAACGTCGCGGCCTGCTGGTCACCCAGGATGCCGGCGATCGGCACGCCGCTGAACGAACCCTTGGGCCGGCCCTTGCCGTAGACCTCGGAGGACGACCGGATCTCCGGCAGCATGGACAGCGGAATGCCCATCTCACCGGCGATCTCGGCGTCCCAGCTCAGGGTGTCGAGGTCCATCAGCATGGTCCGGGAGGCGTTGGTCGGGTCCGTGTAGTGCAGCCCGCCGTCCACCCCGCCGGTCATGTTCCACAGCGTCCAGGTGTCCATGTTCCCGAACATCAGGTCCCCGGCCTCGGCCTTCTCCCGCGCACCCTCGACGTTGTCCAGGATCCACCTGACCTTGGGCCCGGAGAAGTAGGTGGCCAGCGGCAGCCCGACCTTGGCCTTGTACCGGTCCGCCCCTCCACCGAGATCGGCGAGGTCGTGACAGATCGCGTCGGTGCGGGTGTCCTGCCAGACGATGGCGTTGTACACCGGCTTGCCGGTGGTGCGGTCCCACACCAACGCCGTCTCCCGCTGATTGGTGATGCCAACGGCCGCGATATCGGCTTCCTTGAGATCGGCCTTGCCCAGCGCGGCCGCAGAGACCGCCCTGGTGTTCTCCCAGATCTCAAGGGCGTTGTGCTCGACCCAGCCGGCCTTGGGGAAGATCTGCTCGTGCTCCTTCTGATCGACCGAGACGACCCCGCCCTCATGGTTGAACACCATGCATCGGGTGGAGGTGGTTCCCTGATCGATCGCGGCGACAAACTTTTCAGACATCGTGGGGGTACATCCTTTCGGTCAGTACATCGTTGGACGTGACGTGAATGCTTGACGACCGGTTGACGTCATCCGAGCCAGGTTCAGGCGGGGACGATCGTTCCCTTGGTGGCCAGGTACAACAGTCCGGCCAGGGTGGCACCGATCAGCGGGCCGACGATCGGGACCCAGGCGTAGCCCCAGTCCAGGGTGCCCTTGCCACGGATCGGCAGGATCGCGTACGCGATGCGCGGACCGAGGTCACGGGCCGGGTTGATGGCGTACCCGGTGGGACCGCCGAGCGAGTTGCCGACGCTGATGACGACGAAGGCCACCCCGGCGAAACCGAGGGCTGAATTGCCCAGGCCGACGATGCCGTTGGCGTCCTGGGTCAACACTGGGGACACCAGGATCCAGAACAGCAGGACGAAGGTGCCGATCGCCTCGGTGACGGCGTTCCAGCCGTAGCTGCGGACCGCGGGTCCGGTGGAGAAGATGCCCAGAGTGTCCTGCGGGTTGGGCTCCTCGTCGAAGTTCTTCTTGAACGCCGCCCAGCACAGCACGGCGCCGATGAACGCGCCGATCAGCTGCGCCGCAAAGTAGATCGGAACCTGGTTCCACGGGGTCTTGCCCGCGACGGCCAGACCGAGCGTGACCGCCGGGTTCAGATGGGCGCCGGACCGCCAGGCCACCGAGGCGCCGACGAAGACGGCGAAACCCCACCCGAAGTTGATCAGGAGCCAGCCGCCGCCGGTGCCCTTGCTCTTGGCCAGCACGACGGTGGCGACGACGCCGCAGCCCAGCAACAGCAGCATCGCGGTGCCGATGACCTCCCACAGGAAGATCTCGCCAAGGGTTGGTGGTGCCATGTGTGCATCCTCCTGCTGGGTGCCACACCGGCGCCGTGCCGGTGGGGAAAATCAACGACCTGCGCACCTCGGGAGGCCGCAAGACCGAGCAAAAATCTACGCCCTGGCAGTCATTCGTGTCAGGTGAAGATCGGGGAGTACCCGGCCGGGTACAGCCCGTCAGAAGCCTCGCTATTCCGGGGCCTCACCCGGCGCCCACCCGGACGTCGGGCGCACCGAGCCGGGCGGCGTCGGCGGTCTGATCGTCGGGCTGAATCTGGGACTCCCGTTCGGCCGCGACCCGGCTGCGGTAGTGCTCGACCTCGTCGGCGATGGTCGCCGGGCTCCAGCCCAGCAACGGCGCCACCAACTCGGCGACCTCCTGCGCCGCGCCCTCGCCTCGGTCCCAGGTGTCGATGGAGATCCGGGTCCGCCGGGCCAGGATGTCGTCCAGGTGCAGCGCACCCTCGTGGGACACCGCGTACTTCGCCTCCACCTTCAGGTACCGGGGGGCGGTTGCCAGCGGCTCGCCGAGACCGCGATCATCGTCGATCATCGCCAGCAGTTCGTGGATGGCGCTGCCGTACCGACCGAGCAGGTGCTCGATCCGCGCCAGATCCAGACCGGTCCGGGCGGCCAGGTTGGCCCGAGTGGTCCACAACGGTTTGTAGCCGTCGGCGCCGATCAGTGGAACCTTGTCGGTGGAGCACTTCTCGATGGTTCCGGGCAGGCCCTTGACCGCTGCGTCGATGGCGTCCTTGGCCATCACCCGGTAGGTCGTGTACTTCCCGCCGGCGACGATGACGAGCCCCGGTACGGGGGACACAACGGCGTGTTCGCGGGACAGCTTGCTGGTCTGGTCCGACTCGCCGGCCAGCAGCGGTCGCAACCCGGCGTATACGCCGACCACGTCGTCCCGGGTGAGCGGGGTCTCCAGGAGTGCGTTCGCGTGATCGAGGATGTAGTCGATGTCCGAGCTGCTGGCCGCCGGGTGCGCCAGATCCAGGTCCCACGGGGTGTCGGTGGTCCCGATCACCCAGAACTCCTCGCTCCACGGGCACGGGATGATGAACAGCAGACTCTTCTCGGTCTCGGTGATCAACCCGGTCCGGGAATTGATCCGGTCCCGGGGGATCACGATGTGCACGCCCTTGGACGCCTGCACCCGGAACTGCCCCTTGCCGCCGATCATCTGCTGGATGTCGTCGGTCCAGACACCGGTGGCATTCACCGTCCGCTTGGCCTTGACCTCGATCTCCCGGCCGGACTCGAGGTCCTTGACCTTCGCGCCGACGACGGCGTCGCCCTTGCGCAGCAAGCCGATCACCCGGGAGCTGGTGGCCACATGCGCGCCGTAGGCCGCCGCGGTCCGGGCGATCATCATCGTGTGCCGGGCGTCGTCGAGCTGTCCCTCGTAGAACTTGATCGCACCCTGGATGTGCCCGCGCTTGCCGCCGGGGAAGCTCTCCAGCGTCTTGGACTTGCTCATGTGCTTGTGGTGCGAGGGCACACCCTTCCCGGCGCCGAGGACGTCGTACACGCCGATGCCCAGGCCCACGTAGCCACGGTCGATGCCCTTGCGCTCGAGCGGGTAGATGAACTCCACCGGGTGCGCCAGATGCGGGCACAGGGTGTCCAGAATCAGCGACCGCTCCCGCAGGGCCTCGAAGACCAGGGAGAAGTTCAACTGCTTGAGGTAGCGCAGCCCGCCGTGGACCAATTTGGAGGATCGGCTGGATGTGCCGGAGGCGAGGTCCCTGGCCTCGACCAGACCGACCGTCAGGCCGCGGCTGGCGGCGTCGAGGGCCGCGCCGGTGCCGACCACCCCGGCACCGATCACCAGCACGTCGACCTCGTTCGACGCGAGGTGGTCCAGTGCTTCCTGACGGGACTGTGGGCTGAGCTCGGTGGTCGTGTAACTCATCTCTGATGCTCTCCTAAGCCTGATGGGGGGCAGAAATGGCGGGTGTTACCGGCTCGGCCGCTGGACGTCCGAGACCAGCGTGGACCGGGAAGGGTCGTGATAGGTCTGGATGAATCGCAGCGTCCCGGACCGGGCGCGCATGGACAGTGACGCGGTGCTGATCCGGGTCGAGGTATACCTGACGCCCTTGAGCAGGGCTCCGTCGGTCACTCCGGTGGCCGCAAAGAAGATGTCGTCGCCGCCGCACAGGTCGCGGGTGGTCAGCACCCGGTCGAGGTCGTAGCCGAGGTTGATCGCCTCGGAACGTTCCTGATCGTCCCGCGGGGCGAGCCGGGCGAAAATCTCGCCGCCCAGGCAGCGCAGTGCAGCGGCAGCGATGACGCCCTCCGGGGTCCCACCGGTGCCGAGCAGCAGGTCGACGCCGGTGTCGATCTGGCCCTCCGAGGCCGCCATGATCGCGCCGGCGACGTCGCCATCGGGCAAGAATTTGATCATCGCTCCGGTCGCCCTGATCGACTCGACCAGGTGGGTGTGCCGCGGCCGGTCCAGGACCGCGACGGTCAGGTCGTCCGGTCGCCGGCCGAGCGCCTTGGCCACCTTGGCGATCATGTCGCCGACCGGCGCCTCCGGGTCGACGGCGTCGGCGGCGGCCGGTGGGACGACGGTCTTGCGCATGTAGAAACAGGGCCCGGGATCGAACATCTTGCCCCGCTCGGCCAGCGCCACCACGCTGATCGCATCCGGCAGCGCCTTCGCGGCCAGGGTGGTCCCATCCACCGGGTCGACCGCGATGTCCACCTCTGGGCCGGTTCCGTCGCCGACCTCTTCGCCATTGAACAGCATCGGCGCGTCGTCCTTCTCGCCCTCCCCGATCACCACCACGCCGCGCATCGCGACCGTGCCCAGAACCGGGCGCATCGCGTCCACCGCCGCGGCGTCGACCTGGTTCTTGTCGCCCCGGCCGAGATAGCGGGCGGACGCCATGGCGGCCGCTTCGGTCGCCCGAATGAGTTCAACAGCCAGGTTCCGGTCCGGCTCCCGGGACTGGCGAGTATCACCGGCGGGCGCCCTGCTGACAGCGTCGGCGGGGTCTGCTGCAGGGTCTGCGGGTCTGGCCTCAGTGCTCGTCATCGATCCTCACTCACGGGAAGGCGCTACGGAACCGATAGCGCGACAGGCGGGCCGGCAAGGTTCATCGGACCGTTCCGGCCATGACCTTGCCAGTCGGGAACTGACCAGGGGTTGCCGGATCACGGTAGCCGGGTCTGAAACGGTTGGCAGGACCGGATTGGCTTCCCGCTGCCGGCCCCGGCTCGCGGCGTCGACCGTGAATGTGTCCCGGCTCGCGGGGCGGCGGGTGTGGCCCCGGTTCGCGGGACTGGACGGTTAGAACGCCCCCACCGTCGCCGACCGATCGGCGACCGCAACGGAGGGTGGGGCAAGAGGGGGTGTTGCAAGAGGGGGTGGGGCAACCGGGGGTGGGGCAACGGGAGCCGACCCGACCCGGTGCCCCGACGCGAGTAGCGGCTCCACCTCGGTTGCGGGCAGCGGTCGTGAATACAGGAAACCCTGAACCAGCCGGCAACCCAGCGAACGCAGAATCGCCTCCTGCTCCGGCAGCTCGACCCCTTCCGCCGTCACCAGCAGATTGAGGTCCTGCCCCAGAGCCAGCAACGCCCGCAGGAAGCGGGCGGCCTCCGGATCGGTGTGGATGTTGGCGACGAATGCGATGTCGATCTTGACTGCCTGCAGGGCGATCTGCCGCAGGCTCAGCAGCGAGGAGTAGCCGGTCCCGAAATCGTCCAGCCAGAGTTGGACCCCGAGGCTGCGCAACCGGAAGGCCACCCCTTGGGCCACCTCCGCCTCGCCCAGGGGAGCGTCCTCCGTGATTTCGATCAGGAGCCGGTCACCGGGCACGCCATGTCGCCGGAGAATGGAGGCCACTCGGGACGGGAACTGCTGATCGGTCATCAACCCTGACGGCACGTTGACCCCCATGCACAGGTCCGGCCGGTTCAGCCGGGCCGCCCAGTCGGCGAGCTGGGCACAGGCCCGGTCCAGCATCAGATCGGTGAGCTCGGGCAGCAATCCCAGCCGCCCGGCAAGGGGAATGAAGTAATCCTGGGCGACGGGCGTTCCCGCGATGTGCCATCGGGCAAGGGCCTCGACTGAATGCACCTCGCCAGAGTCCAGGTCGATGATCGGCTGGTAGACGCAGGTGATGTCGCCGTTGCGGATGGCATCGATCAACAACGGCCGGTAGTGCAGGTCGGCGGACTCCGGAAGCACCATGGTCGGCTCGTACACGACGACGCCGCCCTTGCCCGCCCGCTTGGCCGCGTACATCGCGATGTCGGCGCGCGAGAACAGCTCGTCCAGCTGCGGTGTCTGGTCCTCGCCCACCACCCGCGCGATGCCGATGCTGGCGCCGATTCCGATCTGCGCGCCGCTCAGGGCGAACACCGGGCGCAGGGATTCCATCATCCGGGCGCCGACCTCCACCACGTCACAACGGCCCTCCACCAGAACGGCGACTATTCGGGTAGCGGCTGATAAACCCCCGTTTGGGTGACCTTCGCGATCGCCCGCATCTTGTTGACCGCGTCAAGTGCCGCAACTTTGTACGACTCGGCCAGGGTGGGATAGTTGAAGACGGCATCGACCAGGTAATCGACGGTCCCGCCGCATCCCATCACGGTCTGGCCAATGTGCACCAATTCCGTGGCGTTGGTGCCGAACACATGGACACCCAGCAATTCCCGCGACTCAGCGTGGACCAGCAGTTTCAGCATTCCGTAGGAATCGCCAAGAATTGCGCCGCGAGCCAGTTCCCGGTACCGGGAGATGCCGACGTCGAATGGCACGTTCTCTGCGGTCAGCTCCTCCTCCGTCCGGCCCACGTAGCTGATCTCGGGGATGGTGTAGATGCCGATCGGCTGCAGATCACCGAGCTTGTTCCCGACCGGTTCGCCGAACGCGTGGTAGCTGGCGCGGCGGCCCTGCTCCATTGCCGTCGCGGCGAGTGCGGGGAAGCCGATAACGTCACCGACCGCGTAGATGTGCTCGACCTCGGTCTGGAAATGCTCGTTGACCTCCACCCGCCCGCGATTGCTGGCGCTCACCCCGGCAGCGGCGATGTTCAACTCATCGGTCACCCCCTGACGACCCGCGGAATAGAGCACGGTGTCAGCCGGGATCCGCTTCCCGGAGTCCAGGACTGTCAACGTCCCGGCCGGATGTTTCTGGACCTCGCGCACTGTCTCGGAGAACCTGAAGGTCACCGCCAGGTCCCGCAACTGGTACTGCAGGGCCTCGACGATCTCCTTGTCGCAAAAATCCAGCATGGACGGCCGCTTCTCCACCACCGTGATCTTGGTGCCGAGCGCGGCGAACATGGACGCGTACTCGATTCCGATCACCCCGGCCCCGACCACCACCATGGACGACGGGACCTTGTCCATGCCCAGGATCTGGTCGGAATCGACGATCGTGCTGCCGTCGAAGTCCACACTGGCCGGCCGGGCCGGTTTCGTACCTACCGCCACCACGATCTTCTGCGCGGCCAACTCCTGCTGATGGCCTGCCTCATCGACCACCGTCAGGGTGTGCGGGTCAGCGAACCTGGCGGTGCCGACGACCAACGCCACGTGATTGCGCGCCAACTGGTTCCGGATGACGTCGATCTCGCGGCCGACCACATGCTGGGTCCGCGCGGACAGGTCGGTCACCGTGATCTCGTCCTTGACCCGGTAGGACTGGCCGTAGAGCTCACGCTGGTTGAGGCCGGTGAGGTAGAGAACTGCCTCACGCAGCGTCTTACTCGGGATGGTGCCGGTGTTGATGCACACCCCACCCACCATGTTCCGGCGCTCGATCACCGCCGCCGTGCGACCCAGTTTGGCTGCCGCTATCGCCGCCTTCTGGCCGGCCGGCCCCGATCCGATGACGATCATGTCGTAGGTGTCGATGACGGATCACTCCCTGCGGTCGGCGCACGCGTGACGACGGTCGATCTGAGACGACGGTAGTGCGTCCCACTTCGGGGTGTTCGGCTGGCCCGCGCGACGGCGCCCCGCGGCACGGGGAGAGTGCCCGACTAGAGGTAAAGCCCGGTGCTCCCGCCGACCTGGTCCCGGGTGACGGCTTGCAGATCACGTTCGCGAAGCACCAGGTAGGTCTCACCGCCCAACTCGACCGCGTACTGATCGTCCGGGCTGAACCGCACCCACTCACCGACCTTCACCGACCGGACGTGCTGTTCGACACTGGCAACCTCACCCCAGGCCAGTCTCTTGGCGACCTCCGCGGTGGCCGGAATCAGGATGCCGGCCCTGGTGGTGCGCTCACCCGGACTCCCGGCGACTTTGATCAAGACCCGGTCATGCAACATCTGGATCGCGGGGGCCTCGGGCACGATGCGAGCGTATCCGGCGCGCGAACCCCCAGAAACATGAGTGACCCCGAGCGGCTGCCAGGTCGGGGGTCCGGCAGCTGTTCGGGGTCACTGGGGATATCGCCGGACAGTTGCCCGGTGTTACATCATCCGGTCGTTAAATTTCCTGGCCGGATTGCGAGGTCAGCGCAGGGACAGACCCTGCGCCAGCGCCATCGCACGCAGCTCGTCGCGGACGGCCGGGGTGGCAGCCCTGTCGAGTGCACGGTTGACCGCGCGGCGGGTTTTGGCGGTGTTGCGACGATTGCGAACAATCTGGGTGAAGCGTGACATGACAGTTCCTTTCCGTACTACTGGTGTGCGGTGATGCTGGTGCTGGTGGTGATGGTCAGCGGGGGAAACAGCCAACGCTCCTCCACCCGCACTAGATAAGACGTCGAGGAGCCGCCCGGGATGCCCGATTTTCCGGTGAGACCGGACACATGCCGCAGATCGTCCGGTCTTGCCGCCGTCAAAGCCACAGTTTCCTCACCCCGGCGGTAGCCGCGGGCAGGGGGCGGCGCGGCGGGACGCCAGCGCTCAGAACGCCAGGGCCAGACCCGGGTCGGCGAGCAGCGCCCCGACGTCGGCCAGGAACTGCGAGCCCTGCTGGCCGTCGACGACGCGATGGTCGAAGGACAGCGCGAGCTGGCACACCTTGCGGACGGCGAGCTGTCCGTCCACTACCGATGGCGCGTCCTTGACCGATCCGAGCGCCAGGATCGCCGACTCACCCGGGTTGATGATCGGAGTCCCGGTGTCAACCCCGAACACCCCGACATTGGTGATGGTGATGGAGCCGCCGGCGAGGTCCGCCGGTGACGTCCGACCGGCCCTGGCAGTGGCGGTCAGCTCCTGCAGGGCTACCCCGAGATCGGCCAGACCCAATTGCCCGGCATCGCGGATGACCGGCACGACAAGGCCGCGGGGGGTGGCGGCGGCGATGCCGAGAGTGACCGCACCCTTGATCAGGATCTGGTCGTCGCCGGCGCCATCCGAGGGTTGGTACGTCGCGTTGATCTCGGGCGTTCGGCGGACCGCCAGGCAGACCGCCCTGGCTGCGAACACCAGCGGGGTCAGTTTGACGTCCGCGAACTCCGGCCGCCGCCGAAGTCGATCGCGCAGCTCCATCATCGGCGTCACGTCGACGGTCAGGAACTCGGTGACATGGGGCGCGGTGAACGCACTGTTCACCATGGCTGCGGCCGTCAACTTCCGAATCCCCCGCACCGGGACAAGGTGGTCGGCCCGACCCGGAACGGCTCCCGTCGGTCGTTCACCGGTTGTCACCGGATGACCGGCCGCCAGCGTGACGTCCGATCGGCTGATCACGCCGTCAGCGCTGCTTGGCGTCACCGTGGTCAGGTCTACGCCGAGGTCCCGGGCGAGCTTGCGCACCGGCGGCGCCGCGAGCGGGGCCGACCGGTCCGGTTCGGGATCCGCCGACGGCCCGATCTGCCGGGACGACTCCGCGGGCAGGGACGACGCCGCGGGCAGGGACGACTCCGCAGGCGGGGACGACTCCGCGGGCAGGGAAGAAGGGTCGGTGGGCAGCCCCGCTACCGGACCGACGACCGCGGCGTCCGCGCGTCGGGGTCGCCGGGAGGTTGGGCCGGCTGCTGACGTATACCCGACCAGGGTGGCAATCCGGCCGTCGGCCGCGACCTCGCCGATCTTGGCTCCGCCCGGCTGACGAGCTGTCCGGGCGCCCGCATCCTCCCCGGAAGACCCGCCGGCACCGTCCGCCGGACCACCGACGACGCCGCCCCCACCGGAGTCGGCAGCGGCGTTACCGGTAGCGCTGACCGTCTCGGAATCTGACGAGGCCGGCAGGTCACCAGCTTCCGGGTCGGTGTCGATCGTGATGATCGGTGTCCCCACCGCCACCGAGACACCGGGCTGGACCAATAGGGCATGCACCCGGCCGGCGAACGGCGACGGCAGTTCGACCGCGGCCTTCGCTGTTTCGATCTCCACCATCACCTGGTTCACCGTCACCAGGTCACCGACCTGGACCCGCCAGTCGAGCACCTCGGCCTCGGTCAAACCCTCGCCGGCGTCCGGCATCGCGAAGGTCTGCAACCGCCCGGCCGGCCCGGGGGTCGGATCGGTCGGTGCGCCGCG
The DNA here is from genome assembly GCA_965247715.1 of Nakamurella sp. GTDB lineage: Bacteria > Actinomycetota > Actinomycetes > Mycobacteriales > Nakamurellaceae > Nakamurella. Next base: position 82,525 of record CBDFHS010000015.1, on the reverse strand, counting down.
GCGTCGTCCACGGGCCCCAGCCGCTCCCGCGGACGGACCACCAGCGCCGCCACCGTTCCCGCTGGTCGGCTCCACCATGGTCCTGCCCGTCGTCGTTGGCACGTCACGTTCCTACTTTCTGCTTCCGGGCTTATCACCCGGACGCCATCGGACTAGTACGCCAGCACCCGGTCCACCGCGTCCAGCACCTTGTCCAAATCGGGCAGGTAGTCGTTCTCGAGCCGGCTCGGCGGGTACGGGGTGTCGAACCCGGTCACCCGCAACACCGGCGCGGCCAGCGAGAAGAACGCCTCCTCCTGCACTCTCGCCGCGATGTCGGAGGTGATCGAGGACTCCCGGGGAGCCTCGGACACCACCACCAACCGGCCGGTCCGCCGTACCGATTCCAACACCGGCCCGAGGTCAAGGGGTGACAGCGTCCGCAGGTCGATCACCTCCAGCGACCGGCCTTCGGCCGCGGCCGCGTCCGCGGATGCCAGCAGCACCGGCATGCTCGGTCCGTAGGAGACGACGGTGACGTCGGTTCCCGGCCGGCGCACGATACTGCTGAAGCACGCCGCCGGGCGGACCCCCGCTGCGATCCCCCCCTCAGCGCCGATCGAACCCTGAGCGATCGAACCCTGACCGATCGAACCCTGACCGATCGAACCCCGCTCACCGACATCCAGCGGGCCCTTCTCCCAATACCGCCGTTTCGGTTCGAAGAACACCACCGGGTCGTCACAGGCGATGGCCGCACGCAACATGTCGTAGGCGTCCTGTGCGGTCGAGCAGGCGACCACCCGGAGTCCGGCGATATGGCAGAAGAACGACTCCGGTGCTTCCGCATGGTGCTCGACCGCGCCGATACCGCCGCCGAACGGGATCCGGATCACCATCGGCATCGACCACGCGCCCTGGGTCCGGTAGGTGATCTTGGCGACCTGCGAGACGATCTGGTCGAACCCGGGGAAAACGAAACCGTCGAACTGGATTTCGGCGACCGGCCGGTAGCCGCGCATCGCCAGTCCGACCGCGGTGCCGATGATCCCCGACTCGGCAAGCGGGGTGTCCAACACGCGGTGCTCGCCGAAGTCCTTCTGCAGCGCGTCGGTCACCCGGAAAACGCCACCGAGTTTGCCGACGTCCTCGCCCATCACGATGACTTTCGGGTCCTGCTCCATCGCCGTCCGCAATGCGGTGTTCAGGGCTTTGGCCAGGGTCGCCTGGTTGGCCACGGCCGAGCCGGTCACCGGGCGACCTCGTGCGTCGGCGCCGATGAGTCGGCGAAGGACTGGAGGTAGGCCAGGTACTCCCGCTGCTGCGCCTCCAGCTGGACGTGGGGCTCGGTATAGACGTGCGCGAAGATCCGCTCTGGCGGCGGACGCGTCATTGCCAGGCAGTGGGCTCGGAACCGGGCGGCCAGCGCATCGGCGTCGGCTGCGACCTCCTCGAAGAAGTCCTGGTCGGCCAGACCCTGCCGGGACAGGTGCGCCCGCACCCGCTCGATCGGGTCGAGCAGTTTCCAGTGCTCCTCCTCGGCGGCCAACCGGTATCTGGTCGGGTCGTCGGAGGTGGTGTGGGCGTCCATCCGGTAGGTGAACGCCTCGATCAGCACCGGACCGTTGCCGGAGCGGCACTCCTGGAGCGCCCAGCGAGTGACCGCCAGGCAGGCAAGGACGTCGTTGCCGTCTACCCGGACGCCGGGAAAGCCGTACCCGGCCGCGCGCTGCCACAGCGGGACCCGGGACTGCCGGGCCACCGGTTCGGAGATCGCCCACTGGTTGTTCTGGCAGTAGAAGACGACCGGCGCATCGAACGCGGCCGCGAACACCATGCCCTCGTGGACGTCGCCCTGGCTGGTCGCGCCGTCCCCGAAAAAGGCGATGGTCGCCTCGTCGCTACTTTCTGCCTGCTCGCTGCGCCCCGTCGGGCCGTCGGCGGTCGAGCCCACCACGCCGTCGAATCGCTGACCCATTGCGTACCCGGTGGCGTTGAGGACCTGGTTGCCGATCACGATCGTGTAGCTGTTGAAACCCGTCGCCCTGGGGTTCCAACCGCACTGGTCGGTCCCCCGGAAAATGCCCAGAAGCTCCGTCGGGTCCACTCCCCGGCACCAGGCGACGCCGTGCTCCCGGTAGGACGGGAAGGCCATGTCGCCGGGCAGCAGTGCGCGGCCGGCGCCGATCTGGGCGGCTTCCTGGCCGAGCAGCGGAACCCAGATGCTGAGCTGCCCCTGCCGTTGCAGTGCGTTGCCCTCGCGGTCGAACCGGCGCACCAGCACCATGTCCCGGTACAACCCGCGCAGCAGATCCGCAGTCACCTCGACGGGGAAGTCCGGGTGGGCCGTGTAGGTGCCCTCAGGGGAGAGCAGCTGCACCAGATCCTCGCCCTGACTGGTCGCCCGCAGGCCGGCGATCACCTCCGTTGCCGATGGCTGGCCGCGCAGCCCCGCCGTTCCCCTGGCGGCCGCCTCGCTGGCCGTGGCCGGGTGCTCGGGGACTCCTGCCATAGGTCACTCCTCACGAGCGCAAAACCGGGCCGGGGGTCTCCTGGCCGCGGCACCGGCGGAATCCGAGCCGACCAAGGCCCGAACCGTCGGCAGTGACGGTATCGATCGTCGACGCGGTCGATCATGGGGGATCGAATCGTCACGGTCGAGGCCGGCACCCGCCCTGGGTCACAGGCACGGGGACCGATTCGCTGATCCGATACTGGCACGGAATGCGCCGGCACCGGGTGCCTGACATGCACGGCGGGTGGTTCGCCACCATCGCGCGGCGGGCCCGACGGGTGGGACATACGATCAGATCTCCCGCCGGCGGAGGAGATCGACCGGCCGCGGACATCCGGAGGCGTCGTGGAACTTGAGCACAGATTCGAAGTGCCGGTCGGTATCGACAAGGCCTGGGCGAGTCTGCTGGACATGGAGATGGTCGGGCCGTGCTTCCCCGGCGCGTCCCTGGACACCGTCAACGGGGACGAGTTCACCGGATCGGTGAAGATCAAACTCGGCCCGGTCCGGATGACCTACAAGGGCTCCGCCCGGATCGTGGACAAAGATCCGGTGGCGCATCGGGCGCGGATCGAGGCCACCGGCAACGCCGGTGGGTCGACGTCGACGGCGGCCATGATGGTCACCGCGTCCGCTACCGCGGTGGCCCCGAACCGGACCGCCGTCGACCTGGTCACCACCCTGTCGCTGACCGGCCGACCGGCCCAGTTCGGCCGCGGCGTCATGGTCGACGTGGGGAACAAGCTGATCGGTCAGTTTGCCGACTGCGTGTCCAACAAGCTCAGCGGACGCCCGGCCGGCGGGGTCGAACTGGTCGATGTGCTGAACCCTGACGTGGTCGCCGCCGACTACGTTGCGCCGCCGGTCGACCAGGCAGCCGTCCCCGCCGCTGCTGCCCTTTCCTCAGGTGTCCACTCGCCCGCCGGGTCCGGGACCCGGTCAGAATCGCCCAAATCACCCGAATCGCCCGAGCCGCCCAACGAGCTGAACCTGTTGTCGACAACGGCGACCCCGATCCTCAAACGCGTCCTGCCGATCGTCCTCGGCGTCGTCTCGCTGCTGTTGGCCCGCAAGCTGTTCCGCCGCGACCGTGACGACAACGACAACGACAACGACAACGACAACGGGATCGGGGACGGGAACCGGGACGGCGATCGGGACGGGGAAAACGCCGATCTCGCGGTCGATCCGACGGCGGACGAGACCGACTAGCCGTCCCCGTTCTTCCGGGCCGATTTCGCGGCGTACATGGCGGCGTCGGCCCGGTCCAACAAGCCGTGCAGATCGACCTCGCCCGGACCGACGTTCGCACTCGCGCAGCCGATGCTGGCCGCCAGACCCCGTTCAGCGAGTTGCCGCTCCACCCGCTGCACCAGCATCTGCGCCAGTTGTGGCGTTGCACCGGCCTGCACGATGGCGAATTCATCCCCGCCGACCCTGGCCAGGGTGTCCTGAGCGCGGAAGCACCGCCGGAGCACGTCTGCCACCGACCTGATCAGGGCTTCACCGGCCTGGTGACCGTGCGCGTCGTTCACCGCTTTCAGGCCGTCGACGTCGACGTAGACCACTGCCAGGTCCACGTCGTCACCGGCCAATCGATCCGGCAGTTCGTCGATGGTCTCCAGCAGCCCGCGCTGGTTGATCAGCCCGGTCAACTCGTCGGTGGTGGCGAGGTGATGAACCTCGCGCTGCGCCTGCTGGAATCGCCCGACGATCCCGGTGCGGACCAGATTGAGCACCGCGGCCAGCCCGTCGGCCATCAACAGGTGTAAGAGGAAGACGGCCGGCGTGATCGGAATCCCGAACATCAGCGCGGCCAGCAGCCACAGCACGTTGAGCACCAGGATCAGGCTCAGCGCCCAGACCCCGTCGTGGACCAGGCCGCCGACTGCGACGATCACCAGCAGCAACCCGATCCCGGGGTAGGTCATCTGGGTTCCGTAGATGTAGACCACCGGGTTGAGCACCACCATCGTCCCGACCAGAAGCCCTAACTGCACTCGGCGGCGCCGCAGGAACGAGCCCCAACCGCTGTGCAGCACGACGAAGGCAATGCCCAGGACTACCGCGGTTGCCCCGATCATCGCCGACGACGGCCACGACCCCGGCTGATCGTGGAAGGTGAACTCGACGGCGGCCAGGATCGCGAACAGCAGGCAGCCGATGCCGGTGAACGGAATGAGCGCGTCGGTGATCAGGACGCTCTGATCAGCCCGGGTGAGCAGCCGCCCACTGGTGCGGCGTGGACGACCGCGAGGGAGCCGGGGACGACCCGGGTCCGGGTTGTGCGCGGCAGCGCCATCGCTGCGCACCGCCATTGGGCCCACCCTTCGCGACCACTACCGCACCCGCCCCCGAAACTGGCACGGACTGGGCCCCACCGTCAGGTCATTCTCCACCGGAGTCTGAGGGAATCGAGTTCGTCCCGCAACGCCGTCGGCACAGTTTTGCCAATTTTGGCGAACCAATCCTCGATCAACGGGATCTCGGCCAGCCACTCCTGACGGTCGACGGCCAACGCCGCCCGCACCTGTTCCAGGGTCAGAGCCAACCCGTCGATGTCCAGGGCCGCTGGGTCCGGCATGAGCCCGATCGGGCTGTCGACGGCGGCCGCCCGACCCTCCAGCCGGTCGATCACCCACTTCAGCACCCGCGAGTTCTCCCCGAACCCAGGCCAGAGGAACCCGCCCTCGGCATCGCGGCGGAACCAGTTGACGTAGAAGATCTGGGGCAGCTTTCCCGCGTCGGCGCCCTTGCCGATATCGATCCAGTGCCCGAAGTAGTCGCCGGCGTTGTAGCCGATGAACGGGAGCATGGCCATCGGGTCCCGCCGAACCACCCCGACCTCGCCGGTCGCCGCGGCGGTGGTCTCGCTGGAGAGAGTGGCACCCAGGAACACCCCGTGCTGCCAGTCCCTGGCCTGCGTGACGAGCGGAATCGTGGTCTTGCGCCGCCCGCCGAACAGGATCGCGGAGATGGGGACCCCGGTGGGCTCGAAGTACTCGTCGGCGATAATCGGGCACTGGGTGATCGGCGTGCAAAACCGCGAGTTGGGGTGGCTGGACGGCTCGCCCGCCGATTCCAACCGGTTCCCATCGGCGTCCAAGCCGGTAGGCGTCCAGTCCCGCCCCTGCCAATCGGTGAGATGGGCGGGTGGCTCGTCCGTCATGCCCTCCCACCACACCCCGCCCTCGTCGGTGAGCGCCACATTGGTGAAGACGGAATTGCCTTCCGCGATGGCCCGCATGGCGTTCGGGTTCGTACCCCACCCGGTCCCGGGTGCGACGCCGAACAGCCCGAACTCGGGGTTCACCGCGTACAGCCGGCCGTCCTCGCCGAACGTCATCCAGGCGATGTCGTCGCCAAGCGTCTCGACCTTCCACCCGGGAATCGTCGGTTCCAGCATCGCGAGATTCGTCTTGCCGCAGGCACTGGGGAACGCCGCCGCAAGGTAGTGGACCTGCCGGGCCGGCGAGGTGATCTTCTGGATCAGCATGTGCTCGGCCAGCCAGCCCTCCTCCCTGGCCATCGCCGACGCTATCCGCAGCGAGTAACACTTCTTGCCCAGCAACGCGTTTCCGCCGTACCCGGAGCCGAACGACCAGATCGCACGATCCTGCGGGAACTGCACGATGTACTTGGTGTCGTTGCACGGCCAGCTGACGTCGGCCTCGCCGGGGGCCAACGGAGCGCCCAGGGAATGCAGGGCCTTCACCCAGGGCCGCCCGGCGTTGATCAGCTCTAACGCCTGGGTTCCCATCCTGGTCATCACCCGCATCGAGGTGACGACGTATTCGGAGTCGGTGATCTCGACGCCGAGCCTCGGATCCGGCGCGTCATAGGGACCCATGCAGAACGGCACCACGTACATGGTCCGACCCCGCATCGCGCCGGCATACAGACCCCTCAGGATGGCCTTCATGGCGGCCGGATCCATCCAGTTGTTCGTCGGACCGGCATCGGCGGCATCCTCCGAGCAGATGAACGTGCGATCCTCCACGCGGGCGACGTCGGACGGGTCCGACACCGCCCGGAACGAATTCGGCGGGCTGACCAGCCGAGTGAAAGTGCCTGTGGCGACCAGCATGTCGGTCAGCCGGGTCCACTCCTGCGCCGACCCGTCGACGAACACGACCCGATCGGGGCGGGCCAGTTCGGCGATTTCCATCACCCAGGACAGCAGGGACGGTGACGTACCGTGGGGGGCACCGACGATCTGAATGCCCTCGTGCACCGTCTGGCCCGTCGGCACGGTCTGCATGTTCCGCTCGGTCCCCACGGCAGGTTGCCCGGCGTCCTGGACCCTCGGGTGCCGTGCCGCCTGCTCGTCGACCGTCCCCTGCTCGGTTCGATGTCCGATCACCGCCGTCATCTGCCACCATCTCCTGTCGTTGTCACCGCCGGTACGCAGACCGCGGGATCCGGGGCGGGCGCGACCGATCAGCGCCGCCCCCTCGCCGTCGAATCATCCGACCGTAACCAGGAAAAAGCCGGCAACCGACCAAAAAGGGGTGTACGCCCCGCCACAGAATCGAAAAAGAAACGCGTTCTCCTGGGTGATGGCGATCAGTGGTGTTGAATGTCGTTTGATCTCGTCTCGTTATGGGCAATTCACGTGACCTGCGGTGATGCCGATCGCGGGCGGTTGTGACCGATTCAACCGCCGTATTCCCATTCAGTGAGACGAAACGGTAATCGGCAACGGCAGGTATCGCGCGATATGACTTCCGGAATATGACGAATTTATTGCGCGCGTGAGACCGACGACATGTTGAAGCCCTCTACGAGTAGCGGGGGCATGGCGGTGCGGGTGAACCAGTCGCTCCACTCCCGGGACAACGCCGGCACGCTCGTGCCGATATCGATGGCCTGCTTGAGCACGTCGACCGGGGACATGTTGAACCGGAAATTGTTGACCGCGCCGGTGATCTCGCCGTTCTCCACCAGGAACACCCCGTCCCGGGTGAGGCCGGTCAGCAGCACCGTCATCGGGTCGACCTCACGCAGGTACCACTGGGAGGTGACGAGCAGGCCCCGCCGGACCCCCGCCACCAGATTGTCGATGCCCCGCTGGTCCGCACCAGCCCCACCGGGCGCACCGGCCCCGCCCGGGACCTGATGGGCCGCTTCGCTTCCGGTCAGCATCAGGTTGTCACCCTGCGGCCGGAACTCCTCCCTGAACTGGGCGGCGGATCCCCGGGTGTTCACCAGGTTCGTCAGCACCCCGTCCCGCATCAGGTCCAACCGGCCCACCGGGGCGCCGTTGTCGAACACCGACAGTTCGTCCGAAGAACTGGCAGTCGCCACGAACGGGGCCGATTCCAGACCGCCGACCGAGGGGTCGCTGTACAGCGAGAACCCGTACTCGGTCAGCCGCTCGCCGATCCTGGTGCCGCCGCCGGGAGCGGAGAACACCGAGCGGCCCTCATGGGCGGCCCTGGACCCGGCGCTCCAGGCCAGGTACAGCACGAAATCGGCGACCGCCGTCGGCGGCAGCACGGTGTCGTACCGGCCCGGCGGCAGGTCGACGGTGCGGCGGGCCCAGTCCAACCGGGTGCCCAGCGTCGTGGCCACTACGTTGACGTCGACGCCGCGGAAGTCGGCGGTCGACAGCCCTGACCAGGCCGATCGGCGCAGGTCCGCGGATTTGGCGTTCACCTCGAGCAGGCCGGTGGGCTGCACCCAGCGAAGGCGAAGACCTGTTGACGAGCCCAGGTGGGTGGTGGTCATCTCGTGCCGGGCGAACCCGTACAGAAGCCGGTCCGCCGACCGCGCCCCGTCGAACGCCTCCGCCAACGAGGTGAGCAGCTCGCGGAAGACGTCGAACGACGTCGGGACGGCGGGATCGGCGAAACCGCCGGTCGAACGTCCGTCCGGCAGCGACGAGTCCCCGGTGGGCTCCACCAGGGGTTGCGCGTCCTGCGCGCGGCCGGCGGCAGCGGAGGCCTTGGCCGCGGTGTGCGCCTGCTCCACCACCGCCGCCACCGACGCCGCGGAGTCGGCCGACGCGGCCGAACCCACCACGGTGCCGGCGGCCCCATCGGCGATGGCCACCACGTACCAGGACAGGCTCTGCGCGAGACCGTTGGTGGTGACCGTGTTGTTGGCCCACCGAACGTTGGCCTCGGAGCTGGTCTGCACGACGACGACGCAGCCGTCGGCCCGGGACGCGGCCAGCCCGGCGTCGATGATCTGTTGCGGCGTCAGGATTCCCGAGCCGGTCATGCCGCCCCTTCCTGCACGGTGTTCAGAATCGAAATCCCACGGAACCTGGCCGACGGGCAGCCGTGCGACACCGCGGCCACCTGCCCGGGTTGCCCCTTCCCGCAGTTGAAGGCACCGCCCAGCAGGTAGGTCTGGCCGCCGCCCACCCCGTCCATCGCACCCCAGAAGTCGGTGGTGGTCGCCTGGTAGGCCACGTCCCTGACCTGGCCGGCGAGTTTCCCGCCTCTGATCCGGTAGAACCGCTGGCCGGTGAACTGAAAGTTGTACCGCTGCATGTCGATCGACCACGACTTGTCGCCGACCACGTAGATGCCGTCCTCGACGCCGCCGATCAGATCGGCGGTACTCGGGCCCTGCGGGGCGGGTTGCAGGCTGACGTTGGCCATCCGCTGGATCGGCACGTGGCCCGGCGAATCGGCGTGCGCGCATCCGTTCGACCGGTCCAGGCCGAGCCGGCGGGCGAACACCCGGTCCAGCTGATACCCGACCAGGGTGCCCGCCCGGATCAGTTCCCAGGACTGGCCGGCCACGCCGTCGTCGTCGTAGCCGATGGTGGAAAGCCCATGCGGCACAGTGCGATCACCAGTCACGTTCATCAGTGACGACCCGTATTCCAAGGTGCCCAACTTGTCCGGGGTGGCGAACGAGGTGCCGGCGTACGCGGCCTCGTAACCGATCGCCCGGTCGTACTCGGTGGCGTGCCCGATGGATTCGTGAATGGTCAGCCACAGGTTGGTCGGGTCGATCACCAGGTCATAGCGTCCCGGCTCGATCGACGGAGCCTTGATCTTCTCCGCGAGATCGGCTCCCATGGAAGCGATCTCGGCGTCAAAGTCCCAGCCTCGATCGGTCAGGTATTCATATCCGCGGCCGACCGGCGGGGTGAGGCTGGACATCGTCTCGAACGCCCCGCTGTCGGCGTCCACTGCGGTCGCGGTCAGCGTCGGCTGCATCCGGACCCGCTGCTGCGTGGTGGTCGTGCCTGCGGTGTCGGCGTAGAACTTGTTCTCCTTGACCTGGAACAACCCGGCGCTGGTGTGCGCGACCCCGTCCGAGGCCAGCAGCCGTTCCGACCGGTCCAACAGCAGCGCGATCTTGTCCCCCGCCGGAACCTCAAACGGATCCAGCAGATAGCTGCTGACCCATTCGGCGTCCCGGTAGATCGGTTCATCGGCCCGTTCCACCCGTTCGGAGACCACCCCGGTCAGCGCCCGGGCCACGGCGACGGCCTGTCGTGCGGTGGCGGCGGCCTCGTCCGGCGTCGGGGTCACCGCCGCCGCGAAACCCCAGGTCCCGTCCACGATGACCCGCACCGCGAAGCCGGTGGTCACGGCATCGGTGGCCGACTGCACGGCGGTGTCCCGGATCGTCAGGTCGCCCGTCACCAGGCGCTCGAACCGGAAGTCGGCAAAAGAGGCCCCGGCGGCGGTGGCGGCCGACAACGCGGCGTCGGCCAACGCCCGCATCGGCAGGTCGGTGAACGCGGCATCGATGTGGTGCGGGGCCGGGTTCGGATAGCCGCTGGCGGGAGGTGACGGGGCATCGGACACCCGTCGAGCCTACGAGGGCACCTCACGACCTCGCGACGGCGACCCGGTGCGCTCGCTGCGCACCAGCTCGCGAACGGCCGGCGCAACGTCACCGGCGAACCGCCGGATGTCGTCGGGGTCGTCGCTGGCGAGGATGAAGGTGCTGATGCCGTCCCGCAGGGCAAGCTCGGCCAGGTTGTCCGCCTAGTGATGGTCGACGAACCGCTTGGTTTCTGATCCGCAGGGCCGCTATGAACCGCGACTGGACAGGTTGACCTGGACGGACCGCTCAGGTCAGCTGGTCCGACGTCGCCGTCTGCCGACGGGTTCCTGCTCGTCGGCATTTGGCGGCAGACTAGAGGCCATCTGCAGGGCCAGCCGAATAGCGGAAGGTTCCACCTCCGGAGCGAACACCGCCGAGAGCATCAGCGCCGTCCGCGCCAGGTGATGGCCCAGTTCGCGGGCTGCGGTGCCGGCATCGCCGGCGATACAGGCATCCACAATCAGTGCGTGCTCACGGTCTGCGGTTATCCAGCCTCGTGGTTGATCACCGGCCGCTGACAGGCGTCGGTAACGCTCGGCGCGGTCGAAGTAGTTCGACATGCTCGCGCCTGTCCCCTTGGGTGCACCCGCTACCAGGCGGCGGTGGAAACGGGTGTGCGCGATCCCCCATTCGTCCAGGTTGGCCACGCTGGCTAGCGCGCGCATCTGCGCCAGATCGTCCTGCAAACCCTGGAGTGCGCCGTCGTCCATGACCGGCACGGTCATCGCAACGGCGAGCGACTCCAGCAGGATTCGACCAGAATAAACCGCGTGCAGGTCTTCGATGTCCAGGGCGGCGACTCGGGGGCGACGGTTCAACTCGTTCTCGAGAAGACCTTCGGCCTGCAATTGCCGGAGCGCCTCCCGCAGTGGCGTGGTGCTGACGCCGAGATCCTTGGCCAGTTGCAACTGGGACACCACGACACCCGGTGCCAACTCTCCAGAGAGGATCTTGGCCCGCACCCGGTCCAGGGTGGCGTCACTGCCGGGTCGATTGGAGGGTGCAGGCTCGGCCGCGGCGCTCGTTTCGAGCGCCACGTCGGTGGGTGTCATGGCCTAATGATACCCGCGACGATATCGCATACCTCATCAAGTACATTGAGTCCTGATCGGAATCACCGACTCTTCTGCATTGATGCCGGCGTGATCCTGCATTGAGTCAATTAAGTCTATAGATACATCTCCCAGGATGGATGAGTTCACCCCACTTGATGCGGCCGGTGCCGAACCTGCTGCCCCGCCTTAGTCGGCTTGCGCTGAACTCCCGGATCCTGTGGTCGACCTGCTTCGGCTTGCCGCGCAGGGTCCGCCCAGACGGGTACGACCCCGGAGGCCCCCCTTCGGGCACAGCGATTGGGAGTTCAACAAGCTGTCGCGCCATCGATCGCTCTGTAGCTGCAGCGTGCCTGTGAGCACTCGAAACGGGTGCCGAACCAGCTCTGGGACGAGCACACCAGATACATTCGGCGACTCCTCACGACTTCATGGGTAGGCCGTCCTGCCGCCCGATCAGCAGGGCAAATAGGTTCTGCGCGCCCACACTCTGACCAAGCTGACGTCTGTGATCCCGCCGATTGGCCGATTACCGGAGCGACATCGGCAACGGCCGCCTCCCTGCTGAGTTCCAACAAACCGTGCGCACGACCATCACTACGAACGACTCGACGGGCAAACAGTGTCGCTTCCGGCCATCACCATTTTCACCGAATCGTCCTTGCACCTGCTCCAGCACTATCGAGTGTGGTTCGACGTGGCCCCACTCTTCGTCTGACCGGGGGCCTGGCCGGTCGCCCGGCGACACGACGCCGCCGATGACCCTTCCACCCGAAGAGCGAGCTCATCCCGCGCCCTGCCATCCGGAAACCCGCCAAGAATTCACTTTGCCGACCCTCACAGCTCTTTCCAAGGTTCTCCTCATGCGATACACCCTCCTGGGGGATCATCGAGGAGGCCGCACCGCATGTCGATCACGCGCCGAAGAGTTGCAGTCCGGACCGCCATTGCGGCGGTGTGCCTGACCCTGGTAACCGGAACCGTCGCCGGAACGGCGGTCGCCGGCGAACCGGCCACCACCTCGACGGCCGCGACGAGGGACCTGGTCGCAGCTGCCCCGCCCGACAACGGGGACGACAGTGCCAACAACGACAGTGCCAACAACGACAGTGCCAACAACGACAGTGCCAACAACGACAGTGCCAACAACGACAGTGCCAACAACGACAGTGGGACCGACGCGTCCGGCCGCTCGCGGACCTCTCGCCCGGTGTTGATGTTCGCCGCCGACGGCATGCGGCAGGACCTCATCGAGCGGTACACCAAGGACGGCAAGTCCCTACCTGGCTTCGCGGCAATGCTGCGCCGGGGCGCGGCCGCCAACGGCGGCGGCATGCTGACCCAGGCCCCGCCGAACACCGGTGCCGGCTGGTACACGATGGCCACCGGCGCCTGGCCCGGTGTCACCGGATCCACCAACAACACCTTCTTCATCGACACCCAGCCGATGGCCAACCGCACGTCCGCATTCGACCCTGGCGTGCTGCAGGCCGAGACGATCGCCCAGTCAGCCGAGCGCGGCGGCAAGAAGGTCATCCAGCTGGAATGGGCCGGTGGGCGCAACGGGGCCATCGCCGGACCCACCGTGGACTTCCGCTCGTTCTTTTCCGGCCGCGGCGTGACCACGACCTACGTCTCGCCGTCCGACCGGCCGTCCCTGGTCACCGCGTTCGGCGTGCAGTACGACCAGGTGACACTCGCCGACGCGACCGGTTGGACCGGTGCGCCGACCTCGTTCAGCCCGCCCCGGGAGACCCGGATGCGGGTGCTGGACTTCGGCGCCGACAAGTACGGCCTGGACGCGTACATCTACGACAGCACCGACGACCGGGCCGTCAACTACGACCGGGTCCTGCTGGCACGGGGGAAGAATGCCGCCGCCCCGGTCGCCAACCTGCGCCGCGGCGAGTTGGCGGACGTCAAGGTCACGATCGACGGCGGCCCGCTGGCCGGCAAAACCGCAGGCATGCTGGTCAAGGTTGAGGAACTGTCCGCTGACGCCTCCCGGGTGCGGCTGTTCCACACCTCGGTGAGCCGGTCCAACGCGACCTGGGCCGGGTGGCCCGGAGAGGCCGGGTTCACCGGCGACTTCGCCGAGTACGTAGCGCAGAAGTTCCCCACCTCCACCGCGGGCGACTTCGCGGTCCTGGAGTCCGGCGTCGTCAGCGAAGAGACCTACATGGATCAGGCGCTCTACTGGGAGAAGGCGCACCGGCCGTTGCTGGAGTACCTGGTCACGACCTACCGCCCGGACCTGGCGCTGGTCGGGTACCCGGCGACCGACGAGGTTCAGCATCAGTTCCTGGGCCTGGTCTCCCCGACCCTGCCCGGCGGGGTGGCCAACCCCGCGTACGACGACGTGCAGCTCGACGGGGTGCCGGACGGCCGGGTGGCCGCTCGGCAGGGCTTCGTCCGGCGGGCGTACGAGGGCGCGGACGCGATGCTCCGGTTGGGCCAGAAGTTGCTCGGCCGGAAGGTGACGGCGTTCGTCGGCTCCGATCACGGTTTCGCGCCGCAGTTCCTGGCCGTCGACGCCAGCAAGGTGCTGGTCGATCTTGGTCTGCTGTCCACCCCGCAGACCTCCAACTGCCGGCCCGCGGCCGGGGAGACCATCGGGAAGGCGAAGGCGTGCTGGGCCGGCGGCACGGTCCAGATCTACCTGAACGTCGCCGGCCGAAACCCGAGCGGCGCCGGCCTGCAACAGGTCGCGGCGGCCGAAGTGCCGGCCACCCTGGCATCCATCAAGGCCGCATTCGCCGGAATAGCCGACCCCAATGACTGGACCCGCGACGGCCAACCCGAAGGCTGGAAGGTCATCGACCGGATCTACACCCAGGCCGAGGCCAGGTACATCCCGAACGGGCCGGGGACGACCAGCGACATGGCCCACCCCACCCGAACCGGTGACCTGGTGGTGTTCGCCTACCCGCCGTACCAATTCGACGCCGCCACCCCCGGCACCCTGGTCGCCAAGTCCGAGTTCTTCGGTCAGCACGGCTACGTCCCGGACGTGCAGGACCTGCCCAACAACATCAACATGCGGGCCACCTTCCTGGCCGGTGGCGACGCCATCAGGTCCGGCCGGTACCAGGTGCGCTCGATCGACATCGCACCGACAGTCGCCTTCCTGCTGGGCGTCCCCGAGCCACAGCAGTCGCAGGGCAAGGTGCTGCTCAAGATGCTCGAACGGGGCCGGAAGGTCACCCCGCTGACCGTGATCGGCCTCAACGATTTCCATGGTCAGCTGGACCCGACCACGATGTCCATGGATGGCGCGAACGTCAGCGTCGGCGGCGCCGGTCAGCTGGCAACCCTCTTCGACGAAGACGCGGCCGCCCTGCCGGGGCCGGCGCTGCTGCTCGCCGGCGGCGACAACGTCGGCGCGTCACCGCCGAACTCGGCACTGCTGCAGGACACCCCGACGATCGACGTCGAAAACGCATGGGGCCTGGACGGAACGTCCTACGGCAACCACGAATTCGATTTCGGCGTGCAGCGGCTGCTGACCCAGCAGGCCAGGGCAAAATTTCCGTTCCTGGCCACCAACATCGTCGACGAGACCACTGGGAAAGCGCCCAGTTGGGTGCGGCCGTCCTTCGTCACCCGGGTCAACGGGATCAAGGTTGGGGTGATCGGCGCGGCGCTGGAGAGCACGCCGGAACTGGTGTCCGCGGGTGCGACGGCGGGCCTGAAGTTCCTTCCCGCCGCTCCGGCGATCGCCGCGGAATCGAAGCGGCTCAGAACGCAAGAGAACGTCCAAGTACAGATCGTGGTCATTCACGAGGGCACCGCGAACGGGCGGAACGCCATCGACGGCAACCCGGCAGTGCCCTGGGACGGGCCGATCGTCCCTATTGCGCAGGCCCTCGGCGATACCGAAGTCGACGCGATCATCGCCGGGCACACCCACCGCGTGTCGAACCTGATGGTCGGCGGCATTCTGGTGACCGAGGGCATCAACGCCGGCGCCAGCTACTCGGTGCTGCAGCTGATGGTGGAGCGTGGCGACGTCACCTGGGCCGGCGGCGCCACCCGGATCGCCAAGAATATCGGCGTCACTGCACGGGCCGACGTCCAGGCGATCGTCGACGCGGCCAACGCGCAGACCGCGGTGCTCCGGAACAAGGTCATCGGCACCCAGACCGCGGATCTCAAACGGGCGCCGACCCGGCTGAACGAGTCCCAGCTGGGCGATTTCGTCGCCGACGCGATGCGCGCCAAGTACCCCGGGGTGGACGTCGCGTTCACCAACTCCGGGGGACTGCGGGCGGATCTGGTGGTGACCCCACCGTCGGCCGGCGAACAGCCCGGCGAGATCACCTGGGGTGAGGTCTTCGGGGTGCTGCCGTTCGGCAATCGCACGGTGCTGCTCAGTCTCACCGGCGAGCAGCTGCGCCAGGCGCTGGTGAACGGGTTCAGCCCGGTCTGCGACCCGGCGATCAACACCGGGCGGTTCCCGCAACTGTCCGGTCTGAAGGTCGACTTCCATTGCGTCGGCACTACCGCGGTGGTCGACGGCGTCAGCCGCGCCCCGGACGGCCCCAGCGGAACGCTCACTCCGGTCGGCCCCGGCGACACCGTCCGGATCGTCACCAACGACTTCATGTTCACCGGCGGTGACGGGTACGCGGTGTTCGGCCTCGGCACCGACGTCGGCCAACCCGGTGACGCGCTCCTGGACATCGTGATCGACGCCATCACCGCGCAGTCCCCGGTCAGCCCGCTCTTTTCGACCCCGGTCTGCGCGGCGCCCACCGTCTGCCGGATCACCCAGGGCTGACCCTGGGCTGACCCTGGGCGGCCCGGCCGTCGCACGGTCGGTCGATCGGGCCGCTGCGATAGTGTCGGAACGCGATCTGGGCTGCCCGCAACGGGTCTTCAGGACGGGTCGGGCCGAGGGAACGACACGATGGGGGACCACGCCGATGATCGAAGCCGTCGGATTGACCAAGCGGTACGGCAGCACACTGGCCGTGGACAACCTGTCGTTCACCGTCCGGCCGGGGTCGGTGACCGGTTTCCTCGGGCCGAACGGCGCGGGCAAATCGACCACCATGCGGATGATCCTCGGGTTGGACAACCCCACCAGCGGCAGTGCGGTGATCGGCGGCCAGTCGTATGCGCACCTGACCCGCCCGTTGACCCAGGTCGGCAGCCTGCTGGACGCGAACTGGATCCACCCGAACCGGTCGGCCCGCGCCCACCTCAGGTTCATGGCGGCGGCGAACAAACTGCCGACCAGCCGGGTCGACGAGGTGCTCGACATCGTCGGTTTGAGCAGCGTCGCGAAGAAGGCGGCCGGCAAGTTCTCCCTCGGCATGAAGCAGCGGCTCGGCCTGGCCGGCGCGCTGCTCGGGGACCCCAAGGTGTTGCTGTTCGACGAGCCGGTCAACGGTCTCGACCCGGAGGGCATTTTCTGGATCCGGACGTTCATGCGGAACCTGGCCGCGCAGGGTCGCACGGTTTTCGTCTCCTCCCATCTCCTGTCCGAGATGGCTCTCACCGCAGACCATCTGATCGTGATCGGCAGGGGCCGGTTGATCGCGGATTCGTCGACGGAGGAGTTCATCGCCCGTTCGACGAGGTCCTCGGTGCGGGTGCGGTCGCCCCAGCTGCCGGAACTGCGGACCGCTCTTGGCGGAGGCCGGGTTGGCCGTCACCGACGCCGGTGATGCCGTCGAGGTGACCGGCGCGCCGATCGAGCAGATCGGCGACATCGCCGGCCGCGCGTCGATCACCCTCCATGAGCTGGCCGCGCAGTCCGGATCGCTGGAGGAGGCGTTCATCCAGCTCACCGGAGACTCCGTCGAGTACGGGGAATCTCGAGCCCAGCATTCTCCACCGGCGCTCGGCGGCGGCTCGTATCCGGGTCCGCCCCCGCAGGGCTACCCGTCGCACCACGGGGGCCCACCGGCCGGGTACCCGCCGCAGGGCTACCAGCCGGGCCCCGCCGGCCCGCCGCCGGGTTACCAGCCGGTTCCGGCTGGCCCTCCCCAGGGTTACCAGCCGGGTCCCGTCGGCCCGCCCCAGGGTTACCAGCCGGGCCCCGTCGGCCCTCCCCCGGTTCACCAGGCCGGTCCTGGTGGCCCACCACCCGGCTACCCGCCACCGGGGGGCCCGGCGTATCAAGGCCTTCCACCACGCGGGCTGCCGCCGAACCCGGCGGGATCACACCCTGCCGCCCTGACGGACCGCCCCGGAACGTCAACACCGGAAGGCCCCGTCCGATGACCTTGCTCAACGTCGAACGCATCAAGCTGTTCTCCACCCGTTCTCCGTACTGGTGCCTGGCCGCGATCGCCGTCGCCGCACTGGGTTTCGCCACCCTGTTCGGGCTGGTCCAAAACGGGGATGCGGCCGTCCCGTACATCCTGCTGCGGGGCGTGAACCTCGGGATGAGCATCTTCATGGTTCTCGCCGCACTAGCCGTCACCACGGAATACCGTTTCGGCACTATCCGGAACACCTTCCTGGCGGCTCCGAAACGACCCGCCGTGCTCGCGGCCAAGACCGGCCTACTGGCGATGTTGGGAGCCGTGGTCGGCCTGGTCGCCGCTTTCGCGGCCTTCTTTCTCACGAAGGCCTTGGCCGCAAACCCACCTCAACCGCTTGAGCTGGGCACGGCCGACAACTGGCGTCAGGTCGCCGGATACGGGGCGCTGTTCGCCATCGCGGCGGTGATTGCGGTGTCGGTCGGCACCATCGTGCGCCAATCGGCGGGTGCGGTGGCGATCCTGCTGCTCTGGCCGCTGGTGCTGGAAGGCTTGTTTTCGCTGATCCCGACGGTCGGCGAGAAGGTCGGGCCGTGGTTGCCGTTCACCGCGGCCGACCGGTTCGTCGCTCCTACCACCAGCATCACCGACCTGTTTCGACCGAGCTCCGGCCCCACCCCGATCCAGGGCCTGCTGGTCTTCGCGGCGACCGCGGTGGTGTTGTGGGTCATCGCGGCGGTCCTGCTGCAGAAGCGGGACGCCTGAGTGGCCGGCCTGGCTGATCGCTTCGGGTCGGCCCGCCGGCCGGACCGGGCCGTTGTCCATCCCCGCCCAGCCGGCACCGACGACGCCACGGTCGATGCCGCTGGAAAAGTCTCCGCCGCGTTCGAGGTCGTCGAGAACGCCCGCGGGATGCTGTACGCGTTCCACCGGATGTCCGGCGAAGCCGACCTGGCCCTGCAGCAGGCCCTCACTGCGCTGCGGGAGGCCGGGCACGCCGATCTCGCAGCCGAGATCGACGACGTGCTGGTCGGCCGGGACGTGGTCCGGGACATGTGGACGTTCCAGATCGTCGAGGCCTACGACGAGCAGTACTGGTCGGTGTTCCGGGCGGTCCAGGACGCGGTGCAGCAGCAGCTGTCCGGCGGCAGCCCACACGTCTTCGAGGCCGAGATGAAGCACCGGGAACAGACCGACGGATCATCCTGACCGACGATTCGGCGCTCCGCCTGCTGGCCACTACTGTGCGGGCCATGCAGGACACCCGCGTCCGTTCCGCCGACCCCGGTGACGGCCTGCCCGCCGACTTCCGCCGGGTGGTCAGCTTCCACCCGCGGGGCGGCCGGCTCAACCCCGTGCAGCGCAAGGCCTTCGAGACCCACGCCGACCGGTGGTACCTGGAGGCAGCGGAGCTGCCGGCGCCCGTCGACGAGCAGAAGCTCTTCGGCCGGCAGGCCGGGCTGGCGCTTGAGATCGGCTCCGGGATGGGCGAATCCACGGTGGCGATGGCGGCAGCGAGACCGGAGATCGACCTGGTCGCCGTCGAGGTCTACAAGCCCGGGGTCGCGCAGACCTTGCATCACCTGGGCCGGGCCGACCTGGACAACCTGCGGGTGCTGCGCGGCGACGGGGTACAGGTGCTGACCGAACTGGTCGCGCCGGGCTCGCTGGCCGAGGTGTGGTTGTTCTTCCCCGACCCGTGGCCCAAGACCAAGCACCACAAGCGGCGGTTGGTCACGCCCGAGTTCGCGGCATTGGTCGCGTCCCGGCTCCGCGGCGGCGGAACATTCCGGCTGGCCACCGACTGGGCGCCCTACGCCGAGGGCATGTTGGCCGCATGCACCGCGACGCCGGCCCTGCGGAACGTGCATACCGGCTGGGCTCCGCGCCCGGAGTTCCGGCCCCGCACCAGGTTCGAGCGCCGCGGCTTGGCCGCCGGGCACGAGATCTTCGACCTTGAGTTCGAGCGCCGCTGAGGGCTCTTCGGTTTCCCGGGTAGCAAACAGCAACCATGGCCCGTCTAAGGCGGTGCATCACCTAAGTCACTGATCGCACACTGAACGCATGCCTACCACTCGCCCGCGTCACCAGGTGACCGAGACCGACCGACTTGCGCGTGCCCTGGACCTTGCCGCCCTGCATTGGCCGGGTGAGTCGCGGGCGGCGTTGTTGCTGCGGTTGGTCGACATCGGTAGGGACGACATAGAGCAGAGAGCGCAGGACGCCGACCGACGGCACGCGGAAGCGGTGGCCGCCAGCGCGGGGCGGTACCCCGACGCATTCGGACCCGGCTACCTCACGGAACTCCGGGCGGACTGGCCGGCATGACGGCCGCGGCGCGTGAGTCCCGGCTGGCAAGCCAGACCCGCCAGAGATGGTGACCGAGCGTCCATGATCGCGCTTGATGCAGGTGTGCTCATCGCCCACTTCAACCCCGCCGACACCCACCATCGGAGCGCGACCGCAATTCTGTTGACTGGCCGGCCTGGTCAACTCCTCGTGCATTCGGTCACGCTGGCTGAAGTCCTGGTTGGCGGCGTCCGCGTTGGGCGTGGCGCGGCCAGGCGTGCCGACGTACTGGCGGCCGGAATCGTCGTCGCCCCACCCGACGGTGAGGAACCGCTGCGTCTGGCCGAACTGCGGGGACGTACCGGCCTCACACTCCCTGACTGCTGCGTGCTTGACGTTGCAGTGCGGCATGGGGCGTCGCTCGAAACGTTCGACCAAGCCCTGGCCGCGGCAGCCCAGCGGCAGGATGTCTCGCGTACCCTCCTCGGGGGAGAGCGGACGCCGGCGCGAGCGGACTGGTTACCCCCGTGGATGGTTACCCCAGGTCGACGATCGCCGCCACCGGGCCACCGCCGTCGGGGCCCTGGTGGGCCGCGGACACCGAGACGAATACCGCCGGGTCGCCGGTCACCGAGGCAGCCACGCCACCGACGCAGCTCTTGATCTGCCGGTGCCAGTGCACGTCGGAATCGTCCAGCATGGCGTTCCGCCGGCCGCGGACCTGACCGTCCTGCGACACCTCGCACTTGAGGAACACGTTCACCAGCCGGTCGCCGAGGTCGCTGGTCCGTGGCCGGTCCGGCAGGTCCAGCCCCGCGTCCGCGATGGCCGCCCAGATCCCGTCGGCGTCCAGAGCGTCCTTCATCACCGAATGCCCGATCCGGTACCGGCCGCCGATCCCGCGGACGTTCCCGACGACCACCACCTGGGCGCGGTCCAGCTCCACTCCGGACGAGCAGGATGCCACCGCGCTGAACAACGTGCGGTTGTGCATGACGTCGGCGTCGGTGGGCATCTCGATCTCACCCAGCGCCACCGCGACGCCGAGGGCCGTGCACCCGTTGGACAGGTCCATCGACTCGTGGGTGTGCTCGGTCCACACCTTCTTCCCGCGCGACTTGGCGTCCCGGATGGTGGTGATTGTCAGCAGCGGGGTCTTGGTCTGGACGTAGTGCACGTCTGCCGGGTCGGTGATGCCGGCCCGCGTCATCGCTTCCCGCACCGCGCCCGCGACCTTGTCGATCATCGCCACCCGGCCGATGTCCTCCGGCAGGAGAACGTCACTCATCGCGAACCCGACCGTCAGCCGGGGGTCGTCGGAGGCGGGAACACTGCCGGCCGCCACCGTGGCGAACACCGTCGCGTGCGGTGACAGCACCCCGTCGGTGCCGCCGGACCACACGATCGGGATCTGTTTGACCTCCTCCGCCGATCGGGAACCCTTGTCCGCGATGACTTCCCGGAACGCCCGGTCGGCGATGATCCGGGTGTAGTCGTTGACGCCTCCGTTGCCCTCGGTCTTGCCGATCACCGCGACGATCCGATCGGCGTCCAGCACCCCGTTGTCGATCAGTGCGGTCAGCTCACTGGCGTCCGACACGCTGTGCAACGGGATCTTGCGGACCTCGATCGGTTCAGGCACGGCGACTCCTTCGTCCTTCGGGGGGTGGGTGCAGACCGGGGCCGACCCGTCATTCCGGGACGCTACCGGGCCACCGCGAGAGCGTGGTCAGCAGGGAGAAACCTGGGCCGGGCCCCAGGAGCCGGCGGCAGCCGGCGACCGGGCGGCGATGGGACCCACCGCCTCCGACGACCTGGACGGGCGCGGTTCGGTCCACAAAATGCACCCTGCCGCTTCTCTCCGGGGGCTCTACATTCACCGACATGGGTTTTGATGTCCCGGACGGTGACTGGGCCACCGATGCCTACGGGCAGTTCATGGGCCGCTTTTCCGAGCCACTGGCCCGCGAGTTCGTCGGGGTGCTCGACCTTCAGGACGGTCACCGCGTCCTGGATGTCGGATGCGGCCCGGGCGCGTTGACGGCCGAACTGGTGCGGCGCCTCGGCCCGGACGCCGTCAGCGCCGCCGACCCCGCTGCACCATTCGTGCAGGCGGTGCGGTCCCGGCTGCCCGGGGTCGACGTCCGGCTGGCCGGCGCCGAGCACCTGCCGTTCCCGGACAATCAGTTCGACCGCAGTGCGGCCCAACTCGTGGTGCACTTCATGACCGACCCGGTGGCCGGCCTGACGGAGATGGCCCGGGTCACCGCTGCCGGGGGCGTGGTCGCGGCATGCGTCTGGGATCACGGTGGGGGTGCCGGGCCGTTGTCGGTGTTCTGGCAGGCCGTCCGTGCGGTGGACCCTGCGGCCAGGGACGAGTCCGGCCTGCCCGGGGCGACCGAGGGACAACTGCCGGCGCTGTTCCGGCAGGCCGGCCTGTTCGACGTGCGGGCCCGGACACTGACCGTCACGGTGGACCACCAGAGTTTCGAGCAGTGGTGGCATCCCTACACGCTCGGCGTCGGACCGGCGGGCGCGTTCGTCCGGGGACTCGACGAACGGCGCCGCGCCGAACTGCGCGACCACTGTCGTTCGCTGTTGCCCCCGGCGCCGTTCGAGATCACCGCCGCGGCGTGGACAGCAATCGGACGGGTCGGGCCGACCTGACCGTCGGGGTGAGTTCGCTCACCACAGCGCGGCAATCTTGACGGGGAAACGGCAAACCCGCCCGTCCCACCCCCCACTATTGTTGACTCTTTCTTTACCTGAGTGTTCTCGCGGAACCGGTTGGCCGATCAGCGATCTCGTCATCGTTCAGCATCGGGGGCGGGCGTGGAATCAATCACGGTGTCCCGCGGGCCACTCGACCCGATAGGTCGTTTTCGCCGCGCCCGCGATGGCCGGCGGGTCAGTACCGAAATGGTCAAGCGTGTTCCCTTCACAATGGTCCGGCTGCGATAATCAAAGGTGTGACTATCCGTGACAACACCCCCGCAAACCGGGTACTCGCAGCTCCCGCACGAGTGACCTCGCTGCGCGTTGTCCGGTGGTGGGACACCTTGCCGCGGGCCACCCGGATCGTCACGGTTGTCCTGCCGGTGGTGCTGGCGGCGTTCGTCGCCTGGGCGTTCGGCGAGGTCATGGGTCAGTCGCACGGCCAGTTCGACCTGCGCCTGTACTACGACGCGATCAACTTCTGGCAGTCCGGGCACGACCTGTTTGCCTACTCTCAGCCAGATCCGGTGAACGTGTCATTGGGCTTCACCTACCCACCGGTCGCGGCCCTGCTGATGGCCCCGATGGGATGGTTGCCGTATCCGGTGGTGCTCGTGGCATCGCTGCTGGCGATAGTCGCGTCCGCCGCGGCACTGGTCTACCTGGTGCTGCGTGAGCGCATCCGGCTGCCGCAGCCGTTGATGTTCGCCCTCGCCGGGGTGGCCACCGCCTTCGCGTTCACCCTGGAGCCGTTCCGGCAAACCTTCGCCTTCGGTCAGATCAACATCTATCTGGCGTTGCTGGTCGTGGTCGATCTGCTGGTGCTGGGCCGCCGCGGCAGCCGCTGGCACGGCGCCGGCATCGGCCTGGCCACCGCAGTCAAGCTCACCCCGGGCATCTTCATCGTCTACCTGATGGTGGTCGGCCGGTGGCGCGCGGCAGTGACCGCCATCGCCGCGGTGGTCGGGGCCAACCTGCTCAGCGCGGTGATCGCGCCCAGCGAGACCTGGCGCTATTTCACCTCGCTGATTTGGGAAACCTCACGCGTCGGCTTCCTGGACACCACCATGAACCAGTCCGTGAACGGCCTGCTGGCACGGCTCGACTCGCCGTTCGCGCCAGGCAGGGTGGCGTGGCTGGTGCTCGCCGGAACAGTTACCGTCGTCGGGTTGTGGCGGGCCCGACGGGCTGCAATCGCCGGGGACGAACTGGCCGGTCTCACCCTTACCGGACTGGTGGGTGTGCTGGTCAGCCCGGTCAGTTGGGTGCACCACATCATCTGGGTCTTTCCGGCCATGGTGATCCTGACCCTGCGCCTGGTCGCCGCCATCCGCACCCTTGCTGCCGACGACAGCGGCTACGCCAGCGGAGATCGGGCCTTGATGGGCCGGATCGTCGAGGCCGTCGGGTACTCGATCCTGATGACGGTCGGGGTGGCGATCTGGTGTACGCCGACCGCCTCATTGATGCACGTCCAGGACGGCGACTACGCCCACGGCAGCTCCCTGCTGGCGTTCGCGGGCAGCGTGCAGATGCTGTGGCTGGTGATCGCGTTGGTCGTGCTGCCGATCGGCAGGGTGTCATCGGCCCAGCGGCTGGGTACAGGTCAACAGCAGGGGTAACCCTGCCCGGCAGCGTTCTCGACGCCGGTCTTAAACCCACCCCGATGAATGGAGCACCTCTATGGCGAAGTCCTTGCCCCGATTCACCGTGCCTTCCCTGACGCCCGAGGAAGGCGCCACCGTTGCGGCAGCCCTGCAGCAGCGGCTCGACGCGCTCAGCGATCTCGCGCTGACCCTTAAGCACATCCACTGGAACGTGGTCGGCCCGCACTTCATTGCGGTCCACCAGATGCTGGACACCCAGGTCGAGGCCGTGCGCGCGATGGTGGACGCCGTCGCCGAGCGGATCGCCACCCTCGGCGCTTCGCCGGTCGGTACCCCCGGCGCGCTGGTCAAGGCCCGCACCTGGGACGACTACTCGGTGGGTCGTGGGGACGCGATCGCCCACCTCGGTGCCCTCGATCTGGTCTACCAGGGTGTGATCACCGATCACCGGGAGAAGGCCGCCGAGGTCGAGGAGACCGACCCGGTGACGAACGACTTGCTGATCGGCAACCTGCACGAACTGGAGCTCTTCCACTGGTTCGTCCGGGCGCACCTGGAGTCGGCCGCCGGATCCCTATCCACCGACGGCGCGAAGTCCGAACCGACAGCCGCCAAGCGCGCCGAGGTCGCCGCCGGCTGACCTCGAAGGAACTGTTACCCGGTGCGGGGGCGGCCCAACGGTCTGGGCCGACCACCCGCCCGGTACAGCGAGCTGGGCAATTCGTGCCCGACGGCCTTGGCGGTCGCGGCAGCGGCCCGCATCAGTGCGTCGGGTTCCAGCCCGGTCATCACTGCGCACCCGGTCAGCCAGTACTCGAGTTCCTCGGTCGCGATGTTGCCGCTGGCACCGGGTGCGAACGGACAGCCGCCCAGGCCGCCGATCGAAGAGTCCAGCTGGGTGACCCCGGCGAGGATCGCAGTCAGCGCATTGGTCTGGCCGGTGCCGCGGGTGTCGTGAAAGTGCGCCCCCAGCGCTGTGCCCGGGGCCGCGACCCGCACCGCGTCGATGAGATCGGCCACCCGCCGGGGGGTGGTGCTACCGATGGTGTCGCCCAGGCACAGACCGTCGGCGCCCAGCTCGACGGCCCGGGCGGCCACCTCGGCGGTCCGGGCAACGGGTGTCGGGCCGTCGAATGGGCAGTCCCAGGCAACGGCGATCACCACCTCGCACCGGCCGCCCGCCTCGTGCGCGATGCCGGCCACCTCCGTCACCCAGGCCAGCGCCTCGTCGCTGCTGCGCCGGACGTTGCCCAGGCTGTGCCCGTCGGTCGCGGACACCACGTATTCCAGGTCACGCATGCCCGCGGCCACCGCCCGTCGCGCCCCTTTCGGGCTGGCCACCAACGCCGACCAGGCGATCTCGGGCCACCGGTGCAGCTCGGCGGCCACCCGTTCCGCGTCGGCCATGGCCGGGACTGCCCTGGGCGAGACGAACGCGGTGGCTTCGATCCGGCGGGCACCCGTGGCTGCCACCGCCTCGATCATCGCCAGCTTGTCCGGCCAACTCACCGGGTCTTCCAGCTGCAGCCCGTCCCGCAAACCGACCTCCCGGATATCGACGGTGGCGGGTAACCACAGCACCTCATCCGACCCTGACGTCATGGTCCCGATTCTGCTCCGCTGCGCCGGCCCGCGTCCCGCTCGGCCCGCGCCCCGCTGCCTTTCCTCCACCATCCGCGGGGCCGGTCGCCGGGCCCGCCACCAGTGACCGGTCGATACTGCCTGGTATGGCCCTGCACACCGGTTCGTCCCAGCCGCTTCACGCCCTGCACGCCAACCCGATGTACGGCCTGGCCAACCCTGCGGTAGCCGAGGAGTTACAGCTGCCGGAGATTGCCCTGGCGGACGAACCGGTTCCCGCCGACGTCGCCTACCAGATGATCAAGGACGAGCTGCTGCTGGACGGGAGCGCGCGGCTCAACCTGGCGACCTTCGTCACCACCTGGATGGAACCCCAGGCGCTGCACCTGATGTCGGACTGCGCGGACAAGAACATGATCGACAAGGACGAGTACCCGCAAACGGCCGAACTCGAGCGTCGGTGCGTCTCGATCCTGGCCGACCTGTGGCACGCCCCGTCGGCCGATGACGCCACGGGCTGCTCGACCACCGGGTCCAGCGAGGCGTGCATGCTGGCGGGGATGGCCCTGAAACGCCGGTGGGAGGCAAGGGTTCGCGCGCGCGACGGAAGTCTGGGAACGCGAAAGCCGAACCTGGTGATGGGCGCCAACGTCCAGGTCTGCTGGGAGAAGTTTTGCCGATACTGGGATGTCGCGCCGCGACTGGTCCCGATGGACGGCGAGTCCTACCACCTGCAGCCGGCCGGTGCGGTCGCGGTGTGTGACGAGAACACCATCGGGGTGGTCGCGATCCTCGGTTCGACGTTCGATGGCAGTTACGAGCCGGTGGCCGAGATCTGTTCCGCGCTGGACTCTCTCGCCGCAAACGGTGGGCCCGACGTCGAGGTGCACGTCGACGGGGCGTCCGGCGCGATGATCGCCCCGTTCCTGGACCCGGATCTTCTCTGGGATTTCCAGCTCGACCGGGTCGCCTCCATCAACACCTCCGGCCACAAGTACGGGCTCGTCTACCCGGGTGTTGGCTGGGTGCTCTGGCGCGACAAGCATCACCTGCCCGACGATCTCATCTTCACGGTCGACTATCTGGGTGGCGATATGCCCACCTTCTCGCTGAACTTCTCCCGGCCCGGTTCGGAGGTCGTCGCCCAGTACTACATGTTCGTTCGCTTGGGCCGCAACGGATTCGCCGCCGTCCAGCAGGCGTCGCGGAACGTGGCCATGTCGCTGGCGAAGGAGGTCGGCGACCGGCCGGAGTTCGACCTGATCACCCGCGGCGACCAACTGCCGGTGTTCGCGTTCACCACCTCGGCGCAGGTGACCGGGTGGGACGTGTTCGCGCTGTCCCGCCGACTGCGGGAACGCGGCTGGAAGGTCCCCGCCTACCGTTTCCCAGCGAACCGGCAGGACCTCGCGGTGCTGCGGGTGGTGTGCCGCAACGGGTTTACCCTGGACCTGGCGCAGTTGTTCAACAAGGATCTGGCCGATGCCGTCGACGATCTCAACAACCAGGCGGCCACCCTGTCGCAGAGCGGGCCCGCGGCGTTCCACCACTGATCGGCCTGCCCTCCCTCGCCGCGGCCGCAGCAGGTGATCGCCACACCGGGCCGAACTCGCCCGTGGGCGATATGCCGTATTTCGTGAGCGTGCGCGCTGATTTGCGTCCGACTGATCGTTACGCCGCAAGCCTTCCGGCTGAATCGGTGCAGGTTCCCGTTCTCGGAGATTTCTCTTCGACCTACTTCCGCGGACCGCTAACGCTGCGTACGGTGCTGCTCACAGCGTCCACACATACGCTTCTCACCAATTCGTCAGGAGCCCGAGTGCACAAGCTCGTTCCCGGACTGTTGGCCGTCGCCCTGGCGTCGAGCCTCAGTCTCACCGTGGGCGGTACCGCGGCGGCCACGCCCGCCGCCACCGCACCCAGCGGTATCGCGTCCACCGACAACCAGACCACCGCGGTCGACGAATTGCCCAACCCCGCCGAGGACAAACGCCGGGAACTCCGGCAGCAGGCGATCACCTCCGTGATCAACGGCGAGGTGACGCCCCAGCAGATCAACGGCAGCACAGTGGCGAAGGTGGGCACCACCGAAGAGGCCGCCACCGCGGAGAACGGCCGAAAGTCCGCCGCGGCCAAGAAGACCGACCAGTACGTTGAACTGTCCCGGGAGACCACGGACCGGGTGTTCGTCATCCTGGCCGAGTTCGGCAACGATCGGGCAACGGACTATCCCGATCAGGACACCAACCCCGACATCCCCGGACCGGCGGTCTTCGACGGTCCGCTGCACAACAAGATCCCGGAGCCGAACCGGGCGCTGGACAACAGCACCAAGTGGCAGCCCGACTTCAGCAAGGAGTACTTCCAGCAGCTGTACTTCGGCAGCGGCGCCGGGGTCGAATCCCTCAAGACCTACTACGAGACCCAGTCCTCCGGCCGGTACTCGCTGGACGGCGAGGTCACCGACTGGGTGAAGGTCAAGTACAACGAGGCGAGATACGGCCGCTCCGACGGCTTCCCGTGTGCCAGCAACGTCTGCTCCAACACCTGGCAGCTGGTCAAAGACGCGGCAAACCAGTGGGTGCTCGACCAGAAGGCCAAGGGCCGCACCACCGATGACATCAAGAAGGACCTGCAGTCGTTCGACAAGTGGGACCGCTACGACTATGACCACGACGGCAACTTCAACGAGCCGGACGGTTACATCGACCACTTCCAGATCGTGCACGCCGGCGGGGATCAGGCCGACGGCGATCCGCACCAGGGAGAGGACGCCATCTGGTCCCACCGGTGGAAGACATTTCAGTGCGGTAGCTCCTGCACGCAGGGTCCGGCGGGAAACCTGGACGGCGGCAACGAGATCGGTGACACCGGAGTGTGGATCGCGGACTACACCATCCAGCCCGAGAACGGCGGCCGGAGCGTGTTCTTCCACGAGTTCGGGCACGACCTGGGACTGCCGGACGACTACGACACCGCCGGCGGACCGGGCAATGCCACCGAGTGGTGGACGCTGATGTCGCAGAGCCGGCTGGCGGCCAAGGGTGAGCAGTGGATCGGCGACCGGGCCGGCGACCTGGGTGCCTGGAACAAGCTGCAACTGGGCTGGCTGGACTACGAGACCGCGGTTGCCGGTCAGAAGAAGACCTACGACCTCGGCCCGGAGGAGTACAACAGCGCCAAGGCGCAGGCGTTGGTGGTCGTCCTACCGAAGAAGAAGGTGGTGACGGACCTGGGCTCCCCTTATGCGGGGGACAAACAGTGGTGGTCCGGCGCCGGAGACGACCTGACGTCGACCATGTCCCGCCAGGTCACCCTGCCCGCCGGCAGCGCGACCCTGAGCTTCCAGGCCAGGTGGAACATCGAGGACTGCGGGCCCGACCCGTGCGACTACGCCTACGTCGAGGTCGACGACGGCAGCGGCAGCGGCTGGGCGGCGATTCCCGGCTCGATCACCAATCCCAACGAGGGCAACGGCATCGACGGGATCAGCGCCGGGTGGCAGCCCGCAACGTTCGACCTGTCGGGGTACGCCGGCAAGACGATCGGCCTGCGGGTGCGGTACGCCACCGACGGCGCCGCGCAGGGCACCGACCCGAAGAAGCCGTCCGGGATCTTCATCGACGCCATCACCCTGACGGCGGGCGGCACGACCCTGCTGGAGGACGGCGCGGAGAACCCACCGAACGGCTGGACCCTGGACGGGTTCTCCTCCGTCGGAGCGGCTTTCACCAGCGAGTACGACAACTACTACATTGCCGGGCACCGTACCTACGTTGCCTATGATCAGTACCTCAAGACCGGTCCGTACAACTTCGGCTTCCTGCCCGACAAGCCGGACTTCGTCGAGCATTTCGCGTACCAGACCGGCCTGCTAATTTCCTACTGGGACCTGTCCCAGTCCGACAACAACGTGAGCGTGCACCCCGGTGCAGGCCTCAACCTCTACGTCGACGCCCACCCGGACACGCTGTACCGGCTGGACGGCCAACCATGGCGGACCAGGGTCCAGATCTACGACGCACCGTTCAGCAAGCGCAAGGCGGACTCGTTCACCCTGCACTTCAACGGCCGGGCGTCCTACATCCGGGGGCAGAACGGCCAGCCGGTGTTCGACGACACCAAGAACTGGTTCGACCCGAACCTGCCCGGACACGGGGTGAAGGTCGCCAACGCCGGGGTGAAGATCACCGTGCTGTCCGAGAACGGCACCTCGGCCAGGGTCCGGCTGTCGACGACGAGCTGACCTGACGCACGCCGGAGCCCTTGACTGACTCCGGACGGGCAGATCGACCAGAACCATCGGCGGGGGCGTGCAACGGCACGCCCCCGCCGGCACGTCTACCGGGTGTGCGCCCACAGTCTGCTCGTGCCGGAGTTGCTATAGCGAAACGTCTGCGGCGAGCCGGCATGTCGGCCGCAGTGGCCGCAGTGCTGAGCCTGCCGATTTCCGGCTGCGCCGCCCAGGCCCCACCCAGCGCGGGTCCCGCAGCGAGCTCGTCCCCCACCCCCGGATCGAGCCCAGCCGGGCCCGGGCCGGTCTCCGTGCAGCCAACGGTCCCCGTGCCGTCCACCCGGCCGCCGAACCCCACCCCGCGTGGCGGCCCAACGGCCGGGCCGAGTGATGAGATCACCGGGTTCTGGCTCCTCGGCGCCATCACCATCGGCAGCCCCGGGCCGTGTTACCGGCTCCAGACCGATGACGGGCGCCTGCTCACCCTCTTCGGACAGCAACTGGGCAAATTCACCGCCGGTGATCGACTCCGGGTGCTGGTCAAAGCATCCGACCCAGAGGTGCAGTGCGGCGATGACGCGATGACGGTGATGGACGTCAAACGGGCCGGCTGACCGCCGTACCGCCGTCGCGGTACGGCCAAGTGTCACCGGCAGGACGACGACGGGACGCCCGCAGCCCGGGATGGTGAGAACTGTCAGAGTTCCGCGCCATCCCAGTTCCGTGCCACCCCAGGAGTGCCCATGATCGTCATCGATCACCTCAGCAAGTCCTACGGCGACCAGGTCGCCGTCGACGACCTCAGCGTCACCGTGCAACCCGGCGTCGTCACCGGGTTCCTCGGCCCCAACGGGGCCGGAAAGTCGACCACCATGCGCATGATCATCGGGCTGGACACCCCCAATTCCGGCAAGATCACCGTCGACGGCCGCCCGTACGCCGAACATCCGGCGCCGCTGCACGAGGTCGGCGCGCTGCTCGATGCCAAGGCGCTGCACCCGGCCCGCTCGGCCAGACAGCACCTGTTGGCCCTTGGAGCGACCACCGGTGTTCCGTCACGCCGGGTCGACGAGGTCCTCGAACTCGTCGGACTGGAAGATGCGGCCAACCGGCGGGCCGGCACCTTCTCCCTGGGTATGGCACAGCGGCTCGGCATTGCCGGGGCGCTGCTGGCCGATCCAAGGATCCTGCTGTTCGACGAACCGGTGAACGGCCTCGACCCCGAGGGCATTCTGTGGATCCGCGGTTTGCTGGCCGATCTGGCCGCCGACGGCCGCACCGTTCTGGTGTCCTCGCACCTGATCACCGAGCTGTCCGCGGTCGCCGAGAACCTGGTGGTGATCGGTCGGGGCCGGCTGATCGCCGAGATGGCCATGAGCGAGCTGGGAGCCGGCGCGGCGCAACGCGCCGTGCTCGTCCGGTCCCCGCAGGCCGATGATCTCGCCACCCACCTGCACGGTCCTGGGGTCAGCATCAGAACCGGGGCCGAGCGGGACCTCCTGGAGGTCAGCGGAATGGACGCCCGCACCGTAGGACAACGCGCCGCCGCCGCCGGAATCGTGCTGTACGAATTGACACCCCGGACGGTCTCGCTGGAACAGGCGTTCATGGATCTGACGAAGGACGCCGTGGATTACCCCAGTCACGCCCACCCCGAACATATCGACACCACCGACACCACCACCACCGAGCGGAGCGCTGCCTGATGAGTGTCGTCGAGAACACCCAGCACGCCACCACTGGTGCAGCAACGGCCCGCCACCCCGCCCCCACCACCGGTAGCCCGGCTACCCTGCGGGTCACCCAGGCCAGGGTGATCCGTTCCGAATGGATCAAGCTGCGGTCCGTCCGGTCGTGGGCGTTCATGATCATCGGAGCGATGGCGATCATGATCTCCTTTGGAGCACTGGCCGCGGCCGTGTCCTCCGGGTCCGTTGCCTCCCCCGACAACAATGGCGGCGGACCGGGTTTCGGCACCGATCCGACCGCGATCAGCCTCGCCGGCGTGATGTTGGCGCAATTGCTGGTGGGCGTTCTCGGCGTCCTGGTGATCTCCAACGAGTACGCCAACGGAATGATCCGGGCCACTTTCGCGGCCGTGCCGCGGCGGATACCGGTCCTGGTCGGCAAGGTGGTCGTGCTCGCGGGCGCACTGGTGGTGACGATGCTGGTCGCCGTTATGGTTGCCTTCCTGCTCGGACAGTCCATCCTCGGTGACGGGCACAACACCACCCTGGCCGCCGACGGGGTGCTGCGCGCCGTGCTCGGTTCCGCGTTGTACCTCGCCGGAATCGGGATCTTCGGGATCGCCATCGGCACCCTGCTGCGCAGCACCGCCGGTGCCATCTCCACCGTCGTGGCCGTCCTGCTGCTGGTCCCGACCCTGGCCTCGCTGGTCCTACCGGACAGTTGGAGCGCGAACATCACGCCGTACCTGCCGTCCAACGCCGGCACTGCCTTCACCTCGGTGACGGCCACCACGGCGAACCTGCTGTCACCCGGTGCCGGTGCCGCGGTCTTCGTGGGATGGCTGGTTGTGCTGCTGGCTGGCGCCGCTGTCGTCATGCGCAAACGGGACGCTTGAGAATCGCGCCAGCTGAAGACCGGACTCGTAGGGTGACAGCCATGACCGACACGGTGCCGCCCGGGGCCTCGACCCCGGGCGGCATCGTTCTGCCTCGGTACTTCCCCTCGGGTCGGTGGGGCCGCGCCTGGGGTGGGGTGTTCGACGGGCATCCGCACCGATTCGACCTGATGCTGGCAGTGGTGATCTACGCAGCCACGGTGATCGGGCTCGGGTCGGCCGCCCGGATCGGATTCGGCGAACTGCCCCCCGCCTGGGTGTACCTGACGTCGGCGGCGGCGTGTGCGGTGTTAGTGCTCCGCCGGAACTACCCGTGGCTGGTGCTGGTCGTTACGGTCGTGGGGTATCTGATCCTGCAGAACTTCGTCCAGGAGGTCCCCCCGCTGATCATGGCGGTGGTTGCCGCGTTGGTCACGCTGACGTTGGCCGGCCGCCGAACCGCGGCCATTCTCGCCGCCGGGGTGATCACTATCGCCGCGGCAGTGGTCGGATCGCTGCTGGACACCGCGTTCTGGTTGCATCCGCGGCCCGTGGCCACCGCGGCCATCTGCGCGCTGTCGATTGCCTTCGCCGACGCGCTGCGCAATCGGCGGGCGTACGTCCTTGCCATCCAGGAGCGGGCCCGCAGGGCGGAAGAGTCCCGTGAGCAGGAGGCCCGGCGTCAGGTGGGCGACGAGCGGTTGCGGATCGCCCGCGAGCTGCACGACGTGGTGGCGCACCACATTGCGGTTATCAATGTGCAGGCCGGGGTGGCCGGACATCTGTTGAGCCGCAATCCCGATCAGGCCAGGGAAGCCCTGGATCATGTCCGGGAGGCCGCTCGCTCGGTGCTGTCCGAGATGCAGGCTGTGGTCACCGTGCTCCGTGAACCGGGGGACGCCGTCGGCGGGTCGGTTCCGGCCGAACCGCTACCCGGACTGCACCGCATGGGCGACCTGTTGCAGGAGTTCCGAGCCGCGGGACTGACCATCGACAGCGTCGTGCGGGGGAGCCCGGTGCCGTTGCCGGCCGCGGTGGACCTGGTGGCCTACCGCGCCATCCAGGAATCGCTGACCAACGTCGGCAAGCACGCCGCCGGGGCGCCCGCTGTTGTCGACCTGTCCTACCGCCCTGACCTCCTCGCGATCACCGTGACGAACGAGCCGGTCTCCGCGGCGCCGTGCCCGGTGGCCCAGGATTCTTCTCCCACAGGGGGTTTCGGTCTCATCGGAATGCGGGAGCGGGTCGGCAGCGTCCACGGGGACCTGTGGGCGGGGCCGACCGTCAACGGCGGTTTCAGCACCGCGCTGCTGCTGCCGCTCGACGGGTCACCCGTGCCGCCCGGTTCGGCCCGACCAGTCCCGTCGGCCCATCCGCAAAAGGCGGACCTTCGATGACCGCCGCACAGGTTGCCCGGTGACCACCCGAATCCTGATCGCCGACGACCAGGCCCTGCTGCGGGCCGGGTTCCGGGCGCTGATCGAGTCGGCGGACGACCTGGCGGTCGTCGGCGAGGCGACAACCGGTCGGCAAGCCGTTGACCTGGTCCGGGCCGGTGGCGTTGACGTCGTGCTGATGGACATTCGGATGCCGGAGATGGACGGCCTGGCCGCCACCAGGGAGATCACCGCCGACCCATCCTTGGCGTCGGTGAAGGTGTTGATACTGACCACGTTCGAGCTCGACGAGTACGTCTTCCAGGCCCTGCGTTCGGGTGCCAGCGGCTTTCTCGGCAAAGGGGTTGGGCCGGTGGAGCTGCTGGACGCGATCAGGGTGATTGCCCAGGGTGACTCGCTGCTGTCCCCGCAGGCCACCAGGGCGTTGATCACCACTTTTCTGGACCGACCGCAACGATCCGATGCAACGCCGTCCGATCGTCTGCGCGATTTGACTCCCCGGGAGTTGGAGGTCCTGTCGCTGGTGGCGATGGGACTGTCCAACGACGAACTGGCCGAGCGTCTGGTGGTCAGCCCCCTGACGGCCAAGACCCACGTCAACAGGGCGATGACCAAGCTGGGTGCTCGGGACCGGGCCCAGTTGGTGGTCATCGCCTACGAGAGCGGGTTGGTCCGCGGCAAGTGACTCCGCACGTCATCGGATACCGCCGTTGTCGTACCCGCAACAGCCACCACCGGTAGGACGACAGGCTGGGTCCCGGACGACAGCATTGACGGCATGGCCAGCACACTCGGACAGGTGAGCGCGCGAGCTGGGTGCTCACCAACCGGTGGCTCTGGGCCGCGACCGGGTTCGTCGCACTCGCTGCGGCCACCTGGGCGCTGTGGGGACGGTTGCCGTCGGTGACGGACATCGCCGCTTCGGTCGGGTCCGCCCAGCCCGGGTGGCTACTGATCGCGGTAATCGCCGAAGTGGTTGCTGTGACGGCCTTCTCCCGCGTCCAGTGGCGGCTGGTGGAGGACCTTGGCGGCTCGATGACCCGGGAGGCGTCGCTGCGGTTGACCCTGTCCAGCGGTGCCGTGTCAATGGCGTTGCCCGCCGGCACCGCGGTGGGGGCCGGGTACACGTTCACCAAGCTGCGCAAGACCGGCCTGTCGGGGGCGAACGCCGGCCTCGCCATGACCCTGTCGGCCGCCCTGCTCAGCGGCGCGCTGCTGGCCCTGTACGCCGTCGTCGCGGGTCCGACACTGCTGGCAACGGTCGGCCGCCTCATCACCGCCCAGCCGGTGTGGACTCTCGCCGCGCTGTTGGTCATGGTCATCACTGCCGTCGAGATCGGGATTCTCCTTCGGCATTGGACCGGGAATGGGCGGCTGCTCACCGCACTGGGGCGCCAACTGCGTCAGCTGGTGGTGGCCGCACGGGCCGTGCCGTGGCGATCCTGGCGGTTCAACCTGACCTGGGCACTGATCCGGTGGGCTGCCGACTTCCTGGTCCTGATCGCCAGCGCTTTGGCGGTGTGTGCACAGATCAACCTGGTGACCGCGGCGGCCGTGTACGTGGGCCTTCAGGCTGTACGGCAGATCCCCCTCACACCCGGCGGGGTCGGCGTGATCGAGGCGGCGTTGCTGGCCGGTCTGATCGCGGCCGGGGCTGCCGCGGCGCCCGCCGCCGCCGCCGTCCTGATCTACCGGCTGCTCACATTCTGGTTGATCCTGCCCGTTGGCGGTGTGCTGGTCTTGTCCGACGCTCGGCGGTCGCCGAACGTGGCCGCCCGTGACGGCGATCCGGTCCGCTTCGCGTGATGTCACCGCGCCGTGCGATTAGATCGGGCGGTGAGTGTCCCTGTCAGCTCGAGCGGCCGGCCAGTTCGTACGGTGTTGAGTCCGTGGCGGTTCGTGATCTGGTTCGGGGTTGTCAGTCTGTTCGCGGACATGGTTTACGAGGGTGCCAGGAGCATCATCGGCCCCTACCTCGCGTCGCTGGGAGCCTCCGCGGCCGTCGTTGGCATCGCCGCCGGCGCCGGGGAATTCATCGGCTACGGACTGCGGGTCGCCTCACTACTGGACCTGGACGATCGTCGGGTACGCGCTGACCGTCCTCAGCGTGCCTCTGATCGGGGTCACAACCGCGTTGGCGCCCGCGTTACTGCTGTACGGCACCGAGCGGCTCGGCAAGGCGGTCCGCTCCCCGGCAAAGGACACCTTGCTGTCGCACGCCTCCACCCGGACCGGCAGCGGCACCGCGTTCGGGGTTCATCAGGCGATGGACCAGGCAGGCGCGGTAGCCGGCCCGCTCCTGCTGGCCGCCGTGCTGTCCTGGCGCGACGGCGACTACCGGTTCGCGTTCGGTGTGCTGGTGGCGCCGGGAATCGTGGTCCTGGCCGTGCTGGCCTGGCTGCGCCGCCGGGTTCCCGACCCCGCTTCCTACGAGCCGGCCCGACCCGACACAGCCGTCCCGGTTGCCTCCGACGGGTCGACTGGTCGGAGCCTGCACCGGCAGCCGTTGCCGCCGCTGCTGTGGCGGTAC
Source organism: Nakamurella sp. (assembly GCA_965247715.1). Lineage (GTDB taxonomy): Bacteria > Actinomycetota > Actinomycetes > Mycobacteriales > Nakamurellaceae > Nakamurella. The sequence goes on along the minus strand of CBDFHS010000015.1, from coordinate 46,054 downwards.
GTCGGCGCGGTCGCCGTCCTGTCCTGCGGAATCGCGTCGTTCCCGCTGCTGGCGTTCCACGCCGTCACCGACGGCCTGCTGACCGAGGCGCAGGTCCCCGTCCTGTTCGCGGTAGCGATGCTCGTGGACGGCCTCGCCGGTCTGCTCACCGGCCGGGTTTACGACCGGCGCGGGCCGAATGTGCTGCTGCTCGTCCCGGTCGCCGCGTCCTTCGCCGCGGTCGGCTTCGCCGCCAACCCACTGCTGGTCTGGGTTGGTGTCGCTATCTGGGGTGTCGTCAACGGCATCCTCGACTCCACCATCAAAGCCGTCGTGACCCGCTTGGTGCCGCCAGAGGTCCGGGCGACCGCGTTCGGGTGGCTCGCCCTGGTGCGTGGAGTCGGTCTGCTGCTGGCCGGCGGCCTCCTCGGGCTGGCCTACGACTACAGCACCAGCCTGGTCATCGGAATCATCCTGACCGCCAACGCCGTCGCGGTGGTCGGTCTGTGGTCGGTGCTCCAGCACAGAGAACTGCGGACGAGCACATGACCGATGCCTACCGATCCCGGCCCGTCTCGACGAACAATCGCTCCCGCTGCAGATCGGTATGCCGTGGTGGCGGACGACTCCGTACTTCTGGTGGCGAGACGCTTGCGGAATTCCCGTAGGCGATCATTCTGCGGCACTTCCGCCAGCCTGTGGCGTGACGCTCAGCGTTCCTCATGCGGCTACGCCTGTGCTCACCGCAACGGGCGCGCTGGGGAGGCAAGGAGCCTCCCGGTTGCCGGTCAGTAGAATCCGCCTTGTGAGTTCCGGCGCGGTTGTGGACCGTGAAGCGATCGCTCGTGCGTGTCGCGCGCACGACGTGCGGCGCCTGCGCTTGTTCGGCTCTGCAGCCAGCGACCAATTCAGACCGGAGCACAGTGATGTGGACATCCTCGTCGATTTCACCCCGGGCACACCGGATCCGTTCGACGCCTACTTCGGCCTCAAGGAAGACCTCGAGCGCATCCTCGGTCGAAGGGTCGACCTGGTGATGGCCGAGGCAGTACGTAACCCGCACTTCGCCGCCTCGGCTCTTGCCGGCGCCGTTGAGCTCTATGCATCCTGAGTCGGCGGCGTTCCTTTGGGACGTCCGTGCAGCAGGTGTGCGGATTAACACCTTCGCGGAAGGGTTGACCGCGGCGAGCTACGCTGCCGACGAGCTGCGCAAGTCGGCTGTTGAGCGCCAGCTGGAGATCATCGGCGAGGCGCTGAACAGGCTGCGCAAGGCGGACCCCGAAGCCGCGCAGCGCATTCGGTGACATCTCCCGGATCGTCGGCCTGCGCAATATCCTTGCGCACGGTTACGCCGTCGTTGACGACGCCGTGATTTGGAGTGCAGTCTCTGAAAGGATGCCCGCGCTGTTGACGGTCGTACAGAACCTGCTTGACGAGATGGGCTGAGCGAACCCGAATCTGCCCGACGGCCCGGACGGGCCGAACGCGGCTTCTTCGATGCAGAGGGCCAACCTAATGAGACCAGTCGGGTCTTCTCTGGGAGGCTTTGGCCAGCAGCGGCCGGCGGGTCAGCACTCAACCAACCTGGTCCTCTTATGAGACCTCCAGGGAGATCGTGCGCCCGCCGGTTCGCCGGTGACTGAACTGCTGATGGGATGTCGTGCCCGCCTTGGCGTGAGCACTTGTTCATTAGGTTGCAGGTGTCGCCGGGTGCTGTGATCCGGGCTCGGTGATCATGAAGGAGTTGCTGCGGGTGTTGCTGTTCATCGGGGATGACTGGGCCGAAGATCACCACGACCTTGAGTTTGAGGACGAGACCGGGCGTCGGCTGGCGAAGGCCCGCCTGCCCGAAGGGTTGCAGGGCATCACCCGGTTCCATGCGCTGGTCGCGCAGCACGCCCCGGCCGATTGGGCGGAGCTGCCGACGGACGTGGTCGCCGGCCGGGTGATCATCGGGATCGAGCACGACCGTGGCCCGTGGGTTTCCGCCCTGCGGGCGGCCGGTTATCAAGTGTTCGCGATCAACCCGTTGTCCTCGGCGAGGTACCGGGAGCGGTACTCCACCTCTGGTGCGAAGTCCGATGCCGGCGATGCCCATGTGCTCGCGGAGATCGTCCGGTTGGATCGTGATCATCACCGGCAGATCGCCGGGGACACCGACCTGGTGGATGCGGTGAAGCTGGTCGCTCGCGCTCACCAGACCGCGATCTGGGAACGGACCCGTCAGGTGCTGCGGTTGAGATCCACACTGCTGGAGTACTTCCCAGCTGCGGTGGAGGCCTTCGACGACCTGACGGCGAAAGATGCTCTGGTCCTGCTAGACCGGGCGCCATCACCAGCGCGGGTCGGGAAACTGACCCGGAGCCAAGTGGTGTCTGCGTTGCGGGCGGCTCGCCGGCATCATGTCGAGGCCAAGGCGGACGTTTTGCTGGCCGTGCTGCGGACCCCTGGCCTGCGGCAACCCGCGACAACTGAGGCTGCCTACGCGGCCGTTGTTATCGGGCAGGTCGGTGTCATCGCCGCTTTGAATGAGCAGATCTCGCAATTGCAAGAGGTGGTGGCCGAACATTTTGGTCGGCACCCGGCCGCTGATATCTACCTCAGCCAGCCGGGTTTCGGGGTGGTCCTCGCCGCTCGAGCGCTCGGCGAGTTCGGTGATGACAAGAAGCGATTTGCGGACGCCAAGGCGCGGAAAAACTACTCCGGGCAGAGCCCCATCACCCGGGCCTCGGGGAAGAAGTCGGTCGTCCTAGCCAGGTATGCCACCAACCGTCGACTCGGTGACGCACTTCATCAGCAGGCCTATTCAGCGCTTCGTGCATCACCGGGCGCTCGGGCCTACTACGACGCACTCAGGGCCAGGAAGATCGGTCACCACGCAGCCCTGCGCCAGCTCGCGAACCGGCTCGTCGGCATCCTGCACGGCTGCCTCAAGACCGGCACCAAATACGACGAAAACACCGCCTGGCAACACCACATGACCGTCGCTGCTTGACATCAATCGACATGGGATGTCTCCCTGGTAGATGTGTCAAGCAGCGATCGGCTAACGGGATTAGGTGTCCGTGTCGGCGGAAAGGGCTTGAATCTGCCGTAGCGGAAGGTCGTAGCGTTGCCAACGTGGCCAGGGACGGAGTGGAGCAGCCCGTCGAGCCCACGGGACTGTGGAAGGTGGGGCCGCTCGCGGCCCGAACGGGGTTGACGGTTCGTGCGCTGCACCACTACGACGCGCTCGGATTATGCCGGCCATCGCTGCGAACAGCGGGCGGCCACCGCCTCTACACGGCCGAGGACGTCACCCGGCTGTACCGGGTGGCGCTATTGCGTCGACTCGGCTTGCCGCTCGACGAGATTGCCGTCGCCCTGGACCAGCCGCAGTGGCAACTACCGACCGCGGTGCGCCGCCACCTCGCCGACACCACCGAGCGCCTGGAAGCGATGTCGCGACTACGGACGCGGCTCGTCGCGATGTCCGAGGAGCTGAACCGAGACACCAGCCCGCCAATCGGCGAGCTGTTCGCCACTCTGGAGGAGATGACCATGCTCGAAGCCCCCATTCGCAGCGCCACCGCGCTGCTTGTCTACAACGACGTGGCCGCCGCGCAGGACTACCTGGTACGCGTTTTCGGCTTGACCGCCGGTCCGCGGGACACCGACACGGGCGGTCGCGTGCGGCATGCCGAGGTGCGCGCCGGTGATCACGTTGTGTGGTTGCACCCGTCCGCGGATGACTACCAATCACCGGCAACAGTAGGCGCGGTCACTGGTATGACGGTGGTCGCCGTCGACGATCTGGCCGACCATTACGCCCACGCCGTCGCCGCGGGCGCGGACATCGTCGAGGAGCCGACCGACCAGGACTACGGCGTCCGAGAGTACGGTGCGCGTGATGTGGAGGGTCAGCTCTGGTTCTTTCACGCCCCTATCCGCTGAGTCGGAACGAACCGGCCAACATTTGGCCGCTGAAATCAGCAACCCCGTCACCGGCGAGACTGTGGCGCTCCTGAAACCCGCCCAGCACGCCGATGAGTTGCGCAGAGCTGCCCGGTCTGAACACTCATGGATCGACCGCATCCGAGGAGGAAGCCCGTGACCGCTACCTACACCTTCGACGTCTTCACCAGCCTCGACGGCTTCGCCGCCGCCGGCGGTGACTGGACCGGCTACTGGGGGAAACAGGGCCCGGAGCTCCTCGACCATCGCCGTGCGGTGTACGAACAGGATCAACGAATGGTGTTCGGAGGCAACACATTTCGAATGTTCACCGCAATGCTGACCACCAGCACCCCGGAGTCCGAGGTGCGCGACCCGTGGGTAACCCGGATGGTAGATCTGCCGGCGACGGTCGTGTCATCGACACTGACGGAACCTCTCGACTGGCCGAATGCCGTCGTCGCACCTGGTGACGCCGTCGATGTCGTCGCCCGACTGAAAGAGGAGTCGGACGTTCCGTTGCGGTCGCACGGCAGCCTGTCGATGAATCGGGCCCTGATGGCCGCTGGCCTGGTCGACCGGATCCAGGTCACCCTGTTCCCAGTAGTCACCGGGCACACCGGGCTCGACCCGGTCTTCCACGAAGCGGCCGACTTCGACCTGGAGCTGATCGAGCACCGCACCCTCGACAATCACATCCTGGAGCTCATCTACCGACCTACCCTGCATTGACCCGGCTGGATCGACACGCCCGTCATTCCTCATTCCATTCACTCCACCGAATTCATTCCGCGGCACACACCGGATCGGCGGCGCCGCTCAGTGAGGAGAAGGCATGCAAAGCGAACTGATCGTCGACCTCTTTCTGTCCGTCGACGGATGGGCCGGATCGGACGGACTGCCGGGTTACTTCGGTTATCTCGGCCCGGAGCTCCAGGACTGGATCACCACGCAAGGGTCCGCTCCGCAATGCCAACTCATGGGCCGGAGAACCTACGAGATGCTGGCCGGGCTTCCCGCACAGGCTCGAGATGACGGCTTCGAACGAATGAGAACCACCAAAACGATTGTGTTTTCGCGCACCCTGGCCCAGGTTTACTGGCCGAACACGCAGATCTGCAGCCGGGACCTGACCGGCGAGGTCCAGGCGTTGAAGGCAGACAGCAAGGTCCCGCTGCGGACCGTGGGAAGCATGTCGATCGCCCGCCAGCTGATCGACGCGGGGCTGGTCGACCGGCTCCGGTTGATGACCTTCCCACTGCTCGCCGGCGACGCCGGCCGCGAACCGGCCTTCCAGGGGGTCGGTTCGGCGGATCTAGGTCTCTTACAACACCGGGTCCTGGACGGCCGGGTCCTCCTGCTGGAGTACCGCCCGACAGGTGCCGACATTCCGCGGGGGTAGCTGCTGCTGGACTACTCCCCGAGTGCGAGCATCGCCGCGGCGACCTCGCCGGTCGAAGCGTCGGGGATCGCGGTGGCGGCCCCCTCCAGGACCAGCAGCCGCGCTCCGGGGATCTCGCGTGCAAGAGCCTCGCCGTTTCCGACGGGGAAGAACCTGTCCTCGCGGCCGTGCACGACGAGGGTGGGAATCTCGATCGAGGGGAGTCGCTCACGCCAGCGGGGAGTGCAGTCAAGCCGGGAGAAAACCATGCCCAGTTGGTTGGCTAGCTGCACCGACGGTGCGGTGCCGGGGGTGCGGTCCCAGATGCGGGCCGCCTTCGCGCGGGCCGCGACCGGGTCGTCGCCGAGTATCTCCGCGCCACCGGCGGCGTAGTCCGCCACCGCCTCACGGTTGGTCCAGTCGGGCATCGGACGGTCGAACAGCCGGCTCATCGCCGCCCCGTCGTGGTCGGGAAGGTCGTCATCGGGCGGTCCGGGCGCGACCGGCCGGGAGCCGGCCAGGGTCAGTGCCGAGAACGCATCCGGATGGTCGAGAACGGCCACCTGGGCGACCATCCCGCCGACGCCGATCCCCGCCAGGTGCGCCGGCCCGCGGCCGAACGATCCAGCCAGGGCCGCCGCGTCCGCGGCGAGGTCGCGCAGGGTGTAACCGGGTGCCTCCGGATCGGCAGTCGTCGACGTGCCGCTGTCCCGCAGGTCGTAGCGCACCACGTGGCGTCCGCCGGCGGCAAGGCGCTCGCAGAGCTGGTCGGGCCACGACAACATCGTGGTCCCACCCGCGAGCAGGATCAGTGGTGCGGCGTCCTCACCGAAGGACTCCACCCCAAGAACAACCCCGTTGACGGCGAGGGTGGTCATTGGGTCTGCCTGGCTGGAGCCGTCGGGCCGAGCGGCATCGATGCGTCGGCGGAGTCGCCCGTGCTGGTCGTCAGAGTCATGTCGTCCAAAGTCATGGTGGTCCTCGCTGTGGTGAAGGATGCATTCCTGTTGGCTGACCCGGTGGGCGGGCGAAAATCATCGGTCACGATGAGTGCCCCTGTGCGAATCGGCCTCCGTCCGCCAATTCAGGGCAGGTCGACGTCGGCAAACGTCCGACCGCCGGCGAGCGTGGGATAGCCGGGGCCCCGGTCGAAGAACGGAACCTCGGGGCCAACCGCCGCGGTCAGCGATGCGCGCAGCGCAGCGGTCCGGTTGGCGTCCACCATAAAACCGTCGTCCACCGCCGCCACCACGACCCCGTAGTCATTCTTGGCCCCGTCAACGGAGATTTTGTGCCTCAGCACATCTCGCAGCACCTCGGCCGGCGGCCGGGTGAACGGGTCACCCCACCCGCCGCCGCCGGTGGTGCGGATGCGGATCACCTCACCGGCGGCAACCGGGGCCGCGTCGGCGAGCGCGTCCACCGTGCGTTCCCGCGGACCGCCGGGGTCGATCGTGACCGAGAACGATGCACCGGCCCGGCCGCCGGCCACCCCCCAGCAGGCCAGGATGGACCGGTCGGCGATGGACATGAAGTCCGCATCGGCCAGCATCCGGATGTGCTTGTCGTACCCGAGACCGCCGCGGTACCGACCCGGGCCGCCGGAATCGATCGCCAGGCCGAGCCTTTCGACGAGGAACGGAAATCGGGCCTCGGTGAACTCTGTCGGCAGGTTCTGCGAGTCGGGGACGACATGAATGGTGTCCTCGCCGTCGGCGTAGTACCGGCCGCCGGACCCACCGCCGAGCACCTCCCGCATCAGGTACGGCCGGCCAGCCAGGTCGGTGCCGTACACCCCGGTGTACCGGATGGTCTCCTGGTCCGCGGGCATCCGGCCGCCGACGGCCTTGGCCAGCACCCCTGCGAACACGCCGAGCAACCGCAGGATGACGAACGTCCGCGCGTTGGTGGGCGCAGGGAAGATTGGTGTCAGCAGCGTTCCCTTTGCCGGAAAACGCATCTCGATCAGCGGCACCACGCCCTCGTTGACGTCCAGCTCGGCCGCCCGCTTCGGACTGTCGGCCAGGTTCCGCAGGATCGGCGCCAACCACTTGGCCAGGAACACTCCGTCGGAATAGTCAGCACAGTGGTTGATCGGGCCCTTGGCCTGAGGTGCGGTGCCGGTGAAGTCGAGAATCAGCCGCCCGTCGGTGATCCCGTCGCCGGCGGACAACTTCGTCAGGGTGATTCGCTGGGTGTGCAGCCGCGGCGGGTCGACGCCGTCGTGTTCGGCATAGTCCTCCCAGACGTACTCCCCGTCCGGGATCTTTGACAGCAGTTCGGTGCGCCATGTCGTGGTCGTGGCATCCAGGATCGCCTGGAACGCGTCCTCCACCGGCTCGCGCCCGTACCGGCCGAACAGGCCGGCCAGCCGCGCCGCCCCCATCAGGCAGGCCGAGCACTCGGCGTCCAGGTCGGCCGCCAACGATTCGGGCATCCGGGAGTTCCTGGTCATGATCTTCAGCGCCGCCTCGTTCGGCACCCCCGCCGCCCATAGCTTGATCGGCGGCACCATCAGCCCTTCCTCGAACACGCTGGTAGCGTGCGAGGGCATCGAACCCGGTACGACGCCGCCGATGTCGTCGTGATGCCCGAACGCCTGGACGAACGCCACCACCTCTCCGCGGTGAAATACCGGCACCGTCACACACAGGTCGGGCAGGTGCCCGATGCCGCCCTCGGACAGGTACACGTCGTTGTGGAAGAACACGTCGCCGGGCACCATTTCCGCGATCGGGTAGTCCCGGACCACCGGCTGCACCAGCGCCGAATACGACCGGCCGGTGAGCTTGCGCAGCTTCACGTCATGAATGCCGGCCCGGAAATCGTGCGCGTCCCGGATCATCGGCGAGCGCGCGGTCCGGCCGATTGCGGTCTCCACCTCGGCCTCCACCGAGGCCAGCGTGCCGGCCACGATTTCCACCAGGATCGGGTCGATCACGACGCCACCGTCCGATCGAGGATCAGATTGCCGTAGGAGTCGACCACCGCACGAAATCCCGGCGGGATTGGCACCGTCGAACCGAATTCCTGCAGCACTGCCGGCCCCTCCACCCGGTCACCGGCGAGCAGCCCGGCGCGGTCGATGACGGCGGCGTCCGCCCAGTCCCCGAAATGCACCCGCCGGCTGCCCAGCCGAACCTGTGCCCTGACAGCCCCGGTGCCATCTGCGATCTCGGTGATCGGCGGGCGGCTGATCGGCCCGATGCCGGTGGTCCGCAGGTTCACCCACTCCACCGGCTGATCCACCTTGCCCCGGAAGTCGTAGCCATACAACTCGCGGTGGGCGTCGTGGAACGCCGCCACCACCGTGTCGGCCCAACCCCGGTCGATCTCCCCGAGCGGCGCCGGCAACCGCACCTCGAACGCCTGCCCCACGTACCGCAGGTCCGCGGACCGTTCGATCCGTTGCTCCGGATCGGCGAAGCCTTCCAGTCGCAATGCCTTTCGCGTCTGTGCCGTCAATGCGTGGTAGCTTGCGGCGACCGAATCCAGGTCCAGCTCGTGGTCTGCGGCCACGGCGGTGTGGACGTCGTCCTTGCGGACGTCGACGGTCAGCAACCCGTACGCGGAGACGTTTCCCGGGTTGGGCGGCACCAGCACGGTGGGGATCTCCAGGATGTCCATCAGCGTGCACGCCAGCAGCGACCCGGACCCGCCAAAGGTGACCATCGGGAACTCCCGGATGTCCAGGCCGCGCTTGTTGGTGATCCGGCGCAACGCATTCGCCTGGTTCCATGCCGAGATCTCCAGAATGCCGGTGGCACACCGCTCCACGGTCAGCCCCAGCCGGGTGGCCAACTCCGACAACGCTTCTCGAGCGGCCGGCTCGGACAAGGGGATCTCACCGCCGAGCAGATGGGGTGGGATACGGCCCAACACCAGGTGGGCGTCGGTGACGGTCGGGTCAGTGCCGCCCCGTCCGTAACAGGCCGGGCCGGGATCGGCGGCGGCGGACTGCGGACCCACCTTGAGGCTGCCCTCCGGCGAGACCCAGGCGATGGACCCGCCGCCCGCCCCGACGGTGACCACGTCGATCATCGGGATCTTTGCCGGGAACGGGCCGACTGACCCCTCGGTCGTCAACGAGGGCTGGGAGTCGGTGATCACCGTGACGTCCGTCGAGGTACCGCCGCCGTCGCAGGTGACCACCCTGGGATAACCGGCGTGCGCGGCGATCCGAGCCGCACCGAGGGCGCCCGCCGCCGGTCCGGACAGCACCGTGCTGATGGGTTGGTGCACCACCTGACCCGCGGACAGCACACCGCCGTTGGACCGCATGATGGAGAACGGAATGGCACGACCGGGGTCGAGCTTGGCCAATCGGCTGGCGATGGCCGAAACATACGCCGCCACCGTGGGTTTCACAGCCGCGTCGATTAACGTAGTCATCGACCGTTCGTACTCCCGGTACTCGGGGAGCACGTCGCTGGACAACGAGAACACCGCTTCCGGGTATTTGGCGGCGATCACCTCCGCCATCGCCTTCTCGTGGCTTGCGTTCGCGTAGGAATGCAAGAAACACACTGCGAACGTGCTGATCCCGCGAGATCGGAGAAACCGCACGGAATCGACCGCGTCCACCCGGTCGAACGGCCGGATCTCCCGGCCCTGGAAGTCCAGCCGGCCACCGACGGTGCGAACCAGGTCGGCCGGCACGATCCGGTCCGGTTTGACCCAGAAGTAGGAGTTGCCATACCCATCCGGGACGGATTGCCGGGCAATTTCCAGCATCGATTCATACCCGGTTGTGGTGATGAATCCGAGGGCACCTACCCGGCCCTGCAACAACTGATTGGTGGCCACCGTGGTGCCATGCAGGATGGCGCCGACCTCCTTCGGGGATGCCCCGATCAGGCGCAGGATCTTGGTGACGCCGGCCAGGAAGCCGGCGGCCGGGTCGGCGGGGGTGGACGGTGTCTTGGTCGTGGTGACAGTGCCGGTGCGGGTGTCAACGGCCACCACATCGGTAAAGGTGCCCCCGGTGTCGACTCCGATCCGGATGTGCGTCACGGGCGGATCATGTCACGACCCACCTGGTGTGGCCGGCCCGTTCAATACCGGCCGGTGGAGGCTACCTCCGGGTCGTAGGCCAACCGGTAGCCGCGTTTGACGACGGTCTGGATCACTCGGGCATCGCCCAGCGCGGTACGAAGTCGACCGATGGCCGACCTTCGCCCCGGTGATCACCCAGAGCGCAACGGTCACCGGGCCACTGCAGGTGGCGATCCAGGTCGATCCGGCACGAGCCGGCACCACCGCGCTGCGCCTGACCTATACCCGCGGCGGCGTCACCCCCGCAGACGTAGTGAAGGTGACGGCGCGGTGGGCGCTGCGCGGGATAGACAGGATCGGGGTGGACAGGGTCGGCGGGGACCAGGCGAGCGGGGAAGAAGTGATCCCCGTCGAACTCAGCAGGCGAGGCGTAGGTCGTTACGGTGCCGACCGGGTGGTACTGCCCGAGGCGGGCAGCTGGCGGCTCGCAGTGACCACGCAGACCAGTGACATCGATTCCTCCACCACACTTTTCATCGTCGACGTCAGATGACGTCCGGCCGACCAGCGAGGACAACCATGCGAACTGGGAAGATCCTGACTACTGCCGCCGTCACCGGACTGCTGCACCTCTGGCCCATGGCCGGGTCAGCGTTGGCCCATGTGGAGGTCGAGGCCCCTGACGCTGCCCAGGGCGCGCCGGCCGCGCTGACCTTCCACGTGCCGACGGAAAAGGACATTCCCACCACAAGGTCGAGATCGCACTGCCCCTGGATTCGGCAATTGCCGGGGTGACCGTTCCGCCGATGGACGGTTGGTCGGCGGCGATCACCACCGCAGCGCCGCAGGGCCAGGTGGTCGGCGCCGACGGCCAGCCGGTGTCCGAGGTAGCCAGCCGAATCACATTCAGTGCCAACGGTTCTGGAATCGCACCGGGGCAGTCCGCCGAGTTCGTCATCGACGCCGGTCGATTGCCGGTCGTGGACCGACTGACCTTCAAGGTGTTGCAGACCTACAGTGACGGATCCATGGTCAGCTGGATCGAAGAGTCAGCGGAGGGGGCCCCCGAACCTGAATTCCCCGCTCCGGTTCTTACCCTGGCAGCGGGGACGGCCACCGCGTCACCGATGTCCCGCGCCCCATCAATGTCTGCCGTAGCTGGTTCTGCAGCGGAGCCTGCCGGTGCATTGTCGGCGGCCCTGACATCCGCCACGTCAGCAGCCGGATCCGGGCCGTCCGTCAGCAGCGCCTCTCCGGCGTTGAGCAGCAGCTCGACCGCTGCAGGTTCCAATACCGGCCCCATTGTCCTGGTCACGGTTCTCATCGCAGCCATGGCCGCGGCCGTCATTGGGTTGGTGCTGGCCCGCCGGCGTCGCAGCGGGCTCTGACCGGGGTAATGGCTCCAAGAGCACCGCTTCTCGTGCCGATGACCTGGGTTGGCGCAGCACCTGGGCGCGCAGCAGTTGACTACTCGACACCCAGCACTGTCATCAGCGCTACGTCGACCGCCCGGAGCTCGTCGGTGCCGAGCCGTCCAGCGAACTCTCCCAACCGGGTTTCCGGATCGACCACTGTGAGCTGCTCGACCATGACGCGGGTGCGCTGGCCATCGATCTCGATTTCGGGCCGAAAGCTTGCCGCACGCCTACCCGTCGAGGTCGGTGCGACCAGCCAGGTGGACAGGAGGAGATCATCGGATTGCACGACGACTGCGTAACGGCGGCCAGCCTGTTCGTGGCCCTGCACGCCTTTGGGTGCTCGGAGCCGGTAGATGTCACCACGCACGGATGGCATCCATCTCTGCCGCCAGCTGACGCGACGCTGCTACGTCGTCAGGGTCGTTGCGTAGCGACTCGGCCTCTGCCCGCAGGCGAGCCCGGCGAACTGCCCGCTCAGCCGCCAGAATGGCGGACCGGGCGGCATCTGAGCGCGACGTTCCATCACTCGTCAGCGTCTCCAGAGCGTGTTCCACCTCAGGATCAGTGCGTATTGTCAGCGTGGTCATACGACGAATGTACGACACTACGCACTGGTCGTCGCAGTATCACCCTGTGAGTCGGGCCTGGACGCTGGGGGGTCGATCAGCAGTCCGCCCGAGCGAGAAAACCGGTCCCCCGGCACAACCCTTAGGGCCGCTTCGCACAATGTCCGGGCCGCCCGTGTGAAGACAAAACAATCCGGCCGTAACACCGGGACACGCGTTCAGGAAACATCGCGAACAGAGACTGGCCCGGTCGGTGCCGCTCATCACTGAGAAGGTTGGCGATTCGGCCGGTGAACTTCTTCGATGACGCAGATCCGGGGACGCCTCATCCGACCAATCCCGCCCGCACGAGCGACTCGTGGCTCCCCGTCCCAGCGCCGACATCACCTCGTCCCGAGAGGACCTACCCGTGAGCACTCCCGAACAAACTGCCGCCGACCCGATCACCACCACCGCGATGCCGTCAGGGGCCACCGACAAGATCGGCACGTCAGATCGCCAGGGCAAGCACTGGATCGACGATTGGCGGCCAGAGGATCCGGTCTTCTGAAAGACGCAGGGCGAGTCGATCGCGAAACGGAATCTGATCTTCTCGGTGACCTCGGAGCACATCGGATTTCCGGTGTGGAGCCTGTGGTCGGTCATCGTGCTCTTCCTCGGCCCGGCGTACGGCATCGATCCGACCGGGAAATTCCTGCTCACCGCGCTGCCGACGCTCGCCGGCGCCTGCCTGCGGCTGCCCTACACGTTCGCCGTGGCGACCTTCGGCGGCCGGAACTGGACGATCGTCAGCGCGCTGCTGCTGTTGATTCCGACGGCATTCATCGGCATCTTCCTGACACCGGGCGTTTCCTATGCCACCCTGCTGATCATCGCGACCACGGCGGGCGTCGGCGGCGGCAACTTCGCCTCATCCATGACCAACATCAATGCGTTCTATCCGCAGCGCCTCAACGGGTGGGCCCTCGGGATCAACGCCGGTGGCGGCAATCTCGGCGTTCCGGTGGTGCAGCTGGTCGGTCTGCTGATTCTGGCGACCGTGGGCGCTGCCTACCCCAGGCTGCTGGTGGTGGTGTACATCCCGCTGATTCTCCTGGCCGCCTTCGCCTCATCGCAGAAGATGAACAATCTGTCTCAGATGACGAACAGCAAGCGGGCGATGCGCGACGTGACCAGCGATCGGAACACCTGGGTCATTTCGCTGCTCTACATCGGGACCTTCGGATCGTTCATCGGATTCAGTTTTGCGTTCGGTCAGGTCCTGCAGGTCCAGTTCTCCGATACCTTCTCCACTCCGGTCAAGGCTGCTTACCTGACGTTTATCGGACCGCTGATCGGCTCCTTGATCCGACCGGTCGGCGGCGCGCTCGCGGACAAATTCGGCGGGGCAAGGGTGTCCTTTGTCAATTTCGTTGCCATGGCGCTAGGCGCCAGCGTGGTGCTCGCCGCGTCCCTGCTGCAGTCGCTGCCGCTCTACCTGGTTGGATTCGTGATGCTGTTCGCCTTCAGCGGCATCGGCAACGGCTCGGTGTACAAGATGATTCCGGCGATCTTCAGGTCCAAGTCGGGCACCGAGATCATCAATGGCGCGGATCCTGCCGTGTCGATGGCGAAGTCGCAGCGGTACGCCGGCGCACTGATCGGGATTGCCGGTGCCATCGGTGCTCTCGGCGGTGTGTTGGTAAATCTCGCCTTCCGGCAGTCCTTTATCGCCACGAAGTCCGCGAACTCGGCGTACATCGCGTTCATCGCGTTCTCGCGCCGTGTGCTTCGGGGTCACCTGGTACGTGTACATCCGGCGGTCCGCGAAGCGACTGGAGGGCGTCTGAGCGGGCGCCGACGTGTGGCTGGACCGGGACTGGGTGTAAGAACTGTCGTCATGGTGCAGCCCGGACCGGACCCCGACAACTACCCGCCAATCGACCCGACGGAGCCGGTCCCCGACGATCCCGGCGAGCTGCTGCCGGACACTCCTGAGACGTTGCCGCCGGCACCGATCGAACCACTGCCCGGGCCGGACGACCCGGACGCTGTGCCCGCCTGACTCCCACCCTGGGGCGGACCGTCGGCGGTGACTGGGCTGCGTCCCTTCGAGCGCTATCGATCGGGCCACTTCCACGCGGGCTCGTCCAGGATTTTCTGACCCACCAGCCGGGTCCGGCCCTGTTCCTTCACCAGCTCGACCAGGGTCCGCTCAACGCGTCCGTCCTCCCCCGGTGCGTCGATGGCCGCCAGTAGGGTCGCCGAGTGCGACACCACGATCACCTGGCTGCGACCGGCTGCCTGGCGGATCAACGCGCCGAGCGGGGGCAGCAGGTCCTGGTGCAGGCTGGTTTCCGGTTCGTTGAGCACCAGCAGTTCCGGCGGTCGGGGGGTCAGCAGCGCCGCGATCCACAACAGGTACCGGACCGTGCCGTCGGACAGTTCCGCCGTCCGCAACGGTCGCAGCAGGCCGTGCTGATGCATGGTGAGTTCGAAACGACCGGACAGGGCGTCGATCTCGACGCGGCTACCGGGAAAGGCGTGCTGCACGGCGGAGTTCAGCGCCTCGTCGTCACCGATCTCCCGGATCGTCTGCAGCGCAGCCGCCAGATCGGCGCCGTCGCCGGCGAGCACCGGTGTCCTGGTTCCGATGTGACTTGCCCTGGCCGGTGCGTCGGCGTCGGTGCGCAAATGATCGTAGAACCGCCACCACCGCAGCCGCTCCCGGACGGCCATCAGTTCCGGGGCTGTCCGCGGGTCAGCCACCGCCGCCAGCATGCTGTCGAACGACCGCACCCGGTCGCTGACGATCCGCCAGTCCCCGTCCTCGCCCCGGACCCGGACCCGGCCGTTGTGCCGGTCCGCCAGCACCGCGGCCGGCCTGGGCACGGGACCGGCCCAGACCCATTCCCGTTTGATCTCCGGGTCGAGACCGAACAGGGTGGGACCGGCTGAGGCCGGATTGGGCAGGCCAAAATCCACGGCGTAACCCAGTTCGTCGCCGGCGAATCCAAGCCGCAGCGCCACCGGACCGCGGCGGACCGTGCCCTGCACCGGGCCGGCGGGAGTGCGGAATCGTGAACCGGCGGTCGGTCCGGCCCACACCGTCGACTCCAGGCCGCCCTCCCTAGCCAATGCAGCGACCGCGCCGTTGTGGGCCGCGTCGGCCAGCAACCGCAGCGACCGGTACAGGCTGGACTTTCCGGTCCCGTTCGCGCCAGTGATCACAGTCAACTGAGTCAACGGCAGGATCAGCCGGTCCAGCGACCGGTAGTTCTCCACCGCCAGCGTGCGGATCACCCGAGCCGTCGCATCAGGTCGGGCCGCCGCATCGGGCGAGAACACTGCATCACGTCGGACCGGCGCATCAGGTGAGGTACCGGTAGGCAGCCGACCCGGGCAG
Source organism: Nakamurella sp. (assembly GCA_965247715.1). GTDB lineage: Bacteria > Actinomycetota > Actinomycetes > Mycobacteriales > Nakamurellaceae > Nakamurella. The sequence goes on along the minus strand of CBDFHS010000015.1, from coordinate 30,397 downwards.
GATCCGTTCGACCTCCATCGGGGCCGCCGCCATCCGCGCCAGCAACGCGGGAAGCCCGTCGGCGGCGCCGATCTCCACCCCCACGAGGGCCGGCCCGGTCTCCCGGTTGTTACGTTTGACGTACTCGAAGAGGGTGATGTCGTCGTCGGGGCCAAGGACTTCGTCGAGGAACCGGCGGAGCGCCCCCGGCTCCTGGGGGAAGTCGACGAGGAAGTAGTGCTTCAGGCCGCGGTGCACCAGCGAGCGTTCCAGGATCTCGCCGTACCGGGACACGTCGTTGTTGCCGCCTGAAATCACCGCAACCACGGTGCACCCTGCGGGAAGGTCGAGCCCGGACAAGGCGGACACAGCAAGCGCGCCTGCGGGTTCGGCAACGATGCCCTCGTTCTGGTACAGCCGCAGCATCTCCGTGCACAGCGCACCCTCGTCGACGGCGACGATCCGAGCCGGTGACGCAGCGACGATCCCGTACGGCACCGCGCCGACCTGGCGGACGGCGGCGCCGTCGACGAACGGGTCCATCGCAGCCAGCCGAACCGGTCTCCCTGCAGCCAGCGCGGCCGCCATCGACGGCGCCCCAGCGGGCTCTACCCCTACCAGTTGGACCGACGGGGCGCGGTCGGTCAGGTAGGTCAGCATGCCGGCGATCAGGCCGCCGCCGCCGACCGGGACGACCACCACATCCGGCGGCCGGCCGAGCTGTTGCATGACCTCCCGCAGCACCGTGCCCTGGCCGGCGATGGTGCGCGGGTCGTCGAACGGCGGCACCAGCACCGCCCCGGATAGTCGCGCATGGTCCGCCGCCGCCGCGGCGGCGTCATCGAACGTGTCACCGGTCATCACCAGCTCCACCGTGCCGGCCCCATGGTTGAGGATCCGATCGCGTTTTTGCCGGGGGGTGGTGTTCGGCAGATAGATGCGGCCCTTCACGTCCAGCTCGCGGCAGGCGAAGGCCACTCCCTGGGCGTGATTACCGGCGCTGGCACAGACCACCCCGAGGGCCCGCTCGGCGGGCGTGAGCTGGGCCATCAGGTTGAACGCACCGCGAACTTTGTACGACCGGACGACCTGCAGGTCCTCCCGTTTGAGCAGCACCGTCGCGCCGGTCTCGTCGGACAACCGGGGGCAGGGCTCGAGCGGGGTCACCGCCGCAACACCGGCGATCCGGCGGGCGGCCGCGTCGACGTCCGCCGCGACCGGTGCGGCCGCAGGCGCTGGCCACTTCTCACCACCGGCGGGTGGTCTGATGGACTGCGGCACACCGCCGATCTTGTCACCTGATCCTGGTGAGCGTCGTCGGCTCGTTCGCCCACGGTAGGTTCGGCGCGTGCTCGCTGCGATGCGCCAGGCCAAGATCCTGGAGGAGGTCCGCCGTTCCGGTGGAGCCAGGGTGGCCCACCTGACGGCCCTGCTGGGTGTGTCTGACATGACGGTCCGCCGCGACCTCGAGACCCTGGATCGCAAAGGTCTGCTGTCCAAGGTCCATGGTGGGGCGACCGCCATGGAGACGGCCAGCGCGATCGAGCCCGGCTTTGAGGTGACCAGCCAGCGCGAGGTCCCGGAGAAGGAGGCCATCGCCGCCAGAGCCGCGCAACTGATCCACCCGGGCATGGCCATCGCGATCACCGCCGGCAGCACCACCTGGACGCTGGCCCGGCACCTGGGCGACATCGCCGACCTGACGGTGGTCACGAACTCGCTAAAGGTGGCGGAGGTTCTCAACGCCCGACAGCGGCCCGACCTGACCGTGGTCCTCACCGGGGGTCTGCGTACACCGTCCGACGGACTCGTCGGACCCGTTGCCGTGCAGGCGATCCGGTCCCTTCATGTCGACATGGTGATCATGGGCGTGCACGGCATCGACGAGCGTGCCGGTCTGACCACGCCGAATCTGCTGGAGGCCGAGACCAACCGCGCGCTGGTCGATTCGGCCCGGCGCCTGGTCGTCGTCGCCGACCACACCAAGTGGGGGGTGGTGGGGCTGGCGCAGATAGCACCGCTGCGGGCGGTCACCACGCTGCTGACCGATGACCGGCTGCCCGCAGAGGCCGCCCAGGTGCTGGCCGAACAGGTCGGCGAGGTCATCATCATCCCGACCACCGGTTGATCAGGACACCCGCCACGCTCATCGTCGAGCCTTGACTCCCCGACGTTCGGCTGACTGCGCGACTGTGTCGCCTGACAGTCGCCTGACGGTCACCCGACCGCCGCCGAGAACCGGTCATTGGCTGTCAGGCACATCTCAGGGTGCTGCTGCCCGGGCCGCGGTGAGCAGAGCGCTCCACTCGTGCATCGTCGTCCGGGGACGGCCATGCGTGCCGCCAAGGGCCTGCTCGGCTGCATCGATGGCCGACCAGTTTCTCAACAGCACTGGTTCCACGCCGTGGTCGATCAGGCAGGTGACCAGGTCGCCGATCGGCGGGTGGGCAACCACCACGCCGGCGGCGACGTCAGCGAGCAGGCTGGCCACGGTTTCCTGTGCGTCCGAGCGATTGGTTCCGACCACCCCGTGCGGGCCCCGCTTGATCCACCCGACAACATATTCGGCGACCGAGAAACGGGATCCGCGTAGCACCCGTCCAGCCTGGTGCAGCACCGTCCCGGATCGCTGATCCAGCGGAACCCCCGGAAGTTCGTATCCGCGATATCCGACCGATCTGATCACCAGATCGGCCGGGATGACATCGGTGTGACCGGTACCGATCAAATCACCGTCGGCGCCCACCTCGGTGCGCTCGACCTCGATCCCGGTCACCCGATCGGTGCCGTGCAGCCGCACCGGACGCGCAAAGAACCGCAACCGCAACGAGACATGGCCGTCCCGCACGACATTCTCGACCCATCCCCGAAGTGTCGCGACGTTGCGGCTGGCCATCCGATCACCGGGCTCCGCATCGGCGTGCAGCTGAGCCGGGTCGACCAGCACGGTCGCGCGGGCCAGCTTGCCCAGCTCTCGCAATTCCAGGTAGGTGAAACTCGCCTGCGCAGGCCCGCGCCGGCCGAGCACGGTCACCGTCTCGACCGGCGCGGCCGCCAGCACGTCGAGCACGTGCTGTGGCATGTCGGTGTGCTCGAGCTCCGCTGGCGCTCGGGACAGCACCCGGGCCACATCCAGGGCGACGTTACCGACCCCGACCACCACCACCTTTCGTGCCCGGGACAACGCTTCCTCGATCCGACCCCGGTCGGCGTCGGGGTGACCGGTGTACCAGCTCACGAAGGCGGTGGCAGAGAGCACACCGGGCAGATCCTCGCCATCGATACCGATACGCCGATCCCCCGCCGCGCCGAATGCGTAAATGACCGCATCCACGTACCTGCGCAGTTCCAGCAGGGTCAGGTCCACACCGACGTCGACATTTCCGATGAAACGAACCCGCTCGTGCTCAAGCACCTTTTGCAGGGCGTTGCGCAGCGACCGCATCTTCAGATGGTCGGGTGCGATACCGTGCCGCACCAATCCGAACGGCGTCGGCAATCGTTCGAGAAGATCCACTGTCACCGGGATCTCGCTTTGCTCGACCAGGCACCGGGCCGCATAGATACCGGCCGGGCCGGCACCGATCACCGCTACCCGCAAGGGGTGCAGTAGTGAATGCGGCAGTGGATGCGGCCAAGGTCGGTGGCCATCGCCCCCCGACGAGCCGGTTTCGGGGGCCTGATCGACCGCCGAGCCCGAGTCAACCACGACCGAACTCTAGCCAGCGACCCCCAGCGAGGACAGCGAGGTCCCCGTCTCCAGCAGGGTCTTCAGGTCGCTCAGCACCTCGGCCCAGCCGCCACCGGCGCCGTCCACCGCACCGGCGACCATCGCCGCGGTGTTGGGTGCGCCGTCCAACTCATGGGTGACGGTGAGACAGGTGACGCCACCGGCCTTCTCGTCGATGGCGTAGGTCAACCGGGTCGCCGGTTCAGCATCCCAGCCGGCCCGCCAGGTCTGCACCAGGCGGTGCGGCGGGTCGGCTTCGATCACTTCGCCGTCGACTACCACCTCGGGCATCCCGGCTTGCTGCATCTCGGCGCTCGCCACGACCCGGAACGCGCCACCCGGACGCAGATCGTAATCGGCCCGGCCGCCGTAGCCGTACTTCTCGGTCCAGTCAGGCTGGGTGATCGCGTCCCAGATCGCCTGCGCCGTAGCCCTGATGTAGATGCGGTTCACCTGAACGACGGTCGGTTGCGGCTGGCCGGTGGGTGCGGCGCTGTCGGTGGTGGTCATGGTGGGTTCTCCAAGTCAGTCTTGAGGTCGGCAAGTGCGGCAACGCCGCGCTCGGTGAACTTGTCGATCCACCGGTTGTGAATCAACCGGATGGGTACGGCATTGAGAAAGTGGTGTTTCTCCCGGCCCGATCGAACGGTGACCACGAGAGAAGCATCGATCAGCACCGTCAGATGCTTCATGACGCCGAAACGGGTCATCGCCACTTCGGATTCCAGCTCGGTGAGCGTGCGGCCGTCGCGCTCGAAGAGCAGGTCGAGCAGGAATCGCCGGGTCGGATCGGCCAACGCCTTGAACACCAGGTCGTCGTCGATCACCCTTGAACCATAGGTGACCGTTTGGTCACATGTCAACCCGCTGTCGCACACCGGAATCCGCAGAACCGGCATTATTCGCCGGATGAAGCACCAGCAACCTTTGCGGCGTGCCATAACAGGGCCGCCGCCACCCGGTCGACGTCGCCGTCGTCGGTCGCCCAGTCCGAGACGGAGATTCGCATCAACCGTTCGCCGTGGAAGGTGGTGGCACTGAAAAACGCCACCCCATCCGCACGAATCGCGGCGATGACCGCTTCGGTGAGACGTCCGTGGTCGCCGTCGGGTGCGATCCACCGGACCAAAACCTGGTTGGAGACAACGTCATTGACCACCTCGGCCAAGCCACCAGCGGTCAGGGCGGCCGCAAATCGACGCGCCAGGCTGCAGGTGCGGGTCACCAGGTCGGCGACGCCGCCACGGCCGAGCGCCCGCAGCGTGGCGTAGACGCTGACACCGCGGGCCTTCCGGGAGAACTCCGGTACCCAGTCCAACGGGTCCCGGGCCCCGGTGCCCTGCTCCAGGTAACTGGCCTGCACGCTCATCGCCGCGTGATGGGCAGCACGGTTGCGGCAGATCGCAAGTCCCGAGTCATAGGCGACATTGAGCAATTTGTGGGCGTCGGTCGACCAGGAATCGAGCCGGTCCAACCCGCGGACGTGCTCGGCCATGGCAGGCGCGGCGGCGGCGAGCAGCATCACGGCACCGTCGACGTGGACCCAGGTGGGGTTCCCGGCGGCACGGTGGGCGTCCGCGAGGTCTGCGACACTCGAGAACGGGTCGAACGCGCCGGTATTGACGTTGCCGCATTCCACGGCGACGATGGTCGGCCCGGAAATATCGGCCAGTGCCTGCTCCAACGATTCGGGCCGGATTCGGTCCTGCTCGTCGCAGGGCACCATCACTGCGGACCGCTCGCCGAAACCGAGAAACCGCAGAGCCCGGGGCACGGTGGTGTGCACACCCTGTTTGACGATGACAGTCACCGGTGGGGAACCGGCAAGCCCGTTCGCCTCGACATCCCACCCGGCCGCCCGCAGCACCTCGTGCCGGGCCGCGGCCAGGCAGGTGAAGGTGGCCATCTGGCCGCCGGTGACGAAACCGACCGAGCTGTCCGCCGGAAGATGCAAGAGATCAACAAGCCACTGTGCTGCGATCTCCTCCACCACCGCCACCCCGGGCGTCGGGGGGAACAGGCCCGCGTTCTGATCCCAGGCGGCGACCAGCACCTCGGCTCCCCACGACGCCGGGTGCAAGCCACCCATGACGAAGCCGAAGAACCGGCCGGACGCGATCGCGGTGACGAACGGGCCCACATCCCGAGCCAACTCCGACACGACAACTGCTGCATCCAGACCGTTCTCGGTCAGCGGATGATGCAGAGCGGCTCTGATGCTCGCATGGTCCCCGGCGGGGTAGACCCGTCGCTCGGGCAGCGAGCCCAGGTGTACCAGGGCCGCCGATCCGGCAGCGCGCCACACCGATTCCCAGTCCGACTGGCGCACCGCTGGCCTCCCGAGACGAACGTCCTACTCATGATCCATCAGCGGCCTGGCGGCTCACCACCGGCGGGTCAGATCAGTCATGGCGGAACAGGTATGGCGGAACAGGTATGGCGGTTCAGGCCGCCCGCTCCCCGCTGCCGGCTCCACCGCCCTCATGGGCAGCGTCGACGAACGACTCGGTCGCCCACCAGCGTCGGTACCGATCGACCCCCAGCAGCGCGATCAACGGCGCCGTCTGCGATTCATGGGCGGTCAGCGCCCGGTATTTCCGGTCCAGCAATTCCTCGTCACAGCGCACCGCCAGGGCCAACTCCGAGGAGGAATGGCACGGCGGGGTTGATCCCGCGAACCACAGCCCGACTTCGTCGTTCACGGCCCCCCATTCCCGGTGAAATTCGTCGGTGACGGTGCAGTACAACAGCCTTGCTCGCCGTCCGGTCGCCGTCCAGGCCGCGGTGACCCACGCGGAGATCGCCCGGTGGTCGGTGTGCCCCGTCATCCCCTCGGGGCCGAACGTCAGGATGGTGTCCGGTTCGACCGCCCCGATCAGCGCGGCGAGCTGGTCGATGCCCTGCTGTGGCGGTTGACGGTCGAGACTGCCATCGGCATACCCGAGCCAGTGATGTTCGCGGACGTCGAGCGCGGTCAGACTCTCGGTCATCTCCCGGTCACGGAGCGCGGCCATTCGCTCCGCCGGCCACGCGGCCGCATCCTCGGTGCCCAGTTCACCTTTCGTCGCGGTGGCGACGACCACCCGATGACCGGCTGCCCGAGCGCGGGCCATCAGGCCGGCGCTGGCGTAGGCCTCGTCGTCGGGATGTGCCCAGATGCCCAGCACTGTGCCCAGGGTCGCCGCCTCCAGACGGTGGGCTGCGGTGATCAAGGGGTCAGTCGAGTGTTCGATCGAGATATCCATGAGGATAAGTGTTCTGGGAGCCTCTTGCGCCAACCTTGCGCCTGCACCAGCAGCGGCCGGCTGAGAACGCAAGGTTCGGGCAAGGTCGGATCCCTAGCGTTCGAGGGGTCACATTCGACACCCCCGAAACAAGGAGCTCTCCATGACCAGCACCACCGGCACCCGGCCAGCACGCAACCGGCCAGCACGCAACGGTGTGGATGTCCCTACCCTGTTCGCCACCCTGAACGCAGTCAAGGCCCAGCCGGACCTCGCCAAATTCCAGTTCCGGGCGCAGAACGAGTGGGTCCGCGGAACCCACAACCGGTCGACGATCCAGGGCTTCTTCGGACCGGGCCAGGAGGACGTCACCCGCACAGCGCCGTTCACCGTCGAATCCGACCACCCGGCCGCCCTGGTGGGCACCAACAAGGGCGCCAGCGCTATCGAGAGCCTCCTGCACGCCATTGCGGCGTGCATGACCGCCGGCATTGCCAACATCGCTGCGGTACGCGGGGTCACCCTGTACCGGCTCTCCTCGACCGTCGAGGGCGATATCGATCTGCTCGGCACCCTGGGCCTGTCTGGCCAGGTGCGCAATGGCTACCAGCAGATCCGAGTCACCTTCCAGATCGACGGTGACGCTTCGGCGGAGGAACTGGCCGAGCTCGTCGAGCAGTCCCGGCGGCGGTCGGCCGTGTTCGATGTTCTCGCCAACGCAACGGATGTCGTCGTCGACGTCGCGTCGGCGGCCTGAAAACCACCCGGTAGACGACGCGTTATGACAACGAAGTGGGATGCCATCGTGGTCGGGGCCCGGGTTGCCGGTGCCTCGACGGCGATGCTGCTGGCCAGGGCCGGCCTCTCGGTGCTGTGCATCGAGCGATCGCGATACGGCAGCGACACCGTTTCCACGCATGCCCTGATGCGCGGCGGGGTCCTCGAGCTGTCCCGGTGGGGTCTGCTCGATGACGTCGTCGCCGCCGGCACCCCGGCCATCCGCCGCACGGTGTTCCATTACGAAGAGGAATCCGTGGCGGTTTCCATCAAGCCGTCCAGCGGGGTCGGCGCGCTGTACGCGCCGCGGCGCACCGTGCTCGACTCACTACTGGTCGACGCGGCGATCAGTTCCGGCGCGCAGATCGAATTCGGCGCGACGGCCGGGCACCTGCATCGGGATGAGACCGGTTCTGTTGCAGGAATTGTCGTGCAGGGCGGCCGGCCGGGTGCACCGTGGATCGCCCGCGCGCCGCTGGTGATCGGTGCCGACGGTCGGCGGTCGGGCGTTGCCTGCGACGTCGGGGCCCGCACCCTCTGGCAGGGGCAGCACGCCGGTTCCTATCTTTACGGCTACTGGCAGGACCTGCCGACCGACGGGTACGAATGGTTCTACCGGGAAGGGCTGACCGCGGGAGCCATCCCGACCAACTCCGGAGCTACCTGCGTCTTCATCGGCGGCACCCCGGCATCTCTGGATGACGCCGTCCGGCGCACCGGTGCCCAACCCGCATTCGAGGAGTTGGCCGGTCGAGCCGGGCTTGTCGATCGGCTCAAGGGTGCCCACCAGGTGGGGCCGATCCGGCACATCCGGAATCTCCCCGCCGGGTTCCTTCGACAGTCCCACGGACCGGGGTGGGCCCTGGTCGGTGATGCCGGAGGATGGATGGACCCGATGAGCACCCATGGCATCACCTCGGCCCTCCGGGACGCTGAATTGCTGACACGTTCGCTGGTCACCGGCCTCGGAAGGTCGTCACGGCAACGGGTTTCGTTGGGTTCCTACCAGCTCGACCGGGACCGGCTGTCACTGCCCATGTTGCGGATCTCCGACACCATCGCGTCGTATCGGTGGGACCAGGCCGAGATCCGGGTGCTGCTCCGAGCGTTGTCCTCGGCGATGACCGACGAAGTCGAGTTGCTGGCCGGGCTGGTCGCGGCGGCGTGACGGCACTCGGGGCACCCGGAGTCACTCCGGGCCGAAAACCCTCGGGCAGTCAGGACCCCCGACGCGTAGCATCCCGAACGGAGGTCCCACCTGCCGTGAACGTCAGCATCTCGATGATGGGCGGCTTCTCGGTCAGCGTCAGCCGTTCCGGATCGACGCCCGAGATCGCTGACCAGAAGTTGTTGCGGCAACGGCGTGCCGGTGCCGTCGTCAAGGTGTTGGCGCTGACCCCCGGGCGCGTTCTGCACCGGGAACAGCTCATGGACGTGCTGTGGCCGAGCCTGCAGCTGGACCAGGCTGCGCCGAGACTGCATGCCGCAGCCCATTTCGCCCGACGGGCGCTGGGCGACCCGCATTCGGTGGTGCTGGCCGGGGAGACCGTGTCCCTGCTCCCCGACCGGGACGTGCACCTGGACACGGTCCGCTTCGAGGCGGCTGCCGCAGCGGCGGTGGCCGCCCGCGATCGGGATGGTGCCATCGGCGCAGTGGATCTGTACGGGGGTGAGCTGCTGCCGCAGGACCGCTACGAGGACTGGGCGCAGGAACCACGCGACCGCCTTCAGTCGCTGTACCTCGACGTGCTGCGGCTGGGTGCCCGTTGGGATCTGCTCGTCGCCGCCGACCCCACCGACGAGGACGCCCACCTGCAGCTGATCAACCACCTGCTCGATCAGGGAGACTCGCGGGCGGCGATGCGGCAATTCGAACGCCTGGAGCGGGCGTTGGCACAGGAATTGGGGGTCGCACCGAGTCCGGCGGCGGTTGCAGTCCGCCGGCGTTTGCGCACCACCCCGAATGGAAAGCCGACAGATGCTGGGGCGCACCGTAAGTCACCAGCACGGGTGCTGGTAGGCGCGGAACTCGAGCGCTCGCAGCTGCTGGCCGCGTTGGACACCGTCGTTGTTGCCGGCGGCCGGATGGTCTTCCTGACCGGTCCCGCCGGCATCGGGAAGACCACCCTCGCGGGTTGGCTGGAACGCGTGGCGGGTGAACGAGGATTCCGGGTCGGCACCGGCACCGCTGCGCGGCTGGAAGGATCGTGGCCGTACGCACCGGTCCTGGAAGCGCTGGCAGACCTATGCCGGCACCACCCGACATTGTTGGACGGTTTGGACGACACCCTGCGGTCGGAGATCGAACGCGGGCTGTCCGGCACCGAGCTCGAATGGAACGCGCAGAGCGGGCACCAGCGACTGTTCGTCGCGACCGCCGAATTGCTGCGCCTCGCCGCCGCCGGTACGGGTGCGGTCCTGGTCATCGACGACGCCCACCAGGCGGACGCCGCAAGCCTGCGGCTGCTGCACTACCTGGCGCGCAGCACGGTCACCGAACGCGTGCTCCTGGTCACCACTCACCGACCGGTCGTCACCGAGGCTCTGGTCGCGATGCGCCAGAGCCTGCACGGCCGGGGTACGGCCATCACCGTCGAGGTGCAGCCGCTGCGCTACCCGGAGGTGCTGGCCCTGATCGGGGCACTGGCACCCCGGGCGCCGGCGGAGTGGGTGAAACAGGTCTGGGTCGCCTCGGAGGGAGTGCCGTTCACTGTCGCCGAACTCGCCCGGGCCGGTAGTGCCCCGCCGAGCTGGCCGTCATCGATGCTGCCGACAGGGCTCACCGACACCGATGCTGACGCCCTTGCCGCCGCGGCCGTGCTCGGCTCCGGTTTCGACGGCGACGAATTCCTCCAGGTCACGGGGTTGACCGAGGATGCCGCGTACGGAGTCCTGGATTCCGCACTCGCCCAGCGGCTCCTCGTCACGAACCCCGGCGGGTACGACTATCGCCATGCGATGATCCGCCAGGCGCTGCTCGACCGGCTCCGGCCGTCACGTCTGCGCACCCTCCACCGGCAGGCGGCCGTCGCTCTGGAGGCCCTCCACCGCTCGCCGGCGCGGATCGGGCATCACCTGTTGCAAGCCGGGGCGAACGAACAGGCTGTGACCTGGATCCTGCGGGCGGCCGAGACCTCGGCCGCCCTGGGTGCCTACCCCGAAGCGCTGACCCTGCTGGATTCGGTTCGTTCGGCGGCGCAGGACGCCGACCTAACCAGGCTGCTATGTCTGCATGCCGACCTCTTGCTGGCCCTCGGGAACGCCGGGGCGGTGCTCGCCTACCGGGCCGCCCTGGACCGGATCACCGACCCGGACGACCGGGCCAGGGTGCGGGTGCGATTGGCCAGGGCCGCGGTTTTCGGCGGTGACCTCGACACGGCGCAGGCCGCCCTCGCCGGGCTCAGCTCGACCGGGTCGGGACCCGACGGATCGGTCCACGAGGCATCGTCCTACACCACCGAACTCCTCTTGGCGCAGGGGAGCCTCGCGCTGTTCCAAGGAGATGTCCAGGCCGCCGATCTCGCCGCCACCCGCGCTCGCGACCTGGTCGCCCTCGGCCGACCCGACGAGTGGCAGACGTTCGAACTCATTGCCCTGCAGGGACTTGTCGCACACAACCGGGGCGAATGGTTCGCTCGGCTGCGGTTCGAGCTGCAGGTCGGGGCGCGGCAGCCGGCGCTGGCCGCCAGGATCTTCGACTCCCACCTGTGCATCGCCGAATTCCTGCTGTACGGACCGACGCCGTACCCGGAAGTGCTCGAGCTCGCCGCGTCCTTGCGGGAGACGGCGGAGCGGTCCGGCTCGCTCCGTGCGGTCGCGTTCGCCACCGCACTGCGCGGCGAGGCAGCGTTGCTGATGGGAGATTTGGCCACCGCCTCCACCGAGCTGCACGACGCCGTCGATCTGCACCGTGACATCGGCTCCGCCGCGGGCGAGGCCCACAGTCTGCAGCGGCTGGCCGAGGTGAACCTTGCCATCGGCGACCCCCAGGAAGCCAACCGGCAGTTGCACCGCGCGTTGACGATCGCTCGGTTCTCCAGCGTCGCGCTGCACCTGATCCAACGAATCTACGGTTGCATGATCGTCGCTGCGAGCAACCCGGCGGCCGCCCGGGCCGTGGTCGACCGCGCCGAAGCGGCGATCGGGACCACCGACTACTGCCCCACCTGCTCGATCATGCTGGCAGTGCCCGCCGCCCAGGCCTGCGCGGCCGTCGGTGATCTCGATGACGCCCGGCGCCACCTTCGCGCCGCCGAACAGTCAGCCCGGATGTGGGAAGGCACGTCCTGGCAGGCGTCGCTGCTCGAGACCAGGGCGGATATCGCCGGCGCGGCCGGCGACCCCTCGACCGCCCTGGCGCTCCGGCAATCTGCAGCGGACATCTTCGACGCCGCCGGTCAACCCCGGGACGCGGAACGCTGCCGGGTCTGACGCAGACAACGGGCGCCGGGGCCGGCGACCACAGCCACCGGGTTTCGTCGTCGGTCTCTACACCGGGCAGCTTGGCCGTGACTTCTGCGACGGGCGCCACGCCACTGACGGTGGCGGGGCGGCAATGGCGCCGGATCCGTCACGCAGACGTGACGTGACGATGAACCGACATACGCAGCCCGCTGGACGTCAGTTCGACTGATGTCACGGCCGAGTGATGATCTGTTCGTAGACTGATCGCAGGCACTCAATAACGGAGTGCTCGCCGAGTGGTACCGTATCTGGTACAAGTAGGCACGACCGGGAAAGGAGGTGGGGCAATGTCCGTGACCGCAAGCGAAGCTCGTAGCCGGCTGTTCCCGCTGATCGAACAGGTCAACGACGACCAGAACGCCATCGAAATCGTATCCAAGCGCGGCACCGCTTTTCTGGTGTCGGCTGACGAATACCGGTCCCTGCGGGAAACCTCGTACCTGCTGCGCTCTCCGGCCAACGCCCGACGCCTGCACGAGTCTCTGGCTCAGCTCGACGCCGGTGCCGTGGAAGTGCACCCGCTGGCCCCATAGGTGGCCCTCGCTGTCGCGTTCACCGACAACGGCTGGGAGGAGTACACCTCCTGGGAAGCCGACAAGCGAATGCTCACCCGGATCAACCGGCTGATCAAGGAAGCTCGCCGCGACCCGACCACCGGCACCGGAAAACCGGAGCGACTGGCCGGGGACCTGTCCGGCTGTTGGTCGCGCCGGATCGACCAGGAGCACCGGCTGGTCTACACGGTGCGCGGCGGCCAGCTGGTCATCTTGATGGCCCGATATCACTACTGACGGTCGATTGCCGTCTCCTGCTGGCGCCATTCGCCGTCTCGACCTCTTGACATCTTTCCCGCAGTCACGGCTGTCGAGCGGCTTGTCGCGAGCGGGAACTTTGAGCACGGCTTGATCGATAGAACACCCTGCAGGACTCAACCACCCAAACCTATTGGTCAGAGTGCCTTCTCGTCGGAAGTTGCGTGCGAGGGGACTCACCAATCGGCGGCGGCATCTCGCAGCGTCGCGTACTGGCGACGGACGTCCGGGGTCGGGGCGGCGCGGAAGGTCTGGGCCGGGGCGGCCGGCCAGGACGGGGGCTCGGGGGTCCCGGCCAGTGCCCACGCCGCCTGCCGCGCGGCACCGATGGCCACGTATTCGGCGGCCGCCGGCACCTGTACGTCAGCACCCAGGATGGCCGGCGCCAGCTGCTGGACGGCCGGGTTGCGGGCCCCGCCGCCGATCATCAACACCCTGGACGCGGTGACCTGCAAGGCATCGACCGCGTCGGCCAGCGAGCACAGCAGGCCCTCGACCGCGGCGCGGGCCAGGTCCGCCCGCGACACCCCGGAGGTCAACCCGCGCAGCACACCGGTCGCGTCCGGCCGGTTGGGGGTGCGCTCGCCGTCCAGATACGGCAGCAGGGTCAGCCCGTTCGCCCCGGGCGGCGCTGCGAGTGCGAGTTCGGCGAACTCGTCGTGCTCCACGCCCAGCAGAGCGCCGGCCACGGACAGCACCCTGACCGCGTTGATAGTGCACACCAGCGGCAGATAGCGGCCGGTGGCGTCGGCGAAACCGGCGACCGAGCCGGTCGGGTCGGCCGAGGGCGAGTCGGCGACGGCGAAGGCGGTCCCGGAGGTGCCGATGGACACCGCCACGTCCCCCTCGGTCAGGCCCAGACCCAGGGCGGCGGCCATGTTGTCGCCGGTACCGGCGCCGATCACGGCGCCCGCTGCGGTACGCCCGACCACCTCGGCCGGCCCGGCCAACCGCGGCAGCCGAACCGATCCGTTCTCCCGATGCAGCGCCCAGTTCGCCAGCTCGGGCAGCCAGCTGCGACGCGCCGGTGAGTAGTAGCCGGTGCCAGACGCGTCGCCGTGGTCGGTCGTCGGTTCCGCGCGGGACCCCGGGCCGCCGGCCAGCATCCAGCTGAGCCAGTCGTGCGGCAGCAGCACGGTAGAGGTGCGGGCGGCATTGTCGGGTTCGTGCTCGGCCAGCCAGCGCAGCTTGGTCACGGTGAACGACCCGCTCGGCACGGAACCGATCGTGTCGGCGCACTGTTGCGGGCCGCCAAGGTGCTCTATGACCTCGTCGGCCTGGGGCGCCGACCGTAGGTCGTTCCACAACAGGGCCGGCCGGATGACCTCACCCGCCTCGTCCAGCACCACCATCCCGTGCTGCTGGCCGCCTACCGCCACCGCCGACGCAAGACCCAGCAGGTCGCGCCCAGCCAGTTGCAGCGCTGCCCACCAGGCTGCCGGGTCGACCTCAGTTCCCGGCGGGTGCGGCGCGGACGCCTCGTCGACGACCGTCCCGTCGGCCGCACGAACCAGCACCACCTTGGTCGACTGGGTCGAGGAATCAATTCCGGCGACCAGCACCTCGTCCGTCATCAGCGGTCCCTTCCTTCTGTACCGTCTCGACAACTCCGACCGGTTCGGGGCGCGAGGCAGGTGAGAGTGCCAGATCGGGTCAGCCGGCCCGCAACCGGGCTGAGGTGGGATCGGCGATGACCTGCTCGATCCCGGCATGAGCCGCCCCCAGGGCGGCAGCTTCGAACCCGAGTTCGGAGAACTCCAGCCGGCAGGACGCCGACGGGCCGGCCAGCAGCCGCTCCTTCAGGGCTGCGGCCACCGGAGCCTGCAGGTATTCGCGGAGCAGCGGAAAGTGGCCGCCGAGGACGATGGTGTCGGGGTTGAGCACATTGGCCAGGATGGCCACCCCGACGCCCAACCAATGCGCCTGCTCCTGCAGCGCGTCCAGAGCCCGGCGGTCGCCGATCGCCGCGCGCCGGATCACCCGTTGCAGCTGGGTACCCGGATCCTGCTGGTCGTCGCACCCATCGGCGGGGTCGGCCGCCATCGACAGCAGCGCCGACAGTCCGACCTCGGTCTCCCAGCATCCCCGCCGTCCGCATCCGCACGCTCGCTCCGGGTCGCCCAACGCCATGTGGCCCACCTCACCGGCGAAACCGTCCGCGCCCCGGACGATCCGGCCGTCGAAAATCATCCCCGCGCCGACCCCTACCGCACCGGCCAGATAGAGCAGGTTCGACGTGCCGGCCACCCGGCCCACCGCGTAATGCGCCATGGCGCCCATGTTCGCGTCGTTGTCCACGCCGATCCTGGTGTCGGCCCACTGCAGCCTGCCCATCAGGGTGTGCACGATGTCGACGTCGCGCCAGTGCAGGTTCGGCGCGAACGACAGCATGCCGTCCTCCGCGTCGACGAGACCGGGGATGGCGATGTGCAGACTCTGCACCTGCTCGACCTGCGCGCCCGCCTCCCGCACCAGCGCTCGAGCCACGTCGGCGACGATCCCCAAGGCCCGCGCCGGACCTAGATCGGCCATCGATCGCGCGACCCGGCGTCGGGCCAATACCCGGCCCTGCAGGTCGAGCACAGTGCCGGCGATGTAGTCGATCTGCAACTCCAGCCCGACGAACCGGACACCGGTTGCATCCAACTCAACGGCCCGGCCGGGGCGACCGAGGCCGCCGCGGTCGATGCTGCCCTCGACCACCAACCGCCGCCCGATCAATTCGCCGACCAGGCTGGACACGGTGGCTTTGGTCAACCCGGTGTGGTCGGCGAGCCTCGCCCGTGATCTCGGCCCCCCGTCGATCAGGCTGCGCATCAGCAGCGACAGGTTCAACCTCCGGACGGTGGCCTGGTCCGCCGGGGTGGTGGCCCCGGCGGACCGATGGGTACCGGGCACCGCCGCCCGGACTCGCAGGGAGCCCGTGGCGTCAGCGGCCGGCACTTGCCCGGCGACGCCGGCTGATCGCGTCGACGCTGGCCGCAAGCAGCAGCACCAGCCCGGTGACGATGTACTTGATGTACGCCTGCAAGCCGAGCAGGCCCAGACCGTTGTCGATGACGGCGATCACCAGGCCGCCGATGATGGCGTCCCGGGCCTTGCCCTTGCCGCCGAACAGCGAGGTACCGCCGATCACCGCGGCGGCGACCGCGTACAGCAAGGTGTTGCCCGCACCCGCGTCCGGGGTCACCGAATTCAACCGGGACGCGGCGACGATGCCGGACAGCACCGCCATCCCGGAACTGATGACGAAGCAGACGATGGTAATTCGGCTGACCCGGATACCGGCGCGCCGCGCGGCCTCGGCATTGCCGCCGACGGCGTAGACATGCCGGCCGAAGGCCGTGCGGTTCTGCACGAACGTCCAGACCACCAGCAGCACCCCGACCAGCGGGGCGATCCACGGAATCCCCTCCAGGACCACATTGCCCTTGGCCCGGTTCTGGTTCAGCAGGACCGCCGCGCCCAGCAGCAGCACCGCGATCACCGCAATCCGCAGGCCGATCACGGCCAGCGGCGCGGTGACCAGGGACGCGGCCCTGCGCCGCCGGTAAACCAGCAGGTTGAGCGCCGCATATGCCGCGATGGAACCGATCACCACGATCCAGCCGAACAGCACCGGCATGTTGCCGTTGGAGACTTTCAAAATGGTGGGGTCGTTGATCGCGACGGTGCCACCCGTACCGATGATCCAGAGCAACACCCCCTGGTAGGCCAGGAAGGACGCCAACGTCACCACGAACGAGGGGATCCCGACCGCGGACACCAGTAACCCGGTGAAAATCCCCATGGCAATCCCGACGGCCAGCGCGATCAGCACCGCGAGGTACCAGGGCAGGCCGCCCTTGAGCAGCAGCATGGCCATCACCCCGGCCCCGACGCCACCGATGACCCCGGCGGACAGGTCGATATGGCCGAGCAACAGCACGAATCCGATGCCCATGGCCAGCACGCAGATCGAGCCGGCCTGGGTGAGCAGGTTCGCCAGGTTGAAGGTGGTGAGGAAGGTCTTCGGTGCGGCGATCGTGAAGACGATCAGCAACACCACCAGCCCGAGAAGTGCGGGCAGCGACCCGACGTCGCCGGCTCGGAGCTTGTTCCGGTACTGCTGCCAGTACTGGCCGATGGACACCGGTCCCGCCGCGTCACCGGCGAAGGCGGCGCGGGCCTCGACGTCAGTGATCTTGGTACCAGTGAGTTTGGTGTCGCTGACGTTGGCGCCTGCTGCTGCGGTGCCGGTCGTGGCAGCGCCCTTCGACCAGGTTCGGGCCTTCCGGGGTGCTCATGCTGACGCTCCGCTCGTTCCTCGTGGATCGTCAGCCTGCTGACGATGATTCGCTCGCCAAGGCTCGCTCATGCTGACGCTCCGCTCGTTCCTCGCGGACCGCCAGCCTGCTGCCGATGATTCGCTCGCCAAGGCTCGCTCATGCCGACTCCTGCGCAATCGCCGGGGCGAGTCCGTGATCGCCGGACCGGCCGGTGGTGATCAATTCGACGATCTCCCGGCTGGTGACGTCGGTGGCCGCAACATCGGCGGCGACCCGGCCCAGGTACAGCGCGGTGATCCGGTCGCTGACCTCCTTGACGTCGTTCATGTTGTGACTGATCAACAGCACCCCGAGGCCGTTGTCGGCCAACCTGCGCACCAGATCGAGGACCTGCCGGGTCTGAGCGACGCCCAGCGCGGCGGTCGGCTCGTCCAGCATGACGACCTTCGAGTTCCACAGCACCGATTTGGCAATCGCCACCGTTTGCCGCTGTCCACCGGACAGACTTGCCACCAGCTGTCTGACCGACGCGACTGTCCGGACCGAGAGCGAAGCGAGGGTATCCCGCGCCTTGATCTCCATCTGTGCCTCGTCCAGCACCATGCCGGCCATCGGTTCCCGGCCCAGGAACATGTTCTGGACGATGTCGAGGTTGTCGCACAACGCCAGGTCCTGGTAGACGATCTCGATACCCAGCGCAGCCGCGTCACGCGGGTTGCTGACCTGGACGGCATTGCCGTCGAACAGGTAGTCCCCCGCGTCGATGTTGTAGATGCCGGCGACGCACTTGACCAGGGTGGACTTGCCGGCCCCGTTGTCCCCCACCAGTGCCGTCACCTGACCCGGGTAGATCGACAGATCGACGCCGTGTAGCACCTGAACGGCGCCGAAACTCTTGTCAACCCCCCGAAGTTGCAAAATCGGTGTGCTGGACGGGCTCATCGGACGGCTCCTGGGGTGTGGCGGGGGGAGGGGCGCCAGAGGTGCAGGGCAGCGGTGACGCTGCGCGAATCACGAGTGGCGGAGAAAGGCCGGACGGCAACGACGATCCGCACGGCCCAAGATTGTCGGTACCGAACAGATTGTCGGTACCGAACAGATTGTCGGTACCGATCAGATTGTCGATACCGATCAGATTGTCGATACCCAACAGCGGTGCCGGGCCCGAACGGCATTAACCGTTCGGACCCGGCCGCAATGAATCAGCTAATGCCGAGTTCGGTGCACGCCGCCGCGTACTCGCCCGTGCACAGCTCGGCCGCGGTGACGCCCTTGGCGGTCACCACGTCCTTCACGTTCTCCTTGTAGATCGCCTGCGGGGTCTCCAGGATGGCCGCGACGTCACGCCCGCCCTTGTCGTCCTTGACCGTGCCAGTGGTCTGCGGTTCCTCACCCTTGGCCAGGGCGATGGCCACCTTGGACAGCGCTGCCGCTTCCAGGGTGACGTCCTTGAAGACCGTCATGCACTGGTCGCCGGCCAGGATGTTCTGCAGACCCTGAACGGTGGCATCCTGCCCGGTCACCGGGATCTTCAGGCCGTTCTTCTTGTTGATCGCGATCGCCGCGTTGCCCAGGCCGTCATTGGCGGCAAGGACACCCTCGATCGCTCCGCCCTGGGCGGTGTACATCTGCTCGTAGATGGTGCCGGCCTGCTGGTTGTCCCAGTCCGGAACCGCCTGCTCCGCGACGACCTTGTAGTTGGTCATCGCGTCAAGGACGGAGTGCGCACCGGCGGAGAACGCGGTGGCGTTGGAGTCCGACGGCGAACCGTTCAGGTAGACGATCTTCTTCTCGCCCTCACCCAAGCACTTGGCCAGGCCGGTGCCCTGCAGCTTGCCGACCTCGGTGTTGTTGAACGACACGTAGTAGTTCGCGCCGCCGCCGAGGGTCAGCCGGTCGTAGTCGATGGTCTTGACGCCCTGCTCGGCCGCCTTCTTCTCGATCGCCGCACCGGACTCGTTGTCCAGGTTGACGATCGCCAGCACCGTGACGCCGTTGGCGATCATCTGGTCGGCGATGGTGGCCATGGCGGCCTTGTCGCCGTTGGCGTTCTGGATGTCGGACTCGATGCCGGCTGCCTTGAACGCCGCTTCCAGCGCCGGCCGGTCGGCGGTTTCCCACCGGGCGGACGACTTGGTGTCCGGGAGGATGACGCCGATCTTGCCGCCGGCCGCCCCGCCACCGCCGCCTGCGCTCGACGCTGCGGTGCTGGCCGAGCTGACCGCACTGGCCGAGCTGACCGCACTGGAGGCCTTGCTGCCCGCGCTGGAGGCGACCGAACCGGCCGCGCTGGTGGCCGCACCAGCGGCCGACGTCGCGCTGCTCGCGGCGGGAGTGGTGCTCGAGCCACAGGCTGCCAGCAGCAGCGAGCCAGCCGCCACCAGCCCGAGTACTGCGGGGTTCTTCAGACGCATGAACATTCCCTTCAGGACGGATGCCGACCGGTCGGTTGACCGCGCGGCAGAACACAGTTCCTAGTGGCGACGCGCGTCGATCCGATGGTCTTCGTCGGCATCGACGCCCGGTCCGTTCACGTGCCGATTACGCGGCCGACACGTGCTAGTACGGTGGTCACACAAACTATTGAGCGCGACTCGCCGTGTCAATCACCACACAGGTCACAATTTGGTAAGTGCCCCAACGAAGTGCCTGTTGCCCAGGTCACAGAGAGTTAACACGGTCGTCGAATCCTGGGGTGACGTCCTGGCAGTCGGGGATCAGCCACCAGCGACCGGCCCAACACCGATCGACGCTCCGCGAGGGGAACCCGCTCAGGCATGCTCGGGGTGCTGGCAACTCAGCGCCAATGGCTCCAGCACGAATGGCACCTAGCCCGAATGGCACCCAGCACGAATGGCACCCAGCACGAATGGCACCCAAGGCCGGATAGCAACCGAGTACGGACAGCACCTAGTACGCGCGGAAGTCAGTACGAATAAAGGGAGCCGCGGACGGCGCCCGTCCCGGTCACGATATGGATCCCGGCCGACGTGCCGATCAGGTCCGCGCCGGCGGCCAGGAGCGATCGGACCTGCTCCACGGTCTTCACCCCGCCGGAGGCCTTGACGCCCATCGACGCCGGCACATTGCGCCGTAGGTAGTCGATGGTCGCCGGATCCGCGATGCCGACCGCCCCGCGGGAGGCGATGGAGACGAATGCGGCCCCGGCATCGATCGCTGCCTGGACCGCCTGTTGACGTTGCCGCACGTTGAGCAACGGCAACTCAAGCATGAGCTTGACCCCGACCGGCGCGGCCGCCGCGACCACCGCCGCAAGGTCGGCAGCGAATTGCGGTACCCGGCCCGACAGCAGATACCCCACATTCACCGTCGCGTCCAACTCGTCCACCCCGGCGTCGACCAACGACTGCACCTCGGCCACCCGGCTGACGGTGATCGCGGAACCGTTGGGGTAGTCGACGATGGACCCGATCCGGGCCACGGTCCCGCGGAGTTCGTCCCGGGCCGCCCACACCCAGCAGGGCGGAACGATCGCCGCATCGAAGCCGTGTAGCAGGGTCTCCTGAACGTGCTCGCGGACCTGGCGCTCGGTGATCGCCTGGCCGATGAGGGTGTGCTGAATCCGGCCCGACAGCTGCTCTCTGGGAAGCAATAGTGCGGGGTGGATCTGCTCGAGGCCATCCCGGTCGTCCGCGTGGGGGTCGTGGAGGGCGTCCTGACTCACGTCTGGCACGCGGCCAGTCTGGCACGAGGTCGGCCACCCCACCCGCTGACGTCCTACCCTGACCCAGGTGCGCATCCTGTCCATCCAGTCCTCCGTCGCCTACGGTCACGTCGGCAACTCGGCGGCAACCTTCCCGCTGCAACGGCTCGGGCACGACGTGTGGCCGGTGAACACGGTGCAGTTCTCCAACCACACCGGGTACGGGACGTGGCGCGGGCTGGTACTGGACCCGGACGTCATCGGCGACGTCATCGACGGTATCGACGACCGCGGGGCGCTGGGGCGGGTGGATGCCGTGCTGACCGGCTACCAGGGCTCACCGGGGGTTGCGGACGTCGTGCTCCGCACCGTTTCCCGGGTGCGGGCGCTCAATCCCGCCGCGGTGTATTGCTGCGACCCGGTGATGGGTGATGTGGGCCGCGGGATGTTCGTGCTGCCCGGGCTCCCACAGCTGATGCGCGAACGCGTGGTGCCGATCGCGGATGTGGTGACTCCCAACGCTTTCGAACTTGCCTACCTGGCCGGCGGCGGCGACCCGGATGCGGTCGACGTCGCCGCTGTCGGGGACGTCGAGGGGTTGCTGGCGGCCACCGACACCGTGCTGGCGATGGGCCCGTCGACCGTGCTGGTCACCTCGGTGCAGGGTTCGGTGGTGGAGGAGCAGCAGATCGGGATGCTTGCGGTGGATGCGACCGGGGCGTACCTGGTCCGAACGCCACGGCTACCCCTGTCGGTGAACGGCGCCGGGGACGTCACGGCGGCCCTGTTCCTGGCGCACCTCGCCGGTGGCATCGAACGTGCGTTGGTCCTGGTGGCCTCGTCGGTCTACGGATTGCTGGCCGCGACCGAGCGGGCTGGCTCCCGCGAGATCGCCCTGATCGCAGCGCAATCGATGATCGCCGACCCCGCCGCCGAGTTCCCGGTCGAGCGGATCCGGTGACCTGCCTGCGCGTGTCCGGACCGGACCTCGCGGTTCACCTGGGTAACAGGTTGCCGCAGCGTCGCCCGAATAGCGCCTTTCCTTCATGCCTAGGCGCCGTGGACGGTCCATGAGGTCAGGAGTCGCTCACGCCCGACGCCTCCTCGACGCCCGTGCGACCGTTGCCCCAGATGCGGCGGTCGTCTGACGTCGACCGGTGGGCATCGATGGCCCCTTCCGCCTCTTCGAGCTTGCGGTCCAGTGCCTCGGGGTAGGTGTCGGTCATCTTCGTTGGGTCGTTCATCTCGTCGGAGTCGTCGGCGGGGTCACGGACGTTGTCGGACTGGTCGACGATTGCTTGCTGGTCCGCGGTGAGGTGCTCTGGTTCGGTCATCTGGTCTGCGTACCCGAATCGGTGGCGTTCAACCTCTGAAACACTCCGGCCGGTAGGCCCGACCAATTCAGCAGGGCGGCTGCGGAGCCAGCCACCCCCCCCGTCGGTGAGCAACAGTTCTCACGCTGCCCGCGCCCCTGTGGTGGCCGCACCACCCATTATGACGCTCCTCGTTACCGCGCTCGGGAGGCGATCCGGGCCCCGACCAGCACTCCCACCAGCATCGAGGCCGCCCCAAACGCACCCGCCGCGATCAGCGGGATGACGCCGCCCAGCGGCCGGTGCGCGATCGTCGTTGCCCCCGTCGCTGCGCCGGCGGCCGCCCGGGCCTCGCCCACCCCCCCAGCGGTCAGTGACCCCGATCCCCCGGAGACCAACGAAACAGCGGGGGTGGCGGCCACCGGGCGGGCCCCGGTCAACACCTGATCGATGGCGGCGAAGAACAGTCCGGCGGTTTTCTTCGCGACGCCGGCCAGCACCCGCTGACCGACCCCACCGACCATGCCGCCGACCATCGCGTCGGCGTCGTAGTCCACCCGGGTGCTCCCGTCGGCGAGCTCGGTGAGCATCACCCGGACGGTGGTGTCGATCGTTCCCGGCCCCCCAGAGCCGTTGGCGCGCATCGTCAGTGCCGACGGCGGGGTCATGTCGGAGAAGGCCACCTCGCCGGTGTAGCTGCCCTTGATCGAGGCCACGCCCAGGGACACGGTGAGGCCGAACCGGTCCGGAGTGAGGGGGGTCAGCGCGTCGCAACCGGGAATGACCGCCGCCAGGACGGCCGGATCGGTGATCGCCGCCCATACCGCGTCGGGGGTGGCGTGCAGGCCGGCGGAGCCGGAGATCTTCATCCCACTGGTCCTTTCGTCGCGACCTGCGCTGGCGCGGGCCGGCCCGTCTCGGCCGGCGGGCCCGTGTCGGCCGGCGGGACCGCACCGTTGCGCCACACCGCCGGGACCCGGCCGGCGGCGTGCTCCCGCTGCAGTGCGAACAGGCCGTTGGGACTCAGCGGCATCGCTGAGATCTGTATTCCAAGAGCATCTTCCACTGCGGACGCGATCACTGCGGACACCGGGATCACCCCCGCCTCCCCGGCCCCCTTGATGCCCAGCGGGTTCAACGGTGACGGCGTCTCCTGGTGTCCCAGTTCGAACCGGTCGGGCATCTCGGTCACGTACGGCATCAGGAAATCCATGAAGGACGCGTTGAGCAACTGGCCGTGCTCGTCATATTCGAGCCGTTCGTAGAGGGCACCGCCGATGCCCTGCGCCACTCCTCCGTGCACCTGTCCGCTGACGATCATCGGGTTGATCAGGGTGCCGCAGTCGTGCACCACGCAATACCTGACGATGTCGATCTCCGCAGTCTCCGGGTCGATCTCGACGATCGCAGCGTGCATGCCAGAGGCGAAGGTGCAGCGGGGCGGCGAGTAGTACTCGCGGGCTTCCAGTCCGGGTGCCTGGCCCGGAAGCACCGGCGGCACCGCCGGGTCCGCGGGGCGGGCGAATTGTGTTGCCGCCCTTGCCGCGTCATCGAAGGCGTACCGCAACGGGTTGGACAGCACCGCAACCTGGCCGACGCCGATCGCCGCCGTGCGGTTTCCCTTGACCGCGACCACGCCGTCCACGATCTCCAGGTCGTCCGGGGCGCATTCCAGTGCGTCGGCCGCCACCTGGACGGCCTTGGCCCTCACCGCGCGGGCCGCCAGCGCCACCGCCGACCCAGACATCACCGCCGCCCGGGAGGCGAAAGTGCCGACGCCGTAACCGAACCGGCGGGTGTCGCCGGTGGTGACCCGGACCGTGTCGAACGGCACCCCCAGCTCGTCGGCGACGATCTGGGCGAAGACCGTCTGGTGGCCCTGCCCCTGGGAGGTCAGCCCGATGGCCACCTCGACCGTCCCGTCGGTGAGCACCTGGACATGGGCGCCCTCATAGGGTCCGGGCCCGGTGCCCTCCACGTAGCACCCGAGACCAATTCCCAGCAAACGATTCTCGGCAGCCGCCTGCGCCTGCAGCTCGGGAAATCCGACCCAGTCGATCATCTCGGTGATCATCTCGAGTTGCGCCGGATAGTTCCCGGAGTCGTAGATGAGCGGCCGCCCGTCCTGGAAGACCAGGTGGTGGTCGTAGGGGAACTCGTCCGGCTGGATGAAGTTGGCGGCCCGGACCGCTGCCCGATCCAGCTGGAGGGTCTGGGCAATCCGGTCCATCGTGCGTTCCATCGCGAACACCCCTTGCGGCCGGCCGGCGCCGCGGTACGGGGTGACGATCACAGTGGTCGTGTAGAGCGAGGTGAACTCCACCCGGTAGCTCCCCGGCTTGTAGGGCCCGAGCAGCTGGGTGGAGGTGACGATCGGGCAGATGATCCCGTATGGGGTGTACGCCCCGTTGTCGTGCCAAAACCTCACATCGAGCGCGAGAATCCTTCCGTCGTCGTCGAATCCGACTTCGATGTGGTGCTCCTGGCCGCGCTCGTGGGCCGAGGAGATGAAGTGCTCCCGACGGTCCTCGGTCCACTTCACCGGCCGCTGCAACCGCATCGCCGCGAGCGGCACCAGGATCTCCTCCGGCCACGGATGCATGATCTTGACCCCGAACCCGCCGCCCACGTCGGGTGCGATGACCTCCACCTTGGGTAACGGCAGCCCGAGCTTGGCTGCGATGGCCGCTCGCACCGACGTGGCCGTCTGGGTCGAC
This sequence comes from Nakamurella sp., assembly GCA_965247715.1. Taxonomy (GTDB): domain Bacteria; phylum Actinomycetota; class Actinomycetes; order Mycobacteriales; family Nakamurellaceae; genus Nakamurella. The sequence goes on along the minus strand of CBDFHS010000015.1, from coordinate 5,449 downwards.
GAGTACACCCGCAGGCTGTGGTCGTCGGGGTCCCACCGGGCGTGCACGGCCTTGCCCTCCAACGGCATCGCGCAGGACCGTTCGATGGTCAGGTCGAGGGTGAGGGTGTGGGGCGCCGCAGCCATCGCGGTGTCCAGGTCACCGACCTGTTGCACCAGATGCGCGGCGACGTTGTCCGGAACATCCTCGTGAACAACGGTTGTCGCGGATCGGGCGGCGGGGATACCGACCACCGCAGGAAGCACCTGGTAGTCGACGACGATCCTGGCCACCGCATCCTCGGCGATGTACCGATCGGTGGCCACCACCATGGCGACCGGCTCGCCGACATGCTGCACCGTCTCCCTGGCCAGCACGTACCCCGTGCGCGGGGCGTGCAGCGCAGGGTGCGGGATCAGCACCGGCAGCGGTTCGGCGGCCGGTCCGTCCAGATCCTCGTAGGTGTAGATGGCGAGCACACCCTCGATGTCCAAGGCACCGGTCACGTCGATGTCGGCGATCCGGGCATGGGCATGCGGTGACCGGACGAACGCGCATTCCACAGTCTCTGCGGCGGAACCGATGTCGTCGGTGTAACGACCCTTGCCGGTGACCAGCCGGCGGTCCTCGACCCGGCGGATGGGCTGACCGACATACCGGCCGGCCATCAGGACGGCTCCCTGTTGAGCTCGGCGGCCCGCAGCACGGCGTCAACGATGGTCTGATACCCGGTGCACCGGCACAGGTTTCCGGCAATCATCGCGACAGCCTCGGCCCGGGTGGGATCGGGGTTGTCCCGGAGCCCGGCGGTGACGGTGGTCAGGAAACCCGGTGTGCAGAAGCCGCATTGCAGTGCATGGCATTCACCGAAGGCCTGCTGTACTGGAGACAACACTGCGGAATCCTGGCCACCGTCGGGGTTGGCACCGGTGGCGGAGCTCAGGCCCTCGACCGTGGTGACCTGTTGGCCATCAACGCTTCTCGCGAGGATAAGACAGGACCTGACCGGTTCGCCGTCCAGCAGCACGGTGCAGGCTCCGCAGACCCCGTGTTCGCAGCCGACGTGGGTGCCGGTCAGCCCGAGGTCGTGACGCAGGAAGTCCGACAGGGTGCGCCGGTCGACCACCGGCGCGCTGCGGTGCCGACCGTTGACGGTCAGCGCAACCTGGTGCGGCTCTTCCGTTCCGGCATCTCCGGTCATGTCGCCCGGTCCCCCCGCCCGGACCCCTGGATCGCCTGTCGAGCAACCCTTGTCGTCAGCACCCCGGTGAGGTGACGGCGGTAGTCACTGCTGGCATGCAGATCGGCGGGCGGTTCGACCGCATTCCGGGCCTGCTCGGCCGCGTGGTCGGGACCGGCGTTCCAGGCATCCGTCAGGTCCAGCACGAGTGGGGTGTCGGCGACCGAGAGGTACCCGCAGCGCAGCGACCTCACGGCGCCGGCGCCATCTGTCACGGCGATGGCCGCCACCCCGCAGAGCGCGTAATCGCCGTCCCGGCGGGCGATCTCGACGAATGCCGACCCGGCGCCCGCGGGCAGCGCGGGGAAGAACGCGCTGACCGCCAGCTCGTCGGGGCGCAGCGCCGATTCCAGGGGGCCGATGAAGAAGTCGGCCGCGGTGATGACCCGCTGCCCGGCGGCAGAGGTGGCGGTGACGCTGCCGCCGCAGAGCGCCAGCACTGCAGTCATCTCACCGGCCGGGTCAGCGTGGGTGAGCGAGCCGACCGTGGTCCCCCGGTTCCGGATAGTGGGGTGCGCCACCAGGCCAAGGGCCTGCGCCAGCAGCGGTTGCGCCACCGTAGCCAGAGTGTCGTGCTCCAGCGCAGAATGCCGCACTGTGGCGCCAACCGTCACCCCCGCGTCATCGACGACGATGCCGTCGAGCTCGGCCACCCGGTTGATGTCCACCAGGTGCGCTGGTGACGCGAGCCGCATGGCAAGCACCGGGACCAGCGACTGGCCGCCGGCCAGCACCTTGGCGCTGTCGCCATAACCGGCGAGCAGGTCCACCGTCTCGGCGACGGACCGCGGCCCGTGCCAGGCGAACGGGGCGGGCTTCATTCCCCGATCTTTCCCTAGTCCCGGCCGGGACGTCCGGCTGGCCCGCCCCGTTCGGTGCGTCGTGGCCCGTTCGTCGCACCTCGGTCCGCGCTGTACGGCCCGATCGGCGCTGCACGACCCGCCGCACGGAAACCCCACCCCCCAGTGCACGAACAACTCGGTCAGATCCACCACGTCGAAACTCCTCTTACCCATCACCGCTCCCATCCGGGCCACCAAGCGGCCGGAGATCAGCGTGACCCGCGAGCAGGACCCAACAGACGACGGCACACCGCCGTCCCCATGGGGAATTACGTGGCGAGCCAGGGCGGGAATTACGTAAGACAGAGACTATCAACCTCTAGACGCATTAGCCCTGCTAAAGGAAACCGCAACAGCAAAGTTTACCGAAGCAGCTGAAGCGCATATCCGCTTAGGAATTGACCCTAAGTATACAGACCAACAGCTGCGGACAACGGTAGTACTGCCTAAAGGTACAGGACAAATAGTTCGTGTAGCAGTCATTGCCAGAGGGGAAAAGGTAACAGAAGCAAACAATGCTGGTGCGGATCTCGTTGGCTCAGAAGAGCTAATTGACGAAATTCAAAAAGGTATGATGGACTTTGACAAGCTGATCGCCACGCCAGATGTCATGCCACAGGTGGCGAAGCTTGGTAAGTTGCTAGGTCCTCGTGGCTTGATGCCATCACCAAAAGGTGGAACAGTGACATTTGACTTAGCAGGTGCGATCGCAGAATTCAAAGCAGGTAAATTAGAATTCCGAGCAGATCGTACTGGCATTGTCCATGTTATGTTTGGTAAGACATTGTTCTCGCCTGAAGATTTACTCGTCAATTTGAAGGCGTTGCAAGAAACAATTGACCGTAACCGTCCTTCAGGAGCCAAAGGTCGTTACTGGCGTTCAATCTACGTGTCTGCTACTATGGGACCATCAATTAGAGTTGATGTCAACGCCTTACGCGATTTGAAACAAAATGAAGCAGCATAAATAGCTAATTGCTAATTGTTCATGGCTAATTGTTCTTAGCAATTAGCAATTAGCAAAATTAAATAAGCAACAGCCGGAGACAGCAGGTGTCAATGACTTAATATCCTGCCGAGGTTTACGCCCAGTTTGCCTAAATTTCCACTCTTTCGTGGTTAAATTACTATGCATTGGGAGTATTACCACTAAACCCTGGCTGTCTCGGCTGGGGTTTATTGTTTTTGTTGTTAGTAGTTAGTGGTTAGTAGTTAGTGGTTAGTAGTTAGTGGTTAGTGGTTAGTTGTTAGTGGTTAGTAGTTAGTGGTTAGTGGTTAGTTGTTAGTGGTTAGTAGTTAGTGGTTAGTGGTTAGTTGTTAGTGGCTAATGGAAGACTGGCTAGTGGCTAATGGCTAATGGAAGACCGGCTTTTAACAATTAGCAATGAACAATTAGCAATTAGCAATTAGCAACTAACAACCAACAACTAACAACTAACAACTAACAACTAACAACTAACAAAAAGGAGGTGAAAGCAAGATGAGTAAAACGTTAGAACAAAAGAAAGAGATCGTCGCTGAACTCAAAGAAATTTTGAGTCAGTCTCAACTAGCCCTTGTCATTGACTATCAGGGGTTGACCGTTGCTGAAATTAGCGATTTGCGAAGACGGATGCGTCCAACTGGTACCGTTTGCAAAAAAGCTAAGAACACGCTGATGGGAATCGCCGTTGATGGCGATAGCAGGTGGCAGCCAATGACGGAGTTCCTGAAAGGGAGTTCTGTCTTCCTGCTTGTGCAGGAAGATATGAAGGCTGCAATTAAGACCTACCAAGACTTCCAAAAAGCCACCAAAAAAACAGAACTTCGCGGCGCTGTATTTGACGGACAGGCTTTGACTGAAGACGATGTCAAGGCACTGACTGAATTGCCTTCAAAAGAAGAACTCATGGCTCGCTTGGCTGGAGGGATCAAGGCAATTCCTACCAAGCTGGCGGTGGGACTCAATGCCCTGCCAACAAAACTGGCTGTGGGCATCAAAGAGGTACCTGGTTCTCTGGTACGCGCTATCAAAGCTGTATCCGAGAAGGAAGACTCTGAAGCTGCATAATTTTTGATTGTTAATTGTTAGTTGTTGATTGTTAGTTGTTAGTTGTTAATTCTTCTATTAACAACTAACAACTAACAACTACCAACTATCAACTACCAACTATCAACTATCAACTATCAACCATCAACATTCATAATTCACAGGAGTATATCCATGTCTGTAAAAACTGAAGAAATTTTGGAACAGTTGAAAGCCCTGACCTTGCTAGAAGCTTCTGAATTGGTTAAGCAAATAGAAGAGGCTTTCGGAGTTGATGCTTCCGCTTCCGGTGGTGGCATGATGATGATGCCTGGTCTTGCTGTTCCTGGTGCTGGCGCACCTGCCGCAGCTGAACCAGTAGAAGAGCAAACCGAGTTTAACGTGCTTCTGGAAGAAGTGCCTGCTGATAAGAAGATTGCCATTCTTAAGGTAGTGCGCGAATTGACCGGTTTGGGTCTTAAGGAAGCGAAAGACTTGGTGGAAGCTGCACCAAAGGCAGTTAAAGAAGCCATTGCCAAGGATGCTGCTGAAGATGCCAAGAAGCAGCTCGAAGCTGCTGGCGCCAAAGCAAGTGTCAAGTAGCAATCACAACCCATCCCCTAGGAATAAATGATCTTGTTGGTCAATTCCTAAAGGGTCACACCCCCCCATCCCTCGTTCCCAGGCTCCAGCCTGGGAATGCATTCACAGAGGCAGAGCCTCTGGTAACTTTTCATGCGCTGCCCCGCACAGTTAAGCGTTCCCACGCTCTTCGTAGGAACGCTTAACTGTGGGTGTAGGGTTTCACCCTATATTAATTAGCCAAAAATATCATAAATTCCTAGGCTAATATAAGCTAAGTAGTTGGACAGAATTAATTACACAGGGTCATTGCGAATGAAGCGAAGCGGAATGAAGCAATCGCAACATTTTGGGATTGCTTCACTTCGTTCGCAATGACAGTAAATATTTTTGTCCACCTACTTAACATCTGAAGTTGGCATAAGCCGACTATAGGATTCCTATTTGATTTTTGAAATCCAAGTTTTGGTGGGCATTGCCCACCAAAACTTGGATATGGTGGGCAATGCCCACCCTACACTACTTAAGATTTTTCACAAATGATTTAGGATTCTTATAGAACTTTCACATCTATAGATCTGACTTTTCTTTTCACGTCACGTGGAAAAACTAACATGAAACCTACACACGACGCCCCCTTCCCGATCAGGAAAGGGAGGAAATTCAAAGCGTCTCCCCTACAAAGGGAGAAGTTTTCCAGATAAGAGTGAAAAGTCACATCTATTTTGAAAAATCTCCAAAAGTTGTCGCCGAACGATCGCCTGACTAGAGAGTCACGAAGTCGCAATGCCTCCAAGT
>CBDFHS010000014.1:0-502042 GCA_965247715.1 Nakamurella sp. | reverse complement strand
GTGCGCAGCTGGGTAACCTCCCCGCGGAGATCGACAACGGCACCACGAAGTCGTACGTGATGGCGTTCGTCTTCTCCCGGCCGTCCAAGACGGAGTAACGAGACAGCCAGCCCCCGGTGGATTGATCGCCGGTAGAGGGATAAGCCCCTCACCCCCCGGCGTCCGGAACCGTCAAAACCGCCGGCAGGGGAGTGAGCGGGGGGCCTCGGTCGCCCTGGTCTGAAAGGGACAGGGCCGGGGCGACCGATGGTGAAACCCCGAGATAAATGGTAACCCCGGCGCCTGCGCCTGGCCATGGACGAATTCAGCCCGAGGCCGGGGCGGGCGCCGGTGGCGTCTGACCTGTCAACGGTGAGCGGGCGGCGGCGGGGTGGTGATGATCAGGTGTGCGACCAGGGCGGTCCAGCCGGTCTGATGGGCGGCGCCGAGGCCCATTCCGGTGTCGCCGTTGAAGTACTCGTGGAATGAAAGGTTGTCCCGCCATCGAGGATCGGTGGCGAGCAGGTCGTACCACCCGTGCACCGGCCGGCGACCGTCGGGACCGGGCAGGAAGATCGACACCAGCCGCCGGGAAATGTCAGCCGCGGCCTCCGGGAGGGTGTGCCGCTCGCCGGATCCGGTGGGATATTCCACGGAGAACTCGCCGGGAGCCAGCCGGTCGTAATTGTGCAGGGCGTCGATCAACATCACGTTCAAGGGCAACCAGATCGGGCCACGCCAATTGGAGTTCCCCCCAAACAGGCTGGTGGTCGATTCAGCCGGTTCGTAATCCACTGACGCGACCGGACCGAGAAAGCCGTTGTCCTGTCCTGAGCCGTTGGCCGCGCCGCCGACGCCGATGCTGAACGGGCGCTCGCGATGCCAGGCGGCCAGCGACCTGATGCCGTAGTCGGAGAGCAGGCCGTCGGGGTGGAAAACGGACCCCAGCATTCTTCTCAACCGCTCCGGGGGCACCAGCGCCAGCAGGCGGTGGGTGACGCCGTCAGTCTCGCGTTCGTGAAACAGTGATTGGTATTCGGGGTGATTGGCCAGGAACCAGGCGGCCCGCGCCCGAAAATCGGTCAGCGGGGCCAGGTCGAAATCCTCGTACGCCAGGGCTGCGCTGATCGGCACCACTCCCACCAGCGAGGTGACCCGGATCGGCAGGCGGGAGCCGTCGGGGCGGTGCAGCACGTCGTAGAAGAAGCCGTCCTGCTCGTCCCACATTCCCGTGGTGTTCGCCGCACCGGCGATCACCAGGAAGTGTTCGAAGAACTTGGTGGCGACATCTTCGTAGGCCCGGTCATGGTCAGCCAGGATCAGCGCCATGTCCAGCAGGGACTGGGCGTACATCGCCATCCACCCGGTGGCATCCGCCTGTTCCAGCAGGCCGACCGACGCCGGTAGCGTCGACCGATCGAGCGGTGCGATGTTGTCCAGGCCCATGAAGCCGCCCTCGAACAGGTTGTCGCCGCCATGGTCCTTGTTGTCCACCCACCAGGTGAAGTTCATCAGCAGCTTGTGGAAAATCCTTGCCAGGAAAGTGAAATCGGTGCTGCCGTCCATCGCGAAGACCCGCAGCGCCGCCCAGGCGTGCACCGGGGGATTGACGTCGGAGAAATCCCACTCGTAGGCCGGAATCTGCCCGTTCGGGTGCAGGTACCACTCCCGCAGCAGCAGGATCAATTGACTCTTGGCGAACTCGGGGTCCAGGTGCGCAAGCGTGACGCAGTGGAACGCCAGGTCCCACGCCGCGAACCAGGGGTACTCCCACGGGTCCGGCATCAACAGAACGTCGTGATTGTTCAGGTGCGGCCAGCTTCCGTTGCGGACGCTGCCCCGGCCCGGCGGGGGAGCGGGTTGGCCGGGATCACCGGCGAGCCAGCGCCGGATGTCGTAGTGGTAGAACTGCTTGCTCCACAGCAGACCGGCAAACGCCTGCCGGGCAACGGCTTTCTCCTCCGGGCCACGATCGGCGGGTATTACGCCGGCGTAGAACGTGTTCGCCTCCGCCTTCCGCGAGCTGAGTATTTGCTGGTATTCGGCGTCGAAATCAATGGCCGCGCCGGGGATCTCGGTGATATCAGTGATGCCGGCGGGGTCGGCGGGGTCGGTGGGGTCGGTGGTGACCGAAGGGTGACCGGCCCCGACCAGACGGACCTTGCACACGGCGGACCCGCCGGCCGGCACCGTCAACCGGTAGTGCAGCGCCGCTTTGGTGCCCTGCTGGGCTGGGTTCACCGTCTCAGCGCCGCGCATCAGGTGGTCGTTGATGCCGTCCTTGGGAAACGGGGACCGGTTCGGCTCGCCGAAAAGTCGTTCGGTATTGGTCTCGTTGTCGCAGAACAGCACTGCGGGCTCACCGTCACCGGCCAGCAGCAACGGCCCGGACCGGGAATGGCTGCCGACGATGCGGGCGCCGTTTGCCCGCAGGGTGGGCTTGGGGTGATCCGGGTAACCCCAGGACCAGGTGTTGCGGAACCACAATGTCGGCAGAACATCGATGCTCGCCTCGTCGGGGCCGGCGTTGAGCACCGTGATCTGCATCAGCAGATCCCGCGGTCCGGCCTTGGCGTATTCGACATCGACCACCCAATAACGGTTGTCGGCGAAAATTCCGGTGTCGACGAGTTCGTATTCCGGCTCTGACCGGTCTCGTCGTGCGTTCCGCTCGATCAGCTCTTCGTACGGGAATTCACGCTGCGGGTAGTGGTACCGCCAGTGCTGAAAGGAATGGGTGGGCGTTCCATCCAGGTACCACCAATATTCTTTGACGTCCTCACCGTGATTGCCCTGCGGCCCGGTGAGCCCGAACATGCGCTCCTTCAGGATCGGGTCGACACCGTTCCACAGGGCCAACGACAAACACCAGGTCTGGGCGAGGTCGCAGAACCCGGCCATTCCGTCCTCGTTCCATCGGTACACCCGTGACCGGGCGTGGTCGTGCGGGAAGAACGACCAGGCATCCCCGTCCGCGCTGTAGTCCTCCCGTACCGTGCCCCAGGCCCGCTCCGCGAGGTAGGGCCCCCACTCCCGCCAGGCCGCGGTGCCGGCGTCGGCGTCGGTGCCGGCGTCGGCCAGTCGCGAGGCCTCGGGGTTCTGGTCGGGCGCTATCGGGTCGGGACCGGTCGACGTCATGCAGCCAGGGTGGCAGACCTCCGGACGACACCCCGGTGGGCCGGTGCCTCCGAGCTCACTGGCGCGAGCCGGACGCGGTCCAGGACCCTGGCGCCACGATCAGGTGCGCCAGAGCCTGAACTGATCACGTCAGCTTCTTGCTCGAATCTTCGGTGGCATACAACGCTTCTGCGGCCGGGATCAGGTGAACCAGCAATTCGTCGACGGATGCCTGCTGTACAGCGGACGCCTTGAGGACGTACCTGGTGATCGCAGTCCCCAGCGTGAGCGCCATCAGCAGCTGGCTGCGTAGATCAGCCTCCTGCTCCGGTTCCCCAAGAGCACTGAACAACGTGACGGCCTCGTCGGCGATCTCGTCGTGGGTGAGCATCGACCTCAGCGTGGAGGCAATGCTCGCCGGGTGCTGATCCAGACTTTCGAAGGTGTGCCGCAGCACTCGTTCGGCGCGGGAGTGCTCCGGTCCGGCGAACGCATGCTTGACGTCGACATCAAGGAAAGTGGCGGCCCGGAACAGTGCGTTCTTGCTGCCGAAGTGCTGCATGACCAGGGCGGGATCGCAGCCGGCACGTTCGGCGACTGCGCGGATTGTTGCTTTCTGGTAGCCGTTGTCGGCGAAAATCTGCTGCGCGGCCTGAAGGATGGCGGCCCTCGTGCGTTCGCGTCGTTGGGCGCGAGTGCCCGGAGTCGCCGGCTCGTCTGCACTTGCCGTCATGTCCTCAACCAGCCCAATTCCCGAGCTGCTCGACGTAGGTGAGGCCTCGGACATCCTCACCGGCATATGTCCCCGAGACGGTGGCGGTGCCTTCGTAGGCGCTGGTGGGCCCGAGTCCAGGTACCTCTTGCCCGAGGACGGACGAGGTGACCGTGAGGGTGGCGTCCCGGCTAGGAATGGAGACTGTCCACTGTGTGGGGTAAACGGCCCTGCCCGTCTGGCTGCGCCAGAACCGACCAGCGGTCTGGGCAAGAGGGGTCACCGTCACCAGCTCGTGAGTTCCGTCCGGACGCAGCACAGTTGCCCAGGATTCCTCGGGCCCAGCGCCATCAGCCGATCGGGCATCCCACAGTGCGAGTTTCTCGCCATTGGGCATGGCCAGGTTCATCCAGCTCCACCGGTTGATCTGCAGATCCGGCTGCGCACCCCACTGACGGTCGAGCCAGCTGTTGCCCCTGACCTCCCACGAACGTCCTTCCACCGTGAGGGTGCCCGTCGTCAGCATCTGCGGCAGCGCGTACTGGTACTGCTGCGCTCCCAGGAGCTTGAAGGTGCCGAGCCCGCCGTAGTAGAGAACTGGGCCCACCGGCTCGAGTTCGAGGTGCAACGACCCCCAGGGGGTATTCGCGGTGATGACCTGATGGTCGAGATCGCCGGTCCAGGTGAGGTCGGGGGTTCGTAGGTCCAGCGCCCCCCGATCCCAATGAAGGTCGTGTTCCGACAGCATGACCGTGTGTTGTTTGAACCATCCTGTGGTGGTATCGGTCACCGTGATCACCTGGCGACGGGCGTCTGTCTCCGGCTGGTGCAACACGTGCACCAGGTAGGCAAAGTCGTGGTCAGCTGCCGAGATCTGGCCGACGATGAAAATAGAGTCAAACCACAGGCGGCCATTCCCTCTGGGCTGCGAGGCCAGATCGCGACCCGGTTCAACTTCCGTCGGAATGTGGCCCGTCGGAATGTGTCCCGTGGGAATGTGGGCTTGCGTGGCTGACGAACCCGACACGAGCAACGCCATCGACGGGTGTGCGGCCTGAACGGTCATGGCACTCCTTCTGGTGGAAAGCCTTCCCGTCGAGCTTGCTCGCTCAACGGGTGTAGAGCAAGGCTAGATCGAACCCCGGATTAAGTCAACAGATGTAGAGCGAGACTGAGCAAGGACGTCAGAAGGGATCGCAAACGTAACTCCGCGACCCACATCGTTTGCCGCCAGGGGGTTTCGAGGATGACCATCCATCTGGCGTCGAAGAATCCCTGCGCGCGGCAAGGTAAGTCGTGTCGACCAGGCACGAGCCACCGCACCAGGCGATTCCGCAGATGCCTGCTGCGCCGGAAATGCTGGAGCGGGCGACGAGAATCGAACTCGCATCATCAGTTTGGAAGACGGAGGATTTTCGGTAGTATCTATGCAGGTGGAGAGGAGTATTCGAACGGTTCGAACACCATTCCATCCTTCTACGTGCCACTCCGTTCGAAACCTTCGCTCATTTTTGCTGCCAGAGCGTGGTCCCTGATGGCCTCTGCTCGCTGATACTTCAGGGCCATCGTCGGCGTCGTGTGGCCGAGCCGCGCCTGCAGTTCCTTCACCGTCGCGCCATGCTGGGCCGCCTTCGTGGCGGACCAGGCCCGTAGGTCGTGCAGAACGAGTCGCTCCGGGAGACCCGTCACAGATTCCTTGGCGGGCTTCCATACGCTTGCGTGGAACCTGCTTCCGTTGATGGGCGCGCCCTTCGATCCGACGAACACGAGGCCGGTCGGTCCGTCGGCACTGAAGCGCTCCATGTGGTGCTCGAGCTCAGGTATGACATGTGGAGGAATCGCCACCGTTCGGCGACCGGCCTCGGTCTTGGGTGGACCCGTGATGCGCGTCCCGTTCTGCAGATTGTTCGCGGCCTCGGTGACGAGCACTGTCCCGGCGTCGAGGTCCAGTCGATGCTTACGCAGTGCCGCAATCTCGCCGAACCGAAGCCCGCACCAAGCGGCAAGCAGGAGGAGGGCTCGCCATCTCTCCGGCACAGCCCGGACCAATTCGTCGAGTTGGTCGGCCGAGAGGAGAGGGCGCTCGTCTTGATGTGACTGCCCGGCTCCTCGGATCGAGCAGGGGTTACGCGCGATCAGGCCGTCGTCAACCGCCGTCTGCAAGATCGCTCGCAAGAGCCGATAACATTTCGCCACCGTTGAGGCGCCGGGCCCATTCCTGACAATCTCTGAGTGCCAGGCACGCACTGCGGCTTGATCAATGAATCGCAGCTGAATCCCGCCGAACGTCGGGTTGAGATGCAGCCTCAACTCACCCCGGTACAACTCAGCAGTGCGTGGAGCCAGAGGGCGACCCCTGACCAACCTGCCGGCGACCCACTCTTCTGCGTAGGACTGGAAGCGAACCGCTCCGGCCTTGGGGTCGAAGTAGTCTCCGCGGTCCATATCGGCTTGCAGCTTCGACAACCAGCGGGAAGCGTCCGACTTCGTTGCAAATGTCGACGGCGCTACCTGCTGCCTTCCTTGAAGGTCTTTGTAGCGACTTTGCCACCTGCCGGACTGCAGGCGCCGCACAGTTCCAAAGGATCGACGGACCATGACGTCAGGCTACGGATCGAGTCCGGCGATGCAAACCATGCGAATCACAACTCCGAAACTAAGTCATGCCGGCGAGGACGCCGGGCCACCTGAAATGCTATGCCTGGTCTTGCGTTTGCTGCTCCGCCGACGGTGCAGACTCGCTCGGCTGCGCGCTGTGAGCGCGCCACGGCAGTCCGACCGAGTCAGCCTTTACCCTCCGCGCCGCAAACCGATGAGGATCCGGCGGACGGGGAAACCGACGCCCCAGGAGGCGTTGGGTTGCCGAGGCCGCGCCTGCACCCCGTCGAATAGCTCCATTCGTCGTCCTCATCAATAAAGGCAGTGACAGGTGACGAAGTAAGGAGAACAAGTTGCCGAGGTTCGGGAATTCGCAAACTAGGCGTTAAGCCAGTCCGAAATCTCACGGCGGACCGTTCGGCCAAAGCCCAATCTCGCGCTCTAATGTCAGGTCGGACAGAAGAGCTGTACTACTACAGATCCGGGCTTCGAGCCTCGACTCGTTGGCTCTGAATGTACTTCTCAAGATCACTGACGGTAAATTGAAGACGACGCGCGATCCTATGGTGGGCAATCCTATTCTGCTCAGTCAGGCGGTAGATGTTTCGTCTTGTCGTCTCCAGGTATTCGGCGGCTTCATCCACGTCGAGAAAGCGTTTCCTAGAGGTAGCGGTCATCTGGGTCACTTCCGTCCTTGTTTAACGAATAGGAATTCCGAGCCAGTGAGACAAGAAGGGGTAGGCATTCGGCACGGAGATAATCCGCGTCGCGGTAACCGGACAACTTTGCCCTCCCAGGAGTCATGACAACACGATCACCAGTATCAAGCGCGTGCGAGGCGCAAATTGTGGACACTTGGGCGAAGTTGCCGCCAACAATCGGGGCCTCGACCCACGACATACCGCTGGTCGGCTGACCCAGCCAGCCAGGACCCCGCCTGAAAACCACTCCAGCGTGGCCAGACGGAGGCCTCAGTGAGTCGAGTCTGCACTGCGCACCTTCCCTGTACCGGCATAGAGGGGTCGTGGCCGTGCCTGAGGGCGGAGGCGAACCATTTTCTGGCCCACGGCGGTGGCGCCATCGTCAACGTGTCCTCGATAGCCGGACTGCGGCCGGCCGTCGGCCAACCTGCCTATTCGATGGCAAAACATGCCGTCATCGGGCTCACCCGTCAAGCGGCGCTGGAGTTCGTGAAGGACAACATCCGCGTGAATGCAGTGGCGCCCGGGGTCATTCAGACCCCACTCGTCCAGAGCCTGCCGGAAGATACCCGAGCCAGACTGAAGAGCAGACAGCGCAGCGGCAGGCTTGGAGAGGTCGCCGAGGTGGCCAACACCATCGTCTGACTGCTCTCCGAGGAATCGTCCTTCGTGACCGGCGTGGTACACGCGGTCGACGGCGGCGCGACATTGACATGAATGAGGAAAGCCCCTCCACCACAAATTCCCACATGAAGAGCCATACAACGCCGCGGGCGGGACATGTCCGAAGCCGTTGCTGACGACGGCCACCTTTCGAGAAACGAGGAAACTCATGGCATATGTCATCCTGCAGCATTGCTGCAACGACGCTGCGTGCGTACCTGTCTGTCCCGTCGATTGCATTCATCCGCGTCCGGACGAGCCGGGCTATGCCGGCTCTTCGCCACCAAGCTGGGTCTTGGGGTTGGGGTCCTGGGCGACACGCCGGGGCTGAGTTGAGCTGAGGTGGGGCCTGGGGCCCTCACGATTCGTGTTCACCGCCAAGTGATCACGATGCAAGGAGCCCCAGGTGACCCAGAACCCTACAGCCCTGTTCGGCATGCCCGGATTCGACGTCCTGTGGACCGAGATGGTCGATGGCGAATGGCATGTCGGCATCCAGACGCCGAGAGACCTGGAGGGCTGCGACGAGTGTGGTGCGGTGGCCCGGGTCAAAGACCGCCGCACGGTGACGGTGCGGGACCTCCCCGCGGCGGGGGTACCGGTAGTGATCCGATGGCGGAAACGGATCTTCGAATGCCGATACGCGTTGTGCCCCAACAAGACATGGACCGAGCAGAACCCGGCGATCGCGTCCCGGGCGGTCCTCACGGACCGTACCAGGCAATGGGGCTTCGAGCAGGTCGGCCGGCACGACCGGGCGGTCGCCCCGGTCGCCGCCGAGCTCGGCGTCGGGTGGCACACGTCATGCGGCAGGTCGACGAACGCGGAAACCCGCTGGTAGACGGCCCGAAACGGCTCGAAGGGGTGACCGCGGTCGGGGTCGACGAGACCGCTTTCCTGCGGGCCTGCCGCACCCACCCGACGCTGTATTCGACCGGCATCGTCGAACCTCACCCCGGGCCTGCCCGCTCGTCTGCTGGACGTCGTTCAGGGCCGCTCCGGGACCGTGCTGGCCGGGTGGCTCGGGTCCCGCGACGAGGACTTCCGGGGCCAGATCGTCACGGCGTCGAACCGAACCGGGTCGGAGGGTGTTCTGGACGCGTTCGGACGTGCGTCAGTACGAGGAGCGCAAACGAGGCTGCCTTCCGTTCCCTGAATGAAGTGCTCAACCCCGTTGCTGTATGGCTTGTGACCACAACGGCTATGACAAGTAGGCGTCGGGGGTGCCGTTCAGGATCACTGTCTTGGTCTCGAGGTACGGCAGCAAACCCTCGCGGCCACCTTCACGTCCGATGCCGGACTGCTTGAACCCGCCGAACGCGATTCCAAAGTCGCTCCGCGACGCGTTGTGGCCTACGGTGCCCGAGCGAAGTTGCCCGGCGACCTCCCGTGCGCGATTGGGATCTTCCGTGAACACAGAGGCGTTCAAACCGTAGATCGAGTCGTTCGCGATGCGGACGGCATCGCTCTCGTCGGCTGCCGGGATGACGGTGAGCACCGGACCGAAGATTTCCTCCCGGGCGATCGTCGAAGTGTTGTCGACGTCAGCGAAGACGGTGGGCTCGATAAAGTAGCCGCGGTCCAGGTCCTTCGGTCGTCCACCTCCGGTGATCAGCTTGGCACCTTCGTCGATGCCCTTCGCGATGTAGCCCTCCACCCTGTCCCGCTGGCGGGACATCGCGAGCGGACCCATCTGGGTGGAACCGTCGAACGCGTCCCCCACAATCTTCCCGGCGAATACACCGGCCAAGGCATCGACGAACTCGTCGTGGCGCTTCCGGCTCACGATCAGGCGAGTCAACGATGAACAGACCTGTCCGGAAAGGAGACATTCGGTCGCTGCGATCGTGGCCGCCGCCGAGGTGAGATCTGCGTCATCGAGGATGACGGCCGCCGACTTGCCGCCGAGTTCCAACGTGTAGCGGCCGATGCGCTCACCCATGATCGAGGCGATCCGGCGGCCGGCGACCGTCGAACCGGTGAAAGCGATCTTGTCGACCCGGTGGTCACGGACCAGCAACTCCGACACCTCGCGGTCCGCGGTCAGCACGTTGATGACACCGGGGGGCAAGCCGATCGCTTCGGCTGCCTCCGCGATGACGTAAGCGGACCCGGGAGCCTCAGGCGAGGCCTTGAGTACCGCAGTGCAACCGGCCAGCAGCGCCGGGCTGAGCTTGTAGAGCGCCAGGGTGAGCGGTGCGTTCCAGGGGACGATCGCCGCGACGACACCGACCGGCTCCCGGATGATGAGGCCGAACTCACCGCCCGAAGTGGGCTGAGCCGGCTCCTCCCACGGGTAGTCCGCGGCGAGGTCGGCATAATAATTCAGGACCGCAGCCGCGCCGGCACCGCTGTACTTCGCCATCGAGAAGAGCACGCCTGACTCCCGTGGCCAGATGTCTGCCAGGACGTCAGACCGTGCCTGTAACTCGGCGGCCAGCGCTCGTAGGTATTCAGCTCGCTGCACATGGGTGAGCCGCGGCCAGGGGCCGTTGTCGAACGCGTCGCGGGCGGCTGCCACGGCAGCGCTCATGTCAGGTTCGCGAGCCTCGGCGACGCGGAAGAAGAGCTCCTCGTTGTTCGAGTCGAGGACGTCGAACATCGCGTCACTGGACGGGGCGATCCACGCACCGCCGACAAAGAAGCTTCCCGGATGGCGCACGGGCGAACTGATCCGGCTGGCGAGACTCACGTTGGGCTCTCCTAAAGAATTTGTTGGTCAACAATTGAAGGAACGAAGGAAGAAACCGACCGCTGGCCTTACCCGGGTTCACGACTCAGGCGTCAGTAGTCAGGCATCGCGAAGCAGTTCAGTCAAAGACGATGATGCCGCGAATGTTCTTGCCCGCGTGCATGTCCCGGTAGCCCTCAGCGAGATCGTCGAGCTTGTACTCCCTGGTGATCAATTCGTCGAGCTTCAGCTGGCCGGCCTGGTACATGCGCAGCAGGCGGGGGATGTCGGAGTGGGGGCTCATCGAGCCGAAGGTTGTCCCCTGCACCCGCTTCTGCAGCATGGTCATCTCGAACAGTGAGATCGGAGCGCCGACATCAGTCATCGCTCCGATCCCAGTGAGCACGACGGTGCCGGCCTTGCGAATCGATGCCAGTCCCTCGGCGACGTGTTCGCCCTTGACAACGCCGATCGTGAGGACGCAGACATCGGCACCCTGCCCGTTGGTCACGGACCGGGCGTAATCGGTCGCCTCAGCGATGGTCTCGAAGGTGTGCGTCGCGCCGAACTCCAAGGCCATCTCGCGTTTGAACGGCATCGGATCGACCGCGATGATGTTGGTGGCGCCCGCGTGCTTCGCGCCTTGGACGGCGTTGATGCCGATGCCGCCGACCCCGACCACGATCACGGTGTCACCAGGCTGCGCACCGCCCGCTTTGACCATGGACCCCCAGCCGGTCGGTACCCCGCAGCCGACGAGTGCAGCCGACTTCAGGGGGATGTCCTTGGAGATCTTGACGACCGATTCGATTGCCGCCGTCGTGTACTCGGAGAATGTCGAGATGCCGCACATCTGGCCGACGTCTTCACCGTCGAGATGCATGCGGAAGTCAGTCGGATCGTTCGGCCGGGAGCCGATCAGCGCGAGGGCGCCGGTGTCGCAGAGGTTGAAATCGCCACGCGAGCACGCCGTGCAGTGGCCGCAGGACGGGACGAAGGAGAAGACCACGTGATCGCCGACCTCGAAGCCAGGGGTGTGCGGTCCGACAGCACTGATCACCCCGGCGCCCTCGTGGCCGCCGCACAACGGGTAGTGGCCCAATTGAATGTCACCGGTCTGCAGGTGGTCATCGGAATGACACAGGCCGGAAGCCGCGAGCTTCACCTGGACCTCTCCCTGACGCGGGTCTTCGAGTTCCAGCTCGACGATCTCGAAGTCGCCGGGCGCGGTGCGGATGATCGCGGCACGGGTGAAGGTGGGCATCGTTGCTCCCTGTCTCTGTATGAAGCTTCGAGGTGGTCCCGAACCTTTAGGCTCAGGATCGTATGGGTATTCGACACTGATGTCGATAGCTGCGGGACATGTTTTTCCGATACCGACTACTGTCCAAAGCCACGACCGAGATGCTGTACATCGACCCCGCTACATGCATCGACTGCGGCGCCTGTACTGAGGTCTGCCCCGTAGACGCGATCAGCAGTGACTACGGCTTGCGGTCCGGCCAACTGTGGTTTTCGGAACTGAACGCGGCGTATTTCCAACACCACCCGCAACCGCCGGCGTCAGCTCCGAGCGGACTTGACCTGCTGGCTCCGCTGACCGACCAGGCAAACGAGCTCCGGATCGCGATCGTCGGGTCGGGACCGGCCGGCTGCTACGCGGTCGAGGAGTTGCTCTCCCGGTCTGACGTGTCCGCGCGCGTTGACATATTCGAGCGGTTGACAACCCCATGGGGTCTCGTGCGCTTCGGCGTCGCGCCCGACCATCTCGCGACGAAAGGTGTCACGGCGGGTTTCGAGCGAATGGCGCTCAACCCGAGGTTCCGGATGTGGCTGAACGTCGAGGTGGGTCGTGAAATCTCGCCCGAGCAGCTCGCCGAGCACTACCACGCGGTGATCTACGCGGTGGGAGCGATGGATGCCCGGGCAGTGGGGGTGCCAGGTTCGGAGCTCCCAGGCAGCCACTCGGCCACGGAGTTCGTCGCCTGGTACAACAGGCATCCCGACTATGCCTACCGCGACTTCGACTTCTCGTCCGAACGTGCAGTGGTAGACGGCAACGGCAACGTTGCCGTCGACATCGCACGCGTGTTGCTCAGCACCCCGGCACAGCTCGCTCAATCCGACCTCGCACATCATGCGCTGGAGCAGTTGTCGACCAGTCGTATTCGAGAGGTCGTCGTTGTCGGGCGCCGCGGGCCGGCCGAGGCGGCGTTCACCAATGGGGAATTGCTGGGCCTGCTGGACATCCCGGGCATCGATGTCGCGGTCGACTCCGAAGGCTTCGATTTGAAGAAGACCCCACCGACCCGTTGAGTTTCAACGCGGCGCAGAAGGTCAGCCGCCTCACTGCCCTCGTGGGGTGCGAGGCTCAAATTGATCGTCGCGTCGTGTTCCGCTTCTGCGCCTCGCCGGAGCGACTGTGGGGCGATGACAGGGTGAGCGGGGTGCGTTTGGTGCGCAACGCTCTGATTGCCGACGCTTCGGGCATCCGGGCGGTGCCCACCGATGAGTTCGACGAGCTCGACTGCGGGCTGGTGATCCGCTCGGTCGGCTACCGCGGCAAGCCGGTCGGATCAGTTCCGTTCGACCCGGCCCGGGCGATCATCCCGAACCGAGACGGCCGCGTCTTTGACCCAGCGTGGGGCGAGCTCGTGCCCGGCTTTTACGTCTCGGGATGGATCAAGCGCGGGCCGTCCGGGGTGATCGGTACGAACAAGCATGACGCAAAGCAGACTGTGGCCTGCCCCATCGAAGACTTCCACGCCGGTGCCCTGACCGAGCCGCACGCTGAACTCGCAAAGGCCGGCCCCGACCTTCTGGGTGCCTAACGACTTGCGCGCTTGGAAGGCGATCGACGAACACGAGCGCGATGAAGGCACCCGGACCGGTCGTCCTCGGGTCAAGCTGTGGACGGCGTAGCTCTACTGGCACTTGCTCGACGGGCGGTCGGCGGATTGACGGAGCAGTAGCGCGCAGGTTGCAGGGAAGCGCCGCCGTACTCCACGGCGTGATAGCAATCTGGCCCCGCTGGTGCAGGCGTTCTTCACCGACCGGCTCATCGGCCATCGTCGCTGCAGCATGGACACGATCACCCGCTAAGCGCAAACTCGCCGTGGCTGTCGGTGCCTGAGGCGCACGCATCGTGTCCGTTTCACCAGGCTTCAGCACCCCGATGGGCGAACTCCAAACGGATCACGGAGCTTCCGAATTCCTGAAGGTCGTGGCCATCAAACGATTCGGCAAACCGGAGGCGATCGTCGCCGTCCCCTTCTGCGCCAGCGGGGCACTGGGCTACCGCACGGGTGTCGACATCCTCGTCGATGGCGAATCCAAGGCTGGCAAGAAGTTCCGGAAATCGTCAAGAGCGCAATTGACTGTGAGTGATTGCACTTCCCCCGCGTTTAGTCCTCAGCAAGCTCATTCAATGCTCGCAAAAGCAGATTGGCTACTTCAGCCGATGGTGTCCGAGCCAGTGTGGGGAATGCACCGCTATGCCGACCAAGCGCGACTCCGACGAATGCAGCGGCAATGATTTCGGCCCGCAGGTCGGAGTGGGCCTGGTCGCCGATTGGCGCAGCCAGTCGCTGATTGAGGGGGGCAACGATCCGCTCGGTGAACATCGACTGCGCCTCGGCGTCGATCACCGGGTCCGGGTGCCGCCGGAGGGCGGCGTCGAGAATCGGGCCCGCGCCGCGCCGCATCACCCGGTCCAGCAGTTCGGTGATCCGACCGGGTTCGAGCAGGTCCTGGATCTCGCTGGGCGCTTCGGTGGCGAAGTCCGTCCGCAGTATTTCTAGGTATAGGGCGCCCTTGCTACCGAAGTAACGGGCGATGAGGGTGGGGTCGAGCCCGGCCCGTTCTCCGATGTCGCGGGTGGTTGTTCGGTCGAACCCGCGATCGTCGAAAAGCACTCGGGCCGCTTCGAGCAGTGCCTGTCGGCTTCTGACGGCATCGCGGCGTCGCGTCGGCGCCTCACCGGCGGTCATGGGCGGGAGAGTGCGGGTCGTGGATCGCGGTCGTCCAGATCGGCGGACTCGGTGTCCAGCAGCATGATTCCGCTCGCCGCTCCGTCGACGCTCTCATCCACCAGTATTCGCTCCTGCTCGTCATCAAGTGGCGACGCATCGGCATTCGCAAGTGCGCCTCGCTTCAGCAGCACAAAGCTGAGCGCCGCCGTCAGAATGGACAACGCTATGCCGATGATGGCGGACACGCTGTAGCCGGAGTCGGTGGGCAGCGGATCCGGCGCGATGGTGTGCCCGGTCAGGATCGAGGCGCCCAGTGCGCTGCCGATTGAGAATCCGATCTGCCGCAGTACCTGGTTCACCCCGAGGGCGCTACCGGTTTCGCTGCTCGGAACCGATCGGACGATCAACCCGGGGATGGCGGCGAAGATCAGTCCGGTACCCAGTCCGGCAACGCCCATCACCAGGAACGACTCCCAAAGTTCAGACCTCGCGAACAGGAAGATCAACAAGGATGCCACCAGGAACAACGAGCCCAGCGGGAGCACCATCCGGCGGCCGAGGTGGCGCGCCGCCAGCGGGAGCAGTCGGCTCGCAGAGACACTTGCGATGGAGAACGGCAGCAGTACCAGTCCAGCGACCACGACGGAGACCCCGAGACCGTATCCCGTCGATGTCGGAGCTTGCACGTACCGAGTGACCATCGGCATCAGCAGGTAGGTGGCGAGGCCGGCCAGCAGCCCGGTGGCGTTGGCGGTCAGCACGGCCCGGTGACGCATCAACCGCAGGTCGACGAGCGGGTACGTGGTGCGAAGCTCGTGCCACACCCAGGCGGACAGCACGGTCACGGCGGCCAGGGCGACCAGCAGCAACTCCACCGACGCCCAGCCCCAGATCTCGCCCTCGCTGAGGCACAGCAGTAGAGCAATCAGCCCGAGGCTGAGCAGTACGGCGCCAATACCATCGAGGCGTCGGCGCTTGAGGTGACTGCTGCCCGGCAACACAACCGCAGCGAGCAGCAAGGCGATACCGCTGATGGCGGCACCGAACCAGAACGGCGCGTGCAGACCCCAGCGGTCGGCGAACAACCCGGTCAAGGGGTAACCGAGCCCGACACCGGCCGAGGCGGTGATCGACAGGATGGCCACCGTGCTGCGGGAACGAGCCTCAGGAAGGTGATCGCGGGCCAGGGTCATGGCCCGCGGCATCAGGCCGAGGCCGACGCCCTGCATGCCGCGACCGACGAGCAGCCATCCGTAACTCAACGGCAGCGCCGCCAGCACGCTGCCGAACATGACCAGGGTGAGGGTGCCGAGCATGACCTGCCGTCGACGGGGCCCGTCACCCAGCCGGCCGAGGATGGGCGCTGTCACGGCTCCGACCAGTAGCGCGATGGTCAGCGACCACTGCGCGCCGCTGACACTGACGTTGTAGTCGACCGCGATCGATGGGATCAGTGGGGCGCCCAGGCTGCTGACCACCGCGACCACCATGCCAAGGAACATCAGCACCGGGACTAGCGCGCTGTCCCGCCAACCGCGGCGCGAGAGGCCGTGAGGCGCGGGGAGGCTCGAGATCGTCGGATCGGGTACGAAGGCGTGTTTCGGAGGCTTGGTGAACACGGAAACCCTTAGGTGCAATATATCTACGTTTGATGTCTTCAAACGATGACATAGAACAAGGTACTACTGCAAGGGTCTGTGGTCGATCACACCTGCGGCTGACAGGCCGTTCGCGCCTGACCGGCAGGTCGGCGCTCGACCACTTGACGGGATACAGAGGACGGGTCGTATTCCTGGAACATCCCCCTTGATAGTCGTCGATTAGTCCCGCCAATCAACGGCCTTAGACACGGCTTGCGAAATGCAACAGGTCGCATCGGCGTTCTCTCACCGACGTCTTGGGATGTTCGATGTGCCGGGCATCACCGGCTACGTGTCGTTCGATCGGGTAGTAGTTGATCGCACGAGACGTGCGGCGGGAAGCCTCCGCGGCGTGGTCGCGATTGCATCAAGACCTGGAGGCACCGATCAGCGACGCCGACTAAGCGCGAGACCGGGCCACCTGAACTGATACTCGCCCGCCGAGGGTCGAGAACTACGTCTGCAGGTCGCCGACAGCGGCAGCGAGGGCCCGCAGTTCCTCGTCCCACGAGTCCGGCTCGAACGACGGGCGTAGCACAAACTTCGACAAACCCGCGGCGATGTGCTCCTCGAGCAACTCGCGTACCGCCGCATAGCCGACTGGGACGATCAGCTGAGGGTCGACCTCACGCCCGTTCAACCGACGGGTGAAAGCGGCCAGCGACCGATCGTTCAGTGGATGATGGGCGTAACCGATGCTTAACCCGAAGTGCTCGGGGTCGACAGTGCGCCCAGCAAGGTGCGCCGCTTCTTCGATCGTGGCACGTGCCGCGGCCGCTTCGTCTGGGGTACAGGTTGCGCCGAGCCAGCCGTCGGCGAGACGCCCGCACCGCTCCAGCGAAGCTGGAGCAAGCCCACCGAGCCACGGTTCAAGGGTCTGCAACGGACGAGGTGACACGGTGATGCCGTCGACTTCCTCGCCGTTCCACCAGGCACGTAGGCGGGGAATGGTGCGCTCAATGGCCGCGGCGCGGTCGGCCACCGGCACTCCGACCGCGACCCGTTCCAGCCCTCGCGCGAGTCCCGGTACGAATGTCACTAGGAGCCGGCCCTCGGACAACACGTCCAGCGTGGCCAGCGACTTAGCCAGGCGGATCTCGTTGCGGCCGGGCAGCAGCAAGGTGGTGCCGAGTTTGATCTTGGGGTTGAGCTGGGCCGCGGTGGCCAGCGCGATAAGCGGGTCAGGGCCGGCGCCCGTGAGCACTTCCGAGACCCACAGCGAGTCCAGTCCCACATCAGCCATGGTGGCGACCACGGAGCGAAGCACGTCCAGCGACAGGTCGGACGAGCCGAACCCGATACCAATGCGAACCTTCACTTCTGCTCCCGATCCTCGGCGCGGCTACCTCCGCAGCATGCCATGCGGACATCGCTGCGAGCTGCCTGTCAGGCGCAGGTCTCTCGGGTGACCATTGCGCGGTCCGGGGTCGGCTGAACGTGTAGCTTTACATGAGTGTCGCAATGCGGGATGGAATGATGAAAAGCCGACTCGCCGGGTGTACGACCAAGAGTTAGCAACCAACCCATGCTAACCGTTATGTGTTATTCGTGGGCTCAGACCAGTGGAATCCCAAGCACAAACCCAATATTCGGGTCGTCCAAATACTCATCCTCGCGGATTGTCCTAACTACCGAGGCTGCGGGATTATGCAACTGCGTCACCCCAAGGTCAGAGTGCATCGGCAAGTCGTCGTAGCAAGGGGATGACATCGGCGAATTGAGAAAGCTCGGGCTCACTGAACTCAGTGCGCAGCGCTTCAAGGAGATGCTCTCGGGCGTCCTGATCGCGCCTCCGGAGGAGGTCGGAGCCGCGATCGGTGATGGCCACGATAGTGCGCCGCGCATCTGCTTCGTCGGTCATCCGGGTGATCAGTCCGCGGTTCTCGAGATCACGCATCCGCGCCGAGATCGATGGGACGGCAACGCCTTCCCTCGCCGCCAGTTTGGGTGGTGGTGGCCGGCCCCTCGCGTCGCAGGTGCGACAACATCGCCAGCCCCGAATATGTCGGCCCGTCTGAGCTATGCGCGGAGTAGCGCCGTCGCAACTGCCCTGCCACGAGCCTGATCGCCAGCCACAGATCTACCGCCATCGGTTCATCCACAAACGCAGAGTACCCAACGGGGCTCGACCGGCCAGCCGTAAATCGTGTAGTAAGTCTGACTTGGTGAGCTTGGTTTGAAGCCGCGAGACCGCCGTCGTAGTCGCTACCCACCAACGAAATGAATGACCCTCGAGAGTCCGCCAGTCAGATCTTCGCGCCTGCCTTCTTCGCTGCTCCAGGAGGCCCTGGCCATGGCACGGTCCGCCTGACCGATTCCAGCGCCTTCGGCGACGATGCGGTATCACCGCGGATGCGGCCGGCGACGCCTTCAGTATTCGTTGAGTCATTTGACGTGGTCATTTCAACATCGAGACCACGACCTTGCCCCTAGCGTAGCGGTTGTCAATCGACTCGATGGCCTCGGCAGCCTTTTCAAGCCGGAAAATAGTTGGCTCCGGCGCGGACAGTTGGCCCGAGGCAAACAGTGGCTCCAGCTCCTGCCATTGTCGCGCCAGGTAACCGGGATGCGACCTGCACCACGCACCCCAGCCAACACCCACGACGTCGACGTTGTTCAATAATAGTCGGTTGACCCGCACGGTGGGAATCGCGCCACCGCTGAACCCGATTACCAGGAGGCGACCATCTGGGGCGAGTGAGCGGAGACTGTCTGTGAATCGATCGCCACCTACTGGATCGACTACAAGATCAACGCCACGTCCCCCGGTTAGTTCCGCAACATCGGCACGCCACTGGTCCACCAGGACTACATCGTCAGCTCCGGAGGCCCTCGCCGTTGCTGCCTTTTCCTCCGAGCTCACGACGGCGATGACTCGAGTGGCTCCAAGAAGGGGAGCCAACCTCAGTGCCGACGTGCCGATTCCGCCGGCAGCGCCATGGACGAGAACGCTCTCTCCGGCTGCAAGGCGGCCGCGGTGGGTGAGGGCAAAATGCACAGTCAAATCATTGAAAAGAAGCCCAGCGCCGGCGGCCATTGACACGGAATCTGGTAGCGGAAAAACTCGTTCAGCCGGAAGTACAGCGACTTCCGCCATACCATTGATTACCTGGGTAAGCCCTGCGACGCGATCACCGGGTCGGAATGGGGACTCGCTCGGCGCCGAGCGGACGACCCCTGCGACTTCGCTGCCGGGAATGAACGGTAGCTCGGGTTTGTACTGATACAAGCCTCGGCTCATTAACACGTCAGGAAATGCAACACCGGCCGCGTGCACGTCTACCACCACCGAGCCTTCCCCGGCGGCGGGCTCGTCCATGGATACGACCCGTATCCCCGATGGGCCTTGAAGACTGGAGATCTGCGCACAGAGCACGAATGTTCCCTTCTGGTTTTCAAGGCTTGTTGGCACTGAAGAAGTTCGTGATCTCTAGGGTGCTGCGATAGTTCGGCGCGAGAGATTTCTGTTCTGGGCCCGAGACGTGTCGCGGGTTTCAGTATTCCAGAAAACCTTGTGCACCCAGCTAAGTATGGCGACAATTCGATCTTGAAATGCGTAGATGAGCAGGCAGACCAGGTCGCACTGCGCGCCCTTGGCGGAGCGCCAGTAGCTGTCACTGCGCACCGGCCCTTCGGGCGTATTCCCAGGAGGCCTCGGCCATTGGGACAATTCGCTTGACCGATTGTAATGCCTTCGCCGATGACGCGGTACCGTCGCGGATGCGGCCGGCCACGCCCTGCAGGATGCCGGCCAGGCGGAACAGGTTGTAGGAGTAGTACCAGTTCAGGTTCGGCACGCTGGAGCGCCCGGTTGCCCTGCAATAGATTTCTGCGGCCTCGTCCGTGGTCGGGATATTGAGAGCTCTTAAATCAAGACCGCCGAGCCCTGGCCTTGTCCACTGCATCAAAAGATACGTGAAATCGGCCAGCGGATCGCCCAGCGTTGACAGTTCCCAGTCCAGCACCGCCTGGACCTTCGGCAGCGTGGCACGGAAGACGATGTTGTCGATGCGATAGTCCCCGTGCACCACAGATACCCGATCCTGCTGCGGTACCGAGGTCGGAAGCCATTCCATCAACCGGTCCATCTCCGGGATCGTTTGGGTCTCGGAAGCTTTATACTGCTTGCTCCATCGGTCGACCTGCCGGGCGAAATAATTACCAGGCTTTCCGTAATCACCGAGTCCGATCTTGTCAGGTTCGTACATATGCAACTTCGCTAGCGTCTCGATCATTTCGGTGAAGATGGCCCGGCGCTCTTCTTTCGAGGGTTGCGGCACTGATGGCTCCCAGAAGATTCGGCCGTCTTCCATCGACATGATGTAGAACGCCGAGCCAATCACGTCGTCATCGCTGCACAGCGAATAGGCTTCGGGCACTGGGAACCCTTGTTTCCCCAGCGCCGTGATCACTCTGAACTCGCGATCGACAGCGTGGGCCGACGGAAGCAGCTTGCCAAAAGGCTTGCGCCGCATCACATAGGACTTTGCCGGTGTATTCAACCGATATGTCGGATTGGACTGTCCACCCTTGAACTGAAGGACAGACAGCGGTCCCCGATACGACTCGACGTGTGTCTCCAACCAGCCTTCGAGACGGACTTCGTTGATCCGATGACGCTCCTCGACTGTCTTGGTACCGGAAAATTCGTCATCCACGCTCGTGGCTTTACTCATGTCGCCACCTCCTCAAGGCCAGAATTATCAGCGCTTGGCGGGTACATCGGCATACCTACGGAGCTCGAGCCGCGCAATCGCGCGGTTGTGGACCTCGTCAGGACCGTCCGCGAGGCGCATGGTGCGCATCGAGGCGTAGTCGCGGGCCAGACCTGCATCGTCGGAGACGCCGGCGCCGCCGTAGGCCTGGATCGCCTGATCGATGATCTTCAGCGCCATCTTCGGCGCGGCGACCTTGATCATCGCGATCTCCAGTTGCGCGGTCTTGTTGCCTACCTTGTCCATCATGTCGGCGGCCTTGAGGCACAGCAGCCGGGTCATCTCGATGTCGGTTCGGGCTTCCGCGATACGCTGCTCCCAGATCGAATACTCCACAATCTTCTTGCCGAAGGCTGTCCGCGAGGACAGTCGTTTGACCATCTTTGTAAGCGCCTCTTCGGCCTTGCCGATGGTGCGCATGCAGTGATGGATGCGGCCTGGGCCGAGGCGGGCCTGTGCTATTTCGAAGCCGCGGCCCTCGCCAAGAAGCATGTTGCCGGCGGGCACGCGGACATTGTCCAGCAGCACCTGGGCGTGACCATGAGGCGCGTCGTCGAAGCCGAACACCGGCAGCATCCTTTCGACGGTAACGCCCTCGGCGTCGCGTGGGACCAGGATCTGAGACTGCTGTGCATGCCTCGGCGCGGCCGGATCGGTTTTACCCATCACAATCATGATCGCGCAACGGGGATCGCCGACGCCCGAAGACCACCACTTACGGCCGTTGATGACGTATTCATCGCCGTCCCGCACGATCGAGGTCTCGATGTTGGTCGCGTCCGACGACGCAACCGCAGGCTCCGTCATCAGGAAGGTGGAACGGATGTCGCCGTTCATCAGCGGCCGCAGCCACTTGTGCTTGTGCTCCTTCGAGGCGTAGCGCATGAGTACCTCCATGTTGCCGGTGTCCGGCGCCGAGCAGTTGAACACTTCCGAGGCCCAGCCGATGTGGCCCATCTGTTCGGCGAGCAGCGCGTAATCCAGGTTGCTCAATCCGGCCCCGTGGAATTCATCATCCTCATACTGGGACGGCGGCATGAACATGTTCCAGAGACTCCGGGCCCTCGCCTTGGCCTTCAACTCCTCGACAATCGGAATGACCTTCCAACGTTCGCCCTCTGCCTCCTGTTGCCGATAGACCGGCGCGGCGGGCCTCACCTGCTCTTCCATGAACGAAGAGACGCGATCAAGCCATTCCCGCTGGCGGCTTGAAAGTTCGAAATCCATTTATTCCCTCACACTTTCTCTGTTAATGTTCGCGGCACTGTTGCCCAATGATGCGCCCTACGTCATGGACTCTGTTACAGATCCTCACTAACTGTCGAGGCGCGCAATAGTGGAAGCACGTCCTCGCAGAATTGATCGAAGAACCTCGGCTGGTCGGCGCCGGGTGCGTGGAAGACCAAATGGGTGAGTCCTGCGTCGATATAGGGCGCAATGCCGGCGATGGCGGACTCCGAGTCTGAAGCGACGATCCACCGACGTGCGACCTGCTCGATGGGCAGGGCATCGGCGGCTCGTTCGATATCCCGCGAATCGGTGAGGCCATGCTTGTCCTCGGCCGACAACGACAGCGGCGCCCAGAACCTGGTGTTTTCCAACGCCAACCGCGGGTCCCGGTCGTAGGAGAGTTTGATCTCGATCATCTTGCCGAAGTCTGCTGCGGGATCGGTCGCAGCCGCCCGGCCCTCGTCGACCG
Source organism: Nakamurella sp. (assembly GCA_965247715.1). Lineage (GTDB taxonomy): Bacteria > Actinomycetota > Actinomycetes > Mycobacteriales > Nakamurellaceae > Nakamurella. Next base: position 479,576 of record CBDFHS010000014.1, on the reverse strand, counting down.
CAGGAAGTAGGCGGTCGGTGTAGAGGTCCATACCTTTGCCGGAGGTGCAGATGATGCCGTCACCGGCGCGTCCTGCGTACTTGGCCATTTGCGGTCCGCCAGCCGCGACGTAAATCGGCACTGGCTGTTCGGGGGTGTCATACAACTTGGCATCGACGGTCCGGTAATAGTTGCCGTCAAAGGAGGTTCGGTCCCCGGCCCAGAGGGCGCGGATAAGCTGAATCGCTTCGCGGAGCCTCCCGTACCGTTCCTTGAATTCGGGAAAGGTCTGCCCGGAAACGGCATGCTCGTTCATCGCTTCGCCGGTGCCGACACCGAGGATCACCCGCCCGGGGGTGAGACAGCCGAGCGAAGCGAAAGTCTGCGCAATAACCGCCGGGTTGTATCGCAAGGTGGGCGTCAGGACACTGGTACCCAGAACCACCCGCTGGGTGCGTGCTCCGGCGGCTGCCAGGAACGCCAAGGAGGCCGGGGCGTGACCGCCCTGATCGCGCCAAGGTTGGAAGTGGTCACTGACCCACACGCTGTCGAGGCCGCGCTGGTCAGCGATGACCGCGAGGTTGACCAGATCAGCCGGGCCGAATTGCTCGGCCGAGGCCTTATAGCCGATTTTCAGTTTGGGCATGCGATTTACGCCTTTCGTCTATGACTTGTTTGTTGGTGATCGGAAGGTCGGGGGTGTCGAGCCCCGTCGCGGTGTGCGCAAAGCGGTCTGTCAACGTCGAGTAGAGCTATATCCGAGGTGAAGGAGAAACTCGTACCGCGGCTCCCGAGCGATCCCGATTCCTCGGCAGTTCGCTGTGCGAAATTGGTGTCAGTGGTCAGGCTGGTCACTGGATTGAACGCCGCGAGCGTGTCTCGGATACCGAAGGTGATTGGTCAGGTCCGGGGTTGCTGGGGTCCACGGCGCGCAAGAGAAAGTCGACGAGCGATTCGGTGTAGTCGGCCGACTTGCTAATGGCCTTTCCGCGCAGTTCTACCGGCATCGACAGTGCGTGCATCATCGCGCCGCCGCACAACGTGTCCAGCAGCAGGGTTTCGGAGGTACCCACCGGGAGTTCCGAGCGTCTGATGCCCCTTCGCACGATTGCCCGGGCGGCAAGTACCTGGGATTTTTTCCAGGCAGCGAAATGATCTCCGATGGCTGAATTTTCGGCCGGTTCGACACCCAACCGCAGTCTGGCCCGACCCGACGGCCCGAGATAACATTCCAGCAGCTGGCGTGCGAGCAGGATGAGGTCGCCACGAACCGAGCCGGTGTTAACCGCCTCGATCAGCCCGACCTGATTGGCTAGGGCGGCGATCAGCAGCTCTTCTTTCGACCGCCACCGGAGGTAGATGGACGCTTTGCCTACCCCGGCGCGCCGGGCGACAGCCTCGATGTTGAAGCCGGACCAGCCCGATGCTCCGAATAGCTCTATGGCGGCGACGGCCACCCGATCCTCCACCAGTGGGTCGCGTGGCCGCCCGGCGGGCACTGCCGGTTCGACCATTGTCCTGATCCTCTCGCTTGAAACCTGACTTGCTGAACTCTGATCGTCTGCAATATCCTATGTTTACGGACGCTCCGTGTCCAGTAAACTGCTTGGTCAACCGACACGGTTGACCAACGAGGGAGATGCCGACCAATGTGCCCCCATGAGACAACGCCCAGTGTCATCGCGTCTCCACGAGAGCTGGAAACGACAGGTCTCGCCCAGCACGCCGCCTGGCAGGTCAGGGGGTGGCCACCGGTGGAGAAGATCGCTCCCGGCGTGTGGTCCGTGCCCGTCCCTATCCCGCAGAATCCGATCAGATACACGTTGGCCTACCTGCTGCTCGGAGCCGGCGGCTTGGTGGTCGTTGATCCCGGATGGGACACCGACGAGGGGTGGGCCGCTCTTACCGACGGCCTCGCCACGGCCGGGGCGGCTCTGGGGTCGGTGTCTGGGATCGTGCTCACCCATACTCATCCGGACCATCATGGGATGACGGCGCGGCTCGCACGTGCCACCGGCGCGTGGATCGGGATGCACCCCGCGGAGCGGGATGTATTGCCGCGGAGAACATTCGCGGCGGAAACTGCACCGACCCTGGATCTGGCGTGGATGATCGAACAGGGCATGCCGACCGATATCACGGCCGAGACCGTCATGCGCGAGGGTGCGATGGCGATGTTCAAGGCCATGCCTGAACCCGATTTCCTGCTGCGTGACGGTGATCTGATTGCGTTGAACGGCAGGCAGATCCGCGCTATTTGGACCCCAGGGCACACCCCGGGGCACCTGTGCCTGCATGACGAGGACAACGGCTTGCTGCTGACCGGCGACCACATCCTGCCTCGGATCAGCCCCAATATCGGCATGCTGCCCCATACCGTCATCCCACCGCTCGGGCCTTACCTGAACTCACTGCGCAGGCTATCCACATTGGATTCGGTCGAGGTCCTGCCGGCTCATGAATGGCGATTTCGCGGCTTGGACATCCGGATCGATCAACTACTCGAACATCACCAACTGCGGCTCACGGAGATCTTGACTGTGCTCACCGCGCAGGGCGCGTCAACCGCGTGGCAGGTGGCTCAGCAACTCAGCTGGTCCCGCGGCTGGGCGGCGCTGAAGGGCTTGCAGTTGCGGTCGGCTGTCTCAGAGACGCTTGCCCACTTGGTTTACCTGGAAGAGCAGGACCTGGTCACTCGTCGCAATACCGACGGCGGCGCAACGACTTTCACCGCGGGCAGCAGGGCCACCAACGTCGGCTGATCGCCCGGCCGCGGCGTTGGTCGGCAGGTTCGTGGCTCGTGGTTGACGCCGGTGTGACACGAAGCCCGATGTCAGGAAGGTGCTGAGCGGGAGCGGGCCCCACCCTCGATACATGCGGACATTCGTTGCGCCAGCCGCCCAAGGCGTTGCGGGCAGCGGGTCGGCAGGTCTGCAGCGGTCATGGGCGGGTGGCTGCGTGTTGCGGATCGAGCTCGTCGAGATCTGCGAACTCGGTGTCCAGCAACATGATTCCGCTCGCCACGCCGTCCACGCTTTCCTCCCTCAACAGGCGCTGCTGCTCATCATCAAGTTGTACTGCATCTACATTGGCATCTGCGCCCCGCCGCAGCAGCACAAAGCTGAGCACTGCGGTGAGCAGGCATAACGCAATACCGATGATGGCCGCGACGTTGTAGCCGGCATAGGTGGGCAGCGGATCGGGTGAGATGGTGTGCGCGGTGAGTGCCGCGGCGCCCAGTGCGCTGCCGATGGAGAACCCGATCTGTCGCAGTACCTGGTTGAAACCGAGGGCGCTGCCGGTCTCGCTGCCGGGCACCGATCGGACGATCAACCCGGGGATGGCGGCGAAGATCAGTCCGGTGCCCAGTCCCGCGATAGCCGTCACCAGGAACGCTTCCCAGAGCTCGGACCTGGCGAGCAGGAAGACGACCATCGACGCTGCCAGGAACAGTGTCCCCAATGGCAGCACCATCCGGCTGCCAAGTCGGCGCGCCACCAGCGGGAGCAGCCGACTGGCCACGACACTGGTGATCGAGAACGGCACCAGCACCAGACCGGCGACCACAACCGATGCGCCGAGGCCGTAGCCCGTGGATGTGGGGGCTTGCACGTACCGAGTGACCATCGGCAGCAGCAGGAATGTGCCGATGCCCGCCAGTAGTCCGGTGGTGTTGGTGGTGAGCACCGCGCGGTGACGCATCAACCGCAGGTCGACCAGCGGGAACGAGCTGCGAAGCTCGTGCCACACCCAAACGGACAGCACGGTCACGGCGGCCAAGGCGACCACCAGCAACCTGGCCGAGCGCCAACCCCAGATCTCGCCCTCGCTCACGCACAGCAGCAGGGCAATCAGCCCAAGACTCAGGAGCACAGCACCAACGCTGTCGATGGGTCGGCGCTTGAGGTGACTGCTGCCCGGCAGCACCACGACGGCGAGCAACAGCGCAAGGCCGCTGATGGCCGCTCCGAACCAGAACGGCGCGTGCAGACCCCAGCGGTCGGCGAACAACCCGGTCAACGGGTAACCGAGCCCGACACCGGCCGACGCGGTGATCGACAGGATGGCGACGGCGCCACGGGACCGGGCCTCAGGAAGGTGATCGCGGGCCAGGGTCATCGCCAGCGGCATCAGGCCGAGGCCGACGCCCTGCAAGCCGCGGCCGACGAGTAGCCAGCCGTAACTCAGCGGCAAAGCAGCCAGCACACCGCCGAACATGACCAGGGTGAGGGTGCCAAGCATGACCTGCCGCCGGCGCGGACCGTCACCCAGCCGGCCGAGGATGGGCGCTGTCACGGCTCCGACCAGTAGCGCGATGGTCAGGGACCACTGCGCGCCGCTGACACTGACGTTGTAGTCGACCGCGATCGACGGGATCAGTGGCGAGCCCAGGCTGTTGACGACCGCGACCACCATGCCCATGAACATCAGCACCGGGACCAACGCGCTGTCCCGCCAACCGCGCGGTTCAAAGCTGCTGGGTGCAGGGATGTCTGCTCGGTTGGCAGGCTTCTCGGACACAGAGATCCTTAGTCACGATAACTCTCCGGATGATGTCCTCAGATGGTGACATAGTGCGGACGTCACCACCAGGATTGTGGTCCATCCCACCTCGTGCCTCGAGACAACCCGACGCAAGGACAGAACGTCATCTCGCTTCGACAACGCGTCTGTTTTGGTGCGTGCTCGACATGGTGTGACCGACCATTTGCAGCGCCAGCCGGGTGTAGAACTGGGAAACCTCAGCGGCCGTCCACGAGCCGTTAGGGTGGTACCAGCGGGCGATATCGACGCCCAACGACAGCATGGCTCGGGCCGTCATGCGTGGCTCAGTGATTGTCAGCAGCCTCTCCTGGTGTGCCCGAAGCAGGACACCATGCACTTCTTGCTCGGTGGCGCGTCTGAGTTCGACTATTTGCTCCAGGTGCTCAGGAGCAAGTGCAGCGAGTTCGTAGTTCACGACGCGCGCTCGGGTGTGCCGTTCTGCGTGCCATAGCGTGAACGCTCGCATGATCGCGATCAGTTGATCCACCGGCGACTCGGCGCCGCTCTTCGCCTCACGGACGAGGTCCAGGACCAACCGGTGACCCATCAGGGAGAGATGGAAGAAGAGGTCCTCCTTTGACTGGTAGTGGACGTAAACCCCGGCGGGACTGAGCCCGGCCAGGGTCGCGATGTCGCGGGTGGTGGTGCCGTGAAAGCCTTTCGCCGCGAAAGCTTGGGTGGCAGCATCCAGTAGGCGGAGCCGGGCCGGGCGCTCGCCGCCAACCAGGTCGAGGCTGGCTGATGGGTCAGCATCCATGAGTTGCCCTCCGGAACCTTGACATCGCAATCAACCTAAGCTTTGATAAGCAAGCGCTTAGTCAGTGACTTGGTTCAGTCAATCACGGTACCGGCCCCAATGTCGATCTTGGCGGGCCTCCGAAATCTACCAAGGGGTCAAATTGCCCGAAGCGGTGATCGTTGCGGCGGCTCGCACGCCGATCGGTCGTGCGTACAAAGGCTCGCTGCGGGATGTGCGGCCCGATGATCTTGCTGCTCATGCAGTGCGGTCAGCATTGGCGGCCGTGCCTCAGCTTGATCCAGAAACCATCGACGACCTGATGCTGGGCTGTGGTGCGCCCGGCGGCGAGCAGGGCTTCAACATGGGCCGTGTCGTGGCCACGTTGCTCGGTCTGGATACCGTTCCGGGTCTGACCGTGACCCGGTATTGCTCCTCGTCGCTGCAGACGACGCGGATGGCGATGCACGCCATTCGCGCCGGCGAGGGACATGCCTTCATCTCCGCCGGGGTCGAATGCGTGAGCCGATCACGCTTGGGTACCAGTGACAACCCACCGGTGGACCCCTCGGCGGACCCGCGTGACCGGACCCGCAACCCTTGGCGGAACACACTGTTCTCGCGAGCGCAGGAACGCACCGCCGCTCGCGCTACAGCCGACGCGGATATCTGGACCGACCCGCATATGGCAGGCGAACTGGCTGACATCTACATCTCGATGGGACAAACAGCCGAGAACGTCGCGCAAATCTGTGGAGTTAGCAGGCGTGACCAGGACGAGTTTGCGGTTCGATCGCAGAACCTGGCCGAGAAGGCGATTGCGGATGGCTTCTGGGCCAGAGAGATCACCCCGGTGTCCCTGGCCGACGGCTCTGTCGTCGACGCCGACGACGGTCCCCGGCCTGGTACCACCTACGAGAAGATGGCGAGCCTGAAGCCGGTTTTCCGACCCGACGGAACGGTGACCGCCGGCAACTGCTGTCCGCTGAATGACGGTGCGGCGGCGCTGATCGTCATGAGCGAGACACGCGCTGCTGAATTGGGTATCGAGCCGCTGGCGCGAATATTGGCCACCGGCGTTGGCGCGCTCTCTCCCGAGATCATGGGTCTGGGACCCGTGGATGCGACGCGACGGGCTCTTGTGCTGGCCGGAATGACTATCGAGGACGTCGACCTCGTGGAGATCAACGAGGCCTTCGCATCACAGGCCCTGGCCAGCCAACGCGAACTGGGCATCGACATGGAGAAGATGAACATCAACGGCGGCGCCATCGCAGTTGGCCACCCCTTCGGGATGACGGGAGCACGGATTGCGACCACGCTGATCAACTCGCTGCAGACCCACGACAAGCAGATCGGTCTGGAGACTATGTGCGTCGGAGGTGGCCAGGGGATGGCACTCATTATTGAGAGACTCTCCTGACCTCGGGGCACAGCCTCGTTGATCGGAGGCCCCGGCCGCCGGTCAACCCGACCGAAGTTCAGGTGAGGTCGTTCCGGCTTCACGGCACGAACAGTTGCCTGACCAGCGCTTGATCTCGACCGGAGCCCGACATGGGATCCACCGTCACGTTTCTGTTTGGTGATGATCCCCCTTTTTATTCGGAGGTGGCGTTTGCTGGCCCGACCAGCGAGGTCCGCCCCGACGTGGGCGGTCATCGGGATCTTGTCGTTGTGCGGCACAGTGGTGTCGCTGCAGCAAACCATGGTTATCCCGCTGTTGCCAGACTTCCCGAGGATCTTCGGGCGGTCGGTGGACGACACCTCATGGCTGGTCACCATCACTTTGCTGACAGCTGCGGTGGCCACCCCGACCGTCTCCAAACTCGCTGACATGTTCGGCAAGCGGCTCATGATGCTGGTCTGTATGGCGGCCATGACGACCGGTTCGGTTTTGGCCGCGGCAGTGCCTGAATTTATAGCGGTGATTGTCGGCCGCGGACTTCAGGGATTTGCGGTCGCTTTGCTGCCCATCGGTATCAGCATCATGCGCGACGAATTGCCCAAAGAGAAGGTGGCCACGGCGGTGGCGCTGATGAGCGCTACGCTCGGTATCGGGGCCGCGTTGGGGCTACCGCTGTCGGGTTTCATCAGCGTGCACTGGGGCTGGCAGGGCATCTTCTGGCTGTCAGCAGCCGTTGGCGTCCTGTTGATCACGGGCGTGTTGTTGCTCGTACCCGAATCGGCGGTTCGCAGCCGTGGCCGGTTCGACTACATCGGCGCGATCGCCCTGTCGGTGGCCCTGGCCGCTCTGCTGCTGGGCATTTCGAAGGGCGGTGCATGGGGTTGGACCAGCCAGCAGGTGATCGGCCTGTTCGTGCTCGCCACCGCGGCCTTGGCGTGCTGGGTGCCGTATGAGTTAAAGATCGGCTACCCGCTGGTCGACCTGCGGACGTCGGGCCGTCGGCCGGTTCTGCTCACCAATATCGCCTCCGTACTGGCCGGATTCGCCATGTTTGCCAACATGTTGCTCACCACAGAGCAACTGCAGTTGCCAACGGCGACCGGCTACGGGCTCGGCCTCACGGTCAGCGCCGCCGGTCTGGCGATGATCCCGACCGGCCTGGCCATGGTTGCCTTCGCGCCGGTATCTGGTCGGATGATCAATCGCCTCGGCGGGCGGATGACACTGATCCATTGGTGTCCTCTTTATGGGAGCCGCCTACATCGGGCGGGTCTATTCCCCGCACACATTAGCTGCCGTGATCATCGGTTCGACCCTGGTGGGTATAGGCACCGCCATCGCCTACGCATCGATGCCGACGATCATCATGGCGTCGGTGCCAATCACCGAGACTGCATCCGCTAATGGGCTCAACACGCTACTGCGATCTGTCGGCACATCGACCTCGAGCGCAGCCGTCGCCGTGATCCTGGGTTCGGTCACCATGCAACTGGATGACACCTCGCTACCGTCATTCACTGCTTTCCAGGACATTTTCTGGATGGCCGGTTTGTCCTCTGTCGCGGCCGGTGCCGTTGCCTGGTTCATTCCCAGCCGCCGCCCTGCCCCCGTCATCTCCGAACGCGCAACCCACCTTCGTCCCGACCGCCTTGCTGAGGTCGTGGTGCACGGCAAGGTGTTGCAGTCCAACGGCGCGCCGGCTTTCCCGTCGGTGGTGACCGTCATGGCGACCGACGGGTCGCCGGTGGATTGGAGTCGCGGGGACAATGACGGCAGCTTCTCGGTGGTGCTACCACGCTCGGGTGAGTATTTGGTGTTGGCCAACGCTTTCGGGTGGGCGCCACGGGCCGAGGTGATGCAGTTCGATGTGCACAGTCGGCACACCTGCATCATGCTCGTCGACCAGTTGACGGTGTCCGGCACTGCCAGCCTGGACGGCCGCTCGGTGCCGGGTGCAATGGTCGCGCTCACCCAGGCAAGCGGCGAGGTGGTCCAGTCCGTACTCGCCAATAGCCAGGGCTACTACTGCATGGCGCTCCCTGCGTCCGGGCGCTACGTCGTCACGATGCTGGATCCGAAGACAATGCAGGCCCACGCCCGCAAGCTGGTGTTGGACGTCCGTTCCACAGTGGTGGATTTGGATGCACCGCAGTCCGATAGTCAGCGGATTCAACTCGTTGGCGAGACACCATGAATAAATCCTGCTGACGGATCGAATGATGTTGCATGTCCGCATGTTCACGCCGAGGGGAAGTCCTATGCCAGAAGCTGTGAGGGTCGCAGAGTGCCGCCCAACATTCGAAAATGGGCACGCGGGATCCCGGTGCGGGTTCCGCCTGGAAGTCCTACCAGGCGGCGTCACGGGTATGTCCTCGATCGCTGAGCGGATGTCATGATGATGGCCGATTCAGCGGGCGCCGGGTCTGGGCGGTTCGACGGGTGCAGCGCGATCGTGACCGGGGCGAGTCGCGGGATCGGGTTTGCCATTGCACGGGCGCTGGTTGGTGAAGGAGCGCGAGTTGCGATCACCGGCCGGGACCCAGAAGTCCTTCAGGAGGCGGTGGAGAGCCTCGGTGGCGCCGCAAGCGCATTGGGGATCGCCGGTAAGGCCGACGATGTCGATCATCAGGATGAGGTCATCGCGCGCGTGTCCAGGGAGTTCGGCCAAGCCACGCTGCTGGTCAACAACGCCGGCATCAATCCAGCGCGGGGCCCGATGATTCAATTGGATCTGGGGCTCGCCGCAAAGATGCTCGCCGTCAACTCATTGGCACCGCTGAGCTGGACCCAGAAGCTCTACGACGCCGGCATGAAGGACAGCGGCGGAGCTGTCGTCAACGTCTCGTCGGTGTCCGGGCTGCGGCCGGCCCCGACGATCGGGTTCTACGGAACGACGAAGGCGGCCCTCATCCACATCACTGCGTCATTGGCGCTGGAGCTTGGCCCGCGGGTGCGGGTCAACGCCGTCGCCCCAGCCCTGGTGAAGACTCAGTTCGCTGCAGCGCTCTACGTCGACAGGGAGGAAAGGGTCGCTGCCAGGTACCCGATGCGACGATTGGGCGAGCCGGCCGACATTGCAGATGCTGTCTTGTTCCTGCTGTCCGAACAGGCCTCCTGGATCACCGGTCAGACCATGATCCTGGACGGCGGCTCACTCCTGACTCGCGGGGCATAGTCAAGCCCCTTTCCGCTGACCACTCGCATAGGAGTGCAACCTCGATGGGACAAACTTTGCCTGCCAGAACAAGGATAGATCCCCTGCAGTTCTCGCCGGAAGAGCTTCTCAGCCTTGTCGACGATCTGCTGGAACGGACCCCGCCGGGCCGGACCCCACCTGCTCAGTTCCTCGCGGCGCGCTTCGACGCGGGTCTGGCTTGGGTTCAGTATCCGCGGGGGCTTGGCGGTCTCGGCCTGCCACCGGCCTGGGAGACTATCGTCGAGACCCGACTCCAGGAAAGGGGCGCGCCGGTCCATGAAAGCCGCCGCAATGTCATCGGTCTCGGCATGGCAGCGCCCACCATCAACCGCTGCGGGACAGCGGAGCAGTCCGCGCGCTTTCTGCGCCCGATCTGGCTAGGCGAGGAAATCTGGTGCCAGCTCTTCAGCGAGCCCGGTGCCGGTTCCGATCTCGCGACGCTGGCCACGCGAGCGGTCCGGGACGGCGACGGATGGCGGGTGACCGGGCACAAAGTCTGGACTTCCATTGCCCACCAGGCGAAGTACGCGATACTGCTGGCGCGGACCGATCCGGCAGTACCCAAGCACCGTGGTCTGACGTACTTCATCTGCGACATGACTGCTCCCGGGGTCACGGTTGAACCGCTGCGGCAGCTCACCGGCGACGCTGACTTCAATGAGGTCTTCCTCGACGACGTGGTCATTCCCGACGCTCACCGGATCGGCGAGGTGGGCGATGGATGGCGAGTGGCCATGGTCACCCTCAACGCCGAGCGGGGGCACATCGGTGGTCACCACTCACTGCGTGGGGACGGCATGATCGGCACCGTCGTGGACACCTGGAACAACGGGCCGGGCCCGCGGGCCGAGGCGATGCGGGACAAGCTCATGCAGTTATGGGTGACCGCCGAAGCCGGCAGGCTCGCCCGCGAGCGAATGCGCCAACTTGCTGCCGTCGGGCAGGTGGGTGCCGAGAGTTCATCCCTGAAACTGGGTTTCGCGACACTTGCACAGGCATTGACCGGACTTGAAGTCGAGATGGCGGGCGAGCAAGGACTTCGCTATGACGATTGGACGCTCAAACGACCGCAGGGAGTCAACTTCCAGGGCCGGGTCCCCGGCTACCGCTACCTACGTGCCAAGGGTAATTCGATTGAGGGCGGCACCTCGGAGATTCTCCGAAATGTCATCGCCGAGCGGGTACTCGGCCTTCCGCCCGAACCCCGCACCGACAAGGACGTTCCCTGGGAGGGCCTGCCCCGATGATGGATCTGCTCTACACCGACACCGAGGACGCGGTGCGGGAATCCGTCGCGAGCCTGCTGAACAAGCACACCACGACGCAGGATTTGCTCCGCCGATTCGACGTTGACGCCAGCACATCGACCACCGAAACCCCGTGGCCCGAACTCGGCACCGAACTGGGCTTGGCCGGACTGCTCATCCCTGAAGCGTGCGGCGGAGAGGGCAACAGGGCCAGGGAAGCCGCCGTCGTGCTCGAGGAGCTCGGCCGAGCCCTCACTCCAGTCCCATTCCTGACAAGTGCGGTGATCGCCTCGACCTGCCTCACCGTCTCCGGTGCTCCACCGCCCATGCTCAGTAGGCTGGCCAGCGGCGACACCACAGCGGCTTTGGCCGCCTCGTGGACAGCGGTTGATCACCGGGCCGTCAGGCGGTTGAGGTTGCGCGAGGACGGAACCCTGGAAGGTTCTGTGTCCTCGGTGGCGCACGGCGACTCGGACATCTTGATTGTCGTCGCCGACGCCGAAACCGGGCCGGAACTTCGGTTGGTCAGCTCGGACGCTATCGGCATGCAGATCGACCGGGTGGTTGCCCTCGATATGACCAGGCCCTTGCATGACATCACCTTTTCCGGGTGCCAGAGTCAGCTACTCGCCGGCGGCGAAGCAGGGTTCAACGCCCTTGACCAGGGGCTGCGGGTCGGTGCGGCGCTCCTCGCCTCGGAGCAGATCGGGATCGCGCAGTGGTGCCTAGACGAGACGGTCAGGTATCTCAGTCAGCGCTACCAGTTCGGTAGATCACTGGCGTCCTTCCAAGCACTCAAACACCGACTTGCAGACTTGGCCGGTGACGTCATGACCGCGCGGGCCGCCGCTCGCTACGCCGCGGCCTGTGCCGCGGAGGCTTCCACGGATCTCGCCGTCGCGGCCGGACTCGCACAGGCGCACTGCTCGCTCGTGGCCGTCAAAGCAGCCGAGGAATGCCTGCAACTGCACGGCGGGATCGGCATGACCTGGGAGCATCCAGCCCACCTCTACCTCAAGCGAGCGAAATCCGACGAGCTCGCCTTGGGCAGTCCCGCTGAGCATCGCGCAGCCCTGGCAGACCTTGTCGGCATCAGCCCCTCCGGACCCGGACGGTAGTGCACGATGGCGGGAAGACATCTCAGCGTTTGGGCAGGACGCCCTTGGCTGAAGCCGGAACGGAGGACGGAGGTCTGTGAGATTGCTTCTGAGCTGGATGGTCTCGGCTTCACCCGGCTTTGGGTCACCGCTGGTCAGCGGGACGGAGTCTCCTCGCTTTTTGCTGACCTGCTTGCCGCTACCGAGAGCCTCGGTGTAGCGAGCGGGATTCTGAGTATCTGGAAGGCCACCCCCGCGCAGGCGGCCGGCGTGGCGGCCGATCTGCAGCAGCGACATCCCGGAAGGTTCCTGCTCGGCTTGGGTAACAGCCACGCCCCTGCTGTGGAGCCCGGGGGGCAGCATTACATTCGCCCGTATAGCCGGACGGTGGAGTACCTGGATGCCCTGGACGACCCGTCCACCTTCGTTCCCGTCGAGCATCGTGCGCTGGCCGCGCTGGGACCGCGGATGCTCCGGCTCGCCGCCGATCGCGCGCTCGGAGCGCATCCCTACTTCGTTCCGGTGGAGCACACCGCGATCTGCCGGGCCGAGCTGGGCAGTGGCCCACTGCTCGCGCCGGAGGTGGCCGTCGTGCTGGAGCGTGATGCGGTGACCGCGCGAGCGATCGCGCGCCGATATATGGCGACATATCTGGCGCTGCCGAACTACTCGCAAAACCTCAGGCGCCTGGGCTGGGGTGACGACGATCTCGGTGGCGGGGGCAGCGACCGGCTGGTCGATGCTTTGATCCCCTGGGGTGACATTGACTCAGTTGCCATCGGTTTGACGGAGCACTTCGACGCCGGTGCTGATGAAGTAGCTGTCCAGGTACTACCCGCCAACCCGAGGTCGTTACCCCGGCGAGAGTTCGCAGAGTTGGCCGCGGCCCTGATTGATTAATGCTTTTCGCGACAATCGATCGAATGAAGGAGAAATCGTGAAGGTGCGGTCCTCGCAGCCAAGTAACAAGGGTAATGCGGAAAGGTTCACCGGAGATGTCTGGTCGGAAGTCATCGTCGTGGGGGAGGCGCCATCGCGCCTGCGGGTCTACCTGGTGCACTTCTCGCCGGGCGCCCGTACCGCTTGGCACTCTCACACCAACGGGCAAACTCTGCACGTGACCGAGGGCAAAGGCCTTGTCCAGGCCCGCGGCGGTGAGGTCATCGAGTTCCGCGGCGGCGACATCATTGACACGCCACCGGGGGAGTGGCATTGGCACGGCGCTGCACCTGGGCACTTCATGACCCACCTGGCGATATACGAGAGCCTCGCGGAAGGTCAAGTGGGGCCGGACATGAACTGGGACGCCTCCGTACCCGAAGAGCAATATCGCGCGGGAGCTGAGCGCGCCGCCTTGCGGAGTAGCGGCGTTGGGCGCCGGCGTCTAGTGCCGGAGTGACCCGGTGATTATCGGGCGGGTTCAGGGGGCCGGTGCCAGGCAGGATCTCGTCGATTCGCGACCCCACCGGCAACACCACCGGTCAGAAATAGGTAGGAAGCCTTGGGGTATAAGGGTCTTCAAGCGCGCTGACCTCGCTGTCGGTGAGCTTGAGGTCCAAGGCCTCGACGGCGTCGGTCAAGTGAGACGGCCTCGTTGCGCCGACGATGGGGGCGTCGACAACCGGGTTCTTCAACACCCAGGCCATGGCCACCTGGGCCATGGCCACTCCACGTTCCCGCGCAATGTGCTCGACGGCGTCGACGATGTCCTTGTCGCTGTCCAGGATGAGCGGCCGACCGGCCGGATCGAGAGTCGGATTGGTGGCGGACCGGGTCGTTCCTTGTTGGCCCCACGGGCGGGCGACCCTCCCTGCGGCAAGTGGACTCCAGGGAACGCTGCCGACGCCCTGCTGGGCAAGTAGGCCGAACATCTCCCGCTCCTCTTCGCGGGCCAGCAAGCTGTACTGGTCCTGCATCGACACGAACTTCGTCCAGCCGTGCGTTTCGGCGGCATGCTGCATGGCCGCGAAGCGCCAAGCCCACATCGAGGAGGCACCAAGGTAGCGAACCTTGCCGGCCTTCACCACGTCGTGCAGGGCCTCCATGGTCTCCTCGATCGGCGAATCCGGGTCGAACCGATGGATCTGATACAGGTCGATGTAGTCGACGTTCAACCGGCGCAGCGAGGCATCGAGCTGTTCCATCACTGCCTTGCGGGACAGCCCGGACCCGCCCGGACCGTTGTGCATCTTGCTGAAGAGTTTCGTGGCGAGGACGATTTCTTCGCGGCTGGTGTACTTCGTAAGGGCGCGTCCGACGATCTCCTCGGAAGTCCCGAGACCATAGATGTTGGCTGTGTCCCAGAAGGTAACGCCGAGCTCAATGGCCGTGCGGAAGATCAGCTCGGCGGCATCGTCGTCGAGGGACCAGCGGAGCCGTTTCGTTGGATCGCCGAAGCTCATGCAGCCCAGTGCAATACGACTCACCTTGAGCCCCGATGAGCCAAGCCGGGTGTATTCCATCATGATCTCCCCTTACTCGTCAGTTTGATGTCGCCCATGGGAGTCGCCTACCAAGCACTACCGTCGCAACATCGCACCACCGTCAACCGTGTGGATGAGGCCGGTGACGAAGGACGCCTCGTCGGAAAGCAGCCAGGCGATGGTGCTTGCCACTTCTGCGGCTTGTCCCATTCTGCCGCTGGGTTGTCCTGCGGCATACTTCAGCCGGGTCTCCTCCGGAAGGGCTTGGACCAGGGGAGTCTCGATGAGTCCAGGGGCGACGGCATTAACACGAATATTGTTCTTGACGAATTCAAACGCGGCCTGACGGGTCAATCCCACGACGCCGTGTTTGGCGATGGAGTAGGCGGGCTGCCCGGCGGAGGGGGCCAATCCTGCCATCGAGGTGATGTTGACTATCACGCCACCGCCGCTGGCGAGGAAGTGGTTGACTTCCGCTTTCAGGCACAGCCATGTGCCTTTGAGGTCAACCGACAGAACCCGATCGAAAACGGACTCCTCCATGTCGGCGGTTGTGCGCGCCGGCTGACCGATACCGGCATTATTCACCGCCAGTTGGAGGCCGCCGAACGTGGAGACCGCGAAGTCGACCATGTTGAGCGCGTCTGCCTCCAGGCTGATATCGGTGCGGACGAATGCCGCCTTGCGACCGGTCTTAACGATCTCCGTAGCGACGCGTTGCCCATCGTCGTCGATGATGTCGGCAACGACCACCGCAGCGCCCCTGCTTGCGAGCAGTTTGGCGGTCGCTTCCCCAATCCCGGAGCCGCCACCAGTGATGACGGCGACCTTTCCTTCAAATGACACTTCGATTCCTTTCCTCAAATCTCGTCGAGCCGGACGCCAGCGGGCGTTGCTCAGTCTTGATATTCCATCGCCCCGGCGTCATGACAGAGTCGAAGTTCGGCTGAAGTTGCCTGGTGCGCCTGCGACTCCGCATCCGCTCAAGAGATCAGGACAACAGGCGCGGTTCCGCGCTGCTGCCATTCGGCTGGCGGCGCCGCGAACCCGTCGGCGAGTGCCGCACCGCGGAGGAAGTCCGCCCGGTGTCCACCCAGAATCTCTGCTGACCCACCCTCCCACCGCACCGGGGACCAGCCTTGTCACCCCCTTCTTGGCGGTACCTGCCTCACCTGTGACCGGCACTCGGGGAAGCGAAAGCAGGCGTCCGCGCATCAGACCGGTGAGCAATGGGCCGAGCACCGTATGCGCCCCTACCAAGGCCGCGAATGGGTTGCCAGGCAGCCCCACCACCCAGCGATTGGAACCAACGCTCGCGAGCAATACTGGGTGACCCGGCCGGCAGGCCACGGTGCCAACCACCCATTTCGCACCGCTGGCGCGCAATGCCGGCAGAAGCTGATCGGTAGTTCCGACCGACGTCGACCCCGACACCACGAGTACCTCAGTGTCGCAGTCGGCGGCGAACTCACCAATGGCCGTCGCCAGGGCGCCGATCGGTGTGTCCGGCATATGACGGACCGATGTGACCTCGTCCCCGGTCACCATGACGCGCAGCCGAGGTTGCGGTCGGATGACGACCCTATCGTATCCGCACTTGGCGGCGAGCCCAATCAACGCAGCAGCGATCCGCGAACCTGCTGGTGCCAACATCATTCCCGATGCGGCATCTTCGCCCGCACGCCGGATGTGCGTCCCGGGGACCCCGGCGGAGCCGTACACCACGCTCGATCCCTGAGTCGCAGACTCCACCGGAAGCACCGATGTCGCCCCGGCGGGGACCTGCGCACCGGTGCTGATCTCGACGCACTCACCGACATCGAGAACACCTGCCCATACGGCGCCGGCCCGGACCTGCCCACGTACCCGCCACGGACCCTGTCCGGAAACCGCCAACCCGTCCATCGCGGCGGTGTCGAATGCGGGCAGTGGGCCTATAGCACGCAATTCCTCCGCCAGAGTGCAGCCAACAGCTGAAGACAAGGGAACGGCGAGCGAGCGGAGGGGATTGGGTGCGGCGTGGGCAAGGACTCTTGCCCGGTCCCAGGACAGCGGGATTTGAGATTCGGGGCCGTCATGGTTCTTGAGTCCGATCATTCCTAGGTCGGATTTCGTCAGAGCGGTCACCATCCTGAACTTGCCCGCTGCCTTTAGCGCCTGGCCATCTTCATTTTGCGCTTAGGTCCAAGCCTGCGCAACCCTTACAGATGGCCTTTGCGTCACTGTTTCGGCACGGAAACTATTTGGCTTGATCAATATTGCCCGACCATCGGTCAAACCTCCACAGTTCGCACGGTTCCGTCGCACAATGAGTGCACAGCGTCCGGTCGACCTGCAGCCCATGACGACAGGTGCCTGGCGGCTTGCCGCACATTCCGGGCCGCCGTGATAGAACATGAAGGTCATGTCTGAATTCATGCGAATCATCCAGCCCTACTCCGTCGCTGAACCTCAGGGATCGGGTCCTGGTGCGATGGGCCCACCGAGTTGCGTGCCACCGCACAAACGACCGGGCGCCGAGGCCTCGAAGGGATTGGCACCGCCGGCTTGGACCCCTTCAGGCTCCCGGGTGCGATGGGCTGCAACTTCGAAACCACCTTTCGCCCAGTGGGTGACGAGGTGCATGTCCCAACTCAACTGCGTGGATTCCCTCCGGGGATCCGGGGTGCGGAGATGAATGTCGTGGCCGGACGGGTGGACCCGCTCGACCCAACCCATGATCCGGCGATTCGCAGTTGGATCGAGACCGCCAACGGACACGTCGATTTCCCGCTGCAGAACCTTCCGTTGGGTATCTTCAGCAGCAGCACCATCGGCTTGTCGCAGGATCCGAGGGGTGGGATCAGGATCGGTGATTCGGTCCTTGATCTTAGGGCGCTGGCGGGAAGCGATCTGCTGACCGGGCCTGGGCTTGATGGTGCGCGGTCAGCCGCGGGGTCGACTCTGAACGCGTTCTTCGCGTTGGGAGCAGGGCCGCGGCGTTCATTGCGGGCTCAGGTGCATTCCCTACTCAGCGAGGGTTCGGAGGCACGTCCGACTGTGCAGGGCATGTTGCGCTCGATCGACGAGGTCGACATGCATCTTCCAGCGACTGTGGGGGACTACACCGATTTTTTCGTCGGTATCAACCACGCGGTGCACGTCGGGTCGCTGTTCCAGCCGAAGAACCCTTTGGTGCCGAGCTACAAGTGGGTACCGCTCGCTTATCACGGCAGGGCTTCGTCAATTCGGGTGAGCGGTCAGCCATTTCATCGACCCCGGGGTCAGTTCATGGCCTCAGCGGATTCGGCGCCGTCGTTCGAACCGACGCAGAAGCTGGATTTCGAGCTGGAGTTGGGCGTCTGGGTCGGCCCGGGGAACGATGCTGGAAAGCCCATCCCGACAGCCGGCGCGGCGGGTCATGTGGCCGGGTACTGCCTGCTCAATGATTGGTCGGCCAGGGACATACAGTCCTGGGAGTACCGTCCGCTCGGGCCTTTCCTGGCCAAGAACTTCGCGACAACGGTGTCGGCGTGGGTGGTCACGCCGGAGGCGCTGGCTCCTTTTGCGTCTGCCGCACTGCCCAGGTCGCCAGGTGACCCCGCGCCGCTGCCTTATCTCTTCGATCCGTCGGACCAGGCGATCGGCGGTTTGGACATCGAGCTGGAGGTTCTGCTCTTTACCGCTGCCATGCGCGCGGAGGGCGCTGCGCCGCAGCGGTTGTCTTTGAGTTCGACGCGGCACATGTATTGGACCGTGGCGCAGATGATCGCACATCACACCAGTGGCGGATGCGACCTACGCCCAGGTGACCTGCTGGGCACCGGAACGATTTCCACCGCGGATGACACGGGTTACGGCAGTCTGATGGAAATGACCCGCAACGGGTCGCGGCCCCTCCAGTTGCCTGCGGGGGAGAGCCGGACCTTCCTGCAGGACGGCGATGAGATCTTCATCCGGGCTCGTGCCCATCGGGTTGGCGCGGCGCCGATCGGATTCGGCGAGTGCCGAGCGCTGGTGCTGCCCGCAGTGGATTAGTAGCCGGGGTGCTGTCACCGTTGACGACCGACGCCAAGGGTCTTGGGCCTCCGCAGCGTCGACGCGCCTTCCAAACGGGCACAGGCGCCCAATGGCTGCGTTGCCGGGCGTGCCTCCGACGAATCAGAGACACGCCCGATTTTGGCACTGGCTGGGGCCTGACTGCTTCACCTGCAGGCGACGGGCGCTCCTACAGCTTGTAATCCTCCAGGAGCCGCCGACCGATAATCATCTTTTGGATGTCGGCCGTGCCTTCTCCGATCAGCAACATCGGCGCCTCTCGATACAGGCGCTCGATCTCGTACTCTTTGGAGAATCCGTAGCCGCCATGGATTCGGAAGGAGTCCTCGACCACCTCGTGGCAAAATTCGCTGGCCAGGTACTTCGCCATCCCAGCCTCGAGGTCGTTGCGCTCGCCGGAGTCCTTCTTGCGCGCGGCGGTGATGACCATCGCATGAGCGGCCTCGACCTTGGTGCCCATCTCAGCGAGACGGAACAGGACGGCCTGGTGCTGCGCGATCTTCTTACCGAATGTTTCCCGTTGCTGAGCGTAGGCAATCCCGAGCTCGAAGGCGCGATTGGCGACACCAACCGCCCGCGCGGCGACATTCACCCGACCCACCTCAACGCCGTCCATCATCTGGTAGAAGCCCTGTCCCGGCTTCTCCCCCAAAACCTGGTCTGCGGAGATCACATGTCCGTCGAGGATCAGCTCGGTGGTGTCGACGCCCTTGTATCCCATCTTGTCAATCTTGCCTGGCACGGTGACGCCTTGTGCGGTCTCACCAAATCCCGATGTCTTCTCCAGGAGGAAACAGGTCAGGTTGCGATAAACCGAGTCCACTCCTTCGTCGGTCTTCACCAAGAGCGCAACCAAATTGGCCGAGCCCCCGTTGGTCAGCCACATCTTCTGCCCGGTGATGCTGTAGGAACCGTCGTCTCGGCGGGTGGCTTTCGTCGAGATCGCCGCGACATCCGAGCCCAGCGCGGGTTCCGACATCGAGAATGCACCTCGGACCTCACCCGTGGCCATTCGTGGCAGGTACTTGAGCTTTTGCTCCTCGGTGCCGTGCTGCATGAGCATGTAGGCGACGATGAAGTGGGTGTTGATCACTCCGGAGACGCTCATCCATCCCCGAGCGATCTCCTCGACCACCAAGGCATAGGTCAGCAACGATTCGCCGAGGCCCCCGTACTCCTCCGGAATCGTCAATCCGAAGATGCCCAGGTCTTTCAAGCCCTCGACAATCGCGGTGGGATATTCGTCCTTGTGTTCCAGCGCAGTGGCCACCGGGATGATCTCGTTGTCCACGAATTGCCGGACCAACTTGAGAATCTCCTGCTGCTCTTCTGTCAGGCCTTCGGTCTGGACAAGTCGTGCCATGGTTGCTCCTGTCAAAATAGGTGGGGGACACGGTCGCCACCCAACCGCAGGGACACTCCACGGAATCCTTGATGGCCCGGAATGGTGCCTGGGCGGCAAGCGCAGCCGCAATACCCGACTCGGATCGACTTTCGGGTAAGCGTGCCGAAAGGTGGATCCGAGTCGTTCGGTTCGTCGCCATCCGCTCGTCCGACTCGCCAGCTACGTGCGTCCTTGGTCGGGCGTCGACCAGCACTTTGGTTGGCGAAGGGCAGATCGATCCAGATGGCCACTTCGTGCTATAGCTTGAAATGTACGGCCAAAGAGGCCATATAGCAAGACCTTCTTCTGTGACTGACGTCGCTTGACGACCAGCCGACCACCGGGCTCCGATCAGCGTCAGGTGAAAGCTCCCATCCCGGTCAGGGCGCGGCCTAGGATTAGTACGTTGACCTCGCGGGTGCCTTCGTAAGAGTAGAGCGCCTCCGCATCGTTGAAGAACTTGCCGACCTTGTAGTCGAGCACAATGCCGTTGCCCCCGAAGATCTCCCGCGCTCGGGAGACACTCTCGCGGAGCCGGCTGGTGCAATAGAGCTTCGCCAGCGCCGCCTGCTCGTCGCGGACACCATCCAGATCGTGCAGTTGCGCGGCGCGCACCGCCATCCCGAGGGAGGCCGTGGTGTTACCCATGATGGTAGCTAGGTGCTCCTGTATCAGCTGGAACCTCGCGATCGGACGGCCGAACTGCTGCCGTTCGACCGCATAATCGCGCGCGAGCTCAAAGGTGCCCATCATCGCCCCGACCGCAGTCCACGACACATTTCCCCTAGTTGCGCGGAGGACTCGGCTGGTATCACGGAAGGAATTTGCCCGTTGCAGCCGGTTTCGCTCCGGCACCCGGCAGTCGGTGAGCTCGATGTCGGCGTTCTGTACGATTCGCAACGCCAACTTTCGTTCGATCTTAGTAGCTGTGAATCCTGGAGTGCCCTTCTCGACGACGAAACCCTTGACCTCGTCGTCCGCCTCGTCGCGGGCCCAAATGACGTTGAGATCGGCGAAGGTGGCGTTGCCGATCCAGCGCTTAGCCCCGTTGAGCACCCATTCATCGCCGTCACGGCGAGCGGTGGTCTGCAGTCCGCGGGCTACATCGGAACCGTTGAGCGGCTCGGACAACCCGAAGGAACCCAGGAGTTCCATGGTGCGCATCTTGGGCAGCCAGCGATCGCGCTGCTCCTCGGACCCGCACTGATCGATCGAACCCATCGACAGGTTCGCCTGAACGCCGAGGAAGGTTGCCATCGACGCATCGACCCGAGCGAATTCAGCACCGATGAATGAGGTGAGAAGCTTGCTCGACGGCTTTCGGTCCGGGAAATCGATGCTCAGCCCGATGACGCCCAGATCCGCAATCTCGGGCACCAGGTAGTGCGGGAACTCGGCTCGTTCCCAATACTCTTCCGCGATCGGCGCTACCCGCTCGGCCAGAAACGACCTGACCCTGGCCAGCACCGCCCGTTCGTCGGGGGACAGCAGGTCGGCGTAACCGTAGAGGTCGCCGGGCAGCATCCCGAGCTCGTCCTGAGTGGTCATGGGTGTTCATCCTCGGTTCGGCTCTGTGGAATGGGGCGTTGGACGCGGGCAGCTGTACTCATCAGGTCGGAGAGGTCGGGGCCCCTGAGGGCCACGGAGCGCCGACTGGCGTGACCGCTCGGATGAGGCCCGCGTTGATGGCCTTGGCCGAGGCGGAAGCGGCGAAGTCGAAGATCCCCTGGCAGGCTCGTTCGTCGAGGTTCTCCCAGGGCGACGCTGCGGCTGTGTCGGTCGTGTCTTCGATCGCGTCCCGCAGCGCCCGGCCGGCAGGTGTCAGCGCCGTCCCGTCGTGTGCCATCAGGGCGCGGTTCTGCAGAGAATGGACCGCTGCAGTCCAAGTTTGGTCGTCGATGTTGCGCGTCTTGCGGAGCAACGCCTCATCGATACGGGGTCCGGCCCAAGCGCTCATCAGCACCTCGGACTCGGGCACGGTGAGGTCCGCTGCCACCAAGGCTGCGACGTGCCCATCGCCGCGGCCCTCTCGAAGCGCGGTGAGCAGCCGCCAGGCCGCCGCCCACGGATCATCCGGCAGCACGACGGCCGCGTTTGCCGCACCCAGCGGTCGGCCGCCGGTCGGGGCGGCGGCAACCGCCTCGGCGAGGCTGGGCAGAACAGCTCGGGCCGCCGACGTCGAGTCGTCGCCAGCAAGTCCCGACCAGGCGCGAGCCAAGGAGCTGTGGGTGAGATCGACAACCTCCGCCGGAGTGATCTGCTGCCAGGCCGCCGGCAGGACCCTGGCGATGCCCTTTCCGGGCAGCGAACGAAACGCCGCCGTCACCACCGACGGGTTGACCGCCCCCATGGGGGCGGACCGGAAGAGGATGTAGGCAGACGAGGCGGGTAGCCCGTGGACCGCAAGTGCTTCTCGTCCCGCGGGACTGACGAGGCCCGCGAGGGTAAACGGCTCGGCGGCCGCCCAGACGGCGCGGGCCCAGCGGGCGGGTTGTGAGGTCATTCAACGTCCTTGGTTGCCCGCAAATGTGGGGGCATTCGATGGCCGTGGTTATCCGGGTCGGCGGGAGCCTCTCACAGTGCGGTCGCCTGAAGTGGGCTCGCTCCGTTCGCAGCTAACGCAGGCGACGTCACGAAGCCGGCCAACCGCCCGGTGATGATCTCTTCCGCATCGCCGACGATGCGGGACACCACCTCGGCGCACGGGGCGACATCCTTGATCAGGCCCTGCGATTGGCCCGCCCACCACATACCGCCTTCGACGTCACCCAACCCGAGGGCCTCGCGCCGACCACGCTCACCCGAAGCCAGGTGGGCAATGTCGTCGAAGGTCGACTCCGGGGCGGCTTCGATGCGCACAATTTCCTCGCTGACCGAATTTCGGGCTACTCGCGCCGTGTTCTTGAATTTCCGGAAGACGAGGATTGTTGCTCGCTCGTCGTTGGCGACGATCTGGTCCTTCACGGCCCGGTGCACGGCGGCCTCCGTGGTGGCCACGAACCGGGTACCCATGTTAACTGCTGAGGCACCCAGCGCCAGGGCCGCGGCCAGTCCGCGGCCATCGGCCAGCCCCCCGCTGGCGATGATCGGCAGGTGTATCCGATCGGCTGCAGCCGGGATGAGAACCAACCCGGGGACATCATCCTCACCTGGGTGTCCGGCACATTCGAAACCGTCGATCGTAACGGCGTCGACACCCAGGGTCTGGGCCTTTACGGCGTGCCGAACGGAAACCGCCTTATGGATTACTTTGACGCCGGCCGAGTGAAAGATTGGCAGGTGCGGAGCGGGGTTACTGCCCGCCAACTCCACTACGGGAATCCCGCATTCGACGATGACGGCACGGTACTCCTCATAGGGGATGGGACGAATGGTCGGGAGAATAGTCAGATTGACGCCGAACGGCTTGTCTGTCAGCTCCCGGCAGCGTCCGATCTCACGCGCAAGATCTTCGGGGGTGGGTTGGGTCAGTGCGGTCAGGAACCCGAGCGCTCCAGCGTTGGCGACGGCGGCGATCAGCTCGGCCCTGCCGACGCCGTTCATCCCGCCGCAGACAATCGGGTGTTCCACCCCGAAGAGCTTGGTAAAGGGAGTGGTTAACACGGGCGGCTCCTTGGATTGGTGGAGGTACGGGTCTGTGGGGCTCGTGTGACGGAAACCGGTACGTTGCTCATGACCGGCTGTCCCGTATAAGGCTGGAGATAATCAAGACCGATGACCAAGCCGGTGTTCGTGCCCGCTGGACCAATTCCCGTCGTTTCATCGGGAAGTCCGCCGTAGCAGTGGGTGATGGAGACGACACCGCGTCGGAGGGACCGATCAGCTATCACTTCAGTAGTCAATTCGCCGATCGCGCTCCGCACCACGATCTCGTCTCCGTCCGCAATTCCGCGGACGGCGAGATCGTCGGGATGAACGTGAGCGCGGTTGTCCAAGCCGCCGCGTGCGGTTTTTGGGTGATGGGAGGTGGAGTTGTAGACGTGCTGGACCCGGCGGGCGATCAGTCGAAGATCGAGCCCTGGGTCGTGCGGCCGGTCCATGATCGGAGTGTTTTCGAGCTCCTGCAGCATCAGCTCGTTGCCCACGTCTGCACGGCCGGACCAGCCGGGCTCCGCCGGTTGCACCCTGCACTCAGGGGAAGGGTAGAGGGCACCGCCGCCGGCTTCTCGAACGACATCAAGAGGTATTCGCGAGCCCTCGGCCAGCAGCGAGAGCAGCTCGTCGGTGGTGGGCGGCGGCGACTCCATGTCGAGTTTGATGGGGGTACGACCCTGCCGGGGGATCTCCAGTTCGAGGCCCATGGTGCGTCCGAGCTCGAAGAAGAACCGCCACTCCTCGATCACTTCGCTGCCTGGGGGTGTAGTGGCGATGGCCGGCGTGTACTGCGCGTATGAGTCGGCGATGCCGTACCCAATGGAGAGCTGGGACATGCCGTCAAGGTGCAGGGTCATATCCGGGACTTCCAAGGCCATCGTCGGCGCGATCACATAGTGGGCCAGCTCAGATGTGTTCGACATCCACGGATCCACCTGGACGAGCAGCTCCAGGCCCCTTAGTGCCTCGACAACCGCCCGTTGATCGGGCCACGCCGAGGCGGGGTTGCCTCCGCAGGAGATCAGTGCTCGTACCTGGCGGCCGTCTCGTCGGCTCATCTCGGCAGGCAGACCCGCGACAGGCGGGCCGGCGACGCTCGAGGTCAAACCTGTCTGATCGAGGATCGGTTCCAATCCGACAGCTGGTCTGGGCGAGGACATTTGGGCCCGGTAGACAGTCGCAGGCAGCAGGGACGGAGCGTTGCGTACGATCTCGCCCGCCCTGGCGACATGCCCGCACAACGTGTCCATACACAGCGCCAGATATTCCACGAGAGTTCCGGGGCCGGACATGTTAGGTCCGGTGCCCACCGATACATATCCCCGTCGCGATCTTCCGAAGGCCCGCGCGGCAGCGACCAGTTTCTCGACGGGCACATCAGCATCTCGCGCCACCGACTCAGGGGTGAAGCTGTTGACGGCGTTACGAAGGCTTGCGAGACCGATGACGTGCCCGTCGACGAACTCGGCGTCGTAGAGATCCTCGGTGATGATGACCCGCAGCATGGCCGCAAGCAGTGCGGCGTCGTAACCTGGCAACGGCTGAAGGTGGATGCTTGCGCGCTGCGCCGTCTCGGTCTTGCGTGGGTCGATGACCAGAAGTTGCATCCCACGGTCGGTCTGCTGCCGGAGCCAGAGCGCCGGGTTCCCCCGGGGAACACCCTGATAGGCGATCGGCGGGTTGATTCCGACGAGGAGCGCTGCCTCCGGTTCGGAGTAGCCCGCCACCGGCGCCATCCACTTCCCGTGCAGGGCTTCTGCGACCTGCTTGCCCGCTTTGTCGATGGTGGCCGGCGCGAAACGCATACGCGACCCCAGCGCCGTTCGGAACGAGTCCATCAGCGCCCGGGTGGTCGAATTCGTCGTCGTCAGCGTCCCGGGGTAGAAGGCGATGGCGTCTGGCCCGTGATGTTCGCTGATCTCCGCGAGCCGAAAGGCGATGTCCTGCAACGCCTCTGCGACCGGGACCGGTTCGTGCACCCCGTTTGCGGTGCGACGCCTACTCATTAGCAGGCGGCCGGGGTCTCGGAGCAGATTTGTCTGCAGTCGCCCTTTCAGGCAGCTGTATCCCCCGTAAACCGGATTATCCAGGTGCCCGGTCGCCGATATAGCGAGCCCGCCATGAATTGTGATGTCCAAATCGCAACCGTTGAAGCACACCCGACAGAAGGAGCGACGCACCACCTCATCTTCGTCACTCCGTTCCGTGCGCACGTGCGTCGTCGGCTGCATTTAGTGCCCTCTCCATCCGGCGGTATCTGGTGCCGGGCCTCCGGCTGTCTGGTCGACTCACCGACAGGTCATCAGCGGGGGAGGTGCGGGATGACGTTGTTGACGAGGTGACTGTGCGCCTCGGCGGCCTGCTCTGGGTATCGCTCACGGGTGGCCTGATTGGGAGTATGCAGGACTAGACGCTCCACTCCCAAGGCCACGATCTGGCTGACTTTCTCCAGGAACTGGTCCGGGTTACCCACCACTGCAAAGCGGTCGATGAAATCTTCGGTCAGCACGGACGTTTGGGAGCTTCCGGGTTGCCCGTGCGATTTCATGTCATACTTGTCGCGAATATCCTTGAACACCTTGTCGGATCCGCCCGATGTCGGGCCGGTGGTCGTGCCGTGCATGGCGGAGAAACGCGAGAATGAGGCTAGTCCACCGGAAACCAGCATCCGCGACACTTCAATGTCGGGGTGACAGGCCGCATTCACGTAAGCGCCGAATTTGACTTCTCCTTCGGGGCGGCCAGCGTCCCTCGCTGCCGCACGGGCGGTGTCAATACCCCATTTCAAACGCTCTAGGTCGGCACCCACCGTGAAGGTGACGAAGTCGGCCTCCCGCCCGCCGATAGCGATCACTTTGGGTCCGGTGCCGACCACCTCAACAGGGACTGGCGGGAGCGTCAGATCCAGCCAACGGAGCCAGCTTTCGGCTGGTTCGTCACCCAACTCGAGGGTGGTGACGCTCTTCTCTGTCGCCTCGAGCTGGTCGAAAGGAACCTTCTGGCCCTGAAGGTATGCACGCACGTTCCGAACGTAGCGCTCGAAGAGCGACAGCGAGGCGGGTGCCCCGCCGATGTAGGCGAGCGCGGAGTCGCCCCGTCCGATCCCGTAGACAGCCCGGCCGCCGGACTCTGCGTGGATCGCGGCGATGGCCGACGCACTGATCGCGGGGTGACGGGTGACGGGGTTGGTCACCCCCGGAGCGACCTTGAGCCTGGTCGTCGCGGCTACTGCGGTGGCCATGACGGTGTAAACCTCGGGGCGCAAATTCTGAGAATCGGTGTAGACCATCCCGTCCCACCCGTCGGCCTCGTCGACCCGAGCGAATTCAGCGATTCGCCCGGGCTCAGACTTTCCGAAACCCCAATACTCGGTCAATACCATCACTCCTTCGGTTCACAGCTCGGTCAGTATTGGTGCGTCAGTCTTGGTGCGTCGTCAGGCAGTCTTGATTCATGAGACGAATTCGATGCAGTCAGCTTTATCGGTCTGGCGCCCAGCGCTGCAATCTCTTCTCCAGAAGAGACAATCCCCAGTTCAACAGGGCCATGGTCGCTGCCAACACCACCAGAACGCTGAATACGCCGTCGGGCTGAAATCCTTGGGCGTAACGGACGACGTCGAGTCCGAGTCCGCTGCGGGCCGCGGTCATTTCCATAGCGATCACGCCAAGGATGGAAAAGACTAGGCCAAGCCGTAAGCCGGCGAACAGGATGGGAATCGACGATGGCAGCGCCACTTTCCGTACGGTGTCCCCTCGACTCGCTCCGAAGCTCTTGGCCATGATGATGAGGTCCTTGTCGACGCTCCGAAAGCCGGCTAGGACGTTGATGAGCACGATGAAGAAAACAAGCGAGACCGACAAAGCGATCTTGGAGGTGTCGCCGATTCCGAACCACAGCACGAATAGTGGCGCGAGCGCGATCCGGGGAAGCCCGGTCAGCACCACAACGAAGGGGTCGACGACCCGGTTGAGGAAGGACACCTGAGACAGCAGGACACCGACGAGAAGGGCGGCAATCACGCCGACGGCGAACCCGAGAAAGGCGGCGTAGAGTGTTGAACCCAGACTTGCTAGTAGCTTCGCCCAGTTCTTGGTAATTGATTCGACGATGCCCGAGGGTGAGCCGTAGAAGAGTGGGGCATTTTTCAGCACCCCATTGTTTGCGGCCAACTCCCACGCACCCAGAAAGATCACCACGATCGCCAACTGAGTGATCACGATCGCGATGCGTCGCCGGCGGGTGCGAGATCGAGCCTGGGTGACAGACAGGTCCATGGCTGCCTGCACCTCGGGCCCCGGGCCGGAGCGCGTGTGATTCCCGGTCGCTGTGGTGGGGATGATCGTCGACATCAGCCCGCCCTCCTCGAAGCGCTGCTCCAGTTGGTGAACTCGTCCCGCAGCGAATGGACGTATTCGACGTGGTTCAAGTCGAACCGTAGGTCGTCGACGACCCGGGGCCTAGGGAAGGGCACCATGACGTCGTGGACGATCTTGCCCTTCGACATGATCAGCACCCGATCAGCCAGCAACGGTGCCTCTGTGATGTCGTGGGTCACGAACAAAACCGTTCGCGGTCGCAATTCCCAGATGCGCATGAACTCGTTCTGCATGACGATCTTCGTCTCGGCGTCGAGGGCCGAGAACGGCTCATCCATCAGCAAGAACGGCGGATCTGCGGCGAGGATTCTAGCGAGGTTCGCCCGCTGGCGCATGCCGTGCGACAACTCCGTTGGGTACTTGTGTTCGGAGCCGGCCAGGCCAACCATTTCGATGGAGCGGACGGCCGCTTCGCGTCGCTCATTGGCGGGAACTCCGCGGATCTCCAGCCCAAGTTCGACGTTGTGGGTGAGCGTTCGCCAAGGCAGCAGCGCGTCGCGGGCGAACATGTATCCAAGGCCACCATCCCCGCGTTTGAGAACCTTGCCATCCTCGGCCGTGGTTTCCACCGTGCCCATGCGAGGCCGGTCAATTTGGGCGACGAGGTTGAGGAGCGTTGTCTTGCCGCATCCGCTGCTACCGATGACGGCGACGAACTGGCCGTGTGGGATTTCTAGGTCGATGTTGTCGATAACCAGGGTCGGGGCCAATTTCTTGGGCGGGATGAACCAATGGCTCAATCCGCGGACCCGGACAGCCGGTGACTGACCTCCGCCCGCTGATGGTGCGGTGGATCCGGAGAGCGGATCCTGGCTGTTCTTGATTCGCGGCGTCGTGTCGTGCTCGGTCATGACCGTTCGTCCCTCCTCATCGTCTTATTGGGCTGTGATTTCTTATTCATGTGACCCGATCGACCGAGTGCGCCCAGCGAAGGCTGGGCGCACTCGGTCCACTCGGCGCGCGCGGCTACTTCAGGGTGGTCGGTGCGAAGAATTCGTCGACAGTGACCTTAGGGTCGGGAGGGAGTTGTCCGCTGGTGAACAGGAAATCCAACGAAGCCTCTGCTTGCGCACGGGGGACGTACACCTCGAACAGTGATCCCAGTTTCGAGAGGCGATCGTTGAGGTCGGGAGCATCGGGGATGCCCTGGACGTCGACGGCGATCCGGTGCAGATCGTCGATGTTTGCCGGGTCCTTCATCCACTCAATGGCCTCGTTGAGGCCGGCGGCGTAGCGCGCGGCGAAAGTAGGGTTGGCGGCGAGGAAGGCGTCGGTGCTGATCACCGCGCTAATCAGCAGATCTTTGTATTGCGCCGGTGGGTCGGTCAACATGTCGAAGTACACATGTCCGAGGCCGAGTTGGTCCGCAGTGGACGATGTTGAGTCGTCGGCGATGACAGCGTCGACCTCGCCCGACTGCAACGCTGCGATTTGCGGACCGCCGTAGGCGACATTCGCGTAGGTGACGGTGGTGGGATCGCCGCCACCCGCGCGCATCATGGCCTGGAAGAACGCTACCGTCGAACCCTGCTCGCCACCTTGGGCGCCGACTGTCTTTCCGTTCAGAGCCTGCATCTTTTGCTCGAAGGTGCCGTCGAGCGGCACGTCGACGCCATTGCGAACATAGACGGCGTAGTCATAGCCCACGGAATACCCCGCAACAGCTTTAACCTTCTCTCCGCTCTGCAGGAGTTTGACCTCGACCTGCAGTGAGTTGGAGACGCTGTCCACCTGGCCAGCTGTCAACGCGGGTAGCATGGCCGCGCCGGAGGCCACGGTGATGAAAGTTGCTTCCAGCCCCTGCTCGGTAAAGAACCCCTTGTCCTGGGCAACGTACTGCGGGAGCAGCGCTGTCGTAGGGCCGACGGTGGCCAGATTGAACGGAATGGTCTCCTGCGGCGCCGGGGCCGCCGAGCTGCCGGCTGCGGGCGAGCCGGCCGCTGAGCTGGTCGCCGATCCGGAGTCGGCTGCGGACGCTGTACTGGACGTGCTTGATGCAGTCGTACCCGATCCCGCACAAGCGGTGAGCGTCATGGCGGCGGCCGTGGCCACGCCGAATAGGGCGAGAAGCTTCTTCTTCACTGTTCTCCTTTGAGCAGCGCGACCTGGGTGGGTCGGACCAGATGGCGGGCGGGGTGCCGCCCAGGTGGGGCGGGGCGAGCCAGCGACGAGCCGGTCGGCCGTGGCTGTAATCCGTTCAGGCGGGACAGGTCAACGTGACACCCGCGAGGTCCTGCGTTTCAGGCTGAGGTTCTCAACGGCGACTTCACGGTGCGCCAGCGCCGCTAGCACTTGTGCTGCATCCCGACTCCGGAGATCTTTTGAGTGATTCTCAGTGACCTGCCTCACCTGGAGAACACTATCGACAAAGATGTCGATTAGCAAGAGCAGGAGCTTCGGAACTTCACACGGAGTTCAGGTGGCGCGGTCAGACGGTGTCGACAGACCCGAAGAGCGCGGAACTCACGGCACTATCGCCAGGTCCGCCGGTCATCAGGGACAGTGCAGCGCCGGGGACCTGGTTGGGGGACGTGCCGCGCAGCTGCCGCACCGCTTCGGGAAGCAGCGCCATGCCGTGGATGAAGCCATCGGCCAGGTTTCCGCCTGCGGTGTTCACCGGGATCCCGCCCGAGGGCGCGATGAGGTTCTCGAACCGGAGCACTTCACCGGCGGTCTCTCGGGTGCAGAAGCCGTGGTCGATCAGTGCCGCCACACCGGGCCCGGTGAAGTTCTCATATACCTGAACGACGTCGACATCGGTTGGCCCATAACCCGATTGCTCCCAAAGGCGGCGGGCGACGGTGGAAAAGCCGGCACTGGTATAAGGCTCCCTCGCCTCTTCGACCAAACCCCACCCAGGACCTGCCCCCATCGGAGCGGCAAGGACATAGGCGGGCTTGTTAGCGCAGTCCCTGGCGCGCTCGGCCGACACGACGATGACAGCGGCCGCGCCGTCGTTCTCGCGGGAGCAGTCGAAGAGGTGGAAGGGCTCAGAAATCAGCCGCGAAGCGTCGTAGGTGGCCTCGTCGAGCTTGATGCCGCGGCCCGCGGCCGTCGGGTTGCGGTTGGCGTGGTAGTAGGACGCCATGGACATGGCGCGCAATGCCGACTGGGGAACGCCTTCGTGCTCGATCATCCGCTGGGAACGGACGGCACAGATTTGAGCGGGAGCGTCGATGCCATTGACCATGTATTGCGCTGACGTGTCGTCCTGCGCAACTGCGATCCGCAAGCGTTGATTACTCCCTTCGGCCATTGCCCGATACACCACAACGATCTCCGCCTGTCCGGACACGATCGCGGCGGCAGCAAGACCGACAGCGCCCGGTATGCCCCCGCCGTGACTCCACACCAGGGCGTCGAAACGCATCTCGCGCGTGCCCAGCGCCGGCATCAGCCGCTGTCCGTCGTTGCGCTCTGAGCCGTAGGACACGAATCCGTCGACATCCTTGGGGGAAATCCCGGCATCCTCACAGGCAGCCACGATGGCTCGCAGGCAGAGTTTGAGCTCCGTGTCGGGAGAGGTCCCTCGTTTGTAGTACGGTGTGTGCCCGATTCCGACGACGGCGGTGGCGCCGCGAAATCTATTCACCACGGTGACTCCTCAAATCCTGTTCGGCCGCCTTCAACGCCGCCTGATCGTTCGACCAGCGGATCGCCGCGTGGTACTTGGACCGGGGAGAGGGAGGGTCGATGACACCGCGAACCGGCGCGCCGATATGCAGTCCACTCTCGTCACCCAGCCAGACCCCGAGTACTCGAGCGCCGGCGGCCGCCGGCAACTCGACCAGAGCCACGACGTAGGGAACCTGGTCCGCCCGTTCCCGTACCCGGTCGAAAGACAACCAGGTGCGCGTCCATGAATAGACCGTGCCGACGGGGTCGACATCCTCCCAGTCCATCTCCCACGAACCACATTCTCCGCAGCGCCAGTGGGCCGGCCAGCTCCACCGCTGGCAGCCGGGGCACCGCGGAAGCAGGAACCGTCCTTCCTCCAGACCCTCCCAGTAGCGGGCATCCGCAGCGACCCCGCCGGTCATCCGGTGGTTGGTGAAGCTGTACTGCATCCTGGTCATCTCCATCTGGTTCTGCCTGGGGCGTCGGACGCCGGCCGGTGCAATGCTGCCGAGATGGCGTGCACCGCTGATCGACCCGCGGAATCACCCACGAGCAGCCGACCCCAGGGCGTTCCGCGCGATGATCACCTGTTGAATCTGGCTGGTGCCTTCGTAGATCCGAAAAACCCGTGCATCCCTGTAGAAACGCTCGACGGCCACGCCGTGCATATAGCCGGCGCCACCGTGCACCTGGACTGCTCGATCGGCGACCCTGCCGACCATCTCAGAACAGAAGTACTTCGCCGCCGAGGGGCCGGCCACCGTATCGGTCCCGGCGTCGTAGGCGCGCGCAGCCTCCAGGACCAGGGCCCGTCCTGCGTAGTAATCTGTCACCGAGTCAGCCACCAGTCCCTGGATGAGCTGGAACCGCGCGATGGGCTTGCCGCCCTGCTCGTGCTCGCGGGCGTACTGCGTAGTTTCGTGCACCAATCTTGCGGACATCCCCACGCACATGGCAGCGATGTGCAGGCGACCATGAGACAAGCATTTCGCGGCGATGCGGAAACCGTTGTCCAGACCGTCCTCACCGCCGATGAGCGCTTCCGCGGGAACCCTGACGTCGTCGAGGTAAACGTCGGAGGTCCAGGCGCCCCGCTGGCCCATCTTGTGATCCCGCGGACCAGTGGTCAGACCCGGGGTTTCACCGGGGACGAGGAACGCGGAGATCCCCGCCGAGCCCATGGCGGACTGGTTGGTCCGGGCGAAAATCATGATGACGTCCGCTATGGAGGCGTTGGTGATGAACCGCTTGGACCCGTTGATCACCCAATCCGATCCATCCCGCCGAGCTGTCGTGCTCAAGGAGGCGGGATCGGATCCCGCCTCGGCTTCCGTCAAACCGAAGGACGCCAGGACCTCTCCGGTCGCCAGTCGCGGCAGCCATTCCTTCTGCTGGTCGGCGGTGCCACCCTTGCGCAGCACGTTGCCCGCGATTCCGATGTTGGTGCCGAAGAGCGAACGAAGCGCCGGGGTCGTCCAGCCGAGCTCGAAGGTGAGCTGTACCTCCTCCGTGAGCGACAGCCCTAACCCGCCATGCTCCTCAGGGATGGTGATCCCATACAGGCCCATCTCTTTGCATTGTTCGACGATGGCCGCGGGGACGGCGTCGTCAGCCTCGATCTGGTCCTCGAATGGGACGACTCGGGTCCGCACGAACTCCCTGACGGAGGTGACGACGTCGTCGAAAACTGCGCTATCCATGACGGTTTGTGGTCCTCTCGGGAAATTGCCTTGGCGATTGCAATTCAGGCAGGGGCGGGCGGCTCTCGCCGACCCGCACCGGAGTCCGCGCCGAGTTTCAGTCCTTCTTCCAAGAGGAGTGGTCCCGCGCCGCGTCGCCGGCGAAGGTCATCGCCACCCGGGAGAGGGTGCCGCCGTCGGTGGCGGGCAGCACGACTCCGGAAATGTAGGCGGAATCGTCGGAGGCCAGGAAGAGCACGGCGTTGGCGTTGTCACGCAGCGACGGCGGACGGTTCAGCTTCAGCGGGATGGGTGAAACGGAAGAGTCCCAGGGTCCCGCGTTTTCCTCGTAGGACTTCCCGACGACCTCGGCGTCAGGACCGAGCAGGAAGTTGGGCGACATCCCGTGCGTGGGCGCCACCGCGTTGACCCTGATGCCGTACCGACCCAGGTCCAGGGACAGACCTCGCACCAACCCGTTGACCCCGGCCTTGGTCGCCGAGTACGGGGGAATGTTGGGGTATGCCACGAAAGAGGCCGCCGACGAGGTGGCGACGATTGATCCACCGCCATTGCGCTTCAGTGCCGCGACGGTGTGCTTGACCGTAAGGAACACGCCGGTCAGGTTCGTTCCGACGACATCGTTCCAGTCCTCGAGGGGGTAATCCTCGATGTCGACAGGCTCGCCACCGAGCACACCGGGGACACCGCCCTTGGAGATCTGTCCGGCGTTGGCGAAGACGATGTCGAGTTTGCCGTACGCACCTACGGTCTCGGCCACCCCGCGGCGCAGGTCGTCTTCATTGCGAACATCGCCCTCGATGGCGATCACCGTGCCGCCCTGCTCATTGACGAGTTTCTCAGTGCCGAGCGCACGTTCACGCGAAAGGTCGAATACGGCCACCTTTGCGCCTTCAGACGCGAAGAGACTAGCCGTCTCGCGGCCCAATCCCGATCCACCGCCGGTGATGAATGCGACCTTGCCCTGCAACCTCATGTGAACTGCCCTTCTGTGGAAATCATGGGGGGATGCTGCGGTTCTGGAATGTCGGTGAGGATCACGTCAGGCGCATCGAGCCGCGATCGATGACAATGTCGCCGGCGTCGTCCAGGGTCTGGAACGCAACGTGATCATCTTCGGACCATCCTCGGACGGTCAGCGTCGCACCGGGCATCACCGGCTTGGTGAATCGCCCGCTGATGGTTCGCAGGCGCGAGGGCTCACCCGCACAGACCGCGCCGACGAGCAGTCGGGCGGTGATTCCGTACGTGCACATGCCGTGCAGGATCGGCCGGTCGAACCCACCCCGACGGGCGAACTCCGGGTCCGAATGGAGCGGGTTGCGATCCCCGCATAGCCGGTACAGCAGCGCCTGGTCGTTACGAGTGTGCGCCTGCACCGTCAGGTCCGGTGTCCGATCCGGCGGAGCAGGATGTGTTTCGAGGAGCTCGCCTTGGTCCGGCGAGTTCATCAGGCCCCGGAGAAAGACCGATGACCGGTTGGAGAACAGCGGCGCACCGTGGGCGTCCACAGCCGTGGTTTCCGACGCGACGACGGTTCCCGACCGCTTCTGGGAGGTGCCGAGAACGCGGGAGGAGAGGAAGGCACGGCCGGACAATGCCAGTGGGCGATGCATCTCGACGTCCTGCTGGGCGTGCACCAATTTGGTCAGGTCGACGTTCCCGAGCTCGATCTTCAACCCCTGCGTTCGTTGGGCCAGCACGACCACGTAGGTGGCCAATGCCTGCTGTGAAACCCCGGCGGTGTTCTCGGTCGTCAGCTCTAGCTCGGCGGTAGCGTTCGCCTGGCCCGCGCCTACACCGAGGGCGTACAGCATTAGGTCGTCGGCGTCCCAGGTGATCTCAAGCGGGCCGGTTCGGACCTCGAGGAGATCCTCGCGAAGGCTCCTCGCTCCAAGCTGTTGCGGTCGGGTGGGCGTGGCCAAGGATGAACCGTTGGCGGCGACGGGCTGAAAGTCGTTCAAGATGAGCCCTTCTCGGCAGGTTGTAATGAATAAGCGTGGCGGTCTGCATCGAACGTTGACCGCGGGCGAAGCTCGGCGGATGTGACGGAGAAGTGGGCCACGACACGTTTCGACATTGATGTCGATGCTACTGTGACGCAGTGCGGATGTGCAAGACCCGTCCTCGGCCCGTT
Source organism: Nakamurella sp. (assembly GCA_965247715.1). Taxonomy (GTDB): domain Bacteria; phylum Actinomycetota; class Actinomycetes; order Mycobacteriales; family Nakamurellaceae; genus Nakamurella. The sequence goes on along the minus strand of CBDFHS010000014.1, from coordinate 444,098 downwards.
TGGGTCAAGGCCCGCAGAGCCAGCGGGGGCTCCCCCACGTTGACATGTCATAACTGGAGGTTGAAGCGTGGAGAGATCGCCCGAGACTGTCGCGGGCCTGGAAGACTTTCATGGCGCGCTTCCGCGGGAGGTGGGGGACGTCGGGCATCCCGAGATCCGTGAGCAGCTCGCATACGCCGACCTTTTGTATTCCATTGAGGATTCGGTGGCCCACATTGTCCTGCACCGTCCCCAGGCGCTGAACGCCTGGACCCCGGCCATGGGCCGGGAGCTGCTGCACGCTGTGCGCCGGGCATCGGCGGACCCGGACGTCCGATCTGTCGTCATCACCGGCGCAGGTCGCGCATTTTGCGCGGGCGCTGATGTCAAGAACCCGCGGGAGTTCACGCCCGAGGGCAATCCCGACCTCTCCTCCCGTCTGCGGGAGATCTACAACCCGATCACTGCGGCCATTCGTTCGTCGCCCAAGCCGTTCGTGGCCGGGATTCACGGTGCCTGTGCAGGGTTGGGGGTGTCCCTGGTGCTGGCCTGTGACCTCGTGGTCGCAGCCGATAACGCTTACCTGCTCTTGGCTTTCGCCAGACTGGGCGTGATGCCTGACGGTGGGGTGACGCTGTTCCTGGCCGAACGGGTGGGCATGGTGCGGGCGGCCGAGCTGTGCATGCTGGGGGACCGGTTGCCTGCCACCAAGGCGCTCAGTTGGGGCCTGCTGAACTCGGTGCACCCGAGCGAGGAACTGGTGGATGCGGCCATGACGCTTGCGCGACGACTGGCAGCCGCCGCCCCGGTCGCCATCGACAGCATCAAGCAGGCGCTCAACCAAGCGACTCAGCGTCGGCTCGAGTCCCATCTGGAGTTCGAAGCGATGCTGCAGCAACGGCACGGGGCCACCTCGGACTACCTGGAGGGAAGGCAGGCGTTCATCGAAAAGCGACCACCCCAATTCACGGGGCGATGACATGAATCAGCATTGATGGACGAGTGCCGTCAGCGGCTCGGCCGGATCCTCTGGGGACCGGGACTCCGAGCGCGCGGGGCGAAGCAGGTGCAGGGTAAGCAGCCAAGTATGCGCGGAGGACAACGATGACCAGTACTGAGAATTTGACGGAGCGCCCCGATTTGTTCGTGGGCGGAGAGTGGGTCCGACCGGGCGATGGAGGACTGCTCGACGTGATCGAGCCCGCCACCGAGGAAGTGATGGGCCGGGTTGCGGTGGCGACCGCCAGCGACGTTGACGGCGCAGTGGCCGCGGCTCGTGCGGCGCTCGCCGGACCGTGGGGGCACACCTCACCGGAGGAGCGCGCCGACTTCCTGGAACGGTTCGCCGATGCGCTGCAACGCCGGGGACGTGACACCGCAGTGCTGGTTTCCCGGGAGAACGGCACGCCCATCTCACTGTCCAAGGGGACCAACGGATTTGCGCCCGCGGCGATCTGCCGTTACTACGCCGGGCTGGTCCGCGATCTCCTTGTGGAGGAGGTCCGGGAGGGTGCCCGGGGGGCCAGCGTCGTCAGGCGTGGGCCAGTCGGCGTGGTGGCAGCCGTCACGCCCTGGAACTATCCGCAGTCGCTGGCGATCATGAAGATCGCCCCCGCCCTGGCTGCTGGCTGCACCGTTGTGCTCAAGCCGCCGCTAGAAACCGCACTGGACGCGTTTGTCTTCGCCGAGGCAGCGCTGGAGGCCGGTCTGCCGCCGGGCGTGCTGAATGTCCTCCCCGGTGGCCGTGACGTCGGCGCCGAACTCGTCGCCCACCCAGGTCTGGACAAGGTTGCCTTCACCGGATCGACCGCAGCTGGAATCTCCATCGCCGAAACGTGTGGTCGATTACTTCGTCCGGTCACCCTCGAGTTGGGGGGCAAGTCCGCGGGGATTGTCCTGCCATCAGCAGATCTCGACGCCTTCCAAGCCGACCTGGCGACCACTACGTTCGTCAACAGTGGACAGACCTGCACCGTCAGCTCACGCATCCTCGCGCCCCGGTCGCGGTATGCAGACGTGGTTGCTGCAGTCACTGCCGCCGCCGAGGACCTTGTCATCGGCGATCCACTGGATCGGAACACGGAGATTGGCCCGCTGGTCAGCAAGGCGCAACAAACCCGGGTACAGGGATTCATCGACCGAGCCCGCGATACGGGCCGGCTAACGACCGGCGGCGGTGTGCCGCCGGCCCAGACGCGGGGGTGGTACGTCCAACCGACGGTCTTCGCGGACGTGGACAACGGGTCGGAGATCGCCCAGGAAGAGATTTTCGGGCCGGTCGCGGTCGTCATCCCGTACGAGGACGTTGATGACGCAGTCGCGATTGCCAACGATTCCCGCTACGGACTGGCCGGGACCGTCTGGGCCGCCGAGGTCGAGGAGGGTCTGCAGGTGGCGCGGCGGATGAAGACCGGCAGTGTTGGCGTCAACCATTTCTCGCTGCATCTGGAGGCGCCCTTCGGCGGGCTCAAGGCCAGCGGCATCGGCAAGGAGCTTGGGCCCGAGGGTCTGCTTCCGTACTTGCAGCTCACGTCCGTTTACACCGCACCGGGCGTGACGCCCCGGCCCGCAACGCGATGAAGCTCGATGCCGCATTCCGGCAGCCGAGCAGATCGGCCCGTGTGAAACGTAACGGCTCCCTCGGAGGGCAATCGTGAGCGACCTGGAGTACTCGGTGGCCGATGGTGTCGGCACCATCATGCTGAACCGACCGGAGAAGAAAAACGCCTTCACCCTCGAGATGGTCGACCAGTGGGCCGACATCCTGGTCAACGCTCGGACGGCAGGGGACGTCAACGTCGTGCTGGTGACGGGCGCCGGGAACTCCTTCTGCTCAGGCGTCGACCTGGCAGGCCTGGACGGCGATCGGACGCCCTGGGAACGCAAGAGCGTGCTCGATCAGCGGGTGCACCGAGTGGCGCTGGCCTTACAGGACCTGGACAAACCGGTGATCGCTGCGGTCAACGGGCCGGCAGTTGGTGCTGGCATGGACATGGCACTGATGTGCGATATTCGTGTCGCATCCAGGTCGGCCCGCTTCTCCGAGGGATACGTCAAGGTCGGGCTTGTGCCGGGCGATGGCGGCTGTTACTTCCTGCCTCGGATAGTCGGGATGGCCAGGGCGCTGGAACTCATGTGGACCGGGGACTTCATCGACGCCGATAAGGCGGAACAGTGGGGGGTGGTCAGCCATGTCTGGGACGACGACACCTTCACCGATCAGGCCAGGGCGTTTGCCCTGCGATTGGCGGCGGGGCCGCCGCTCGCCATTCGGCTGATCAAACGGGCGGCCCAGCAATCGGCGACCAGCGACCTTCGCACCGCACTTGACCTCATCTCATCGCACATGGCGGTCGTGCGGTCGACCCAGGACTCCGCGGAGGCGCTTGCGGCCTTCCGGGAGCGTCGCCCGGGACGGTTCGTGGGTCGGTGACAGAACAAGTCTTGCGCGATCGTCGGCCCAGCAGGATGACCCATTGCGCACCAGTCCCGACCCCGTTATAGTCGACATCTATGTCGAATATGTCGAAGGAAGCACCGCCGGCGGCGGAACTGGACAAAGAAATTCCCTACGTCCGATACCTGGACCTGAGCTCCGGGCAACCTCATCTGCTCGCCGAGCAGTGCACTGCCTGTTCAGCTCGATACTTCGACATCAGAATGGCCTGCGCCCGCTGTGGGGGTCGGTCCTTCGAGCAGGTCGCGCTGCCGACGGAGGGCACAGTCGGATCGTTCACCATCATCCATCGGGCCGCTCCCGGCGTGGTGACCCCGTTCGTCTCCGCCGTTGTGTACCTGAGCGATTCCACGGCGGTGAAAGCGAACATCGTGGGTTGCCCACCTGATCCCGACCACGTCCAACTCGGAATGCCAGTCCGTCTAACGACTTTCACCGCGGCGGTGGGCGCCGACGGCACTCACGCGATCGCTTTCGCGTTCGCACCCACACAGAACGAGGAGGTCGGCACGTGAACCAGGCCACGCCAGATTCCATCTGGGTCATCGGGGTGTCCATGACCCGCTTCGCCCGATATCCAGACCGGGACGCCTTCGACCTGGGCGCCGAGGCTGCACTCGGAGCACTGGACGATTGCGGGCTGTCGATGTCTGATATGGACGTCTTCGCCGCCGGCAGCGTTAACCAGGCCCGCCAGTACCCCGCCCAGCAGATTCAGAAAAGGATCGGCCAAACCGGCATCCCTGCGTTCAACGTGCTGAACGCCTGCGCGACCGGCGCGACCGCGATCCGGGTGGTGCACCAGGCCATCCTCGCCGGCGAGGCAACGATCGGACTGGCCGTCGGGTGTGAGCAGATGGGCAAGATGGGTCTTCTTGGGTCGGCGGCCCAGAACTCGGGCGGGTCGGGGCAACTGACCCCTTCGGGCCGCTACGGCGCCGTCGGTTCTGTCGAGGGTCTGATCGGTACCGGGCTGATGCCTGGGGTTTTCGCCCAAGCAGGCATGCGCTACGCCGCCCAGCACGACGGTGTCGGAGCCGACCAGTTCATCAAGGTGGCGGTCAAGAACCACGCCCACTCGGTCCTCAACCCGCTGTCGATGTACCGGAAGGAATTCTCCTTCGACCAAGTTAAGAATGCCGAGATGATCGGCTACCCCAACACTCTCCCGATGTGCTGCCCCACCAGCGACGGTGGCGCCGCCGTGGTGCTGACCTCCGGAGAACGGCTGGCTACGCTGCCAAGGGATGTGCAGCGGCGGGCGGTGAAGATTTCGGCGTCGGTGATGACCAGCGACCCATGGGTCCCGGACGGGCAGGTCCAGCCCGACGTCAGCACCCTGACGCGCAACGCCGCTGCCATTGCCTACGAACGGGCCGGCGTTTCACCGAAAGATCTCGACCTGGTCGAATTGCACGACTGCTTCGCGACCGCCGAGCTGATTCACTACGACAACCTCGGCCTGTGCGAGCCCGGCGGCGCCGGAGATTTCATTGACCGCCGTGGCCCCTGGCGGGACGGTGAGATCCCGGTGAACGTGTCCGGTGGACTGTTGTCCAAGGGACACCCGCTGGGTGCGACTGGCGTGGCGAATGTCTTCGAGGTGGCCACCCATCTGCGCGGAGAGGCGGGGGAGCGCCAGATCAAGGGTGCCAAGGTGGGACTGGCTCACGTCATCGGCTTGGGATCCGCCTGCGCCATCCACGTGCTGGAGCGCTCCGCACTCTGAACCCAACCTCTGCCTTCCTCTTCCGGTTTAGGTGGCGCGGAGGTATGGTTTCCATCACTATCGACATCAATGTCGATAGTGGCGAAAGACGGCCGAGGGCGCTACGGCCACGGTTCAACAGGCAACAACAGATCTTGTCCACACCAATGTCAGAAGACGGGTTCACATTCAATGACGAGCGTAGGAACGGTCATCGACTTCGACCACCACAGCCCAGAGTTCGCGCAGCACCGGGACGAAATCCTTGCCGACCTCCGCGCCGGCAGCCCCATCGCCTGGACCGAGCGTTACGGCGGATTCTGGGTGATCACCTCGCATGCGCTGATCACCCAGGTCATGCGAGACGACGTTCGTTTCACAGTCGAACGGACTGCCGCGGGGCGCGGTGGCATCACCATTCCCGAGAGTGTGAACAGGCTAGCGATCCTGCCTGGTGAGGTCGACGGCACCCCGCACGAGATCTATCGCCGGGCGCTCTCGCCGTTCTTCGCCAAGGTCCGGGTTGAGGCCATGGCCGAGGACATCCGCCGCATCGTCGACAACTTGATCGACGAGATGACCGAGCGTGGCCAGTTTGACGCCTACATGGACTTCGCACGCGAGATTCCAATGCGCGCGGTTTACCGCTACATGGGTATCGAGGTCGACGACCGATGGGGTCTGTTCGACAGCATCGAGGAAGCCCGCCGTCAGCCCACCGAGGAGTTCGTCGGCGACGTGGCCGACCGACTCGGGGCGATCATCGCCGACAAACGCGCGAACAAGCCCGACGACCTGCTCGGCTGGATCACCGCCCTTGAGGAGCCGCGCTTTTCCGATGCGGACCTGCTTTCGCTGTGCGTTGGGCTAATTCTCGGCGGGGTCAGGACCACGGGCGACCTCCTGGGGCATTCGTTGCTGGGCTTGGAACTTGATCCCGACCTGCGCCGGCAGTTGACTGACGATCCCAGCCTTATCCCCGCCGCCGTCGTCGAGTTCGTGCGCTTGGCGACCCCCGCGGTCGGCCTTGCCAGGACCGCGCTCGAAGACGTCGAAATCGGCGGCGTGACCATCCGGGCCGGTGATCGCATCCTGAACGTTTTCTACTCGGGTAACCGTGACGAGGCCGCGTTCCCAAGGGCCGACAAGATCGATCTGAAGCGTGCCAACGGTCGGCACCTGGCGTTCGGAATGGGCGCCCACATGTGCCTCGGCACGTGGCTGGCGCGCCTAGAGGCGCGGATCACGCTGGAGCAGGTACTCAAGCGGATGCCCGACTTCCACATCGACGTGGCGGGGTGCCGTCGCGGCGACGATCTCGGCCTGCGCAACCACTGGCAGTCGATGCCGGCGTCGGCGCGCGGCTGACCTGACGGCCCGGCAACACGAACGCGACCGGAGGCGGACAAACATGACGACTGTACGAATCGACGACGAACTGTGCCAGGGGAACGGCATTTGCGAGATGCGGTCCCCGGAGGTCTTCGAGCTGATCGGGGATGGTCCGGCGACAGTGAAGAATCCCCATCCGCCGATCGAGCAGATGGCGAGCGTGCAGGCAGCCGAGCGGGGTTGCCCTATGCAGGCGGTTCTGCTTGAGGACGACCTCCCGGGTGATCCCCAGTGACTGTTGCCACCGATCAGCCGTTGTCGCCGCCGGGGGAGAATTCGTTGTCCAGTGATCAGGCATCGGTCCGCAGACCCGTCTTCGATGGACTGCGCATCGTCGACCAGACTCAGGGGCTCCCCGGCCCGGTGGCAACCCGATTGCTGGCGGAGACGGGGGCCGACGTCATCAAAGTCGAGCCTCCCCAAGGCGACGAGGCGCGGTGGCTTTCCCCAGCAGGGTTCGCGACGTGGAACCGCAGCAAGCGAATGGTGCACCTGGATCTGTCGCAGCCCGCAGACCTGTCGCGGCTGCACGGCCTGCTCGCTGGCGCAGACGTTCTGGTGCACGATCTGACCCAACGCCAGGCCAGGGAACGTGGACTCGACGATCACGCCCTGTCGGGAAGGTGGCCGCACCTGGTGGCCGCATCTGTCACCGGCTACCCCGACGGGCATCCCGACGAGGACCGCCCCGCCAGGGAGCTGCTGGTCCAAGCCCGTCTCGGTGCCATGGATGAGCAGCAGGCGTTGCGACCAGGGCCGATGTATGTGCGCCTTCCGTTTGCAAGCTGGGGCGCGGCTTATCTGCTGGCCGGCGGAATCGCCGCGCGGCTGTTCGAACGGTTGCGGACAGGTATTGCTCGACCGATCCATACCAGCCTGCTACAGGCGGCCCTCGCTCCAGCGTCGTTGTACTGGCAACGGGCCGGGGATCCGCCGGAGTGGTTGCTGCGCAACACCCTTCGGCGCGACTATCACCCCTCGGACCAGACGATTTTCCAGTGCGCCGACGGGCGCTGGATACATGTCCTGGGTGGTTTCTCGATGTCGCCGACGATTCAGGCGGAGCTCACGGCGGCCGGATTGGCCGAGTTCGTGGGGACGGCCGTCACCCCAGAGACCAGGGGTCGCTGGTCGACGGTGTTCGCCACCCGGACCGTCGACGAGTGGTGCGCTGCTTTGTGGCCCGAGGGAGTCATCTGTGTAGGGGTGCTGGATGTCGGCGAGATCCTGGCCGCCGAGCAGGCCCGGGTGAACGGCTACGCCGTGGAGGTGGAGGACGAACGATTCGGCAGCACCGTTCAGGCGGGGTCCCCTGTCCTGGTTGATCCACCGGCACTCGTCCGCGCGGGTGCACCCTGGTCGTCGGACCTCACTGCCGAGAATGTGATCGCCGAGTGGGGATCACTGACTGTCCCACGCCGCCCTGACGGCGTCGCGAATTCCCCCGCACTAGAGGGCATCCGGGTGTTGGACTTTGGTTCCTATGTCGCTGGTCCGTTTGGCGGCCAGTGTTTGGCGGACTTCGGTGCGGACGTCATCAAGGTGGAGCCGCCGTGGGGGGAGCGCGGCCGGGCGATCAACCAGTTCACCGGGTGCCAACGTGGCAAACGGTCGCTGGCGATCGACCTGCTGGACGGTCGGTCCCGTGATGTCCTTCGAAGGCTGATTGCCTCGGCGGACGTCGTGACGCACAACATCCGCGACAAGGCAGCGCGCAGGCTGGGCATTGACGAGGCGTCGGTGCGGGCGGTCAACCCGGGCATTGTATTTGCGCATGCGACCTCCTACGGCCTCAACGGGCCGTGGGCTGACTTCGGGGCCTTCGACCCATCGGCTTTCGCGCTATCCGGCTGGGAGATCAACATCTCCGGATCAGGCAACCGGCCGACCTGGCTGCGCAACTCGACCATGGACTGTCACACGGGGATGAATGTGTTCCTGGCAACTGTCATGGGGCTCTACCAACACGCGACCCAGGGCGGGGGGGCCTCGGTGTCGACATCGCTACTCGGGACAGCGGTGATGTCGACAAGTGAGAGCCTGCTGGTGACGCCCTCCAGGACGCCGACGCCCATCGAGACCGTCACCCCGGACCAGACAGGTACCTCACCGGGCCACCGCATCTACCCGGTGAGAGACGGCTGGGTTGCCGTGGCGGCGCTCACCGCGATCCACCAGCAAGCGCTGCTTGCCGTCGCCGACGTCACCGACCTTGACGACATCGCCGGGGTGTTCGCGGACCGTTCGGCGCCGGAGCTACTGCTGGCCTTGGATGACGCAGGCGTCCCCGCCGAACCGGTCGCCCTGAACAACCGGGATCGCTTCTTCGATCAGGAATTGGCGCTGGGGACAGGGCTGGTCGAAAGGACTCAGACACTTCCCTATGGCTGGTTCGAGAACCCCGGCGGTTTCTGGTCGGACGAGACCGGGGTGGTCCGACACCCCCGTCCGATCCCCGGAGTGGGAGAGCACACCCTCGAGGTTCTCGGAAATGTCGGGCTGAACGACACCGAGGTCAAGGAGTTGTGGGCCGTATGCGTGGTGTCGACCGAGCCTATTCCGGCACCCGCAAGCCGGACCTCAAACGCCTTGACCCGCTCCCTGAACCGATGACGCTGCAGTTGTCAGCGCGCTTCAGGTCCAGACCAAGCACTGGCCCACGAATGGAGGGTCGTCATTCGACCCTCGATCAATCGCTATTCGCTACCAGAAAGGAGGCGCGCTGACATGTCAGCTCAGCCGCAGGGAGTCTCAGTGCCCACTCAGGCTCAAGAACGCAGGTTCCCACTCGTCGTCCACGCCAGGCGTGAGCTGGCCGACGGAGTCATCGGTTTGACGCTGACCAGCCCAGAAGACCACGACCTGCCCGTATGGGAGGCGGGCGCCCACATCGATCTGCTCCTCGCCGATGATCTGGTGCGTCAGTATTCGCTGTGCGGCGATCCGACCGATCGTCATGCCTACCAGGTGGCAATCCTTCGCGAGCCGAAGAGCCGGGGTGGATCGTCGTACCTGCATGACTCGGTGAAGCCAGGAGTCGTCATCGACGTCCGCGGGCCCCGCAACCACTTCGAGCTGGTCGATGCGGACGACTATCTCTTTATCGCCGGTGGCATCGGTGTTACCCCGATTCTCGCCATGATCAGGACCGTGGAGGCAGCCGGGCGGCGGTGGCGCCTTGCCTATGGCGGGCGGTCCCGCAGTTCCATGGCCTTCGGCGACGAACTACCCGGAAATGGCACGCAGGTTCAGATTCTTCCGCAAGACGAGGTCGGACTGCTGCCGCTGGCGGACCTGCTCTCGACGGTGAACGATTCGACCGCGGTGTACTGCTGCGGTCCGGAACCCCTGCTGAACGCAGTGGAAACAGAGTGCACGCGTCAGTCGGTCGCTCAGCTGCACGTCGAGCGCTTCGCCCCCAAACCGCTGACCGGCGACCATCCCAACACGTCGTTCGAGGTCTCGTTGGCACGTTCCGGACAGACGCTGTCAATCGGCCCGGACGAGTCGATCCTCGATGTGATCGAGCGGTCTGGAGTTCCCATCGACAGTTCCTGCCGCGACGGCACGTGTGCCACTTGCGAGGTGGGCGTGCTGGAGGGTGTGCCGGACCACCGTGACTCCGTCCTCTCGCCGGCCGAGCAGGAGGCATGTACGACCATGATGGTTTGCGTGTCTCGGTGCCGTGGCGCCCGGTTGGTGCTGGACCTGTGAACGGTCCCGACAAATCAGATCCCCCGGCCCACCAGGAGAGTCAGGCATGAAGATCGCCTTCGAACCAACGGCCCTCACGACCAAGGAGCTGGCCTTACAGAGCGAGGTCCGCGAGTTCCTCGCCGAGGAACTCCCGCCAGGCAGCTACCCCCGCGGGTTCGGCATGGCCGGCGCCAAGGACCGGGCATTTTCCCGGCGGTTGGCCGAGCGCGGATGGTTGGGCATGGCACTCCCCGCGGAATACGGCGGCGGAGATCGCTCGGCCATGGACCGGTTCGTGGTGGTCGAAGAGCTCCTTCGATGGGGTGCACCCGTTGGGCACCACTGGGTGTCGGACCGACAGAGCGGGCCGACGATCAACAACTTCGGCACTGAGGAACAGAAGCATCGCTTCCTGCCCCGCATCGCCAGCGGTGAACTGGGGTTCTCGATCGGGATGAGTGAACCCGACAGCGGCAGTGACCTCGCATCGGTGTCGACCAAAGCGATCCGCGACGACCGCGGATGGCTGGTCTCCGGCCACAAGCTGTGGACCAGCGGCGCAAGCGAGAACGACTGGATGATCCTGCTCTGCCGGACCAGTACCGAGCAGGACCGGCATGCCGGGTTGACGCAGATGCTCGTCGACCTGAGATCGCCTGGGCTGTCGATCAACCCCGTGGAGTTCATTGACGGAACACGGGGCTTCGCCGAAGTCGTTCTGGACGACGTGTTCGTACCTGACGAGCTCGTGCTCGGGCAGGTCGGCGGCGGCTGGCGGCAGATCGGCGCGGAGCTGGCTTTTGAGCGCGGTGGCCCGGACCGATGGCTCAGCTCCTACGGCGTGGTCGAAGAACTGCTGCGCTCGGGCCTCGCTGACGACGACCCCGAGCTGCGCCAGTTCCTGGGCGGCCTGGTGGCCCAGTGGTGGTCGGTTCGCCAGCTGTCGCTGTCAGTGGCCCGGATGATCGACGACGGCCGATCTCCGAGTACGGAGGCGGCACTGGTGAAGGGCATTGGCACCGCCTTCGAGCAACGAGTGGTCGACGGACTCGCGCGATTGCTCAACGAGGACCGTCGCGCCGCGTGCAGCACCCGCTTCCGCGAGTTGTTCGCCACGGCCGTGATGGTCTCGCCCGCCTGGACTATTCGAGGTGGCACCAACGAGGTGCTGCGCTCCGTCGTGATGAGAGGACTCCGATGACCACCTCCAGCTCTGTGGAGTCAAATGCCGGCGAGATCACCCGTGAATTGGGCGCGCGGCTTGCGGCGACGTGTGACCATGCCCTCATCGAGTCAGCCGAGCATCGGTGGCCGGCCGAGCTGTGGACATCGTTGCGGGAGGATGGCTTTGCGTCCGTTGGCTGTCCAGAGGAGTTTGGCGGTTCGGGCGGGTCGGTGGTCGACGCCTGCGCGGTCCTGCAGTCGGCCGGGTACCACGCTGCCCCAGTTCCGTTGGCCGAGTCCGGGTTGTTAAACGGGTGGCTGGCCAAGGTGATCGGTGGCCCAACGCCTGATGGGTTTGTCTCGATTGCTCCTACGGCCGATCTCAGGCTGGCTGCGGGCGGGGCGACGGTTTCGGGCACGGCGCATCGGGTGCCGTGGGGCAGGGTGGCTGACCACGTCGGCGTGGTCACAGCGGGTCCGGAACCAGCAGTCGTCATTCTGGATTGCAAGAATGCGACCGTGCGGGAGTCGGCGAACTTCGCGGGCGAACCGCGGGACGACCTGGCCTTCGACGGGGCGAGCCCAGTCGCTCTTGTGCAGCTCGAGCCACAGCAGGTCTTCGACCTTCGTGTGCTGGGCGGGTTGACCCGTGCCGCCTTGTCGGCCGGTGCCGTGGAACGACTCGCGGACCTGACGATCCGATACACCAGCGAACGGCGCCAGTTCGGAAAGCCGGTCGGTTCCTTTCAGGCAGTTCAGCAACACATCGTCGCTGTGGTCGAGATGACCGCACTGCTGAAAATATCCGTACACGGGGCCGCCGCGGCCGTCGATGCAGGAGACGGGCGGTATGAGGTCGCCGCTGCGAAGGTGATGGCAAGCCGTGCGGCCACGCTAGCCACCCGAGCGGCCCATCAGGCGCATGGTGCAATGGGCATGACCCGCGAGTACCCACTTCACCAGTACTCCCGGCGGCTGTGGTCTTGGGCGACCGAGTATGGCGACGAGCGTGAGTGGACCGATTTCCTCGGCCGAGCTGTGTTCACCGTCGGGGCGGATGGCCTGTACCCGTTCATCACGAACCCTCGGGTCGTCGGGCAGGCGGCGGGCTGAACTGGTGCCGGACCGGCGGTCGCTGCCGGTTCGGCTCAGTTGTATTTTTGCGGCGTGGTGTTCATGCCCAGGGCGCGGACCCAGATCGTGGTAACCGTGTTCGCCACGACCTCTTCGTCGTACTCGCCGGGGTTGATGGTGGACCAAGCGGCGAAGCTGGACAGCATCGCAACCAGGGCGCCGGCCACGGTGTGCGCATCCAATGAACGATCGGCCAGACCACGCTCCTGCAGATGGCGGATCGTCCGCTCGACTCGGCCGACGTGCCGCTGGCGTCCTTCACGCCGCGATTGGAGGACCTCAGGGTCGCTAGACGCCACCTGGTCGACGATGGCCAGCATGCGCGCGTTGGCCGCGTGCACCTTGAGATAGCGACGGTTGGAACGACGAAGATTGCCGATCGCGTCGCCGAGGACGTCCTCAGCCGCGTGTGCGACGGCCTCGTCAATGGCTGCGGAGACTTCGGCGCGGATCGCGTCGAACACTCCGCGTAAAGACTTGAAGTATGTGTAAAAGCTGCCCTGGGCCAGGCCGGCTTCCTCGACTATGTCGCTCACCCGGGCGTTGAGATATCCTGAGCGCTCGAACACCACCCTGGCCGCAGAAATCAGGGACTCGCGTGTCCGCTCGGACTTCGCCGTTCCGCTGGTCGCTGTTCGTGCACGCCGATCGGCAGACGTACCCGTAGGTACGTGTCCCCCGCGGGTCACGGTCACACCAGGCACCTCATCTCGCGCTGGTTCAGTCATAGCGCTATCCTAAACGACAACGGTGTCGAATCTAACATTGGGGTATCGCCAGACATAGGAATGCAGACAGAATCACCTGAATGTCGCGCTTTCGCCGCCTGATGATTACCCTCCGTGTAAACCGACGGCTGGGTGTTGATCCCCGCGTGCCGTGGCAACTTCCCGATCGTCTTGTCCTCGACCCTTGCGCCCCTGTTCCAGGAGTGGTTTATTGCTCCTATGATCGACAAAGATGTCGAACCGGTGGATCTTACCGGTTCGCGGGCTAGATTTCCGTGCCACTCGGCCGCCCACACTGCGGTCTTGGCCAAGGGCGTCTCGTGTTGACCCGGTTGCTGTGCCCATGTGGAGAGCTCCTTGAAGGAACCGACGAAGACGACCTCGTCGCCCGTGCCCAGGAGCACTTGAAGGAGCGCCACCCCGGCCTGGAGTACTCCAGGGACGAGATCCTGTTCATGGCTTACTGACCACAGGTCAGCCGTCGCCGGTCGAGCAAACCTGTTGAGAGTGAGCCCCGCCGGGATTCCGGCGCGGCGCATTCTGGTATGCCGCCGCATCTGAAAGGAAGCGCATTCGTGCAGCAGGCAGAGCAACAGAATGGGCCGGGATTAACGGAGGGAACCGAAAGCCGAGGGCCCCTGCATGGCATCACGGTCGTGGACGCCTCGTCGTCCTACGCCGGCCCAACGGCAGCAATGTACCTGGCTGATCTTGGCGCGAGCGTCATCAAACTGGAACGGCCCGCCGGAGACGACACCCGCACCTGGGGTCCGCCGTTCATCGACGGCAGCTCTGCCTGGTTCGCCTCCGCCAACCGCAACAAACGCAGCATTGCGCTCGACCTGAAATCGACGGCTGGTGCGCAGGTGTTCGAGAGACTACTCGCGCACGCCGACGTGCTCATCGGCAATGTCAACCCTGCGAAGCTGGGTGGGCTAGGCCTTGACCCGAGCGATGTACGGCGCCGGCACCCGCGATTGGTGTACTGCGCGCTGTCGGGGCTGGGCCTGAACGGCCCCGACTCGGGACTGCCGGGATACGATCTGGTAGCCCAAGCTCGGTCCGGGCTGATGTCTGTGACCGGCGCGGCAGGTGGCCAGCCACAGCGCGTTTCGACGGCGCTGTCCGACGTTGTCACCGGGATGGCCGCCGCCCTTGCGGTGTGCGCAGCTGTCGTCAAGCAGCAGGCGACCGGGCAGGGTGACCTGGTAGATGTCTCGTTGCTGGACTCCGATCTTGCCCTGATGGCTCCGCGAATCGCCTCTTTTGTGGCGGGCGAGACCGAACCCGCCCCCAGTGGGGGTACGGATTCGGTGCTTGCGGTCTATCAGGTGTTCCCCACTGCCGACCGCGACATCGTGGTGGCGATCGGCAACGACGCCATCTGGCGTCGGTTCTGCCGAACCATCGGGCTGGACGAGTTGGCGATTGACGATCGCTTGCAGAACAACGCCGGTAGGCGAGCGCACCGCCCGCAGTTGATTGCAGCCATCTCCGAGCGCCTGGCCACCCGTACGGCAGCAAGCTGGCTCCAAGCATTCGGCGCCGCCGGCGTGCCCGGGTCGTTGGTCAAGCGCCTCTCCGAGGTCACCGCGGATCCCCAGGTTGTCGCACGCGGTTCCCTGCTCCCGGTCCCATCGTCAAACGGGCGGCTGGTCAGCCTGCGTCCACCGTTCCGGCTGGCCTCTCAAATCGAGGCCCGCAACGAGCGCTTCCCCGAACTTGGCGAACACAGCCGAGAAGTGCTGGCGGAGTGCGAGTATGGCGAGGTTGAGATAGACGAGTTGATCGCCGGCGCGGTGGTGCTGTCAGCCGATCGAGATGCTCAGCGCGACGACACATTCAGTACGGCCTTGGCAGGAGACGCCGCTAGGGCTAAGTTATCGACATAGGTGTCGAAAACTGTCGGATACAACAACCTGTTCGCGTCCCGAGGAGACTGCTGCTGTGAGAAACGCTATCGAAGGTCCACTGTCGGGCCGAGTCGTCGCCATCACCGGAGCGGGTCGGGGAGTAGGACGTGGCTACGCCCTCGAGTACGCCCGGCTCGGGGCCGACGTCGTCATCAACGACCTCGGTGTCACACCCGAAGGCGGACAGCCGGCGTCCGGTCCGGCCTCGGAGGTCGTCGCCGAGATCGAGGCCACCGGGGGCCGCGCCGTGGCCAACCTTGACGACATCGCAGACGAGGCCGGAGCTGGGCGACTCATTCAGCAGGCGCTGGATTCCTTCGGCCGGCTTGATGTCCTGATCAACAACGCCGGGATCCTGCGGGATCGGACGATCGTCAACATGAGTTTCGAGGAGTGGGATTCGGTGGTCAGAGTCCACCTTCGCGGCACCTTCGCTCCGATGAAATTCGCCTCGCAGTACTGGCGCGATCAGTCCAAGCAGGGCGCGGAAGTCGACGCGCGCATCATCAACACGACGTCTTCCTCCGGGCTGTATCCGAACCCGGGTCAGGCGAACTACGCGTCCGCAAAAGCGGGCATCGCGGCCCTGACGGTCATCGCGTCCAAGGAGCTGATCCGCTACGGGGTCACGGTCAACGCGGTGTACCCCACGGCGCTGAGCAGGCTCACCACGAGCGTCATCGAGAAGGTGCGGGCCAAGTCGACTGAAGACTTCTCCGACTTCGACCCGTTGAATGCCGAGAACATCGCCCCGGTCGTCGCCTGGCTAGGTTCTCCAGCGGCCAAGCACGTCACAGGGAGGGTGTTCGGTGTACGTGGTGGTCGAGTGACCCTTGCCGAAGGATGGCAGCCCGCCCACGTCCGAGACCTGGGACGGCGGTTGGACTTCGAGGATGCGGGCGCGCTCGTTTCTGAATTGCTGGCTCAGACCGAGGCCGATCAACGGCTCCCTGCCGGCCCCTGACCCGCGGCCTTCGCAGGCCGGCGGAGACGTGCGCGGCAAGACCGGTGTTGCCAGCACCCGGGCTCTGCGTTCAGGATCAGATCGCTTGGCCTGCAGCCTTGCCTTGTGGGGCAGTTTCTGGTTCACTTCACCTATTAATCGACATGGTTGTCGACGCGATCGCCGTCGATCGGAGTGCAAGGATGCACGGGCGTCCGCGGGCGCCTCTCAGGAAGGAAGTCTCGGTGGAACCTAAGGCTCAGTTCTTCATTGAGGGGGAGTGGGTCGAACCCACCTCGGCCGCCCGCTACAACGTTGTGACGCCTTCGACCGAGGAGCTGCTCGGGTCCGCGGGAGAGGCCACCGACGATGAGGTGGACGCTGCAGTCCGATCGGCCCGCCGATCGTTCGACGCTGGCCCCTGGCGTCACCTGACGGTGGACGAACGGGCCGCGGTGATCGAGCGGGCCGCTGCGGGACTGGACAAGCGGGCCGAAGAGCTCGGTGAATTGGTCACCCTGGAGATGGGCGCGCCGATCACGGCCTCGATCGCGACCGCCAAACGGGCGTCGGGCACGGCAAATTTTCTGGCCGACATCGCCCGGTCCACACCACTGACTGACGTGCGTAACGGGCTGGTCCCGGCCGTCGTATTGCGTTCTCCGATCGGTGTTGTCGCCTCGATCGCCCCGTGGAACGGCCCTGTCGGAATGGCCGTCAGCAAGATCATCCCGGCGTTGCTGGCCGGATGTTCGGTGGTTTTCAAACCAGCTCCGGAAACTCCCTTCGACATCGCCTTTTTGGTCGATGCGTTGGCTGATGCGGGCCTGCCGCAAGGTGTGCTGAATGTCGTGACCGGTAGTGCGGCGACCGGACGGGCGCTGGTCCGCCACCCCGGCGTGGACAAGGTGAGCTTCACCGGGTCCACCGCCGCCGGCCGCGAGATCGGCGGTGTAGCCGGGGCATCCTTTACCCGCATTCAGCTCGAATTGGGCGGCAAGTCGGCCGCCATCGTGCTCGAGGACGCCGACCCGGATGTCGTGCTGGGCGGTCTTTCGATGGGTTGCTTCTTCAACTCGGGCCAGGTCTGCGCGGCCCTGAGTCGGGTACTGGCGCCCCGGTCGCGGTATGAAGAAATCGTCAGCGTCATGGACAAGGCTGCGGCGGGTTGGGTGGTCGGCGATCCCTTCGACCCGGCCACCACAATGGGTCCGCTGGTATCCGAGCGTCAACGGGCGCAGGTTGAGTCCTACATCAAGCTCGGCGTCGAGGCCGGGGCGCGGTTGGTGCGGGGTGGGGGTCGACCAGCCCACCTGCCAAAGGGTTACTACATCGAGCCGACCGTTTTCGCGGATGTCGACAACTCCATGCGAATCGCCCGCGAGGAGATATTCGGGCCGGTCGCGGTCGTGATCCCGTACGAGAACGAGGACGAAGCGATCCAGATCGCCAACGACTCGGAATACGGCCTGCACGGCGCGGTGTTCACCGCTGACCCCCAACGTGCAATTTCGATTGCCGGTCGCGTCCACACCGGCACGTTCTCGATCAACAACTTCGTCTACAACAACCGCGCGCCCTTCGGTGGAGTCAAGAACTCCGGGATTGGTCGGGACACCGGCAAAGAGGGTTACGAATCCTTTTTCGAGCTCAAGACCGTCAATCTCGACGCCAGCACCGCATCGCTTTTCTCGAGCTGACCGGCCCACAAGTCCCCCAACGGAGAAAGGGATCACCACCGTGCGACCCAGCCACGTCCCAGCAGAACTTGTCGTCGACCTCGACGTCTTCCTCGACGAGCCGATCCCACAGATGCTCGAGAAGTTCGAAAAGTGGCGTGCCATCAGTCCGATCGTGTGGACCGACCACAACAACGGACATTGGGTAGCGCTGTCAGCCCAGGCCGTCGAGCAGGTCCTTTCGGACTTCAAGAACTTTTCCAGCGCCGAGCCGCGGCGAGGAACGACGCTCACCGTCGTCGAGCGGCCGCTGCAGGTACCGATCGAGATGGATGGCGCTGAACATCGTCAGTATCGGCGGGTGCTGATGCCATTGTTCTCTCCGTTGCGGGTGCAGATGCTGGAGACCGCTGTGCGGAGTAAGGCCCGTACTCTGATCGATGAGATGGTCGCTCGAGGAGGGGGGGACGTTGTCGCCGACTTCGCCCGTCCGGTCTCCGGCGAAATGTTCATGGGGCTGATGGACTGGCCGCTCGAGGACCGTCACATTCTGGAGGACCTTGCCGACCTCGGTTTGAACGGCCCGCAGGGGGTCAGTCCCGAAGAACGGGCAGCAGCCAAGCTCTCTTCGCACATGCAAATCGCGGAGTACGTCAAAGGCCAGATCGCGCGCCGACGCGCGGCTCCGGAGGGCGACCCAGGAGATATCACCACGGTGATCATGAACACCAAGCTGGACGGGGATGTACCAATCCCTGAAGACAAACTCATCGGCATGCTCCGTCTGCTGCTGTTCGCCGGCCTGGACACCACCCAGAGCGTGCTATCGCAGAGCTTGGCCTATTTGGCTCAACATCCTGAGGCACAGGAACATCTGCGCACACACCGCGACGATATCCCGCGGTCTGTCGAAGAATTCCTTCGCTCAGCGACGGTGGCCCTACCGGCTCGGACTGCCAGAGTAGACTGCGAGGTCGGCGGAGTCCGAATCCAGAAGGGCGACACCGTACTGGGTGTCATCCCTGCGGCTAATCGGGATCCGAGCAAGTTCGAAGATCCTGCCACTGTCGACCCCGACCGCGACAACAATCGCCACATTACTTTTTCTGTTGGTCCGCACAAGTGCATCGGATCCGCGCTGGCCCGCGTGGTTCTGGCCGCTGCCCTGGACGAGTTCCATCAGGCTATCCCGGCCTATCACCTCGAATCGGTGGAAACGCATTTGGGAGCCGTTTGGGGTCTCAATGAGCTCAAAATCGTCCTCGACCCGGCACCACAGCTGGTCTGACCCCAGCTATTGGGAGCGATGGGGGACCTACTGGTCCCGCCATCCTGTTTGTTGACGCCACAAATAGGCGCCGCCCCCGTCTGAACAATACCGAGGAGTTCGCGCATGCACGACGCCGTCATCTGTAGCCCCCTTCGCACGCCCGTAGGGGGTTTCGGCGGCGGCCTGCGCGACGTCTCCGCACATGAACTCGCAGCGACTGTGATCCGCGCGCTGATGGACCGCACCGGGCTGCCGCCGGAGTCGATCGACGACGTTCTGCTAGGGAATTGTTATCCCACGATGGAAGCGCCTGCAATCGGCCGGGTGGCAGCTTTGGATGCCGGACTGCCAGTCGAGACGTCCGGTCTGCAGATCGACCGAAGGTGCGGCAGCGGGTTGCAAGCGGTGTTGTACGCCGCCATGCAAGTCCAGACTGGCGCGAGCCGCATCGTGCTCGCCGGTGGCGCCGAGTCGATGTCGAACGCATCCTTCTTCTCCTCCGCCATGCGGTGGGGCGTCCGCGGCGGACCGGGTGTGATGATGCACGACTCGTTGGCGCGGGGCCGGCTCACCGCAGGCGGCCGTAACTTCCCGGTTCCAGGCGGGATGATCGAAACGGCAGAGAACCTGCGTCAGGAATATAAAATCCCACGTGTGGAACAGGACGAGTTCGCCGTCCGCAGCCACCTCCGCGCGGCAGCCGCGGCCGCCGCCGGAACCTTCGACGAGGAAATCGTTCCGGTCACGGTGCCCCGCCGCCGCGGGGACGTGATTGTCAGCCAGGACGAACACATTCGTCCCGACGTCACTGTCGAATCGCTCGGCCAACTCCGACCGATCTTCGGCCGCGACGATCCCGAGGCGACCGTCACGGCCGGAAACGCCTCGGGACAGAACGACGGCGCGGCCATCTGCATCGTGACCACCCCTGAGGCGGCAGCCGAATACGGCCTGCGTCCGCTCGTCCGCCTGGTCTCCTGGGGCGTCGGCGGGGTACCACCTCGAACAATGGGCATCGGACCGGTCCCGGCGGTCGCCAAGGCGCTGGCGAGCGCAGACCTCAAGCTCGAGGACATTGATCTGATCGAGCTGAACGAAGCATTTGCCGTCCAAGCGCTGGCCTGCACCAGGGAGTGGGGGTTCGCTGACACCGACTTCGACCGCCTCAACGTGCACGGCTCTGGCATTTCCCTGGGGCACCCGGTCGGTGCCACCGGAGGCAGGATTCTAGCGACCCTCAGCCGCGAGATGGTGCGCCGAGACGTGCGCTATGGATTGGAAACCATGTGCATCGGCGGCGGTCAGGGTTTGGCTGCCATTTTCGAGACCGTCGCCTCCTGACCTGTTTTGCCTTGTTCTTTGCCCATCAGTGGCGTTGCAAGCTTGCATGCCCGCGCCCCCACCCAGCTCGTTGATCGAGGAGCCAGAACATGAACCCGAATAATCCGCACCTGAAACAGAACAATCCCCGGGTCGCCGTCGTGACCGGCGCCGCCCGCGGCATCGGAGCCGCGACCGCTCTTCGATTGGCCGCGGATGGCTTGGCAGTAGCGGTGCTCGACCTCGACCAGGCGGCCGCTCAGGTGACCGTCGACCAGATCGAGGCGGCCGGCGGCCGGGGGTTGGCCGTGGCCGCGGACGTCTCCGACGCTGATCTGGCCGAAGTTGCGGTCAAGCGAGTCGCCGCCGAATTGGGCCCGCCGACCGTGCTGATCAATAACGCCGGAGTCACCAGGGATGCACTGTTGTTCAAGATGGCCGACTCCGAATGGGACACGGTCATGAATGTCCACCTTCGTGGAGCGTTTCTGATGACCAGGGCGGTCCAGCGACACATGGTCGACGCCGGCTGGGGGCGCGTCGTCATCATGTCCAGCACCTCCGCGCTGGGAAACCGCGGGCAGATCAACTACGCCACCGCAAAGGCCGGGCTCCAGGGTTTCACCAAGACGCTGGCAATCGAGTTGGGTCGATACGGGGTGACCGCCAATTGCATCGCCCCCGGCTTTATTCAGAGCGAGATGACAAAGGCTACGGCGGAACGAATCGGCCAGGACTGGGACGCCTTCGTGGCCGCGCGGGTAGCCGGCATTCCTGTGGGCCGTGGCGGGACTCCAGAGGACATCGCGCACGCGGTGTCCTTCTTCGTCAGCGAGGACGCGGGCTTCATCTCGGGGCAGGTCCTCTATGTCGCTGGAGGCCCTCGCACCTGAGTTTCAGACCCGGCAGATGCCTGCCGCGACGTACCATCTCATTGCGTTTGACGGATCAAGGCTTGGGGATGCACTGATGCAGCTCACCGCTACTGCACCCGTCGGAGTCATCGGCGCCGGAACCATGGGCGCGGGCATCGCCCAGATTGCCGCCCAGGCCGGTCATCCGGTGTTGATCTTGGACGCCGCGGAGGGCCGAGCTCAGCTAGCTGTTGACAGCATTGGGACTCAACTGGATCGAATGGTCAGCAAGGGACGGCTCGAGCCGGCGGCCGCGAGCGCGGCCCGGGATAACCTCAGGGCGGCAACCGATCTTGTCGACCTCGCCCGCTGCGCGCTGGTGATCGAGGCGGCGGTGGAATCCCTGGACATCAAGCGCAGCATTTTTGCCGGCCTCGAAAGTGTCGTCGACAACCGGTGTGTCCTGGCCACCAATACCTCGTCGCTGTCGATCACCGCCGTCGCGGCCACACTCCATCACCCGGAACGTTGCGTCGGGATGCATTTCTTCAACCCCGCCCCGGTGATGCGGTTGGTGGAGGTGGTCTCCGGGCTGGCCACCGACCCGGAAGTGGCGGCGACCGTGGCCGAGGTGGCCACCGTGTGGGGGAAATCGGCTGTCAGGGTGACGTCGACGCCGGGGTTCATCGTGAACCGCGTGGCTCGGCCCTTCTACGGTGAGGCGCTCCGTGCGCTCGAGGAATGCGCGGCTGACCCGGCCACCATTGACGCAGTCATGCGCGAAGCCGGTGGTTTTCGAATGGGTCCGCTGGAGCTGACCGACCTGATCGGGCAGGACGTCAACGCGGCCGTGAGCCGATCTGTGTGGGACCTGTTCGCCCAGGATCCGCGGTATGCGCCTTCGTTGGCTCAGCAGGCCCTGGTCGATGCCGGCAGGTTGGGTCGCAAGACCGGCCAAGGGTTTTATTCCTATGCGAACGACGCCGCCGCCCCTATTGCATCCACCGCCGTACCAGGCGTCTCCGGGACGGAAGTCCGCGTGGCGGGGGAGTGGGGTCCTTGGGCCGCGCTGTGGAACCGGCTGTCGGACAACGGTATCCAGATCGCGAGGGTTAGCGCCGACTCGGGTGCGCGCGCGGAGCTACCCGGGGGTGCGACGCTGGTCCCCACCGACGGCCGAACGGCATCCCAGCTGGCCGGTGACATTGGTCGGCCGGTCATCGTGCTGGATCTCGCTCTTGATCCGGCGACCGCCACCCGATTTGCCGTCGCGCCATCGGACGCGTGCCCGCCGGACCAGCTGGCGGCCGTCGCTGGTCTACTCCAGGCGACCGGCGCGACGGTCACCGTGCTGGACGACCTGCCCGGATTGCTCGTCGCCCGGACAGTCTCCATGCTCGTCAACGAGGCCGCCGATGTCGTTGGCCGCAAGGTTGCCTCGGCCGCGGACGTCGATGAAGCCATGCGACTCGGTGTGAACTATCCAATCGGCCCCTTGGAATGGGGCGACCGTGTCGGAGCAGCACGCATCGTGCACCTGCTGGACGCACTATCAGATGGCTACCGGGACGGCCGGTATCGAGCCTGTATGACATTGCGCCGGGCGGCCCGCAGCGGTCGCTCGCTTCGCCAGCTCTGATCCGGCTGCCAGGCGCGGACTTGACGGGGCGCCCCGACGTGGACGGCGGCCGGCGCGCTGATCAAGGCAGTAGGGCGGTCAGAACCCAATCGAGCACATCCGTTTCATTGCCGTCGGAGCCTGTCGCCCGCATCAGGATGCGCACAGTCGCGTAGGTGCGATCCTCGGTGGTCGTGACGTCTCTAACAAGTATTCGGGAATGCAAGGTGTCACCCTCGTGGACCGGCCCAATGTGATCACATGATTCCCACGACGTCACCGTCACCAGGCCTGGCAGAGTTCGGACCAGTTGGTGCAGGGCAATTCCCACGGAGTGCCCGCCGTAGACCAGTCGGCTGCCGCTGGCTGTGGCGTCATGGTGAACCTTGGCAATGTTCTGCGTGAGTCGCACCAGCTCCGGTGCCGACGAGACCACATCACCGCCCACAATACGGAACTCGTCCTCGGGGCGCAGCTTTGTCGGACCGTACCGTTCACGCACGGCCGATAGATCCCACGCATCAAAGTGGGAGTTGGGTGGTTCGGAGAGGTTCGTGTCCGGCCAAACCGCATCTTCGGGCGCTGCGTCGGACGTACGGGCCGCGATCATTGCGCACCGCCCGTAGTCGAGGACGGTGCGCCCTTCCTGATCGATGGTCTGAACACTCAGCAGCGCGAGACCGGTTGGTTGCCGTCCGGGACGCGCTCGATTTCGCCGCAAGCCAATGACAGTCGTTCTGCTGCTAAGAGTGTCGCCCAGTCTGGGAGCGCGGTGGAAGGCCAGATTTCGGTAGTAGAGATTGGCCACCACAGCATGTGTGACGAGCGTGGACTGTCCAATGGAGACATCCCAGGCCAGCGCGGGTGAGATGAGCGCCGGGCCAGGTCCGGCAACAGACTCGCTGAGACGGTGATCGACTGTAACCGCCAGCCTGTTGCCGACGATGGCCTGATGTGCCGCGGCGAGTCCTGTCGTCAGCGTCATCGCCGGCGAGGTATCAAATCGATCACCGACGTGCAGGTCGTCGAAGAAAGGACCGTCGATGTCAACGGTGGTCATTGCGTGCTCCTAGCATTTTCGAATCTGGCCAGAATGAGGCGCGCTGCGTCGACAACGGGTTTGTCGACCATGGTTCCGTCAACCGCAATGACGGAGTTGTCTCCGCCGCTGTCGAAGGCTTCGACAATCCGTCGCGCCCGTGCGAAGGCCTCCGCGCTGGGGGTAAAGGCAGCGTTGACCCCGGCGATCTGACTCGGGTGGATGACCCATTTGCCATCGAAGCCAAACGCGGCAGCATGCGCATTGGCTGCTTCGCAGGACGGGTCGTCGCGGAAGTCGAACCAGGGACCGTCGATCGCCAGGACGCCGTGCGCGCGCGCCGCAACCAGAAGGTGATTCTGGACAGGCAGCCACGTCGGTGCGGCTGGTCCACCCACCGGACGCTGCAGCGACACGGCCAGATCGGCGTAGCCGAGGATGACGGCGGTGGCCCGCTCGGACCCAGCAAGTAACTGATCAAGGTTCAACAGCCCGCGGGCGGTCTCGATCAAGAGGTGCAGCTCGAGGCGACGGTCACGACCAGCTTCCAATTTCGCAAGTTCGACCTCGAGTTCTCTAAGCTCAGCCTCGGACTCGGCCTTGGGAACGACAACCCCGCTGATACCGACACCGGTTCTCACGATCGCGGCTAGGTCATCGTGCCACCAGTCGGTGGTCAAGCCGTTGATGCGCACAACGACATCGCGCGATTGGTTTGTGGACAACATGTCGACAGCGATGTCCCGGGCGATCAGTTTTCGGTCGGGGGACACCGCGTCTTCGAGGTCGACCACTACTTGGTCGGCCGCGCTGGTCAGAGCCTTGCCAAGTTTGTTCGGATCATCTGCCGGGACGCATAGGCAGGACCGCGCTGCGGCGGTATCGAGCTGGACCATCGTGATTCTTCCGGTAGTCGGGCAGGAGTAAATGTACGGCCAAGGTATCGATGGATGACCCTGCGGTCAAGGGCCCAAAGTGGCTTCACACCTGGACGTTCACGTGGGCTAGGTCACCTGTCGCTTGACAAAACCGCGACCAATGGGCAAAAATGGCCGTACAAATGGAGGTCAAGTTGTCCGCACTTAGCAATGATGCTTCGACCCGACCACTCGCGGGACTGCGAGTGGTCGAGGTTTCCAGCTTTGTCGCTGCCCCACTCGGAGGCATGACACTGGCTCAGCTCGGCGCCGACGTCATCCGTATCGACCCCGTTGGTGGCGGCGCGGACATCAATCGTTGGCCGATGTCCAACGAGTCGATCAGTCTGTACTGGGTGGGTCTGAACAAGGGCAAGAGATCCCTGACAGTCGACCTCAGATCCGAGCGCGGTCGCGAACTCGTCACCTCACTGGTCTGCGACACCCGACACGGCTCCGGAATCCTGCTCACCAATGCCGCCAGCCCCTGGCTGTCGTATGAGTCGCTATCCGCCGTGCGGCCGGATCTCATCCACGTGCAGATTGACGGCAAGCATGACGGATCCTCGGCCGTGGACTACACCATCAACGCGGCGATGGGTTTTCCGATGGTCACCGGGCCGGCCGGCTGGCGTGACCCGATCAACCATGTGCTGCCGGCGTGGGACGTAGCCTGCGGGCTGTATGCGGCCACGGCGTTGTTGTCCGCCGAACTCCGTCGCCGGCGGACCGGTGAAGGATCACAGATCAGGGTGCCACTGGAGGATGTTGCGCTGGCTACGGCTGGTAATCTCGGATTCCTCGCCGAGGCGCAGGTCAACCAGGTTGAACGTCCCCGAATTGGCAACCACCTCTATGGTAGTTTTGCACGTGATTTCGCGACCGGTGACGGGCGCAGGGTCATGATTGTTGTGCTGACCAAGCGGCACTGGCGCGATCTGTTGTCCATCACGGGCATCCAGGATGTGGTCAATGCGCTGGAGGACGCACTGAGCGTTGATTTTTCCAATGAAGCTGACCGGTACCGGCATCGGGAGGTCCTCGCCAGCCTGCTCGAGCCTTGGTTTGCGGAAAGGGATCTTCGCGACGTCTCGTCGCGACTGTCCGAATCCGCTGTCCTGTGGTCGGTTTACCGCACATTTCCGCAAGTTCTGGAAGAGCACATCGCAGACCCGTCCGGCTCAATTCTTCAACAGGTCGATCAACCCGGCGTCGGGCGGCACCTAGCACCTGGGTCGCCGATCTCCATCGGACCGCGCGGAACAGTGGCGTCGGCAGCGCGCGCGCCCTCGCTCGGGGAGCATTCGGAAATGATCCTTCGCGACGACCTGGGCCTGTCGGGCAACGATGTTCGCGAATTGCTCGCGTCCGGCGTCGTTGGGGGCGCGGAGATCCAATCTGTCGCGGTCGAGTCCGGCTCCCCACCAATGGCCCTGGCGGAGACTGCACTGCAAGGCGAACAGGGGGCGCATTGACACCCTCGGCACCGCCAACCTTTATCGATCAGCTCGGAGAACTCACACACCGCTAGCGACAGGAGAGTCGTCATGAAAATCGTTGTTGCAGTCAAGTACGTTCCCGATTCGACGGGAGATCGGACATTCACTTCGGATGGCACCGTCGATCGGGAGGCGGTCGATGGACTGCTCTCGGAGTTGGACGAGTATGCCGTCGAGCAGTCTCTGCAGTTGGTGCAAGCTGAGGGCGGGGACATTACCGCTCTGACTGTTGGCCCCGCCGGCGCCACCGATGCGTTGCGGAAGGCCCTGCAGATGGGTGTCGATGCAGCCGTGCACGTCGAAGACGACGGCATTGCAGGATCTGATGTTTTCGCGACGTCCCTCGTGCTGGCGGAGGCGCTCAAGCGGCTCGAATTCGACGTTGTGATCTTCGGAATGGCGTCGACGGACGGCGGTGGCGGCGTTGTCCCTACCCTCGTCGCTGATCGACTCGGTTTGCCAGCACTGACATTTGCCTCGAAGCTCAGCGTCGACGGGCAAACGGTCAAGATCCGCCGGGATGGTGACACGGTTGTCCAAGAGATCGAGGCGGCCTTCCCGGTCGTGGTCAGTGTCACCGATCAAACCGACGAGGCCCGGTACCCGAGTTTCAAGGGAATCATGGCGGCCAAGAAAAAGAAGGTCACTCAATGGGCGCTTGACGACCTCGGGCTGACTGCAGATCAGGTGGGCCTTGATCATGCCTGGAGCAGGGTTGAGGCGACCAATCGGCGACCGCAGCGAACCGTCGGCGAGATCGTCACCGACGAGGGCGACGGTGGTATCAAGCTCGTTGACTTCCTCACCACTCACAAGTTCGTCTGAAAGGAATTGGCCCATGTCTGAAGTTCTCGTTCTGATCCAGACCGACGGGTCGGCGGACGGCAAGGTTTCCAAGCCTGCCTTGGAGCTGCTGACCATCGCCCGGAGAATCGGTGAACCGTCCGCCGTTGTCTTCGGTCATGCGGACGTCGATGCGTTATCTCGTTATGGCGCCAAAAGAGTCTACGTCCTTGATGACGCCGCATATGAGGGCTTCCTGGTGGCGCCAAAGGCAGAGGCACTGGCGGCGCTGGTTCGTGAAAAGGAGCCAGCCGCCGTGCTGGTGACCGCGACCACTGAAGGCAAGGAGATCGCCGCTCGGGTTGCGCTCAGAAGTGGATCCGGCTTCATCTACGACGCAATCGACGTCACTGTTCCAGATGACGCGATACATACCGTCCAGTCGGTCTTTGCCGGAAACTACACGGTGTCGGCGAGCCTCGGCCAAGGCGTTCCGATCATCGCGGTCAAACCCAATGCCATTGCACCCACTGAGGTACCGGATGTGGGCCCGGCCATCGTCGAGACCGTCCTGTTCGCGATCCCTGATACCGCTAAAGGTGCGAAGGTGTCCGCCAGCGAGGTCAAATCCGCGAACTCGAGCCGGCCTGAATTGTCGGAAGCAGCGGTCGTGGTATCCGGCGGCCGCGGCACGGGTGGAGATTTCTCTCAGGTCGAGGCCTTCGCGGACGTGCTCGGCGCCGCGGTCGGCGCTTCGCGGGCTGCGGTGGACTCCGGCTGGTACCCGCACAGTCTCCAGGTTGGCCAGACGGGAAAGACCGTGTCTGCCCAGTTGTATGTGGCAGTGGGAATCTCGGGTGCAATCCAGCATCGGGCTGGTATGCAAACGTCGAAGACGATCATTGCAATCAACAAGGACCCGGAGGCACCGATTTTCAGCCTTGCCGATTTCGGTGTGGTTGGAGACCTCAAAGCCGTACTTCCGCAGGCGACCCAACAGGCCCTCGAGCGAAAGGCCTGACCCTGGATGGATGCTCGGTAAGGCACAGGGACCGGAAGAAAGTAGACCTCGGTGACGAATGACAGCCCAGCTCCCGTCAGCCAGCAGATTTCTGGCCTCCGCCAGCAGGAAAGGCTGCCGGATGCCGCCGCCTTGGGGACTGTGCTCGCAGAGTTGGGTGTGGACTTCGTGCAGCACGAGGGTGACGGGGTCCTCGTCACCCTGCCGGGGGAGCGTCGACACCGTACTTTGGTGTGGTTCGTGCTGGGTCGCCACGACCTGCTGGTGGAGTCATTCGTCTGTCGTGCACCCGACGAAAACCATGCGGGGGTCTTCAGGTACTTGTTGAGGCGTAATGCCCAGCTCCGGTCGGTGGCCTATACCTTGGACGCTGACGGGGACATTCACCTGATGGGCCGGATCGGTCGTACCGGCGTCACCGCCGATGAGGTTGACCAGATTCTCGGCGACGTACTGGCTGCCTCGGATGCCGACTTCAATCCGATTCTCGAACGTGGATTCGCTACCGCGATTCGGCGTGAGTGGGCCTGGCGAGGGGCCACCGGACAGTCACTGCGGCACCTGTCAGCCTTTCGACGTCTGATCGAAAAGGACGAGGTGACAGGTGGGACCTCGGTTGGGGCCGGCGATTGATGGCGCCCCGCGTGAGTCATTCCTTGAGGCGCCCGTCGATCCTCAGCGTTATTCGTGGAGTTCCTGACGTTCGACGACTGGGACTTATGAAATGTGGTGCCAAACTGGGGCGCTGAACCATCGTTTTGGCACGACAAATCACCTATGATGGATATAGGACCACCCAGGCGGACCCACCAATGACCCTCCTACAGCCTTTGGGGGCGCCCACGATGAAGCGAAGCGAGCCAAGCTATCAGCTCGTCGCCAGGGAACTGCGAACACGCATCCTGCAGGGCGATTTCAACGACGGTGGACGTCTTCCGACCGAGGCGGAGTTGTCCGATGCCTACGGGGTGAGTCGGCAGACCATCCGGCGAGCCTTTCAGGATCTGGTTTCCGAGGACATGGTATATCGCGTCCCGGGCCGTGGCACGTTTGTCCGGTCAGGCAGTAACGGCTACGTCCGACAGGTCGGTTCGGTCGACGATCTGATGGGTCTGTCTGAAGACACCGTAATGGAAATCGTCAAACCGCTGACCCGGAAGGTCGACCTGATCAACGCGGGCCGACTGATGCAACTGTCCGACGTTGTCTACGAACTTGAATTCGTCCGACTTCATGACGGAGAGCGATTCAGCCTCACCAAGGTCTATTTGCCGATTCATGTCGGGAAGGAACTCGTTACCGTTGAGGAGCTGACCAGAGTTGGGGCCACTAGCCCCTTGACGATCATTGGTCTGCTGGACACTCGCCTTGCAAGTCCGATTTCCGAAGCCCGGCAGAGCATCACGGTGGAATGTGTCTCGGAACCCGATGCGGTCAACCTTGGTTGCGAAGCCGGACACCCGACACTGCGCATAGACCGGCTTTATTTGGACACGAATGGCCAGTATGTGGAACTTGCGACCAGTTACTTTCTGCCTGAGCAGTATTCTTACCGGATCAGCTTGCGGCGAGGCGGATAGTCCGAACACGGGTGACTCTTGGTTTCTGGCCGGCCCTCACCCTGGGCGGCACCGCTGACGCCCGGCAGCAGTTCCGGGTGGGCTCGCCCAGTGATGCGGCCGGCTCCCGCCGTTCGGTGGCCGTGACCGCCCTTGTTTCCGGCGTACTTCACGGACTAGGATTCGACATCAGTATCGAAACGAGAGTGCTCCCGGAAACTTCGACGAAGGGATCAAGGTGAGCTTCGACCTGTACATCGATGGTGGGTGGCTGTCCTCTGCCAGCCATGACCGCATCGACGTGATCAACCCGGCCACAGAGGAGCGCATCGGGGAGGTACCTGTCGGCTCGCCGGAGGACGTCGAACACGCAGTAGCGGCTGCGCGCCGAGCACTCGACGGATGGTCCTCGATCGATCCGGCGGCGAGGGCGAAGCTCGTCTCGCGCTTGGCTGACGAGGTGGAGCGTAGGCAGGACGAGTTCACCGACATCGTGGTGGCCGAGGTCGGGACACCGCGCCGGGTGGCGCGCTGGGCTCAGGTCGGGCTGGGCATCTCGGATCTGCGTGAGGCAAGCGCGGCAGTAGCTGACATTGCGTGGGAGGAGCCGCTTCGGACGTCGTTGATCGTGCGCGAGCCGGTTGGCGTGATCGGCTGTATTACTCCATGGAACTATCCCCTTCATCAGATCACGGCGAAGATGGGGGCCGCGCTCGCCGCTGGCTGCACCGTGGTGGTCAAGGCCAGCGAGGTCGCACCACTCACTGCCCGGGCGCTCGCCGAGGCCGTCGACGCGGTCGGCATACCGCCCGGGGTGTTTAACCTGGTCAACGGCCATGGCTCGACCGTAGGAGAGGCCATTTCGGCACACCCTGATGTGGATATGGTCAGTTTCACCGGATCCAACCCGGTTGGCAAACGGGTGCTCGAACTAGCGGCAGCCACAGTGAAGAGGGTCGCGCTCGAGCTCGGCGGAAAGAGCGCCGCGGTGTTGCTCGACGACCTGTCGGACGATGACTTGGCCAAGGCCGTTCCACACACCGTGCGGGCCTGTTACATGAACGCCGGCCAGTCCTGCAATGCGCAGACGCGAATGATTGTGCCCCGCGGGCGCCTTGCCGAGGCGGAGGAGCTCGCTGCGCAGGCAGCCAAGAGCTACAAACCGGGAGATCCCAACGCCGAGTCCACCAAGCTTGGGCCCGTGGTCAGTGCCAAACAGCGCGACCGCATATTCGGCTACATTCGCCGGGGCATCGACCAGGGAGCTCGGCTGGTAATTGGCTCGGCGGAACCCCCTGCAGGACTGGCCGTGGGCTTCTATGTCCAGCCCACGGTCTTTTCCGACGTCGACCCCGGTGCCACGATCGCCCAGGAGGAAATCTTCGGCCCAGTATTGTCAATTATCCCTTACGACAGCCCGGCCGAGGCTGTCACAATCGCCAATGGCACCATCTACGGTATCGCTGGAGCGGTCTGGTCGGCTGATCCGAATCGGGCCATGAGCGTCGCGCGCAAGATGCGGACCACGCAGATCCAGATCAATGGTGGCAAGTTCAACGCCGCTGCCCCATTCGGTGGATTCAAGCAGTCTGGGCACGGACGCGAGGGCGGGGCGTTCGGACTGGCAGAATTCCTGGAGATCAAGAGCCTCCAGCTCTAGGAAATCGACTGTCGCGCAACCAGTCAGTGTCGCGGTGCGCCGTTTCTCAGCACGGGGAGTTGCAATGCCACAATCTGACGCCAGTCCACGTCCATCATGGGCCAGCAGAGAAGGATTGGTTATTCCGAGAGGTCCCGACGGTTCGGATGATACCGACCGCAACGTTGTCCGCCTCAATTCTCTGTTGCAAACGTTGCACCGATTTGGCCTTGCGCTGGACGAGGGTAATCCGGCAGCATTGGCTGACTGCTTGACCCAAGATGTGGGGATGCGGGCTACCGTCGCCGGAGAAGAATCCTTAGGTGTCCACTCGGGCGTCTCGGAGGCATTTCAGTGGTTCCAGGACCTTTTTCTCTCTGGCACCGAGCAGCAACGTTTACTGATCACCAATGCGGTTCTCGCCAGCAGAACTGTTCCGCGTGAGCAGGTGTCGTTTTACTTCACGGTAGTGCGCACAAGTCACGGTGTGGTCAGTGTCTTGGCCACCGGAGTCGCCCGGGCGGAGGTGAGACTCGATCGAGAGTCTTGGCGTATCAGCAATCTGATGCTTGGATTCGATTCACGCGTACCGCCACCAGATGTCCAGTGAGACCAACGGGGAAATGCTCGCAATGGATTTCGGGCCAATTCTGACGCTGCTTCAGGAATCGAGGATTCGACTGACTTGATGGGCGAGGTCGTGGCTCATGATCTCGAAGATCCTGCGGCCTTCCTCGGCCGTAGAGCCCCGGGGGTCTCCCAGGATCCCATTCCCGCTGACTGACCTGACACCCTCGGCGCGCAGGTCCGGAAGCAAGTCCGTCAACGGGGCCGAGTTGCCCGAGGTAAGTAGGTCCTGCCGGACACTGCGCGGTGACAGATGCAACATGAGAGAGGTCTCTCGATAACCAGCATGCGCGTCGGCCCTGGGACCGCCAGTCGCAGCATGCCACACGGTCAGCGGCCGACCCTCGAAGCTCATCAGCTTGCTTGCCCGCCCAAGCGCGTCCATATTGCCGCCGTGACCGTTGATCACCAGCACGTGATCCCAGGTCGACGTCCCGTGCCGAACGAACTCGATCAGCACGGCAGCGAGGGCATCGGTGCCAATCGACAATGTCCCGGGAAAGTCTTTGTGTTCGCCACTGGCGCCGTATGGCATTGGCGGCGCCAGTCCGACCTGCGGGAACTGCGTGTGTACTGAGGTTGCCAGACTGGACGCTATGAAGGTGTCGGTGTTGAGTGGCAAATGTGGACCGTGCTGTTCGGTGGAACCCAATGGCAGCAACAGGAGTCGCCGGGCAGACCCGTCGACCTCTGGCCAGGTCGCCGATTCGAGCGGCGGCAAGTCCGGCCAGTCTCTATCGCCATCGGCCGGCCGGATCGCGCAGGTATTAACCGCGGGTGGGCTGTCGACCACGCCACCACCCCCGTGTAGCAACAACCACTCGCTGAGTCCAATTTGGCAGGTCTCTGACCCTAGGCAGCAGGGGTTCGAACGTGCGGTGGGTGAGTGCCCCCTGCCAGACGCCGATACTGTATGCCGTGTCATCAAGTGTTCTGGCGACCAGTGACTCCGCTGAAAGCCTGATGGCTGTAATGGGATTGCTGGTCGTTGCCCGTGCCGACCGGATGTCCATGGTGACCAGGTAGCCAAAGCCCGCGACGGCGGTAACCAGGAGACGTCGACCCACCCTGGGATTGAGCAACCCGACGAGTACGGCCGCCGGGAACATCGGGCGGATCAGCCATCGGTTCAGGGCACCACTGGCAAGCAGGTGCCCCCGAATCGCCAGGCGTCGAGCGTGTTTCGCCGACAGGCCGGGCATTCCCCATGGCGAAATTACTGCAGTCGCAGCGGCCGCGGCCGCTCCGAGCAGGGGGTTGACCACGACGCCGAGGAGCCATGGACCGAAAGACCAGACCGAAACATCGACATGCCGGAGGGCCCCGGGGTAGCGCCGGCCGAGGTCGGCGGCACTGGTTCCGTAGGCCCGCCGCCGATTGAGTGCTTTGTGCAGGCTGCCCCGTGGGCGATGTCCCACCCGGACACCGGGGAGATAGCGGATCCGGCCGTGAGGGGCCAGCCGCCACACCAGGTCGACGTCCTCACCTACCTGCATCGACTCGTCGAAGCCGCCGACCGCACAGAAGGCTTCGGTCCACACCAGCATCGCGGCGCTGGGGACGTAGGACACCGACTTGCCGATACCGACGTCGGACGGCGCCCCGCCCAAATCGAGCGCACACACCCGCTGCTCGAACCAGGCACCCAACCCGGATCCGGGCAACGGGTAGATCCTGGGCGCGGCGAGAACCACTCGTTGGGAGTCAAAGGGCGCCGCTCCGTCGGGTCCTTCGATCTGGCCCTTCAGTTCGGCGATCCAGTTCATGTCGGGCACGGTGTCCGCGTCAAGGAAGGCGATCCAAGGAGTCCGGACCAGCGCGGCACCAGCATTACGCGCGGCCGCGGGACCGCGAGCGTGGTTGTGCCGCAAAACCTGCACACCATCCCGCTCCGTCGCGAGGCACGTCAAAGGAGCCGGCGAGCCATCATCGACGATGATCACTGGGACCTCGACTGGCAATCGGCGCAGAAGTTCAAGCAGCGGTTCGGGCGCAGAGAGGGCGGGAATCACCACCGTCACCCCGTGGTGATCGGTCGCCGGCGGCGTCGGCGCCAGTAGTAGACCCGCGGCTTGCAGCCTGCCCAGGAATTCGTGGGTAGCAGCGGCCTGATTCGGAGGGGAACCCGTCAGCAGGTCGCGGACCATTCGCGCGCCGCGCTCGGTCATGGTGATCACCCGGTAAGGGGTTCCGCCTGCCAAGGTCGTTCCATCCAGCCAGCGCACGCCCGGGCCGAGTTGCCAGACCCGATCGGTGGCCGCTGCGGGCTCCTCGATACTCATCCGACGAATCCTCCGTCCACCCGGATTGCCGCCCCGGTCACCGCACTGGCCCCCGGTCCGCACAGCCAACTGACAGCGTTGGCTATCTCCTGGGGTTCGACCAGGCGGCCCAGTCGTTGATGCGGCGCAAACTCCTCGACGTCCTGCAAACCGTAGACCCGCGCGCTGCGCTCCAGCAGTGCCGTCCTCGTGCTCCCGGGCAGGACGGCGTTGGCGGTCACGCCCAACGGGCCCAGGTCGGCGGCGAGGGAACGAATATAGCCCAGGGCAGCGTGTTTCGACGCGACGTAACCGGCCAGCCGAGGCAGCCCGGTCTCGCCGGCCGTCGAGACGACCGCAACGAACCGGCCGAGTCCAGTTGGCGCCGTCAGGAGGTGTGGAACGGTTGCTCTGGCGAGGTTGGCGACGCCATGGAAATTCGTATCTAGGTCGATGTCGAGCTCGGCCCTGGTGAATTCCCACGCAAGCTGGTCGGAACCGATGACCCCAGCGACTGCAACTGCGGCTCTCAACCGACCGGACGGAACCAGGCCGACCGCCGCAAACAGCGCCTGTTCATCCCGGACGTCACCCGCCACGACCAGCGCCGTTGCGCCGTGTTCGCGGCAGCTGGTCGCCACCGCGTCGAGTTGTTGTGCGGTGCCAAGTGGGTACGCGAGCGCGGCCTTTCCGTCGACGCCGGGAGCGTCAACCAGGACCAGGTCGAAGCCATCCCGTGCCAGCTGGATCGAGATGGCCGCGCCCACCCCGCGCGCAGATCCGGTCACAACTGCGAAAGGACGCTCCGGTCGAGGCCGGTTCGGTGTCACCGGGGCTCGGTCCAGCCAACGGGCGGATTCAGCAATGACAACGACTCTCGCAACAATGGGATCAACTCGGCGTCCTCATCAGAGAGCCACATGTCATACGCGGCCAGGGCCGCACCCAGGGCGAGCCGACCCAAGGTCTGCGGGATCAACGCGGATTCGGCAACTCCGAGGCGGCGGGCGGCGAAGCGTCCAACGACCCCACGCCAGGCGGCGTACCGCAACGTGGAGTACGCCTGCAGGGCCGGAGAGCTGAGGATTACGGTCATGCGATTGCGTAGCGACGCGGTGGCGACTTCGTCGAAGGAGTTGAATTCGATGACTGCGCAGCGAATCGCCTCAATCACCGGCATCCCCGCGGGGCAGTCGTCGAACCAGGCGGCGAAGGTCGATAGCTGCGCGTCGAAGTCACCCCACACGGCGTCGTTCTTGGACTTGAAGTAGCGGAAGAACGTTCGGCGACCGATTCCAGCAGCGGCAGCGATTTCATCCACCGAGGTCACGTCGAAGCCTTGCTCGGAGAACATGGCAAGCGAGATCTGCTCCAACTCGGCGCGGCTGGTGACGGCCGGGCGACCGAGCGCGACTTGGCGGTCGACGGTTTGCTGGCTCACCATCGCTCCTGCCTCCGAATCTTCGTTCGTGCGTCACAATCGTGCGTCAAACCGAAAGCAACCGAGCAGACCCGGCCCGGGTCGAGCGGTGTGGACACTCGCCCTTGACATTCGGCACTGGATGCCAATATTCTTGATTGTGACACGCCGCACAGCGCTTGTCACCCCCGCGTCATCGCAGACCCAGGAGGATTAATCATGCCGGAGACCGCCCTGAACGAGCAGGTTGCCACCACTGTTCCCGCACCCGAGATCGCGCCAGAGGCACCGCTGGAGATTGCGGATCTGCTGGTCGAGGACGTCTCCATCGACGGAATGTGCGGCGTCTACTAAATCGGAGAGATCGGCCATGACCGCCTCGACGCCAACGCCCGCCGGCGCACTCGCTCCCTTCAACGCCGACCGGCCGTACGAATTACATCCCGCGGTTGAGGTTCGGCCGGAGCCGTTCGGCGCCCTTCTGTACTCCTTCAAGACCAGGCGACTGTCGTTTCTGAAGGACCCGCTGCTGGTCACGCTGGTCCGGGCGCTGGCCGACCACCCGACAGCAGGCGATGCCTGCAGCGCCGTCGGCATCACTGAACCTGATCGCCGCACCATGTTCCTTCGCGCATTGGCCACGCTGGCCTCGACCGAAACCATCAGGGAGCGCCACGTGACGTCGTCCAGTTCCTCGTCCTCGTCCGACCGATCATGAGCACCGCGGTATTGCCGCTTGTCGAGCACTTCGCCAGGGGTCTCGATGCACCGATCTGCCTGACCTGGGAATTGACCTACGCGTGCAATCTTGCTTGCGCGCATTGCCTTTCCAGCTCCGGCCGCCGGGATCCGCGGGAGCTCAGCACGGCCGAGGCGAAGGCCGTCATCGATGAACTCGAGCGTATGCAGGTGTTCTACGTCAACATCGGCGGCGGCGAGCCGACCGTCCGCCCGGACTTCTGGGAACTGGTCGACTACGCGACCGCGCACAAGGTGGGGGTGAAGTTCTCCACCAACGGCGTCAAGATCGACAAGACCGCCGCCCACCGGCTGGCTGGCAGCGACTACGTGGACGTGCAGATCTCACTGGACGGCGCAACGGCGGAGGTCAACGACTACGTCCGCGGCAAAGGATCTTTTGACACCGCGATTACGGCGATGGAGAACCTCGCGGAGGCGGGCTTCTCCGGATTCAAGATTTCTGTGGTCTGTACCCGGCAGAACATCGATCAGTTGGACGCGTTCAAGGCCATCGCCGACCGGTATCAGGCGCAGCTCCGGTTGACGAGGCTCCGGCCGTCCGGCCGCGGCGCGGACGTCTGGGACGAACTGCACCCGACCGCGGCCCAGCAGCGGCAGCTGTACGACTGGCTGGTCCTCAACGGTGAGAATGTGCTCACCGGGGATTCCTTTTTCCACTTGGCCGCGTTCGGCGAATCCCTGCCCGGGCTCAATCTGTGCGGCGCCGGCCGGGTGGTCTGCCTGATCGACCCGGTCGGTGATGTCTATGCCTGCCCGTTCGCCATCCATGAATCCTTTCTGGCCGGCAACGTTCGCTCGCCCGGCGGATTCGCCACGGTGTGGCGGGAATCCGACCTGTTCCTCGAACTCCGCAAACCACAGAGCGGTGGTGCCTGCGCGTCGTGCTCGGCGTTCGATTCCTGCCGCGGCGGCTGCATGGCCGCGAAGTTCTTTACCGGTCTGCCGTTGGACGGGCCGGACCCGGAGTGCGTCAAGGGGTATGGCGAGATCGCGTTGTCCAAGATCGAGCCCGGCCGGACGTCACCGAAATCGTCGTTGGATCATTCGCACAGCAAGGCCCTCAAGAACGGTCCCATCATGCTGACCCTGAATCGGAAACCACCGAGCCGGTCATGCGATGAGAACCCCGTTTCCGACATGCTGTCCGGTAGATCGGGCGCCCGAGAGAGAGCTTCCCTATGAGCAACGCATGGTTCGAGACCGTCGCCGAGGCGCAACGCCGCGCGAAGAAACGCCTGCCGAAGTCCGTCTATGGCGCGTTGATCGCCGGATCGGAAAAGGGCCTGACCCTGGCGGATAATCAGGCCGCCTTCGGTGAATTGGGTTTCGCTCCGCACGTCGCGGGGCTGTCCGCGAAACGGGACCTGTCGACCACCGTGATGGGGCAGGCCATTTCGCTACCGGTGATCATCTCACCGACCGGGGTGCAGGCCGTGCACCCGGACGGCGAGGTGGCGGTGGCCAGGGCAGCCGCCGCCCGCGGCACCGCGATGGGCCTGAGCTCCTACGCGTCCAAGCCGGTGGAGGAGGTCGTCGAGGCGAACCCGCAGACCTTCTTCCAGCTGTACTGGTCGGGCACCCGCGATCAGATCCGGCAGCGCATCGCGCGGGCCAAGGCCGCCGGCGCGGTCGGGCTGATCGTCACCCTGGACTGGTCGTTCTCCCAGGGCCGGGACTGGGGGAGCCCGGCCATTCCGGAGAAGATCGACCTGAAGGCGATGGTGAAGTACGCGCCGGAGGCGATCACCCACCCGAAGTGGTTGGCGGCATTCGCCAGGACCGGGAAGATCCCGGACTTGACCGTGCCGAACCTCGCCGACCCGGGGCAACCCGCGCCGACATTCTTCGGTGTCTACGGCGAGTGGATGCAGACCCCGCCGCCCACCTGGGAGGACGTCGTCTGGGTGGTCAAGGAATGGGACGGCATGGTGATGCTCAAGGGCATCACCCGGGTCGATGACGCCCTGCGCGCCGTCGATGCCGGCCTGACCGCCATTTCGGTGTCCAACCATGGCGGCAACAACCTGGACAGCACCCCGGCCAGCATCCGGGCGCTCCCGGCCATTGTGGATGCGGTCGGCGGCCAGCTCGAGATCGTTCTCGACGGCGGTGTCCGCCGGGGCAGCGATGTGGTCAAGGCGGTCGCTCTCGGTGCCCGTGCGGTGATGATCGGCCGCGCGTATCTGTGGGGACTGGCGGCCAACGGTCAGGCCGGCGTGGAGAACGTGCTCGACATCCTGCGTGGCGGCATCGATTCCGCGGTCCTCGGGCTCGGGCATTCCACGGTTGACGACCTGAGCCCAGACGACATTGTCGTTCCACCCGGGTTCACGCGCGCGCTTGGAGTGCCACGGTCTTGATTCGTCACAATGAGTCTGTCGCCCTATGCAATTGCTGATGTCGAGGGCTCGGTGTCGTCCAACTGTCTTCTCGTCAGTGTCAACAGGCAGTGAAGGCGATGTTAGCCCCTATTAGAGGCTCCGGAGTGGGCTGGCCGGCAAAGTTCAGCTATTTATGTGTCTGTGTGGTTTAGGGTTTGTGGCGCCATCTCATTGGGTTCGGTGATTCATCATTTCCGGAACACCAAGCTGACGACGTCGATGGCTGGTGCTCACGTCGAATTCATAACCGGTGATCGCTACTGCCGCCGGTCAACCGTAGGTCCGCGCGACCAGAATAGCCGACCCATAAATGTGGGTAGACTAGAACGAGCAAATGGAACGACGTGCCAATCTTCGAATTTGAGGGCAAACGGGCTCATCGCAATTGACGGTGTAGGACGGGTCTGAATCCGCCGGTTTCTAGGAGTGATCGGGCGATGTAGTTGGTGAGGTTGCGGAAGCCGAGGGCGGACCCGCGGAGGTGTTCTAGCCGGCCGTTGATTGCTTCGGTGGGTCCGTTGCTGGTGCCGGGCCGGTCGAAGTAGGCCAGGATATCGCCGGCCCGTTTCTTCAGTGTTCTGCCGAGCGTTCGCATCTCGACCAGAGCTGCGGGGACACCGCCACTGAGGCGGTCGATCAGGTGCTTCATCCTGCTCTTTCCGTTGGTCCGGTCGGGGTCGCGGTAGGCGCCGACCATCGCTTGGTAGACACCCCAGGTTGCCTCGACCTCCACGTGCCCGTCATCGGCGAACAGCGTGGTGATCCGTTGCCGCTGCTTGTCGGTGAGCAGATCCGCGCCGGTGCTCAAGGTGCGACGAGCCGAGTACAACGGGTCCCCCGCTCGGCCCCGGTGACCCAGGGTGGCGAGCTGGACCCGGCGCTGGCACAGCTCAAGGCCTTGCCCGGCCAACCTGACCACGTGGAAGGGGTCCATGACCACCACGACGTCGTCGCCCAGTTCCTCGACCGCGGCGGTCTTGAACCCTGTGAACCCGTCCATCGCCACCACATCGACCGCGGTGCGCCATGTTTCGTCCCGCGCGGCCAGCCACGTCTTGAACACCTGCTTCGATCGGCCCTCGACCATATCCAGCAGCCGGGCCGGGCCGGTACGGTCCCTCACCGGGGTGAGATCGATGATCACGGTGACGAACTTGTCGCCGCGGCGGGTGTGGCGCCACACATGCTCATCAACCCCGATGACCTTCACCCCGTCGAAACGGTGCGGGTCCGCGATCAACACCCGATGCCCCTCGGCCAGCACTGCACTGTTCGCTGTGTTCCACGAAACACCCAGCGCTTCAGCGACTCTGGCGACGGTGAGGTGCTGACAGACGACCCCTTCCAACGCCCACCGCAGTGCCCCACGAGAGAGCCTCGCTCGGGGTTGCGCCGCCCGGCTGGTGTCCTGCCGCCACACATGCCCGCACCCGGGGCACCGGTACCTGCGGACGGTGACCAGCAGCAACGTCGGCCGCCACCCCAGCGGCTCGTGCGCCAACCGACGTGTTGTGCTGTCCCGCGCACGGCCTGCTTCACCGCACCGTCGGCACCGCCGATCAGCATCGACGACCCGGCACCGAAGGATCGCCCGGTCCGGCTCCAGGAACTGCCCGACCACCTGCAAACCGAGACCGTCCAAGCGGGCGAAGGTGGTCACATCAGGGTCAGCAAAAGTAGAATCAGCCATGTCGAGGTCTTCCAGATGGGCGGCGTAGGAACCTCCATCCTCGGAGGACCTCGACACCTACCCAGCCAGCGACGCGCTACCGATCTACACCCTCAACTGCGAAGAGCCGGCAAACGCCCTGATATCCATCCAGAGGCGTGGATCGCCCCCACGGCCACCCTGCTGGGTGACGTCCAGATCGGGCGTGCCGCCAGTGTGTGGTATGGCGCTGTCCTCCGCGGAGACGTCGGTCCGATCATTGTCGGTCGAGGCAGCAACGTTCAGGACAACTCGGTCCTGCACGTCAAGTCCCGCACACTCTTGGAGATTGGCTCTTTTAGCACGATCGCTCACGGGTGCGTCGTGCACTGCCGCAGCATTGGCGACGGTTCCCTGATCGGCAATGGCGCGACGCTGCTCGACGACTCGGTGATCGGGTCCGGGTGCTTGGTTGCTGCCGGTTCCCTCGTGACTCCGGGAACCGTCGTTCCGGACGGCACCATGGCGCTAGGCGCGCCCGCGCGCGTAATGGGACCGATCGTCGCGGGCACCAGTGCCGCCCGGATCCTGCAAACGAACGCTGACAACTACGTCGGTCTGATGAACCGTCATAGATCGGGAGTTCGCCTCGTCGGGTGAATCCGGTCCTCGAGACACCCCGGGGCCGCCACGCCGTACTGGACTTGTTCTTCAGACTGATCTGACGATGAGCGCCGCTTCAGCTGGACGAAGCGGACCTGGGATGGTTTCTACGAGCCTGTGCGTAGCCGCTGTCATGTGCCCTCGACAGAGCCACGCTGGTGCGCTGATCCGACGCGGATCGGGCTATGCGACGGGCCGCTGGCTGCGCTTGCCCATCCTCGGGGTCCGTGCGATCCTTGCGGATCGACATAGATGTCGATAACGTTCCGGTAGCCCGTCTCACAGGAGAGAGGAAGAGCGTTTGCCTAGTCAAGGTCTTAACGCCCGCAACGTCGTCATCACCGGCGCTACCAAGAACATCGGCCTGGCCGTATCGCGGGCCTTCGCGGAGGCCGGTGCATCCCTGGTCATCGCTGCCCGCTCGAAGGATGTACTCGACGAGGTTGCAGCCGAGCTCCGGGACCGGGGAGCCCCGCAGGTGATACCGGTCGCGGCGGATATCACGAGCCCGATAGACCTCGAGAAACTGAGCGATACAGCGCTGGAGTCCTTGGGCGGTGTCGATGTTCTTGTCAACAACGCGCTTGTCGACATGGGACATGACCCGATCCTCGAAGCACCTCACGAGGTGTGGCAGCGCGGACTCACTGGGTATCTGTTGGCGCCGCTGCAGCTGATTTCGGCGTTTGCTCCATCTATGCGAGAACGAGGACACGGAGCCGTGGTGAACATGGTGAGCACGGCTGCCTTCGTGCCAGTTGCTGGTCTGGGCGCGTACGGCGTGACGAAATCTGCGATGTGGACATTGACAAAGTACCTGGCCGCCGAGCTGGCACCCGACATCCGCGTCAATGCCGTGTGCCCCGGAACCACCAGTGCGGACGGAACAACCTCCGGTAATGCGAACTGGGAAAAGTTGATCGCGAAGGTGCCGCTGCGCAGGATGGCAACACCGGATGAAACCGCACAGTCGGTCCTGTTCCTTGCCTCAGATGCGTCCTCGTACACCACCGGTCAAGTGATCTTCGTCGATGGAGGTCGAGTCTCCCTCACCTAACCTCACTCAACAGGTCGTCAACGATCCAGCGAGAATGGACCAACCCCACACTTGGCCAGCACGCCCATAGAGATCATTGGAGTCTGCATGTCGAGCGACGACAGAGTCGGAGGTGGCTTGAATCTGTCCTCAGACACCACATGGGCGGTGCCTGGTCGACGCTGTCAGTCGTCCCGACGCGGTCCTGCAGGACGAATGAGGCTCGCGAACTGCGGCGTGGACGTCGCAACGGATCGTGGCGCCGAGTGGCCCAAGTTGGGATGGTCCGGCCAACCTCGTTTGCTGCGCAATAAGCCTCGATCGTGCTCGATCTCCAAAAGCATGCTCATGCCCGAGGTCGGTCGCGAGCTCGTTGCGCTGGCGAAAATCGTTGGGCCGGAAGCCTTGGCTGACAGCGACCCTGCATGGGTAGCAGCGTCATTGACGTCCCACCAGGTACCCAATTCCATCGGATCATGTTGAGAAAGGGACGCCCAGTGCGTGCGGTCCTCATCTACCGCGGCCACGAGTCGGGCGCGAGGGTCATCCGAGGTGCGGCATGACCTACGTCATCACGCAGTCCTGCTGTAAAGATGCATCCTGCGTCCCGGTCTGTCCGGTCAACTGCATCCATCCGACTGCGGGTGAGGCGGATTTCGGCGCGAGCGAGATGCTTTACATCGACCCAGATTCATGCATCGACTGTGGTGCTTGCTTCGAAGTGTGCCCCGTCGCGGCAATCACGTACGACGAGGAGTTGACGGGGGCCAATCTGCCCTATCGCAAGATCAACGCTGACTACTTTTTGGACCCTGCGC
The DNA here is from genome assembly GCA_965247715.1 of Nakamurella sp. Classification (GTDB taxonomy): domain Bacteria; phylum Actinomycetota; class Actinomycetes; order Mycobacteriales; family Nakamurellaceae; genus Nakamurella. The sequence goes on along the minus strand of CBDFHS010000014.1, from coordinate 401,170 downwards.
GCAAGGACTACTCACCGATGCGCTTCACGTCGCTGCGCCCCAACATCGAGATCTCCGAGCGAACGGCCCTTCGAGTGGCGATAGTAGGTTCCGGTCCATCAGCATCCTATGCAGTGGAGGCACTGCTGAAGTACCGCGAGCTTGAGGTGGAGGTTGACGTCTTCGAACGACTGCCAACCCCGGGAGGGCTCGTCCGGTTCGGCGTGGCACCGGACCACGCAGACACAAAGGCCGTCGCCGAAATGTTCGCTCGTACGAGCCGCCGCCGAGGTGTGAACTTCCACCTCAACGTGGAAGTGGGCACGCACGTGACCCACGCAGAGCTGATGGCACACCACCACGCAGTGATTTACGCCGTGGGAGCGTCCAGCGATCGTGCGCTCGGGATTCCTGGCGAAGACCTACCCGGCAGCCATGCGGCCACCGACTTCGTTAACTGGTACAACGGTCACCCGGACCATGCGGGCGCATCGTTCGATCTCTCGGGGGATCGAGCCGTGGTCGTCGGCAACGGCAACGTGGCGCTCGACGTCGCACGGATTCTGGCCGCCGAGGTGCGCTATCTGGCCAAGACGGATATCGCCGACCACGCCTTGGACGCGTTGGCCGCCAGCCGGATCAGTGAGGTGGTCGTGCTGGGCCGTCGCGGCCCCGCCCAGGCGGCATACACGACGCCCGAGCTTCTCGGGCTCACCACGACGCCAGGTCTCGACGTGGTTGTGGACCCCTCTGAGGCGCAGCTGGATTCTATGACCTCGGCCGATCTGGCGGCTCACCCATATTCGACGATGGCGCTGAAACTGGACGTGCTGGGCCAAATCGCAGGTCGAGCAACGCGAGCTGAGAACAAGCGGGTGAGGCTTCGGTTCCTGACCTCACCAGTCGAGGTCCTCGGGGACGATCATGTGGAGGGGCTCCGGGTATGCCGGAACACCCTGACTATGTTGCCCGACGGCCGGTTGGGTGCCCGCCCTTCCAGTGTGACTGAAGACCTCGACTGCGGACTTTTGTTGCGTTCAGTCGGATATCGAGGTGTGCCCGTCGCGGAACTCCCATTCGACGACGCAAAAGGGATATTGCCAAACCAGGAAGGTCGCGTTGTAGATCCCGCCACTGGTGCTGCTATCGCCGGTGTCTACGCCGCCGGGTGGATCAAGCGTGGTCCATCGGGATTTATCGGGACCAACAAAGAATGCTCCGAAGACACCGTTCGAGCCATCGTGGAGGACTTGGCGCAGGGCCGGCTGATCGAACCCGCAAAGCCAAGATCTTCGTTTCAAGAGCTGATCGCACATCGTCAAGCGGAGGCGATCGACTACACAGGATGGAAAGCCATCGACCTTTACGAACGCACTGCGGGGAAGCAGTATCAGCGGCCGCGCGTCAAGCTTGTGCACGTCGACCAAATGCTCCAAGTCGCCGGCCTGGCTCGATCGACCGAGCCGGCCGGTTGAGATCGTGCACTCGAGATCGCATTCCCAAACCGACTCCGTGCCTGAACCCGGCGCGGAGTCGGTGTCTGTCCCTCCGAACCGGCGCGTCCTCCTTCATCCATCTGAGGCTGTCGACACAGTGACGCTTACGCCGCCGCCTGATGACCCGGGGACCAGCGGGACGCCTGTGGTACTTGTTTTCTTGTCGCTCCGTAATCGATGTCTGACTTGTCCATCTCCAGTCCTGATCGAGGGTGTAACGAATTGACTGCCCTGGGTGTTGTTTGTGGATCGGTCGCGGTGGTTTTCATCGTGGTGGGTTTCGGGATGCTCGGGCGGGCCGGGGTGCTGATGTTCCGGCATGTGCGGTTGGGGGCCGCTGATCCGTTCAGGGCGGGGCCTGTGGTTTCCCGGCTGCGGACGTTGGTGAAAGAGTTCTTGGGTCACACCCGGATGTTGAAGTGGGGTTGGCAGGGGGCCGCGCACTGGTTTGTGATGGTCGGGTTCGGTGCGCTGGTATTGACGTTGGTGCAGGCCGTGGGCCAGACATTCGATCCGGCCTTCGAAATTCCTTGGTTGGGGCATCAGGCGTGGTACGGATTGTTTGTTGAACTGATTGCGTTGACCACGGTGCTGGGGATCGGCTACTTGATTGTGCTTCGTCAGGTGAACTCCCCCCGCCGCAGCGGACGGAAGTCGCGGTTCACCGGTTCGAATGCGGGTCAGGCGTACTTCGTCGAAGCAGTCATTTTGTCGATTGGGTTATGCATCTTTCTGATTCGCGGGTTCGAGTCCTCGACGGGGTTGCTCCCGTTCCCGACATGGGCGGCGCCAATCTCCACCTGGCTGGGCAGCTGGCTGCCGGCGTGGCTTTGGGCGATCTCGGTGGTCGCGCTGATCAAGGTAATCATCTCGATGGTCTGGGCGATCGTCATCTCGCGGAACCTGTCGATGGGCGTCGCCTGGCACCGGTTCCTGGCGTTCTTCAACATCTACTTCAAACGTGAAGATTCGGGCCGGACCGCGTTGGGCGCTCTGCGGCCCATGATGTCCGGCGGTGCGGTGCTGAACCTGGAGGAGGCGGACCCGGAGAAGGACACCTTCGGGGTCGGGAAGGTCGAGGACTTCTCCTGGAAGGGCTGGCTGGACTTCGCGACGTGCACCGAATGCGGCCGGTGTCAGTCGCAGTGCCCGGCGTGGAACACGGCCAAGCCGTTGTCGCCGAAGCTGGTGATGCTGGCCTTGCGGGACCACTCGTTTGCGAAGGCCCCGTACCTACGGGCCGGCGGGGGCACTGATGCGGCGGGTGACGAAAGACTTTCCGAGGCGGATTTGGCGGCCTTCGCGCACGCCGATCCGCTGGCCATGCTGGAGGCCGGGCGGCCGTTGATCGGCCCGGCCGAGGTCGACGACCAGGGCCGGCAGGTGGGCGGCATCATCGACCCGGAGGTGCTGTGGGACTGCACGACGTGCGGGGCGTGTGTGGAGCAGTGCCCGGTGGACATCGAGCACGTTGATCACATCGTGGACATGCGCCGTTACCAGGTGATGATCGAATCCGAATTCCCCAGTGAACTGGGTGGGTTGTTCCGGAATCTGGAGAACAAGGGTAATCCGTGGGGGCAGAACCAGCGGGACCGGATGGCCTGGGCGAAGGACCTGCCGTTCGAGGTCCCGGTGGTGACCGATGTGATCGACCCGGATCATGAGTACCTGTTCTGGGTGGGCTGCGCGGGGGCGTTCGACGACCGGGCGCAGAAGACCACCCGGGCGGTTGCTGAGTTGATGCACATGGCCGCGGTCGGCTTCGCAGTGCTCGGTACCGGGGAGACCTGCACCGGGGACCCCGCGCGTCGGGCGGGGAACGAATTTCTGTTCCAGATGCTGGCGCAGGCGACCGTAGAGACCATCAATGATGCGTTCGGGGACCGGGCCAAGCGAAAGATCGTGGTGACCTGCCCGCATTGCTTCAACACGCTGTCCAATGAGTACGGCGACCTGGGCGGGCATTATGACGTCATTCACCACACCCAGCTGCTGAACCGGTTGGTCCGGGACCGGCGGCTGGTGGTGAAGAAGGACCCGGCCGAGAAGAAGAAGGACGTCACCTATCACGACCCGTGTTATTTGGGCCGGCACAACAAGGTGTACTCACCGCCGCGGGAGTTGATCGAGGCGTCCGGGGTGACGTTGAAAGAGATGCCGCGGAACTCTGCAAGGTCGATGTGCTGTGGTGCTGGTGGTGCCCGAATGTGGATGGAAGAGAAGATTGGCAAATCGATCAACCTCGAACGAACGGACGAAGCCATTGCGACAGGGGCGGAGCAGATCGCGACCGGATGCCCGTTCTGCAAGGTGATGCTCACTGATGGGCTGACCGCGCGGCAGAATCAGCCAACTCCTGAAATTACTAGGAATATAGATGACGTTCAGGTCGTCGACGTCGCCCAAATGCTCCTCGCCGGTGTCAAAGGCAACAGATGAGTCCGGCCCCGTCCCAACAATCGTCGCCTCCACATCGCGACGAGGTCGTGATGGCGCCGCAGTCATCGCGGGCCCTGCTGAGCCTCCCCGATCGCTCTCGTATAGGGCTGCTGCGCGATCATCGACCTCTTACGAACCTGCTGCAGAGTCCACGAAACACGATCCTTGGCTCGCGAGCTGCTACCCGCTCGCCCGCGCATTCGACATGGGCGCGGCCGGCTGGTCCCAGGAACGGCGGACCGCGTTCGCCAACGACACCGATCTCGAACTGCTGGCCGTCGACGGGCGGGCCAACCAGGTCAAAGGGGACTCCGGACCCGCGCAATGGCTGCCGCCGAACCCGGCCGAAACCTGCGGCTACCTGCGGCGGTACATCGATGTCGCCGCCACGTACGAACTTGCGATCACTGCCGCCGAGCACGACGTCATGGCCCGGATACTCACCGGTTGCGGCTGACCGCAGGCGCCGCTAAAGGTCGAGACGCCGCATCGATGCCGGAATACGCAGCAACGGGTGCTCGGCTTCAGCCAGCACGTCGACGATGGTGCTCGATCAAGGGTTCAGACACCCCCGCGTCTTCGCGTCCCCGGTCGTTGGCATTCCGCAGGCGGATCCTTCTGCGGGACAGTTTCCCTACTCAGTAGAACATGAGACGGAGCTTGCGTCGCGTCTCGCTCCATGCCCTCCGAGGTGATCAGTACGGGCGAGTTCGGGTGACCTCGTTTAGCGGGGTGGGTGCCTTGCCGCCGGACGCGTTGTGGCGGGCCTTGCGCTGCCCGAACTCGTCAGCCTTCGTAGCGGAATTCACTTTTCCATTCGACGCTCGGCTGGGTGACGATGTTCCAGTAGGCGTCCGCGATGCGGTCGGCGTCAAATGCGGTGCCGGCCTTGACCTGGCCGGCGATGGTGAGGCTGGCCAGTCGGATGCGCTGGTCGGCGAGGTCGGCTGACAGCATGGTGGCCGCGGACCGCAGCGCGGCCTTGCCGAGGGACACCGTCGCGAGTTCCTTGACGGGATGGTCGGCAAAACCACCACCGGTGAACAGGATGGTGCCGCCGCCGGCCGCGTGCATCACCGGCGCGGCGACCTGGGTTGCCACGATGGCGCCGACGACGCCGACGTCGTAGGCCTCGTGGAGGTGCCCAACATCTGTGGTGAGCAGGCTGTCCGGGGCGAGGATCGAGGCGTTGTAGATCAACACGCCGGGTGCGCCGGCGCTGCCGTAGAGGGTGTCCAACTCCGCTCGCAGCTGCTCCGGCCGTGCGGGGTCGGCCACGATCTGGTCGACCTGGGCGCCCGTGCGGCGCACGTCGTTCGCCACGGCGCCCAAGGACGTCGCTCCGCGCGAGAGCAACGTGATGTGGAATCCATCGCCTCCGAATCGTCGCCCGATCGCGGCACCCAGACCGGGGCCGGCGCCGACGACGGCGAGGTGCCGGGGATCGATGGAGTTCGGCGAGGACGGGTGAGGCATGTTGCTCTCCTTCAGGTTGCCTGCTTGAGGGGTCCCATTAGAACTTCGTGCGAGCCGTGCGGGTTCGAGTCCTCGACCGGGACGACCGGCGTCCGGTTCGATAGCGTTGACAGTGATTGAGGCTGGGAGTCAGGAACGTTCGGCCAGCCAGGTCGCCAAGTCGTGGACGCCCGGTGCGAGGGCCCGGGTGAGGCCGAAATCGGCGCGGAAGGAGGGTGGTTCGGCGAACCAGGCGAACATTGCCCGCTGGTCACCGGCGCCGTCGAGAACCGACAGTGGCAGAGCCTCGTAGCGGGATTGCTTGCCGGTGACCTTGGCGTAGGTTTCGGCGATCTCCTCGCCGGTCAGCTCGTCCCCGGCGATTTCGACGGCGCCGCCGGGTACGCGGGACGGGTCGAGCAGTATCGCGGCCGCCACGACGCCGATGTCATCCACCGCCACCATCTGCAGGGGGATCCCGGCGGGCAGCGGCAAGCGGACGACCAGCACGCCGTCATGTTCGGGGGGCGCGGCGAACCGGGCGAAATTGTCCATGAAGAAGACCGGCCGGATGATCGTCGTTGGCAGCTCCAGCGAGTCGAGATGTTCCTCGATCCGGCGTTTGCTCTCGAAGTGCGGAATCCCGGTCCTGCGGTCGGCCCCGCCGACGGAGGTGTACACCAAGTGCGGCACACCCGTTGCTGTGGCGGCGTCGGCGATTGCGATGCCGTGCCTGGTCTCCGCCTCCAGCCCGGTGTAGGGGGTCGTCACCGCGAAGACCCCGGCGACGCCGTCGAACGCGGCGCGCATGCTTACCGGGTCTTCGAGGTCGGCTCGAATCAACGTTGCACCCTCCGCGGCGAGGGCGTGTGCCGCCTGCGCGTCGGTGTCGCGCACGAGTGCACGAACGCCGGCGCCGGCCGCTAGGAGGGCCCCGGCGGTGGCGCCGCCTTGCTGGCCAGTTGCGCCGATCACGGCGTAGGGAAGGTCGGGATGGTCCGTCATTTGGTGTCCTGGCTTCGTGGGGAGCTGCTACTCGGGCCCAGGATGACTCTTTCTGGAGGGCGCTACCCCAGGGATTCTCCCGGGTCCGGGAGCACGTTAATGCGCTCCGCTCGCGCCGATCAGCGTCGAGGTGGCCTCGGTTGACCCGACGCGTGCCCGTGATTCTCCCTGGGGTAGGCAGCGGCGGGACGCAGCAGGCTGAACCAACCGCACAGCGGATCCAAGACGGGAGAAAGCATTCGATGAGCAAGCAGCAGCAGCTCCAGCTGGACGCCATCTTGCGCCAGGGCCGGCTCGACACCGCCGGCGAAGTCGCAGCATTGCGCACGGCGTTCAACGAACTTATGGCCCAGGTGCCGGTGCCAGCCGACATCCGGCAGAACCCCATGACGCTGGGCGGAGTCGATGGCATCGAGGTCACCGTCGACGGCAACGAGTCCGACGGGGTGATCCTCTATTTCCACGGGGGCGTGTATGTCATCGGCTCGGCTGCGTCGTCGGTTCCGCTGGTGGGTGAGCTGGTCCGCAGGACAGGCGCCACGGCGATCACCATTGATTACCGACTGGGTCCGGAGCACCCCTATCCGGCCGCGGTGGAGGATGCCCGAGCCGCGTATGAGGGACTGCTCGCCCGGGGTGTTGACCCTGGTCGGATCGCTCTGGCAGGCGAGTCCGCAGGAGGCGGGCTGGCGGTGTCCACGCTCCTGACGCTGAGGGAGGCCGGACGCCCTCTGCCGTGCTGTGCATTGTTGATGTCGCCCTATGCGGATCTGACGCTCTCGGGCGAGACCTTAGACGCGAAGCGGGATGTCGACCCGGTCCTGACCCCTGATGGGCTCCGAGTCCGGGTTCGGGATTACCTCGCCGGGGGCGCCGCCGCCGACCCGCATGTCAGCCCGATCTTCGGGGACCTGACCGGGTTGCCTGCGTTGCTGATCCAGGTGGGTTCGCACGAGATCCTGTTGAGCGACGCTCTTCGGCTCGCCGGCCGAGCGGCGACGGCCGATGTGCCGGTCACGCTTGAGGTCACCCCGGGTGTGCCGCACGTTTTCCAGGGGTTCGCGGGGCTGCTCGACGAGGCGGGCGAGGCACTGGACAGAGCGTCGGACTTTTTGAGGTCGCACTTAGCTTTGACCGGGTCCGTGAAGGCGCCCGCGGCGGTGAGCTGAGTCTGAGGGACGACGTGAAAGCCGCGACCGTCGATGCCCTCAAACCGTGCCGGGCGTTGGTCCGAGACTCGCGTCTCGCAGTTGCCGGCGCGATGAGACGCCGAGCTTTCCGAAGATGTTGCGGAGGTGCCATTCGACGGTCCGTGGGCTGAGGAACAGGCGGCCGCCGATTTCTCGACTCGTCAGCCCTCGCTGGACGAAATGGGCGATCTGCAGTTCTTGGCTGGTGAGTTGCGTTGACGGAGCGTCGGCGGCGCTGCGGGTTCGCCGGCCGGTGGTCGCCGAGAGTTCGCGTCGGGCGCGTTTGGCGAACGCACCGATGCCCAGGTCCGTCAAGTCGCGAAGGGCAATCGCCAGGTGGTCACGGGCGTCACCCCGTTGTCCTCGCCGTCGCAACCATTCGCCGTAGAGAAGGTGGGACCGCGCCAGCTCCACTCGCAGCGGGGTCGTGCCCAGGTGCTCGATCGATTCTCGATAAAGGGTGTCGGCATTCTCCGCGGCCCCGGCGTCGAGGGCTTGCACCCGCGCGGCCATCCCGAGCGCCCAGGCGGTGGGCGTCGCGGCCGCCCGCGCACGTACCCGGGCGGTGATGTCGGCGAGAAGCACGATGTCGCCCTCGCGGGAGGCTGCCTCGGCGAGTTCGGAGATGGCGAGCGTCTCGTAGCCGAGCGCGTCCCACTCGACGACTCGCGAGGCGCAGTGGAGGGCCTCGGCGTGCCGTCCGAGCCCGTTGTACAGAACGGCGGCCACGTAACGTGCGAAGGCGACGATCCTTCCCTGACCGTCCTTTGTTGCCCCCTCGATCGTGGACTTGATCACCGGTATCGCCCTGACCGCATCACCGCGGAATGCGTCCAACAGAAGGCTGCTGTACCCGACGGGCGCTACCCCGGTCATGGTCGACAACAACTGCTCCTCCTCGACCAGCGCCGCGGCCGTCGCCAGGTCGCCGGTGAGCACAATGTTGTTCGCCAGGAAGTTCAGCGCGAACTGCAGTTGTCTTAGCGCCCCGCAGTCTCGTGCGACCGCGACCTGTCGTTCTGCGAGGGTGCGCCCGGTCTGGTAGTCCCACGCCTCGGTGGCCATGATTCCGGCAGCCCGGTTCCCGGTCAGCCACAACAGCTTCTCCACGTCATCGGGCCCGATGACGTGGCAGCGGGCGGCGGCGAGGGCCTTCGTCAACGTTGGGGCGGACGCCTCGTACCCCTCGGTCACCCGGCACGCGAGCGCGTCCAGGATCAGGTCGACAGTCCGCGGGCGTTCACCGGCGGGTGGCGCGGCCCGAGCCGCTTCCGCGGCCTTGTTGATCCACTCCTGCCCGCTGGGGCCGCTGGCCCAGATGGCGGCCGCCATGGCCTCGAGGTGGGTGTCCCGGGCCAGCGTCGGATCGATCGGTTCGAGCCGCTGGGCGGCATGAAGCAGGAGTTCCGCAGCTTCCTGGCCGTGCCCCTGGTCGAAGGCGATCTTGCCGCGGAGTTGTTCGGCGAGGGCGCTGCGCAGTTCGGACGGCGGTTCGGACTCGGCAGCAAGGACCAGGCGTAGTGCGGCGTCCAGTGCGCCCGCGTCTCGTTTCGCCGTGGCTGCGGTCAGGGTTCGGGTGGCCCGGCGCGCCGCGTCGGGCGTGAGGGAGGCTGCTCGTTCTAGGAGTGCGGCGGCAGCGGACAGGCCGCCCCGCGCCTTGGCTCTGCCTGCCGACTGTTCGAGCTCGACGGCGACAGCTTCGTCGTACGCGACCGTCGAACTTGCTCTGTGCCAAGCACGCCTATCCGCGTCGCGGACAGGATCAGTTGCCTGGGCCAGGGCGCGATGGACCTCCGTGCGCTTCTGGGTTGGCGCCGCCCGGTACGCGGCGGCGCGCACCAGGGGATGACGGAAGTGGATACGTTGCCCGAACTGGATCAGCCCTGCGCGCTCGGCTGGGGCCGCGGAATTACATGATCAAACCCCACCAACCTCGGACCCTCCCGGGCAGTTTCGTGGCCATCACCGGGCACAAACCGTGGCCATCAGCGGGCAGGATTCCTGGCCGCCGGTGGGCAGAAACCAATGTCCCTTGACACTCGTCCGTCAACAACGCGCCGCTGCAGGCTTCACGCCCATTACAGGCTGACGCGAGCAAAAGCGGAGCATTACGCAGCTATATTCTGGGCATTCTGGCGTTCCCGCGTGACGTTCGCAGCAGGAACCTCAATCGCGGCGTCGGCGACCCGATCTGACGCGGTCGTCAATCTGATAGCCGTCGTTCCGCGTTAGATCGTCGACCGGCCGCGGGATCCTCGACGAGGTTCCATCTGGCTGTGCGTGCGAGTCAGCGCTCGTCATCCATCGGCGCTGAATCTACTTCGAGCATGTCGACAAGCTTGTACAGCGGAACGCCGGAATGATCCACGATCCAATTCGGTCCCCAGACCTCACCGCGAGGCGGCAACTGTGTAGCGAGATCGATGATCTTCGAGATCAACTCCGTAGGGCTCCGTGGGACGCCGTCAACCTTCCAGATGATCGGCTTCGACGCATCCTGGCGCCATTCGGCCGCTCGTCGACTGGCGTCTCCGCTGAGCCAAAGTTCAATTGCGTCACGATCTTGGTTGACGTTCTTGGGTACGACAATGCCCAGCTGATCGCCGTCCTTGAAATGTCCGGAATCCACGAGTCGCTGCGGAATGGATGCGCGACGAGCTCTCCCGTCACGTGCGGCCGCCTGCGTTACCGCCCCTGACCGTGGCTTCATCATGAACGTCTCGGCCTTCGGCACCGGTAACAGCTGTGACCGGGTCAGTACCAACTGGCCGCCGGCTATCCGGTAGAGACGGACCTGGACGAGGCGGATATCAATGCCGTTCTCGAACAAGAACATCGCGGTGTTGGTGACCTGCGGTACGAAGTCGCCGGCCACGAGGATGATCGCGGGCGGACCCAAGGTTTCGTCGCTGATCTCAGGCGCCCATTCCCGAAGCTCCAGGAGCGGGTCTTCCACGTCGCGACCCAGCTTGCGCTGGTACTTGGCGAAGACTGTCCCTACGTCAGCGAGGCTGAACCGACTCATCATTGCGGCGTAGTTCAGGGCTTGCATCGTCACTGTGCTCTGGGCTCCGATCGCGCTTCAGCTCGGCGATCACGAGACGACCGCTTCGGTCGATTGCCAGCACATCGAGCCGGTCATAGATTGGAGTCCCTACGGATGACTCAAACCCGTCGTATTCCGACGACACGACCATCAGATCCCCGCCCAGGATCTGCGGATTGGCCAAGATCCACTCCTGCAGATGATTCCTTTCCTTCAGGCCGGCGTCGGCGAAACTGATGGGATGCGCACCGACAGCTTTGGCGTCTTCGACAGTGAATACTAGCTCCTGATCCATGCACACCAGGCTAGAGGTACGCCCTCGGCGGCACGGTGAAGGTCGCAAAGTGCCACCACTGAAAGTACGAGATCTGTCCTGCACCGTCCGATTGGCCGGTGGCCGTTCACCGATCGGTGAACGGGCCCCGCAGGTCATCCTTTCCGAGATCGGCGTCGAAGTTACCCGGTTCGCCACCGCGGCGCACCCCGCACCGTGGGCCGGTTATGTCCGGGGAACAACGAATCGGCGGGGAAGCACACATTCGACCGGACCCGTAAACGCAATGATGAGGTCGCTCCATCCTCACCGAATGCGCCTGGTCGATCGGTCGCGCCGGCAACTACGTCGGCGCCCAGTTCCGCCGCATGCACCGCCGGTTCGGGAAGCAGGGCGGCGGAAAGGCGGCCATCGCGGTGCCCATACCCTCATGGTGATCATCTGGCGTGTGCTGCACGACGGTGCCCCCGGCCGACCGCGATCTGTGGTCGGATTACTTCACACGCACGACATCCCGAAGCACGCAAACACCGACTGCTTCACGACCTCCAATACATCGGATACGAAGGTCACCATCACACCAGCCGCCTGAACCCCGACGCAGATCGCATCCCCCGCTCTCAGTCACTCGTCCGAACTCAGCGGCGATCCATGGGGCTGTTTCGCGTGCCAACTCGCCATTTAGTTTCGTCTCAGAATTGTGGACGGAAGTTCTACTAGCCTCGCCGGAGATCGATGTCTGAACCACCCCGGGCTTGCCGGAGACTCCACCTCTTGGGAAGGATGGGGTCATGTCGAGGAGATCAGGAAGCTACCCGAAGGAGCTGCGGGAACGTGCTGTGCGGCTGGTTGCGGAGGTCCGACCTGAGCACGCGTCCGATTGGGCGGCCATTGAGTCGGTAGCCTCGAAACTTGGGATCGGGTCTACGCAAACCGTGCACAACTGGGTGAGAAGGGCGGAAGTGGACGCCGGCACCAGGCCGGGGACGACGAGTGTGGAATCTGCAGAAATGCGGAAGCTTCGAGCGGAGAATCGGGAGCTACGGCGGGCGAATGAGATTCTCAAGCTCGCATCGGCTTTCTTCGCGGCGGAGCTCGACCGCCCACAGCGCTGATCGTCGAATTCATTGATCGGTACAAGGGAGTATACGGGGTCGAGCCGATCTGCGCCCAGCTTAGGGAGCTGGGTTGCGGATTCGCCCCGTCCAGTTACTACGAGGCACGGTTCCGGAAGGAATCGGCGCGGTCGCGGCGTGATGCGGAGCTGAAGGAGCAGATCCTCGAGAAATACGACGAGAACTACCGGTGCTACGGTGCCCGGAAGATGTGGTTGGAGTTGCGCGGCGGGCATGGTATCGACGTGGCCCGCTGCACGGTCGAGCGGCTGATGAAGAGCCTTGGCCTGCAAGGCGCCCGCCGCGGCAAGGTCAAGCGCACGACGATCCCAGACCCGGCTGCGACCAGAGCGCAGGACCTGGTCAAACGCGACTTCAAGCCGTTGGCGCCCAACAGGTTGTGGGTGGCTGACTTCACTTACGTCTCCACGCTTGCCGGATGGGTGTACGTCGCGTTCGTCATCGACGCCTACGCCCGGCGGGTCCTGGGTTGGAAAGTCTCAACGTCAATGACAACCGATTTGGTCTTGGACGCAATCAACCAAGCAATATCCACACGCCACCGCGAGGGTGTCAAGGATTTCTCGGGACTTATTCATCATAATGACGCTGGGAGTCAAGGCGGATTCAATCGGTCGTCGCAACACCTCGATCATGGAGGTGAGCGGTGGGATGTGGTCAGCGGTCAACGTTGGGGGTGTCCGCAGGTATTCGAAGGCAGTGGGCGGCGGATCGGGCGTTGCGACCGGCGATGCGGTCACCGGGTCGGCCTGAGCCGTCACGCGCGGTGCAACGCAGGTTTTGGCGACTGATCGCCGGGGGTGACACGACCGAGGATGCCTCGGCCATGGTGGGCGTGTCGTCGCCGGTTGGGTCGAGGTGGTTTCGACACGCTGGGGGGATGTCCCCGATCAGTCTTGATGAACCCACCGGTCGGTATCTGTCGTTCGCTGAACGGGAGGAGATCGCGCTGCTCAACGTCCAGAACCACGGGGTCCGTGCGATCGCCCGACGGATCGGGCGTGACCCATCGACGATCTCTCGTGAACTGCGCCGTAACGCGGCGACCAGGGCCAACCAGCGCGGTTATCGCGCCGGGGTGGCGCAGTGGAAAGCGCAACAGGCTGCGAAACGCCCGAAGGCGGCCAAGCTTGCAGAGAACGACAGGTTACGTGTCTACGTGCAGGAGCGTCTGAACGGAAGCGTCCGTCGACCCGACGGGACGATCGTCGCCGGCCCCGAGACGCCCGCGTGGAAGGGGTTGAACAAACCGCACCGGCAGGACAGGCGGTGGACGACATCGTGGAGCCCGGAGCAGATCTCGAACCGGCTCAAGATCGAATTCCCCGATGATGGGTCCATGCGTATCAGCCACGAGGCGATCTACCAGTCGCTGTTCATCCAGGGGCGTGGCGCGCTGAAACGGGAACTAGTGGCGTGCTTGCGCACGGGCCGGGCGCTGCGGGTTCCGCAAGCACGGTCGCAGAACAAGCCGCAGGGCCATGTCACTGCGGATGTCGTCCTCAGTGCACGCCCCGCCGAAGCCGCGGATCGCGCAGTCCCGGGGCATTGGGAAGGCGACCTGATCATCGGAACGGATCGTTCCGCAATCGGCACGATCGTGGAACGCAGCAGCCGCTCCACGATCCTTGTGCACCTTCCCAGGCTCGATGGGTGGGGCCTGGCGCCGCCGGTGAAGAACGGGCCCGCGCTCAGCGGCTATGGCGCTGTCGCGATGAACGCCGCGCTGGCCGCGTCGATCACGCAGCTGCCCAAACAGCTGCGTCAAACCCTCACTTGGGATCGAGGGAAGGAACTGTCAGGGCATACGCAATTCACGCTCGACACTGGGACGAAGGTGTTCTTCGCCGATCCGCATTCGCCATGGCAGCGGCCGAGCAACGAAAACACGAACGGGCTGCTGCGCCAGTACTTCCCAAAGGGCACCGACCTGTCCCGTTGGGGCGCGGAAGATCTCGAAGCCGTCGCTCTCGCGCTCAACAACCGGCCCCGCAAAGCACTCGGCTGGCGGACACCCGCCGAGGTCTTTGACAAGCAACTACAATCGCTCCAGCAGCCCGGTGTTGCATCGACCGGTTGAACTCGCTCAATATACGTCGGTGAGGTTCACTGAGCGACTCCTCGAGGCCGGCATCGATGCATCGATCGGTACTGTCGGCGATGCACACGATAATTCTTTGGCCGAGTCGATCAATGGCCTGTACAAAGCCGAGTTGATCAAGCCGCGGCGACCGTGGCGGAATGCGAGTCACGTGGAGGCTGAAACGGCGGCCTACCTGGACTGGTTTAACAACCGGCGCTTGTATGAATACTGTGGCGATATGCCGCCGGTGAAACTCGAACGAGTCTTCTATAGCAGCTTGAGTGTTAAGGGGGTAGCATAGTTTCTATCAACATCGAGTCTCCGGACTCACCGGGGGGATTCAGTCCTCTTTCGGCCCATCCTCGAGTGTGAGTGCCATCTGTGCTTTGGCGAGCAGCAAGCGTCCTCTGCCTTCCTTGATGAGCGCGAGGGGATCCGCCCAACGAGTAATCACGGGTGACGCAGAATCGACATCGGTGACGCGGTAGAGGTAGTAACGACTACGTCGATACGTCGCTTCGATCAGCTCCGCGTGCGAGATGTAGAAGGGTTCAGCGGGGTCCGAGCCCTTCGTCGCTTTCACCTCGATGTAGATGAGCTGATCGTCCGCGTCGACGCTCAATAGGTCGTAAGGGGACAACTCGTCGGTCTTCGAGATCCAGTGGGCCAAATCCGGGTTTTTGCCCAGCGCCTTGAGCCGCCTCCGCTCAGCCGTGTGGGCAATTTCCTCGCCGCGCTTCCCGACCCGACGATTCTCTGCCTCCGTCTGGACGGACGGTGCGTTGCTTGGCCCTCCGGTCCCAATCAGATGAGATGGCTGCTTGGCCGGCGCTTGAGGACTTAGGATGCCAGGCCGCGCGTCCACGATCTCCACTGACGAGTAGTCAACGGTAGGGGGAGCCGTTGGTGTCGCCTGCTTGCTTGCAGCGAGCTGGTCGGCTGACGGTTCCTTTTGCTCTTCAGTCGGCTCGTCACCCTCGCTGCCCGTGATCTGATCAGTTGCCGAGGCAGCAGCTGCTTGGTTGAGGGCGGCGACTTCGGCGGGCTCTCGCTGATCCTCGTCACCAGGCTCCGGAACCAGACTGTCGAGGATGTTGCTCAGTTCCTCATCCTCTTCAGCGGTGATCCGGAGCAGCTTGCGGGCCTCGGTGACATCAACGTTCTTAATCTGCCGATCGGCCATCATTCGCTTGCGATCGCCAGATGTTGCCGTGAGCAGCATGGTGAACGCATCCGACAGAATGGGGACGTTGAGGAACTGCGCGAGCTGCCGGCCGAGGGGAAACCAATGAGGCTGGCCGGTCGAAGCGTCCAGCTCAAGGTAGGCCGTCCCGACATTGACTGAGCGGCGCCCACGGCTCTCCCGGCGACTGGCGATATAGCAGACGGCGTCTTCGCGGGTCACCTCGGTGCCGTCGTACTCGTACTTCAGGACCAGCTGATCGCAGACCACCAGTTCCAGGCTTCGAAGCGCTGGTCGGACCCGGTTCTCAGCACTTGAGTTCTCAGCTCTCACCAGAGCGAAGAGGTATGGCTTGATGCGGTTTATGCGCTTGACTACCTCGTCGTAGAACGAGTCGTGGTGTTCCCCGAATGGCAATGCCGATGTCATCACTGCGTCGTCGAGCTTGGTCAGGGACAGGTAGCGCGTGAGCTTGGTGAGCCCTGCTTCGGCAGAGAGCAGCGGACGCTGCACTTCGAAGGTGTCGCGCAGAAGCGGATCGTCGGCGTACGGGGGTTGACTGACGAAGCTTGTGACGCCGTTCTGGCTAGCCAGGAGCCGGATGGTCTCGGGCGCCGTGTGTGGCTTTATCTCTTCGCGAAGTATGTCATGCAGGGTGCGCTGGACCCACCGGGCTGCTTGGTCGATCTCGCGGTTCGTGCCTCCCGTCGCGTCGGCTTCGTCCGCGATGCTGCCTAACAGGGTTAGGAGGTCCTGTGCGCGCGGTCGGCCGGCATCGGTCAGATGTAGCGCTGCCGAGAGGCCCACCCCGCCGTGGGTCTGGTACATCGCCTCACTGATTCGAGGGATTCGTTCCTGGATGCGTCGCGGTGTCTGAGCGGCACCGATCCAGGCGCTCATGGGTCGTACAAGCTCGGCGACGTTGGCACGGTCGACCGGCACCCAGGGACGCGAGTGCAGGGTGTGAGCAAAGAGCGACGGCGCAGAGCGTCCGCGTTCGCCCGAGTGACTCCCGTGGATGCACCAGAATTGCGCGCGCATGCCGTTCTCATACACGGCGCCCCAGCCCCGCGCCAACTCTTTCCACAGCGCCATGAGGCGGAGCGGATCCTTGGAGTCGATGAGTTCCTCAAGTCGATCCAGTCGGAACGAAAGCCGCAACTGCTGGCTCGCGGGATGACCCTGGGGGCAGATCGCCGCTGCCCGAATCTCGGGGAGAGCCATCCATTCGGCGAAGAGCTTTCCGCGGTGCGGGTGGCGACCGCTACCAACCATGTAGCCCCCGTACTCAGCCGGCTTCGCCACGTCGATGCGAGGATGATCGGTGACGCCCAACATCCGATAGAAGTCCAGATCGGTTTCACGTTGTTCGGAGTCTTCCGGAAGCTGGACGTCCAGGAACTCTGGCTCATCGAATGGACCGTAGATGATCTCCAAGTCGTCTGAGCCCGTCCACGGCGCGCTGAAGTACAACTCAGCAGCCAGACGCAGGGCCTTCGTTTCGCCGTCCGCTGTACGTGCGCGCAACAGCACCCGCCCAAGAACGGGCTCCAGATCTTCACTTCCGGATAGCCGGATCTGGTGATACGCGCGCAAGGCAGTCATCGCGCGGGAGCGGGTGATTTCATCCGTCTCACGACTACCTAGGAGCTTGATCAGGAAATCCCGGATGAGCTCACGCCACTCGAACGGCTTGACGCCGAGCTCACGTAGCAGTGACTGCGCCGCTTCGAAGCCGGGCAAGTACGCGACGGGGATCGGAAGATCCTCGGGAAGCGCCAGATCGCTGCGTTCACGCGGAAAGAAGATGGTGTCGGCGTCGGGTGTCAAGAGCTGACCATTAACCCCGAGGACGCTCGCGGTCCTTTTGAGTTCCGTCGCCAGGCGCGTGCCGGCCCTCTCACGCCACGAGACTAGAAAGGCGTAATAGTCGTTCGCCGTGTCGCGAGTCGGAGCAAGCAACAGCGAAAGGAACTCGGGCATCCGATTTCGTCGATGTCGGGCACTTCGTGGAGGAAGGTTCGTACAGCGGTCCGCTTCTCGATGTCTGGACGGAGCGTGTGGCCGAGATCGAGCTGGGCGACCTGATGCGCGCGTTCGGGATCCGGAAGGCTTCGGGGCAGTGGACGGATCTCCAGTGGCGGCCGCAGATGGCCGTCCGCGGTCGGAAGGAAGGACGCCGTAAGCAGCGCCTGGGCCCACTTGGTGCGTACCGTCGTCCCTCCCGCACCTGATGGCGCGACGGTGGCAGGCACAAGTGCCTCGATCGCGGATGCACTTGCACCAGTGCGTGCGACAAGGTCGTGCGCCACGGTCGTGGCAACGAAGTCGCCGAGCGCATGGACCAGCATTCGGTTGAATGCCCGGGCCTCGGGCGTCGTCGCGATCTGCCGACGGTCCATGGTGAGCACCCACTCGGCGTGAACCGCCACATGCAGACCAGGCTGCTCGTCTGTCGGGAAGTAGACGTGCAGCGGGAAGGTCTCACTGACCAGCGGCTCGCCGCTAGCGTCTAATGGCACAGCAACAGCGAACCTGGTCTCCCAGACGCTCATCCAAGCATCGCCCAGCGGTGCCAGCACTGAGGCGTCAGGCACGACGGATCCTCGGTAGATGAACCACTCTTCGCTGGTCTCCGTGGTCCCCTCTTCGCTCGATTCCATGATGGCGATCAGGGTGTGCTCGGCGTCGTTCTCCGTTGCTCGCGACACCTCTGCCGAGAAGTCTCCGCTCGTACCGCGCAGCTCCAGGTGGTCGACATTAGCCTCGCGCTTTCACGCGGGTATTGTTTGAGGCTGTGTTGATCATGAGGAAAGGTGCCCTGAACTGGGAGGATAGGTCTTGCTGAGGGACCATCCGCACCAAATCCAGGAGCACCTTTCTGATGTTGAAGTCTACCGGTTCGTACCCGTCGCTGATCGTCGACACCACCGCCCAGCGGGCGGTGTCTCACGCGGGTGCGGTGCTGCTCGCCGCCACCGCGAGCCGGATCGGCCTGGACGCTGAACTGTCCACCGTGCTGACCCCGTGGATGCGGCCGTTGGCGGTGCACGACCCGGGGAAGGTCCTGCTGGACCTGGCGATCTCGGTCGCGATCGGCGGTGACTGCCTGGCCGACATCGCCCAGGTCCGGTCCGAACCCGGTGTCTTCGGGCACGTCGCATCCGATCCGACGGTGTCCCGGCTGATCGACACCCTCGCTGCCGATGCACCCGCAGCGTTGGCTGCGATCAACACCGCCAGGGCCGCGGTGCGGGCCAGGGTCTGGGACCTCGCGGACAGCGATGCACCGGATCACCAGTCCACAGCGAGTGACCCGTTGATCATCGATCTGGACGCTACCCTGATCACCGCGCACAGTGAGAAGGAGCTGGCGGCAGCGACTTTCAAACGCGGTTTCGGTCACCACCCGATCGGGGCGTGGGTCGACCACGGCGCCGGTGGCACCGGCGAACCCGTCGCGATGCTGCTCCGAAAAGGCAACGCCGGCTCGAATACCGCTGTCGATCACATCGAGGTCACCAAGACCGCGCTGCGGCAACTGCCGTCCACTGGTCCCAATCGGAGACGGGGACGGAAGGTGCTGATCCGCACCGACGGTGCCGGCGGCACCCACGAATTCCTCAACTGGCTGACCACCCGACGCCTTGCCTACTCGGTGGGGTTCACCCTCAGCCTGGACATGGTCGCCAAGCTGGAAACCATCCCGGCGTCGGCGTGGACCCCGGCCTACGATGCCGACCGCAGACCACGGGACGGGGCGCGGGTCACCGAACTGACCGGGCTGCTCGACCTGTCCGGATGGCCCGAAGGGATGCGGGTCATCGTCCGCGCGGAACGACCACACCCCGGCGCGCAACTGCGGTTCACCGATATCGACGGCAACCGACTCACCGCGTTCATCACCAACACCACCCGCGGGCAACTCCCGGACCTGGAACTGCGGCACCGCAGGCGCGCCCGGTGCGAGGACCGGATCCGGAACATGAAAGACACCGGGCTGAGAAACCTTCCGCTGCATGACGTCTCACAAAACCAGATCTGGATAGCGGTCGTCATGCTGGCCACCGAACTGACCGCGTGGATGCAGATGCTCGCGCTCACCGGCGAAGACGCCAGGGTGTGGGAACCCAAACGACTCCGCCTGCGATTGTTCTCCATCGCCGGCAGCATCGCCCGTCACTCCCGCCGGACCTGGCTGCACCTGTCCGCGCACGCACCACACGTCGACCTCATCACCACCGGCCTGACCCGGCTGCAAGGACTGCCTCAGGTGGCCTGACCAGGCCAAACACCCTCGACCAGCAGTAAACCCACCCCCGGGGCAGTGGAACCCGGCGCCAACCGGCGACACCGATATCATCGGTCTACCCAACACCAGAAAGCACGGCAGAAGATGATCTTCCCGGGCTACCGAAGGGGAACCCGGGTTTGGCGCGAAAGATCGAGGTTAGGGAGGAAGAGCAGGAGTCGCGGAGACAGATTGTCGAGCAGATGCCCTTCCACTGTCTCGCGATCGACATTTTCATTGAACGGGAGACGAATGACGGTGGTGAAGCCGCTGCTGCGCAGGTCTGTTACGTGCTCGGCGTCGAGGCCGAAGTCCGACGGGCGTACCGGGAATGGAAAAGCATACACAGGGAGCTTTTGTCCATCGGGCAGCGGACCTAGGATCGTCGCGACTTCATGTCGAACTCGGTCGCTGCTGAATTGGAATGAGGCGCGAGTCGAGGTGATCTGCGGATGGTCGGTGATTTCGCCGACGGACTTGAAGCCGAGTCCCTTGTGACCGACCGCTTCGCCAGGTCCCTTCGATGACCGCCCGAGTGAGCAGATGGCGTCCACATGCTTGTCGCCGAAGCCGAACCCGTTGTCTGCCACGATGAGCGCCGTCTCGGTCAGCAGGAAGTGAGCCCGCCCCGGCATATCGGCGTCGCGCGCCGCATCGTTGGCATTCTGCAACAGCTCGAACGGATAGCGCCCAGTGTACTGCTGGCGCACCAGTTCCTGCCCTTCGCCGCGCTCATAGAGGCTCTTGAAGGCGCTGGCGTGGAGCCCGTTGGTCGCCTGGAGGCGGAGCGGGCGCAGTTCTCCTTCACGGAGCCTGGTTACGGCGTCCATGTCTGTCAGCGGCCATGAAAAACTGCCCGTAGGCGGCCACGAAACTGCCCGCTGATGGCCACGGTTTCTGCCCGCTGGTGGCCACGAAACTGCCCACCCTGATCGTGGTCTGCTGACCCGACACACCTTCCTGCCCCGTCCGCGTCCCGCGGTTGGGGTCCCTCCTGGAGTCCGCTTGGCGGTGCTGACGCGCCCGACGAGCCCCCAGGAGGGACCACTTGAAGTCTGCCGAGGAATCGATGCAAATACTGGAAGCGTTCGATTTGACTGGTTCGTTGCGTGCCGCGGCGGAGCTGGCGGGGTGTTCGCATCACACGGTCGCCCGGGTGGTCGCCGAGCGGGACGCCGGTGGCATCGTGCCGCGGGTGTCCCGGCCCAGGTTGACCGACGAGTTCCTGCCGAAGATCGAGGAATGGGTGGAGGAGTCGAAAGGCAAGATTCGCGGCGACGTCGCCCACGACAAGCTGGTGGTGATGGGGTTCACCGGGTCGGAACGGTCATCCCGGCGGGCAGTCGCCGCGATCAAACACCAGTACCGGCTGGGGAATGCGCGGGTGCACCGGCCGTGGGTGACCGAACCCGGGTTGTGGCTGCAGTACGACTTCGGTGACGGCCCGGTCATCGACGGCCGCAAGACGGTGCTGTTCTGCGCCTGGCTGGCCTGGTCCAGGTTCCGGATCGTGATCGCGTTGCGGGACCGGACCATCCCGACGGTGTTCGCCGCCTTGGATGCTGCGTTCCGGCTCGTCGGCGGAGCCCCGACGTATGTGCTGACCGACAACGAGAAGTCCGTGACGGTCGAGCATGTCGCCCGGATCCCGGTGCGGAACCAGCAGGTTGTGGCGTTCGCCAGGTTCTACGGCGTCACCGTGCATACCTGCGAGGTGCGTGACCCGGCCAGTAAAGGTGGAGTCGAAAACACCGTCAAGTTGGCGAAGGCCGATATCGTCCCCACCGACACCAACCTCGCCGAGCAGTACGAGTCGTTCGCGGATCTGGAGGCGGCGTGCGCCGCGTTCATGACGACCGTGAACGGGCGGATCCACCGGACCACGAAACGGATCCCGATCGAGATGCTGGAACAGGAACGACTCCGGCTGCACCCGGTGCCGGCGCTCCCGCACACCATCACGTTCGGGGAAACCAGGACGGTCGCGGTGAACACCCCGATGGTGTCCTACGAGGGCGGGTCGTACTCAGTGCCGCACCGGTTGCTCGGCGAAACGGTGTGGGTGCGGGTGCACGCCGCTGGCCGTGACGAACGGGTAGTGATCGTGCACGTCGGTGACCGCGGCGCCATCGAGGTGGCCCGGCACCGGCGGGCCGAGCCGGGCAGCCCGCAAATCGACGATGCGCATTTCCCGCCGGCCCCGGCCGGGGCGATCAACCGGGAACCCAAGGCCGGGAATGACGCCGAAGCGGCCTTCCTGGCCCTCGGTGACGGCGCGGCGTTGTGGCTGAAAGAGGCTGCCGCGCAGGGCAGCTCCCGGATCCGGGTGAAGATGGGCCACGCCGTGTCGATCGCGAAACTGACCAACCCCGCCCGGGTCGATTGGGCGCTCGGGCACGCCGCCGTCCATCAACGCTTCGGCGAGGGCGACCTTGCGTCGATCCTGGCCGCGAACATCGACCCGGGCATCCCCGCCGCCCGGCAGGCCGGCGAGGAGAAATCGCTCACCCAAGGCACCGCCGGATGGGCTGCCCTCGGCGCCACCAGCAGCCTCAACAGCACCGCCGACCTGAATGGCAACAACAACTCTCAACCCGTGGAGGACAACCAATGAGCCCCACTACCGCGACCAGGACCGGGCCGCCGCCGGTCGGGGTGCCGACCGCGCCGCCGCTGCCGGACGACGTCCACGCCCTGCTCCGCCGGCTCCGGATGCCGCATACCCGGGCGGCCGCCCCCGACGTGCTGGCCACCGCCCGCGCGCAACGCTGGGAACCCGTCGAGGTTCTCCGGGCGTTGTTCACCGCCGAGGTCGCCGGCCGGGACCGGTCCTCCCTGGCCACCCGCCGAGCCCGGGCGGCGTTCCCGACCGGGAAAACATTCCACGCTTGGAAACCTGAGGCGTCGTCCATCCCGGCGCCGACGCAGCAGGCGCTGCGGACCCTGGAATGGTTGCACCGCAGGGAGAACCTCGTGGTCTGTGGACCATCCGGCACAGGGAAGACGTTCCTGCTCGAGGCGCTCGGGCAACTCGCCGTCGAGCAAGGCCTGCACGTCGCCTGGTTCACCCTGGAAGACCTAGGTGTGCTGATCCGCCGGCACCGCGCCGACGACACCGTCAGCAAAGCGATCAGCAAAATCCTCCGCGCCGAACTGGTAGTGGTCGACGACATCGGGCTGTTGCCGGTAGCGGCCGACGCCGCCGAAGGTCTCTACCGGCTGGTCGACGCGGCCTACGAGAAACGGTCAGTGGCGATCTCCTCGAATCTGCACCCCGCTGGCTTTGACGAATTGATGCCTAAAACCCTGGCCACCGCGACCGTGGACCGACTGTTGCACCACGCCCACGTGTGCCAAACCTCAGGGGAATCAGTTCGCCTCTCCCAGGCCATTGCCGGTCAAGGCGTAACCCCACTCACATGATCAAACCCCACCAACCTCGGACCCTCCCGGGCAGTTTCGTGGCCATCACCGGGCACAAACCGTGGCCATCAGCGGGCAGGATTCCTGGCCGCCGGTGGGCAGAAACCAATGTCCCTTGACATGGGCGTTCCATCCAGGTACCACCAATATTCTTTGACGTCCTCACCGTGATTGCCCTGCGGCCCGGTGAGCCCGAACATGCGCTCCTTCAGGATCGGGTCGACACCGTTCCACAGGGCCAACGACAAACACCAGGTCTGGGCGAGGTCGCAGAACCCGGCCATTCCGTCCTCGTTCCATCGGTACACCCGTGACCGGGCGTGGTCGTGCGGGAAGAACGACCAGGCATCCCCGTCCGCGCTGTAGTCCTCCCGTACCGTGCCCCAGGCCCGCTCCGCGAGGTAGGGCCCCCACTCCCGCCAGGCCGCGGTGCCGGCGTCGGCGTCGGTGCCGGCGTCGGCGTCGGCCAGTCGCGCGGCCTCGGGGTTCTGGTCGGGCGCTATCGGGTCGGGACCGGTCGACGTCATGCAGCCAGGGTGGCAGACCTCCGGACGACACCCCGGTGGGCCGGTGCCTCCGAGCTCACTGGCGCGAGCCGGACGCGGTCCAGGAGCCTGGCGCCACGATCAGGTGCGCCAGAGCCTGAACTGATCACGTCAGCTTCTTGCTCGAATCTTCGGTGGCATACAACGCTTCTGCGGCCGGGATCAGGTGAACCAGCAATTCGTCGACGGATGCCTGCTGTACAGCGGACGCCTTGAGGACGTACCTGGTGATCGCAGTCCCCAGCGTGAGCGCCATCAGCAGCTGGCTGCGTAGATCAGCCTCCTGCTCCGGTTCCCCAAGAGCACTGAACAACGTGACGGCCTCGTCGGCGATCTCGTCGTGGGTGAGCATCGACCTCAGCGTGGAGGCAATGCTCGCCGGGTGCTGATCCAGACTTTCGAAGGTGTGCCGCAGCACTCGTTCGGCGCGGGAGTGCTCCGGTCCGGCGAACGCATGCTTGACGTCGACATCAAGGAAAGTGGCGGCCCGGAACAGTGCGTTCTTGCTGCCGAAGTGCTGCATGACCAGGGCGGGATCGCAGCCGGCACGTTCGGCGACTGCGCGGATTGTTGCTTTCTGGTAGCCGTTGTCGGCGAAAATCTGCTGCGCGGCCTGAAGGATGGCGACCCTCGTGCGTTCGCGTCGTTGGGCGCGAGTGCCCGGAGTCGCCGGCTCGTCTGCACTTGCCGTCATGTCCTCAACCAGCCCAATTCCCGAGCTGCTCGACGTAGGTGAGGCCTCGGACATCCTCACCGGCATATGTCCCCGAGACGGTGGCGGTGCCTTCGTAGGCGCTGGTGGGCCCGAGTCCAGGTACCTCTTGCCCGAGGACGGACGAGGTGACGGTGAGGGTGGCGTCCCGGCTAGGAATGGTGACTGTCCACTGGGTGGGGTAAACGGCCCTGCCCGTCTGGCTGCGCCAGAACCGACCAGCGGTCTGGGCAAGAGGGGTCACCGTCACCAGCTCGTGAGTTCCGTCTGGACGCAGCACAGTTGCCCAGGATTCCTCGGGCCCAGCGCCATCAGCCGATCGGGCGTCCCACAGTGCGAGTTTCTCGCCATTGGGCATGGCCAGGTTCATCCAGCTCCACCGGTTGATCTGCAGATCCGGCTGCGCACCCCACTGACGGTCGAGCCAGCTGTTGCCCCTGACCTCCCACGAACGTCCTTCCACCGTGAGGGTGCCCGTCGTCAGCATCTGCGGCAGCGCGTACTGGTACTGCTGCGCTCCCAGGAGCTTGAAGGTGCCGAGCCCGCCGTAGTAGAGAACTGGGCCCACCGGCTCGAGTTCGAGGTGCAACGACCCCCAGGGGGTATTCGCGGTGATGACCTGATGGTCGAGATCGCCGGTCCAGGTGAGGTCGGGGGTTCGTAGGTCCAGCGCCCCCCGATCCCAATGAAGGTCGTGTTCCGACAGCATGACCGTGTGTTGTTTGAACCATCCTGTGGTGGTATCGGTCACCGTGATCACCTGGCGACGGGCGTCTGTCTCCGGCTGGTGCAACACGTGCACCAGGTAGGCAAAGTCGTGGTCAGCTGCCGAGATCTGGCCGACGATGAAAATAGAGTCAAACCACAGGCGGCCATTCCCTCTGGGCTGCGAGGCCAGATCGCGACCCGGTTCAACTTCCGTCGGAATGTGGCCCGTCGGAATGTGTCCCGTGGGAATGTGGGCTTGCGTGGCTGACGAACCCGACACGAGCAACGCCATCGACGGGTGTGCGGCCTGAACGGTCATGGCACTCCTTCTGGTGGAAAGCCTTCCCGTCGAGCTTGCTCGCTCAACGGGTGTAGAGCAAGGCTAGAGCGAACCCAGGATTAAGTCAACAGATGTAGAGCGAGAATTAGCAAGGACGTCAGAAGGGATCGCAAACGTAACTCCGCGACCCACATCGTTTGCCGCCAGGGGTTTTCGAGGATTACCGTCCATCTGGCGTCGAAGAATCCCTGCGCGCGGCAAGGTGAGTCGTGTCGACCAGGCACGAGCAACCGGACCAGGCGATTCCGCAGATGCCTGCTGCGCCGGAAATGCTGGAGCGGGCGACGAGAATCGAACTCGCATCATCAGTTTGGAAGACTGAGGCTTTACCACTAAGCTACGCCCGCACTGACCGACAGCACGCATCGCACTCTGTGCGGTCCGCCGGTACTTTACCGCATCACGCAAGTCCCGGACGAGCACGAGCAGGTCTTCGTGCGCCCCGGAATCCCTCCAGCCGCGTGGACGCGATCCGTTCCACCCGGTCCGTGCGGATCCACCGCGGATCGCCAACACATATTGGCCCCTTGTTGCTGGACCGGGGTCTCGGCGGGGTCTTGGCGGGGCCGGGTGGCACACGTGCCCCTGGGGTTGCGAAAGGCGGCCGAGGCTCCCACCATCGGTGGACTGTCCGACTCACCTCAGGAGACACATGGCTGATCGATCAATGGACTTCTCGGATCTCACCGCGCTGTTCGTCAACACGACCCTGACCAGGTCGCCCGGGCACAGCCATACCCAGCTGCTCATCGATGTCAGCGCGCGGATCATGGCCAAGCAGGGCGTTGTCGTCGACCAGTTCCGGTCGGTCGATCATCAGATCGCCACCGGTGTCTACCCCGACATGCGAACCAAGGGATGGGAGGTCGACGAATGGCCGGACCTTTTCGCCCGGGTCCTGGCCGCAGACATCCTGGTGATCGGCGGCCCCATCTGGCTGGGCGACAACAGCAGTGAGACCAAGAAGATCATCGAGCGGTTGTACGCCCATTCGAGCGAGCTCAATGACCGGGGGCAATGGGTGTATTACGGCAGGGTCGGCGGTTGCCTGATCACTGGCAATGAGGACGGAATCAAGCACTGCACGTCCAATGTCCTGTACAGCCTGCAGCACATCGGCTACAGCATCCCGCCCCAGGCGGACGCGGGCTGGATCGGTGAGGCCGGACCCGGGCCCAGTTACGGTGACCTACTCGAGGATGGCAGCCGTGCCGGGCTTGACAACGATTTCACCAACCGCAACACCACCTTTATGACCTGGAACCTGCTGCACCTGGCCCGGATACTGAAGACCGAAGGTGGCTTCCCCGCCTACGGCAATCAGCGCAAGGAATGGGACGCCGGCACGCGCTACGGTTTTGACAATCCCGAATATCGCTCATGATGTTTGCAGGGCCAGCACGAGATCCGCGGCTGCCGGTCCTGATCGGGTGGGGTCCTGATCGGGTGGGACGACCGTAGAGCGCCGCGACGATAGACTCGATAACGCGACCCGAGCGATCCGGGTAAGCCGGGGTGTAGCGCAGCTTGGTAGCGCATCCGCTTTGGGAGCGGAAGGCCGCAGGTTCAAATCCTGTCACCCCGACCATGGACCTCCCGCTGGACCGGAGTGTCCCGGCGCGGCGCTGGGCGTCACGGAACTGGCCTAGAATCGACCGCGGCTCTGCCCGGGTCTGCTGGCTCGGCTGCGGCGACGTCCGGGGACGGTTCCAGTCGGCCGGACGGAACCGCCTCATCCAAGCGCAGGCAGAGACCGTCACCGCACTGCTTACCCGACCGCAACCCCACCCGACCGGCCCCGAGGAGTACCGCACCGTGAAGAGCACCGTCGAGCACCTGAATCCGACCAGAGTCAAGCTCACCGTCGAGGTGCCGTTCGACGAACTCAAGCCGCACTTCGACAAGGCCTACGGCGCCTTGGGCGGTCAGGTCCGGATCCCTGGCTTCCGGCCGGGCAAGGTGCCGGCGCGAATCCTGGACGCCCGACTGGGCCGGGGCGCCATCCTGAGCGAGGTCGTCAACGACGCGGTGCCGACCAAGTACGGCGAGGCGGTCACCGAGGCCAACCTGACGGTGCTGGGACAGCCGGAGATCGAGGTCACCCGGATCGAGGACGGCGAAGCGCTGGCGTTCACCGCGGAGGTCGACGTCCGTCCGGAGATCGCCCTCCCGCCGCTGAACGAGGTGGCGGTGACTGTCGACGACGTCGAGGTCACCGAGCCCGACATCGACGAGCAGGTGGAGGCCCTGCGCGAGCGATTCGCCAGCCTCACACCGGTGGAGCGGCCCGCCGCGACCGGTGATGTGGTCAGTATCGACCTGGTCGCCACCGTCGACGGCGAGACCCTGGACGACGCCACCACCGACGGCCTGAGCTACACCGTTGGCGCGGGTGATCTGGTCGACGGGATCGACGACGCCATCACCGGGCTCTCGGCAGGGGAGAGCACCACCTTCGCCACCACGCTGGTCGCGGGTGGGTACGCGGGCCGCGAGGCGGAGGTCACCGTCGCGGTGCAGTCGGTGTCCGAGCGTGAACTGCCCGAGGTCGACGAGGACTTTGCCCAACTGGCCAGCGAGTTCGACACCGTGCAGGAGCTGCGTGACGATCTGGCCGAGAAGATCCTGCGGGTGAAAAACCGGGAGCAGGGCGCGGAGGCCAGGGACAAGGTGCTGGAGGCCCTGCTTGAGGCCACCGACATCCCCGCCCCCGAAAGCATCGTCGAGGCAGAGTTCTCGGCGCGCCAGCATGACGCGGTGCACGCCTTCGACCACAACGAGGACGCGTTGACCGCCCACGTCGCCACCCAGGGTCAGACCAGGGAGGAGTTCGACACCGAACTCCGCGACAGTGCTCAGAAGGCGGTGAAGATCCAGCTGCTGCTGGACGCCCTGGCCGAGACCAACCAGGTCGGGGTCAGCCAGGAGGAGTTCACCGAGCGAGTGATGTACAACGCGCAGCGTCTCGGGGTCTCTCCGGAGGAGTACTTCGGCCGGCTGCAGGAGGGCAACCAGCTCGGCGCCGTGTTCGCCGAAGTCCGTCGCGGCAAGGCGCTGGCCGGTGCGGTGGAGCAGGCCACTGTCACCAACTCCTCGGGCGAGGTGCTGGACATCGCGGCGCTGTTCGGGATCGAGGCGATCACCGACCAGGACTTGACCGACCAGGACTTGACCGACCAGGACGTTGAGGACGCGATCGGCCCCATCGATGAGTACGAGGACCTCGAGAACGACCTCGACGACGACCTCGACCCGGACGACGACACCGAGGACGATGACACCGAGGACGATGACACCGAGGACGACGACACCGAGGACGACGACGCCGAGGACGATGACACCGAGGACGATGACACCGAGGACGATGACACCGAGGACGACGACACCGAGGACGACGACACCGAGGACGATGGCGAAGAACTGGGTGACGATGCGCGACTCCCTGGCGGCGTCTGAGCCGGGACCTCCCCGGCCGGACCAAGGGCGGTAGATGACGCGGGACGGCTGGAACGGCCGCCGTCCGCCGTCAGCGAACGAGTGCCGCCGCGCCCCCGATCCGCCTTGTCCAGTGGCTACTGTCGGGTGACGTTCACCAGTCGGCGGAGTTCGTCGCCGGAAGCGTCCGTCGCAGCCAGTCACCCCGCCGCGGTGGGGATCATCGAAGAGGAGTTGTCCGTGAGCCACCGTCAGCCGGTCGAAGGTTCTGTCGCAGGTTCAGCGGCCGTCAGGGCTGTGCAGAAGTTGGAAGCCATCGCTCCCGGCCTCAGCGCGCCGCTCATGCGGGGCACCCCAGGTATGTCGTTGTCAGATTCGGTGTCCGAGCGGTTGCTGCGGGAGCGGATCATCATCCTGGGGTCGGAGGTTCGTGACACCAACGCGAACGAGATCACCGCGCAGTTGCTGTTGCTTGCCGCCGAGGACCCGGAAAAGGACATCACCCTCTACATCAACTCCCCCGGTGGCAGCGTCACCGCCGGGATGGCGATCTACGACACGATGATGTGGATCGAGCCCGACGTGGCGACCACCGCGATGGGACTCGCCGCGTCGATGGGCCAGTTCCTGCTCACAGCCGGGGCGAAGGGCAAGCGGGCGGCCCTGCCGCACACCCGGATTCTGATGCACCAGCCGAGCGCCGGCGTCGGCGGCACCGCGGCCGACATCGCCATCCAGGCCGAAATGCTCACCAAGTCCAAGCGCGAACTCACCGAGCTGCAGTCCCTGCACACCGGTCAGCCGATCGAGCGGATCGAGGTCGACCAGGACCGTGACCGCTGGTTCACCGCTCAGGAGGCCTTGGACTACGGCTTCATCGACAAGGTGGTGGCCCGCGCCGCCGACAACACCGGGGGAGCGGAAGCGCTCGCCGCCGACGCCGATCCGGACAAGCCGTCTCTGAAGAAGTGACCGCGTTGATGCTCGAGCAGGAAACCTCGAAGGAGACCACGTCGTGACCCCCCACCCTTTCCAGCACAATCCCGGCCAGCACAATACCGGCCACCAGATGCCCCTCGGCGTGGCCCACGGGAACGCCCTGAACCTGCCGCAGAGCCGCTATATCCTCCCCTCGTTCGTCGAGCGCACCAGCTACGGGGTCAAGGAGTCGAATCCGTACAACAAGTTGTTCGAGGAACGCATCATCTTCCTCGGCGTGCAGATCGACGACGCGTCCGCCAACGACGTGATGGCTCAGCTGCTCACGCTGGAGTCGACCGACCCGGACCGCGAGATCATCATGTACATCAACTCGCCCGGTGGTTCGTTCACCTCGATGACGGCGATCTACGACACCATGCAGTTCGTCCGCCCGCACATCCAGACGGTCTGCCTGGGTCAGGCGGCCTCTGCCGCGGCTGTGCTGCTGGCCGCCGGCTCGCCCGGACGCCGGCTCGCGCTACCGAATTCGCGGATCCTGATCCATCAGCCGGCGACCGAGGGCGTCTACGGCCAGGTCTCCGATCTGGAGATCCAGGCCAAGGAGATCGGCCGGATGCGCGCCGCCCTGGAGGAAATCCTGTCCAGGCACTCGAACAAGTCGCCCGAAGACGTCCGCAAGGACATCGACCGGGACAAGATCCTGACCGCGGCCGAGGCGAAGGACTACGGCCTGATCGACGAGGTGCTGGAGTACCGCAAGCTCGCCTGAACCTTGCCGGCCCGGCCGTTCGGCAATTTTGGACAGGCCAGAAATTTGAGCCTGGCGTGTGGGCCCGGGACGGATACGCTGAGCACGAGGCCCGGCCGTGTCGGGGACCGGAAACCTGCAACCGGACGGTGTCCAGCAGGTAGCGTCAGCTCCGATCACAGTCGTCGACAAGGGTGTCAACCAGCGGGGTCCTTCACGGGTCCACAGCACACAGGATCGAGAGGGTTCATGGCGCGCATCGGTGACGGAGGCGATCTGCTGAAGTGCTCGTTCTGCGGAAAGAGCCAGAAGCAGGTCCGCAAACTCATCGCCGGGCCCGGTGTCTACATCTGTGACGAGTGCATCGACCTGTGCAACGAGATCATCGAAGAGGAGCTCGCCGAGACCAGCGAGGTCAAGCTCGACGAGCTGCCCAAACCGACGGCGATCCGGGAATACCTCGATCAGTACGTGATCGGCCAGGATGTGGCCAAGAAGGCCTTGTCAGTGGCCGTTTACAACCACTACAAGCGCATCCAGGCCGGACCGGACAAGGGTCCGGAGCCCGTCGAGCTGGCCAAGTCCAACATCCTCATGCTCGGCCCGACCGGCTGTGGGAAGACCTATCTCGCGCAGACCCTGGCGAAGATGCTGAATGTGCCGTTCGCGATCGCCGACGCCACCGCCCTGACCGAGGCCGGTTACGTCGGGGAGGACGTCGAGAACATCCTGCTCAAGTTGATCCAATCCGCCGACTACGACGTCAAGCGGGCCGAAACCGGCATCGTCTACATCGACGAGGTCGACAAGATCGCCCGGAAGTCGGAAAACCCGTCCATCACCAGGGACGTGTCCGGCGAAGGCGTCCAGCAGGCGTTGCTGAAGATCCTGGAAGGCACCCAAGCCTCGGTGCCCCCGCAGGGCGGTCGCAAGCATCCGCATCAGGAGTTCATCCAGATCGACACCACGAACGTGCTGTTCATCGTGGCCGGCGCGTTCGCCGGGCTGGAGAAGATCGTCGGCGAGCGGGTCGGGAAGCGCGGCCTCGGATTCGGCGCGGAGGTGCGCAGCAAGTTCGAGATCGACGGGTCGGACATCTTCTCCGACGTGATGCCCGAGGACCTGATCAAGTTCGGGTTGATCCCGGAGTTCATCGGCCGGTTGCCGGTGGTGGCCTCCGTCACCAATCTCGACAAGGAATCCCTGGTCAAGATCCTGACCGAACCCCGGGATGCGCTGTCCAAGCAGTACCAGCGCTTGTTCGACATGGACGGTGTCGCTCTGGAGTTCGAGCCCGACGCTTTGGACGCGATCGCCGACGAAGCAATCCTACGCGGCACCGGCGCGCGCGGACTGCGCGCCATCATGGAAGAGGTCCTGCTTCCCGCCATGTACGAGGTCCCCGGCCGCGACGATGTGGAACGGGTTGTGGTGTCGGCAGAGACCGTGCGCTCGAACGTGTACCCGACCATCGTGCCCAGGGCTCCCAAGCGGACTCCCCGGGAGAAGTCCGCCTGAGCCTGCGCGATACCTGGTGGGTCAGCCGTTGCAGTGGGCGGTGAGCCACTGCTCGATGTGATTCTGGGCAGTAGTGAATTGATCTGACTGCAGCAGGGCGGCGGCGTCCGTCATGCTCTTGCCGTTGGACTGGGCCGCGAGGTCGGCGATCGCTTGTAAATCAGGGGCTATCTCGGCGGGAACGTTGCCGGACAGTGAGTCCAAGGTCTTCTGCAGGTCGCCGGCGTTGAAAGATTCCGTTCCACCGAAGAAGACCGGGATCATGGCGAGCGTAACGCCGGCGTAGGCGCTGCTCACCGACAGGCACTCCCCGCTGTAGCCGGGAATGCTCAGATTGGTCAGCTCCGACAGGTCGGACGGCAGGGAGAGGTCCGTCGGAACGGTGAAGTCGGTGGGCACCGTCAGGTCGGTCGGTAGCGAACTGGTCGCCGATGTGCTGGTGCGGGATGTCGTCGTGTCGCTCGAGCTGGTGCGGGATGTCGTCGTATCGCTCGAGCTGGTGCGGGATGTCGTCGTGTCGCTCGTGCTGGTGCGGGATGTCGTCGTGGGGATCGTGCTGGTGGGGCTCGTGCTGGAAGAAGGTGAACCGGGCGCCGTGGCCGCCGTTGCGGCGGCCGCCGCGTTGGGCTGCGCGGAGCCGGTGACCGAGGAGCCGCACGCCGCCACCGTGACAATAGCGACGGCGGCGGCCAACGCCGCGGTGATGGTGAAACGAGACGTCATGAATGGACTCCTGCGGACGGTCGCCAAGGGGCAGGTAGATGGTAGCCGCCAAGAGTGGATCCGGCCGGGCCCTGATACCTGCCGTCCTGATAACTGCGGTCCTGATTCCTGCGGTCCCGATTCCTGCTGTCCTGATACCTGTTAGGGCATGGCCCCGACCACTCGGTGGCTACCCGAGTAGATGTTGAAACCCCGGAGCGAGGTGAATCCGATCAGGGTCAGTCCCGCCTCGGTCGCCAACTGCACCGCTAGCGACGACGGCGCGGACACCGCGATCAGCATCCCGATTCCGGCCATCACCGCCTTCTGCACCAGCTCGAAGGACGCCCGGGAAGAGGTCAGCAGGGCGTGGTCGGCCAAGGGCAGCCGGTCGGCCATGACGGCTGCGCCGATCACCTTGTCGACGGCGTTGTGCCGGCCCACGTCCTCCCGGATGGTGGCCAGCTGCCCGTCCGGCCGGACCAGCGCCGCTCCGTGCAGGCCGCCGGTGGCCCGAAAACCGGCCTGACCCTCCCGGAGGCGGTCGGGCAGGCTGGTGATCAGTTCGGGCCGGAGCTCCGGGCCTGCGTCGATGGGATATCGGCTGACCCGCCGGAGCGCCTCGATCGAGGACGTGCCGCAGACGCCGCAGGCCGAGCTGGTAACGAAGGCCCGGGCCTTGATGGGCCGCGCGTCCGCGGCCACCTGGGTGAGCGTGATGTCCAGCACGTTGTACGTATTCTGGCCTTCGGCATCGGTTCCCGCGCAATACCGGGCGGCGATCACGTCGGCGGGCCCGGTGATGACGCCCTCGGCGTGTAACAGCCCGTGGACGAGTTCGACGTCGTGGCCGGGGGTGCGCATGGTCGTCGTCAACGCCGCTCCGCCCAGCCGGATTTCCAACGGCTCCTCACCGGCGACCGTGTCCGGGCGCGACCGGAATGACCCCTCCTGGAAGCGCCGGACGGGAGTGCGCATCCTGACTCGACTCACCGGTGCAGCATGCCAGCATTTGCCGGCGAGGCGAACGGGGTGTCCCGCGTTACCGGCGGACCATCCGGATCTCCAGAATGCCGGCGGAGTCGGTTCGCTCGTCACCATCCGGGATGAAGTCGTGATGGACGTAGAAGGCGCTGGCCCGCGGGTTGTCCCGGTAGGTCCAGAGCACCGCGGGGCCATCGCCGAGGGCGGCGGCGAGCAGGTCATCGGCCAACCCGCTGCCCTGGTGCGTCCGGCGGAGGTAGATCGCGTACAGCTCCCGCTCGGCCGGTGCGTCATCGTCGCGGGCCGGCCCCGCGATGGCGATCCCCACGACGGCGTCGCCGTCCTCGACCAGGAAGTGGTCGGCAATCCCGGCCTCAATTTCCTTGCGGCGGCGAATCGCCATCCGCCCGGCGTCGAAATCGTCGAATCGGTCGGCGCCCCAGAGATCCTCGTAGGCCTCACGCCAGCACGCCAGGTGGCACGCCGCGAACGCCTCGGCGTCCTCCGGCAGCGCTGGGCGAACGGTGGAAGTCGGGCTCATGCGGCGACCTTTCGGCAACAGGGTGGTAGCAGATCCAGTCATCAGATGGGACTGCCGTGGGATGTGCTGGGCAGTGAGCCGGTGCTGGCGGGCTGGCGGGCTGGCGGAGGGGGCTGGCGGGCTGGCAGGGGGCGGGCGGGGAACCACCGCCGTGCTGTCAGGCTAGTGCACGGTGTGGAGTCCGTTTTGCCCACCGGCGGCGCTGCCTCGCGGGCCGCACGGTGCGACGTCAGCGACCGGCTGCCCACCGTCGTTCAGGCTGGTGGCAGAGCGTCGTGCGCGCTTGTGCCACCGCGCCTGCGCAGGGTGGCACCATGGCCAGGTGCCCGTCTACCGCGACTCCGCAGTGGTGCTTCGGGTGACGAAACTCGGCGAGGCCGACCGCATCGTCACCCTGCTGACCCGGCGGGAAGGCCGGGTGCGCGCCGTCGCGAAAGGCGTGCGGCGGACCAAAAGCCGGTTCGGTAGCCGGCTGGAACCGTTTAGTCACGTCGACCTGCAGCTGTACGCGGGCCGCTCCCTGGACATCGTCACCCAGGCGGTGACGCTGGACCCGTTCGGCGCCGTCCTGGTGGCGGATTACCCCCGCTACACCTGCGCCACCGCCATCGTGGAGACCGCCGAGCGGCTCACCGCGGAGGAGCGGGAGCCGTCCTTGCGGCTCTACCTGCTGTTGGTCTCCGCGCTGCGTGCCCTCGCCGAGACGACCAGGGACCCGTCGCTGGTGCTGGACGCCTTCCTGCTGCGGGCGATGGCGTTGGCCGGTTGGGCACCGGCACTGACCGAATGTGCCAGATGTGGAACGCCAGGGTCGCATTCCGCCTTCCACGTGGCCTCCGGCGGCCTGCTCTGCCCGGAGTGCCGGCGGGCCGGTGCGGTAGGGGCCGCGCGGCCCGCGCCGGCCACCGTCGAACTGCTGGTTGCCCTGGCCGGTGGCGACTGGCCGGTTGCCGACCAGGCTAAGGGACCTGCTCGCCGGGAGGCGTCCGGCCTGGTCGCGGCCCTGCTGCAGTGGCATCTGGAACGGGGCCTGCGGTCGATCACCCTGGTCGATCGCGGCGACCGGGACGCGGTGGGGGCCCCGACGTCGCAGGTGTCGCCGTGATGGGATTTCGGTGACCGGGTCGCGGCGGCCGGCCCCGCCCGCGATTAGGCCAGCACCGCACCCGAGCGGCGCCGTGCCGCCGGTGCTGCCGCCGGAGGGGGTGCCGGGGCACGTGGCCCTGGTGATGGACGGTAACGGCCGGTGGGCGAAGGGACGTGGGCTGGCCCGGACCGAGGGTCACAAGCGGGGTGAGGCTGCCCTGTTCGACGTCGTCGAGGGTGCGATCGAGATCGGGGTCAAGCAGTTGTCGGCGTACGCGTTCTCCACCGAGAACTGGAAGCGATCGCCGGACGAGGTGCGGTTCCTGATGGGCTTCAACCGCGACGTCATCCGCCGCCGCCGGGACGACATGCATGCGCTGGGCGTCCGGGTGCGGTGGGCCGGCCGCCGACCCCGGCTGTGGCGCAGCGTCATCCGGGAGTTGGAGGTCGCCGAACAACTCACCGCAGACAACCGCGTCCTGACCTTGACCATGTGCGTGAACTACGGCGGCCGGGCGGAAATCGCTGACGCCGCCAAGGCGATCGCCATCGAGGTTGCAGCGGGCCGGATCGACCCGGCAAAGGTAAATGAGGCAATGTTGGCGCGCTACCTCGATGAACCGGACATGCCTGACGTCGACATGTTCCTGCGGCCAGGTGGAGATCAGCGAACCAGCAACTTCCTGCTCTGGCAGTCGGCCTACGCCGAACTGGTCTTCCAGGACGCCCTGTTCCCCGACGTCGACCGGCGTGATCTATGGCGGGCGTGCGAGGTCTACGCCTCCCGGCAACGCCGCTTCGGCGGGGTCGTCGAACACCGGGTCGACAAGCAGTCGGGACGATCGCCCCAGGAGGTATCGGGATGACCGTTCGTGACTCCGCAGCCGCGGCAGGTGCCGCTGCCGCCGTCCGGCCGCCCGGTCGCCGGCGTTACCGCCCCGGTTCGCTGGAGTTGTTCGGGGCGATCCTGTTGCTGGCGATCGTCTTTCGCGGCCCGCTGGAATCGGTGCTGGGCCGGCCGGCCCTGCAGAGCTGGTCGACGGTGTTCGTGGCCATCTGCGTGCAGGCCACGCCGTTCCTGGTGCTGGGGGTGGTGGTGTCCGGGGCTATCGCCGCGTTCGTCCCACCCCGGGTGTTCGCCCGAATCATGCCCGCCAATGCCGCGTTGGCCGTCCCAGTGGCGGGACTGTGCGGGGCCGCGTTGCCCGGGTGCGAGTGCGGATCGGTGCCGATCTCGAGCCGGCTGATCGAGCGCGGGGTGGCCCCGTCGGCGTCGCTGGCCTTCATGCTGTCGGCGCCCGCCATCAACCCGGTGGTACTCGTCGCGACGGCCGTCGCCTTCACCGCCGAGCCGTCCATGGTGTGGGCCAGGCTGATTGCCGGTCTGCTGACCGCGGTGCTGGTGGGGTGGATCTGGGAACGGATCGGCCGGCCTGAGTGGATGAAACCCCGGCTGCCGGTGTCCGCCGACGGGCAGTCCGGATGGCGGGTGTTCCTGTCCACGATCCTGGGTGATTTCACCCAGGCCGCCGGTTTTCTGGTGATCGGCGCCGCCGCGGCAGCCACCTTCAAGACTGTGGTGCCGGCGCACATCATGCAGGGCATCGGGTCGTCGTTCCTGCTATCGATCGCGTTGATGGCGGGGCTGGCGTTCATTCTGGCGTTGTGCTCGGAGGCCGACGCGTTCGTCGCCGCTTCCTTCTCCACCATTCCGGTGATCGGCAAACTCGTCTTCCTCACGGTCGGGCCAGCGGTGGACGTCAAGCTCTTCGCCATGCAGGCCGGGATCTTCGGCCGCAGGTTCGCGGTACGGTTCGCGCCGCTGACGTTCGCCGTCGCGGTCCTGGTCGGCACCGGGGTGGGCGCGATCTTCTGGGGGTGGCAGTGAATCGATTCGGAATGAACCGGGAAACCCAATCGATCCTGGTTGTGTTACTTGGCGGCCTGCTGCTGTCGATCACCGTGACCGGCCGTTTCACCTCCTACGTCCGGCCGGGTTTCGCGCCCCTACTGCTGGTCGGCGGCGGCATCCTGGTGCTCGTCGGAGTGCTGTCGTTGGTCCTGGCGATCCGGGCCGACCTGCACCACGAACCCGGGCACGCTGATGCCCACCCCGCAGGAGCCGATGCACATGGTCACGACCATGGCAGCTCGAAGTCCCCGTGGTTGATCCTGGTGCCGGTTCTGGTGTTGCTGCTGGTGGCGCCGCCGGCTCTCGGTGCCGATGCGGTCGCGCGGAACGCCAGCTCGCAGGCCCTGTCCGGAGTGGCCGTGGTCAGCGGTCCCGCGCCGGGGAGCAAGGACGGGGCCGGTTCCAGCAGCGGCGGGTATGCGTTCAACGACGGCAGCGGTTCCGCCGAGGACTCCACCGGTTCGCACCGAACGATGCATTTCCCGGCCCTCGACGGCCAGAACCCCACCTTGACCATCAAGGATCTGGTGCTGCGGGCGTTGTACGACGCCGACAACTCGGTGCAGGACGTCCCGGTCACCGTCACCGGGTTCATCGCCCCGCCCGGCGACGGGTACGCCGACGGCTACACCATTGCCCGGATGGTGATCAGCTGCTGCGCGGCCGATGCGAACCCGATGCAGTTGCACGTCGACGGCGCCGCCCCCGTGCCCTCCGACACCTGGGTGTCCGCGGTGGTGACAGTTGTCCCGGACACGGCCACCATGGACAACGGTTATGTACCAACGGTGACGGTGAGCTCGGTGACCCCGATCGAGCAACCCGACGACCCCTACGAACACTGAATCGGCCCGCATCGATCGGGCGGAATGTCAGGGGGCTGCCTCGAGGATGAGCGGGGCCAACCTTGCCGCGATGGCGTCGACGTCTCGGAGCGTCCCCGACGCGATGTCAAGAACGAGGTCGGTGACGACGCCGTCGTAGACGTCGGGAGCGAGGACGTCGCCCCCGTTGTCTCGTAGGAACACAACTGTGGCCAACCATGAAGTGCGCTTGTTGCCGTCGACGAATGGGTGGTTGGCTGTCATCGAATGCAATAACGCGGCCGCCTTCAACAGCAAACTGGGGTAGGCGTCCTCCCCGAAGGCGCTCGCTGCAGGCCGGTGGCAGGCCGAATCCAGCAGTCCCAGGTCGCGGATCTGTGGTTCGGCTCCGATCGCCACTCTCGCGATAATCAACGCGTCCTCGGTGCTCAGGTATCTCGTCACTCGCCGAGCCGGCGGAGAACCTCGGGAAAGTCTGCGGCGGCCTGATGCGCCAAGGTGGACACGTGGTCTGCCCGCCGGTGGCGCACCAGGAACTCGTTGACAGCCAGCAGGACGGTCTGATGAACCGAACGCCCGTCCTGGGCGGCCTGAGCTTTGAGTGCTTCGGCGGTGGCGTCATCCAACCTCAGTGTCATCGCCATGCACTGACGGTATCAGAGTGGTATCACCGCAGTTCGGCGGCCAGCGCCTCGGGCAGCGTCCGGTGCGCGAACTCGAAACCCGATTCGTGCAGCACAGTTGGCACCGCCCGCTGCCCGGTCAGCGTTTCTCCGGCGAACTGCCCGAGCACCAGGTGCAAGGCAAAACCCGGGACCATCCACGGCGCTGGACGGCGTAGGGCCCGGCCGAGTTCCTTGGTGAACTCCGCGTTGGTGACCGGGTACGGGCCGGTGAGATTGACCGGCCCGTGCACCGGCGCAGACAGCAGATGCACGATGGCGGCGACCTCGTCGGTGGCCGAGATCCACGGGAAATACTGCTGACCCGAGCCGAGCCGGCCGCCCAGCATCAGTCGGGTCAGCAGCGAGAGCTGGGGGAGCAGGCCACCTTCGGCGCCGAGGACCAGCCCGGTCCGCACATTGGCCACGCGCACCTCGGCCCTGCTCGCCGCGACTGTTGCGCCCTCCCACTGCGTGCAGACCCCGGCCAGGAACGTCTGACCCGCCGGCGTCTGCTCGGTGACGACCTCGGACCCATGCGGCCCGTAGTACCCGACCGCCGACGCGTTGATCAGCGTCGGTACCCCCACCCGGGCGCATTCGGCTGCCAGCAGTCGCGTCGGGTTGACCCGCGAGGACAGGATGAGCCGCTTGTAGTCGTCGGTCCATCGTTTGTCGCCGACGCCGACCCCACAGAGGTTGACGACCGCGTCCGCTCCGGCCAGCACATCCGGGTCGATCCGCCCGGCGTCCGGGTCCCACGAACTTTCACCGGGCCCGGCAGGACCGGACCGGACCAGCCGGGTGACCCGGTGACCGGCACCGGCCAACGCCGCAGTGAGGCGGGTCCCGATGAACCCGCTCACCCCGGCTGCGACGACATGCATCAGTGACCCCCGACGTTGGGTGGGTAGCGCGATCGCGGTGTCGAGGCGGCTCAGAGCCCGAGGTCGCCCTCGAACTCACCGGCCTCGATCCGGCGCTTGACGGTGCCCAGGAAGCGGGACGCGTCGGCGCCGTCGATGTTGCGGTGGTCGTAGGACAGGGCCAGGTAGCACATGGACCTGATTGCGATCACCTCGTTGCCGTCGGCGTCCTGAATCACCATGGGGCGCTTGACGATCGCCCCGGTTCCCAGAATCGCGGACTGCGGCGGCACGAAGATCGGCGTGTCGAACAGCGCCCCCACCGACCCGGTGTTGGTCACGGTGAAGGTGCCACCGGACAGATCGTCCGGTCCGACCTTGTTGTCCCGGGTCCGCTTTGCCAGGTCGGCGATCTTGCGGGCGATACCGGCGATGTTGAGGTCATCCGCGTTGCGGATCACCGGCACGATCAGCCCCCGTGGGGTATCGACCGCGATGCCTAGGTTGACGCTGCCGTGGTAGGTGATCTCCTTCAGGTCCTCGGCAATCGTCGAGTTGATCACCGGATGGACCTTTGCCCCCTCGAGGGCGGCCTTGACGAAGAACGGCAGGAAAGAAAGCTTGACGCCCTCCCTGGCCTCGAATGCCGTCTTGGCTTTGGCCCGCAGCGCAGCCACCCGGGTGACGTCGACCTCCATCACGGTGGTCAACTGCGCCGCGGTCCGCAGCCCCAGCAGCATGTTCTTGGCGATGGACTGCCGGATCCGGGGAAGCTTCACGGTCGTGCCGATCAGGGCACTGGCCGCGGCGTCGGGTTTCGGCGCCCCTGATGCGGCGGCCGGTGGGGTGGGTGCCGGGGCATCGGCGGGCGCCGACGGGGCAGCCGCGGCAGTCTCCTCGGCGGGTGCGGCCGCGGCAGTCTCCTCGGCGGGTGCGGCCGCGGCAGTCTCCTCGGCGGGTGCGGCCGCGGCAGTCTCCTCGGCGGGTGCGGCCGCGGCCGCTTTCGCTGCGTCCGCCGCCGCCGTGACATCCTCCCGGCGGATCCGGCCGCCGACCCCGGTGCCGGTGACGGAACCCAGGTCGACGCCGCTGTCCGCGGCGAGCTTGCGGATCACCGGCGTGACATAGGTGCCTTCGGGTACCGCGGCGTCCGGAATCGCCTGGGCTGCAGGCTTTTCGGCGGCGGGCTTGTCGGCGTCGGCAACCGGGCTCTTCGCCGCCGGCTCGACTTTCGCCGCTGGCTCAGCCTTCTGAGCGGATTCAGCCTTGGGGGCGGGCTTTTCCTGGGTTTCGGGCTTCGGAGTCGCGTCCTTGGCGGGGGCGGCATCGGCATCACCGATGATCGCTAACTGGCCGCCGACCTCGATCGTCTCGTCCTCGCCGACGGTGATCTCCAGCAGCGTGCCGGCAAGCGGCGACGGGATCTCGGTGTCGACCTTGTCGGTGGAGACCTCGACCAGCGGCTCGTCCTGGGCCACCTCGTCACCGACGGCCTTTAGCCAGCGGGTGACGGTACCTTCGGTCACCGACTCACCCATCTCGGGCAGGGTCACCGAGGTCCCCGACCCGGCGGACCCGCCG
This sequence comes from Nakamurella sp., assembly GCA_965247715.1. GTDB lineage: Bacteria > Actinomycetota > Actinomycetes > Mycobacteriales > Nakamurellaceae > Nakamurella. The sequence goes on along the minus strand of CBDFHS010000014.1, from coordinate 360,061 downwards.
ACGCCAGCCGTCGGCTTCTCGGCCGGTGTGTCGGTGTCGGTGGATGGCGCCTCGGCGGGCTGATCGGACTTGCCCGCCGGGGCGGCGTCCGGTTCGGGCGCCGGCTCGGCGCCCTTCTCCGGAGCACCCTCGCCGTCCGGCGGCAGGTTGCCGCTGCCGCCGGTGACGGCGCCGGCGTCGTCGGTGTCGGCCGTGCCGGCGCCAGCTGCGCCGAAGTCGTCAGCGCCGGAGTCGTCAGCGCCGGAGTCGTCGGTCGAGCCGGACCCGTCGCCGATCATCGCCAGATCGGCGCCCACCTCGGCGGTCTCGTCCTCGGCGACCAGGATTTTCTCCAGCACGCCCGCGTACGGGGATGGGATCTCGGTGTCGACCTTGTCCGTGGAGACCTCGAGCAACGGCTCGTCGACCTCGACCTGATCACCCTCGCTTTTGAGCCAGCGGGTGACGGTGCCCTCGGTGACGCTCTCACCAAGGGCCGGCATCTGGACGGAGTGGGACATGCGTGGCTTCTCCTACCTGTGACCGGGGTCGTGCGGGTCGGCTGCTGTAAGTGGTGGTCCGAGGCCGGTCGGGCCGGCGCCCGGGGAGTGGTCAGTCGTGCACGTGCAAGGGTTTGCCGGCCATGGCCAGCATTGCCTCGCCGATGGCCTCGTACTGCGACGGATGGCCGTGCACCATCGGGGCGATGTCCTCCGGGTAGGCCTCCCAGCCGACGATCAGCTGGGCCTCACCGATCAGCTCGCCCACCCGGGCGCCGACGATGTGGATACCCACGATGGGGCCGTCCTTGATTCGGACGACCTTGACCCCGCCCGCCGTCTTGAGGATCTGCGACTTGCCGTTGCCGCCGAGATCGTAGACATAGCTTTCGATCTCGCCGTGCACCTCTTTGGCCTTGGCCTCGGTCAGGCCCACCGAGGCCACGTTCGGGTCGCAGTAGGTGATCTTCGGGATCTCCTCGTCCGGGATCACCACAGGGTTCATCCCGGCGATCTCCTCGGCAACGAAGATGCCCTGCTGGAAACCGCGGTGCGCCAGTTGCAGGCCGGGGACGATGTCCCCAACGGCGTACACGTTCGGCAGGTTGGTGTGCAGCCGCTCGTCGGTGATGACGAACCCGCGATCCATGGTGATGCCGGCCTCTTCGTACCCGCAGCCCGCGGTGAACGGTCCGCGTCCGACGGCCACCAACAGCAGCTCGGCGGTCAGCGTGCTGCCGTCCTCCAGGGTGACGGTGACCCCGGAATCATCCTGGGTGACGCCCTTGAATCGGATGCCGGTCTTGAACGCGATCTTGCGCTTGCGGAACGCCCGTTCGAGATGCTTTGCCGCCCAGGGGTCCTCCAGCGGGACCAGGGTGGGCAGCGCCTCGATGATGGTGACCTCGGTGCCGAACGAGGCCCAGGTGGAAGCGAACTCGACACCGATCACCCCGCCGCCGAGCACGATCGCCTTCTCCGGAATCCACTCCAGGCTCAGTGCCTGGGTGGACGTGATCACCCGGCCCTCGATGGTCAGGCCCGGCAACGTCCGGGAATACGACCCGGTGGCCAGGACCACGTTCTTGCCGATGTAGCGATCCTCGCCGACGGTGACGGTGTTCGGCCCCACGAAGGTGCCCTCGCCGTCGACAACCGTGATCCCGCGGGACTTCACCAGCCCGGCCAGGCCCTTGTACAGCCGGTTGATGATGCCGTCCTTGTACTTCAGCAGCGCAGGCACGTCCACACCGTCGAAGCTGGTCTTGACCCCGATCGACAACCCGTCGCGGGCCTCGTCGGCCACCTCGGCGGCGTGCAGCAACGTCTTGGCCGGGACGCACCCCCAATGCAGGCAGGTGCCGCCCAGTTTGTCCTTCTCGATCAACACCACCGACGAACCCAACTCGGCGGCGCGGAGCGCGGCGGCGTAACCGCCCGACCCCCCGCCGAGAACTACCAGGTCGACGTTGGTATCTGTCATGGGTTCGGACTCCCCTGTCTGGACGGTGTGCTCGACGACGGTGTGCTTGAAAGACGGTGTGCTTGAGAGATGGGTGCGGGTGGAGACGGTGTGCTGACGCGCCCGATCGACGCGGTGTCCATCTTGGCATCCCGACCCGACAGCCGCGCCGCGGGGAGGGCTCGAGGGAGTAGTCGCCGAACGGCCGGGAGACACGCGACCGTGGTGGGTTACCCGCCCCGGATGCGGGACTTTCCCGGCGGCAGACGGTCCTGCGCCGGCTTGCCGACCGGGGCGCTCGTGGCGCCGCCTGGCGCTGATCCTGCTGGTGGCCTCTTCTTCAGGTGCGCCACCGGCTCAGCGCGTCCTTGATGGCATCGGTCAGCGCCATTTGCAGCAGCGGGCCGTTCGTGATTCGCCCGACACCAAGCCGGGTGAACCGCGCCAGGTCGTGCCGCAGCGGATGCGCCGTGCAGTTCACCGGCGCCGACACCGCGTCCACCACGGCGCCGATGAGCTCGTCGTTGTCCTGAATGCGGACGGGGTAGACGCTGTTTGCGCCTGCCTCGACGAGTGCCTGCATGCGGGCGATCGCTTCGTCGGCCACCGACGCGGGATTATCGGCGTGCAGGAACAAGTCAGTGCGACCGTTGATCCACACCGGAACGCCGGCGGCATCGGCGGCGGCGCGCAGACCGGCCACGTAACTCGCATGCTCTTCCGTGCTGCGGACCCGTCCGCCTTGCGAGTGCACGGTGTCCTCGACGTTGAGGCCAACCCCGCCCGCGTCCAGCAGGCCGGTGATCAGGTCCGCCGGGTCCTGCCCGTAGCCGGCCTCCAGGTCGACCGAGACCGGCACCTCGACCGCCGCAATGATCGGTCGAACAGCGTCAATCACCTCGGTGAAGGTCTGCCCCTCGTGGTCGGCGGCACCGCGCGAGTCGGCAAGTGGATGGCTTCCAATGGTCAAGGCCGCGAATCCGGCGTCCACCGCTGTCTTCGCCGACCACACGTCCCAGACCGTGGGCAACACCAGAGGACGATGCTGGGCGTGGAGTTCGGCGAGTGCTTGCGCCCGCTCGATGATCATGCGGCGGCAATCTCGGTCAAAACCGCCAACAGCGTCCGGACCGGCACTCCGGTGCCGCCGGAAGCGGTGTAGCCGTAGGGCTTTCCGTCATGAAATGCCGGACCGGCGACGTCCAGGTGGGCCCAGCTCAGCCCGTCCGGAACGAACTGGGACAGGTAGTGACCGGCGACCAGCATGCCGCCGCCCGGATCGCCGGAGATGTTCTGCAGGTCGGCCAGCGGCGAGTCCAGCCCTTCCCGGAGGTGCTCGGGCAACGGCATCGCCCAGCCACCCTCGCCCGACTCCCGGGCCACTTCGGCCACCCGATCCCGCAGTTCGGGCGACCCCATCACGCCCATCGTCCGCTTGCCGAGAGCGACGATCTGCGCACCCGTCAGGGTCGCGATCTCCAGCAGGTAGTCGGGGTCGTCCTCGCAGGCCCGGACGATGGCGTCGCCGAGAACCAGCCGGCCCTCGGCGTCGGTGTTCAATACGTGCACGGTCTTGCCGCCGTAGTGGCGGAGCACGTCCCCCGGACGGTAGGCCGAGCCGGACGGCATGTTCTCCGCCAGCGCAACGGTGCCAATGACGGTGATCGGAAGTTTCAGCTTTGCCGCGGCCAGGACCGTCGCGACAACGGCTGCGGCGCCAGACATGTCACTGGTCATTTGATCCATCTTGGCCGCGGGTTTGATCGACAGTCCGCCGGAATCGAAGGTGATTCCCTTGCCGACCAATGCGACGGTCTTGCGCGATTCGGCGGGGGAGTAAGTCAGCCGGACGAGCCGGGGCGGCCGGGAGGAACCTTGTCCGACGCCGAGAACCCCGCCGTAGCCACCGTCGAGGAGGGCTTGCTCATCCAGGACCTCGACGGTGAGACCGGTTTTCGTCGCCGCAGCCGCCGCCCGGTCGGCGAACACCGCCGGCGGTAGGTCGTTGGGCGCTGAGTTGATCAGGTCGCGGGCGAAAGCGACGGCGTCGGCCGTGATGACGGCTCGATCGATGACCTGCCGGGCCGCATCGTCGGCCTCTTCGACGGCCAGCGCGATGGATGTCACCGGCGGCTTCGCCGGCTTCTTGTACGTGTCGAAGACGTAGGCCCCGAGCAGGTGTCCCTCGGCCGCGGCCGCCAGGTCGATCGCGCCCAGGGTCGACACCACGGTGGAGTGGCCTTCCACTGCGCGAGACGCCGCCCCGGCCGCCTTCCGCAGATTCTCCCGCGGACCGGACGTCTCGACGCCGATCGCGGCCCTGGTATCGGCGTCGGCTGAACCCAGCCCGACCACCACGATCCGGTCGGCGGTGACCAGGTCGGCGCCCGGAATCAGGGTGAGCGTACCGGGTTTGCCGGTCGCTCCCGCCAGGGCGGCCGCTGCGACTGCGTCCTCGAAGGCAGGATCGGCGGCGACCGGGCCGTCCGCACCGGCGTAGGCGGCGACCACCACCGCGTCGGCGACGGCCGTGGCAGCGGGGGACGACGACAGGCTGAGCTGGGGCATCACGGTGTGGTTGGTCCCTTTCGCGTGGCGGGTAGACGGCTCGTCGGGGGGCGATCGTGGCCCTGGGAATTGACCCTGGGAATTGACCCTGGGAACTGACCCTGCGACCGGACCCGACCCGACTCTGCGACCGTAGTCCGTGTGCCGATCCCGGGCACCGCAGGTTACCGTCAGCGCCATGCCCGAACCCGCTGCGCGACCGGCCTCGCAGTTACTGCACTCTCCGCTGCACGACCGGCATGTCGCGCTCGGTGCGACCATGGGCGCGTTCGGCGGCTGGGACATGCCGATCTCCTACGCCGGCGCCGGCGTGGTCGCCGAGCACACCGCGGTACGACAGGCGGTGGGCCTGTTCGACGTCTCGCATCTGGGCAAGGCGACGGTGACCGGGTCGGGCGCCGCGTCGTTCGTCAACCAGTGCTTGACCAACGACCTGGGCAGGCTGCAGCCCGGACAGGCGCAGTACACGTTGTGCTGCAACGACTCCGGCGGGGTGATAGACGACCTGATTGCCTACCTGGTGTCGCCGAACGAGGTGTTCCTGATCCCGAACGCGGCCAACACCGCGGCAGTGGTGGCCGCGCTGGCCGCGGCCGCGCCGGACGGCGTCGAGGTCGTCGATCGGCACACCGAGTTCGGCGTCATCGCCGTGCAGGGACCGCAATCGGCGGACGTACTGGTCGCCCTCGGCCTGCCGTCAGAACTGGATTACATGTCCTGGGCGGATGGGGAGTTTGCCGCGGAGCCGGTCCGGGTCTGCCGGACCGGCTACACCGGCGAACATGGGTATGAGCTCGTCCCGACCTGGGACGCGACGCCTGCGGTATGGGATGCGCTGCTCCGGGAGGCCACCGCTCGCGCCGGCCGGCCGGCCGGACTCGGTGCTCGGGACACCTTGCGCACCGAGATGGGGTACGCGCTGCACGGTCAGGATCTCGGGCCGGAGATCAGCCCCCTGCAGGCTCGGGTCGGCTGGGCGGTCGGGTGGAAGAAGCCCGCGTTCTTCGGGCGGGAAGCACTGGTCGCCGAGAAGGCTGCCGGTGCCCGGCGCACTTCCTGGGGTTTGCTGGCGCTGGATCGCGGGGTGATCCGCGGACATCTGCCGGTGCTGGACGGCAGGGGGAACGCGATCGGCGAGACCACCTCGGGGACGTTCTCTCCGACGCTCGGGCAGGGCATCGGGCTGGCGTTGATCGACGTTGCTGCCGGTGTCGCGGACGGGGACGAGCTCGCGGTGGATGTCCGGGGCAGGCGGCTCCGCGTGCGGGTCGTCAGGCCGCCGTTCGTACCGGCCCACGTCCGCTGATCAAGCCCGCTCGCAGCGCGACCCCCCGATACTCGGACGTCCTACTATTGGCGTTACGCTGGTGCGATGACGACCGCGTCCTCCCCGTCAGCCGAGGTGCCCGCGTTCCGGCGGCAACGACACCCCACTCCGATCAGTGTCAGCCGCCGCGACGAGATCCATGCCGCGCCCGGCTTCGGCCGTTACTTCACGGATCACATGGTGCTCATCGACTACGAGATCGATGCCGGGTGGCACGACCCCAGAGTGGTGCCGTACGGACCATTCACCCTTGACCCGGCAACAATGGTGCTGCACTACGCCCAGGAGATTTTCGAGGGCCTGAAGGTCTACGCGCAACCCGACGGCTCGATGGCCGCGTTCCGTCCCGAGCAGAACGCTGCACGGCTCAACCGGTCGGCGGATCGGCTCGGTATCCCGCGGCTCCCGGAGGAGCTATTTCTGGCTTCCTTGCGGGAACTGGTCGAGGTCGACCGGGACTGGGTGCCGACGGGTGGGGAATCGTCGCTCTACATCCGGCCTTTCGTCATCGCGACCGAGGTGGGGCTGGGCGTGCGGCCGTCCGCGAGCTACACGTACTGCGTCATCGCATCGCCCGCTGGCGCCTACTTCCGGGGCGGCGTGAAACCGGTCAGTGTGTGGTGGTCCACGGAATACGTGCGTGCCTCGCCGGGCGGTACGGGAGCGGCAAAATTCGGCGGCAACTACGCGGCGTCGCTCGCGGCGCAGGCCCAAGCGGCCGCGAAGGGTTGCGACCAGGTGGTGTGGTTGGACGCCGTGGAGCGGCGGTGGGTCGAGGAGATGGGCGGGATGAATCTGTTCTTCGTCTTCGAATCCGGGTCGCACGTCGAGATCGTCACCCCCGAACTGTCGGGGTCACTGCTGCCGGGGGTGACCCGAGATTCGCTGCTGACCATGGCGCGCGAACTGGGGATGACAGCAACCGAGCGCCGGATCTCGACGCAGGAGTGGGCAAAGAAGGCCGAATCCGGCGAGCTGACCGAGGTGTTCGCCTGCGGCACCGCGGCCGTGATCACGCCCGTCGGGCGGGTGCAACACGCTGAGGGCGGTTTCGAGATCAACGGCGGTGAGCCGGGTCCGGTGACGATGCGGTTGCGCCAGGAGCTGACGGACCTGCAGTACGGCCGGCGGCCCGATCCGCACAGCTGGCTGACCCGGCTCGGGTAGGTCCAGGGGATACAAAAGGCGGGCCCGATCGGGGCCCGCCTTTGTGTCGCTGGCGGAGCGGTCAGCCCCGGACGACCTTGCCAGCCTTCAGGCAAGAGGTGCATACGTTCAGCTTGCGCACGGTGCCGGCGGCGACCTGGGCGCGCACGGGCTGGATATTCGGATTCCACCTGCGATGAGTCCGGCGGTGGGAGTGGGACACACTCATGCCAAACCCGGGACCCTTGCCACACACGTCACACACGGCAGCCACGCCGAACACCACCTGTCAAAGAATTGGTGACCGGCCGTGGGCCGATCCGCAGAGTCGTTGCAGACCCGACCAGCGCCGGGCAACCTCCCCATGCTACTGACTGTCTCGATGCAGGCCAAATCCTCGTGGTAGCGGCCCGCCGGGACCGGGTGGGGCAGCGGCGGGAGTGGTGTCCGGTTCAACGAAGCGAGCGCCAGCAAGCGACCCGCCATCAGGCGCTTCGACCGAAGCTGCTCGGCCGGTGTTCGGGGGCGCTGTCGCCGTGTTCGTTCGCCGTTGCCCAGGGTGTTGATCGGGGTGGTGGTGGTGGGTCGCTGCGGGTGGTGTGCCCGGTGGGGGTGGTGATGTGGATGCCGACGCCGTCGTCGGTGGCTTGGTGGTTCCAGCCGGGGGCTTGTTTGGTGTAGTTGCAGTTCTCGCATAAGCCTTGCCCGTTGCTGATGCTGGTGGGCCCGCCCCCGGGCGTGCGGGGTGGTGTGGTCGGCGTGCCGGATCGGTGCCCCGCAGTAGGGGGTGCGGCAGTACTGGTCCCTGGCGATCAAGTAGTGCCGGGCGGTGGGGGTGAAGATCCGGCGGCGGGTGTCGGCGGTGCTCAGGTGCCCGGTGACGGGGTCGGTGAACAACCGCCGTACCCAGGTGGTGGTTCGGGGGTCCGCGCCGCGGATGAGTCGCCGGGCGAGGGCTGCGGGGATGGGCCCGTATCCGGTGAGGATCGCTGGTTCTTCGTCCCCGTCGAGCAGGGTCCGTTCGGTCATCACCAACTGGATTTCCACGTTCACCCCGGGTGGGATCCCATCCGGGTCCGGGGCCTCCGGGACCGGGTTCGGTTGCGCTGTCACACCATTGAGTGTGCCAGCCTGGATTGGCCCCGGCGTGCCAGCTTGATTTGGCCCCACCCTCGATCTACCAGGCCCTAGCGTCCGGGTCGTCTGCCAAGGCGATCCGGAGGAGCTGGGATGAAGGAGAGATCAAGAGTGGAGCAGTTCGAACGTATCCGAGGGGACAGTCGGGACAAGGAGTTATCGATCCGGGAGTTGGCCGCGGTGCACCGGGTGCACCGGCGGACGGTGCGGGCGGCGCTGGCCGATGCGGTGCCGCCGGAGCGGAAGGTCCCGGTCCGGATGAGGCCGGTGGCGGGGCCGTGGGTGGACACGATCCGGGGCTGGTTGGAAGCGGATCTGTCCGAGCCACGGAAGCAGCGGCACACTGCCCGGCGGGTATGGCAGCGGTTGCTCGACGAGAAGGCCGCGCGAGTCTCGGAGTCCACGATCCGGGCATTGGTGCACGATCTGCGGATCGAGATCGGAGCTGACCGGCAGCTTGTCGCGGTGCCGCAGACCCATCTGCCTGGCGCGGAAGCCGAGGTTGATTTCGGTGATTTCATGGCGGTGATTGGTGGAGAACGGTTGCAATTACACATGTTTGTGATGCGGTTGTCGCATTCGGGGCGGGCGGTGCATGTCGCGTTCGGCAATGTCGGCACCGAGGCGTTCCTGGACGGGCATGTCCAGGCGTTCGAGCACTTCGGTGGCGTGCCGACCGGCAAGATCCGTTACGACAACCTCAAACCCGCTGTGCTGCAGGTGTTACTGGGCAGGGAGCGGTTAGAAAACCCACAATTCATCGCGCTGCGTTCGCATTACGGGTTCGATTCTTTCTTCTGCCAGCCGGGCATCGAAGGCGCCCACGAGAAAGGCGGCGTGGAAGGAGAAATCGGCCGGTTCCGGCGCAGGCACCTGACACCGGTACCAACTGCGGCGTCGCTTGCAGTGTTGAATCAGATGATTGTCGAGGCCGACGGCCGGGACAATCATCGGCGGATCGCGGCCCGAGCCGAGACCGTCGGGCAGGCCGCTGCCCGCGAAGCGCCATCACTGAAGCCGTTACCTGACAATGCTTTCCTCGCGGCAGCGGCGTTGTCGTGCCGGGTCGACGCCAAGGCCAGGATCTGTGTGCGGCAGTGCTACTACTCGGTCCCGGCGCGGTTCGCCGGCCGCCGGGTCGACGCCTCGCTGGGCTCGGACTGGGTCGATGTCCGCCATGACGGGGCGGTGATCGCCCGGCATACCCGGTCGCTGCACAAGGGCAGCGAGGATCTGGTGTTGGATCACTATCTGGACGTCCTGGCGCACCGGCCGGGTGCGTTCGCCGGGGCCACCGCCTTGGTCGCCGCCCGGGCGGCCGGCACCTTCACCGATGGGCACCAACGGTTCTGGGACGCCGCCCGGCGCAAGGCCGGTGACCGGGACGGCACCAAAGCGCTGATCGGGGTGCTTCTGCTGCACCGCACCCTGCCCACCGAGGCGGTCCTGGCCGGGATGGCAGCCGCCTTGGCCGGCGGCCGGTGCGAGCCTGACCTGGTGGCGGTGGAGGCACGCCGCTACCTGGACAACGGGCGCGGTGCACCACCGGTGCCAGCAGCCTCGGCAGGGGTTCCTGCGGAGGAGCGGCCGGTGCCGACCCTGCAAGGCTACGACGAACTGCTGGAGGGGGCATGAGCCCGGCCAGGCGGCCGGCCGCTGCGGTCACCGCCTTGTCGGACCCGGCCGCTCAGCTGCGGGTTGAAGCCGCGTGCCGCGCCCTCGGGTTGCCCACCGTCCGTGTCGAGGCCGGTCGGATCGCGGAGGCCGCTGCCCGGGAACGGTTGTCCCACGGCGCTTTCCTGGCTGAGGTGCTGACCGCGGAATGCGACGAGCGGGACGCCCGCCGGCGTGTCCGGTACGTCCACGAGGCGCATTTCCCGCGCAGCAAACGGCTCGCCGACTTCGATCACACGGTCCTGCCCGACCTGCCAGCGGCGACCCTGGCCGAGCTCGCCGACGGGGCGTGGATCACGGCCGGTGAACTCGTCGTCCTGCTCGGCGATTCCGGCACGGGTAAGACGCACCTGCTCATCGCGTTGGGCACCGCGGCCGCCGAGGCCGGCCGCCGGGTCCGCTACGTGACCACCGCAGCACTGGTCAATGAACTCGTCGAAGCTGCTGACAGCAAACAACTCTCCCGAGTTGTCGGCCGCTACTCGAGGCTGGATTTGCTGTGCCTCGACGAAATCGGGTACGTCCACCTCGATTCCCACGGGGCGGAACTGTTGTTCCAGATCATCACGGCCAGGGAGGAAAAGGCCTCCATCGCGTGTGCCTCAAACGCCCCGTTCAGTGAATGGGGAAAGACCTTCTCCGACCCTCGACTGGCCGCGGCCGTTGTCGACAGGCTCACGTTCAACGCACACATCATCAACACCGGAACGAACTCCTACCGCCTCCGCACCACCCGAACCAGCCGAAAGGGAGCACCCATGAAAACGACCTAGCTGAGCCCCGCGTGACCGGCCGGGAGCCCATGCTCTCGGCACACCAAAAATCGAGGGTGGGGCCAAATCAGAGCAGCACAGTGGGGCCAAATGGGGTTGTCATTCTCACACCATCGGTGCCGCTGTTGCTGATGGCTCCGGCGCCGGGCGCCGCGACCCCCGGGGTGGCCGGGTCAGGTGCAGCCGGGTCAGTTGCAGCGGGATCAGTTGCAGCGGGGTCTGGTGCAGCGCGGTCAGGTGCCGCGGAACCGCCTGTGCTGTCGGGTGTTTCCGTAATGCTGGGGGCCTGCGCGTGAGGGGTGGTGACGCGGTGGACGAATTCGTCGGCCATCACCTGCCCCCGGCTCCGGGGGTCCCCACCGGCCTTCGCGGTCCCGGCGTGCGCGTTGAGCGCCGCGTACACGGCGACGCCCTGCGCGACGGGCAGGACCGCGGTGAGGTAGGACATGGTGTCCGGGGCGGGGCGGATGCTGACCCGCCGCCCACCGACCGCCTTCCGGTTCCGCGCCACCCACGCCGCGGGGTCCAGGCGTTGCGCGATCCCGGTAGCAGCGTCGGCGATGTGCCGGTCCCCCATCCCGGCCAACCTGCCGGCGAGTTCGGTGTCCACGGCTGCCCGGTGTTCGGTGGTCAAACACGCGGTGGCCCGGGTGATCAGGGTGGCCCGCCATTCGGTGATCTCCCCCGTTCGCAACGCGGCCATGGTGTGCGGCATCTCGACCAGGGCAGAAGCCAACCCGACGTGCTGACCACCGCGGGTCGGGGACACCCGGCGGGCCAACGCGACCTGACCGGTGACGCTCGCCCGGAGCCGTTCCTCTTTCTTCGTGGCCCCGGTGATCCCCGCCGTTCGGGATGCTACGAACGCCGTTGTCAGCACTGCCTGCGCGGCGGCGCACGCGGATTTCATTCGTTCCAACACCCCGATCTGATCGATCAGCACCGCATCGGGCGCGGTCCCGTCCACGGCGGCCAGCCGGGTCACCCATCCGGCGAGCTCACCGGTGGACGGCGGGTCGGCGTCCACCGGTCTCTCGAACACATCTTGCAACATGTGTTCGATTCTAGTACAGTGGACTGCAGGATCGCAAGAGACTCAGTCAAATTCTTAGAGGGAAGTCGTTACATGTTCGGTAAGTGCGGATCGCCCCGCGGTGTGTCTATGGTGACCGACTCGACGGTGACCGGCTCGACTCACGTCAGCAGGGTGCGGGTCACCAAAGCCAGCGGCAGTGCCCGCCCACCCGGATACGGCATCACCGGTCCCGACAACCCGCCCGCCCAGATGAAGCAACGAAGCGTCGCCCGCGGGTCATTGCCATCCGATGCGCAGCCGCACTCAGCCGCACTCAGCCGCACTCAGCCGCTCTCACCGGCTCGATGGGTGGCCGCGACGGTCGCAGTTGGCCCTTCGTAACGAGGTTCGCCCTATCGTCAAGCCATGCCAGCGGACGAGGACCCACCCAGGACCACCGGACGGCCCGGGGACCCCCCTGTTGTCGCGATTGGCGACGATCTGACTCTGGCGTCCGGGGGAACCGCTGACGCGTCCGACGAATCCGACACGGCCGACGCACCGCACAGTGTCTACCGGCCGCCCTTCTGGGCTCGCCGAGAGCCATTGAACCGCGAACTTGCAGCTCGCAGGACCACCGCATACATCTACGGGAACATTCTCGTGCTCGCCGCGCTTCTCACGGTTCCCAACGATGAAGTGTTGTCGGGCACCGCGATCTGGGTGGTGCTGGGCACCACCGCATCTACCTTCCTTGCGCATTCTTTCGCCGAGGCGATGGGTGCCGGTCTCCGGGAAAATGTCGACCTCACCTTCCGCAGCCTCTTTGGTTTCGCCAAGGAGTCATGGCCGGTACTTACTTCCGGCGAACTACCCGCTGTGGTCTTGATTCTGGGCTGGCTGCAGGTCCTGGGTGCCGATGCCGCGTTACTGGTGGCCGAGGGGCTCGTGCTGATCAGGCTTGCTCTCACGGGAATTGTCGTGGCCCGGTTGCAGAATGAGCGCAGCTCCGGCCGCCTCATCGTGACGTTGGGCATCGCTGCCGCGGTGGTCGGCGGCCTGATCAGCCTGGTCAAAGTGTTCCTCACCCATTGACCCAGGAGTGATCCAGGTACGACCGTCATCAGCGCCACCAGCGGCCCCGCTGTGCGCGATACTCGAATCACCATCCCATCCGCGTGGCCCCGGCGGTAGAACAAGCAAATCAGGCAGGTAACCATGACCGGTCCGCTCGCCCGGTGGTTCAAGATGCCCACGCTGACCGAGCGGCTGCGGGCCCAGGGCGTCCGCGATGACCTCATCCGGGCAGCGGACCGTACCGCGTTCGGCCGGCAGACCGACTCGGTCCTGCCGGCCGTTCATCTGCTGTTGGCCGACGATGAGCACGTCGTGACCGTGGTCGAAGGGAGGATGGCGGGCGCGATCGGGTTGCTAGTGCTTACTTCCCGTCGGCTGCTATTCGTGCCCAAACAATCTGACCGGTCGACTGTCACCGAGGTCAGGCTGTCCGAGGTGACCGCGGCAGTATCCGGCCGCCGACGTGGTCTGGGAGTCCTTGACATCAGCACCACCGCCGGCAGGGTCGAGGTGGATCAAATCCTGGGCACCCAGGCGCAGACCCTCGCGGAGAGCGTGGAGCAGGCCCGGCACCGGCCACCGCACGACCCCGCCGCCCACCGTGACCCGTTGGAGCAACTTGCCGAGCTCCGTGCCCTGCACCGGGCGGGGGTCATCGGGGACGTGGAATTCGGACTCCGCAAGCAGGAATTCTTCGGACAGATCTGACAGGTGCGGCCTCGGGCCGCCGATCTCAGCCCGCCCCGCCGGAGCTTGCCGGGGTGGTCGCCGCAGCCGAATCCGCTGGGGGGGCAGCCGAGCTCGGGTCCGGAGACACTCCGGACAGCTGGTCGGAGGGGGAGAGCTGTCCCGACGGCGTGGCGGTGACGTAGGTACCGGTGCCCTCCAGCGCGTCTCCGGGAACAGTGACCTTCTCGATCGTCGCCTTTTCTACCGGCGGCCCGTCCTGGGCGCCCTTTTGAACGCCCTTCGCGGCGATCTGCTGGATCACCGTCATACCTTGGCCGGTCACCGTTCCGAGCACGGTGTACTGAGGGGACAACGTGGTCGGGCCGTAGGCGATGAAGAACTGGGAGCCGTTGCTGGTGGCCTCGCCGCTGGCATTGGCCAGCGCGACGGTCCCTACCGGATAGGTGGCGCCCTGCGCCGCCTCGGTCGCGAAGCCATATCCTGGGCCCCCGTTGCCCTTCCCGGTCGGATCCCCGCACTGCAGCACGTTGAGCTGGTCACTGGCCGTCAGCCGGTGGCAGTCGGTGCCGTCGTAGAAGCCCTGTGACGCCAGCGACAGAAACGAGTTGACACCGCACGGCGCGAGTGTGCGGTCCAGGGTGATCGGCACCTCCTGGCCGTTCACCGTCATCGTCGCCTGCACGGTGCCGGAGTTGAGCGGCTCCAGGTTCGCCGGCGCGTTGACCTGCTTGGCCGCCGTGCCGGCGGCCGAGTAGCTGCAGGGCGTGGTCGGCTCGGCCGACGATGATGCGGTCGCGCCGGTGGAGGAGGCGGGGCCGGCCGCCGTGGTCGAGGAGCCGCGAGAGACGAACAGCCACACGCCGCCGGAGATCACCAGAACGGCCGCCACAGCGCCGATGACGATCAGGCGTTGGCGACGAGCCCGCTCCTGCTCCCTGCGCCGGGCGAGCTGGCGTTCGAGCTTGCGCCTGGATGCCTCACGACGTTGCTGATTGGTGGGCACGCCCGGTCCTCCCGCTGCTGATCTGGTTCCGCGCGGTGAGGCGGACCCGCGCCAGGAGTGTAGGTGACCGGCGGTCCGGGCCCGGCAGGATCGGGTGTGAACCGGCTGTGCGAGCCCTGCGTTCCACCTTCGCTGATGGGCGCCGTCCGAGGCGCAACGTGACGAACCAGCCCTCGTCGCCGTCCGGTTCATCTCCTGTGGTTGCATCGACCTGTCCGACTCAAGCTTTGATTCGACCTACAGATTCGCTCACTGGAGTTCTCATGGAGCTTGCCCTACATATCGCGGACTTCACCACCTTCGGCGACCCGGCGGCGATAGCACCCGGTTTGGCCGCCGCTGCTCGGTCAGCGGAGGGGTCGGGATTCACCACCCTCACGCTGATGGATCACTACTTCCAGATTCCGAACGTCGGCGAAGTGACTGATCCCATGCTCGAGGGCTATGCCGCGTTGAACTTCCTCGCCGGCAAGACCGAGCGCTTGCAGCTGGGGCTGTTGGTGACGGGCGTCACATACCGGCATCCGGGGCTGCTGGCCAAGACCGTCGCGACTCTTGACGTGTTGTCAGGTGGGCGTGCGTTGTTCGGGATCGGCGCCGCCTGGTACGGGCGCGAGCACGCAGCGTTGGGCGTTCCGTTCCCGCCGGTCGCCGAGCGATTCGAGCGACTGGAGGAAGCGCTGCAGATCTGCCGCCAGATGTGGAGCGGAAACAATGGCGTGTTCCACGGTCAGCATTACGATCTTGCCGAGACCTTGTGCGTCCCAGGGCCGTTGCAGCGCAACGGCCCTCCCATCCTGATTGGCGGAATGGGTGAGCAGAAGACGCTGAGTCTCGTTGCCCGATACGGAGATGCTTGCAACCTGTTCGATGTCGGCCCAGAGGTCATCGCTCACAAAATTGAGGTCCTGAAGCGTCATTGCGACGCCGTCGACCGTGACATCGACTCCATCGCTATGACTGTCATCGCCGGAATCGACCCGCTCCTTGACCCGGACTCGTTTCTGCGGACGATGCAGGCCTACGCCGATCTGGGGATCAGCAAGGTGTGGGTCGGCTCGAAAGATGTTGACCTACCGGGGTGGGTGGCCCGGGTCGGCGATCGAGTGGGCTCCCGGCTTCGCGACCTGTCCGCATGAACCCGGCCCGTTCCGGGCCACAAGGCCGGCCGATCCGCCCCCGCTGACGAGGTCGGTCCGCAGATCCGACCGGTCAGATATTTCACTGCTCTCACTGCCAAGCCGCGGGGGCCGGGCGTCCACCGCGCCAGCGGCTCGGACAGCAGACTGGCACAGATTCGTCCGTTGCGCTCCCATTAGGCTGGCCCAGTGCTGATTGCGGGATTTCCGGCCGGGTCGTTCCAGGCCAATTGCTATGTCCTGGCCACCCAGGCCGGTGGGCCGTGCGTTGTCGTCGACCCTGGGCAGGACGCCATGGGTGGCCTCGGCCGGTTGTTCGAGGAGCATCAGCTGAGCGTCGCGGCTGTCCTGCTCACCCACGGTCATCTGGATCACACGGCCTCGGCGGCCACGCTGTGCCGGGCTTCCGGAGCACCGGCATACCTGCATCCGGACGACGAGTACATGCTCGACGACCCGCTGGCGGCGCTGTCCCCGGAACTCCAGGCGGCGCTCGCGGGTATGCCGATGGACGGGCTGCGGCCGCCGATCGTCGTCGGTCCGGCGGAGCTCCCGGCCCCTGGGCTGGTCGGATTGCCGTTGACCGTAGAACTGACCCCCGGACACACCCCAGGATCGGTGGTGTACCGGGTGGCCGGGGACGGCGAGCGACCGGAGATCCTGCTGACCGGGGACACGCTGTTCGCCGGTTCGATCGGCCGGACGGACCTACCGGGCGGCTCAGCGGCCCAGGAATTGACCTCGATTCGGGACCGGTTGCTCGGTCGCCGGGACGACACGGTCGTGCTGCCGGGCCACGGGCCATCGACGACCATCGGTGCCGAGCGATCGAACAACCCGTTCCTCACGGCGGCAGCGCTGGCCCGCGCCGAATACGCCGACGGTAATGGGGGATAGCCCTCCAGACCCCGATATCTGCCCTGACTGCCAACCGAAATGACGACGAAAAAGATGGCTGAGTTCTTCGCTCCCAAGGGCATTCCCGATTACTACCCGCCGGTGTCCAGGTCCTTCTCGGCGATTCGCGACACCCTGATAGCCGCGGCTGACCGGGCCGGGTACGCGCCGATCGAGCTGCCGGTGTTCGAGGACACCACGCTGTTCGCCCGTGGGGTGGGGGAATCCACCGATGTGGTTTCCAAGGAGATGTACACCTTCGCCGACCGGGGTGGCAGATCGGTCACGCTGCGGCCCGAAGGCACCGCAGGGGTGATGCGCGCGGTCATCGAGCACGGCCTCGATCGCGGACCGTTGCCGGTCAAGCTGGTGTATGCGGGCGCTTTCTTCCGCTACGAACGGCCACAGGCGGGCCGCTACCGGCAACTGCAGCAGGTCGGCATCGAGGCCATTGGCACCGATGACCCGCTACTTGACGCAGAGGTCATCGCCGTCGCCGACGAGGGTTTCCGGGCCGTAGGACTGTCCGGTTACCGATTGGACCTGACCTCTCTCGGGGATGAACAGTGCCGTCCGGCCTACCGTGAGCGGTTGACGATGTTCCTGGCCGGGTTGGACCTGGATGAGGCCACCAGGACGCGGGCGGTGCTGAACCCGTTGCGCGTGCTGGACGACAAGCGGCCCGCTATGCAGACGCTGCTGGCTGACGCACCGCTGATGGTCGACCACCTGTGCGACCCGTGCCGGGAGCACTTCGGCAGGGTGCGCGCGATGTTGGACGCGATTGGGATCGGGTACGAGCTGAATCCGCGGATGGTCCGCGGGCTCGATTACTACACCAGGACGACTTTCGAATTCGTGCATCCCGGCCTCGGCGCCCAGTCGGGAATGGGCGGCGGCGGCCGGTACGACGGCCTGATGGCCGAGCTCGGTGGACAGTCGTTGTCCGGCATCGGATTCGGCATCGGGGTCGACCGGACGCTGCTCGCCGCGCGCGCCGAGGGACTCAACCCGGGGCGGGGAAGTCGGTGTGACGTCTACGCGGTGCCGATGGGCGACGCGGCGGCGATGACCGTGGCCGTGCTGGCGGCGAAGCTGCGGCGGGCGGGCGTCCGGGTCGACCTGGCCTACGGCGGGCGAGCGCTCAAGACGGCAATGAAGGCCGCGGACGCCTCCGGTGCGACGGTGGCGCTGGTGCTGGGCGACCGGGAGCTGGAAGCAGATACCGTCATGGTGCGTGATCTTCGCTCCGGCGAACAGCGGGCTGTACCGGTGACCGACGTGCTCGCTTCGGTACTGGCCATCCTGCCGGCCGAGGTGAAGCTGCCTGCTGGGTAGCGCCGTCCCACGGGCACCTGGATCACGGGCACCTGGTCACGCTGGTCACTGGTCACTGGTCATTGGCATTCATGGCGTCCCTCGAACACGGGTCGCCCGAGCTTGCGGAATCCCCGTACGTGTGTTCGAATGAAGCATGCGGTGGGAAGGGCAGGCTCTCGATGTCGAAGACAACTCCACCTTGCCCGGAATGGGCACATTGGCCGGTTTGGTGCGAAGTGTCCGAACACCGGAATTCGCCGGCGTCACGTTTCACGAAGTGCACTGCCGGTCGGCCCTGAACAAAGTGCCGGGCAATTCCCCGATGCCCTTCCGCTGGACCATCAATCCGTACCGCGGGTGCACCCACGGCTGTGTGTATTGCTTCGCCAGGAAGAGCCATACCTATCTCGACTTCGACAGTGGGCAGGACTTCGACAACCAGATCGTGGTGAAGGTGAACATCGCCGACGTCCTGCGTCGGGAGGTGGCCGGTCCGCGATGGGCTCGGCAGCACGTTGCGATGGGCACAAATACCGACCCCTACCAGCGAGCGGAGGGTCGATATGCGTTGCTGCCCGGTGTCATCAAGGTCCTGGCAGATTCCGGAACGCCGTTCTCCATCCTCACCAAGGGCACCGTGTTGTCCCGGGACATCGACCTGCTGGCGTCGGCGGCGACGTCGGTCCATATCGGAATAGGCGTCTCATTGGCGCTTTTGGACCCACTGCTGCAGTCCACTCTCGAGCCGGGTACCCCGACGCCAAGGGCCAGACTGGATCTCGTTCGGCGAATCCGCGCGGCAGGTCTGCCGTGCGGGGTGTTCATCGCGCCACTGCTTCCGTACCTGACCGACGGGGACGACCAGATCGCCGCGCTGATGGGAGAACTCGCCGACGCCGGGGTGACCGGGGTCAGCGGGATCGGCCTGCACCTGCGGCCAGGGGCGCGAGAATGGTTCTTCCGATGGCTTGGGGGCCACCGGCCCGACCTGGTGGAGCCTTATCGCCGGCTGTACTCCAGGGGAGCGATGCTGCCGCCGGGCTACCGTCGGGAACTGAGCGCGAGAGTGCGATCCATTGCTGCCGAGTTCGGATTGCAACCGGCTACAGGGCAGGAGATGTCGGCAGACCCGTCGCTACGTGGGGTGCCAGGCGATACAACCGCAGCCTTCCCTGCGGGCAGTGTGCCGGTCTCCGATCACCCGCCGGAACCGGTCTCAGGGGGCGGTGCGGCAGCCGATCCGGTGCTGTTCTCACTTCCCGTCCGTCCCCGAACGAGCTAATGGCGCACCGCCGTTTCGAAGATCGATTGCCGCGTTGAGGCCACCGCGGGATGAACGGCAGACAAACCCGCCAGTCCAGCAGTTGGATGCGCAAGCGACACGCCGACGTTTACGGCGATTCACCGCGCTTTCGGTAGTTTCTTGGGTTAACTTTTTCCGGTCCGGCGGTGTCGCCGGCACTGCCGACCGCGGAGGTCCCATGGAAAAGTCCCTATTGGTGAAGCGCGCGTTAGGCGTCCTGGGGGTGGCGGCGGCAGCATTGCTTACCGTGTCGCCCTCGGCGATGGCCGCTGACCCGCCGAAACCGGCCGCGTCCTGCAAGATTCCCAGCCTGACCGCTGTTCCGGACTCGGTGTCGCCCGGCACCTCGGTCACCGTGACCGGACAGAACTTCTCCGGATGCCCGGCGGAGGGCAATCCGGCCGCACCGACCCCGGTGGTCCAGGTCAAGGTCGGCATTGGCACCGACCAGAACATGAGCCAGGTCTTGGCCACGACCCAGACCGCTGCGGACGGGTCGTTCTCGGTGTCGCTGACGATTCCGTCGGTGGCCTCCGCGGGCAACAAGATCGTCCTCGCGGCCGGCTCGAAAGACGATGTGACGCAACTGGTCTACGCGGCGGTGGTCCCGCTGGGGTACACCGGTGGCGGCGCTGCGCCGACCGGGGTTCCCGCCGGTACCGGTGGAACCGCGGCCACCGCCGACTCGTCGGACGATAGCGCGCTGACCGTAGCCGGTGGGGTCGGAGTGCTGCTGCTGGGTGCCGGAGCGATCGGTGCACGCCGGCGGGCGCTGCAGCACCAGTAACGTCGGTGTGACACCCACCGGTGAGGATCACCGTGGGATGAGAAAGGCGTGATGAGAAACGGCAGGCGAGCGGCAGCTCGGGGTCGCTGGGCCCTGAGCTGCTTGCTCGTCGGTTTCGTCATGGTCACCGGCGCGTTGATCGTCCAATCCTGGCGGCCACCCGCCGTCCCGGATTTCGGCACGGATCGGGCCCGGTCCGTTGCGGCAGTAGGTGCCATCGGGCTGGCGTCGGCCGGAAGCTCCACGCCGACAACGCTGCCGACGACGCCGCCGACACCGACGCCGACGAAGGACCCCACCCAGACCCCGGCCCCAGCAGCCCCTTCGTCGCCGATCGCTCCGGCCAGCATGTCCGCCGCACCGGAATCCGGGCAGCTCGCGGCCGAATATCCCTCGCCGCAGGCGGGCCCGGTTGCACCAGAATCAGTGTCGGCCGGAGCAACACCCGGGGGATCCGATTCGCCAGCAGCCCCCAGTGGTCCGGTCGCCGGAGTTCCGGTGCGGTTGGAGCTGCCCAGCCTCAAGGTGACCGCCGACATCCACCCCGTCGGCGTCACCAACGGCGAACTGGACGTTCCGGAGAATCCGCTCGACGTCGGGTGGTGGACCGGCGGTGTCGTCGCGGGCTCGGCCACCGGTGCCACCGTGATCGACGGGCATGTTGACTCCGCCGAACTCGGGCGGGGCGCGTTGTACCGACTCTCGGAACTGGGTGACGGTGACGAAGTGCGGATGACCGTCGCCGGCGGCGGAACGATCGGCTACCGGGTGGACGGGCGACGGTCCTACGTCAAGACAGATGGCCTCCCGCCCGAGCTGTTCGACAGCAGTGGGCCGCCCCGGTTGGTGTTGATCACCTGCGGTGGTTCGTTCGACCGATCGGCCGGCAGCTACCGGGACAACATCGTGGTGTTCGCCAGCCCGGCTTGACGCGCCGAAGGCGCGCCTCCTAGTAGAAATCCTTGGTGTCCATCACGTTCCGCAGTTCGGCGCCGGCGATGAATCGCTGCAGGTTGTCGGCGAATAACTCGGCGATCCGCCGGTCCTCGGCGGTGCTCAGCGCGGCGGTGTGCGGTGACACGACCACCGACGGCATCGCCCACAGCGGCGAGTCCGCCGGCAGCGGCTCAGTTTCGAACACGTCCAGGTAAGCCGACGAGACCTGTCCGGAGCGCAGCGCGTCGATCAGTGCGTTTTCGTCGACGACGGTTCCCCGCCCGACGTTGACCACCACGATCCCGGGCTTGGCGGCCTGCAACAGCGCCCCGTTGATCAGGCCGGTGGTGGCGGCGGTGCCCGGCAAGGTCACCACAACGGCGTCCGCGCGGGAAAGCAACTCCGGCAGCGCACCGGTGGTGTGAACCTCGTCGACGTGCGCCACCGGCGCCGCAGTCCGTTTGACCCCGAGCACGGTTGCGCCGAAAGCCTTCAGCAGGCGGGCGATCTCGACGCCGATGCCGCCGAGCCCGATGACCACGACAGTCTGCTCGCTGACCTGCTTCATCGGCCACCGCTGCGGCCAGGTCCGTTCGTCCTGCAGGTGACGCAGCCGGGGCAGGTCCTTCGCTCCAGCGAGCACTCCCATCAGGGCGAATTCGGCCAGCGTTCCGCCGTGCACGCCCGCCGAGGTGGTGAACACCACCCGGTCCAGTTCCTGCGCGGTGAGTGCCGCCGCCTTGACCTGGGCGCCGCCGCCGGCGGCCATGGTGTGAACCCAGCGCAACGACGGGTTGGCCCGCACCGCGGGCGCGAGGGCCTCGGGCCGGGTGTCGGGTATGCCGTACAGCACGTCTGCCCGGGCCAGCAGATTGTCGAAAGCAGCCTGCTGCCCCGGGGTCCGCCGGAACTCCGGGTCACCGTCATGATCACCGGGGAAACGCATGGGCGGCAACAGATCGTCGTCGACCAGCAACTCGATACCGGGGTCCACGTCGGTGATCAGGGTGCGGAGTTCGGCGGGCAGCGGGGTGGCAACGGCCACTCGGACTGTGCTCATGCGGGGGTGCCTTCGGTCGGTCGGATCGGGGCTGTGCGTCGACTGCTGACCGTTTTCAGCCAGCCCAGCAAGGGAGACAACACCACCAGGCTGATCCAACACTTCTGTCCGGCACCTGGGGAGACCAGGTAGGCCACGGGGATGGATCCGAGGAACACCAGGGGCAGGACGGCAGCGCCCGCCATTTCCCATCGCAGCTCCCGGGCCGTCATCCGCGAAGCCCGCAGGCCGCGCCGGTCGGCATCAAGGACGACCATGAACTGCAGGAGGTAGGTCGCGGAGATCACCACGGCGTACACCGCCACCGGGAGCGGAAGGTCCAGCTTCCCGAGAGCTTCGGTGGTGAAAGGGATCAACACGATCCCGAACATCATCGCGCAATTCAGCACGATGACCCGGGCGTCCAAGGCCGAGAAGCCGGTCAGGGTGCCGTGATTGGCCCGCCAGAACGACACCACGACGACGAAACTGATGGTGAACGCCAATAGGGACGAGCCGTTGGCGTCCACCAGTGACTGCAGGCTGGACCATGCCGCCGGGGAGAAGTCGTCCACCGTGGTGATGAGCAGGGTGACGGCGAACGCGAAGATCGCATCGAAAAAGGTGACCGCCCTGGTGAACTCCATGTCGTCATGGTGGAACTGGCGGCGTTCTGCCATGAGCGCCCCCTGGGCCTGGGCCGCGACGTCCTGGCGGCAACGGAACGGCAGCACGGACGTGCGGCACGGAACGGGCCAATCATGGCGCACGGCGAACAAAGGGGAGGCCGGCGCTCCCCTGGTGGGGAGCGCCGGCCCGACTGGTCGTCAGCGTGGGGGAGCCGTGTTTGTCCGCGGTGGCGGCATCGGCAACCAGGTCAGCGTGCGAAGGTGCGGCGCTCCCGCACCGGGCGATGCTCGCCATCCCGGCCGGGACCCGACCGGCGCGGTCCGTGCGAGGCAGCGGATCGGGGGACGCCCGGACGGCGACCGTCGTAGTCGCCCGAATCCAGTTCCATCCGGAGCGACTGCCCGCTGACCTTTGCCGCCGAGATCCGTCCGACGACGGCCGGTGAGAGCGAACCGGAGATCTCCACCGTGGAGAACGTGTCGTAGATGTCGATGCGGCCCAGATCCTTGCCGTTCAGACCACCCTCGGCGGTGATCGCTCCGACGATGCCACCGGGCCGAACACCGTGCGAGTGGCCGACGGCGACCCGGTACCGCTGACCGACCGGATCCCGCCGACGTCCACCGCGCTCGGCGGCAGAGCCGTCTCGAGCACCACGCGGACGCTCGTCGCGGTCAATGGCAAACGAGGCAGGCGCCCGATGCTGCTCGGCCTGCTTGCCGTCGTCGCCGGCGGCCAGCGCCAGCAGCGTCGCCGCCAGTTCGCCGGCGGTCAGGTCCTGCTCGGCCAGGAAGGTCGCGACGGCCTGCCGGTAGTGCGCCAGCGAGCCACCCCCCAGCCGCTCCACCGCGTCGGCGAGCACCTTGGTCGCCTTGTGCGCGGCCACGTCCGCGGCAGTAGGCGGGGTGATCAGCTCGAGGGTGTTGCGGGTCGCGCGCTCGATTGCCCGGAGCCGGCCGACCTCCCGCGGGGTGAAGAAGGTCAACGCGGTACCGTCCCGCCCGGCCCGGCCGGTACGGCCGATCCGGTGCACGTAGGCCTCGGGCTCGCCGGGTGCGTCGAAGTTGACGACCAGGTCGACGCGCTCCACGTCCAGGCCGCGGGCGGCGACGTCGGTGGCGACGAGCACGTCCAGCCGGCCGTCACGGAGCCGCTCGATGATCCGCTCGCGTTCCTTCTGCGGCACGTCACCGTTCATCGCGGCGGCGGAGATGCCCCGGGCGATCAGGTCCGCGCCCACCTGATCGCAGGCGTCCTTGGTGCGGACGAACACGATGGTGGCGTCACCCTCGGACACCTGCAGAATCCGAGCGAGCGCGTCGACCTTGTCCCGGAACGGAACGATGGCGTACGTCTGCCGGACGGCGTCCACGGTCGAGGACTGCCGGGACACCGCGATGTCCACCGGATCCGACAGGTGCTTGCGGGCGATCTGCCGGATGGCGGTCGGCATCGTCGCGGAGAACAGGGCGGTCTGCCGCTCGCCGGGAGCGTTGGTCAGGATGCGGTCGACGTCCTCGGCGAACCCCATCCGGAGCATCTCGTCGGCCTCGTCCAGGACCAGGAACTTGAGCCCGGTCAGGTCTAGGGTGCCGCGTTCCAGGTGGTCGATGATCCGGCCGGGGGTGCCGACCACTACCTGTGCGCCGGCCTTGAGAGCCGCTCGCTGCGGCAGGAAGCTGGCGCCACCGTAGATCGGGACGACGGTGATCGCCGGCAGGTGCGCGGCGAACGAGCTGATCGCCTCGGCGACCTGAACCGCGAGCTCGCGGGTGGGGGTCAGGACGAGAGCCTGAACGCCCCGCTGGCCACTGATCGAGGCCAAGAGCGGCATGCCGAACGCCGCGGTCTTGCCGGTGCCGGTCTGCGCGACGCCGGTGATATCACGGCCGGCCAGCAACGCTGGGATCGCGGCCGCCTGGATGGCGGTCGGGATCTCGAAACCGAGGTCGACGGCGGCTCGGAGGATGGGGGCGGGGAGGTCGAGGTCAGCGAACCGTGCGATTGCGGCGACGTCAGTCGGGAGGTTGAGGTTGATCGATTCAGAAGAGTCGGTGGTCGGATCGAAGACAGCAGCGGAAGACATCAATACCCATCATCTGGTCAGGAGCGTTGGGAACCGGCCCGGATGGCGGGGTTCCTGTCGCAGTCCCGAAAGATGAGAATTCCGTCGACGAGAGCGGCGCGACACACTCCAAGAACATCTCATTCTAACCGATACACCCCGGTGCGCGATAGCTGTTGACGGTGAGGTGGCCCACCCGGCCGGTGGGTGTCGACCCCGGTGGGTGTCGAATAAGGCCGGGTCCGTCCGTCTGGACAGGTACAGCCGCCACCTCGGCGGCTCGGACCGGCCCAGCGGGGCAGAAGGAGCACACCGTGCCGAAGTACCTGATGATCATCGTGGAGTCCGAGGCGGAGTATGCGGAGGGCGGGCAGGCCGTCTTCGACCAGGTCATGGTCGAGCACGGTGCGTTCTCACAAGAGGTGAAGGACGCGGGCGCCAGCATCCTTGGCGGCGAGGCGCTGCAGCCGGTGTCGACCGCGACCTTCCTGCGAGGCACCAGGACCCCGGGCGTGCTCACCGTGGACAACCCGCTGCCGGAACTGAAGGAGGTCGTCGGCGGCTACTACCTGGTGGAGGCAGCCGACGACGCGGCCGCCCTCGAGCTGGCCAAACGCTGCCCCGCCGGCTTCGGCTACATCGAGCTCCGGCCGATCTGGGAGTTCGGCGGCTGACGGCATGGTCCCCCCGGCGGTCGCGCTGGCCGCGGCAAAGGCCCAGCGCGAACTGTCCGGACGCGTCCTGGCTGTCACCCTGCGGTCGGTCCGAGACTTGGACATCGCGGAGGAGGCCACCGCCGACGCGTTCGTGCTGGCGTTGCAGACCTGGCCGGAGAGGGGTATCCCGGCGTCGGTCGAGGCGTGGCTGATCACCGCCGCGCGGCGCCGGGCGATCGACCGGATCCGGACGGCGCAGGCGGCACGACGGGCGATCGTGCGAGCCGCCGGGGGGCTCCGCCAGGCCGCCGCCGCCGACTGGAGCACCACGGTCGGCGTCATCGGCGATGAGGAATTGCGCCTGGTCGTGCTGTGTTGCGACCCGCGGATCGGCGTGGAGGACCAGATCGCCTTGACCCTCCGGCTGGCCTGCGGGGTGCCGACGGCAGCGATCGGCGCTGCCTTCCTGGTTGCCGATGCCGCGATGGCGGCTCGGCTGACCAGGGCGAAGAAGCGCCTGGCGGCGGCCGGTCCGGCACTGGACCTGCCGGACGACGCCACCGTCGACGTCCGACTACCCGTCGTTCGCCGGGTGGTGCACTTGGCCCTGACCCTGGGCCACACCGCCGGCGCCGGGGATGAGTTGGCCGACCCCGACCTGGCGGACCGGGCCCAGTACCTGGCGCGGGCACTGCATCTGCTGCGGCCGGCCGACGCGGAGTTCACGGCACTGCTGGCGCTGAGCCTGCTGACCCGGGCACGCAGCGGGGGCCGGTTCGACGACCAGGGTGAGCAGGTCCTGCTCGGTGACGCCGACCGGTCCCGTTGGGACCGGGCGATGATCGACGAGGGACTGCGGTTGTTGCGAATTGCGCAGGTCAGCGGCCAGCCCGGTCCGATGACGCTGCAGGCTGCCATCGCCGCGGAACACGCGATCGCGGGGAACTTGGCTAGCACCAACTGGTCTCGCGTCGCCGAGCTCTACGGGACGCTGCTGACCCTCGAACCGTCAACGACCGTCGCCATCGGCCGGTGTGTCGCACTGGGCCGGTGGCTGGGGCCGGCGGCCGGGCTGGCCGATCTGGACGAGGTGCTGGGGTTAGGCGGCGTGGACCGCTACCCGTACGCCTTCGGCGCCCGTGCGCAACTGCTGACCGAACTGGGACGCGTTGCGGAGGCCGACGTCGAGTGGCGGCAGGCGGCCCGGCTGGCCAGGACCACCGCCGAGCGCGACTTCTTCGCCGGCCGGGCGCGGTCTGCCGGCGCTGGGGCGGATGAGGTCGCACACTCGGCGGCTGCGCGGCCAACGGAGGGGCGCTGATCCCGTTCGGTCCCCGCTGGCCGGGGCCGGCGCAGCTCAGCGCTGGGCCAGCGCCGCCCGCGAGGTGGCTGCGCCCGGGATGGTGGCTCGCGCGATGAGCTCCATCGAGCGTTGCTTGGCTGCCAGCCCATGCGCCCGGGTTGAAATCAGCATCTCCTGCACGCCGAACCGATCCGCCAGTTCGCCGAGCCCAGCGGCGACCTGTTCGGCATCTCCGACGACCTCGGTGGTGGCCATGGCGGCGACCAGGTCCAGTTCGGCCTGGCTGTACGGGTAGGCCGCGGCCTGTTCCGGGGTGGGGATCTCCTGCAGCCGGCCCGTTCGCAGCAGCACCATCGACAGGGCGCCCGCCCTGGCCTGGAACCTGGCCTCCGCCTCGGTATCCGCCGCTAGGGCGGTGACGCCGATCATCGGGTACGGCTCGGACAGCACCTTGGACGGGGTGAACAGGGACCGGTAGAGGTCGAGCGCGGCGTCGGTGTTGCCGCCTGCACCGGCGAAGTGATGGGCGAAGGCGAACGGCAGCCCGAGCCGGGCGGCCAATCGGGCGCCGTAATCAGAGGAACCGAGGATGTAGAGCGGCACCGGAATCGCCGGCGTGGTCCTGATCCGGGAGAACGGATGGTCGGCGGGGAAGTCGGCCTGCATGAAGTGCCGCAGCTCGTCGAGCTGGACGGCGAAGTCCTCGGCACCGGCGCCGTCCAGCTTCCGGCGCAGTGCGTAGGCGGTCAGTTGGTCGCTGCCCGGGGCCCGGCCCAACCCCAGATCGATACGCCCGGGGTGCAGCGCGGCCAGGGTGCCGAACTGCTCGGCGATGACCATCGGTGCGTGGTTGGGCAGCATGACGCCGCCCGAGCCGACCCGGATGGTGTTGGTGGCGGCGGCCAGGTGCGCAATGAGCACCGCCGGCGCTGCCGACGCGACGGCCGGCATGCCGTGGTGCTCGGCGACCCAGAACCGGTGGTAGCCAAGCTGTTCCGCCTGCACCGCGAGGGTCGTGGTGGCCAGCAGCGCTTCGGTGACCGACACCCCGTGACCGACCCCGGCCAACTCCAGTACGGACAACCGGAAGCCGCGACCGGCGGTTCCCGCGTCGGAACCGTCGGTAGTCACGTGCGCGCCGCGTGTGGGTGCATCAGTCGTTGCGGTCATCAGAAATCCACCCTCGTATCAGTCGTCCGGTAGCACTCGGGTCAACTTCTACGCGCGGCGAACTATTCCGCTGGGTGGCGGCCAGGCAGGAACACAGTCGTCGCCTACCCGACGCGGCGGGGCAGCGGTCCGCGTCAGGCGTCGAGCAGAGGGTGCGGCGAGCCGTGTTCCTCGGCTGTCCGCGGCTGGTAGGAGCGGACATGCTCGGCCAGGCCGGTCAACCGGTCGGAGCGTTCCTGCGCGCCCGTTGATCCGCTGACCCAGGACACGTAGACCCGTTGGTCGACCGGGCGCAGCGCCTCGAACGCCGTCAACGCCTCCTGGTCCGATTCCAGCACCGCGGCCATGTCATCAGGCACGGCAACACCTTTGGCAGTGATCATCTTTGTCCTCCCCGGGCAAACATTGGCCTGCCCATCGTGCTCCTCTGGCACCGGTTTCGCAGCGGCCGCCGGTACGTCCGCCATCGCGCACGGCCATGACGGACGGATCCGGGCCCACCAATCAGGCGGCCTTGACCTTGCCGGTGGAGTTGTGCGGGTCGAGAACGTATTTCTTGGCAACTCCGGAATCGAATTCGGCATAGCCCTTGGGTGCGTCGTCCAATCCAATGACGGTGGCGTTCACGGCGTCACCGATGTGCACCTTGTCCGCCAGGATGGCGTTCATCAGGCCGCGGTGGTATTTCATCACCGGGCACTGCCCGGTAGAGAAGGAGTGCGATTTGGCCCAGCCAAGGCCCAGCCGGATGGACAGCGAACCCACCTTGGCCGCCTCGTCGCCCGCTCCGGGATCGCCGGTGACATACAGCCCGGGGATGCCGAGGCCGCCACCGGCGGCGGTGACCTCCATCAGCGAGTTCAGCACCGTCGCGGGCGCTTCCTTACCCGAGTTGCCACCGTGCCCGCGGGCTTCAAAACCGACCGCGTCGACGCCACAGTCGACCTCCGCTACGCCAAGGATCTGCTCGATCTGGTCCCGCGGGTCACCCTTGGAGACGTCAACGGTCTCGCAGCCGAGCCCCCGGGCCTGCGCGAGCCGGTCGGCGTTCAGGTCACCCACGATCACCACCGACGCGCCGAGAAGTTGCGCCGAGACGGCGGCGGCAATTCCCACCGGGCCCGCCCCGGCGACGTACACCGTGGATCCGGTCTTGGTGCCGGCGGTATAGGCGCCATGGAAACCCGTCGGGAAGATGTCCGACAGCATGGTCAGGTCGGTGATCTTCTCCATGGCCTGGTCCTTGTCGGGGAAGACCAACAGGTTCCAATCGGCGTAGGGCACCAGCACGTACTCGGCCTGACCGCCGACCCAGCCGCCCATGTCGACGTAGCCGTACGCCGATCCGGGGCGGTCGGGGTTGACGTTCAGGCAGATTCCGGTCTTGCCCTCCTTGCAGTTCTTGCAGCGGCCACAGGCGATGTTGAACGGCACCGAACAGAGGTCACCGACCTTGACGAATTCGACGCCAGGTCCGACTTCGATCACCTCGCCGGTGATCTCGTGACCGAGCACCAGACCCTCAGGAGCCGTGGTGCGGCCCCGGACCATGTGCTGGTCGGAACCGCAGATGTTGGTGGTGACGACCTTGAGGATGGCGCCGTGGGGGACCTTCCGGCCGACGTTGGCCGGATTCACCCCCGGGCCGTCCTGGAGTTCGAACGTCGGGTAGTCGATGGTGTCGACCTCGACCTTCATCGGTCCCTGGTAGGTGACGGCGCGGTTGCCGGTCATCGTGGTCTCCTCTTCGTTGAGGTCATCCGTACCGGGCGGCACGGATCAGGTGTGTATTCGGTGTGCTCAACCGTTGCTGCAGACAGCCTTTCGTCCTGCGTCAGCAACTTGATAATCCTCCTCGACACTTTCGGCGCTCACCCCCACCCCCCGACGAACGCGACCAGGTTCGCGCCGTCGTCGACGACTGCGATGTTCATCGGCTGACCGGCAGCGACCGACTCGGCCTTGCACGCCTCGATGATGGTTTCGGCCTGCTGCAGGGTGCTCCGCTTGCTCATGGCGCCCTGCTCGCGAGTGCTTGACGGTGATGCCCTGCAGCTCATCGCGGTGCAGGGCTCCCGCTCGACGCGCCGTAGGATCGGCGGGTCCGTTTCCCCCTTTCCAGAGGATTCCTTGTGCTCCGCGACCGATCAGCCGGCTCCCTCAGACCCACCGACGACGGTTCGACCGTCACCTTGGCCGGGTGGGTGGCCCGTCGGCGCGACCACGGCGGCGTGATCTTCATCGACCTGCGGGACGCGTCCGGAGTGGCTCAGGTGGTGTTCCACACGGGCGATGCCGCCCGGGCGGCCCACTCGCTGCGCAGCGAGTTCTGCATTCAGGTGACCGGAACGGTGGCCATCCGGCCGGAAGGGAACGCCAACCCCGACCTGCCGACCGGTGCCATCGAGGTGGAGGCCACCGAGCTGGAGGTGCTGGCCGAGTCGGCACCGCTGCCGTTCCAGATCGACGACGCCATCACGGTCGGTGAAGAGATCAGGCTCAAGTACCGGTACCTGGACCTGCGCCGCCCGGCTCCGGCCGCGGCGTTGCGGTTGCGGGCTGCAGTGAACCGGGCGGCCCGCAGCGTCCTGGACGCGAGGGATTTCGTGGAGATCGAGACCCCGACGCTGACCAGGTCGACCCCGGAGGGGGCCCGTGACTTCCTGGTCCCGGCGAGGCTAAAACCTGGTTCCTGGTACGCCCTTCCGCAGTCTCCGCAGCTGTTCAAGCAGCTGTTGATGGTGGCCGGGATGGAGCGGTATTACCAGATCGCCCGCTGCTACCGGGACGAAGACTTCCGGGCCGATCGGCAGCCGGAGTTCACCCAGCTCGACGTGGAGATGTCATTCGTCGACCAGGAGGACGTCATCGCGGTCGGCGAGGATGTGATTCGCGCGCTCTGGCGGCTGATCGGGCACGAGATCGACGGCCCCATCCCTCGGATCACCTACGCCGACGCCATGAACCGGTACGGCTCGGACAAGCCGGACCTGCGGTTCGATACCGAGATCATCGAGCTGACAAGCTTTTTCGCGAGCACCCCGTTCCGGGTGTTCCAGGCCCCGTACGTCGGGGCGGTCGTGCAGAAAGGCGGCGCCGCGACCCCGCGCCGCGGATTCGACGCCTGGCAGGAATGGGCGAAACAGCGCGGGGCCAGGGGCCTGGCCTACGTGACGGTGGCCGATGACGGCACCCTGGGCGGCCCGGTGGCCAAGAACATCTCCGACGACGAACGGGCCGGCCTGGCCACCGCGGTGGGCGCCGAACCGGGTGACGCGGTGTTCTTCGCCGCCGGCGCCCGCAAGTCCGGCCAGGAGTTGCTCGGGGCGGCCCGGCTCGAGATCGGCCGGCGCGGCGGGCTGATCGACGACAGCGCGTGGGCCTTCTGCTGGGTGGTTGACGCTCCGCTGTTCGAGCGGACCGACGAAACCGACGACGTGTCCGTCGGTGGTGCCGGCAGTACCTGGACCGCGGTGCACCACGCGTTCACCTCGCCGAAGCCGGATTCACTGGACACCTTCGACAGTGACCCCGGCAGTGCACTGGCGTATGCCTACGACATCGTCTGCAACGGCAACGAGATCGGCGGCGGTTCCATCCGTATTCACCGCGCCGACATTCAGCAGCGGGTGTTCTCGGTGATGGGGCTGACGGAGGCCGACGCCCGGGAGAAATTCGGGTTCCTGCTCGACGCATTCTCCTTCGGCGCGCCGCCGCACGGCGGGATTGCGTTCGGCTGGGACCGGATCGTGATGCTGCTGGCCGGCGCGTCCTCGCTGCGCGAGGTGATCGCGTTCCCGAAATCCGGCGGTGGGTTCGACCCGTTGACCCAGGCCCCGGCCCCGATCACCGCCCAGCAGCGCAGGGAGGCCGGCGTGGATGCCCTGCCGGCGCCGCCTGCGGGCTGATTCTCCGCAGGCTGATTCTTCGCAGGCGGTCCGAGCAATCCGAACCAGGAGGTGGGCATGCTGCACGTGCGACTGCTCGTGCCGGCCGACCTGTCGGACGGCGTGCTGGCCCTGCTCGACGCGGCCGTCGGTGTCGCCGATATCAGCGTGGTCCGGGGCGCCGGGCGGTCACCGGCGGGGGAGCTGGTGGAGTTCAACGCGGCCAGGGAGATCGCCGACGAACTGCTGGATGAGTTGGCGGCGACCGGGCTGGGCGAGCGCGGCGCGATCAGTGCCGAGCAGGTCGACATGACGCTGTCCCGCGGGTCCAGACAGGCGATGGATCGGGCGCCGGGCAGCGCGTCGGACGCCTTGATCTGGAACGAGGTCGAGGGCCGGACCGGCGAGGACGCCGAGTTGACCGGCGCGTTCGTCACGTTCCTGGTGATCGCCACCCTGCTGGCGGGCATCGGGATTGCCACCGACTCGGCGGTGACGGTCGTCGGGGCAATGGTCGTCGGCCCGGAATTCGGGCCCCTCGCCGCGATCGCCGTCGGCCTGGTTCGGGGCCGCCGACGGCTCGCCGGCCGCGGGGCCCTGGCGCTGGCGGTCGGGTTCCCGGTAGCCATGATCATCACCGCGGCGGCGACCTGGCTCGCCGAGCGGTCCGGTCTGGTCTCCGCTCAGCTGATCGAGCAGAACAGCGAGACCGGGTTCATCTACCAGCCAGGGGTGCTGTCCTTCGTCGTCGCCCTGCTCGCCGGTGCCGCCGGGATGTTGTCGCTGACCAGTCGGAACTCCGCCGCCCTGGTCGGGGTGTTCATCTCCGTGACCACGGTGCCGGCCGCCGGGTACGTCGCCGTCGCGGGTGTGCTGGGTGAGTGGTCCCAGGTCGCCGGGTCGGTGGTGCAACTGTTGGTGAACCTGGTCGGCATCGTGCTCGCAGCGGCCGCCATGCTGGTCGTCCGGCAATGGGCCCAGGGTCGCCGGTCCCCGTCGGGGACCGACAGCCGGGACCGTCCGCGCAGCGAGTTCCCCCGATGACTGCGCGCTGGCCATGACGGGCCGCCCGTCCGCGGTGACGGTGGTACCAGGTAGAACTGTCCCAATGTGGCTCGCAGAACGGACGGCACCGACGATCGTGCCGACCGCCCGGCGGGCTCCGTGACAGCTCCGGAAACCGGGCACGTCACGGCGCCACCTCGCCGGGACGGGGAGCCCGCCGGCCGGTCCGGATCGCTCGTCGAGTCCTACCTCGCTCGCAACGGGTTGTTCGCCGCCGGCGCGGACCAGGCCACCGGGGATCAGCTGGGGCGCTACGACGAGATGACCGGCGCGGACGGCGGGGTGTTGCCCGGCTGGTCGGAGTTGGCGGCTGAGCTGGAAGTGATCGGGCGCGACGGCCTGGGCGAGTTGGCCGGCCGGGTGGACCGGTTGCTGGAGGACGACGGCGTCACCTACACGCCGGTCACCCCGGTCGACGCGGCCGGAGCCGCCGACGTCGCACCTGCCGAAGGCGCCCCACGTGCCGAGCAGCGAACCGCGCCGGTCGATCCGGAACACTGGCGCCTCGACCCGCTGCCGCTGGTCGTGGCGGACGCGGAATGGACCAGGTTGGAGGCCGGTCTGATCCAGCGGTCGACCCTGCTGGACGCGGTGCTGACGGACCTCTACGGACCTCGCGGGCTGATCGACAACGGTCTGCTGCCACCGGAAGTGATCTTCGGGCACCCGGATTACCTCCGCCCGGCACACGGCATCACCATTCCCGGCGCGCACCAGCTGTTCTTCCACGCGGTGGACGTCTACCGGGCACCTTCGGGTGAGTTCCAAGCTCTTGGCGACCGCACCCAGGCGCCGTCCGGCGCGGGGTATGCGATGGCCGACCGCCGGGTGATCTCGCGGGTGTTGCCGGACCTGTACCGGCGGCACGCCCCCCGCGGGCTGGGCGCCTTCTTCCACACCATGCGGTCGGCACTGGCCTCCGTCGCGCCGCACGACGCCGATGACCCCCGGATAGTCGTGCTCAGCCCGGGAACGCACTCCGAGACAGCCTTCGACCAGGCCATGCTGGCCTCGTTGCTGGGCGTGCCGCTGGTGGAGACCGCCGACCTGACGGTCCGACGTGGGCGGCTGTGGATGTTGTCAATGGGCCGGTTCGAGCCGGTTGACGTGGTGGTGCGGCGGGTCGACGCCGTCTGGTCGGACCCACTGGATCTCGATCCGGGTTCGCGGCTGGGCGTGGTCGGGCTGACCGAGGCGTGCCGCCGCGGCGCCGTCACGGTGGTCAACACGCTGGGTAGCGGCGTGCTGGAATCTCCCGCGCTCGCCCCGTACCTGCCGAAGCTGGCCCGCGCCGTGCTGGGGGAGACCCTCAAACTGCCGTCGGTGCCGAGTTTCTGGTGCGGCGAGGAGTCCGCGCGCTCCCATGTGGTGGCGAATCTGGAGCAGATGGTGTTGCGCCCCACCTGTCGTGACCGCTCCGTGTTCCCCGCGCTGCTGTCCAGGGCGGAGCGGGACCTGTGGCGGGCCCGGCTGGCCGCCGAACCAACCAAGTGGGTGGGTCAGCAGGCGGCGCCGTTCTCCGAGGCCCCGATGGCGGTGCCACAGGGGTTGGCCGCCGGAGAGGCGAGCCTGCGGTTGTTCACCGTCGCGCACGGATCCGGGTACGTCGCGATGCCTGGGTCCCTGGGCCGGGTGCAGCACGGTGATCCGGCCACCGGCACCCGGTCGAGTCTGGCCAAGGACGTCTGGGTGCGATCCGGTCGGGGCGAGGCGCAAGAGCGGCGGGAGGGCCGCGTCTGGCTGTACGAGGGCCCCGTGGTCGCCGCCGAACGGCCCGAGTCCACGTCGTCGCCCAGGGTGTTGGAAGACATGTTCTGGCTGGGCCGGTACGCCGAGCGCACCGAGGATCTGACCCGGCTGTTAATCGTCGCCCGCGAGCGGGTGGACGACTTCCGTTTTCGCCCAGAGCATCTCGGCGCGGGATGCGTCCCGGTGCTGCTGGCAGCGGTGACTGAGGTGATCGGCACGACGGCCGGCTTCGACGGGTCGGACCCGTCGGCACGCATCGTCGAGTTGATGGCCGACGCGGCCGAACCGGGAACGGTGGCCCAGTCGCTGGCCGGGCTGCGGGAGGCCGCCCGCGCCGTCCGCGACCAGCTGTCCGCCGACACCTGGATGGTGCTGGGGGCCACCGACCGGGCGGTGGCCTCGCTGGCGGACGACCTGCATCATCACCATGTGCAGGTCCCGAATATGCAGATCCAGGGCCGGCACGGGCAGGTTCAGGTGCAGGGCTTCCAGGTCCAAGGCTCGCAGGGTCAGGGTCTGCAGGGTCAGGGTCTGCAGGGTCAGGGTCTGCAGGCTCAGGGTCTGCAGGGACACAGTCTGTTTGGTCGCGACCACCAGGACACCGCTGCAGTCGGCCCAGTGCTCGCCGCCGCCCAGGCGTCCGTCCTTTCCGGGATGCTGGCGCTGGCCGGGCTGGTGAGCGAGAACATGATCCGCGACCCGGGGTGGTACTTCCTGGACCTCGGCCGGCGGCTGGAGCGGGCCCAGCAGGTGACGGCGCTGCTCCGGTCCACCCTGACCACCTCCCACTCGTCGGCGGTGGATTCACTGGTGGTCGAATCGGTGTTGGCGGCGGGGGAGTCCGGGGTGACCTACCGGCGCCGGTACCGGGGCCGGATCCAGGTCGCGACGATGGTCGAACTGCTGCTGCTGGACACCGGGAACCCCCGGTCGGTGGCCTACCAGGTGGCTCAGGCGCGCGCCGACCTGCGGGCGCTGCCCGACTCGTCCGGCACCTCCCGACCGCAACGCAAAGTGGAGGACCTGGAGGGTGTGCTGCGCCGAGTTCAGCCGGCCGAGCTGGACCGGATCGACGCCAACGGGCAGCGGCCGGATCTGCAGGAGTTGTTGCAGACGCTGCACGACAGCCTCCGTGAACTGGCCGATGTCATTGCCGCTCACCACTTCCCGCACCCGAGCCAGATGCAGCAGCTCGGAGTCCGGACGGCCGCCGGGGCGCGCGGATGACTCGCCGCTACCGCATCGAGCACAGCACCGTCTACCGGTACTCCGACGAGGTGACGACCTCCTTTGGTCGCAGCTACCTGCGCCCGAGGGACGAATCCGGCCAGCGTTGCCTCGAGCATGCGGTGACCGTCGAGCCTGCGGCCTCAGATCTGGTCCACAGCGTCGACGTCTACGGCAACACCAGCACCTACTTTCACGTCACCGACCCACACACCCGCCTGCGGGTGACGGGCCGGTCGGACATCGAAATCAGCGCGCCGGTGATGGACCCGGCGGTCACCGCCATGCCCTGGGAGCGGGCCCGGCCCTCCCAGAGGAACGACCCGCGGGCTGTGGAGTTCACCCTGGCGTCCCCGCTGGTGGTGCTGCCCTCCGAAGTCGGGGAGTATGCGCGGATCTCGTTCATCCCTGACCGGCCAATCGGGGAGGCGGTCGTCGACCTGACGCACCGTATTTTCACCGACTTCACCTACCGGTTCGGTGCCACCTCGGTGTCCTCGACCGACCGGGACGTGCTGGCCGCCGGGGCCGGCGTCTGCCAGGATTTCGCGCACCTGGCCACCGGCTGCCTGCGCTCGCTCGGTCTGGCCGGTCGGTACGTCTCCGGCTACCTGGCGACCACCCCGCCGCCGGGCAGGGAGCGGGTGGTCGGTGCCGACGCCAGCCACGCCTGGGCCGCGGTGCGGCTGGCCGACGGGACGTGGCTCAGTTTCGACCCGACCAACGACACCCTGGTGGACGACCGGTACACCACCGTCGCCTGGGGTCGGGACTACCGGGACGTGCAACCCCTCAAGGGCGTCATCTTCACCGACGCGAAGACCTCTGAGATGGAGGTGTCCGTGGACGTGGCGCCGGTCACGGAACCCGGGCGACCAGCGGATCTTTCCCGCTGACCCCGGTACGCTGAGCGGGCCTTGGCGCCGTCCGGTAAGGGGTGTTGACAGCGCCATCATGCCCACCCACCAGGAGAACTGAGATGCGTGATTTTGCCTGCCCGCAGTGCGGGCAGCAGCTGGCCTTCGAGAACTCTCGCTGCCTCAATTGCGGCAACCCGATCGGGTTCGACCTGGTTGACCGGGACTTCGCCGTCGTCGGACCGGAGGGAGTCACCGCCGTCGAACCGGCCCGGCAGATGTGCGCCAACCTGTTCGTCGCCGGCTGCAACTGGCTGGTGCCGGTCGGCGGAGCGCCGCTGTGCCGCTCCTGTTCCCTGACCCGGACGCGGCCGGCCGACGGGGATTCGGCGTTGCGGGCGTTCGCCGAGGCGGAAGCTGCCAAGCGCCGGTTGATCGTCGAGCTGGTCGATCTGGGACTTCCGATCAAGGACCGGATCGCGGATCCGGAACGCGGACTCACCTTCGACCTGCTGTCCAGCAGCCAGCAGAAGGTGATCACCGGACACGCGGACGGGGTGATCACCCTGGACCTGGCCGAGGGCGACGACGTGCACCGCGAGCAGCTCAGGGTGTCGATGGACGAGCCGTACCGCACGCTACTGGGTCATTTTCGGCACGAGACCGGGCACTACTTCTTCTTCGAGCTGGCCGAGACCGGTCCGGCCCGGGAGGAGTTCGCAATGCTGTTCGGTGACCCGGACGCGGATTACCAGGCCGCGCTGAACCGGCACTACTCGCAGGGCGCCCCGCTGGGGTGGGAGAAGGACTACGTCTCCTCCTACGCCACGATGCATCCGGCTGAGGACTGGGCCGAGACCTTCGCGCACTACCTGCACATCCGCGACACCATCGACACCGCGGCGGCTTTCGGCTTGGCGCCGGCCGGCGCGACGGCCACCCAACCGCTGGCCGGGGACGCCGGGTTCGACCGGATGATCGCCCTGTGGCTGCCGTTGGCCTGGTCGCTGAACATGATCAACCGGTCGATGGGGCACCGCGACCTTTACCCGTTCGTGCTGCCGCCGGCGGTCCTGACCAAGATGCGGCTGGTGCACAAACTGGTGGCCGCCAGTCACGCTCCCGCCGAGACCAATGCGATGGTCTGAAGCAGTCAGCCCGTCCAGTGCGGTTTGCTGCCGGGTGTCGCCAGATGCACGGTGACGTGCTGCCCGTTCCGGGAGCGGACGGTCGTCATCGGCGCTGTCCACGACGGGATCTCAGTGACCGAGGTTCGGACCAGAATGACCGCCCGGTTGGTGGTGAGCCCGTAAATGAAGCCCCAGATGATCATTGCTTGCGCAGAACATCGCGTTCCGACGACCAGGACAGAACCGCCACTGGCCGGTGATACCGCAGCCGCCCGGTAGCGTCGGCGGGGTGAGTGTGAGCGAGCCGGGTCTGTTCGCGGTCCGGGCACCCTCGGAAGTCGGGTCGCCGTCGGATGCGGTCGTGCTGGGGCCGGGGGCGTCCCCCGACTGGTCCCCGCACCGCCCGGTCGACCGGCACGCCCCGTTGGCGGCCCGGATGCGTCCGCGGACCCTGGACGAGGTCGCCGGGCAGGCGCACCTGCTGGGCCAGGGCGCGCCGCTGCGCCGGCTGGTGCAGGGCGGATCCCCGTCGTCGATGCTGTTGTACGGGCCGCCGGGGACCGGCAAGACCACCCTGGCGACCCTGGTCGCCGGTTCCACCGGACGGCACTTCGCGCAGCTGTCGGCGGTCTCCGCCGGGGTGAAGGAGGTTCGGGCCGTCATCTCTGACGCGACGGCCAGGCTCCGGTCCACCGGCGAGCAGACCGTGCTGTTCATCGACGAGGTGCACCGGTTCTCCAAGACCCAGCAGGATTCGCTCCTCGGAGCGGTCGAGGACCGGACCATCGTGCTGATCGCCGCCACCACCGAGAACCCTTTCTTCTCCGTGGTTTCCCCGTTGCTGTCTCGGTCCCTGGTGCTGCAACTGCAACCGCTGCCCGACGCCGACGTCGCGCTGCTAGTGGATCGGGCGGTGGCCGACGATCGGGGTTTGGCCGGCGCTTTCAGCCTCACCGGGGAGGCCAGGGCGCAGCTGGTCGCGCTGTCCGGCGGGGACGCGCGCCGGGCGTTGACCGCGCTGGAAGCGGCCGCCGATTCGGTGCGCGACGTCGCCAATGGGTCTGGCACG
This sequence comes from Nakamurella sp., assembly GCA_965247715.1. Classification (GTDB taxonomy): domain Bacteria; phylum Actinomycetota; class Actinomycetes; order Mycobacteriales; family Nakamurellaceae; genus Nakamurella. The sequence goes on along the minus strand of CBDFHS010000014.1, from coordinate 321,481 downwards.
GAATCCGGGGAGCCGGAGGACGAGGGCGGCAGCCCGTCGGATGGTCTGGTGACGTCAGGTGGTCCGGCAGTGATCGACCTCCCCGCCGTGGAACGGGCCGTCAACCGCGCCGCGGTCCGCTACGACCGGTCCGGTGATCAGCATTACGACGTCACCAGCGCGTTCATCAAATCGATCCGAGGCAGCGACGTCGACGCCGCGGTGCACTACCTGGCCCGGATGCTGGAGGCGGGGGAGGACCCACGGTTCATCGCCCGGCGGCTGATGATTCACGCGTCCGAGGACATTGGGATGGCCGACCCGACGGCGCTGCCGATCGCCGTCGCCGCGGCCCAGGTGGTGCAGCTCGTGGGGCTACCCGAGGCGCGAATCGCGTTGGCCCAAGCCACTATTCACTTGGCTACCGCACCGAAGTCGAATGCCGTGATCAGCGCGATCGACGCGGCCATGGCCGACGTGCGGGAGGGCCGGGCGGGGTCGGTGCCGCCCGCGCTGCGGGACGGGCACTACCCTGGCGCGGCGAAGCTGGGCAACGCGCAGTCCTACGTCTACCCGCATGACAGGCCGGATGCTGTGGTCCGGCAGCAGTACCCGCCCGACGAGTTGGTCGGCCGGGACTACTACCGGCCCACCGGGTACGGCGCGGAACGCACCTTGGCCGAGCGGGTCCCCCGACTGCGGCGAACGATCCGCGGCGAGCCGGGCCCATCGACACACGGAGAGGACACCCCATGACGTCAGGCAAAATGCACGCGATCCAGGTCGACCGCAACGGCGACCCGGACGTGCTGGAGTACCGCGAGATTAACGCCCCTGAACCGGGTTCCGGCGAGGTGGCGGTCCAGGTGGAGGCCGCCGGGGTCAACTTCATCGACATCTACCAGCGGCAGGGTGTGTATCCCGTGGAGTTGCCGATGGTGCCTGGTTCGGAAGGTGCCGGCCGGGTCATCGGCCTCGGTCCGGACGTCACCGATGTCGCGATCGGCGACCGGGTGGCCTGGATGACCGTGCCGGGGTCGTACGCCGAGATGGCCGTCGGCCGCGCCGATGCCCTCATTCCGGTGCCGGACGACGTTTCCGACGAGCAGGCCGCGGCGCTGCCGTTGCAGGGCATCACCGCCCACGCGATGGCCACCGACGCCTACGCCATCCAGAGCGGCGACACCGTGCTGATCCACGCCGGCGCCGGTGGCGTCGGGTTGCTACTGACCCAGATCGCGGTGATCAAGGGCGCCCGGGTGATCACCACCGTTTCGACGGACGACAAGGCCGAGCTGTCCCGCGCCGCCGGGGCGGCCGATGTGCTGGTCGGGTACGACGACTTTTCCACCAGGGTCAGGGATCTCACCGATGGCCGGGGGGTGGAGGCGGTGTACGACGGGGTCGGCGCCGCCACCTTCGACGGATCGCTCGACTCCATCGCCATCCGCGGCACGATGGTGCTGTTCGGCGGGGCAAGTGGCCAGGTCCCGCCGTTCGACGTGCAGCGGCTCAACCGGGGGGGATCGCTAAAGCTGACCCGCCCCACCATCTTTCACTTCATTCGTGACCGAGCAGAGCTGCTCGGCCGAACGACCGACCTGTTCGGCTGGCTGGCCGACGGCTCCCTGCGGTTACGAGTCGGCGCCACCTACCCGCTGGCGGAGGCCGCCACCGCGCACGAAGACCTGGCTGGCCGCCGGACCACCGGGAAACTCCTACTGCTGCCGTGACCTCCGCTCGTGCGGGTCAGCGTTGCCATACGGTGGCCAGCACTAATACTTACCGATGTGGCTTTCTACCAATGTCCTGGCGCAGAGCCGCCGTGCCACCCCGGTGGTGGCGCGGGCGGCGGTTAGGCAGGGACGGCGTCGCGTGAGCGGCGTTGTTCGGCGCGCCGCAGGCCGTGGGCGTAGACGGTGGTGTCGAACCAGGTGGGGAAGGCTTTGGCCAGCGCGCTGGGCCCGATGAAGCGGGCGTGGCGGTGCGCGAGTAGGTCCCGGAACGGTACGAGCCCGAGAAGCCAGCGCTGCATTTGGGCGGTGTCGGCCTCGAGGGCGAGGTCGACGGCCAGGCCCTGGTCGTCCTTGCACACCGTGATTCCGGGACGCTGGATGTCGAGCCAGCCCTGGGCGCCGCCCGTGCCGGTGAGCACAAGGTGCACCACGGTTCGGGTGGCGGGCAGCTTGGCGGGGATGGCGAACTGGTGGGTGCGCCAGATCAGGGACAGCCCGTCGATGTCGTCGTCGCTCGGGTCACCGAACACCCACTCGGCGGCCCAGTGACCCATCGCCCACACGATGGGGGTCAGCCCCTGCCCGGCGGCGGTCAGGTCATAGGCTCCCGAACGCCCAGGCCCGCCCGCGGTGTGGTCGACCAGGCCGCGACGCTCGAGGTCGCGGAGCCGGGAGGCGAGCAGGCTGCGGCTCGCCCGAGGAACTCCGCGGTGGATTTCGTTGAACCCGCGGGCGCCGACCATCAGCTCGCGAATGATCAGTGGGGTCCACCGGTCACCGAGCACTTCGACCCCGCAGGCGATCGGGCAGTACTCCTTGCGACTTGTCATTGGTCGATCGTCCACCTTGAAGCCCCTCGCGGGTAGTACGACTTCTGTACCGCTCGATGCGCGCTGGGCCCGCACGTGACCACCAATCTCCGTCACTGAGCAAGGCTGCGAGCGGCTGCGGTTGAGCCGCGGGCCGGTACGACATCGACACTCGTCACCGGGCTCCTTCTCGAGGAACTATCGGTGCTGACGGGCTACCAACAGGGTCTGCCCGCAAGCAAGCTCATCGAGGAGAACGTGTCATGAACACCCAGTCATCCGTTACCGAAGCGGTGGTTCGCAACCACCTACGAGCTTTCCTGGAGCAGGAGGGCGTCGACTCGATCGTGACGGACTACCACGACGCCACCAGGTTCTACAGCGAGGCCAAGATCTACCACGGCAAGCGTGAAGTCCGTGGCTTTTTCGTGGACTTCCTTGCTGGGCTGCCGGAAAGAGCCCTGGAACGGTTCGAGCTCAGAAGCCTGCAGATCGAGGGGAACATCGCCTACATCACGTGGAGGGTGGGCGACGACATCCCGCTGGGCACCGATACGTTCGTCGTCGACGACGGCAAGATCGTTTCGCAGACGTTCGCCATGCACATGGAGTCGACCCGACCGGATGAGGTCGAGTCCACTGACTACAACGGAAACGAGTAGACATGAGCGAATTACCGGGGGTGGCGGTGGAGCAGGTGTCTGACTCTGTCCTGCTCGTTATGGACATCCAGTCGATGATCGTGGCGCCCGCGCCGTCGGAGATGCTCGAGGCCGTGGCGCGCGCCATCGCCGGCGCCCGCATGGCCAGCGTGCCGGTGGTGTACGTCCGAGTCGCACTCCGTCCGGGTCGCGCCGGAGTGTCGCCACGAAACAGGCGCCTCACGAGGCTGCATGCGGAACTCACCGAGGGGGCGCCGGGCCTGGAGTTTCATCCGGCCATCGCGCCGGAGCCCGATGACATCGTGCTGACGAAGCACCGTGTCAGCGCCTTCGCTGGGAGCGGCCTCGACGTGCTGCTCCGTTCGCTCGGCACGACGCACCTCGTGCTCACCGGCGTCTCCACGAGCACCGTCGTGCTCATGACCGCGATGACCGCGGCCGATCTGGACTTCGACATCACGGTGCTCTCCGATGGATGCTTCGACAGCCGCCCCCTGGTTCACAACATGCTGATGACCGACATCTTCCCTGCAATGGCGACGGTGGCGACGGCGGACGAGTGGCTCACCGGACTCGTCAGCTGATGAGGGGATTCTGGGAGGGTATCGGCGCCGACCCGGAGGGCGTTCCTCAGCGGCAGGAAACGGCGCTGTCGTCACACATCGGTCTGCACGCGTGATGAGATGGCGACGGAGCGCTGGACTGCCTGGACGGTGCAAGGAGTGCCCTCGGCAGGGTGGCCAAACCACAAAGGCACTACGCGATCTCATTCTCGCCGTCCATCAATGCCGCAACGATCTGCTGGAACGTCTTCGACTGCTGGCGGGTCCCTGCGGCTGCGGATCGGGGCACCTACCCGCCTCCGCTGGCCGCTACCGCGCACGAGGACGTGGCCGCCCGCCGGACCACCGGGAAACTCCTGCTGCTGCGCGCGTCAGCGTTGCCATTCCTGCGCCAGCAGACCGAACACCACGTCGTCGGTCCACTCGCCCTTGAGGTAGGAGTGGGCGCGCCGGCAACCCTCGGGCTGGAATCCGGCGCGCTCAAGAAGCCGGGTGGAGGCGGTGTTACGGGCGTCCGCCTCCGCGGACACCTTGTGCAGGCCCTGGACGGTGAACAGGTGATCCAGGATGCCGCGGACCGCCTCGGTGCCGTACCCCTTGCCCTGGTAGGCGGGATCGAGGGTGAACCCGATTTCGGCCTGCATCAGGTTCTCGCCCAGGTTGACCCCGAGGTCACCGATCAACGTGCCGGAACCGCGTAGTTCGATGCCGTATTGGAACCAGCCGGGGGAGGTTGGGTCCGGCTGCACCATGTCGCCGATCAGCTCGGTGGCGTCGGTGACGGTGTACGGCGTCACCCATGGTTGGTACCGGGCCACCTCGGGGTCGGACCGGTACGCCGCGAGCACCGGCGCGTCGTCGACGCGGAGCGGCCGGAGCAGCAACCTGCTGGTGGAAATCATCACGCGTCTTTCGGGGTGGGGTGACTCCACGCTCAGCAGGGAAATCGAGGCGGTGAGTCGCTAGTTTCCCTGCTGAGCGTGCGTTGGAGCACTGTGCGGTCCGGTCAGACCAGCCAGACCGTGGTGTCCGCAGGAAGGGTTCCGTCACCGGGCAGGGCGACCGACGACATCAATACCTCGTTACCTGGCAACGGCGCCGGGCCGGCTCCAAGGTTCGTCACAACGGTGACCTCGCCGTTGCGGTAGGTCAGTACGTCACCTGTCGTGCTGGGTCCGGTCTCGTCGAGTCCAGTCCATTCCAGTGAACCCGCGCCCAGCCGGAATGCCCGACGCAGCGCGAGCGCGGACTGGTACATGCTGAGCGTCGAGTTGTCGTCCAGCGCCTGCCGGTCCCGGGCCAGCTCGGTGTAGGAATCCGGCTGCGGCAGCCAGGTCTTCCCGGACGGCCCGAAGCCGAGGCCGGGCGCGTCCGAAGTCCACGGCAACGGGATGCGGCAGCCGTCCCGGCCGGCCTCGGTGTGCATCGACCGGTGCCAGGTCGGGTCCTGACGCAGGTCGTCCTCCAGCGTGGTGTGATCGGGCAGGCCCAGCTCCTCGCCCTGGTACAGGTACGCCGACCCGGGCAACGCGAGCATGCTCAGCGTCAATGCCCGGGCCCGGCGCAGACCCAGGGCCTCGTCCGGCTGGACATCGGCCGCGCGAATCCCGTTGGGCCGTGGACTGTCCGCGTCCAGACCGAGCCGGGACGCGTGCCGGACCACGTCGTGGTTAGACAGCACCCAGGTCGTCGGCGCTCCGACCGAGGCGTTCGCGGCCATCGACGCGTCGATCGCCTTCCGCAGCGAGGCCGCCTTCCAGCTGGTCTCCAGGAAGTCGAAGTTGAACGCCTGGTGCATCTCGTCCGGGCGGACGTACTTGGCCAACCGGGACAGCGGTTGCACCCAGGCCTCCGCGACCAGCACCCGGTTCGGGGTGTACGTGTCCAGCAGGGCCCGCCACGACTGGTAGACCTCGTGCACCCGATCCTGGTCCCACATCGGCCCGTTGAGGAAGAAGCCCTCGATGTCCTGCTGCTCATCGGGCGTCAGGGGGCCGTCCACCTGGGGGTCCTGGTCGGGCAGCCCGGGGGCCTTGATCAGTGCGTGGGCGACGTCGACCCGGAACCCGTCGGCGCCGCGGTCCAGCCAGAACGCCAGCACCGAGAGGAACTCTTCGCGGACCTCCGGGTTCTCCCAATCCCAGTCCGGCTGCTTGGTGTCGAACAGGTGCAGGTACCACTGGCCGGGGGTGCCGTCCGGATCCGTGGTGCGGGTCCATGCCGGACCCCGGAAGCAGGACTCCCAGTTGTTCGGCGGCAGCTCGCCGTTCTCGCCGCGGCCGTCCCGGAAGATGTAGCGGGCCCGCTCGGGGGAGCCGGGGGCGGCGGCCAGCGCGGCCTGGAACCACGGGTGCTCGTCAGAGGAATGGTTGGGGACCAGGTCGACGATCACCTTCATCCCCAGCGAGTGGGCCTTTGCCAGCAGCAGATCGAAATCGGCAAGCGTGCCGAAAACTGGGTCGACGTCACGGTAGTCGGCGACGTCGTAACCGGCGTCGGCCTGCGGGGAGACGTAGAACGGCGACAGCCACACCGCGTCGACACCTAGTTCGGCCAACGAGTCCAGACGCCCGGTGATGCCGGGCAGGTCACCGATGCCGTCGCCGTTGGAGTCGGCGAACGAGCGCGGGTAGACCTGGTACACGACCGCGGTCCGGCGCCAGTCCTCGCCGACGGTGTCCGCGCGGGCGGTGACGGCCGCTGTCGGGTCGGTGGCAGGGCTACCGGACCTCGTGGCGGAGACGCTGTCGGTGGCGCTGGCCGTGACCGTGGACGTGACGGTGGTGGCGGGCTCGACGACGGCTGGCCCACCGGTGCTGGGCAGGTCGAGCAGTGGGGTGGTGGTCGCTCCGATCAACATCGAAGGCCCCTCTCTGGGTTTGCTGGGGATCGTCTGGTCGACAGGTCATGGAGGCTGCTGCAGGTGGTCGTGTCAGTGATGACTCGGGGAATGTGACGCGTCGGCCGGGTACCGGTTTCACCCGGGCTAGGACTGTGGTTCAGGTCACCCGAATCGATTCGACACGGGTGACTCTACCCGGGCCAGGGCCAGCCGCAAGAGGGTGTGCGGAAGCTCCCATCTGACGTCCAGACCGCCCGCTTGCTTTGCGAGAGCGTCCTGCATGCAGCCCGGCGCGAAGGCGGACGGGCTGAAGAGGCCTTCTGCACAGTGGTAGTCGAGGTGAGGGGAGGTGCGATGAGGGGCGTTGCGGGTGAGGGCGTTGCGGACGAGGGTGCGTTCTGCCAGTGGGCGTTGTGATGAGGGGCGTTGCGGGTGAGGGGGCGTTCTGCTGAGGTAGCGCACTGCTGAGGGGGCGTTGTGGTCGCTGAGTGGGTGATGCAGTCGCAGGTAAGCGGCAGATGAACCCGTTGACCGTGCTCTGGGAGTGTTCTCGTCGACCGAGTGCGCCCGCCCGGGCCTCTTGACAGTGCTCTGGGAGTGTTCTCGTCGACCGAGGGCGCCGCCCGAGCCTCTTCACGTGCTCTAGCCTCGCGCTTTCACGCGGGTATTGTTTGAGGCTGTGTTGATCATGAGGAAAGGTGCCCTGAACTGGGAGGATAGGTCTTGCTGAGGGACCATCCGCACCAAATCCAGGAGCACCTTTCTGATGTTGAAGTCTACCGGTTCGTACCCGTCGCTGATCGTCGACACCACCGCCCAGCGGGCGGTGTCTCACGCGGGTGCGGTGCTGCTCGCCGCCACCGCGAGCCGGATCGGCCTGGACGCTGAACTGTCCACCGTGCTGACCCCGTGGATGCGGCCGTTGGCGGTGCACGACCCGGGGAAGGTCCTGCTGGACCTGGCGATCTCGGTCGCGATCGGCGGTGACTGCCTGGCCGACATCGCCCAGGTCCGGTCCGAACCCGGTGTCTTCGGGCACGTCGCATCCGATCCGACGGTGTCCCGGCTGATCGACACCCTCGCTGCCGATGCACCCGCAGCGTTGGCTGCGATCAACACCGCCAGGGCCGCGGTGCGGGCCAGGGTCTGGGACCTCGCGGACAGCGATGCACCGGATCACCAGTCCACAGCCAGTGACCCGTTGATCATCGATCTGGACGCTACCCTGATCACCGCGCACAGTGAGAAGGAGCTGGCGGCAGCGACTTTCTAACGCGGTTTCGGTCACCACCCGATCGGGGCGTGGGTCGACCACGGCGCCGGTGGCACCGGCGAACCCCTGGCGATGCTGCTCCGAAAAGGCAACGCCGGCTCGAATACCGCTGTCGATCACATCGAGGTCACCAAGACCGCGCTGCGGCAACTGCCGTCCACTGGTCCCGATCGGAGACGGGGACGGAAGGTGCTGATCCGCACCGACGGTGCCGGCGGCACCCACGAATTCCTCAACTGGCTGACCACCCGACGCCTTGCCTACTCGGTGGGGTTCACCCTCAGCCTGGACATGGTCGCCAAGCTGGAAACCATCCCGGCGTCGGCGTGGACCCCGGCCTACGATGCCGACCGCAGACCACGGGACGGGGCGCGGGTCACCGAACTGACCGGGCTGCTCGACCTGTCCGGATGGCCCGAAGGGATGCGGGTCATCGTCCGCGCGGAACGACCACACCCCGGCGCGCAACTGCGGTTCACCGATATCGACGGCAACCGACTCACCGCGTTCATCACCAACACCACCCGCGGGCAACTCCCGGACCTGGAACTGCGGCACCGCAGGCGCGCCCGGTGCGAGGACCGGATCCGGAACATGAAAGACACCGGGCTGAGAAACCTTCCGCTGCATGACGTCTCACAAAACCAGATCTGGATAGCGGTCGTCATGCTGGCCACCGAACTGACCGCGTGGATGCAGATGCTCGCGCTCACCGGCGAAGACGCCAGGGTGTGGGAACCCAAACGACTCCGCCTGCGATTGTTCTCCATCGCCGGCAGCATCGCCCGTCACTCCCGCCGGACCTGGCTGCACCTGTCCGCGCACGCACCACACGTCGACCTCGTCACCACCGGCCTGACCCGGCTGCAAGGACTGCCTCAGGTGGCCTGACCAGGCCAAACACCCTCGCCCAGCAGTAAACCCACCCCCGGGGCAGTGGAACCCGGCGCCAACCGGCGACACCGGTATCATCGGTCTACCCAACACCAGAAAGCACGGCAGAAGATGATCTTCCCGGGCTACCGAAGGGTAACCCGGATTTGGCGCGAAAGATCGAGGCTAGGGCAGGAATCAGGCCGGGCAGGAATCAGGCCGACGGGCAGGAATTAGGCCGGCGCCACGAATCAGGCCGACGGGCAGGAATTAGGCCGGCGCCACGAATCAGGCCGACGGGCAGGAATTAGGCCGGCGCCACGAATCAGGCCGACGGGCAGGAGCCGTCGGCGGCCACCGGGTCCTGGCAGAACGTCCCCGTCCAGATCGCCTTGGAGCCGGACTCGCCCACCCGGACCACCTGGTACACGCTGGCGCCGGCCAGCACCACCGCAATGACCGCCACCACCACACCGATCCACGGCGCGGGCGCCGCGCTGGATCGGCGCCGCAGCACCGTGGGGACGCCCCAGGCGAGCAGCGAGGCAACGAACAACCCGATGGCGAAGATCAACATCGTGTCGCCCAGTTGGGTGTGCTCACCGATCAGCGGCGTGGGGGCTACCCGGGCCTGCAGCCATTCGCCGGCGTTGGCCGCGATCGGTACCGTGACCAGGGCTCCGAACGCCACCAGCGGGGTGATGAAGCCCAACCGCCGCCGGGCCGCCGGCCAGACGGCCGACAGGACCGTCAGGAAGGCCGCCAGCGGGATCAGCACGATGACCGCGTGCACCACCAGGATGTGCAAGGGCAATCCGTTGATCTGGTTCATCCGAAGATCATCTCCTATCACCGGTGATTCCGGGCGGCGCCAACACTCCCGGGCGGTCGAGCCTTCTGGTGGCACCGCCGAGCGGGCCCCACCCCCAGGTACACGCGAGCGGGCCCGGATGCGTTCACAGGTCGGTACCGATACGGCGACACACCATGAGCCGGGTCATCCGCGTCCCGAGTATTGGATTGGGCGCGGCGGGTAGCCTTCGGAGCACCAGAGCCCTGGAACAACCACGCCGGCCGCTACCGCGCCCGGTCGAGCCCTTGGAAAGGGGATGACGGCTGCCGTGAAACGCATGTACTACTTCGGCGCGGGGATGGCTCTCGGCGTCGCCGCCACCCGGCGCACCCGCCGTGCCAAGGAAGCCGCTCGAGAGGCGCTGAAGGCCAAGGTGACGCCGTCCGCGATCGCCGCGGACGTCGCCGACGCGATCGCCGAGTTGGGCAACGCCGTCGGCTCTTTCGCCTCCGACGTCCGGCAGGGTGCGGTCAATCGCCGAGCCAGTTATCGGCCGCTGATCGACAACGCGACCGGTTCGATCGCGATGGTGGGACCGGAGGCGCTCGGGCCGGTACCTCCGGCGCCGGTGGAACCACGAGCACCCGGTGCGCCGCCGCGCAGTCGGGCGACGGATCACCGCGCCGGCCGGCGCAGCGCGTAGCCGTTGCGGCCGCGGCCCCGCCCACCCCGCACACGCTGTGGGGTCGACCGTCTTTGGCTCCCTCGCCGCTCGGGGGCAGGGATCATCAGGGCTGGACAGCCGTCCCGCATCGGCCGTGCTGCGCGCGCATCACCATGTCGTCACCACAACTCGACCACGACCGCCGGTCGGCGGGTCGCCGGCCCACTGGGCCATACCAGCAGTAGCGATAAGCGAGGAATGATGCAGACCCACGAGATCCGTCGACGCTTCCTGGAGCATTTCGAGCGCACCGGTCACACAGTGGTGCCGTCGGCGTCGCTGATCAGCCAGGACGCCACGGTGCTGTTCACCATCGCGGGAATGGCACCGTTCAAGCCGTATTTTCTCGGCCAGGAACCGGCGCCCTATCCGCGGGCCACCAGCGTGCAGAAATGCATCCGCACCGGTGATATCGAGAACGTCGGTGTCACCACCCGGCACCTGACGTTCTTCCAGATGGCGGGCAACTTCTCCTTCGGCGACTACTTCAAAGAAGGTGCGATCCGGCACGCCTGGACGCTGCTGACCGCGTCGCTGGACGACGGGGGATACGGTCTTGATCCCGACCGGCTGTGGGTGACCGTCTACGAGACCGACGACGACGCGGCTCGGCTGTGGCAGGAAGTCGCGGGCGTCGATCCGAGCCGGATCCAGCGGCGCGGGATGGCCGACAACTTCTGGTCGATGGGCGTGCCCGGCCCGTGCGGGCCGTGCTCGGAGATCTACTACGACCGGGGTCCCGAGTACGGCATCGAGGGTGGGCCGATCGCCGACGAGGAGCGTTACCTCGAGGTGTGGAACCTGGTCTTCATGCAGGACATGCGGGGGGACGGCGACGGCAAGGGCGACTTCCCAATCCTGGGGCCCCTGCCGCAGCAGAACATCGACACCGGGCTCGGCGTCGAGCGGCTGGCGTTCCTGCTGCAGGGCGTCGACAACGTCTACGAGACCGATCTGCTGCGGCCGATCATCGGCCGGGTGGAGTCTTTGAGCGGGGTCGCTTATGGCGCGGACCACGCCGGTGACGTTCGGATGCGGATCGTCGCCGACCACATCCGGTCGGCGATGTTGCTGATCGCCGACGGTGTCACCCCCGGCAACGAGGGCCGCGGGTACGTGCTGCGGCGGTTGCTCCGCCGCGCGGTCCGCAGTGTCCGGTTGCTGGGCGTGCACGAGCCGGTACTGGCCGGGCTGACCGAGACGGTGCGGGATTTGCTTAGCCCGTCCTACCCCGAGCTGACGTCGGACTTCACCCGGATCCAGCGGGTCGCGGTGACCGAGGAGCAGGCGTTCCTGCGCACCATCGCGTCCGGCTCGAAGTTGTTCGACGTGGCCGCGGAGGAGACCAGGCAGTCTGGTAGCGCGGTGATCCCGGGGGCTACCGCGTTCCTGCTGCACGACACCCAGGGGTTCCCGATCGACCTGACGGTGGAAATGGCCGCGGAGGCGGGGCTCAGTGTCGACGCGGACGCGTTCCGGTCGTTGATGCAGGAGCAACGCGACCGGGCCAGGGCAGACTCCAAGGCGCGCAAGGGGAAGCTGGCCGACCTGTCGGTCTACGGACCTTTGCTGACGGCCGGGCCGACCCGGTTCACCGGGTACGAGGAGCTGGCGTCGGAAGCGACCGTCCGCGGGTTGATCCGGGACGGCGCCCGGGTACCGGCGGCGGGTGCCGGTGACGAGGTCGAGCTGGTCCTGGATCGGACCCCGCTGTACGCCGAATCCGGCGGCCAGGATTCCGATGCCGGCACGATCGTCACGGCTGGCGGCGCGTCCGCCGAGGTGCTGGACGTGCAGAAGGTGGACAAGAAGCTGATCGTGCACCGGGTACGCATCACCGACGGCGAATTCACCGAGGGTGCCGACGTGCTGGCCAGGGTCGACCCCGAGTGGCGGCTCGGCGCGCGGCAGGCGCACTCGGGCACCCACGTGGTACACGCGGCGCTGCGTCAGGTACTCGGACCGCAGGCGTTGCAGTCGGGCTCGTACAACAAGCCGGGGTACCTGCGGCTGGACTTCGCGTGGAACCAGGCGCTGACTGCGGCGACCCGCAGTGAGCTCGAAGAGGTGACCAATCGCGCTGTGCGCCAGGATCTTCCGGTGACAGTGCTGTACGGCTCGCAGGCCGAGGCGCAGGCAATGGGCGCGATCGCACTGTTCGGCGAGACCTACGACGAGACCGTCCGGATCGTCGAGATCGGTGGGCCCTGGTCGGTGGAGCTGTGCGGCGGGACGCACGTCGAACATTCGTCGCAGATCGGGCCGGTGGCGATCACCGGGGAGTCGTCGGTCGGGTCGGGGCTCCGCCGGATGGAGGCGGCGGTCGGGATCGAGGCGTTCCACCGGCTGGCGGCCGAACGGACCCTGGTCTCCCAGCTGGCCGGGTCGCTCAAGGTGCAGCCCAGCGAACTGCCCGCGCGGATCGAGGCTCTGGTGGAGCGACTTCGGCTGGCGGAGAAGGAGTTGGCGGGCCTCCGGGCGGCTGCCCTGTCGGCGTCGGCGGCCACCTTGGCCGGTGGTGCGGTCAGCCTGGGTGATGTTGCCCTGGTGGCGGCAACCGCCCCCGAGGGCACCGCGGCCGGTGACGTGCGGAACCTGGTCACCGACGTCCGGGGCCGGTTGGGAGCCCGCCCCGGGGTGGTCGCGGTGTTCGCGCCGGGGCGAAGGTCGGTCGCCTTCGCGATCGCTCTGACCCCCGCGGCCGTCGCGGCCGGGTGGGCGGCCGGCGACCTGGCCAAGGCCGTGCTGCCCTCGATCGACGGCCGGGGCGGCGGCAAGAAGGACATGGCGCAGGGCGGCGGCACTCGTCCGGATGGGATCTCGTCGGCCATTGACGCGCTGCGTGCGGCGCTGACGCCCGGCCATGGGTGAGCACGGCGCGCCACCAGCCGCACCGGGCACCCCCCGCAACACCGGTGCCACGCCGACGACAGGCGTGCGTCTGGGGGTGGACGTCGGTACGGTTCGGGTAGGCGTGGCGCGCAGTGACCCGTCCGGCGTGCTGGCCTTCCCGGTGACGACGCTGCCGCGGGATCGTCCGACCGGCTCCGATCTGCAGGCGCTCGCCGACCTGGTCGGTGAATACGAGGTGGTCGAGGTGGTGGTGGGTCTGCCCAGGACGTTGCGTGGACTGGACGGGCCGGCCGTGGCCGCCGCCCGCGAGTACGGCGCCGCCCTGGCCGTGCGGATCACCCCCGTACCGGTCGTGTACGTCGACGAACGGTTGACCACCGTGTCCGCCGATCGCCAGCTGGCAGAGTCCGGGGTTCGCGGCCGGGACCGCCGTGCCGTCATCGACCAGGCGGCGGCGACCAGGATCCTGCAGAACCGGTTGGACAACCTCGGCGGCGGCCGGTGACCGATCAGTTCGGACTGTTCGGCCGGCGAGAGGGCGAGACCGGGGAGCTCGATGTCCACGAGCTGCGGGAGGCCCTGGCTGCCGGGCCGGCAGCCGAGCCCGTATCCGCGCCGAACCGCCGGCAGCGCAGACGCGATCGGGCGCCCGAACGGCCCGGGGCGGCCCGCCGCCGACACCGCCGCTGGTTGGTCTTCGCGGTGGTCGTACTGCTGGTGATCGTGGGCAGCCTCGTCGCGGGATTCGCCCTATGGCGGTCCCGGACCGCTGTCGTTCCCGACTACGCGGGCAGCGGCGGATCAGAGGTAGTGATCCGGGTCCAGGGCGGGGACAGCACCGGAGACATCGCCAAGACCCTGCTTGACGCGGGGGTGGTGGCAAGCACCGAGGCGTTCACCGGGCAGGCCAGCCGTGATGGCGACGTGCAGGCCCTGCGCCCCGGGTATTACAAGGTCCGGCAGAACGCGTCCGCCCAGGCGACGGCAGATGCTTTGGTGGCGAAGGAGAATCGGGTCGGGCACCTCCGGTTGATCCCCGGCCGGCAACTTGCCGATATGTCGGCGGTGTCCACTGACCCGGCGGCGACCCCGACCGTCATCCCCGGCTACATCACCCAGATCACCCAGGCGGCCTGCGTCCCGCTGAATGGGCGTCAGGACTGCTTCACCGCGCAGGCCCTGTGGACGGTTGCGCAGACCGCCGACCCGGCAACCCTGGGGGTGGTGGAATGGGCGATCGACGCGGTGCGGGCGGCCCCTGACCCGAAGAAACGGTTGGAGGGGATGGTCCTGCCCGGTGATTTCGACATCGCACCGGGGTCGACGCCGGAGCAGGCCCTCACCTCGGTGATCAGTGCGTCGGCGGCGCTGTGGAACGGCACGGACGCCATCGCCGACGCCGCCATCCGGGGCATCACGCCCTACCAGGCCGCGATCATCGCCTCGCTGACCGAGCGGGAAGCCATCGCCTCCGACATGCCCAAGGTCTCCAGGGTGATCTACAACCGGCTTGCGGTGCCGATGAAGTTGGAGTTCGACTCGACGGTGAATTACGCCCTCGACCGGGCGTCGATCGCGACCAGCGCCGCCGACCGGGCAAACCCCAGTCCTTACAACACGTATCACAGTGCCGGCCTGCCGCCGACGCCGATCTCCTCACCCGGCCCGGACGCGGTCGCCGCCGCATTGGCTCCTGCCGACGGGTCCTGGTTGTTCTTCGTGAAGGCCAACGCCAAGGGCGAGTCGTGCTTCAGCATCACCGCCGAGCAGCACGCCGCCTGCGTGGCGCAGGCCAGGGCGAACGGGGTCTTCGGCTGACCCCCGAGCCGGGCGTGCGCCGGGCGGGTGTGCTCGGGTCGCCGGTCGCGCACTCCCTGTCCCCGGCGCTGCACCGGGCCGGGTACGCCGCAACGGGTTTGCATCATTGGCGGTACGACCCGATCGAATGCGACGCCCCTACCCTGCCGACCCTGGTCACCGGCAGCGGACCGGAATGGGCCGGGTTCTCGGTGACGATGCCCGGCAAGGCCGCGGCGGCGGCGATGGCCGACAAGCGCGGGCCCGGGGTGCTCGAACTTGGGGTGGCCAACACCTTGATCCGCCAGGGTGACGAGTGGGTTGCGGAGAACACCGACGTCGATGGGGTGACCGGAGCTCTGCGCGCGGCACTGCGGGGCCCTTCGTCAGCGCCGTCGATCCGTCGGGCCCTGCTTCTCGGCGGCGGCGGCACCGCGCTGTCGGTGGTCGCCGGACTGGCGGAACTGGGTGTCACCGAGGTGACGATCGCCGGCCGCCGGGCGCAGGGCACCGCCGCCGCGGTCGACCTGGCCCGCCGGCTGGGGTTGACCGCGCGGCCGATCGGCTGGGCGGTAGGCGTGATCGGTGCCGCCGCCGACGCCGTTGACCTGGTGGTCTCCACCGTGCCGGCCGGGGCGGCCGATGCGCTGGCGGACCGGTTGTCGGCGGTGCCGATCCTGTTCGAGGTGCTCTACCACCCGTGGCCGACCCCGCTGGCGGCGGCCGGCCGGGTCGGAAGGGTCACCGTCACCGGTCTGGACATGTTGCTCCACCAGGCGTTCCGCCAGTTCGAGTTGATCACCGGGGTGGCGGCGCCGAAGTCGGCGATGCGGGAGGCCCTGCGAGTGGCGTCCGACTCCGTCCTGCCGTTGCCGATCTGAACGCGCTGCGGTGGGGACAGATCGTCCGCCGGACGCCTTGGTTGTGAGAGCGTCGGCGGGTGTCGACCCCGTTCTCCTGGCCCGCCGCTCTGCTGGGCGCGGGCCTTGGCGTGCCGGCGGGGTACGGCCTGCGGGTGCTGCTGGCCAGGTTGCCGCGCGGGGTGGTGCTTCGTCCCGGTGTTCTCGAGGTCGCCGCCGCGGTGATCACCGGCGTTGGTGCCGGCCTAATCGGCCCGGAACCGGCGCTCGTGCTAGTCATCTGGACGGGGCTGCTGGGGGTTGCATTGGGTGCGGTGGACCTGGTGCACCACCGGCTGCCAGACGCCATCACGGTTCCGGCCGTGCCGATCACCGCTGCCCTGCTGGTCGCGGTCTGGCTGATCGACCCGACCAGCGGCAGCCTTTTCCGGGCGCTGCTGGTCGCGGTCGTCGTCACCGGACTGTCCTGGGGTGTGGCGACCGCACTACCCCGGGCGTTGGGCCGCGGGGACGTCAAACTGGCGGCGTCACTGGCGCTGCTCACCGGCTACTTATCGGTAGCTGCCACCCTGCTGGCGATCACGTTGGCATTCGTCTTCGGGGCGGTTGTCGCCATCGCGGGTCTATTGACCAGGCGGCTGACACTCACGTCAGCCATCCCTTTTGGCCCGTTCCTGCTGGCGGGGAGCTGGCTGGTGTTGGCCGTGCCATCGCTGGTCACCTCGGTGATCGGTTGACCGGGTCAGTCCCGACCAGTCTCAGACGGGCGGCCGCATGGCTGCGACCAACGGGCAGGTGAACGGGTCGCCGGCCCGCAGGCCGACGGTGTTCAGGTGCCGGATGACAACCCCGTACGACCGCCGGAGCGTCATTTCGGTGTAGGAGACACCGTTCTCGTCACAGAACGGCTTGATGATGGTCCGCGCCCGCCGCAAGTTGGGGCGGGGCATCGACGGGAACAGGTGATGCTCGATCTGGTAGTTCAGGCCGCCCATCGCGAACGTCGTCAACCGGCTGCTGACGATGTTGCGGGACATCAGGACCTGCCGCCGCAGGAAGTCGACCTTGGCGTCGGCCGGCAGCACCGGCATGCCCTTGTGGTTCGGCGCGAACGTGCATCCCAGATACACCCCGACCACGGCCAACTGCAGGCCGAGGAATGCGGCGGCCTTGCCAGGGTCGAGCACCAGGAACAGCAACGTGAGGTAGGCGCCCCAGCGAAGCGTCAGCACGGCCATCTCCATCGGCTGCCACCGGCCGGACCGGCGGCTGAAGCCGCTGAGGAAGGACTGCGCGTGCAGATTCACCCCCTCCAGGGTCAGCAACGGGAAGAAGAACCACCCCTGTCGACGGCGGAAGAAGGCCAGGAACCGGGATGGGTTCGGCGGGGTTGCCACCGGGTAGAAGTGCAGCACCGACGGCTCGATGTCCGGGTCCTTGTCGATCTGGTTCGGCGCCGCATGGTGCTTGTTGTGCTTGGCGTTCCACCAGGCCAGACTCATCCCGCTACACAGCGTTCCGAGTACCAGGCCGGCCCCCCGGTTGGCCGTGTTGGACGCGAAGATCTGGCGGTGCGCTGCGTCGTGACCCAGGAAGCCGAAATGAGAGAACACCAACCCGAAGGCCGCGGCGAGAATCAGCTGGAGCCAACTGTTTCCCAGCAGGATGACGCCGACCACCAACCCGGCCGTCAACAGGATCATCAGCGTCGATTTGATCGCGTAGTACCCGTACCGGCGCTTCATCAGGCCAGCCTGCTGGACTTGGTGCAGCAGCTGCGAATACTCGGTGGGCGGTCTGGCGGCGCGCCGTTGCCGGGGCGCGGAGATCGCGGTGCTCATACAGGTGGCCTCACTGGTGGGTGGGGACTGCGGACGCTGTGCAAGGAAGAGCTGTGCAAGGAAGAGCTGTGCAACGAAGAGACGCTGTGCAAGGAAGAGCTGGGTAAAGAAGAGCTGTGCAACGCAAAGCTGGGTAAAAGGCAGGCTGTCAAATGGAGGGAGGTGCTCGCACCGGCGGGCGCTGTCGCGAAGAGCAGCGCGGGCAGAGCAGCTACGACGTCGGGTGGGACGACAATCCGACCGCCGATCTCTGTCAGATGGTTCACGGGCAGGTGTCCGAGCGGGCAACTGGTCCGTAGGCTGTCCAGACCGTCACTCGGACTGTACCTGCCGCCGGGTGTCGTCGCGCCCCGACAGGTGGCGCGCCCGTGCTCCGCCCACCTGATCGATCGGGTGGGCGTTGATGACGGCCGCATACCCGGCTTCGTCCAGGTCGAACACGTTCGCTGCCCCGTCGACGGGCACTACCGAAACCACCACCGTGTCCGGGTACACCTCCACCAGGTTGAAACCGCCGCTGGCCCAGGTGCGTTCGTGCCCGGCCGGCGCCAGCGGATCGGTCCGGATCGCGGTGGATCCGGCGACCGCCACCGGGACACCGCCCAGCATCGCCGACTGCGCCAGGTGGTGATGGCCGGCCAGGACGATTCGGACGTCGGTCCCGACGATCGCGTCCCGAAGGCCCATTCGGGACGCCGGGTCGAGCGCGAAGTAGCTCAGCAACGGTGAGGGCGGCGGAACCGGGGCATGATGCAGCACCAGGATGCTGCCGGCCGTTGCCGGTGTCGCCAGCACCCGGCGCAGCTCCGCCAGGTGCGTCGGTTCAAGCCGCCCGTGCCCGGCGCCGGGGATCGTTGAATCCAGGACCAACAAACGCAGCCCGCCGACCTCGATGACCTGCAGCACCGGATCGTCGGTGTCATTGCGCCCCAACAATTGCCGGTGGAACTCAGCGCGGACGTCGTGGTTTCCGGTGGCGTACACGGCGACCGGGGACGCGTCCGTGGCCGCCGACTCCGGTTCGGTCAGGGTGGCCAGAGACGCGGCCAGCCGGCGGTAGGCGCTCGGATCACCGCTGTCGGTGAGGTCGCCGGACACCACGACGGCGTCCAACCGGCGTCCCTCACCGATGGCCGTCCGCAGCACGGCCACGGTGCGGTCGAGGGCGGCGTCGGCATCCAGCACCCCGTTGTAGGCGACGCCGGGGGCGGTCAGGTGGGTGTCGGACAGATGCGCGATGACGTGGGTGGGGCGTTCGGCGGGCGCGCGGCCGGGGGTGAGCCAGCCGTCGCGGCGTTCGTCCAGCATCCTCACCAGTCCTTCCTCGTCACGCAGTGAGGTTTGCCCGAACCCCGGCGGGTCAAACCTCGGAAAGCGTCTCCCGAGCGGTCACCGTGGCTCCGACCTAGGACCGGCCGCCGTGGCTCCGACGGTCGATTCGGCCCGCCCAGGCCAGGACGTCGGGGAGGAGGCCGGACAACCCGTCCGCCCGGAAGGTCGGGGTGCCGGCGCCCACCCCGAACCGGTCGATGAGACCGGTGGCGCACCCGGCGGCGTCGGCAGCCGTCAGCGCACCTGACCAGCGTGCCCCGATGATCAGTATCTGACCAAGAGGTGTTGTCCGAAAAGCATTCTCACTCTTGTCGAGAACCGACGGGCTGTCTTCCTGGGACAGTTCCGCGGCAAGGTTGCGAGCCGCGGCCGGCAGCGGCTCGGCGGTGATACTGGCGACGCGGTGTGAGCGATCGACCGCCTGCACGACCGGTTCTGCTGCCGGGTCACCGGGCTCGACCTGCACGGCCACCTTCACCCCGCCCGGCAGGCCCGCTAGCAGATCGTCCAGGCCGTCGGCCGGGTCCAGCGCCCACACACTGCCGGCCAGATCGACCCGGGACGCCCGCCGCGCATCCGCGATCCGGGCGGGGGACAGCCCGCTTGCACGGGCGATCAACTGCACGGCCTGGTCGCCGTCCTCGGCGGCCGACAGGTCGATGTCGGGCGGGATCAGCTCATATCGGCGCTCCAGGAAACCCCGCATCACTGCGATGACGGTGCGCTGCAACTCCGCCGGCAACTGCTCGCAGACATGCCGGGCGAACGACTGGACCGCGAGGTCTCCGTCAATGACGACGCCGTCCAGCCGCAGCAGCAGTCCGGCGGTGGGGGACGGCACGCGAACGAGGGTACGGCCTGCCGTTCGCCCTCATCCCGTTTGAATCGGTCGGAGGTCAGCGACGAGGACCAACCGGCGGCCCGGCTCGCCCGGGTCAGCCTCGGTCCGAGCTTCTGGCCGGGATACCGTCGCCCGGTGCGCGCCATCGAATACTCCCGCTACGGCGATCCCGATGTGTTGACCCTGAGTGACCGGCCGGTTCGGGAGCCGGGGGCGGGCGAGGTCAGGGTCCGGATCCACCGGTCCGGGGTGAACCCGACGGATTGGAAGTCCCGCCGGGGGACCGCGCCCGGGGATGTCGACCCCCCGCAGGTGCCCGGCCAGGATGGGGCCGGGATCGTCGACTCGGTCGGCTCCGGCGTCGACCCGGACCTGATCGGTCAGCGGGTCTGGGTCTGGGAGGCGGCGTTCGGCCGGCCTGACGGCACCGCTCAGGAGCTGGCCTGCGTCCCGGCGGCGCAGGTTGTTCCGCTGCCCGCGGAGGCCTCACTCGATCTCGGTGCAGCCCTGGGAATCCCGTTCCTGACGGCCCATCGGTGCCTGACCGTCACCGAGGGAGGACCGGACCGGCTCGCCCCGGGAACGCTGACCGGGCGGGTGGTGCTGGTGGCGGGCGGGGCCGGAGCGGTCGGAAACGCGGCGATCCAGCTGGCCCGTTGGAGCGGTGCCACGGTGATCAGTACGGTCAGCGGACCCGACAAGGGCCGATCGGCTGCTGCCGCGGGGGCGGATCACGTCATCGATTACCGGCAGCAGGACGTCGCCGCCGAGGTCCGAAAGATTGCTCCGGACGGCGTGAACACGGTGGTGGAGGTCGCCCCGGCGGCGAACGCGGCGATCGACGTCGCCGTTATCGCCCGGCACGGGTCGGTCGCGGTGTACGCGAACGACGGCGGAGAGGAGCTGATGCTGCCCATCCGCAACCTGATGACACCGAACGCCCGCTGGCAGTTCGTCCTGGTCTACACCGCTCCGGCCGATGCGAAAGCTCGCGCGGTGCACGCGGTCTCGGCAGCGGTGGCGGCAGGTGCGGTGCGGGTCGGGGAGGCCGCCGGGTTACCGCTGCACCACTTCACCATGGCCGACGCCGCTGCTGCGCATCGGGCCGTGGAGCAATCGGTGGTGGGCAAGGTGCTCATCGACCTCCCATGAAGACGGTCCGATGAGGCCGGTCCGACGAGCCGGTCAGATGAGGCCGGTCAGATGAGGCCGGTCCGATGAAGCCGGCCCGAGCACGGGGGTCCGCTGGTCCGGCAGTGCGCCGCCGATGGGTGGCCGGCGGGGCCGCGCTCGCGGCGCTGCTGTGGTTCGCGGCGTCATTCCTCACCTGGATCAGCACCAGCACCCAGGACGCCGGCCGCACCGACATCGACGGCTGGGGCGGTATCACCGGCAGTAGTTCGATCGCCGGGACGAACCTGAACGATGTGCTGGACGGTGCGGACACCTACCGTCCCGGCGTCATCACTGCGATGATCGCGGCGGTCGCGGTGATTGTCGCGATCTCGCTCGCCGCTGTCAGTATCGGTCCACGGCCGCATCGGGTGACGGCCGCCGCGCTCACCCTGTGCGCGTTGGTCGGGCTGGGCTGGGGTCTCGTCCGAGGATTCGACCCCGGTGACGCAGGGGTGTTCCAACCGGGGGACGCGTCAGCGGGTGCCGGTCCCTGGGTCACCGCCCTGGGCGGGGTTGTCGCCGCGGCGGCGGCGGTGGCCATCTTCGCCGGGTGGATCGATCCGCGTCCCGGGGCGGCACGCCAGCGCGGCATCCAGCCCCGCTGAGCCACGCAGGATCAGTTGCTGCCCAACAGATCCCAGCGATTACCGGCCAGGTCCTGGAACACTGCAACCCGGCCGTACGGCTCGGACCGGGGCGGGCCGACGAACCGAACCCCGGCAGCGACCATCCGGGCATGCGCGGCGTCGAAGTCGTCCACCCGCAGGAAGAAGCCGACCCGACCGGCGAACTGGTTGCCGACCGACGCCGCCTGGACCGGGCCGTCGGCCTGCGCGAGCAGGAGTCCGGTCAGCGCACCCGGCGGCCGGACCACCACCCAGCGCTTGGCACGCCCGTCGTTCGTCATGGCGGCAGAGTCCTCGATCAGCTCGAAATCCAGGACGCCAACGAAGAAGTCGATGGCCTCGTCGTAATCGTCGACGATCAGTGCGACCAGGTCGAGATTCACCGAATGGTTCCGCTCATGCCATCGCGCCGTCGGTCAGCAGGCCGGCGATCCCGTCCAGCACGGCCTCGTCACCGGCGTAGACCCCGTCCGGTCGCGGCCAATGCACCACGGCGTCGGTGAAGCCCAACGCAGCGGCCCGGCCGGCCGCGTCGGTGAACGCGCCGATGCTGCTCACTGACAGCACGGGCGCCGAGTCCAGATCCAGGAATCGGGGTAGGCCGGCCGGATTCCGACCACCGCGGTGGGCGGCCTCCTCGAACCGGGCCGCCAGATCGCCGACGGCCGACCACCACTGCTCCTCGGTGGCGTCGGTCGATTCGGGCCCCGTGGTCGCCCAACCGTCGGCCCGGGCGGCGATCTCGATGGTGCGGCGGCCGTTCGCCGCGACGATCACCCAGACCCGTGAGCGGGCTCCGGCGGGGATCATCCGGGCCCGGTCGGCGCTGAAATACCTGCCCTGCCAGGTGGTCTCGGCCTGTGTGAGGAGCAGATCGGTCAACGTCACGAACTCGGCGAGCCGGTCGACCCGTTGTCCCGGGGTCAGCGGTTCCTGCCCGAGAACCGTTGCGTCCCAACCGGTTCCGCCGGCGCCGATGGCTGCGACCAGCCGGCCATCCGAGATGTCGTCAAGGGTCATCAGGTCCTTGGCCAGGGTCACCGGGTGCCGAAAGTTCGGTGAGGTGACCCAGGTTCCCAGCCGCAGCCGGCTGGTGACGGTGGCGGCGGCGGTCAGGGTGGGGATGGTGCCGAACCAGTTCTGGTCGGCCAGGTCCCGCCAGGCCAGGTGGTCGTAGGTCCATCCGTGGGCGAAACCCCTGTCGTCCAACGACTTCCAGCGGGCGCGAGCCTCTGGCCAGCGGAACTGGGGGAGGATGACGACGCCGACTCGCACCCTCGAAGGCTAGCCGACCGCGCCGGGTGGTGGCCGCGCGGATACCAGAGCAGCCGCCTCCAGCAACATCCAGCCGGAGAGCTGGACCGACAGGTCCGCCTCCGGCTGAGTGCCCCCGTCCCGCCGACCCCGTCGCCTGGTGGCCCCGGTCCTTCGCTGCCGGGGGGCGGTCGCCGACCGCGACCAGTCCGGCCCGAACAACGGCCTACCGGCCGGGTCGGGCACGGCGTTGTCCCACGCGGCCCGTGCTGACCGCAGCACCAGGTCGGCCGCAGATCGCCGAGCGGTCACCGCGACCGGTGCGTCACCTGGCAGGTCGGTGGCGACCAGCGCGAGATACCTGGCCAGGATGCCGGTGAACAAACCGGAGTCGCCGCCCTGGTGCCCGGTGAGCACACCGGCCACGGTGAGATGCTCGGCCACCGCGGCAAGGAGTCGGGAGATCCGCCGGGTCGCCTGCGCCCGGTCGCCCGGAACACGTACGGCCCGTTCGTATTCCGCGCCGATGACCACGCCCTGGCAGTACGTGTAAATTGTCCGCTCGTACCGGGTCCCGCCGTCGTCCGCCGGCCGTAGCCCGTCGAAGAACAGACCTGTGACCGGGTCCCGGAGCCGCTCGTCGAGCCAGTCGGCCGTCGCGCAGGCGCGGTCGAGGTGACCGGTCCTGGCAAGCAGGATGGCCGCCGGGCCGTTGGCCGGGACGTTCTTGAACTCATCACCTCGCCGCCACGGAATGCCGCCGCCCTGATCGGCCGACCAACCGTCGATGATGGCCCCGGTCAGTCGACGGACGGCACGGTGGTCGCCGGACCCGGTGAACCCATCCGCTCGATCAAGGGCCAGGCCGAGCCAGGCCATGTCGTCGTAGTAGTCGTTGGTCCACCGGCCGCCGTTGGCCAACCGGATGCCGCGGATCAGCCCCGACACCCCGCGCCGCCGGGCGCGTTGCGGGTCCCGTCGTTCTGCGTCCAGCAGGCAATCGAGCAGATGCGCCTGCCACCAGTAGTTCCAGCCAAGGAACAACCGTTGCTTGACCGTGGGCGGCCAGCCGTTCACGCCCAGCCAGGTTCCTGGCAACCCCCAGGCTCGCCGCACGTGCCGACCGGTCACCGCGCGTTCGGCGGCCGCGGCGCGGTCAGCCCATTGCTCAGCCGTCATACAACTGCGACCGGTCGAAACCGTCCCGTCCCGGGCGGCCGCTGCGCCCGGCCTTCGTCGCCAGTTCCGACGCGCTGGCCTCTTCGAATCCGGGCCTGCCATCGCCGGGGTCGTCGCGATCGTCGCGATCGTCGCGATCGTCGGGTGGACGCGGGGCGAAGGCCTCCCGGTACAGGAAGAAGGCAATCCCGGCCAGAGCGATGACGCCGAATGCCTCCCACTGCAACGCGTAGGACAGGAACGGCCCGGCATCGGTCTGCGGCAGGTCGATGGCGGTCAACACGCCGGGACTGGTCGGGGTGAGCTGCAGATACCCCCGCAGGAATACCTCATCCGGCGCCGCGCCGCCGACGGCGGCGAGGTTGACCGCGTACGCCTCGACGTGATTACCGACGGTCAGCGGCTGCCGGTTGGCCGGGTCGACCTGTTCGACCTGCACCCGTCCGGTGATCGTCACCGGGCCCGCCGGCGGCGCCGGTACCGGTACCTCCTTGGCGACGGCGGCGAACGTGACGGTGCCGCGGTCGATCAGCAGCAGCCGGCCGTCGGTCATCCGGAACGGGGTGATCACCTCGGACACGGGTTGGCCGTTCGAATCCTGGCGGAGCCGTACCTGGACCTGCCGGGTCGCGTCGAATTCGCCGGTGGCACCGACCACCCGCCAGGTCACCTGCTGCGCCGGCTGAGCCGAAGCCGACAGCAACTCCGTGACCGGGATGGTCGGAGCGCCGATGGCGGCATCGATGGCGGTGTTCTGCGCGGACCGTTCGGTGTTCCGGCCGAACTGCCATGGGGCAAGCAGGAAGAAGCAGGCCCCGGCGAAGGCTAGCGCCCCCGCAATCCCGGCGAGCCAGCCGGCGCGGCCGAGGAACCGCCATCGGTTGCCGACCGGTGGGTGCGGGGCCGGGGAATGCACCGTGGTGCTGCTCACCGGGACGGCTTCGCGGCCGGGTGTGGGGAGCCGACGGCACCGGCTCCCCGCCGCTCCCGATCCGCCAACCGTCGGCGGATCTCGGTCAGGATGCCCGGCACCGCGGCCTCGGTCATCGCCAGCACGTCGCTGAACCCTGCGTCGGAACCGTAGAACGGATCCGGCACCTCGTCGCCGTCCGCGTCCGGGTCGAAGGACCGGATCAGGGCAACCTTGTCGGGGTCATCGGTCAGTCTGCGCAGGTCGCGAAGGTGACCCCGGTCGGCGGCCAAGGCCAGGTCGACGGCAGCGAGCTCGCGTCGGGTGATCATCCGGGCCTGGTGCACCGCGTCCGGGTAGCCGGCCGCCCGTAGCGCCCGGGACGTCCGATGGTCGGCGGGCTGGCCGAGGTGCCAGTCGCCGGTCCCGGCGCTGGACACCCGAACCCGGTCGTCCAGGCCAGCCCTGGCGATCTCTGCCCGGAGCACCTGCTCACCGATCGGCGACCGGCAGATGTTCCCCGAGCACACCACGCAGACGTGCAAGCGATCGTCGGCCGGGCGGGTGGGCGTCACGGATCCATTGTCACCCACCGGCCTGTTCCCACGAGCGTGTCCCGGTCGCGACGTCGGCGGGCTAGGCCTGGTGGCCGGCCGGGCCGCTCCGGTGTCGCCGGCCCTGCCACACTGGCCCTCCGATCTGCCCTCAGGCAGATGCCCACCGTCAGAGGGGAGTCACGGTGACCCGGGTCAAGGACGTGCTGGACGCCCTCTTGCACGCCTACCCCGCCGAGCTGGCGGAGGACTGGGACACCGGGATCGGGCTGACCTGCGGCGATCCGGGGCGGGCCGTCGGCAGCGTGCTGCTCGCGGTGGACGCCGACGAGGTGACCGTCGGCGAAGCGATCCACGCCGGGGCGGGAGTGTTGGTCACCCACCATCCACTGCTGTTCCGGGCAGTGCAGACGGTAGCCGCGGACACTGCCAAAGGCGCGCTGCTGCACCGACTGATTCAGGCCGGGGTGGCGCACATCGCCGTGCACACCAACGCCGACAGCGCGGTCGGCGGAGTCAACGACGCCCTGGCCGGTTGCCTTGACCTGATCGACCTGCGTCCACTGGTACCGCACGAACCCGGTGGTGCCGCCGGCAGCGGCCGGGTGGGTCAGGTGACCGCACCGTTGTCGCTGCGGGCTTTCGCCGAATTGGTCGCCACGCGGTTACCGGCGACGGTCGGCGGGGTTCGGGTGGCGGGCGACCCGACGCGGCGGGTGCACACGGTGGCGGTGTGCGGCGGCGCCGGTGACTCGTTCCTGGAACCGGCCGCCCGTTCCGGCGCCGACGTGTACCTGACGTCGGACCTGCGGCATCACGTGGTCGCAGAATACGTCGGGACCGTCGGCAATCCCGCGGTCATCGACGTGGCGCATTGGGCGGGGGAGTGGCCGTGGCTCGACGCCGCGGCGAAGGTGCTTGCGCCCCTGGACCTCTCGGTGACGATTTCCCACACCCGCACCGATCCGTGGACGCTGCAGGTGCCGTCCACCTCGGGCGGCCGGCCCTGATCGCTTCAACGATTCGCACCGACCAGACAATCCTCACACTTCAACCAGTCCGCACGCTTGTCCGAGTCCTCACGACTCGACCAATCCCTATGGGCACTCGGCCCAGCACGGCCGGGCACCCACCGGTCCGGTAACCTCGCCTCGCGGGTCGCCCCACCGTGCTGTCAGCGGTGAACCCGGCTGGGCCCGGCCGGTGAGGTGGCCCGAGCCGACCGCTCCCGTCAGGATGGTGCCTGTGCCCCCGAAAGCCGATCCGTTCGTGCAGCGAAGGTTGTTGGACGTCGCCCGCATCGACCAGACGCGTTCTGCCGCCGAACACCGCCGCCGGACGCTGCCCGAGGTGGCCGCCATCGCCGCCGGGACCGTCAGGGTCGAGGAGCTGCGTGGGGCCGCGATCCTCGCCCAGACCGACATCAGCGACCTCGACCGAGGGGCACGCAAGCTGGACAACGAGATCGACGCCGTTCGGGCCCGGGCTCACCGCGATTCCGAGCGGTTGGCCGCCGGGACGGCCCCGGCCAAGGACCTGGAGAACGTGCAGCACGAGATCGTCTCGCTCGCACGGCGTCAGGCCACCCTGGAGGACGAGTCCCTGGAGTTGATGGAGCGCCGGGAGTCCGCGGCGGCGGCGCTGGCCGGCACCGAGCGCGAGCTGGCCGCGGTGACCGATGAGTTGGCCGCCGCGCAGGGTCGCCGGGACCATATCTTCGCCGACATCGACGAGGAGAGTCGTCGGTTGGCCGCGGAACGCACGAACCTGGTGGACGGGATGCCGGCGGAGCTGATCGGCCTCTATGAACAGATCCGGGCGCGCGGCCGGGTCGCCGCCGCCGCGTTGAACGGTTCGCGGTGCGAGGCCTGCCGGATGGACCTGGATCGCAGTGCGCTCAGCGGCATCTGGGCGGCCGGGGTAGAAGATGTGGTGCGCTGCAGCGAATGTGGCGCCATCCTGATCCGGTCGTGAACCCGCCGCCCGGTCCGGGCAATCCTGGCGGCGGTGTGGGCCGGGTCGTGGTAACGGCGGATGGCGGGTCAAGGGGCAACCCGGGTCCGGCCGGGTACGGCACGGCCGTGGTCGACGAATCCGGCGCCGTGCTCGCCGAACGGGCGGGATCGTTGGGGACGGCAACGAACAACGTCGCCGAATACTCCGGCCTGATTGCCGGGCTGGAGGCGGCGCGTGCGGTCGGCGCCCGGGCGGTGACCGTGCGAATGGATTTCAAGCTCGTTATCGAACAGATGTCCGGCCGGTGGAAAGGCAAGTATCCGGACCTGGTGCCGCTTGCGGTCGCTGCGGCGGCGCTGGTCGATCAATTCGACGCGGTCGATTTCGTGTGGGTGCCGCGGGCGGATAACGCCCACGCGGACAGGTTGGCGAACAAGGCGATGGACGCGGCCGCGGCCGGCCGGACCTGGGCGCCGACCGCCGAGCCGCCCGCCGATAAGCCTCCCGCCGATGAGCCGCTGGGCGATGAGCCGCTGGGCGATGAGGACCCGGCGGCGGCATTGCCGCACCCCGACGGGGGCCGGGCCACCCGGTTCGTGCTGGTCCGGCACGGGGAGACGACCTGGTCCGCCCGCGGGCGGTTCGCCGGCCGGCAGGACGTCCCGCTCACCGCGCGGGGGCGGCAGCAGGCCGCGGCCGTCGCGGAACGGGTCCGGCCGGCGGCACCCGACGCTGTCGTCACCTCGCCGCTGCTGCGATGCCAGGACACCGCACGGGCCATCGGTGCCGCGAGCGGGGCCGATGTCGTCGTCGACAACCGTTTGACGGACGGCACTCTGGGTAAGTGGACGGGATGCCGGGCCAGCGAGATCGAACGACGGTGGCCGGCGGCGTTCCAGGCTTGGCGCAGTGACCCGGAGGCGACACCGCCCGGCGGCGAGTCGTTCAACCAGATCCGGATGCGGGTGCGGTCGCTGCTGATGGAGCTGCGGGACGCCCACCGCGGCGGCACGGTGGTCCTGGTCAGTCACGCGGCGACGACGAAGATGATCCTGGTCACCGCCTTGGACGTGGACTCGGCGGTGGCCTACCGGCTTCGGGTGGACACCGGGTCGCTGTCCGGGTTCACCATCGAGGCGGACAATTCGGTCACGGTCTGGGCGGTGAACGAGACCGGGCATCTGGCCCCGGTTCGATGATCACGGGCCAACCTGCCGAGATGACGGTTGTGCATCCTGCTCAGGGGCAAGAGACGATGCTCAACAGTCATCTCGCCGCCCGGGCCAACCGGGCCGCCCATTGCTTGCGGCCCAGGACAGGTCTTGACTGGGTAGCGTGAGGCTGCCGCGTCACGAGTACCGGTTCGTCGACCGCGCCGAGGCGGGCCTGGCGCTGGCTGCCCTGCTGGCCGGGTTCGCCGACCAGGACGATGTGCTGGTGCTGGGGCTGCCGCGCGGGGGCGTTCCGGTGGCGGCCGAAGTCGCCGCCCGACTGACGCCGACCTGGACGTGCTGGTGGTGCGCAAGCTCGGTGCACCCGGGCATCCCGAACTGGCCATGGGGGCCCTCGCGGCGGCTGGCGAGCGGGTCGAACTGGTGCGCAACGAGGTCACCATCGACCGGTTGCGGATCGGCGCACCGCAGATCGAGGCGGTCCGGCGCCGGGAAATGCTGGAGCTGCACCGGCGGACCGCAACCTACCGCGGTCACCGTCCGGCGGCGCTGCTGGCCGGCCGAGTGGTGATCGTCGTGGACGACGGCTTGGCCACCGGATCGACCATGCTAGCGGCGGTCACCGCCATTGCCCGGCACCGGCCCGCACGCCTCGTGGTCGCGGTTGCCGTTGGCCCCGAACACCTTTCCGAGGAGTTTCGCGGCGTCGACGACTTCGTCTGCGCATTCACCCCGCGACCGTTCCGGGCCGTTCGGGACGGCTACCAGGATTTCGCGCAGACCTCGGACACGGAGGTGCTCGACGCCCTGACGCACCACCGGGGGAGACCCACCTCCACCTGAGGACCGCCGCCGAAACGGGCCCGGCCAATCCCTGTTTCCAGGCGGCCAGGCCGAGCCACAACGCAACCGTCGCCGGCGACCGTGCAGGCCGCCGTGAGCAGGCCCAGCACCGTGAACCGCCGGTTGGACGGCCCCTGCGTGGAGGCCCCGCCGCCAGAGCAGGGTGGTTCGGACCGGTGGGTTCCGGGCCGGCCAGCCCCTATGATCAGTCCGGATGAGTCGGCCGGGCGGCCGCGGCTTTCGGATCTCGATCCGACGGTCGAGGAAAGTCCGGGCTCCACAGGGCAGGGTGGTTGCTAACGGCAACCCGGCGCGAGCCGCGGGACAGTGCCACAGAAAACAGACCGCCGGGCACCTCGGGGTGTTCCGGTCAGGGTGAAACGGTGGTGTAAGAGACCACCAGCGTCCCGGGTGACCGGGACGGCTTGGTAAACCCCACCTGGAGCAAGGTCGAGAAGCCTTCCGGCCTAACGGGTCGGCAGGTGCGCAGGCGATCGAGGGCGGCCCGCCCGAGCCTGCGGGTGGACCGCATGAGCGTGCCGGCGACGGTACGTCGAGATGGATGGTCGCCGAACGGGATCGCCGGAAGGCGCCCGGGAACAGGACCCGGCTTACAGGCCGGCTCATCCCATCGCGCGCGACTCGCGCGCAACCGGTAGCTGCTGGACCCCTCTAATTCAGTGCTAGACGCTGACCTCGTTCTGCTCGGCCGGCCTGCTGGATGGTTGGCACCGCGGCCACCCACCGGAGGCATCAGGGGCGTCGCCGGCAACGTGCTGGTGATGAGTCGCCGGTCTGGCCAGGTCCGATCAGCGGGCGTCCCCGTCGACGGACTGCGTGATGCTGGCAAGGGCCTTGACGAACGTGGCGGCGTCAGTGGGGTCGAGCACCGCGAGCAACTCCGCTTCCATGGCGCGGATGTCGCTGCGGCACTCACGCAGGAGGGTCACCCCGCTGTCGGTCAGGGCGACGATCCGGTTGCGGCGGTCGGTGGGGTCGGGGCTGCGGTCGATCAGCTCACGTGCCTGTAGCCGGTCCAGAATCGGTATCAGCCGGGTCTTGTCGCGACCGACGGCGCTGGCGAGCTGGTTCTGCGTGGGTGCCGGGCCGTACTCGAGCCGGCTAAGTACGACGTAGTCCCACATCTGGATGCTGTGGGCGTGCAGCAGGGGGCTTTCACGGTCGACGACCACGCCCAGCAGCCGGTGCAGGAGCGCGCCGAGGTCTTGACGACTATGCACGTCCCACATGGTAGGCCTTGTGTAATGGTCTACATAGGTAGATGGTCAACCGATGCAGAACACCAGTGAGTTGATGCGCCACCATCGGTCCGCCTTAAACGCCGCTCGTCTGGAGCTCACCATTGTCGAAGCGGTCGACTTGGCCCTGCCCACTCCCTGCCCGGAGTGGGACCTTCATGCCCTGCTCGCGCACATGATCGGTCAGAACGAGGGATTCGCGACCGCCATTGCCACGGGCGACGCCAACGTCGAAAGCTACGCAGCACGACCGGTTCACAACCCCCAGGCAGCGTTAAAAGCCTGGGACACGTCCGTCGTGCACCTGGTCGGCGCCTGCGCCGCGGTGCCGGCCGAGGCACCCGTCACGCTGATGGGGATCGCTCCCAGCGCCACCTTCCCCGCTGCGACCGCCGTGCGAATGCACCTGCTCGATACCGTCATCCATACCTGGGACGTTGCCGCCGCACGTGGCACCGACTACCGCCCCACCGATGAACTTCTCACCCTCGTCGCCCAGATCGGGCGGGTAGTCCCCGGCGGCGCCGCGCGCACCTCTGCTGGCGCAGCGTTCGGACCCGAGGTCGGCACGACCACTGCCACCGACACCTGGGCAGCCACTCTTGCCAAGCTCGGGCGCCACCAGGGAACCCGCCGCACGAGGCGGGTCTGATTGCCGCCACGGTGCGCTGGGCCACCCGGTTGTTCAGTCTCCGTTCTTGTTCGGCAAGGACGATGCACGGGTGACGTCGACGGACAGGACAGCCCAGGACCACCAGGAAGTCGGCTCGGCCGCGGAGGAGCGCCTCTGGGATTCCCTCTACCGGGCCAGAGCAGGTAAGGCCGGACACCTGCTGGCCGACCTGGAGGATGCGGCGTTCCGTCTCTACCTGCCGATGGCCCGGACGCTCGCACATTCCGTGTCCGACCCCGCCGTCGATCGAATCACGGCCGAACAGGCCGCCGAACTCGGCCTCGCCCATGCCGTCCTGGCGTGGAAGCAGCCGACCGGTTCTGGGTTCCGGAGGTTTGCCCGGGTCACGATCATGCGGCAACTCTTGTCCCTGTGATCTTCGTGCCGAACTCGTCCTGCCGGACCAGGCTCGTCCAGCGGGCGCCTCTCGGACCTGAAGTGAAAGTTCGGTGAACGTCAGCGGACCATTTCTTCGCGACGCGATTCAGGCCAGCGAACCACCCGATACTGGGCCGATGACCAGTTACGCGGACCGACTGCGGGACCTCGAAGAGAAGTACGGCGGTGGCCCGTTCACCGTCGAGGACATCGACGACGACGACCCAGTCCTGATTGCGCCCACCGGCGACATCATCGATACCTGGCGCGAAGGTTATCCCTATGACGAGCGGATGAACCGTGAACGCTATGAGTACGAAAAACGGATGCTGCAAATCGAGCTCTTGAAGCTCCAGAAGTGGATCCAAGCCACCGGTGCGCGGTACGCCTTGCTCTTCGAGGGCCGGGACGCGGCCGGAAAGGGCGGCACGATCAAACGATTCATGGAGCATCTGAACCCTCGGGGTGCCCGGGTGGTCGCCCTGGAGAAGCCGACCGAGGACGAGAAACGACAATGGTATTTCCAACGGTATGTGCAGCACCTCCCGTTGCGGGGCGAACTTGCCCTGTTCGACCGTTCCTGGTACACCCGCGCCGGTGTCGAGCGAGTGATGGGCTTCTGCAGCGACGAGCAGTACCATCGGTTTCTGCGGCAGGCACCAGCCTTTGAGAAGGTTTTGGTGAACGATGGTTTCACTCTGATCAAGTTCTGGTTCTCGGTCTCGCAAGCCGAGCAACGCACGCGGTTCCTGATCCGGCAGATCGACCCGGTGCGGCAGTGGAAACTCTCCCCGATCGACCTCGCATCGCTGGATAAGTGGGACACCTACACCGAGGCAAAAGTAACTATGTTCAAGAAGACGGACACCAAGCGGGCCCCGTGGACCGTGGTCAAGAGTAATGACAAAAAGCGGGCCCGGTTGGAGGCGATGCGGTACGTGCTGAGTGCTGTGGAATACGAGGACAAGGACCACGCCATGGTCGGCGCTGTTGATCCGCTCATCATCGGCCGGGCAGCCGATCTCTATGAGGTTGGCGAAAACGAGCCCGCGGACTAAACCCGGATACACCGCCGGTGATCGTTGTCCCGTCTAGTTGATCTTGATCCCGGTGTTTTCGGGGATGGGCCGGTTTCAACTTCCCGGCTGGTCCGGGTGTCTCCGTTTCTGAAACTGATTCAGGGCCTGCGCGGCGGTGGTCGATGGTCAGGTAGTAGGTGGTGGGCCCGATCGCAGCGGTGAAAAGCCGCTCCCACGCGGTAGACCAGGGCCACCGGGTGGGTAGTCGCAGGGTCGCTCGTGGGGCGGAGCGGGTGACCCCGGGCGGCGACGGCGATCAGCTGAGTGCGGATGGTCGCGGTGACCGCTTTGACGGTGGACGGCCGGCCAGGGCGCCGACGCCGCGGGTCAGGTTGAACGCCATCGCAGCCAGCACCAGCCACGCGGAGTTCACTGCGAACGACCCGGAGGGCAGGTGCGCCAAGGCACCGTTCTTGAGATCGGCGATGACCTGTTCGATGATCGCGTGCCGACGGTGATCGGCCTCCGCGGTCAGCATGGGGCAGGGCGAGTCGGTGAACACCGCATGGTGCCGCCAGACCGGGAACAACTCGCCCTGCGGGTCCGCGACGACATGCGTCGGGTTCGCGTCCCGGACCCGCCGGACAATCAACCGGGCGGTGACCTGCTGTGTCTTACCGCGGGAAGCGAAAGCACTGAAAGAGATTTCGGCGACTTCGGCGTCGGACACCCGCTGTCCGAGTTCCTCATCGAAGATCATTTTCGGGTAATGGATTGCCGTCCATTCGGTGCCGGGGATCGTGCTGGTCGCCGCGGTCAGGGCTCGGTCCTTGCGGGCGGTGACGGAGAACCTCGCCCTGCCGCGGCGGACGGCGGCGATCACGTCTCGACTGTAGAACGCGCTGTCAGCGCGGAGCATAAAGGAGGAGAACTCCCCCGCCGGAACGCTGTTCGTCGTCATCGACGACGGCTCCACCCGACCACGATCATCCAACGGCCGAGCGGTACCCGCCGACGGATCGAGATCCAAGGACGCAGCCTACGACGATCCGACCCGCTGCACCCGGGCCCACGGACACACCGAAGTGTGCTGGCGGTACTGGCAAGTCGTCGGCGACGAAGTCCGGGTATGGCCGACGTACCAACACCGGTCCTGCATCATCATCGGCGAGACCACCGGCGACCCCACCCGGGTGCAATGCGACGGGAACACCGCCCCAACCCGCTAACAAACGAACTATGTCCAACGTCGCGATAAAACTGGCCAGGCTGGGGGGGTGGCCCACGGTCGAGAGGCCGCCTCACCGCAGCTATTTGGTAGGGCTGTCGCCGTCGATCTCCAGCCCCACGCGCACCGCCGCCGGGTGGTCTCATCGGATGGGGTGCCTGGCCGCATCGCTCATTCGTGGACCTCGCCGAGAATCGCCAGAATCTCCTTTTTGGTGCCGGCCGCCCGGAGGCGACCCCTCCACGCCGGGTCCACGAGTTTGCGCGACAGCATCGCGAGAATCTTGAGATGCTCGTTGCCCGCCGCGGCGGCCGGCACAGCGATGAGGAAGAACAACGTGGCAGGCGTGCCGTCCAGGCTGTCCCAGTCGATGCCCTCCGGCCGCCGGGAGAACGCGACCGCGGCTTGACTCATGGCATCGGTCTTGGCGTGGGGGATGGCAAGCTCGTCCCCGAGTCCGGTGCTCATCTCCCGCTCTCGCGCCAGAACGGCCTTCACCAGGGTGTCACCGTCGATGACCCGACCGGTGTGTGCGAGTAACCCGACGAGTTCGTTGATCGCGGTGCCCTTATCGGTGGCTGTGAGACCCAGGGAGATGGTGTCCTCGCTGACGTAGTCGAGCAGCCTGGCGACCGCTACCGGCGCGAGGACCGCACGCCCCGATCCGCCCGCGGCCGGCGTGAGGGCCGACGCTTCGCTGTTCGTGCCGACCGCACCGCTCAGGACGGGGGAAGGCACCCGCTCTGCCACCCTGCCTGCCTCCGCCTCGGGTTCTGCCTCTGGTCCTGAGGCCCTCCGGGTGCCTGCCCTCTTGGCCGCCGAGACACTCTTCAAGAAGATGGTGAGCGTGCAGGTCGTTGCGACCCCGGCGAGGACCGCGACCACGAACCAGCCCACGTTTCCGACGGCCCCGAGGATCGCCACGATGGGTCCACCATGTGGCACGGCATCGCCGACCAGGAAGTAGCCAGCTATGGCGCCCGCAACCCCGGCCCCGGCCATGTTGGCGGGTATGACCCGCACCGGATCCGCGGCCGCGAAGGGGATCGCACCTTCGGTGATTCCGAAGAAACCCATGAACAGCGACGCATATCCCATATCTTGCTCATCCTTGGCGAAGAGTCTCTTTCGCAGCACACTCGCCAGGCCGACGCCGAGAGGCGGCACGGGAATCGCTGCCGCGCACATTCCCATGACCAGCAGGTTGCCCGAAGGGATCAGTCCCACCCCAAAAAGGAATGCGGTTTTGTTGACCGGACCGCCCATGTCGAAACCAATCATGAGTCCGATCACCAGACCCAGCAGGGCCGCACTCCCACCTTGTAGGCCCGAGAGCCATGTGGTCAACGAGGTAAAGATAGCGGCGATCGGCGCTCCGAGAACATAGACGAAGGCCAGACCCACAACGGTCGTGGTGAGGATGGGGATCACGATGATCGGCATGATCGCGGCCACCGCCTTGGGGACCTTCCAAGTCTTGATCCACCGTGCCAGGTAGCCGGACAAGAACCCGGCGATGATGGCACCGAGAAAACCGGCGCTGACCTTGGAGTCGTAGAACGAGCCGGTACTGGCGATCCACCCGGTGATCATGCCGGGGACCAGCCCGGGCCGATCCGCGATGGCGTAGGCGATGTAACCCGCCAGGATCGGAATCATCAACTGGAAACCCACCGCGCCGATGTGGTTGATGGTCTCCCAGAAGCTGCCCGGCGGGATGACCAGACCGCCCGCGGCGTCGGGCTTCCCGCCTAGGGAAAGCGATACGGCGATGAGAAGCCCACCGGTCACGACGAACGGGATCATGTACGAGACACCGTTCATCAACGCCTTGTAGATCATTCCACGGTCGGCGGCGTCACCGACGATTGCCGAACCTCGGCTGCCCGCGTACCGCGGAGCGGCCTGCACGCGCTCCAGCAGCTCGGCGGACTTGTAGATGCCATCCGACACTCCGGTCACGACCAGCCGCTTGCCACCGAACCGGGACTTGTCAATCTTCTTGTCGGCGGCGATGATCACCCCGTCCGCCTCCGCGATGTCCGCTGTGCTGAGGGCGTTCTCGACGCCGATGGCGCCCTGCGTCTCGACCTTCATTCCATATCCGAGACCATCGGCGGTCTGCTGTAGCTTCTCGGCCGCCATGTAGGTGTGGGCGATTCCGGTGGGACACGCAGTGATAGCAACGAATTTCATGGTGGCACCCATCATCAGGAAGGCGCGGATCTGCCGGGTTCCACAGTGCCCGGGTCCGCCCCGGGCAAACAGAGGCGGAAGTCCCGGCCCCCAGGCGGGGGCCGCCGGTCCGCCGGCAGTTCGGGTCCACTGCCCTCGGGGATGCCCGCGGCGGCGCAGCGGTCGGGGTCCTGGATCAAGGACGCTGGTAGGTACAAGGCCCGGTCGATCAACGAGTGCCCGGTCGGGGAGGCGTAGGCGAGGTAGACCGCGACTTGGGAGTACTCGATCCGCCCTGCGGTTCCGGTGTACTGCCGTTGAACACCGACCGAGTGGACTCCTCTCTTGAGGTCTCTGGTCTCGTCGACCACAAGGACAGCGTCAAGGTGGCCAAGGTTGTCGATGACGCATCCGCGGAGATCGTCCCGAATCAGTTCGGCGTCCCACACGGAGCGGGATAACACGTGCTGCAACGCATTCGGTGTCTTAGCGCCGCGGTGTTCAGCGATGGACCAGCAGTTCTTCAGGTCCAGATCCGATGGCAAACCGAGCATCAGCTCGCGGGCGGCGCCGGTGTAGTTCGTGCCGGCGGAACCTGCCGCCGATCCGGTCCAGGAGCTGTCCGAACCCGGTCCACCATCGGTCAGGGTCGACGCTATGCGCTGCAGCCACCGAGGCGTCTTTTTTCACACAAACACGGAAGGATCGCCCGGTGGCCGCCCTGAACTGCGACAACACGCCCAAGATCACAGACTACGACTGCAGTACTAAATGACAAGGCCCGATGATCGCCCCGGCCGCCAGAGTTTCGCCCATCACCTCGGGGCTTGACCCGGTCGCGACAGCGACAGCGACTGCCACCGCGGCCGCGGCGGAGCCCGATGGTCGGGCCATCCTCTCCGGCAGCTGTCGAGTCCGGCCCGCCGCCAGCAAGCCACTGCGCCGCCAGCAAGCCACTGCGCCATCAGCAGGCCCCTGCGCCATCAGCAAGCCCCTGCGCCATCAGCAAGCCACCGCGCCATCAGCAAGCCACCGCAGCGGTGAGCCGCCCCTCGAGTGAGGTCAAGTAGTACGCGGTTGACCCGGGCCTGCCGTCCGGTGCGCGGCTGGGGAGACCGGCGGCTCATCATCGACGGCTGACGCGCCCAGGCCCCCAACGGGCGCGGTGACGAGTACGGTTAAAGCCCCGCCATTCCGTGGACCTGGTACCAGGTCGCCGCCGTCGTGTCGGGGCTCCTGGCGCTGAGCGGTGTACGCCGGGTGCCGATGGTGACAGCCGGGAGGACGTCATGGTGGGATCCGGGTTGCGGACCCCTTCGAGGGGGGCAGGTCCGGCATGAAGGCGGATCCGGAAGCGGACCCGGACAGTCCTGAGGGCCTGGGGGATGCGGCCGGTCGCATCCCCAAGGTCGACGCCAGTCAGCGCGGGCAACTCAGTCGTCGAAAGGTGATGCAGGCTGCCGTCACCTTGATCGACGAGTCCGATCTGCGAAATCTGACGATGCGGCGCCTCGGGGCCCAACTGGGTGTCGAAGCGATGACGCTGTACCACTATGTCCACGGCCGTGAGGACCTGCTGGACGGCATCGTCGAACTCGTCATCGACGATTTGTACGGCGATCCGGATGTCCACCTCGTCGCCGAGAACTGGCAGGACTATTTGCAGCGACTTGCCCATGGCGTCCGGCGCATCGCCCTGGCTCATCCGCAGGTCTTTCCGCTGATAGTCACCCGCCCGCCCGCCGCGCCCTGGGTGCGACCGCCGCTCCGCAGCCTGCGGTGGATGGAGTCCTTTCTGGAGAATCTGAAGCGATGCGGATTCTCCGATTCCGCAGCCGTTGCCGCTTACCGGGGCTTTTCGAGTTTCCTTCTCGGACATTTATTGCTCGAAGTCTCCGGGCGGGGTGCCGACATTGGGCCCATCGAACAGGCAGACCCCAACGATGCCCCGAAGGCCGACCTCAGTTCCTACCCGTTACTGGAAAGGCTGGAAGCGGAACTGTCGCAGGATCATACGGCTGCAGAGTTCGAGGAAGCGTTGGAGACGCTGCTGGATCGGCTCGAATTGCTGATCACGCGCTGATCACTCGCTGATCGAGGAGCGACGGGGAACCTGGCATACTCAGCGCGTCATCGATTGGCGCGTCATCGATTGGGGCGTCATCGATTGGGGCGTCATCGATTGGGTGTCATCGATGGAGGAGCCGAGCACCGGGCCGCGTTTGGAATAGGGAGGACACATGCTCGTCGTCACCACCAATGAGATCGCGGGTTGGCAGATTCAACGGGTGTGCGGAGAGGTTTTCGGGTTGACCGTGCGCTCGCGGAACGCCTTCTCGCAGATGGGTGCGGGGCTGAAGTCCATTTTTGGTGGCGAATTGGCCGGCATGACCAAACAGCTCATCGAGAGCCGTAACGAGGCGATGACCCGACTGTTCGATTCCGCCAGGGCGCGCGGGGCGAACGCGATCATCGGTATGCGGTTCGACACCTCTGACATCGGGGAAACCTGGACCGAGATCTGCGCCTACGGCACGGCTGTCGTGGCCGTCCCGATGGACGACGGTGCCCGGCAGACCGCCGGCGAACTGGGGTACGGACCGCAGAGCTCCCCGGGCCGCTGAGCCAGGAGCCGAACGGGAAGCGCAGTCGGGGCGCCGGATCAACCCGTCATCAAAACGGACAGCAGGCCCGAACCGCTCATGGCAGCCGTATGCTCGCTCATGGAAGTTCTACCCGTGACCCTCGGGAAGGTCGGCGTTTGATGCCGTTGCATGATCCGGAAGTAACCCTGTCTGCGTTTGAGGGGCCGGGGGAGATGCGCCGGTTGTGCCGATCGCTGGACTGGGCGTCAACCCCGTTGGGCGCCGTCGAGTCGTGGCCGACGCTGCTGAAATTGACCTCGCAGATGGTTCTGGGCTCCGGCTTCCCCATGATCATCAACTGGGGATCAGAACTTATCGCGATCTACAACGACGCGTTCACTCCCTTGGTCGGCGGCAGGCACCCGTTCGCGCTGGGTCACTCGCCGAAGGAGATCTGGCCCGAGTCCTGGGAATTTGCCAGCGTGCGGTTGAACGACGTGATGCAGAACGGCACGACGCTGCGATTCGACGACGAACGGCAGATCCTGGAACGCAACGGCTACCCCGAGGAGTGTTTCTTCACCTTCTCGCAGAGCCCGATCACGGGCGCCGACGGGGATGTCGTCGGCATGCTGACCGTCGCCACCGAGACCACTGCGAAGATGCTCAACGAGCGGCGGATGCAGATCGTCCGGGACCTCGGAACGATGTCATCGACGGAGCATGCCCGCCCCCGTGACACCCTCCGGTCGGCCCTCCAGGTGTTGGAAAGTGGTGCTGCGAGCGTCCCGTTCGCGATTGCGTTCACCCGCGCGGGCGCGGTCGCAGACGTTCCTATTTCCGCCGCCCGCGAGCCGTCAACCGGTGATTGGGAACTGGGCGGCTGGTACGGCCTCGTCGACGGAACAGATCCGTCTGCCCTGATGATCAACGGCGACGTCCTGACCTCCGTGCTGACCCGGGTCGCGGCGGCCGGCCACCCGGAGATAATCGGTGATCTGCGAGTTGGCTGGGCGGATGCGCTGCAAGCAGGGCCGCTCGGGCCCGCCCTGCCCGATCAGGCGGTGGTCGCTCCGTTGATGGTCGGCGGCGGCGTCACCGGTGTGCTGGTACTCGGGGTCAATCCCTACCGTCCGCTCGACGATCAGGTCCGCGGATTCTTTGCACTGGTCTCCCGGCAGGTCCAGGTCGCGCTCGCCGACGCGGCTGCCTACGCCAACGAGCGGGCCAGGGTCCAGCTGATGGCGGACCTGGATCAGGCGAAGATGGAGTTTTTCCAGAATGTCAGCCATGAACTCCGGACCCCGCTGACCCTGTTGCTGGCCCCGCTGCAGGACCTCCTGGCCGCCGCGAAGGACCGACCGGAGTCCGAGATCGGCGACCTGCAGGCAGCTATTCGAGCCGCGGAACGGCTCCGAAAGCTCGTCGACGCGCTCCTAGATTTCTCCGGCGCGGAACCGACAACCCTGTCGCCGCACCAGGAACGGGTCGACCTGGGCGCATTGACCGTTGAGACGGCCAGCATGTTCACCTCGACCGCCACCCACGCCGGGCTGTCTTTCGATGTACAGGTTCCGGCGAAGCCGGTGACCGCCTTGGTCGACCGGGCGATGTGGTCCACCGTGCTGAGCAACCTGCTCTCCAATGCGGTCAAGTACACCGCCGGCGGCGGGGTGCGGGTCGAGTTGGCGGTGGCTGACGGGCCTTCTGGAGGGGAAGATTTGCGGGCAGTGCTGACCGTTCAGGACACCGGGCGGGGCATGACGGTGCAGGAGCAGTCGAAGGTCTTCGACCGCTTCTACCGCGCCCCGTCGAATGACGGAGATCGAGCAGGTGGTGCGGGCATCGGCCTTTCGCTGGTGTCGGACCTGGTCCGCAGCCTGCAGGGAATGGTCGAGCTGCAGAGTGAGCCGGGGCGGGGAACGA
The DNA here is from genome assembly GCA_965247715.1 of Nakamurella sp. Lineage (GTDB taxonomy): Bacteria > Actinomycetota > Actinomycetes > Mycobacteriales > Nakamurellaceae > Nakamurella. The sequence continues at coordinate 280,790 of CBDFHS010000014.1, read as the reverse complement.
CCGTGACGGTCAGCGTCCCGCTGGGCTCCAGCCAGGTCGCCCACGTGGCTTCCGAACCCACATCCGTGCTGCCGGCAGTAGCCGACAGCCGCCGGCACGCTCACCTCGTCGAGGACGACGACGACCTGCGGGCCTACCTGACCCGGCTGCTCAATGACGACGGTTGGGCGGTCAGTGCGTTCGGCGACGCCGAAACGGCGCTGGCCGCAGCGGCCGATCCGGCCGGGCGCACTCCCGATATCGTGGTCACCGACATCATGTTGCCCGGACGGAGTGGGTTGTTCCTGGTCGAGCGGTTGCGGGCGGAGCACCGGACGAAGCGCCTGCCGATCCTGGTGCTCACCGCGCGCGGGGGCACCGATGCCGCCGAACACGGCCTTGCGGCCGGGGCCGATGACTACATCACCAAGCCCTTCTCCTCCCGGGAACTGCTGGCCCGGGTGCGGTCCAACCACGGTCTGCACCTGCTGCGCGAGCAGGCGGTCGGCGACGCCAATGTTCGGGTCGAACGGATCAACGGCGCATTGGACAGCAACCGGGTGATTGGCACCGCGGTCGGGATCGTGATGGCTCGTCACCAGGTCGATGCCGACCAGGGATTCCAGCTTCTGGTGCGAGCCAGCCAGGACAGCAACAGCAAGCTGCGCACGCTGGCGTCGCAGGTGGTCGAGGGCGGCGACCTGCCGTTCCCGGCACCCGCCCTGGAGTCGCTGCTCGCTCGGGTCGTCGGGGACAAGCAACTGGGGGCCTGAGGATGCCCGCGGCCACCCACGGGCGGCCCCGCCGGCTGTGTGTTCAACCGGCCGGGCCTGGCGGTCGCAGTCGTCCCGGGTCCATGAGCGATGACGCCTATTGGAGAGTGTTCCCACTCGCATCGCGTTCAGCAGGCACATCCGCGGTTCATCCGGTCGGCCGAACGTTCCAGGAGGATCTCGGCGCCGTTCGTACCGTCCGGTACACCTACCTCGATCCGACCGGGGGCGCAGTAGCCCAGACGAGATCATGATTGCGTTCCGAACCCTGGCGGAACTGGACCGTTGACTGTCCGCAGCGCATTTTTGCTGCAGTTCATCAGTAGCGGTTGGTCGGTGGCGGTTCGTCAGTGGTGGTTCATTCCTGGAATCGCAGCGCGTCCACCCTGCGGTGATAACGAGTGCCGGTGAGGCCGCCCAGTACCGCGCCGATGAACGCCACCAGGATGGCGCCGCCGATGGCGATCAGGCCGACCGTGGTGACACTGCCTTCGTCGACCGGGATCCGGGGCAGGTTGAGCTGGGCGAGCACATTGTATTTCGACCCGGCAATGGCTGCGATGGCGGCCAGGATCGCGGTGGTGACGATCGCCCACAGCCACACTGCGACACCCTGTTTCGGGCCGCTGAACCGGGCCATCCGACCGGCTACATACCCACCGCAGAAATAGGCGACGAACAGGATGACGCCCAGCAGGATCGCACCGACCAACCCGACGGTCTGCGCGGTCCCGGTGGCGTTCTGCGATTCCTGCACCGCCTGATCGACCTTCTCCGAGGTTGTCACGCCGAACGCGACCCCGGCGGCGGCCACGATGGCCAGCAGTAGCACCGCCATCCCAGTCGCGGTCAGCCAGCCGAAGAATCCGGCGCCCATCTGCATGCCACCGAATTGCTCGCGCTCGCGCGCGGCCAGGGTTTCCCGGTCCGGCGGGACGACGACCGGGGTCGCCACGGGGCGTTGGTCCAGCGTCGGTGCGGCCTCCGGCGAGCCGTAATAATCCTCGCGCAGCTGCCCTCCGTCCACGCTCTGGTTCCGGGCGGTGGGCGGCAACAGCATGGATGAACCATCGCCGGATCGAGAGTCGCGGGTGTCCTTGACTGAGGTGTCGTTGACTGCGGTGTCGTTGGGTGGGAGATCGCGCCCCGGTCGCTCGAAGTCTTGACGATGCTCGGTCAGCACCTCGTGCCGGACACTCTCCCGGGCGCCTGACGGCTGGCCCGGAACAGGGCGCGAGCCGGCGTCGTACGCAACCTGCCGGTCAGTCACGTCCGCTGCGGAGCCATCGGAAAATCGCTCGTCGCCGGCCTCGGCGGGTAGGTCGACCAACGGGGTATCAAGGGCGGGGTCGTTGCTGGCGCTACGAGGATCGCCGAACTCACCGCGTCGAACCGACGGGTCATTGGGGCTGCTCATCTGTGCCTCCTGAAGAACATCTGTGCCTCCTGAAGAATTCGCGCTCCCAGCAATTTCCCTGAATCAACGATCGAAAAGATTCACGGCGCCCGTATATTGTTCCCGCTCGGTGATCGAATAAACACGCGACGCTCCGTGATAGCGGAGAAACTCAGCCCTGCCTCGAGCGCCCCTGGGTCGGTGTGCCGTCCTTCGCGACCGCGTCCTGCGCCGCGTCGCCCTCCAGGTCCCGTTCCACGTTGTCCTTGGTCTCGTCCGGGGACACCTCTTTGCCGGCGAGATACTTCACCGCGGCATTAGCGCAAGCGGCGAACGGGACGGCCAGCAATGCGCCGGTGATTCCGCCGACGATGACGCCGGTGGCGATCGACAACGCCACGGCCAGCGGGTGGACGTTCACGGCGCGACCCATCAGCACCGGCTGCAGGACGTGTGCCTCCAACTGCTGCACCGCGATCACCACGACCAGCACGATGATCGCCTTCACCAGACCCACCGTGACCAGCGCGACGAGCACAGCGACCACACCACTGAGCAGGGCTCCGACAATCGGGATGAATGACGCCAGGAACACAAAGGCGGTCAGCGGGAAGGCCAGCGGGACACCGAGAATGATCAGGCCGAGACCGATTCCGATGGCGTCGACAAACGCCACCAAGACCGTCGCCCGGACGTATCCGCCGAGGGTCCACCAGGCGCGGTTAGCTGCTCCGTCGATTTTGGTGCGGGCCCGCCGCGGGGCCAGGCCGACGACCCAGGTCCAGATCCGGTGCCCGTCGCGGAGAAAGAAGAACAGGATGAACAGAACCAGGACCAAGCCGGTGAGTGCCCGTCCGACCGAACCGGCGGTGGTCAGCGCGCTGGAGGTGAGGGAGTCGCGGTTGTTCACCACGGCTTCCTTGATCGAGTTCACCGCTGAGTCCAGCTGGGTCTGCGACAGGTGCAGTGGGCCTGTGACCAACCAGCTCTGGGCGGTGTCCAGACCAGAGGTCACCCGATCCGCCAGATCACCGCTACCCGCGATGAACTGTTCGACAACCAGGCTGATGATCCCGGCAACGACGAGCACCCCGGTCACGAAAACCACCGTCGACGCCAGCCCGGGCTTCCAACCGTGGTCAACCAGGAATCGTTTCGCCGGCGTGAGCAAGGCGCTGAGCAGGACCGCAATGGTGAGCGGCACGGTGATCTCGGACAGGTAGCTCAGGGCGTAGTAAACGACCGCGAGGGTTCCGACCACCGCGAGGAACCGCCACGACCAGGCGCCGGCGATGCGCATTCCCGGCGTCACCGATTCGGTTTCCAGACTCCGGGGCGGCATGGCTTCCCGAGCATCAGGAATGCTGCCGACCGGTGGGGACGCATCCGGCAACGGGGTGGAACCTGAATCGGCGGGGCTCGAACGGGGAATGGCCATGGTTGATCTCCTTCGAATGCTGGTGCAATACAGAGCAGGCGGGTCGGGCCTCGGTGACGAAATTCTCGGCCGAACTGAGTGTCCCCAGTGAGTGTCCCCAGTGAGTGTCCGCAGTCAGTGTCCGCAGGCTGAGCCCGGGTGAGGGTCGGAGCGGCCGCAGCACTGCGAACAGGCGGGACCTGCAGTAGCGGGTTCCCGGCCAAGCTTCGCAGTACCCCCCGGCTCACAGGTTCGAACTCGCCGGTGCCCGGGGTCACAGTTGTCGGGGGGGTAAAGAAGGTCCGGTCGGAACAACCGGTGTTTGAGACACGAGGAGCGGGAAACCCTGAACTTTGTGGGGCCGATGCTCGCCATGGTTCCGACGCGCGCTCGTGCGCGTCGCGCCGGGCCCCTGTGATCACCACGACCTACCGCCGACGCCGGTAGGCACCACGAGGAGGAGAACGCATGACCAACGCAGCTGGACCGGAACAGTACGTCGGCCGGAACGCAGTCGATCCGCAGGGCAACAAGATCGGATCCGTCGGCCAGGTCTACCTCAACGACGAGACCGGGGTACCGGACTGGATCACGGTCAACACCGGCCTGTTCGGGATGAAAGAGAACTTCGCACCGCTCGCGGGTTCGAGTTTCGACGGTGACAACCTGGTTCTGCCGTACGACAAGAACGTGGTGAAGGACGCTCCTGATGTGGCCGACGCCAGCCACCTCGACGTCGACGAGCAGGAGTCGCTCTACTCCTACTACGAGCGGTACCTGGGAACCGGTGGCGGCACGCAGCGGACCACCGATACCACGACCGACCGTGACACCACTGGAGTAGCAGCGGCCGGCGTCGCTGATGTCGGCCGCGAACGCTCGGTCGGTACCGAGCGGAGCGCAGGTCATGACACCTCCGGCCCGAACACCGACAACGCGATGACCCGGTCGGAAGAGCAGCTCCGCGTCGGCACCGAAAAGGTCGAGGCGGGTCGGGCACGACTGCGCAAGTACGTGGTCACCGAGCAGCAGACCGTCCAGGTTCCGGTCACCCGCGAGGAGGTCCGGATCGAGCGTGAGCCGATCACCGACGCCAACCGTGGCGACGCTCTCTCGGGTGCGGAGATCTCCGAGGAGGAGCACGAGGTGGTCCTGCACGAGGAGCGCCCCGTAGTCACCACCGAGGCTGTCCCGGTCGAGCGGGTGCGTCTTGGCACCGAGCAGGTCACCGAGACCCAGACCGTCTCCGGTGAGGTCCGTAAGGAGCAGATCGAGATGGACGACGCCACGGTCGACACCAAGGACCGCCGCACCACCGACCGCTGACACGGGTTCATTCCTGATGTCTCACCGGCCGTGACGGCTGGTGTCACCCAGGGGTAGCGCACCGCGTAGAACGACAGCAGGGCACCGCTGGGCCAACTCGGCTCAGCGGTGCCCTGTTTGTCTTTTATGGGCTGTCTTTTATGGGCGTGGGGGTTGGGTCCGACCTGGAACCGGGTTACTCTTGGGTTGCGGTGGTTTACGTCGTAAGAAACTGACGTTGCAATCCATAGAGCGGGGGTGTTCATGGCAGAGCTGACGGCCGGTGCTGGGACATTTTCGTCGGTCATGCACGCTGCTGCCGAGGCGATGCGGTCCGCCATCGCACAGCGTAATCCCGACGCCGCGCTGGCAACAGTTGTGGCGGCCGTCGTGGCAGACGGTCCCTGTGACCACGCCTCGGTCGTGCTACTCGGGCAAGGCGGAACGGCCCGAACCGCCGCCGCCTCCACCAGTTCTCTCGCGGCCGCTGACGACACCCAATTCCAGCTTGGCGAAGGCCCCGGTTGGGATGCGTCCCGCACGGCGGACACCCAAGCGTCCGACGACCTGTGCGCCGACCTGCGGTGGCCCCGGTGGTCACCGGTGGCGATCGGCCTCGGCATCGGATCGGTGATCTCGGTACCGCTGCACGCGGCGTCCACACTTGGGACGCTCAATCTGTATTCGGCCGGGGGACGCCGGTTCGACAGATCCCAACTCGACCTGGCCGGGCTGCTGGCAGCACACGTGTCGGTCGCCGTTGCCCACACCCAGATGCAGGAGCACCTCACCAGGGCAGCCCAGGGTCGCAACATCATCGGCCAGGCTCAGGGGATGCTGATGGAACGCTATTCGTTGACGGCGGATCAGTCGTTTGCGTTGCTGCGCAGGTACTCCCAGGACGGGAACATCAAGCTGGCGGCGATCGCCGGGCAATTGATAGCGACCGGCCGGCTGCCCGACCTCAACAACGGCGACCGCCGTGACGGCCGGGTCAACCGGGACGCACCACGTCCTGCCGAAAAGGCCGGATGACCGGCGACCGGCGGCAGCAACTGTCGACCGACGTCGGGTCGGAGGACGGTGGAAGGCAGGCTCTGGACCGTCGCCGGGTGCTCGACGCGGCCGTCGAGTTGATCGACCAGCACGGCTTGCGGGCGCTGACCATGCGACGGCTCGGAGCCCACCTGGGCGTCGAGGGCATGGCCTTGTACCACTACATCCCTGGCCGGGAGGCACTGCTGGACGGTGTGGTGGAGGTGGTCATCGACGGGTTGTACGGAGACCCGGAGGTTCACCTCACCCATCCGCAGTGGCAGGAGTACCTGCAACGGCTCGCCCATGGGGTGCGCAGAATCGCCATCGCGCACCCGGAGGTGTTCCCGTTGATCGCCACCCGGCCGCCGGCGGCGCCCTGGGTCCGGCCGCCGCTGCGGAGCCTGCGGTGGATGGAGTCATTCCTGGAGACGTTGAAGGCCTGCGGGTTTTCCGATCACGAAGCGGTGATGACCTACCGGGGATTCTCCAGTTTTCTGCTCGGTCATCTCCTGCTCGAGGTGTCGGCACGGGGTGCCGATATCGGCCCGATCGAGGAGGAAGACCCGGGATCCTCCGACCCGGCCGACCTGAGCGGGTACCCGTTACTGACCGCCCTGGAGCCCGAACTCTCCCAGGATCACAGCGCGAATGAGTTCGAGGAGTCGCTGGAGACGCTCATCGACCGCCTGGAGAATCAAATCCGTCGGCACTGAGCCAACCCCCAACCTGGGTGATGGTTGACCTCGTCCCCGAACGGGTAGTGATCTTCGGTGGGCGCTGGTGGCGGCGCCTGGACCACCACTTTCCCGCATCGCAAGAAACTGACGAGGAGAAGTCTGTGCCTACCGAAACACCGGGGCCCACCGAAACACCGGGGCCCACCGAAACACCGGCCGCCCACAGCACACCCGCCGACAACGCCGCCAAGGTCGCCGAGTTGGCCAAGGACATCCGGATCGCGATGCTGACGACGGTCGATCCTGACGGGAAGTTGATCAGCAGGCCGATGGCCCAGCAAGAGGTCGAGCAGGATGCTGACCTGTGGTTCTTCGCCGAACGCGATTCGCGCAAGGTGGCGCACATCCGGGCCAACCCGACGGTCGGGGTCACCCTGACCTCGAACGACACCTGGATCTCGATGCACGGAACCGCCGAGGTGGTCGACGACGTGGCCAAGGCGAAGGAACTCTGGAACGGCTGGGTCGAAGCCTGGTTGCCGCAGGGCCCGGAGGACGGGTCGGTCGTGCTGATCAAATTCAATGGTGAGAGCGCCGAATACTGGGACACCCCCGGGGGCCGGATCGCGTCGGTGATCAGCTTCGTCAAGTCCAAGGTCACCGGTGAGCGGTACGACGGCGGGGAGAACGAGCGAGTCACTTTGTGACCATGCCCGGGTGGGCCCGGGCGGTTGTCCGGCCCACCCGGTCGGGTGCGGCTCGCCGGGAGTCAACCGAGTCAGGACGCCGGGAGTCAACCGTCAGGACACCGGGAGTCAACCGAGTCAGGACACCGCCCGCCGGGTGATCGGACCGGACCGGAATAGGTCGCTGAGCTGGCCCCGCATCGTCCGACGTCGCAGCACCGGGCTCGCGGTGCTGGCCCCTGCGACCATCCCATCAACAGCCTCCTGCAGGGCTTCGGTGGCGCCCACTCTGGGCCGCCAGCCCAGTTCGGCCCGGGCCCGGCCGGTGTCCAGGAGCGGCACACCATAGGCGAGGTCGAGCCAGCCCTCGTCGATTCGTTGCAACCGAGCCCGCCAGCTGCTGGCAACCGCGGCCCGCAACAGCCTCAATGGCACCTGAACCGGCCGGGCACCGAGCGCGGTCGCGATCGCATCAGCAGTCACCGCCGGCTCGGCCGCCAGGTTGAACGCGCCACCCACCCGCCGGTCGATCGCGGCAACAATGGCCGATGCGACGTCATCTGCGTGCACCACCGGGATGATCAGGCTCCGATCCAACGGCAGCAACGGCAGCCACCGAAGGAGTCGCGCCGGTAGGTAACCGGGCAGGCCGTATCGCGCCAACGCGCTGCCCGCGTCCCGCTGCATCACCAGACCGGGGCGAAAGCGCGTGACGACCGTCGCAGCAGGACCGGTCGGGCCAGCAGGACCGGCCGGGCCACCGGGACCGGCCGGGCCACCGGGGGAGCCGGACGACTCCTGCTGCGCCTTCTCGAACCGGTCCAACAGCCGCTCGGCGGCGACCTTGTGCCGGCTGTACACGGAGCTGGGAATGCCGTCAGTGGGCCAGTTCTCGTCCACCGGCTGTCCTGTCGCGGCCTTCCGGTAGGCGCCGACGGAGGACAGGTGAACCACCTGGGACATCCCGACCCGCCTGGCGGCGGCCAGCACCGCGGTCAGCCCGCCCACCCCGACCCGCTCGAGCAGGGCGGCATCTCGCGTCGGTTGGAAGCCCCAGGCCAGGTTCACCACTGTGTCGGCGCCGTGGAACACGTCCGCCAGTCGACGGTCCGCCGTCGGGGCTCCGACGTCGATGCTGTGCCAGGTGACGGCTGCGTACGGGCCTACCGGCGGCGGTACCCGGCGGCAGACGCCGACGATCTCCCACGAGCCGTCCAGGTCGGAGTTGGTCGTGATGGCCCGAAGGAGGGCTGTTCCGATGTTCCCGCTGGCCCCGACGATGACGATGCGCATGGTGGTCCTGTTCCCCGTCCGACCCGGATCACCGCGGTGATCATCCGGAGTTCCCCCCTGGCAGCGCCGCAAGAACGCATCAGAGGGCGCCCACCATTTAGCCTTGCGGCATGACGGCCAGGATCATCCGCACGCCACCCGCGGCAATCGACTTCGACGCCATTCGGGCGGAGTTGGACATCCCCGCGGACTATCCCGCCGAGGCGGTCGTCGAGGCGGTCGCCGTTGCGGCCAACCCGCCGAGACCCGGTCCGTCGGTGCCGGAACCGTTCGTCACGGTCGACCCGGTCGGCTCGATGGACCTGGACCAGGCGGTCCACCTGGCCCGTGACGGTGATGGCTATGTGGTCCGGTACGCGATCGCGGACGTCGCTTCGTTCGTCGCGCCGCAGGGTGCGCTGGCCGACGAGACCTGGCGTCGTGGTTCGACGCTGTACAGCCCGGACCGGAACACCCCGCTGCACCCGGTGGAACTGTCCGAGGGAGCGGCCAGCCTGCTGCCGGACCGGGAAACGCCGGCCGTGCTGTGGAGCATCCGGCTGGACGCCCGCGCCGAACCGGTCGACGTCGACGTCCAGCGGGTGATGATCACCTCGGTCGCCAAGCTGGACTATCCGGCTGTCCAGGCCGACGCCGACGCGGGCACGTTGCACCCGTCGATTGCGCTGCTGCCCGAGATCGGCCGGCTGCGCCAGGAACGATCCCGGGAACGGCACGCGATCACGCTCAACATTCCCGACGCCGAGATCGTCCGGGGACCCGACGGGCACTGGACCCTGGAACTGCGGGCGATCCTGCCGGTGGAGCAGTACAACGCGGAGATCAGTCTGCTGACCGGAATGTGCGCCGCGTCGATCATGCTCGAGGGCGGGATCGGGCTGCTGCGCACGTTGCCGGCACCGACCGCCGCCCAGGTCAGGGCGCTCCGCCAGAGCACCGCGAACCTGGGTATCCCGTGGCCCGAATCGATGTCCGCCGGCGACGTGATCGCCGGACTCGACGGGTCGCGACCACGGGACGCGGCGTTCCTCGAGGACGCGGTGCGGTTGCTCCGCGGCGCCGGGTACACCCCGTTCGACGGGGCGCCGCCGGAACGCCGCGAGCATGGCGGAGTAGGCGCGCCGTACGCCCACGTCACGGCCCCGTTGCGGCGGCTGGCCGACCGGTATGCCACCGAGGTCTGCCTGGCGCTGCACGCCGCGGTGCCGGTGCCGCAGTGGGCCCGCACCGCGCTGCCGGAACTGCCCAAGGTGATGGCTGCGGCCGACCGCAAGGCCTCCGAGCTGACCAAGGCCTGCACGGGTGCGGTGTCGGTGTTCGTCCTGCACGGCCGGGAGGGGGAGTCGTTCCCGGCAACTGTGCTGCAGATCGACACCGAACGGCAACGGGCCGTGGTGATCCTGCACGAGCCGCCGGTCCGGGCGTACTGCGCGCCGGCCGGACTGGCGGAGGGATCGGTGATCACCGTCCGGCTGGTGTCGGCCGACCCGGCCACCCACCGGTTCGTGGTGGAGCCCGTCCTGACCGGCAATGGGGCCGCGCCTGCTCGGCAGCCATCACCGGCTGCGGAGGGCGGCTGACGTCGTCGCGCGGGCTGACACCGTCGGCACTGGTTGACCGTCGCAGAGGTCGCGGGCGCCGAGTCACCAGCCGGGTGGGCGCATGGTCTGCCCGGTTGTGCGCCGACCCGACCGAGGTGGCACGCTGCTGCCATGGGAGACGAGATCGGCCAGCACACGGCCTACTTCTACAACATCACCACCGGCAAGGTGGAGCGCGAAGGCGAGAGCAAGGCCAAGGACCTGCTCGGGCCATTCCCGTCCGCCGATGAGGCGGCGAACGCCTTGCAGACGATTCGGGAACGTGAGGAACGCAAGAATGCCCAAGATCGGGAATGGCGGGACAGCTGATCGCGCTAGTAGCCAGGTGAATCCCCGTCGCACGCCATCGCCCGGTGACCTGACCTGGGTGGTGGCGCTGGCCGCCGCACTGTGGGGAACCGATGCCCTGCTCCGGTTGCCGCTGGCCCGATCCATCCCGGCGTCGACGATCGTCCTCGCCGAGCATGTGGTGCTGGTGCTGGCCATGTCGCCGTTCGTGCCCCGTGCGGTGCGGGCGTTCCGGCGACTCGATGGCCAGGGCAAGCTCGCCGTCATCGGGATCGGGGCGGGGGCCTCCGCCCTTGCCACCACCTTGTTCACCATGTCCTTCCGGTTCGGCGACCCGGTGACCCCGGCGGTGATCCAGAAGTTCCAACCGGTCCTGGCCATCCTGGGGGCCGCGGTGCTGCTGCGCGAGCGGCTGCGGCCGTCCTTCGCGTGGTTCGCGGTCCCGGCCCTGATCGGTGCCTGGCTACTGACCTTCCCCGACCCACTGCACGTGGGGGTCGACCAGGCGGCGGTGGCCTTCCTGGCCCTGGGTGCGGCAACCCTGTGGGCAGCCGGGACGGTACTGGGTCGGTTGGTCGCGACCAGGCTGACCGCGGTGGAGCTGACCACCCTGCGGTTCCTGATCGGCCTGCCTGCGGCCTTGATCATCGTCATGATCACCGGGTCCCCGCTGTGGGTGCCCGACCTGTCGGGCACGGCCGCGGTGATCGGGTTGGCGTTGATTCCCGGCCTGCTGGCGATGTGGCTCTACTACACCGGGCTCCGGCGCACCGCCGCGTCCCGGGCCACACTGGCGGAATTGGCCTACCCGTTGACGGCCGCGGTCGTGGGTGTGATCTTCCTGAACGCCCACCTTGCGGCCGGCCAGTGGGCGGGCGGAGCGCTGGTCGTGGCCTCGGTTGCGGGATTGTCGCTGCACGAGGCCCGGGCACGACGGCAGTCCGTTCAGGTGGCACCCGCGGTGCTGGCGAACGAACGCGCTGACCGCATCGGGTGAGTCGGGTGCAGTCGCCGGTGCCGGTAGGGCCGGTCGGTGCCGGTAGGGCCGGCTACCGCCGGTCGGTGATCCCGCTGACCCGGTTCAGGCTCCGGCTGATATCGGGCGTGGTGCCCTCCGGCCCGGACACCAGCCGCTCGGCGACCCAGTAGACGCCGTACACGATCATGACGGCTGCCGTGACATGCAGCAGGAACGCCAACGCGACGCCCGCGATGGCGCCGGCCCGCCAGAGCCGCAGCCAGCACACCGAGAGGGCCAGCGGGATCAGCACCGCGAACATCGCGCCCAGGCCGAGTTCGTTAAGGAACGGCCGGTCACCCATCCAGGGCAGCACATTCCAGATATCGAACAGGTCGAGCGTGGCCAGCACCCCGAGAACGCCGATGACCACCAAAGTTCCGATCACCACCGCGGGCCAGTACCACCTCGGACGCAGGGTGCCCACGGCGGTGGCGATGCTCGCCCCGGTCCAGATCAGCCAGCGCCTGATCATCGGAGTCCCCAACGCGCCCAACGCGTCCCGCAGGATCCGGTCCGCCTCCTCCCGGTCAACCGGCGGCCCGTCGTACTCCGGCGCACCTCCGGCTTCCGGGACCAGTCCGTCGTGCACCAGGATCGCCGGCAGGTGGGTGCCCAGTCCCGGGATCAACCAGGCGAAGAACCACGGGATCGAGGCCAGGTCGGTGCGGAACCCCGCCACGTCGCGAGGGATGACGAACGGCTCCCGGTACCTCGGATCGCGGTACCCGAACTGCCGCAGGATCCGGAACTCGCTGCCGACGGGCTGCAGGACCAGTCGCAGCTCATCACCGGTCGCCACGTCGTAGAACCGGCTCGGTCCGGCTGGGCGGTTCAGTGGTACCGGGATGTCAGTCACCGCTCCACTTGCTGATGATCGGGACCCGGCGGTCCCGGCCGAACGCCTTCTCGGTGATCTTCGTCCCCGGCGGGTACTGCCGGCGTTTCCATTCCGCACGGTCCACCAGGTGAATCACCTTGGACACGGTGGCCGCGTCGAAACCGGCTTTCACCAAGTCGTCGGCCGAGACGTCGGCCTCTACGTAACCGTCGAGAATGCTGTCCAGCAGGGGGTAGTCGGGTAGGGAGTCGGAATCGAGCTGCCCGGGGCGCAGTTCGGCGGACGGCGGCTTGGTGATCGAGTTCTCCGGGATGGGCGGTGTTTCGCCGACCGAGCGGGCGTGGGCGTTGCGCCACTCGGCGATCTTCCATACCCAGGTTTTGAACACGTCCTTCAGTGGTGCGAACCCGCCGACCGCGTCACCGTAGATCGTCGAGTACCCGCAGGCCAGCTCGGTCTTGTTCCCGGTGGCCAGCACCAAGTGGCCCTCCTGGTTCGACAACGCCATCAGCGTGACGCCGCGGCACCTCGCCTGCACGTTCTCCTGCGCCAGCCCGGTCAGCTGCAGCTGGCCGGTGAACGCCTCCACCATCCCGGCGATCGGTTCGACCCGGTAGTGCAATCCCGTCCGGCGGGCCATCTCGGCCGCATCGTCCTTGGAATGCTCCGAGGAGTACACCGACGGCATCGACACCGCATGTACCCGCTCGGCGCCGAGAGCGTCGACCGCGATCGCCGCGACCACCGCCGAATCGATGCCGCCGGACAGACCCAGCACGACCGACCGGAAACCGATCTTCTCGGCGTAATCCCGCAGGCCCAGCACCAGGGCCTGCCAGACCTCGGCCTCCGGGACCAGTTGCGGCGCGATGCCAGGCGGCAGCGGGGGGCGCCGGGTGGGACCGGGTGAGCCCGACGGTGCCTCGAGGTCGATCTCATGCACACCAAACCGCACCGAACCCATGGCCCGGGTCCGATCCCTGGCATCGCGGGAACTCGTGGACGATTCCTGCGACGGACCCAGTGGCACCTCGACGACCGTGTCCGGGGCGGCCGGCCCACCGGCGCCGACCGCGAGGTCGAACACCGCCACCTCGGCAACGAACTGGGCGGACCGGGCGAGCAGGTCACCGGCCGAGTCGACCGTCACGGACTGTCCGTCGAACACCAGGTCGTCCTGACCGCCGACGATGTTGACATAGACGACGGGGGCCGAAACCTCCATGGCCCGCCGGCGGATCAGACCCATCCGGACGTCGTCCTTGTCCTGCTCGTACGGCGACGCGGTGGGCACCAGCAGCAGGTCGATGCCCGCCTCGGTCAGCGCGGCTACCGGCCCGCCGTCCCGCCAGATGTCCTCGCAGATCACCACTCCTATCCGGATCCCCCGCCACAGCAGAATCGAGGTATCGGTGCCGGGGGCGAACCAGCGCTGCTCGTCGAAGACGCCGTAGTTCGGCAGATGGTGCTTGTGGAACCGGGCCATCACCTGGCCGCGGTGGATGGCCGCCGCCGCGTCCCGGGTGCCGACCTCGTCCCGATCGAGATAGCCGACCACGACGAGAATTTCGCCGTGACCGACCGCCTCGAGGGCGGTGGCCAGGGCGGTAACGGCGGCGCGGGAGGCGGCGCAGAAGGCGGGCCGGATGGCCAGGTCCTCCACCGGGTAACCGGTGAGCGCCATTTCGGGCAGCACGACGATTTCGGCATGTTGCTCGGCAGCGTCGGCCACCGCAGCCACGATCATCGCCGCGTTCCCGTCGAGGTCTCCGACGCAGGGATTGATCTGCGCCATCGCCACGCGCACGGTCGTTGTCTGTCCGGTCGTCATAGGACCATCCTCGCCGATGTTCGGTCGATCCGCGTCCGCCCTCACCACTGTGTTCAGGCGGCACCGAGTTAGGGGCTTCACCGTGTTTCCGTGGCACCGTGTTGGGGCGGCAATGTATTAGGGCGGCACCGAGTTCGGGCGAAATCCGACGCTGGAGCACCGGTCAGGCTGGGGAGGGCGGGCTTGGAGGACGTTTCTACCGCTCGGGGGCGACTGCTGCACCCGGTGAGCGCACAGTCCGCCGCTTCAGCACCGGCAGACCCAGGTCACGGCTCCCGAAACGCCATCCCGGCAACGCTGTCGGAGTGCAATGGCATGATCGGAGCGTGTCGCACCCCCGGCCCGAGCGCCGCTCCTCCGCCCATCATCGCCGTGCCCGGCGGTACGTTGTGGCCGCCGTGCTGGTGGCCGCTCTCGCGCTGACCGCGTGCTCAGCATCGGTGGCCGGCTCCGGCGTTGCCGCAACCGGTGCCACGAGGCCGAGCAGCGGGACGCCGTCCAGCAGCGGTTCAGGCCCATCAGCGACTACTTCCACCACCTCCTCCACCTCCGCGACCACGGGTTCGGCAGCCGGTGGTTCGCCCACCGCTGCAGGCTCGGCCGGGTCCTCGGCTGCGGTGCCGGCGGGCCTGGAGAAGTTCTATTCGGCCAAGCTGGACTGGGCATCGTGCGCCGCGCTGGCCACGTCCGAGGAGACCAAGAGTTACAAGTCCGCCTCGCTGCAATGCGCCGACCTCACGGTTCCGCTGGCCTATGACGACCCGACGGGCGCCACCATCACGCTCAAGGTGTTGCGGAAACCCGCGACGTCGTCGGCGGACCGGATCGGGTCGGTGGTGATCAACCCCGGCGGCCCGGGTGGTTCCGGAGTGGAATACGCCTCGTACATAGGCGCGTACGGGATCGGGTCGGACCTGAACAAGAGCCTGGATCTGGTTGGATTCGATCCCCGCGGCGTCGGCTTTTCCCAGCCCGCCGTCCGCTGCCAGACCGATGCCGAACGGGATGCCTCCAGGGCGTTGACCTCGCGCACCCGCACCCAGGAGGAGATCGACGCCGCCAACGCGGCCACCGAGAAGATCGCCCAGGGCTGCGCGGCGCTGACCGGGCAGGAACAGGGCGTCGACGGCGCCAAGTTCCTGGCGAATGTCGGGACCCGTGACGTGGCAAAGGATCTCGATGTGCTGCGGGCGGTGTTGGGGGACACCCAACTGACGTATATCGGCTGGTCGTACGGCACCAGCATCGGCACGGCCTACGCCGAACAATTCCCGAACAACGTGCGGGCGATGATCCTAGACGGAGCGATCGACCCGCAGGCCGACCCGGCAGCAGAGCTCGTCGGGCAGGGCGAGGGCTTCCAGAAGGCCTTCGAGGACTACGCAGCACATTGCGCCAAGCAGCCACAGTGTGCGCTGGGGACGGATCCGTCCAAGGCGACCGCGGCCTACCAGGGCCTGGTCCGGCCGCTGCTGGACACCCCGCTACGGCTGGCCGACGGCCGGGTGATCACCTTCAGTGACGCCAACACCGGCACCAGTCAGGCTCTGTACGCCGAAAGCCTGTGGAAGCCACTGGATTCCGCGTTGCTGGAGCTGTCCAAAGGCAATGGCACAGCATTGATGGGACTGGCCGACACCTACGACGGCCGCGATTCCAGCGGGAAGTACAGCAATACGTTGGACGCGTTCCTGGCCATCGGCTGCATTGATGGATCGCGCACTGTCGACCCGGCGCTCCTTGATCAACTGGCCGCCAAATACGCTGCCGCGGCACCGTTCCAGGACTCCGGGGACCCGCCGAAGGGGCTCAAGGATCCGTGCGACTTCTGGCCGGTGCCGCCCACCTCGAGCCCGCACGTGCCCAAGGTCGATGGTCTGCCGAGGATCCTGGTCATCTCGACGACCAAGGATCCGGCGACGCCGTATCAGGCGGGGGTCAACCTGGCGAAGGCCCTCGGCGCCGCCCTGCTCACCGTCGACGGCACCAACCACACCGCCTACCTGGGCATCGGCAACTCCTGCGTCGACGATCTCGGCACGGCCTACCTGACCACCCTGAAGCTCCCGGGCGGGGACACCACCTGCCAATAACCGGGAAGGGCCAGCCCTCGCGGCGCCCGACCAGACCTCAGCTCGCCGCGGAGTCCGCCACGCCGGCCTGATCGTCGACCCACAGCCCGAGCAACCCGCGGAAGTGGGCTGCGAAGCGCTCCTGCTCGTGCGCGGGGTAGGTGGCGCGGACGGTGTCGATGAGCAGCGCATCGAACTCGGGCGACCGGACCCAGTCGTAGACGATCTCCGGCAGTGAGGCCAATGCAGTGGAGCAGAACTCCCGATAGCTCTCGGCCTCGAAATACTGGTCGGCCATCAAGGCGTACCGCCCAAGCTTGTCCGACCAGCTCAATTCCGGGTCGTCCGCCACGTCGAACCAGGCCCTGGTGTTGGTATCGATGGCCGGCTTGCGGCCCGTCACCGCACAGAACATCGACCACGACACCAGTTGGGTGATCGCCCAGGGGAAGTAGTAGTGCAGTGACGTGATGGCAATGTCGGGGCAGGCGTTGGCGTAGTCGATCGGCCGCACCGTGGTGCCGGTGACCAGCGATTCGCAGGAGTTGAACTCCCACCGGAAGAAGGCGTTGATGGTCCGGGACAGGGTCAGAATTTCCATGCCCGCCTCGGGCGGCAGGAAATTGTGGGCCACCTGGTAACGGTCGTGCATCGGCAACTCCGGCCGGAACCGCATGATCTTCGTTTCGGGTCCGATCGTCAGTGACCGGGCGAAGGAGTCGTAGTCCGCGGCGGCCTGCAGGTGCATCAGCATCTGCCCGGACTCGTCGTACGCGCGGTGCAGGGCGGCGACGTTGTCGACCCGGGAGACCCCCCGCCAGGCGCCGCCGTCGAACGGCTTCATGAACATCGGGTAGCCGACCCGGGACGCGACCTCGTCCAAGTCGAACGGCAGGTTGTACGACTCCGCCGTGTACGCCCACTTCTCGTGGTCCAACGGGTTCTTGTACGGCACCAGCACGGTCTCCGGGATCTCGAAGCCGAGCCGGATCATGGCGCAGTAGGCCGAGTGTTTCTCCATGGCCTGGAACGTGAACGGGTTGTTGATCAGATAGGTGTCGTTGACCAGCGCGGCCTTCTTCAGCCACTCCCGGGGGTGGTAGTACCACCACGCCAATCGGTCGATGACGACGTCCTGGCGGACCGGCGCCCGGAGGTCGAACGGCTCGATGGTCATCCGCTCGGTCTCGATTCGGTGATCGAGTCCGCGATGGGTGATCGGGCCCAGCTTGCGGGTGAGGGTCTCGAAGGCGATCGGCCAGTCCTTCTCGGTACCCAGCAGCAGGCCGATCAGGTGGGTACTGGAATCACGTCGCGGCGCGGTCATGTCGGTGATCCTTGTCGGGGTCGGGTGGGTCGGCAACGCGGGGTCAGCTGGTTCAGCGACTGCCGTCATCAGCCGAGCGCGGAAAGGTACACGGCCGCCTGAGCTCGCCAACTCGGCCAGTCGTGCGGCCATTCGGGCCCCCAGACGAAAAGCTCGTGCGGGAGCTGTTTCTCGGCCAGCACTCCGGCCAGGGCGCGGGTGCTGGCGTTCGCCCCGGTGGTGTCCTCCCACATCCCGCTGCCGACCACCAGCGTGATCGCCAGCCGGGATCGCAGGTAGTCCAGGTGACCCCCGTGCAGGCCGGGGACGAACTCCATCGGGTTGGTGAAGTACGTTTCCTCGTCGGCCGGGCCCCACGCCCGCCACGACCACGGGTCGTAGCTACCGGAGAACCCGATCGCCCTGGCGAAGACGTGCGGGTGCCGAAGCGCGACCAACACGGCGTGAAACGCCCCAAGAGATGGCCCGGCGGTGGCGACATCATCACGGCCGCCCATCTTGTCCCGGATGAAGGGCACCACCTGCCAGATCAGGAAGTCCTCATACCGGCGGTGGTTGCGAGCCCGGTCGGTCAACGGCATCCAGGACGCCGACCACGACGACTGGTCGAACGACGGCACGCAGAACACGGTGATCCGGCCGTCGTCGATGGCAGGCTGGACCGCGTCCAGCATTCCGTTCGCCTCGAAGTCCCACGGAACGCCGCCCTCGGACGGAAACCAGATGACCGGTCGGCCCCAATGACCGTGGACGGCTATCTCGGTCTCCCCGCCGAGGGAGGGAGCGGCAATGCGGTGGTACTCGGTCTGGGTCACGGGTCGCTCCTGGTACAGCAGTGCGGGGCTGGCGATTGCGGGGCTGGCGGGTGCGGGCTGATGCTAGCCCGCGCCACCCCCGCCGCCGTCCCGGTCGGCCGTCCGCGTTACGGCAGTGCTCTGAGCAACTCGTCCAACGCCGGGAACCAGGCATCCCGCCAGCCGATCATGGTGTGCGCGTCGGGGACGCTGCGCAGAGTCACCGGATACCCCTGCCGGGCCAACGCCGCGGCCATGGCCTCGTTGTTGAACCGGTTCTCCTCGATGCTGCCGCAGGTCATCAGAACCGGCACGGGAACACCGGGAACGGGTGTGGCAGAGCCTGTTTCGGCTTCATTCAGTGGGAACCCGGCGGTGATCGCGGCCACGGCGTCGCAGATGTGGCGGAACCGCGGAAAATGCCTCTCCTGGCTGTCGAGATCGCAGTGAAAGAATGAGCCCGACTGCAGGGCCAGCGCGGTCACCGCCGTTGGATGGCGCCGTTGCAGGTGCAACATGCTCAACCCGCCCAGACTGGCCCCGAGACCGATGATCCCGCTGACGGCGACCGTGCCGGCGAGCGCAGGTAGAACGACCTCGGCGAGCTGATCGGCGTAGTCGGGGTTGGCCCCGTACCAGTCGTCTCGAAGGCCGTGCACAGGGTCAAGCAGGGCCACCCGGATCGGCCGGCTCCTCGAGACCCCGGTAGCCCAGGACAGCAGCGACCCGCGGTCGGCCAGGTCCGACCCGTCGTGCGCCACCAACAGCGGAGCCGGGGTCCCGGCGGACAATCCACGCGGTGACCAGAGTCGAACGGGAACCGCCTGGGTCAACCTGCCGGCGGGGGTGTGAACGTCCTGCGCCGTTCCGTCGTCGAGGATGGACAGCCATTGCGGTTCGCGGTAGTCCGGGAACCGGATTTCGGACTTGGGCCCGAACGGGTTCGGCACCTGACGCGAATTGCCGGGGTCCACGGTCCAGGCATAATCGCTGCCGCGACGCAACGTGAGCTGGTATTCCAGACGCCATGCCGGTGGCCTGGGCAACAGCAGGGACCAGGTCCCGTCTTCCCAGCTGAACTCCGGGTCGACGTCACCAAGGATCCAGTCGACCTCGAGCCGAACGCCGTCCAACTCCTTGTCGGCGTCGTCCACCCGGAACAGCACCGACTCGGCGGTGACCAGTGGCCCGCAGTCCGGGGGCGACGAGAGGGGCGCGGTGTGATCACTGAGCGTGTCCTGTGCTGCCGGGCCTCGCGGAGCCTGCACCGCTTGGTGGCTTTCGTCCCGGTCGGCTGAGGTGGGCTGGCCGAGGTCCCCGGTCCCGACCTCGGGAAACTGGTCAACCGGCGACGGAACCCGGCTTCCGGACCCGCCGGCAATCCGGGACTGGGGGTCCGTCCGGTCGGGAGTGCCGGCCGGGACCGCGACCTCGAAAGTCGGCATCCGGTCACGGTACGTCATCGCGCGGGGCGGTTGTCTTGGGCCGGTGCGGCAACACCGGCGAAACAGCCGCTACATAAGGTGTGCTCATGGACCGTCAGCAGCAGTTTGTCCTGCGCACCCTCGAAGAACGTGACATTCGTTTTGTCCGCCTGTGGTTCACCGACGTACTGGGCTTTCTGAAGTCAGTCGCCGTCGCACCGGCGGAGCTGGAGGGCGCATTCAGCGAGGGGATCGGGTTCGATGGATCGGCCATCGAGGGCTTCGCCCGGGTGTACGAGTCGGACATGGTTGCCCGTCCCGACCCTGCGACCTTCCAGGTGTTGCCGTGGGAGGCCGATGGCGGCCGGGTCTATTCGGCGCGGATGTTCTGCGACATCACCATGCCCGACGGGTCGCCGTCCTGGGCCGACCCGCGGCACGTGTTGCGGCGGGCGATGGGCGACGCCGCGTCCATGGGTTTCACCTGTTACGTGCACCCGGAGATCGAGTTCTTCCTGTTGAAGAACCTGCCCGACGACGGGTCGGTACCCGAGCCCGCCGACCAGGGTGGGTTCTTCGACCAGGCCTCCCACGACGCCGCCCCGCACTTCCGGCGCCGGGCCATCGAAACCCTGGAGGCGATGGGCATCTCGGTCGAGTTCTCCCATCACGAGGGCGCCCCCGGGCAGCAGGAGATCGACCTGCGGTACGCGGACGCGCTGACCATGGCCGACAACATCATGTCGTTCCGCTACGTGGTGAAGGAAGTCGCCCTCACCCAAGGGGTGCGGGCCACCTTCATGCCCAAGCCGTTCGTCGAGCAGCCGGGATCGGCCATGCACACCCACTTCTCACTGTTCGACGGGGAGACCAACGCCTTCCACGACCCGGAGGACGAGTATCAGCTGTCGACCACTGGCAAGGCGTTCCTGGCCGGCGTGATCAAGCACGCACCGGAGATCACCGCCGTCTCCTGTCAGTGGGTGAACTCCTACAAACGGCTGGTAGTCGGGGATGAGGCCCCGACCACCGCGTCCTGGGGCACCGCTAACCGGTCGGCGCTGATCCGGGTGCCGAACTATTCACCGGGCAAGGCCTCCAGCCAGCGGCTGGAGTTCCGGCTTCCGGACTCTGCGTGCAACCCGTACCTGATGTACACGGTGGTCATTGCCGCGGGACTGAAGGGCATCCGCGAGGAGTACGAACTGCCCGCGCCGGCCGAGGACAACGTCTGGTCGCTGTCAGAGGTGGAACGACGGGCCATGGGCTACCAGAAGCTGCCGACGTCGCTGGAAACGGCGCTATCGGTCATGGAGGGCTCCGAATTGGTCGCAGAAGCGTTGGGCGAGCACGTCTTCGACTTCTTCCTCCGCAACAAGCGGGCGGAATGGGAGGCCTACCGCCGCCAGGTGACGCCGCAGGAGCTCAAGCGGTACCTGACGCTGTAGTCGGGGTCAGGAGCCGTTCACCGCGTCGAACACCGTGTCGGTCCACCCGGCCGCCTGGTCGACGGGGACGCCGGAGAAATTTCCGGCCATCGCAACGGTGAGGGTGTCGTTGGTGCGCTGGCAGGTCACGACCGTCACCTGTCGGGGGTCGAGCTCCTGACCCTGGGGGGTGGTCGGATTCCGGACGAGGCAGCGGACGTCCCCGACGGTCTTGATTTCCTGCGTCGGCGCTGCCAGGCCAAGGCTGTCGGCGTCCTCGGCGGGCAGCACCTCCAGCGTTGGGCTGGAACTGCGGACCGCCATCGCGATCACGGTGATCCCCAGGTCGGGGGATGCGTACACGCGGGTCCCCACGCCGGCACCGCCATGTGACCGTTGCAACGCGGCCAGGGTGTTCTGCGCAACCCGCTCGCCCCGCTGGACCGAACTTTCGGCCTTCGACCCGCCCGCCGCGCGGGCGGCCTGGCCGTAGTCCTGCAGATCATTGACCGTCGCGGGCAGGGCGATCGGACGGTCGTCGGTGCGCGCCGGGTGCCAGCCCAGCAGGCCGGTGACCAGCAGGATCCCGACGGCGACGGCGGCCACCACCAGTCCGATCCCGGCCCCGGCCAGCAGCGGACCGCGACGGCGCGGCGCAGTTCGGGGTGCTCCCGCCGGCGCTCCCGCCGGCCCGTTCTGGGGCCATTCCGGGGCGCCCGGCGGGTACCCGGGCCAGCCTCCGGGACCGGGTGCGGGGGATCCAGTACTGCCCGCTGCCGGTGGGTACGGCTGGTACCCAGGTGGCGGACCGTAGTACTGCCCACCGGTGGGTGCAGGTCGCGCGGGCTGCCACGGGGCCCCTTGGTCGGTCATCCATCGATTGCACCACGGCCGCGCTTGACCTCAGCTGGGTGGGTCCAGCTGCAACGCCGACCCGGCGAGCTCCGCCAGGATCCTCGCCAGGTCCCGGTCGTCGAGGGGGGAGTGGAACGTTCCGACGGTGTTGAGCAACCCGAAGGCGCCGTGCACCGCGGTCCGGACCTGCTCATCGTCCCAGTCCGGGTGCACCCGCGACAGCAGTACCCGCCAGCGACCGACAAGCCGCCGCTGCCGCTGGACCAACTGATCACGGTCCGCAGGCGGCAGGTGATGGACCTCGCGCAGGAACACCGCCATCAGACCGCGGCGGCCGGCGACGGCGTCGGCGTAGTCGGCGACCATCCCGCGCAACCGGTCGGCGGCGCCGCCCGGGTTCAGCGCGATCGACTCAGCGGGGGATACGGCAACGGGGGATACGGCAGCGGGGGATACGGCATCGGTCAGGTCAGCGGCATGAGGATCGACCGCGTCGATGACCCGGTCGAACACGGCCGCCAGCACGCTCGCCTTGGCGCCGAAATGCCGATAGATGGCGGGGCCGGTGACGCCGGCCGCCGAGCCGATGTCGTCCATCCCCACCGCCGCGTAGCCGCGCTCGGCGAACAACACCGCAGCTGCGGTCAGGATCCCCTCGCGGCGCGCGGCGCCCCGGGCCGACACAGCGCCAGCCCCTCGGCCGATGGACGGCGCCGGGCTCGCTGGCTGCGGCTCCCCGATGGGCACCGTCCCACCGATTGGCACCGTTCCACCGATGGGCACCGTCCCACCGATTGGCACCGTCCCACCGCTACGCCAGTAGCGGCCGTCGGCCCGGTCGAGCAGTCCGAAATCGACCAGGCCTCGACGCAGGGACACGTAGTCGTCGTAGAGCGCCATCAGCTCGCGGTTGACCTCGATCTCGGTGTACCGCACTCCTGGAACGAACCGCTGAGCGATCAGGTCGTACACCGCCAATTGCCGCGACTGTTTGGCAGGGATGGTGGTCAGCCGGCCGTCGGCGCCGAAGAATCGCCGTAGCACCGCATCCGCGTTCGCCGCGGCGGCCCGCTGAAGATCGTCCTGCACCGTGAGAACCGGCCCCTCAGTCGACAGTGTCCTTGGGCCCCACCCGTGGTTTTGGCACCCGCCAGCGGCGGGGGAGAAGGGCGCGGTTGAAGGCATAGAACCCCAGGGCAGAACCCTTGTGCGACATGGTCGTCCCATCGCCGTCCGGGAACCGACGCGACACCTTGCGGCTGAGCTGACGGCCAAAAATCACGGAGTCGGCGGCGGCGGCGGCGATGATCGCAAGGAGAACCAGCGGGCTGTACTGCTGAATGGCCGGAACCTGAATCAGTACGGTGGCAAAGGAGAGCACGGCGAGCGGCAGCAGTAGGCCCGCCAGGTTGCGCCGGCTGTCCACGAGGTCGCGGACGTACGCCCGAATCTTTCCCCGATCCCGGGGCAGCAGATATTTGTCGTCGCCGGCCATCATCTTTTCGCGGTTGCCGCGGGCGACGGCGCGGCGCTCTTCCTTGGTGAGGCTCTTGGTGTGCTCCCGAGAGCGTTTCATCGCTTCTCGCTGGGTCTTGGGCGGCGGTGCCACGGGTCCGCGCCGGCCCTCCGCCTCCCGGCGCTTGGGCGTCGGGCGCCCCTTGCCGACGGTCGGCTGGGCCTCGGCCGGGCCGATCGTCGCGGGCGAGCTGCCTGCGGCCGGGGGGCGATCGGTGCCGTCGGCGGGTTTGCGGCGCAGGAAATTCACACCTGGCAGCCTAGTTGACCCGCACCCGGTCGCCCCCACGGTCGCTCGTCGCTCGGCAGGAATGCGCCGGCGCCGGGGCCGGTCCCGGGTGCCGCCGGGGAATAGCCCGCCTCAAACCGACGTTTCTCGTCACGTCAGGCGCGATCTCCACCGGTTCGAGCGCGTGCGCGTGGCATCATCATGAGCGTAGGTGTGCAGTGCCGGCCTCGGGCCGGCGCCGATCCTCATTCGTTTCGACTCAGGGAGTACAGATGACCGTTGCCGACACCGCCGGCCGCACCGAGGTGCAGGCCCCCGTCGCCGCACCCGCCCACGGCGTCACGTTGTCCGAATCTGCGGCTGCAAAGGCCAAGGCGCTTCTCGAGCGTGACGGCAGCGGCGAGATGGTGCTGAGGATTGCGGTGCAGCCCGGTGGCTGCTCCGGTCTGCGGTACGAACTGTTCTTCGACGACCGGACCCTGGACGGGGACGCCCTGGTTACCTTCGAAGGGATCGGACTTGCCGTCGACCGGATGTCCAAGCCCTACCTGGACGGCGCGGTGATCGACTTCGTCGACACCATCGAAAAGCAGGGGTTCACCATTGACAACCCGAACGCGCAGAACTCGTGCGCCTGCGGGGACTCGTTCCACTGACCGATCGCCGCGCTGATTTGTCCTGGTGACTGCACTGGCATGACGTGACGACCGAAGAACCCCCGGTGAACCGCCGGGGGTTCTTCGGTGTCCGGGCCTGGGCGCCCAGGCCCGGTAGGGTGTGTCCCGGCCCGACCGCCTGGAACGGCGCAAGCGAATCCCAGTTGCAGGAGCACCTATGCCCATCGCGATTAGCGGCTCCATTGCCACCGACCACCTGATGCATTTCCCGGGCCGGTTCCAGGATTCGCTGCTACCGGACCAGCTGCACCGGGTGTCGCTGTCGTTCCTGGTGGACGACCTGGTGGTGCGCCGCGGTGGGGTCGCTCCCAACATCTGCTTCGGGATGGCGATGCTGGGCCTGAACCCGATCCTGGTAGGCGCGGCCGGCGCTGATTTCGCCGACTACGACAGCTGGCTGACCCGGCACGGCGTCGACTGCACGATGGTCCATCTGTGCGACGACGTACAGACGGCACGGTTCGTCTGCACCACCGACAACGACATGAACCAAATTGCCTCCTTCTACGCCGGCGCGATGGCCCGGGCCCGGGAGATCAAGATCGAGCCCATTGCCCGGGCCTACGGCGGCCTGGACCTGGTGGTCATCGCCGCCGACGACCCGGACGCGATGGTTCGGCATTCGCAGGAGTGCCGGGACCGCGGTTACCGGTTCGCCGCCGACCCGTCCCAGC
Organism: Nakamurella sp.; assembly: GCA_965247715.1. GTDB lineage: Bacteria > Actinomycetota > Actinomycetes > Mycobacteriales > Nakamurellaceae > Nakamurella. The sequence goes on along the minus strand of CBDFHS010000014.1, from coordinate 255,653 downwards.
AGCTGGCCAGGATGGACGGCGCCGCCGTCGAAACCCTGATCACCGGCGCGGACCTGCTCTTCACCAACGACTACGAGCTCGGCCTGTTGTGCTCCAAGACCGGCTGGAGCAGCGAACAGATCGGCAAGGTCATCGGGCACCGGGTGACCACCCTGGGCTCCAAGGGCGTGGAGATCGTCGCCGCCGACGGCAGCCGGTTGACCGTGGCGGCGTTGCCGGAGAAGTCCAAAGTCGATCCGACCGGGGTCGGCGACGCGTTCCGGGCCGGTTTCCTGGCCGGCCGGGAGCGGGATCTGGCGATGGATCGGTCCGCGCAGCTGGGCTCGTTGATGGCCACCCTGACCCTGGAAACCGTCGGTACCCAGGAATATCAGCTCGATCCCGACGTCGCCCGGGTCAGGCTGGCCGACGCCTACGGTGAGGATGCGGCGGCTGAGATCGCCCGCGCGGTTGGCTGGGTCGACCGTGACCCCGATTCGCAGCGGTCGGCTATTACAGCCTGACCGGGTACACCGGCTCCGGGATCTCCGGGGTGATGGCACCGGTGACGAAGATCTCGTGCCAGAGCTGGAAGACCAGAATCGTCCAGATCCGCCGTGAATGGTCTGCGTCGCCGGCCCGGTGCGCGTCCAACATGGCCAGCACCGCGGCCGGGTCCAGATACTCCTCGGTCTGAGCCGAGGTAATGATGGAGCGGGCCCACTCGTAGGAATCGCCGGCCAGGTAGTGCCGGATAGGGACCGGGAAGCCGAGCTTGCGCCGGTTCAGCACGTGCGGCGGCACGATCAGCTCCATCGCCCGGCGGAGTGCGAGCTTGGTGGTCTGAGGTGTCACCTTTTCCCCGGGTGGGATGGTCCGGGCCACCTCGAACACCTCGGTGTCCAGGAACGGCACCCGCAGTTCCAGCGAGTTGGCCATGGTCATCTTGTCGGCCTTCACCAGAATGTCGCCGCGGAGCCAGGTGAACAGATCGACGTGCTGCATCCGGGCGATCGGGTCACTTTCGGTGCTCAGCGCGTACACCGGGTCGGTGATGTCGCGGAACGAGCGGGCCGGGTCGTAGGTGCGGAGCAGGCCCGCCAGCTGTTCCTCGCGGAAGATGCGGGCGTTCCCGTAGTACCTGTCCGGAAGGTCCAGCGAGCCGCGGCGCAGCATGTCCTGGCCGCGGAAGCCCTGCGGCAGGGCCCGGCCGACCGCGGCGAGACCCTTGCGCAGCCCACCCGGGAGCGAGGTGATGCCGCGGAGGCTGGAGGGCTCGCGGTAGATGTTGTACCCGCCGAACAACTCGTCGGCACCTTCCCCGGACAGCACCACCTTGACGTGCTTACGAGCCTCGTTGGCCACGAAGTACAGCGGCACCAGCGCGGCATCGGCAACCGGGTCGTCCAGATACCAGATGATCAGCGGCAGGGTCTGGGTCAGCTCCTGCTCGGAGACCGTCCGGATGACGTGTCGCACCCCGATCGCTGCGGCAGACTCTGCGGCCACGTCGATCTCCGAGAAACCCTCCCGCTCGAAACCCGTGGTGAACGTCATCAGGTCAGGGTTGTAGCGCTTGGCCAACGCCGCGATGGCCGTGGAGTCGATGCCGCCGGACAGGAACGACCCGACGGTGACGTCGGCACGCATGTGTTTGGCGACCGAGTCGTCCATGACGTCCGCGATCCGCCGGTACAGCGCAGTCCGCTGCGCATCCGAGGAGACCGGCAGCGCGGTGAAGGTGGGGTGGAAGTACCGGGTGGTCTTCATCGGGTGTCCGGGTCGTACCGTGACGAAGGTGCCGGACTCGACCTTGCCGATCGCCGGGTCCATCGTGGCCGGCTCCGGGACGTACTGCAGCACCAGGTAGTGCTGCAGCGCGGGCACATTCACACTCGCCGGGCCGGTCAGTTCGCGCAGGCCCTTGGCCTCGGAGGAGAAAGCGATGCCGGCGGGGGTTCGGGCCAGGAACAGCGGCTTGATGCCGAACGGGTCGCGGGCCGCGAAGAGCACCCGGTCCTGGGTGTCCCAGATCAGGAACGCGAACATCCCCCGCAACCGGCCCACCGCGGCCGGACCCCAATGGTGGTACGCCGCGACGATCGCCTCGCCGTCACCCTCGGTGTGGAACTGCGCGCCATGATCGGCGGTCAGTTCGGCCCGCAGCTCCAGGTAGTTGTAGATCTCGCCGTTGAACACCAGCGCGTACCGCTCGGGCGCGTCCGGCGGTCCCCAGCGCAACGGCTGATGTGAGTGCTCGATGTCGATGATCGATAGCCGGTTGAACCCGAACACCACGTCGTCGTCGTGCCAGGTGCCGACGTCGTCCGGCCCGCGGTGCCGGGCGCAGAGCATGCCCGCCGCGATCGCGGCCACCTGCGCATCCGCTTGCCCCGTCGCCGAGACAAAGCCCATCAGTCCGCACACCGCCGTGCCTCTCCCTCAGCCGTCCGGCCGATCTCCGAACGGTCATCCCGCCGGCCCCGCTCAGCTGGGTAGCCGGTTCACACTCGGACGCCAGTGGCGGCCGGACGTCAGTATCGTCGCTGCGTCCCGAATGACCGGCCATTGGCTCGCCAAGTCGGCTGGGCGGGTGTTCGCCGGCCGAGATCGACATGTTGTAGAACTCGCAGGGTCCCCGGCGGGTGATCCGGCAGGCGGGCAGGTAATCTCAGCCAGGTAGGGGATGGCCGCCGTGCTGTGCGGGTGTCACCCCGACTTCCCCAGACGATGCATTCCCCTGACAGTGCAGCTGGTGGGCAGGCGAGAGGAAGGGCGCACGTGACACGGTCTCGCGCGAGACGGCGGATTGTGCTCGCCGGATTGCTCGGCCTGGCTTCGGTGCTGATGAGCGGCTGTTCGATGGCCGACCTGCCCCGGTTCGGCTGGCCCGAAGGCATCACCCCGCAGGCCCGCCGGATGCAGGAGTTCTGGTCGGGCGCGGGCATCGTCGCGCTGCTGGTCGGCGTCGGGGTCTGGGGCCTGATGTTCTGGGCGTTCATCGTGTACCGCAAGAAGAAGAACGGCCCGCTCTATCCCAAGCAGACCAAAGAAAATCTGCCGCTGGAGATCATCTACACCGTCGTGCCGTTCCTGCTGGTTCTTGGCTTGTTTTACTTCACTGTCGTCACCGAGAACAACACCCTCGATCTCAAGGCCAACCCCGATGTCACCGTCGAGGTCACCGCGTTCAAGTGGAACTGGGACTTCGGCTACCCGGGCACCACCGTCCCCGGCGGCGGTGAGGTGCATACCGTGGGCAGCAGTGCTGAGGTGCCGTTGCTGGTGCTCCCGGCGAACAAGGTCATCGAATACAAACTGCGGTCGAAAGATGTTATCCACTCGTTCTGGACCATCGATTTCTTGTTCAAGCGGGACGTCTTTCCCTACCCCGAGGAAAACCAGACGGTCAACGTCTTCCAGAACACCATCGACACCACCGGCTCTTTCGTCGGACGGTGCGCCGAACTCTGCGGCACGTACCACAGTGCGATGAACTTCGAGGTCAGGGCGGTGCCGGAGAGCATCTACACCGCGTACCTGCAGCGTCGGCAGTCGGTCAACCAGGCCACCGGTCAGGCGTACACGGCGGCGGATGCGCTGCGCGCTGTCGGCGAAGCCGATCCCAGCTGCGGTGACCTGTGCGCGCCACTCGCGACGACCACGTACCCGTTCAACACGGACCGAACCGATAAGTCCCAGTCCAACCGGGTCGACTCGGCAGGGGGCAACTGATGGCATCTCATAGTGGGCAAGTAGAGCAGGACCTCGCGCCCAAGCCAGAGGCTGCGAAGGGCGGCCTTCGGGTTGAGACTTGGATCTTCCTGCTGCTGACCGGATTTTTCCTGGTCGCTGCGGTACTCTACCTGCTTCTGCAGCCGACCGAGGCGGTTGGGGTTACCGCGTTGTTCCTCACCGCGGGGCTGACCCTGATCATCGGGACGTTCCTACGGTTCGTGTCCCGCCGGCTGGAAGAACCGCGGCCCGAGGACAATGACGATGCCGAGGTGTCCGACGGGGCAGGCGATATCGGGTTTTTCTCACCCGGGTCCTACTGGCCGTTCGCAGTGGCAGCGAGCGCTGCGGTGACCGCAGTGGCGACTGCCTTCCTGTTGGTCTGGCTGATGGTGATCGGTATCGGCTTCCTGCTGATGGCCGCGAGTGGGCTGATTTACGAGTATCACCGGCGCCCGGCTCACTGATCTGGCTTCAGTTCAGTTCTAAGTGCGTTCCCGAGTAGTCGGTTTCCAGCCGGCTCCGCGCCGTCGGCGGCAGGAGCGCGCAATTCGGTCCAGCGGGCGCGGACCCTTGGTGCTCATCCCCGCCTTGCTACCTGCGTAGTCCCAGACGGCCCCCAGGGCCTGCTCGAACGGCCCACCCCGTGCCCGAGAGGCCACTCGGCATCGTAGGGCCCAGGTTGCGGCGGAATGAATACCTTGCGTGGGCCGTCTGCCGTCATGTGCCAGCCTCCGACCAGGTCCAGCGCGGGATCGGCAGGTCCGACCGCCGACATTCAGGACTGAGCGGTCGACGCAGGTCGAGATCCATTGACCGTGGTCGTACAGGTAACTCGCCGCGGCCCGGCCCGTTGAAGCATCTCCCAGGGGTGTCGATCCGCGGACATCCTGACGAATCGGCGAGGTCGCGGCCGTACTCCTCGGAGTCCCTCGGGTCCTGCTCGGTGGCGGGGGGCCGGGCAACCAGGCTCGCCATCCGGCCATTCCCCGATCGTCGGAGGAGACATCGCTCGGAGAAACACAAGGCCCCCGCCGAAAGTCGGCGGGGGCGTTGAGCAGACCGGTGGATCGACGATCAATTCTTGGTGGCAGCCTCGATTTCTGGAACCGGGTGCAGTTCGTCCTCGTAGGCCAGGTGACCGGTGTCGTTGGCTGGCAGCAGCAGACCGGGGACTGCGATGCCGGCGGAACCCAGCTGATTCATTCGCTTGGGCACCGGGGCTCCCTGATAGGCCAGTGGGAGCGGGTGTCCATGACCGTCGACCGGGCCAAGCGGCTGGTGGACCTCGATGAATTCACCGCTGGGCAGCCGCTTGATCACGCCCGTTTCGATGCCGTGCTCAAGAACGGCTCGATCCGAATGCTGCAGACCAAGGCAGAGCCGGTAGGTGATGACGTAGGCCAAGACGGGGCCCAAGATCGAACCGATCCGGCCAACCCACGTCATGACGTTGAGCGAGATGTCCAGCTTGAAAGCAAAAAGGTCATTTGCGCCGTTGATCAGGTTCACGATGTAGAAGGTCATGAACGCGACACCAAGGGCGGTACGAACCGGCACGTCCCGCGGACGCTGCAGCAGGTTGTGCATGGCGCTGTCCTTGGTGAACGCCTTCTCGATCCACGGGTAGCCGATCACGATCATCATCAGCACCGTTGCCCCCAGGATCGAGGGGAAGAACACCGCCGGGATCATGTAGTGCCCGAAAATGTTACGCACCTCCCACGCGGGCCAGATGCGCACCATGCCGTCGAGGAAGCCCATGTAGAAGTCGGGTTGGACACCCGCCGAGACCTGGGACGGGTTGTACGGTCCGAGATTCCAGATCGGATTGATCTGGAACAGGCCCGCCATCATGATGATGATCCCGAATACCACGGCGAAGAAGCCGCCGCCTTTCGCCGCGAACGACGGCAGCACGCGTAGGCCGACGACGTTCTCCTCGGTGGCCTTTGGCGCCGGGAACTGGGTGTGCTTCTGGAACCACACGAGCGCGATGTGCACACCGATCAGGGCAAGGATGACGCCGGGGATCAGCAGGATGTGCAGCGAGTAGAAGCGCGGAATGATGATCTCGCCGGGGTAGTCGCCACCGAACACCGCCCAGTGTGTCCAAGTACCGATCACCGGTATCGACAAAATGAACGCGCTGACCGCCCGCAGGCCGGTGCCGGACAGCAGGTCGTCGGGCAGTGAATACCCAAGGAAACCCTCGGCCATCCCGAGCACCAGCAGCAGCACGCCGATGATCCAGTTCGCCTCGCGTGGCTTGCGGAACCCGCCGGTGAAGAACACCCGCATCATGTGCAGCAGCATCGAGAAGATGAACAGCAACGCCGCCCAATGGTGAATCTGCCGAATCAGCAGGCCGCCGCGGACTTCGAACGAGATGTCGAGCGTCGAGGCGTACGCCATCGACATCGGGACGCCACGGAGCTTCTCGTACACGCCGGTGTAGACCGTTTCGGCCATCGAGGGGTCGAAAAACAACGTCAGATACACACCGGAGAGAAGCAACACGACGAACGAGTACAACGCAGCCTCACCCAGCATGAAAGACCAATGACTGGGGAAGACCTTGTTCAGCGCTGTACGTAGCGGCCGGGCTCCGTGATAGCGGATATCGGCCTCGTTCAGCGTCTTTTGCACCAGCGACGGCCCTGCCGTTGCCTTGGTGGAAGTGGTGAGGCGGCTCATCCGGATGCCTCCTTGGGCTCGGAACTCCATGCGGGATATTTACCGTTCTCCCAGAAACCGGGACCGACAGCTTCGACGAAATCTCTGGTAGCCACGAAGTACCCCTCATTATCCAGCTCGATGGGGAGCTGGGGGAGTGGCCTGGTCGCGGGCCCGAACACCGGGAACGCACCTTCGTAGACGTTGAATTGTGATTGGTGGCACGGGCACAGCACTCGGCCAGTCTGCTGCTCGTACAGCGAGACCGGGCAGCCGACGTGGGTGCAGATCTTGGAGTAGGCGTAATAGTCGCCAAACTGGAAGCCCTGCTGACCGGTCCGGATGCGAACCTCGGAATCGGCTCGTAGTCGGAACAGCATCACCGCGGCGTCGGACGCCTTCGCGCCACCTTCGACGCCGGGGAACACCGTGGACATCGACCCGGCTTCCAGGTCCGACGGGCGGATCGGGGTGCCGTCGATCTGGACCAACCGCACCTTGGTGCCGTCGGCCGCCGGCGCCCATGGAGTGACCCACAGCGGCGACTTGTCACCCTCAGCCCACGGGCTCTTGATGAACCCACCGAGCACCGGGACGACGGCGGCCAAGCCGAGGCCGCCGCCCGCCAGCAGCAACGAGCCCTTGAGAATTCCGCGCCGCTTGATCCCCGCCTTGTCGCCGGTGTCGAGGACCTGAGCTGCCAGCGTCTGCCGGTCAATCGGATCGGACATCCCGATGTGCCGCTGTTGAATTGCCACCTCGTGCGGCATGATCTTTTTCGCTAGTGCGACGACACCAATGCCGAAGAACAGGATTGTCGCGCCGAGCGTGGCTCCGATGATCGGGGTGTACAGCGCGTACGACAGCTGGCCACTGGACGACGCAGGTTGCCATTCGTGGGGCCACCAGATGAAGGCCACGATGAAAACAAACGCGAACAGGCCCGCGAGCAGGAACCAGCGCGCCACCTGACGCTCGGCACGCTTGTCCGCAGGCGACCCGGGGACGTACCGCTCGCCGTACTCGGCCAACTCGACGCCGTCGAGCGCCATCCCGAGATTGCCGAGCTCCTCCCGGGACATAGTGGCGCGTTCCGCCTGGTCCGGGACCTGCAGGTTCGGATTCCCGCTCATGTGGTTCCTCCGCTCGTGCCTCGCGGATGACCAGCAGGATGATCCCGGTGATTCGCTCGCTGGCGCTCGCTCATGCCCTCGACCCCATCCACAGCACGGCCGCGACGATGGCACCCATTCCGACCAGGAAGGCAATCAGACCCTCAGGAGCTGGCCCGAACCCGCCCGCCACATATCCGCCCGGGTCGATCGTCTGCTTGTTGTTCTGGATATAGGTGATGATGGCCCGCTTTTCATCCGGCGTGAGCTGGCCGTCACCGAACTTCGGCATGTTCTGCGGGCCGCTGAGCATCGCGCCGTAGATCTGCTGGTCAGTGGCCGGGTCCAGGTTCGGCGCGTACTTGCCCTGCGACAGGGCGCCCCCCTGGCCGGTGAAGTTGTGGCAGGAGGCGCAGTTCAGCCGGAACAGCTCGCCGCCCTTGGCAATCTGTTCCGGCGACCGGAGGTCACCTGCAGGGATAACCGGGCCGCCCCCGTTCGCCTGGATAAAGGCGGCCAACTGGTCGGTTTGCTCCGCGTTGAAGAACGGTTCCTTGCGGGGGATCTGGCCCCCATTCTCAACGGCCGGCATCCGGCCGCTGGAAACCTGGAAGTAGGTGGCTGCCTGACCGACCCCGACCAGGGACGGTCCTCGACCGACCACGCCCTGCAGGTTCGCCCCATGGCAGCTGATGCAGGAGGTCTGATAGATCTGCGCGCCCTTGGCAACCTGATCGGCGTCGACGTTGCTGGCGACCGCCGTGTTCTTCTCGCTGAACACCGCCTGGTAGGCGAACGCGACCGCGGTGAGGGCAAAGAGCAGTGCAAGGCTGCCGGTGATGCGGCGCATGGTTCGCGACCGCATGCCAGTCGACCGCATGCCAGTCGAGCGCTGGGTGCTCGAGTGCTGGGTGCTCGAGTGCTGGGTGCTCGGGTGCTGGGTGGTGGAACGACCGGCGGACCGCCTCAGGCGACGGCGGACCGTCGCCGATCCGCGCCGGGGCGGTGTGTCGTTGACCGACATTCTCTGCTGACACCTCGTGCTCGATAGCTGCGGCTGTGGCGGGATGCGGGGCCGATCTGGCGTCCGCAGGAACTGCCGGTGGTGCCGTACTTCTAACTACTGTAGAAGTTGCGGCCCCGGATGCGGAAGACCCCTCACCTGATGATGTAAATCGTGAGGAACAAGCCGATCCAGACAACGTCGACGAAGTGCCAGTAGTAGGACACCACGATGGCGCTGGTGGCCTGGGCAGGGGTGAACTTGGAGATCTTGGTTTTGCCCACCAGCATGACGAACGCGATCAGCCCACCGATCACGTGCAGGCCGTGAAAACCGGTGGTCAGGAAGAAGACCGTGCCGTACGCCGACGACGCAAGCGTGGTGCCCTCGCTCACCAACGTGCGGTACTCGTTGGCCTGGCCGAGGACGAACACCAGCCCCATCAACAGGCTCAACAGGTACCAGCGGCGAAGGGCGAACACGTTGCCCTGCTCGGCGGCGAAGACCCCGAACTGACAGGTGAACGACGACGCCACCAAAATAATGGTGAAGACGAGGGCGTACCCGATGTGCAGCTCCGTGGGCGGCGGCGGCCACTCACCCTCGTGCTGGGCCCGGATCGTGAAGTAGATGCCGAACAGGCCGGCGAAGAACATCAGCTCGCTGGCCAGCCACACGATCACCCCGACACTGACCATGTTCGGGCGGTTCAGCGTATGGATTCTGGTGCTGATAGTCGTCCCCGTCGGGGATGCGCCCGAGGGGCTCGTCGCTGTCGTCACAGGTGGATTATGGACTGCCGTCGGGGTTCACGCGTGTGCGGGTTGGTCCCGGGCGGGTCGCCTTGCTCACGCCGCCGTTCGCATCGGTGTCGGCGGGTGTCGTTCCGCCGATGGGCTGGCACTAGCATCGGCCGGGTGAGCAATCCCGTCCTGCTGGTGTACAGCCACCGCCCGGAAGTCCGGGAGCGGATCATGACGGCCATCGGCCGGCGTCCGGCGCCCGACGTCGGCCGCGTCGACTACCTGGAGTGTTCCCAGGTTCACGAGGTGATGATGGCCACTCAGGGCCGGGTAGCCGATGTGCTGATCCTGGACGGTGAGGCCCAGCCCACCGGCGGGATCGGGATCAGCCGCCAGATCCACCAGGAAGCGCCCGTCGTCCCACCGATCGTTCTGGTCGTGCGGCGGGCCGACGACCGGTGGCTGGCCACCTGGGCCGGAGCAGACGAGATCCTAGTGCACCCGCTGGATCCGGTGACTGCGGCCGACCGCATCGCCGATCTGCTCCGACGCCGATCGAGCGGGCTGGTACCAGCGGTCACCGAGCCCCGCTCGCGGTGAGCGCGGAGCGGAGCTGGCCCGCCCTGCTCACCGCACTGCTGCACGGCACCGACCTGGTCGAGACGGACACCCGGTGGGTGATGGACCGGATCATGACCGGAGAGGCGACCGCCGCCCAGCTGGCCGGGTTCGCGGTGGCGCTGCGCGCAAAAGGTGAAACGGCTGATGAGCTGGCGGGTTTGGTCGCCGGGATGCTGGCGCATGCGAAGCGGGTGCACGTCCCGGTCCGGGCGGTCGACATCGTCGGCACCGGCGGCGACCGGTCGAACACGGTCAACATCTCCACCATGGCGGCAGTGGTGATCGCGGCGGCTGGAGCGCCGGTGGTCAAGCACGGCAACCGTGCGGCCTCAAGCCGTTGCGGCGCGGCTGACCTGCTCGAGGGGCTCGGGGTGCCCATCTCACTGGGTCCCGAAGCGGTCGCCAGCTCGGTCGCGAAGGTCGGGATCGGCTTCTGCTTCGCGCCTGTCTACCACCCCTCGCTACGGCACGCGGCGGGACCGCGTCGCGAGTTGGGCATCCCGACCATCTTCAATTTCCTTGGCCCGTTGACCAATCCGGCCCAGCCCGCGGCCGGGGCCGTTGGCTGCGGCAGTGCCCGAATGGCTCCGGTGATGGCGCGGGTGTTCGCCGATCGCGGCGCCGACGTGCTGGTGTTCCGCGGTGACGATGGGTTGGACGAGCTGACCACCACGACCACGTCGACCGTGTGGCAGGTGCGGCGGGGTGTGGTCGACCGGATGGTCCTTGACGTAGCGGAGCTGGATATTTCCATGGGCCGCCCGGTGGATCTGACCGGCGGCGATGTGGCGCAGAACGTCGCGGTCGCGCGGGACGTGTTCGGCGGGAAGACCGGCGCCGTCAGGGACGCGGTGGTGCTCAACGCCGCAGCAGGCCTGGCCGCGCATGCCGGGCTGACCGGTGACCTGGTCGCCGATCTCCGCTCCGGTGTGCAGCGGGCGGCAGCGGCCCTTGAATCCGGGTCGGCCGAGTCGCTGCTGGAGCGCTGGATAATCGTTGGGCGCGATCTCGCGGCGGAGCAGGCGGGCCGCGAGTAGCGAGCCGCCTGGGCGGGCCGCGAGTGGGCGGGCCGGGAGTGGGCGGGCCGGGAGTGGGCGGGGCGGGAGTGGACGGGGCGGGAGTGGGCGGGGCGGTGTTGGGTGAGGCGCGAGTCGGTTGGGCCCGGAGGCTGCGGCGCGAGTCGGCGGGGCCCGGTTCCGCGGCGCGGGGGGCAGACAGCTGCCGATTGGTATGGCTTGTCGCGCGCGGCTGGTCGCGCCCGCAAGGCAGGTGCGCCGGAGTGGCGGCGGGGGTGCTGGCCAGTCCGGTCCACTCGGTGGATCCGTCAGGAGCCCATACCGATGGAGAAAGCGTCGTCTTCGTCGCGCTGCGAATACTCGCGGAACGCAATATGGGTCACCGTGCGCAGTACCCCGGCGATCTTGGAGATCCGACCTGGGACCAGTGACGCAATCGCCTCGTGGTCGGCCACGCTGATGATCGCGACCAAGTCGACGTCGCCGGCGCAGGAATAAACCTGGTCGACGCCGGGAAGGTCGGCGATCTCCTGGGCGGCCTCGGGAATCCGATCGGGCTCCACGTCGATGAGAACTATTGCTGTCACCATGGCGCAATCCTCTCAGCTGCCTCGACGAATCCGATCGTTCTCATCGATGCTAGGTCACCCCCGGTTCCCGGCCGGACCATCACGTGAGGCAAGTCGTGCGGACAAGAAGCCGGCCGGCCGACGCCCAGCCCGAGGGCTAGGGGGTGAGCCCCAGCAGTGTCATCGAAGAGCTACTCGCCGCCCGGCTACTCCGCCACAGCATCAACCAACCGGACATTGAATATCAGGACGTCGATCAGCAACCGGCGGGGAAATAGCATCGATCAAAATGATGCCACTACCCCGAATACCAGTGACGTAGAGGATGAACTACCCCCGTTCTGACGGCAGTCACCCGGTTGGTTCCAGCACGCTCGGGCCGTGTCAACCCTGATTCGTAGACGTTGAACGGTCACCATTGATTCACCGCCGAGAATGATAGATTCACCGCCGAGAGAATAATAAAACATTATCCCAGGAGGTCGGTGCGGTCCCGGAAAGAAGATATGGCCGGTTTATGAGGGCCCACCGGTCACCTCTTCTTCAGGTGGCAGGTGACCGAACCAATCGCCGCCGATCCTCGCCCGGGGGCCCAGGTCACTGTGTCGGGACTGACCGTTCGCTTTCGTCCGGACATGGCACTGGGGTCCTTGTCATCGGTGTCGAGACGGACCGTTCGCCCATGCCGCAGTGGGACGGGCGTGCAGGTCATCACCCGTGGCGTCGCCCCCCGTGGCATCCCCCCGTGGCGCCAACCCCCGCGGCGTCACCCCCCGCGGCCGAGTCCATACGCGCTTCCCCGGGCACTTTCGGCGACCCTGGTAAACCGGCGCCACCGGCCCGCGCCTGCGGCGGGGCTGAACCATGGTTCGGTCGCGCGCACCAATCGTGACGTGGGACGTTCGATCCATCGCAGGACGGTGGTGGTTTCCTCGGCCGACGCTGCCGGGAGGGGGCCGGGACCAGGGAGAACCGTCTCCGCGGAGCTGACCAGGAGGTCGACCATCGGCATCGGGTCGACACCCCGCCGGGCCCGGCCGGCCGCAACCAACCGGCCGTGCCGCACCACCGTCAACTCCCAGCCACCGGAGCCGTCCGGCCCGGCGACCACCAACTCGGTAATGCCGGCGAAGGCGCCAAGGCGTTGCCGCCGGTCTACCGCGGCCGCGAGTTCGGACAACCGGTCTCTGGCCACCGCGGCCTGATCGAACCGGCCCGAACCTGACAGTTCGGTCAAACGGTCCCGCAGTCGACGAAGCACCTCGTCCGATTGACCCTCTACCAGGGCGGTGATCCGTTGGACGTGGATGGCATAGCTGGTGATGTCCTCGGCACCAGTACACGGTGCACCACACCGACCGAGACCGGCTAGCGCGCAGGGACTTCCGTCGGGATCGGTACGGCGGATCCGACTCGTGCAGCGTCTCACCGGTACTGCGTCCTGCAGTGCATCCACGGCGATCTGGGCAGCCAACCGGGAGGTGAACGGTCCTAGCGCGGGCTGGCCACGGCTGGGCGCGGCCCGCACGATGCTCAACCGGGGGAACGGCTCGTCGGTGATGGTGACCCAGCTGATCCGGCCGGGGCTGCGAGACCTTCTGTTGTACGGCGGCTGGTGCACGGCGATCAACCGCTGTTCCCGGACGTTGGCCTCCAGTGCGTGGGCGCATTCCACGTGATCCACGCGTTCGGCCAGGGCAACCATCTGTTTGATCCTGGCCCTGGTCTCGGCAGCCGAAAAGTAGGACCGGACCCGCTGATGCAGGTTCCCCGAGGTGCCGACGTAAAGAACTTGGTCGGCCGGTCCGCGGAACAGGTAGACCCCCGGTGCGGACGGGAGGTGGTCTGCCAACCCTCGCTTGCGCCGACGCTCGGGAGAAACGTCCCGGCTGGCCTCCTGTAGCTCCGACAAGCTGTGCACGCCAAGGGATCCCAGCCGCTCGAACAGTGCGTGCAGGACGTCGACGGTGGCTCGCGCGTCGGTCAGGGCACGGTGATCGGGTGCGACCCTGGCACCCAGCAGGGTGGCCAGCGCGGACAGCTTGACGCTCGGCGCTTCGGCCCGGGACAGCACCTTTCGGGCCAACCGGACGGTGTCGATAACGCACGGACCGGGCCAGGGCAGGTCGAGCCGCGAGCATGCCGCACGCAGGAACCCGACGTCGAACCCGGCGTTGTGCGCGACCAGCACGCTCCCGCGGATGAACTCCAGGAAAGACGGGAGAACCGCCCTGATCGTCGGGGCGTCGAACACCATTGCGTCACTGATCCCGGTCAGCATGGTGATTTGTGGCGGGATGCTCCGGCTGGGATCAATAAGGGTAGCGAACTCACCCAGCACCTGACCGCCCCTCACCTTGACCGCGCCGATCTCGGTGATTGCCTCGGTCTTTGACGACCCGCCGGTGGTCTCCAGATCGACCACCACAAAGGTCACCTCGCGCAGTGGCTCGCCCAGTTCGTCAAAGCTGCGCTGCCCGCCGGCCACACTCTCGGGGCGACGGGGTCGAACGACCGGACCTTGATCGGACGATCGATCGAATCCGGTTGGCCAACCAGCGTCGACGCGTCCCGCAGCGGATGGGCGGGTGTCCAGCAGCGATGACATGTCGCGAAGGTAGAACCTGCCACCGACAGTGCCCGTCCGCCGCGCCGGTCGGGGGCCGCTGACTCTCGCGCCGCAGGCGACGAGCCCCGCGCTGACAGGATGACCCGGTGACGGATACGGGGACGGCGGACAACCAGCCGGATGGTGCACCCGAAGCGGACTCTGGTGACCAGCGACTCGCCGAGCTTCCCGCACCGGTTCGGAACCGCGTGTTGCAGTGGTCGGCCGCGGCGCTGGACGGGGCTGCTCCGGACCAGGTCCCGGCCGCGCTCACCCGGGTGGCGCGGTTCGCCCCCGCCAAGCGGGCGACCCGGGGCGCGACCTTGCTGACCCAGGTGCTCGAAGGCGACGCGGCGTTCCGAGCATTTCTTGCCGAATGGATCGCGCGTCGTCAGTCGGATCCGGCTACCCAAGACCCCGTCGGCGCCGCCGCAGCCGCCTACCTATTGCGGCTGCCCGAGCTCGGCCAGTTGTTGGCCCATGCCCGGCTGCTGGCGGACAGGGGTGATGACCGGGCTCGGGTGCTCGTCCTGGAAGGGCAGGTCAGATCGCTGACCGCCAAGCTGCAGCGGGCGGGGCCGGGTTCGGGGGTGGCGCCACCGCTCGAGGGTCAGCCTGCGGACAGTCAGCCGGCAGGTGACCGGGTAGCAGCGAACCGGCCGGCAGGAACTCAGCCAACAGCGAACCGGCCGGCGGGAACTCAGAAGGCGAGCCGGGCAGCACCCCACCTTCCCGGCGGGTCGGGAAGTTCGAGCCAACCGGCCCCGGACGAGGTGGCAGACCGTTTGCGGCAACGGTTACGCGATCAGGGCGGCCGGCTGCGCGAGTTGCAGGAGCAGTTCGCCGCCGCAGCAGCAAAGGCCGCGGATGAGGTGGCGGCCGTCACCGCCGATCGAGATCGAGCGCGAGCCGACGCCGACTCATGGCGCCGGCAGGCCGAAGCCGCTTCATTGCGAGCGGACGCCGCCGTGCTCGAGGTCGGACGCAGTCGCGACGAGGTCAAGGAGCGTCGACTGGCTGCCGATAGGCGGGTTGAGCTGCTGTTGAGCGCTGTCGAAGCTGCAGCATCCGGATTGCGCCGGGAACTCGATCTGCGAGGTGGCGGACCAAGTCCCGCGCAGGTGATGGCGGCCCGATTGCCAACGGTCACGGGCTCGCCTGAGCGGACCTCCGACCCCGCCCGGTTGACCGCATGGGCGGGACTGCCCTCCGTCCACCTCGTTGTCGACGGGTACAACGTCACTAAATCCGGGTGGCCGGAGCTGTCGCTGTCCGATCAGCGGGATCGGTTGGTTCGGGCGTTGGCGACAATGGCCGCCCGGACGTCGGCCGAGGTGACGGTCGTCTTCGACGGGGCGGCGGTCGTTGCGAAGCACCCGCCAGGGCGCGGTGTCAGGGTGCTGTTCTCTCCGCCAGGGGTGACCGCGGACGAGATCATCGACCAGCTGGTTCGGGCCGAGCCAGTCGGGCGGGCGGTGGTCGTGGTGAGCTCCGACCGGGAGGTAGCCGATCGGGCGGCTGCCGACGGTGCGCGGACTGCCGCTTCGTCGGCGTTGCTGGGCCTATTCGGGTAGACGCAAGTGCCGACGGTGGCTGTCGGTGGGTCGATCTACGGTCCGGGTGATCACCAGACGGAACTCGGCTCGACGGAAGGAACACGATCATGCTCATCGACTGCGATACCTGCGCTGTGCGGGGCGATGCCTGTGCAGGTTGCATCGTCACGGTGCTGCTCGGGGCGACGCACACTGGCCACCACCCGCTCCCCGGGGACACCGTGGCAGTGGCAGCCGCCACCGACGTGGGCTGTTCGGCGGGTTCCGGACCGGGTGGCCACCGACCGCGGGGCCTGGATTGGGACGACACCGAACGGGCGGCCTTGCGGGTGCTGGCCGATTCCGGGCTGGTGCCGCCGTTGCGGCTGGTCCCGTCTCGGATGACACCTCGTCGCGCGACCGGGTGATAACTCTCCGAAAGGTTCACTCATTGTGACGAAGGTCTCGGTTTGTCACGATCAGGCAACCTGTTGACGGACTGGAGCCTCTTTACCGAGGTCAGCGGGCATGAGCTGACACGATGCGGGAGCTGTGCGCATGCTGTGGCCACCATTTTGGGCTGACAGCTGGACTCAGACGTGTCCTTCTCGTAACCTGACCGAGACCTTCGAGGTCGAGACCACCATTCAGGGTGGTCCGCGGAGGTCACCGCCGAATCGGCACGCTGATGATGATCACAGCTTGCTGAACCGGGGAACCAGGTTTGTTTGTGGGGTGAATCCCCTCGGGCAGCTGCTGCGCTGCAGCAGTCAACTCAGGGGTAGGGCTACTTCCTTGGCCCGAATCCGTCAGCTAACTCGGTAGGCGGCGAAAAGGAAGGTATGCCTGCCTTGGCGACCAACGATTTCGGCGGCGGTTCATCCGTTCGCTCCTTGGCTGCGGCGAGTTCGATCGGGCGCGCTGCCTCGTGGCGGCGCCGTGGGATTCTGGTCGGCACTGTTGCAGACCTTGAGCCTGTCCGTTTTCTGGACCGGTTCGGCTATCGCAGCGCCGGACGACCCCACCACCTCCGACCAGGCGCAGCAGGCATACCTGGAGAGTTCGCATCGCGCGGAGGCGATCAACGAAGACGTTCTCGTGGCGCAGCAGAACGAGCAGGCCACTGCAGCCGCCGCGACCGTGGCGGCGGAGCAGGTCACCGCCTCGGCCGCCTCGGCCGCCGCCGCCCAGCAGCGGTCCGTGGAGGCCGACCAGGCCGCCGCCAGCTACCGCGGCAAGGTGGACGCCTTTGCCAACGCCAGCTTCCGCGGCGCTCGGCTGAGCCAGATGTCCGTGATGCTGACCGCCGGTTCGGCAGAGGATTTCCTGGACGAGGTCAGCTCGCTCGACCGGGTCGCGGCCGACACCCAGCAGACCCTCGACGCCGCCGTTGCCGCCAAGAAGACCGCCGCCCAGGCTCAGGCCGACGCGGCCGGTGCGCAGTCCGCCGCCGAAAAGGCGAAGACCGACGCGGACGTCGCCGCATCCAGCGCCCAGCAGGCGACCGCCGATGTGACTGCCCGCAAGGCCTCGCTCGATGCCGAGTCCGCACGGTACAAGCAGCTCTACGATTCACTCTCCGAGCAGGAGCGCCAGGCGGCCGAGGCCGCTCAGCAGAAGGCCAACGAAGAAGCCGCCGCCGCGGCGGCCGCTGCGGCCGCTGCTGCGGCCGATGCGGCAAAGGCCGCTCCGGCTCCCGTGGCCGCCGACCGGGCCGGCCGTGCGGCGCTGCACCAGCCCGCGCAGGCACCCGCACCCGCTGCTGATGCGGCGCCCGCACCCGCCGCGGCGCCCGCACCCGCCGCGGCGCCCGCACCTGCGGCGGATCCGGCGCCTGCTGCGGATCCTGCGCCCGCTGCCGATCCTGCGCCCGCCCCGGCCGCGCCGTCGTCCAGCTCGCAGGCCCCCGCCGCCCGAGACATCCTCCGCGCCTGCCGGCAGTTCCGCGGCCGCCATTGCAGTGGCGGCGGCGTTGTCCAAGGAAGGCTCTGCCTACGTCTACGGCGCGGCCGGACCCAACTCGTTCGACTGCTCCGGCCTCACCTCGTGGGCATGGGCCCAGGCCGGGGTGAGCATCCCGCGGACGTCATCGGAGCAGGCAGGCCTGCCCTCGGTGCCGCTGAGTCAGCTGCAGCCCGGTGACCTGGTCACCTATTACTCGCCGGTGAGCCACGTCGCCCTGTACATCGGCAACGGGCAGGTCATCCATGCGTCCACCGAATCGCGTCCGGTGTACATCACGTCGGTCACCGGTGCCGGGCCCAACCCCTCGGGTCACCGGGTCACGGGCTGACCGTGCGGGCGGACTCCCTGGCCGCTCTGAGTACCGGATAGCGCCGAACGACTCTGTCGCAGGCGTGTGGGCTCGGTGAGGACCGTCGACGATCGCCGGTGTGCTTGGATCTTTCGAGATCGGAGCGCACCGGCGATCTGCCGTTGAGCGGAACCACGGGCGAAAGTGTTGGTGCCACGCTTGCGGCGAACGTTATTGATCACCAACGACTTTCCGCCGCGAGCGGGCGGCATCCAGTCCTATGTGCACACTCTCGCCGATCGACTGCCCGCCGACCGGTTGACCGTCGTCGCGCCGCGTTTCCTGGGTGACTCGATATTTGATGCACAGCAACGGTTCTCGGTCTTCCGTGAGCCGGGATTGCTGGTGCCCGGACGGGCGTTGCGGCAGCGGGTGGTCGAACTGATCCGTGACCAACGGATCGACGCCGTCTGGTACGGGGCGCGGCGCCGCTGGCCCTGATGACGCCGGCGTTGCGGCGGTGAGGGTGTCGTCCGCGCCGTAGCCAGTACGCACGGGCATGAGGTTGGTTGGTCGATGGTGCCCGGCGCGCGCACCGCGCTGCGGCGGATCGGTCGGTCCAACGACGTGGTGACCTATGTCAGCAGGTACGCGCGGCGCCGCATCTCCGCCGCCCTGGGACCGTTCGCGGCCATGGAGTACCTGCCCCCTGGCGTCCGGGTCGACACCTTCCGTCCCGACCCGGCGGCCCGCACTGCGATCCGGGCGCGGCACGGACTTGGCTCTGACCCGGTCGTCGTCTCGGTGTCCCGACTGGTTCCCCGCAAGGGTCAGGACACCCTGATCCGGGCCATGCCCGCCATCGTCCGGAGGGTGCCGCTGGCACGGTTGCTGATCGTCGGCGACGGGCCGGCTGCGCCGCGCCTGCATCAGCTGGTCGACGACCTCGAACTGGCCGACCGGGTGCAGTTCACCGGGAGCGTCCCGGCCAGCCAGTTGCCGGCCTATTACTGCTCTGGTGACGTGTTCGCCATGCCCTGCCGGACCAGGGGCTCCGGTCTGGACGTCGAGGGGCTCGGGATGGTGTTCCTCGAGGCGTCCGCGAGCGGGCTCCCGGTGATCGCCGGGAGATCCGGCGGGGCGCCGGAGACCGTGCAGGAAGGCCGAACCGGGCTGGTGGTCGACGGCCGGAACGTCGCCGAGGTGGCTGAGCCTGCGGTGACCGACCTGCTGATCGATCGTCAGCGGGCGCTGCCGAATGGGGGAGCGAATGGGCGTGCCTGGGTGAGCCGCACCGGTGGAACTGGGACCGGTCCGCCGAGCGCCTCGCCACGCTGCTGTCCGCCTGAGGACCCGCTGGCAAGCAACCATCACCGGCGAGCGTCGCACAGGGGTGAATCTATGGAACGAAGCACCGCTTGGGTCACGACAGTGCGCCGCAGGCGGCCGCATTGCGTCGACTACCGCGCGAGTCGTCCCCGAAAGAGTGATCCAAGTCTCGAACGGTGGAATATTCGCCAAGCAGTGCACCTCTCTCACACGAGTGACTGCCCAATTCGATGGCTCACATCGAATCGTTGATGTACCCAAGTTCTGTGAGAGGTCCGTCATGCTCCAGTCGGATTGCGACAGTCACGTGTCGCTTCTCGTAATCTGTATCGCTGACCTTGGATAGTGGTTCGCCAAATCGGGCAGCTAACCACGGTCACCGGCTTAATCGATGCAGATGCATCGAACCTTGGTGAACCCAGCATCTTTGTGGGCACCGTCGACCCATCCCTTGTGCGGCGCTGCGCTTCAGCCCGCGCTCGTCGCATTTCGGGGTTCCGGTGCTACTTCGCTGCGCCCGAATCCTGATCAGCTTTCATCACCGTTCCGGTCACCTCGGCAAGGCTTCCAGGGCCCGCTGCCTCCGTGATCGTGCCTGCTGTCGCTCCTGCCCCCGCCGCCGGCCAGTGGCCGAGCCTGCCGGATGCTGCAGCCCGGTCCCCTTTCGCCCCTGCTGCAGCCCGCCCAGCCCGCCCCTGCCCCCGCGCAGCCCGCCCCTGCCCCCGCCCCGGCGCAGGTGCCTCCAGCACCAGCTGTACCCGCATCCGCCGACGAGGCGAAGCAGGCCTGGCTGGATGCGGCCCGGCGCTCGGAGACCTACAACGAACAGGTGCTCGCCGCCGAGGGAG
Source organism: Nakamurella sp. (assembly GCA_965247715.1). Lineage (GTDB taxonomy): Bacteria > Actinomycetota > Actinomycetes > Mycobacteriales > Nakamurellaceae > Nakamurella. The sequence continues at coordinate 235,625 of CBDFHS010000014.1, read as the reverse complement.
CGCTGACCGCAGCCAGGGACGCGGCCGCCGCCGCCGCCGCCGCGGTGCAGGCCGCCGCGGACCACACCGCACTGGAACAGCAGAAGGTCAGCGCCGCCGATCAGGTCGTCACCGACTACCAGCGCAAGGTCGACGCGTTCGCCAATGCCAGCTTCCAGGGCGCTCGCCTCACCGATATCTCTGTGCTGCTGACCGCGGGGTCCCCCGAGGACTACCTGGATCAGGCGAGTTCACTGAGCCAGGTAGCCACCGACCAGCAGGCCACGCTTCGCCAGGCCGTGGCCGCGAGGGCCGCCGCCGACGCTGCCCGCGCTGCGGCCCAGGCAGCGCAGGACCAGGCCGCCCAGTCCCAGCAGGTGGCGGACCAGGCCGCAGCCGACGCCCAGACGGCGCGGACCGCCGTCGACACCGGAAAGTCCGCCCTGGACGCCGAGATCGCCAGCTACCAGCTGGCGTTTGCGCACCTGACGGCCGCCGACGTCAACGCGGCCGCCGGTGCCGCGGAGGCCGCGAACGCCGATGCTGCATCACAGGCGCGGCAGGCCGAGCAGGCCGCCCAACGGGACCGCGCCGGATTGGCCCAGGACGCGGCGCCGCTGGACACCGGACCCACCTTCGCCGCCTGGGCAGCAGCGCATGCACCGAACGTGCAGGCCGGCATTGCCGTCGAAGCCGCGCTCGGCCGTCAGGGCCTGCCCTACGTCTGGGCGGCTGAAGGCCCGGACAGCTTCGACTGCTCCAGCCTGATGATGTGGGCCTGGGCGCAGGCCGGGGTCGCCATTCCCCGCAACAGTGCCGCGCAGGCGGACGCGCTGCCGCAGATCCCCCTGGACCAACTGCAGCCCGGCGACCTGGTCACTTTCTACTCACCGGTGTCGCACGTCGGGATGTACGTCGGGGACGGCAAGGTGCTGCACGCCTCGATGCCCGGGGTGCCGATCAAGGTCGTGCCGTTGGCCGCGGCCGGTCCCAACCCGACCGGGCACAAGGTCAACCGCTAGCCGGCGGTCGGCACCGGGATAGCGTGGGGCCGGTGCGCCTGTCCTTCGTCTCCGACATCCACGGCAACATCGACGCCCTGGCCGAGGTGGCCCGGCGGGCCGAGCAGCTCGTCGTCCTCGGTGATCTGCTGGACTACGTCGACTATCACGACCCCGCGGCGGGGGTGCTGGGTACGGTCTTCGGGGCCGACCGGGTGCGCCCGTTCGTTGACTTTCGCCTGGCCGGCGACTTTCGTGGCCTGCGCGACTACAACACGGCGCTCTGGGACAGCGTGCCCGACCCGGTCGGGACGCTGACCGCCGTCGTTGCCCAGCGGTACCGGCAGGTGCTCCGGGCGGTCGGCCCGGACGCCATGTTGACTCTGGGCAACGTCGACGTCGCGTCGGTGTGGAACGAGGTGGCCGGAACCGAACTGCCCTACCTGGATGCTCAGACGGTCGAGATTGCCGGCCGGCGAATGGGTTTCGTCGCGGGCGGGTCGGCCCGGCCCGGGGTTCCGGTCCGTCCGCCCGGTCCGGTGTGGCAACCGTTGATCCGGTCGGCGGACGACTACCACGCCGCGGTCAAGGCCACCGGGCCCGTCGACATCCTGTGTTCGCATGTCCCGCCGCGACTTGCCCAGCTGCGGTATGACGTGGTCCCGGGACGGCTCGAGATGTACGGCCCCGGCCTGCTGGAGGCGATCGACGAACACCGGCCGGCATTGGCGCTCTTCGGGCACGTGCACCAGCCGATCTCTCGGCGCACCCGCCGTGGGCCGACCGAGTGCGTCAATGTTGGCCACTTTCAACGGTTTCCGGAGCCGTTCGAGGTGGTCCTGCGGTAGCCGGCGGCGGGCTGCCGAATCGGGCAGCGGCGGAGCCGGGACAGGCGACGCCACTGTCGGTGGACCTGGGTAGCCTTCCACTCATGGCCGTTCCCTCCTCCCAGTCGATCACCATGGCTGCTGACCCCGAAGCGATCATGAGCGTGATCGCCGATTTCATGGCGTACCCGCAGTGGGCGGGGGCGGTGAAGTCCGCGGAGGTCACCGTCCCGGGGGAGGGCGGCCGAGCCAGTCAGGTGAAGTTCAGCATGGACGCGGGGCTGCTGAAGGACACCTACGAGTTGGCGTACAAGTGGCCCGCCGACGGGCTTTCGGTGTCCTGGACGCTCGTCTCGGGTCAACTTCAGAAGGCCCAACAGGGCTCCTATGTGCTGCGCCCGACGGCCAAGGGCACTGAGGTCACCTACACGCTGGCCGTCGATCTGATGGTCCCGATGATCGGCGTCCTTCGTCGTAAGGCCGAGAAGGTCATTCTCGACACCGCCTTGAAGGAGCTGCGCAAGCGGGTCGAGGCCGGATGAGGATCGCCCTGCACACGGGCAAGGGCGGGGTTGGAAAGACCACCATTTCGGCAGCGACCGCCCTCGCCTGCGCCCAGCGGGGACAGCGAACGCTGTTGCTGTCGACCGACCCAGCCCATTCGGTGGGTGACGTCCTGGGGCTGCCCGTGCACGGTGACCCTGCACCGGTGGATGGGGTGCCGAATCTGTGGGCGGCCCAGGTCGACACCCGTGGCCGGGTGGAGCAGAGCTGGTCAAAGGTGCGCGGCTACCTGGTCGGGGTGTTATCGGCGCGCGGGATGGCCGAGGTACAGGCCGAGGAGCTCACGGTGCTCCCGGGCGCCGAGGAGATCGTCGCCCTGCTGGAGCTTCGCCGGCTGGCCGAGTCCGGGCAGTTCGACGCGATCATCGTGGACTGCGCGCCGACCGGTGAGACGCTGCGGCTGCTCGCGCTGCCCGAGACGGTAGGTTTCTACGCCCAGCGATTGTTGGCTGCGCCGCAGCGCGTCCTGCGGACGATTGCGGCCTCGTTCACCGGCCTTCCAGGGGGCGCGCCCAACGCCGACGTTCGCGATGCCCTCGGCGAACTGTTGGCGGAATTGATGGCGGCCAGGCAGTTGCTGGCCGATCCGACGATCACCGGGGTCCGGTTGGTGCTGACCCCGGAACGGGTGGTCGTCGCCGAGGCCAGACGGTTGTTCACGGCGTTGTCCCTGCATGGTTTCCGGGTCGAGGCGGTGGTGGTCAACCGGTTGCTGCCGTCCGGGGTCGGCGGTGACTTCCTCCGCCGGCAACGGGAGGGGCAGCGTGAGGCGGTCACCCTGGTGACCGAGTCCTTCCAGGACCTGCCGATCCGGCGGGTGCTGCAACGACCCGCCGAACCCATCGGCTGGGAGCGGTTGACCGAACTGGCCGATGCCATGTTCGACGAGGTCGACCCGTTGGCCAGGTCGGGGACGCCGATCGGCATCGAGGTGAGCGGCGCCGACGGCTGGTACCAGCTGGCGTTGCCGCTGCCGCTGGCCGAACGGGGCGACATCGCGCTGTCCAGGTCGGGAACCGATCTGGTCGTGACCGTAGGGGACGTTCGGCGCCGGATCGCGTTGCCATCGATCTTGCAACGATGCAGCACCGAGGGTGCCAGTTTCCAGCAGGGCAGGCTGATCATCGAGTTCGCTGCCGATCCGGAACGTTGGCCGGCCGGCCTGCTGCCGGACTCCCTGGTAGGAGCGGGATGACGGGCCCGATCGGCGCCGAAGGGGCGTCCGGGTCGGGCGGTGCCGACGGGTCAAGCGGTGCCAACAGATCAAGCGGTGCCAACAGATCGGGCGGTGCCGACGGCTCGGGTGGGACTGCCGGGTCGGGTGGGACTGCCGGGTCGGGTGGTGCCGACGGCTCGGGTGGGACTGCCGGGTCGGGCGGTGCCGACGGCTCGCCGCCGGTGGTCGGGACCCTCGCGCAGGAGGCCGCACAGCTGCTCGACGTGGTGGCCGCCCGGTTGGTGACGCTGCGACGACCGGTCCCGGGAGCGGCCCCGGCCGAGACCCCGGCGGGCAGCAACGTCGATGGCGCCCATCCCGCCTCGTCGTCTGCTGCCGATGAGGCCGCCGACGGGACCGCCGATGACGCCCCCGCCGGGGCCGCGGCCGATGCTGGATTCGGGCCTGGCCACTGTCCGGAATGCGGTGCGGTGCCGGGTGCTGCGTGCACGGCGTGTCCGCTGTGCCGGTTCCTGGCGTTGGTCCGCGGCGAGCGACCGGAAGCAAGTGCCAGGTTGGTCGACGGGGCGTTGCTGATCGTCCGGACGCTCCGATCGCTGGTTCCCGACGCGTCCACGGCCCCCGCGCCACCGGCTTCTGGCAACGACCAGCACCATGCAGGCTCGGACGGCGGCGACCGCCCCCCTCGGGCGGAGCCGGCTGGTCGGGCGCGCACCGGCGGACTGGAACGGATCGACATCTCATGAGCGCGGTCAGGCGTGGACAGGATCAGGCGACCATCGGGATCGACATCGGTGGTACCTCGGTGCGGGCCGCAGTCATCGATGGGAACGGAGATATTCACGCCTCACTGCGGGACGCGACCCCGCACACCGAACAGGAGACCGAGGATCTGCTGGTCACGTTGATCAGCAAACTCGCTGGCACCCATCAGGTTTCGGCGGTCGGCCTGGCGGTGGCCGGGTTCATCAGCCGGGACCGGCAGCGGGTGATGTTCGCCCCTCATCTGGCCTGGCGGGACGCCGACGTTCCGGCCCGGATCTCCTCCCGCGTGCAACTTCCCGTGGTGATGGACCACGACGTCAATTCCGCGGCCTGGGCCGAACACGAGCGGGGCGCCTCGGCCGGCGCCGAGATCGCCCTGTTGATCGCCCTGGGCACGGGCATCGGAGCCGGGCTGATCATCGACGGCGAGATCTACCGCGGGGCCTTCGGTGTCGCCCCGGAGCTCGGTCACCTCACCGTGGTGCCGGACGGCCGGCCGTGCCCGTGTGGCAAGCGGGGTTGTTGGGAGCGCTACTGCTCCGGTACCGCCCTGGCCGACACCGCGAGGGCGCTGATGTCCGCCACCGACGCCCCGATTCTGCGGCAACTCAGCGGTGACGATCCGGCGTCGGTGACCGGCACCATGGTTGCGATCGCCGCTACCGAAGGCGATCCCGCTGCGCTCGCTGCGATGGACGAGCTGGGCCATTGGTTGGCGATGGGCCTGGCGCTGGTCACCGACGTGCTCGACCCCGAGGTGATCGTCGTCGGCGGGGGAGTGGCCAGTGCGGCCGGGATGTTCCTGCCACTAGCGGTGTCCCAGTTCGCCGGGGCGATCACCGGCGCGGGCCACCGACCCATCCCACGGGTCGAGCTGGCCAGGTTCGGCGACCGGGCCGGCATCACCGGGGCTGCTCTGCTCGCGGCGCAGGCAGCGGGAAGCTGACCGGGGTTGCTCCGGCCCGACGGAGTCGAGTTCGCGTCCTTCGGGTTGGCGATTTCCGACGTTCAGCCGGCGGCACGGGAAGGTCGGAAACCCACAACTCGATCCTCGCCCTGGCCGGACCGGCGCCGTGTCGACAGCGGCTCAGACCTCGGCGCCGTCGTCCCAGCCGTCGCGCTCACCGTCGGCGCGCCGCTGCCAGATTCCGGTCAGCACCACGACCGCACCACCCAGGATCAGGGCCACCGCGAGCACCAATGCGAGGTCCCCCCCTACCGCCAGCAGGGCCGGCCGGGCCAGCAGCGCGATCCCGGCCAGCACCATCATCACGGCACCGATTGTCCGGCCCGTCGGCCGGGGGAGCGGCGGTGGCTCGGGCGGTTCGAAGTGCGCTTCGTCGGCCTCCCGTTCGGCTTCCAGCTCGGCCTGATGAGCGGCGAAGGCGGCGACCTCTTCGGCCCGTTCGGCACGCCGGAGTTCGCGTCGCCTGGCCCGTTCCGCTCCCTCGTCAGTCACCCGATCGGTGACGCGATCGGTGAACTGATTGGTGGCGCGATCGGTGACGTGATCGGCGGTGTGGCCACCGGCCGAGGGATGTCGGTCGGCGCCCTCGGCGACGAACCCGGACACGATCGCGGCGAACGCGGCTTCCACGTCGTCGTCGCTGGCGGAGCTGCGCCAGCCCGAGGCTCGACGATCCTGGGCGGGCGCGGTCGAACCCTGGCTGCTAGGCAGGTCCCGCCCGTTCGCCGGTTCGCCCGGTTCCGGTGCGTCATCGTCAGGCCCGTGCGCCGACAAGCCCTCTGACAAGCCCTCTGACAATCCCTCCGGCAAGCCCTCGGGCGGTCCCCCGGCCGGGCCCCCACGCGGTCCGCTACCGCCGGGTCTCTGGTCCCCGGGCCCGAGCTCGTCGGGTCCGTTGGTCACGGCAGGCCCGCGGTGACTGCGTCGATGAACTCCACGGACGACCTGAAGATCAACTCGGCGTCATAGTCCAAAGTGGCCACGTGGTAGCTGCGTTCCAGGACGATGTCAGTCACATCGGTGGAGGAGATTTCGTCCCGGACGATCGTCGAGTTCACCGGTTCCACGGTGTGGTCGATCCGGGAATGCAGCAGCAGTACCGGCGTAGTGACTTGCGGCAACGCCGCCCTGACCACCGGCCAGGCCTGCGAGAGCGAGTACATCGCCTTCACCGGTAATCTGCTGTATCCAGGCTCGACGACCCCCGGCTTGGCGATGTCACCGGCGATCGCCGGGTAGGACGACAGCACGTGTCGCAGGGCCGGCAGGAGCTTCGCATCCTTGCGCAGGGTCAGCACGGACGGGTTGACCAGGACTATCCCGACCATCGCGGCCGGGTGCAGCTGGGCCAGTCGCAGGGTCAGGGTGCCGCCCATCGACTGCCCGCAGACCACCACCGCCCGGCAGCGATCGTTGAGGTCCTGCAGCGCGGCGGTCACCTCGGCCAGCCAGTCGTCAAAGGTGGTCCGGTTGGCGTCCTGCCAGGTGGTGCCGTGTCCGGGCAGCCGTGGAAGCCGCACGGTGTAGCCCTTGTCGACCAAATAGTTGGCCCATGGCCGCATCGACGCCGGTGAACCGGTGAACCCGTGGATCACCAGCACGCCGACGTCGCCGCCGTCGTGGGCAAAGGCCGCCCGCCAGTCGTCGGGCATTCGGTCCGTCATCTGATCTCCCGCCGCCTGCTCTACCGTACGTACTCCTGCGCCGCCGGGCCTGCCCGATACCGCGGCCAGCACACCGGCGGCCGGTATTCGGCGTCGTCGGCAGCCGCGGGGGCGAGCGGGTTTCGCTCATGATCCCATGCGTGGCACGGGGCGCGAAGGGTTGCCTGGCGGCGTACGGTGACCGCAATCATATTCGCGAGCTAAGGGGCTTTCCCGCGTGCTCTACAGACTGATGAAGTACGTCCTACTCGGGCCCATGCTTCGACTGTTCTTCCCCTGCACGGTCATCGGTGCCGAGTACGTACCCGCCGACGGCGGCGTCATCCTCGTCGGCAATCACGTGTCGGTTGCCGACTCCTTCTTCACTCCGCTGCACATCAAGCGGCGCGTGACCTACCTGGCCAAGGCGGAGTATTTCACCGAGAAGGGGCTCAAGGGTTTCTTCAAGAAGTCCTTTTTCAGCGGCATGGGTCAGGTTCCGGTTGACCGCAGTGGCGCATCGGCCGCCCGGGCCGCGCTGGATACCGGGGTGCGCCTGCTCAAGGAGGGTCACGTCCTCGGCATCTACCCGGAGGGGACCAGGTCGCCGGACGGGCGGTTGTACAAGGGCAAGACCGGGGTGGCCCGGATGGCGCTGGAGGCCGGGGTGCCGGTGGTGCCGTTGGTCATGCTGGGCACCGAGAAGGTCAACCCGATCGGCTCGAAGATGTGGCGCCCGCATCGGATCACGATGATCATCGGCCGGCCGCTGGATTTTTCCCGTTACGAGGGAATGGCCGGCGACCGGTTCGTCGAGCGGTCGATGACCGACGAGATCATGTACCGGCTGATGGAGCTGGGCGGTCAGGAATACGTCGATGTCTACGCGGCCAAGGTCAAGGCCGATGCGGAGGCCGCGGCGGCTCCCCGCCCGGCCTCACGAATTTCGACCGCTCCGACAGCTCGGGGCGAGGGCCGCGGACCGGGCACGGTGACCCGGCTGCCGGGCACCAAGGCCGGTTGACCGGGCCGGGGCCCGGCTCGGCGCAACGACCGGTACCGCGCTCCGGGCAGCCGGATTCGCCCACAGCGGTGGCCCGGTATTACTACGATTGCGAGTTCATCGAGGACGGCCGGACGATCGAACTGATCTCGATCGCGGTCGTCGCCGACGACGGCCGGGAGTTTTTCGCGGTCTCCACCGAGTTCGATCCCGGTCGGGCCACCGCCTGGGTCCGCAAGCACGTGCTGAACAAGCTGCCCCCACCGGCCGACCCCTCCTGGCGGCCGCGGTGGGCGATCCGGGACGCGCTGTTCGCGTTCCTGATCGCACCGGGGTTGCCGGTCGAATTGTGGGCGTGGCTGGCGGCCTACGATCACGTCGTCCTGGCCCAGCTCTGGGGCGCGATGCCCGACTTACCGCGGGAGGTACCGCGGCTGACCCGGGAGATCCGGCAGCACTGGGAGGCGGCGGGCTGCCCGCCGATTCCCCGTCCGGGCCCGGACCGGCATGACGCGCTGGCCGATGCGCGGCTCGCCCGTGACCGCTGGCAGGTGGCGCAGGACGTACTGACCGGTGCCACGCGACCGGGTGAGCAGGGGGCCGACAGCAGGTCTGTGTCCTGACCCGGGCCGATGTCCGAATAGGCTGGTCGCGTGAATTGGACCATCGACATTCCCGCCGACATCCTGCCGAGCCTGCCTCCGCTGCCGCCGGAACTGCGTGCCCGGCTGGACGACGCGCTGAGCCGCCCCGCGGCGCAGCAGCCGGAATGGCCCCACCCGGAGCAGGTCCTGGCGGTCCGGGCGGTGCTGGAGGCGGTTCCGCCGGTCACCGTGCCGGCCGAGGTGGACAATCTCGCCGGCCAGCTGGCCGCGGTCGCCCGGGGCGAGGCGTTCCTGCTACAGGGCGGCGACTGCGCGGAGACGTACGTCGACAACACCGAACCACACATCCGCGGCAACATCCGCACCCTGCTGCAGATGGCCGTGGTGCTCACCTATGGCGCATCGATGCCGGTGGTCAAGGTTGCCCGGATCGCCGGCCAGTACGCGAAACCCCGTTCGGCCGCGACCGATTCGCTCGGCCTGCCGTCCTACCGGGGCGACATCGTCAACTCGCTGGCCACCACACCGGAGGCCAGGGTCGCCGACCCGTCCCGGATGGTCCGCGCCTACGCGAACTCTTCCGCCGCGATGAACCTGGTCCGGGCGGTGACCAGCACCGGGATGGGCGATCTGGCCAGGGTGCACGAGTGGAACCAGGAGTTCGTGCTCACCTCCCGGGCGGGGGAGCGGTACGAGCGGGTGGCGGGCGAGATCGACCGGGCCATGCGGTTCATGACGGCCTGCGGGGTGGACAGCCACAGCCTGCACCAGGTTGACATTTTCGCCTCGCACGAGGCGCTGCTGCTGGACTACGAACGGGCCATGCTCCGGCTGGACACCCGGCACGACGAGCCCCGGCTCTACGACCTGTCCGGGCATTTCCTCTGGGTCGGCGAGCGGACCCGTCAACTGGACGGTGCGCACATCGCGTTCGCGCAGCTGCTGGCCAACCCGATCGGGTTGAAGATCGGCCCGGGTACCACCCCGGAGCAGGCGGTGGAATACGTCGAACTGTTGGACCCGCACGGTCAACCGGGTCGGTTGACGCTGATTTCCCGGATGGGCAACGGCAGGGTGCGGGACGTCCTGCCGCCGATCATCGAGAAGGTACAGGCGTCCGGGCATCAGGTGATCTGGCAGTGCGACCCGATGCACGGCAACACCCATGAAGCCTCCACCGGCTACAAGACCCGGCATTTCGACCGGATCGTCGACGAGGTGCAGGGCTTTTTCGAGGTGCACCGGGAACTGGACACCCACCCCGGCGGGATTCACGTCGAGCTCACCGGTGAGGACGTCACCGAATGCCTGGGCGGGGCGCAGGAGATCTCCGACGCCGACCTGTCCGGGCGCTACGAGACCGCCTGCGATCCCCGGTTGAACACCCAGCAGTCACTGGAGTTGGCGTTCCTGGTGGCGGAGATGCTGCGCGGCTGAGCGTCAGGGGAACGCCGAGATGGTCACGGTGCCACCGGGTTCCACCCGTGCGCCGGCGCCCGGGTTCTGGTCGTAGACCGACGAACCGTCGCCGCCGAACAGGCTTGACACGCTCATCTTCAGCCCGAGACGGTCCAGCGTTCGCTGGGCCTTGGCGACGCTCCCGGCGGTCAGGTCGGGCACGGTGACCGCGTTCGACGGCACCAGGAAGACCTTCGGGTTCTGCGGGTCGACCGCGGTGCCCGGTCCAGGGTCGGTCCGCAGGATGTCGCCGGCGTCGATGTCGGCGTCGAACGCCGGGTCGCCGACGGTCACCGTGAAGCCCGCCTTCTCCATCGTCCTGACCGCGTCCTTGGTGGCGCTGCCCCGGACGTCGGGCACCTCCAACGCGTAGGCCACCCGAAGCGACACCGGGGACCCCCTGGTCACCGTTGTGCCGGCCGCCGGTGAGGTACCCAACACTGCACCACGTTTCGCCGACGCGTCGAACGTCTTGACCGGTGTCCCGACGGTTAGGCCGGCGACGGTGAGCTTGTTCTTGGCGTCCTCGGCGGTCTTGCCGGCGACGTCGGGCACCGTCACCGGGGCGGGCCCACCGGACAACACGAGGGTGACCGTTGCTCCCACGGTTAGTGTCTTCCCGGCTGCCGGGTCGGTACGCACCACAGCACCCGCCGGAACGGTGTCATCGAACGCCGGCGATCCGCTCACCACGGGGGTCAGTTCGGCGGCGCTGATGGCTGCCTTCCCGGCGTCGGGCGCGGTCCCGGCCGTAATCGTCGGCACCACCGGCGGCCCGCTGGACACCAGCAGGGCCACCTCGGAACCCCGCAGCTGCCGCGACCCGGCGACCGGATCGGAGCTGGCGACCGTGCCCGCCGGGACCGAATCCTGATGCCGGACGGTCACTCTCGGCACGAGGCCGGCATCCCGGATGATCGACTCGGCGTTGGCCTGCACCAGTCCGACCGCCGCCGGGGTGGCCGCCCACCGTCCGCCCAGCCACCAACCACCGGCCGCCGCGGCCGTCCCGAGCAGGATCACGACCAGGATGGCGACCAGCCACCGGCGGCGCCGCCGGGACGCCGCGGATCCGGGGCGAGCACTCGGGGATTTGCTGGCGTGCGCGTCGATCGCGACGCCTGCTGCCGGGCTACCGGACTCCGGGAGGGTGCCGGGTCCGCGGCCGGTGCCGCCGGCGCCCGGCCGGGGCAGGACGACGACCGTGCCTGAGGCTGTTTCTCGGGGATCGGCGACGGCCGGGCCCACCCGGGTCGTGGACGAGTCGGCAGCCGGGTGGTCAGCCGGGTCGTCAGCCGGGTCGTGGTCCGGCTCCCCTGGGTTCTCCCCGGATACCGGGTTGCCTGGCGGCCGCACCCCGACCGGGTGGGGCACCGGGGCCGGGTGGCGTACCGGAACCGGGACGTGCACCCGGGGAACACCGAGCTGGGCACTGACGCCCATCAGGTCAGCCAGGAACGCCGAGGCGTCACGAGGCCGCGCAGCGGGGTCACGCCGGGTGGCGGCGACGACCAGGCGGTCCAACGCTTCCGGCGTACCCGGCCGCCGCAACGAGACGGGCGGGACATCGTCGTGAACATGCCGGTAGGCCACCGACATGGGGGTGTCCCCGTCGAAAGGTGGACTACCGCAGAGCATTTCGTAGGCCATGATGCCGGTGGCGTAGACGTCGGAGCGGGCGTCCGCGGCCCCGGACACCACCTGCTCGGGGGAGAGGTAGGCAACGGTGCCGAGGATGACGTCCCCGGTCGCCATCGTCTGCGAACTGACCGCCCGGACCAACCCGAAATCCGCGACCTTGATCTCGCCGCGGGCCGAAATCAGTACGTTCTCCGGTTTGACGTCCCGGTGCACCAGCCCGGCGGCGTGCGCGGCGCCGAGTGCGGCCAGCAACGGCTCCAGGACACCCAGGGTCACCGGCACCGGCAGTGGTCCGCGTTCGCGCAGCAGGTCGCGCAGCGTCCCACCGTCCACCAGTTCCATCACCAAAAAGACCAGGTCGCCGTCCCGGCCCTGGTCGTAGACGGCGACCACCCCGGGGTGCCGCAGCGAGGCAGCCAGCCGCGCCTCGCGTTCGAACCGGGTCAGGAACGCCGGGTCGAAGACGTACTGCGGGCTCATCACCTTGATCGCGACGGGCCGGTCGAGCCTGGTGTCGACACCCCGGTAGACCATCGACATCCCACCGCGCGCGATCAGCCCACCGACCCGGTACCGGCCCTCCAGCACGGTGCCGCTGGCGAGCGCGGCGTAGGTGTCCACAGCTCCGGATTCTAGGTGGGGGGCGGCCCGGAAGGACGTGTGTGGCGGGCCAGGACGTGGTCGCGGTGTTGGTCACCCGAATACCGTCTTGACCGCTCCGGTGCGGCGGAGTAATCCAGTCCCATGCTGGCGATCAGGGCCGAGCAACTGTTCGACGGGGAACTGTCCGTGCCGCACCGTCGGCTGACTTGGTCGCCTCGCACCCGGCGGTGATGGCACGCTGACACCCGTGCCGACAACACCTACCTTCGTTCCCGTCCCGGAGATCGCCACCCAACTGGGCCTGGTCGTCACCAAGGTTCACCAAATGATCCGGGACGGTCAGCTCATCGCCGTCCGCGTGCAGGGCGCCCTGCGGATCCCGGCCGAGTTCATCGCCGACGACGCGCTGGTCGTCAAGGGGCTCCCGGCCACGATCACCCTGCTCCGGGACGGCCGCTATAGCGACGAGGAGATCATCAACTGGTTGTTCACCGCAGAGGACACCCTGCCAGGCACCCCCATCGAGGCGTTGCGGCAGAACCGCGGCCGGGAGGTGCACCGCCGAGCGCAGGTCGCGGGTTTTTGAGCCAGAGCCGGCGGTCCACGGGCTGGCGCGGGCCTGTGGGTGCTCTACGGGTTCATCTCCCGCTTTGCCCCGGATGCAGGCCCAGTAGAGCAGTCACTCACCCCGCAGAGCAGGCGACGGTCGCCCAGTCGCAGCGCGCGCATCAACTCGTGGGCTAGAATTCTGTACATGTCGACCCTTCCCGTCGCGGATGCCCGCGCGCAGCTTTCCCGGTTGATCGATGAGGCCGTCTCGACGCACGAACGTTTCGAGATCACCCGCAACGGACGGCGTACCGCGGTCCTGCTGTCGGCCGACGACTACGACACGTTGCAGGACACGATCGCCGTGCTCGGCGATGCCGAGCTGCTGGCCGCGCATCACGCCGGCCGAGCTGCCATCGACTCCGGCGATTATCTCGACGAGGATGCCCTCCATCGAGTCATGAGCGAATCCGGCCGTTTGCCGCGGTGAGCGACCGGTACCGGCTCCGCATTGCTCGACCCGCAGCCCGTGCACTGGTGGACCTTCTCCCCGAGAAGGTTGCCGCCGCAGCGTACGAGTTCATCACCGGCCCGCTGCTCGATGAACCTCACCGGGTCGGCAAGCCCCTCGATCCACCGCTCGCTCCGGCATGGACCGCGCGCCGGGGTACCTACCGAATTCTCTACCGGATCGACGACGTGCAGCGGATTGTCGAGGTCACGGCAGTCCGACACCGTGCGGACGCCTACCGGAGCTGACCTGTCAGGAGCGCCGCGCGGTCGCGATGTCGGCCAGCATGATGAGCCGTTCCCGGGCGGCCGCCGGGACCACCGGTCGTCCGTCAGGGTCCACCGCGTCCAGGGCTGCCAGCCCGGACGCGACCAGCTCGGTGACCTTTTTTTCGACCACCTCGACCGCGCCGGTGTCGGCAATGATGCCAGCCAGCCGGGCGGGATCACTTGCGGTGGAACCGATGCCGGCATCCAGTTCGGTGAGCAACGCGGTGTCCGCGGTTTTTCCGGACGCGGCCAGGGTGGCGCGGGCGGTGGCCAGCAGCATGGTGCGCTTGCCCTCCACCAGATCGTCGCCCGCGGGCTTGCCCGTGACGGCGGGGTCGCCATAGACACCGAGCAGGTCGTCGCGCAATTGGAACGCGACCCCGATATCGGCGCCGTACCGCCGTAGCGCGTCGACCGTCTGCTGGTCGGCCCCGGCCAGCGCCGCACCGAGGTGCAGCGGGCGCTCCACGGTGTACGCGGCGGTCTTGAACCTGTTGACCCGCAACGCATCCGCCGCCTGCACGGCCGGATCGGTCACGGCGGACGCGGTCGTCAGCAGATCCAGCAGCTGGCCGCCCAACACCTCGGTCCGCATGCCCTGCCACACCGGCGCGGCCCGGTCGATGGCTGAGCGCTCAATGGCGCCAATAGTGAACAGGTCGTCCGCCCAGGCCAGCGCGAGGTCGCCGAGCAGGATGGCGGTCGAGACGCCGAAATGCGCTGCGTCACCGGACATTTCCGCGCGGGTGTGGATAGCGGCGGCGGCCAGGTGGGTCGACGGGCCGCCCCGTCGGCGTTCGGACCGGTCAATGACGTCGTCGTGGATCAGGGCGCAGGCCTGCAGCAGTTCCAGCCCGGCCGCCACCGTGAACACGCCGGCCTCGACATTGGGATCGGCCTCGGAATCAGGGCCCTGGGTGTCCGGACCCGCGCCGCACCCCGCCAGCCAGCCGCACCACAGGAACTCGGGCCGTAGCCGCTTGCCGCCGTCGCTGACGAACCGGACCAGCAGATCCACCAGCTCGCTCAGCCGTGGATCAACTGCTGTCACCTCGGCGTGCCGGCGCGCCAGTTCCCGGTCGATGACGGCGCGCAGCCGGACCTGATCCACCCAGACAGTCTGCGTCAGGCCGGGTCACCAGCCAGCGGCCGGGCCCGGGCGGGGCGGGTGCGGGACCTCGGCCCCCGGCGCGTCCCGGACTCTCGGCGCTCGGTCGGGTGACCGACTCTCACGCTCGGCCCGGGTGCCGGACCCTCGGCCGCGCCCGGGATAGGCTCCCGCTCATGCCCACCGTGCCGGAGAAGCTCGCCGCGCCCGGACCGCATTTCTCCGTCGAGTTCTTCCCGCCGCGCACCGACGCCGACGAGGACGTGCTCTGGCGGGCGGTCCGCCGGCTCGAGCCGTTGCGGCCGGCGTTCGTCTCGGTCACCTACGGCGCGGGCGGGTCCAACCGGAACCGGACCATCCGGGTCACCCAACGCATCGCAGAGGAAACCACCCTGGTTCCGGTGGCCCACCTGACCGCCGTCGGGCACTCGGTGGCCGAACTGCGGCACGTCATCGGGTCCTACGCGGCGGTCGGGGTGCGCAACATCCTCGCGCTGCGCGGCGACCCGCCCGGTGACCCGCTGGGCGAGTGGACACCGCACCCCCAGGGCCTTACCTACACCAGCGAATTGGTCCGGTTGACCCGTTCCCTGGGCTCGTTCTCGGTCGGGGTCGCGGCCTACCCCGACCTGCACCCCCGGTCGACCGACCAGCAGAGCGACACCAGGTACCTGGTCCAGAAGGTCAATGCCGGCGCGGATTTCGCGATCACCCAGATGCTGTTCTCGGCCGAGGACTACTGCCGGCTGCGGGATCGGATGGCGGCGGCCGGTGCCGCGGTGCCGCTGCTGCCGGGGATCATGCCGATCACCTCGTTCGCGCGCCTGCTGCGGATCAGAGAGTTGTCCGGGCAACGCGTTCCGGACGACCTGGCGAACGAACTCCAGGCCGTCCAGGACGATCCGGACGCGGGCCGCCAGGTCGGGATGGCCCACGCGATCCGGATGAGCGAGGACCTGCTCGCCGCCGGGGCGCCGTGTCTGCACTTCTATACCTTCAACCGCTCGAAGGCGACGATCGCGGTGCTCAGCGCCCTGGGCATCGCACCGGTCCTGCGCCGCTGAGCATCGCCGGTGATGGCAGTCCGCCAGCCGTCCACCTCCAGTCCTGATCCGGGGCATCGAGCACGACCAACGCGGACAACCAGCCAGAAGGGACAGCCGGTGGATATCCGGGTGGACACCCCCGAGGGGGCGTTCGCTATCGCCTCGTTGATCCTGCTGCTTGCCCTGATCGCCGTCCGGCTGTCCCGTCGGCTCGGCATGCCATCGCTGCTGCTCTACCTGGGCATCGGCATGGTGTTGGGTGTCGACCAGTTCGGCATCATCGACATCAACAACCCGCTGCTGACCGAGCAACTCGGCTTCGTTGCCCTGGTCTTCATCCTGGCCGAGGGCGGGTTGACCACCAGATGGGACAACGTCCGTCCGGCGCTGGGTCTGGGTATCGCGCTGGCCACCGTGTCGGTGGTGGTGTCCATCGCGGTGGCCGGCGCCGGGGTGCACCTGCTGCTGGGTTTCGACTGGCGGACATCGCTATTGTGGGGCGCCGTGCTGTCCAGTACCGATGCGGCAGCAGTGTTCTCGGTGCTCCGCGGGGTGGGCGTCAAACCCCGGTTGTCCGCCGCGCTGGAACTGGAATCCGGGTTGAACGACGCGCCGGTGGTGATCGCCGTGGTGCTGCTGGCCGGGACCGCGGACATCACCTGGTGGGACCCGGTTCTCGTCCTCCACGAGCTTGTTGCGGGCGCGGTGATCGGGGCGGTGATCGGGTTTGCCGGCGCCTGGCTGCTCCGCCGGGAGGCGTTGCCGGCCGCGGGCCTGTACCCGTTGGCCACCATTGCGCTGATCGGCGGGGCCTATGCGGCAGGCACTTTCGCGCACGCGTCCGGCTTTCTCGCCGTCTACGTCGCCGCCGTCATCCTGGGTAATTCCCGGTTGCCACACCGGGCGGCCACCCTGTCGTTCGCCGAAGGGCTCGGCTGGCTGGCGCAAATCGGGCTGTTCGTGGTGCTGGGCCTCTACGTGGAGCCCAGCCGGTTGGTCGGCGCGCTGATCCCCGGAGTGCTGGTCGGCTTGATCGTGCTGCTGCTGGCCCGGCCGGTGTCGGTGATCGCGGCGGCGCTGCCGTTCCGGTTGCCGTGGCGGGAGCAGGCGTTCCTGTCCTGGTCGGGGCTGCGCGGCGCGGTGCCGATCGTGCTGGCGACGATCCCGCTGATGAACGGGCTGCCGGAGGCCCTGCTGCTGCTGGACGTCATCGTGGTCGTGGTTGTCATCTACACCCTGCTGCAGGGAACCAGCCTGCCCTGGGTGGCCGGCAAGCTCGGCGTCATCCAGTCCGGGCAGGCCACCGAGGTGCAGGTGGACGCCGCCCCGTTGGAGCAGATGAACGCCCAGGTGCTGCAGGTGACGATCCCGCCGGACTCCCGGATGCACGGGGTGTACGTGTCGCAGTTGCGGCTGCCGGTTCCGTCCACCATCGGGCTGCTGCTGCGGGACGGCGAGCCGGTCACCGTCAGTTCCACCGTCCGGTTGCAGTCCGGCGACCAACTGCTCATCGTCGCCCCGGAACGGGTCCGGGCGGCCACCGAGCGGCGGCTGCGGGCGGTCGGCCGTGGGGGTGCGCTGGCCACCTGGTTCGGGGAGACCGGGCGCGCGTCAACGGATTGAGCCCTAGGTGCCGCAGTCGTGGTGACCCGCTGCTGACCGTTGACATGGCCTTGCCGAGTGAACGCGGGCTAGTCATACTTGTGACCATGTCCGAAATCAGGTCACTCGCCGAGGCGAAAGCCCATTTGTCGGAGCTCGTCGGTCGCGCCGGGAACCAACATGAACGTTTCACCGTCACTGTGCACGGTCGACCTAAGGCCGTTCTGCTGGCCGTCGACGACCTCGAAGCATTGGAAGAGACTATTGCCGTGCTGTC
The DNA here is from genome assembly GCA_965247715.1 of Nakamurella sp. GTDB lineage: Bacteria > Actinomycetota > Actinomycetes > Mycobacteriales > Nakamurellaceae > Nakamurella. The sequence goes on along the minus strand of CBDFHS010000014.1, from coordinate 218,030 downwards.
CGACCCAGCGGTCCTGCGTGCGCTGGGCGATGCAGACGCCGAATTAGCGCGTGGCGAGGGCGAGGACCTCAACAGCTTGGCGGCGGCCATGCGAGCACGCCGAGCCAATGCGTGAATGATCAGCCGTACACGCTCGCCGTAGCACCGACTGCTCGGCGTCAACTCGCCGAGCAGTTGCCGGAATCGGTCGCCTTCGCCGCCTACGAGTTCATTTCCGGCCCGCTGCTCGACAACCCGCATCGTGTCGGAAAACAACTGTGTCCACCCTTGGACGACCGCCACAGTGCCCGCCGGGGCACCTATCGGGTGCTGTACCGAATAGACCAGGCACGTCGGCAGGTGAGCGTGGTCGGGGTGTTTGGACGGGCTGACGCCTATCGGCCCCAGTGAGTTCTGCCGCCACCCGTTCCACGCTGGCGGGAAGGGTTGAAATGGTTCGAGGTCTCTGCGGTCAGGAGCGGGCGCCGGGTTTGGGACACTGGTGCGGTGACCGACGGACCCGACGAGCCAGCGCAGCGCCCGCGGCGGGTCCGGCTGCTTGCTGCCATCGCGGTGACGGTGCTGGTGCTGGACCTGATCAGCAAGATCGTCGTGGTGGCCACGGTGTCGCCGGGCGAACCTATCCGGGTGCTCGGCGGGCTGGTGTATCTCTCCCTGATCCGCAACCCGGGGGCGGCGTTTTCGCTGGCCACGGGCATGACCTGGGTGCTGGCGCTCGTCGCGATCGGGGTGGTCGTTGTCATCATCCGAATGGCACCCCGGTTGCGGTCGACCCCGTGGGCGGTCGCCCTCGGTCTGGTGCTGGGCGGGGCGCTGGGCAACCTGGTGGACCGGATCTTCCGCTCGCCCGGGTTCCTGCAGGGTCACGTCGTCGATTTCGTGTCGGTGTTCGGGCCGAACGCCCAGTACTTCCCGGTGTTCAACGTCGCCGACTCGGCGATCACCGTCGGCGGCATCTGCCTGGTCATCACGGCGCTCCTGGGCGTCGACTTCGACGGAACCAAGGCCGTCAAACGGGGGAGTGCCCGTGGCTGAGGTTCGCCGGTTGCCGGTGCCGGGTGGGCTGGCCGGGATGCGGGTGGACGCCGGGCTGGCCAAGTTGCTCGGGATGAGCCGCACCACCGTCGTCACCATGATCGATTCTGGTGCGGTGCTCCTGAACGGTGACCCGGCGATCCGGTCGGCCCGGCTGGTCGAGGACGGGTGGCTGGAGGTCACCCTGCCTGAGCCGGACCGGCCGTCGGTGGTGGTCCCGCAGACCGTGGACGGCCTGTCCATTCTGTACCGGGACGCCGACATCGTGGTGGTGGACAAGCCGGTCGGGGTCGCCGCGCACCCCAGCCCCGGCTGGACCGGCCCGACCGTGCTGGGCGCGCTGGCCGGGCTGGGCATCGCCACCAGCACGTCCGGCGCTGAAGAACGGCGCGGCATCGTGCACCGGCTCGACGTCGGGACCACCGGGGTGATGGTGGTGGCGCTGAGCGAACGCGCCTACACCGTCCTGAAGGACGCCTTCCGGGACCGGACGGTGGAGAAGATCTATCACGCGGTGGTGCAGGGCCACCCCGACCCGAGTGAGGGCACCATCGACGCCCCGATCGGCCGGCACCCGTCCTCGGACTGGAAGTTCGCGGTGGTCCAGGGCGGCCGGGACAGCATCACCCACTACGAGACGCTCGAGGCGTTCCCCGCCGCGAGCCTGCTCCGGGTGCACCTGGAAACCGGTCGTACGCACCAGATCCGGGTGCACTTCGCGGCCACCCGGCACCCTTGCGTGGGTGACCGGACCTACGGCGCCGACCCCACCCTGGCCGAACGGCTGGGGCTGACCCGGCAGTGGCTGCACGCCCGGTCACTCGCCTTCGCCCACCCCGCCGACGGGCGCTGGGTGGAGTTCACCAGCGAGTACCCCGCCGACCTGGCGCATGCGTTGGAGGTGCTGGCCGCGGTGTGAGGTTGGCGGGTGTCAAGAGGTCAGGAATCGAGTGCGTGCGCTACTGCAAGGCACCTTCGGTCGACGTCTGGATTGGCGGAGGTCAATAGCTTTGCCGTCGACTCAACCATCGTCCAGGCCCGGGCTCGCTCGGGGTCCAATCCGCCGGTTTCGATCAGCGAGGACAGCAATCGATCTGTCGTCGACTCGTCGTAGCGGCCCCATACAAGGCTGGCCAGGCCGAACTCGCGATCACCGACGAGGGGCATCGGATCAATCACCAGCCATGGTTCGCGGGAACCGGCTAACACGTTGTGATAGTGCAGGTCTGGGTTGATCAGGAAGCTCGGACCAGTCGTAGCGGCCAGATCGTCGCAGAGCCCGGCAGCACGGTCGCCCAGGTCGGGTGGGATTCGAGGCGACGTCCGAAGCGAGACCGCCCACCGGGCCGCCAGCTCGGACAGGAGCGGCAATTCATGCAAGGCCGGTCGGATCAAGCGCGCACGAAGGCGTCCGGCCACGGTGACGGCATCGTCGACAGGCAACTCGTCCAGGGTTCGCCCATCATCGAGTCGCTCGAGCAGACTCACGTCCTCGTTGACGTCGTGTCGATACAACCAGACCGCGCCGTCCCCGTCCCATTCTTCAAGCATCCGCCAGGCCGATGCGCAGTCCCCTCGCGGGTTACCAACCCGGAGTACCAACGGCCGTCCATGCTCATCGATGACAGGTATCACCCGTGCGTTGTTGCCGACGATCGGCGTCCCGACAATTCGCAGAGACCATGCCCGCAAGTACTTCTCGATGACTCCGTCCGCTTCCATTCGCGTCATGCTAGGTCGTCGTTGGCCTGCCGTCCCCCAGATTCCGGTGGTCAGGCGATATCGGGTTCGCTCAGGTCAGTCAGAGAGTCCACTCAATGCGACGTCGGGTGCATTCGCTCCGTTTCGACCTGACGGCGGGCTCGGGGTCGCGCGTCGACGGACCGGCGGTAGCTGCGCTGACTGCCCCCTGCAGAGCAGGCACTCTGTGGGCGATTGAGCCCCGCGTGCGGTTCGCTGTGCACTCATCTCCTTTTCGTCATACGATAAGCAGGTGGTCACCGAGGAGCAGATCCAACACTGGGCAGACGAGGCGGAAGCCGGCTACGACGTTGACAAGCTGACGCGTCGCGGACGCGGTCGTCCGGGCCGTGGAGCCGAGCCGATGCAGGTCGTTGCGGTCCGGCTTACTGCCGACGAGCTCGACTCCCTTGATGCGGTCGCTGCCAGGAAGAACATGAGCAGGTCCGAGGCGATCCGCGCTGCTTTGGCCCATCTCGGGGCGTGAAGGTCCACGCAGGTGCACTCAAGCATGGCGTCCTGGCCGAGGACGCCATTCAGGCGGCTGAGTGGTCGCTGTGGATCGAGCCGCTAGACGGTGAAGGACCGCCAGTCCGGGAGCTGCGGCTCGGGTTCGACACCCACGCGCGGCTGCTCGAGACCGTCGTCCTCGTCTTAGCCGGTGGCAACGAGATGGTCATACATGCCATGCCAGCCCGCAAGAGGTACCTCGACCTCCTGCCTTAGATCGTCCCAGTATGGCTACCCTCTGTCCACGACCGCAGCGGGGCTATTGTTTGCTGTGGCATTACTTCAGGCGGCCCAGAGCGGTCGATAACCCCGCACAGCGAGACCGGGCGGGTCGGTGGCCGACATCGAGCGCGCGTGCCGCCGTTCCGCCCGGCCGAACACCCCGGACGATCTGCCCGACCCGGCACGCGTCACCGCGGGCGCCCCGGTAGGTTCCCTGGAATGACGCTCACCGTCCCCGCCCCCCTCCGGCAGCGCCCCGCCTTCCGGGCGCTGGAGCAGCATTACCAAAGCATCAAGGACCGGCACCTCAAGGATCTGTTCGCCGACGACCCGACTCGGGGCACCGCCCTGACCCTCGAGGCGGACGGTATTTACCTGGACTACTCAAAGCAGCGGGTGACCGCCGAAACCATCGGCCTGCTCATCGATCTCGCCAACGAGTCCAATCTGGCCGACTTGCGGCAGAAGATGTTCGGCGGGGAGCACATCAACATCACCGAGGACCGGGCGGTGCTGCACGTGGCGCTGCGGGCGCCGGCGGATGCGGAGATCGTCACCGACGGGGCGAACGTGGTCCCTGAGGTGCACGAGGTGCTGGGCCGGATGCGGGACTTCGCGAACCTGATCCGGTCGGGGGAATGGCAGGGGCACACCGGCAAGCCGATCAAGGCCATCGTCAACATCGGCATCGGCGGTAGCGACCTCGGCCCGGTGATGGCCTACGAGGCGCTCAAGCACTACAGCCAGCGGGACCTGACGTTCCGGTTCGTCTCCAATGTCGACGGCACCGACTTCGCCGAGAAGACCCACGACCTCGACCCGGCGGAGACCCTGTTCATCGTGTCCTCCAAGACGTTCACCACCCTGGAGACGATGACCAACGCCGGCACCGCCCGGGATTGGGCGCTCTCTGCGCTCGGCGACGACGCCGCGGTGGCGAAGCATTTCGTGGCGGTGTCGACCAACGCGGAAGCGGTGTCGGCATTCGGGATCGACACCGCGAATATGTTCGGCTTCTGGAACTGGGTCGGCGGCCGGTACTCGATGGAATCGGCGATCGGCCTGTCCACCATGATCGCGATCGGCCCGAATAACTTCGACCAACTGCTGGCCGGGTCGCATGCGGTCGACGAGCACTTCCGGGACACGCCGCTGGAGGCGAACCTGCCGGTGCTGATGGGCCTGCTGACGTTCTGGTACACCACCTTTTTCGGTGCACAGACCCAGGCGGTGCTGCCGTACGACCAGTACCTCAACAGGTTCCCGGCGTACCTGCAGCAGCTGACAATGGAATCCAACGGCAAATCGGTGTCCCTGGACGGTGGCCGGGTCGACTACGACACGTCACCGGTGTACTGGGGCGAGCCGGGGACGAACGGCCAGCACTCCTTCTACCAGCTGATCCACCAGGGCACGTTGACCATTCCGGTCGACTTCATCGCGTTCGCGCGATCGTTGAACCCGCTCGGCGATCACCACGACTACTTGACCTCCAACGTGTTCGCCCAGGGTGAGGCACTGGCGTTCGGCAAGACCGCCGAGCAGGTCCGCGCTGAGGGGGTGGCGGAAAACCTGGTGCCGTTCAAGGTGTTCGAAGGCAACCACCCGTCCTCGACGTTCCTGATCGAGACGCTGACGCCGTACGTCCTGGGTCAGCTGGTCGGGCTGTACGAGCACAGCGTGTTCACCCAGGGGGCGCTGTGGTCCATCGGGTCGTTCGACCAGTGGGGTGTCGAGCTGGGCAAGCAGCTGGCCCATCGGGTCATCCCGGAACTGCAATCGGACGACGAACCGGACCTCGCCCACGACAGCTCGACCAACGAGCTGATCCGCCGGTACCGGGCGGCCCGATAGCCCTGGAGCCCCCGCCCACCCCGGGCGGGTTCGCATCGTTCAGTAGCCGCTGAAGTAGTCGGTGCGGACATTGGCCGCCTCCAACCGTCGGGCTGCTGTGCCGACACCGGCAACCATGGCCGGCGGCCCGGAGACATACACATGACGGCGTGCGATGTCGGGCACCGACTCGGCCAATAGTGCCTCGTTGACCCGTGAACCCGCGACGCTGGACCAGTTCTCGGGTAGGTCGTCGATGGGTTCGGGTGAGACGAGAACGACTCGAGCGCCCGAGCGTTCCAGGACGTCCCGGTAGCTGATCTCCGCCTCACCGCTAACGGAGTACACCAGGACGACGTCCCGGACGCCGGTCGAATCCGGGTCGCCCAGCTGACTGGCGAATGGGGTGATTCCGATGCCACCGGCGATCAGCAGCAGCGGTGTTCCGGCGTCGCGCGGCAGGATGAAATCCCCGGCGATGGTGGTGGCGGTAACAGTCGTCCCTTCCTCGAGGTCTGCTAGGGCTTGTTTGAAGGTGCTCGCCTGCTCAGGGATCTTCGTGCCGATCGCGACGGTGTCGGTTCCCGTCGGCGGCGAGGAGATGCTGAACACCCGTCGGAGCCCACGATCATCGGCACCCTTGTGCGGCAGGGTCAGTTCGAGGTATTGGCCGGGCCGGAACGTGAGCTTCTTGGCGGGTAGGAACGAGAATTCCAAGGTGCTGGGGGTCAACCTGGTCTTGCTGCGCAGCACCAACTGAATGCCTTTGCGTTGACCAAAGCCGAAGGCCAACGCGTTCCCGACCAATAGGGCCGATTCGGGCGCGATGTAGACGCCGCCCAGATGCAGCGGAATAGAAAACAGCGAACCGACAACCGCGGCGATAGTCAGTTGCTGCCACCGCAGCGGGGGTTGGGTCAGCGGCTCGCTGAGCATGAACCCGGCGAAAAAGATCATTGGGGAGGACGCTATGGGCCACAGCAACGCCAAATCAAGCGGAATTCCCGCGAGGAGACTCCGAAGGATCATGATGCCACCGCTGAACAGCACGAATACCCCAGCCATCGGTAACCGTCGGGTTCGTTGCAGGATCAGGAACGCGCCAAGGAGGGTGAAGGGCAGCATCATCGGGTTGCCGATCCACCAGCCCGAGTAGTACACCCCGCACAGGGTCGCGATGAACGCACCGGCGGCGGCGGGGTTGAAGATGTGTCGTCCTCGGATGGCCAACAGGTACTTCGACCCAGACGCGAAAACCGCAGCCAACGCCAGCCCGAGCAACGGCAGCAGCCCGGTGGACGGCGGGAAGATAAAGAAGATCAGGTAACCGGTGATCAACGAGGACTCCGAATGTGGAGTGATACCGAAGACCGCTGCGATAGCGCGATTAGAGACGAAGCTCGCGGCCAGCGGCACCGCCAGACTTAACACCAGAGCCATTGGTGTATAGGTGATCTGCCCGATCACACTGAAGAACAGCGACACCCCGGCAAGAATTAGTAGGCAGGTGAGGACCAATCGATACATCGTCATCCGACCCGTGACGGTCTCAATCCATGTCAGCATGCCCGGATTTCCTCCTTGGTGGGCCGGGCACTCATCGACGCGCCGCGGATTTGATCTGAGTGAGCGCGCCGTCGAAACCGACCGACGTCAGGGACGCGCCGGCGACTCTGGACACCGATACCTCGGCAAGGTTCCGGCCGACGACCTGAACGGTGACGTGCTGGCGGAACTGCTCCTGAAACTGCAGGGCGGTCGGAGACAGCGCTTCGGTCCGAACGTCGGCGGCGATCACCACGCCGCCGCTCACCTGCACTGCCACTTCGATTGACTCATCACCACCGGGCGTGGCGTACCGCCCGACGGCGTCGTACCGGCCGTCCCGGAAGGGTGAAGCCGCGGCCGGTGCTTGGAGAGCGGTGGCGCCCCCGGTGGTGATGAGCACCGTTCCGCTGGACAGGTCGGCGTTCGACGACTGCACGCCATCCTGGAACCTGACGGTCGGGGCCGCCACCGCGCCACCGGATCGAACGAGTTGCACGCCGCCGGTGCAGGCTCCGACGATGGCGAGACCACTGAGCGTTGACCGCAAGAACCGCCACGTCGATGCCGTCATGTGGCCTCACTTCCGCTACCTGGTCGGACTCCGCCGGCTCATGGTCGGCCTAAGCGGCTGGATCGGGGCTTCCCGGAACAGCCGGAGTTCCGTTGCAGAGGTAGTTCGGTGACCACCGGCACCCTGACTGGCACTTTCGGTGACTCTTTCGGGTTGTCCTCCACCTCGGCGGGTACTTCGAATGCGGACAGGGCCGGCAGACGACGGGGGTAGTGGGCGTTGGGACACAGACGGAACGGGCCACACCCGTCGGCGCCCCTGGGCCGGGCCAGGGTGACGCAAGACCATGCCTGACCACGTGTTCGAGGCGATCGGCACCCAGTGGACGGTCCGCACCGAAGCCGAGCTGGACGCTCGGACGGCACGTGAGTTGCACGTCAGGGCCGAGACCTTCGACGCGACCTATTCACGGTTTCGTCCGGACTCGGTCGTGAGCCGGTTCGCCCGGAACGCCGGCAGTTGCCGTTTCCCTGCCGATGCCGGGCCGTTGTTCGACTTCTACCGCCGGCTCTATGACGCCACCGATGGGGCCGTCACGCCCCTGGTCGGGCGGGCACTCGAGCACCTGGGTTACGACGCCTACTATCGCCTGCGCCGCCGGCCAGGCGGCGCTCCGGTGCCGGCCTGGGAGGGTGTGCTGACGGTCAACGGCAGCGTGCTGACCGCGACCCGATCGGTGATGCTCGATGTCGGCGCCGCCGGTAAAGGTTACCTTGTCGACCTTCTCGCCACCCTGTTGGACGGTGAGGGAATCGAGAGCTACCTGATCGACGGCAGTGGGGAACTTGTCCATCGCGGCTCCGAGCTGTGCCGGGTGGGCCTTGAAGACCCGGCTGACCCGGGCAGGGTGCTCGGCGTGGCGAACCTGGCCAACCGGGCGCTGAGCGCATCGGCCACGAATCGCCGCCGCTGGGGTCCACGACTGCACCACATCATCGACCCGGCCACGGGGGAACCGGTCGACGGGGTACTGGCGACCTGGGTGCTGGCCGATTCGGCGATGGTCGCCGACGGGCTCGCGACGGCGTTGTTCTTGACCGACCCCGCTGTGCTCGCTCAGCACTTCTCATTCAGTTACGTGCGGCTCCTTCCCGGCCGACACGTCGAACATTCGACGGACTTCGACGGGGAATTGTTCACCTAGCGGCCCGGTGGCCGGCACACCTCGGGTGATTTATCCGACCCGCCGAGATGCGCCGATCACCTGTTTGGGTAGCGTTCCCCGGGTGACCCAGGCAACTCCCCAGACACCCAGGAAAGCACCGGCCGGGCGGCCGGTGACCCAGAAGGTTCCCGGCCCGGCGGCGCCGTTGCCGCCGCAGCAACCCCTGCAACCGTCTCCGCCGCAACCGTCGCCGGCCTCGCGACCGTTGCCGCTGCCGCCTACGGCCGGTACAAGGCCGTTGGGCCGGATCCCGGTGGCCGACGTGTTCCCGGCCGTCGACGGCGGCACCCGGCCGTCGAAGTCGGTGGTGGGGGAGGAATTCGCGATCACCGCCACCGTCTACCGGGAAGGTCACGACGCGGTCAACGCCACCGTGGTGCTCACCGACCCAACCGGCGAGACCCGGTCGCTGACCATGACCTGCATCAACCCTGGTCTCGATCACTGGAGCCGGACGGTCAGCGCCCCGACCACCGGCCGCTGGTCGTATCGGGTCGAGGGGTGGTCGGACCCGTACGGCACCTGGCATCACGACGCGGTCATCAAGATCGCCGCCGACGTGGACACCGAGATGATGCTGGAGGAGGGAGCCCTCATCCTGGAACGGGCCGCCCGGGACGTCGAGCGGACCGCCGAGCAGCAGGCGGTGCTGCTGGAGGCCGTTGGGCGGCTCCGGGACACCAGCCATTCGGCGGGAAACCGGTTGGGTGCGGGTATCTCGGTCGCGGTCGAACAGGAATTGGCGGCGCGCCCGTTGCGGGACTACGTCAGTGCAAGCCCGGAATACCCGTGGCTGGTGGAACGGGAACGCGCGCTCTACGGGGCCTGGTACGAATTCTTCCCCCGGTCCGAGGGTTGCGAACTCGACGAGACCACCGGCCTGTGGAAGTCGGGCACGTTCGCCACCGCCGCCGAGCGGTTGCCCGCCGTCGCCGGAATGGGTTTCGACGTCATCTATCTCACCCCGGTGCACCCCATCGGGACGATCAATCGTAAGGGCCCCAACAACACTCTGGTGGTGGACGAGCACGATCCGGGTTCGCCGTACGCCATCGGCTCCGCCGACGGTGGGCATGATGCGATCCACGAGGAATTGGGCACCTTCGATGATTTCGACGCTTTCGTGGCCCGGGCAGAGGAACTCGGCCTGGAGGTTGCCTTGGACCTGGCGCTGCAGTGCGCCCCCGACCACCCGTGGGTGACCAGCCACCCGGAGTGGTTCACCACCCGCAACGATGGCACCATCGCGTTCGCCGAGAACCCGCCGAAGAAATACCAGGACATCTACCCGCTGAATTTCGACAACGACCCCAAGGGTATTTATGCCGAGATCCGCCGGGTCGTGCAGGTCTGGATCGACCATGGAGTGAAGATCTTCCGGGTGGACAACCCGCACACCAAGCCGGTGGAGTTCTGGGAGTGGATCATCGGGGACGTCGCGGTGGATCACCCGGAGGTGATCTGGCTGGCGGAGGCGTTCACCCGGCCCGCCATGATGCACGGTTTGGGGAAGGTCGGTTTCCAGCAGTCGTACACCTATTACGCCTGGCGCAACGGCAAGACCGAACTCGAGGATTACTGCCAGGAACTCGCCAAGGACGCCGCGCACTACATGCGGCCGAGTTTCTGGCCCACCACGCACGACATCCTGACCCCGTACATGCAAACCGGTGGCCCGGCCGCGTGGAAGTTGCGGGCCGCGCTGGCCGCCACCCTGGTCCCGACCTACGGCATCTACGCCGGGTACGAACTGATGGAAAGCGAACCGCGGCCGGGGGTGCAGGAGCAGATCGACAACGAGAAATATCAATTCAAGAACCGGCACTGGGAAGATTACCAACCGTACGGTCCGAAGGCCGGTCAGTCGATCGACTGGTACCTGACGACGCTGAACCGGATCCGCCGGGAACACCCGGCGCTGCACTGGCTGCGGAATCTGCGGTTCCACCAGGCGGAGGACCCGAATGTGATGGTGTTCTCCAAGTCCCGGCTGGTCGACGGGCATCAGGACACGATTATCGTGGTCGCCAACCTCGACCCCCACCACAATCACGCGTCCTGGGTACATCTGAACATGCCCGAACTGGGACTGGGCTGGGACGATTCGTTCGGTGCGCACGACCTGGTGACCGGAGCGACCTGGAACTGGACGGCGCACAACTGGAGCTGGCTGGGACCGGAAAACGAACCGGTGCACATCGTCCAGGTCCGGCGGTACTGAGATGGCGCGTCCTGGAATGGCCTGTCCACTCATGACTGCCTCGGTCCGAGCGCGGTTCTGAGATGACACCGTCGATCGAGGCGCCGCGGGGACGCGGGGCGATGACCGGGTGGAGCCTGATCGATGCGACCGAGGGATACGACGTCGACGACGACGTCCACGACGACCCGGTACTGGTCGGCCCGGACGGCCAACCAGTCACCACCTGGCAGGAGAACTACCCGTATTCGGTGCGGATGACCCGCCGCGAATACGAGGTCGCCAAAAGGGCCGTCCAGATCGAGTTGCTCAAGTTGCAGGCCTGGGTCAAGGAAACCGGGCAGAAGCTGGTGCTGATCTTCGAGGGCCGGGATGCCGCCGGAAAAGGCGGAACCATCAAACGTTTCACCGAGCACCTGAACCCCCGTGGCGCCCGGGTGGTCGCCCTGGAAAAACCCACCGAACGCGAACGCGGGCAGTGGTATTTCCAGCGCTACGTGTCGCAACTTCCCTCGGCCGGGGAAATCGTGCTGTTCGACCGATCCTGGTACAACCGGGCCGGGGTGGAACGGGTGATGGGTTTTTGCACGGACGAGGAATACCTGGAATTCATGCGGCAGGCCCCGGAATTCGAACGGATGCTGGTGCGCAGCGGGACCCTACTGTTCAAGTTCTGGTTCTCGGTGACCCAGTCCGAACAGCGGACCCGGTTCATGATTCGGCAGATCGACCCGGTGCGCCGGTGGAAGCTCAGCCCTACCGACCTGGCCTCGCTGGACCGATGGGACGCCTACACCGACGCCAAAGAAGCGATGTTCTTCTACACCGACACCGAGTACGCCCCATGGACCGTCGTCAAGAGCAACGACAAGAAACGGGCCAGAGTAAACGCGCTGCGGCACGTTCTGCACACGCTGGACTACACCGGCAAGAACACCGCCCGGGTCGGGCCGACCGACCCGCTGATCGTCGGCCCGGCTACCGACGTCTACGAGGCCGGGGAGAGCACCGGGCGGTTGTTCCCGGTGCTGTAAGCCCCGCAGCAGCAGTGAGCGGTGAGCAGTGTGCGTGTGCAGTGTGGGTTAGCGTTTGCCGCCGCCGAGCAGACCGCCCAGCAACCCGCCGAGGCCGCCACCACCACCGCCGCCGCCGCCGCCGAGCAGGCCACCGAGCCCGCCAAGACCGCCGCCACCACCACCGCCACCGCCGAGCAGCCCGCCCAGCAGATCGCCGATCCCGCCGCCCTGACCCTGGGCGCCCTGGCTCTGCGCACCCTGGCCCGGAAAGGCCTGGCCGGCCGACTGCTGCCCGCCGCCCATCGACTTCTTGGCCAGGTACGCCATCACGATCGGGGCGAGCATGGGCAGCAGCTTGGTGATCATGGAACTGCCATTCTGCCCGCCGCCGAGCGACCCGAGCTGGTTGACGACCTGATCCTGTTGCGGGCCGAAGATGTTCCGGACGATTTTTTCCCCGTCAGCGGTGTCAACCTGGTCCAAATCGATGCCGCCCTCCACCAGGTTCGGGTCGTGGGCTCCGAGCGCGGACTCCAGCGACGACGCGCCGGCCGGGTCCTGGGCGTTCGCGTGCAGGCCGGCCAGCAGCGCCGGCAGGGCCTCGCTGGTCGCGCTCTGGGCGGTTGCGGTATCGACACCAAGCCGGCTGGCCAACTGGTCCATTGGGATGTTCGACAGCAGTTCCTGCAGATCGGCCATGATGTTCCCCCTCGTGTAGCCGCTGCCCGAGTGAGCGGCGTCACGCGAAAGGGTAACCCGGCTCGCGTTCGGACGTCCCAGCCGACATTCCGCGGCCGGGTGATGCCCGATTTGTCCTTGGGGTCGATCGGCGATCACACTGGGGGTTTTCCGCGGGTCGTCAACACGACGGTCCGGTGGGCGGGAGGCGGTGCCGCGTGGACCTGGACGCCATGCAGCGGTGGGTTGACGCCGTGGAATCAGCCAACAGCCACGGCGTCACGCGTTCGACCGCGGTGGACCACCAACTGGATCTCCTGGCCGAGCACCTGGTGGGGCTGCAGGACCCGCAGGCTCGCGGGTTGAAGCAACACATCCAGGAGGTCCTGGAGCACGCCGCGCCGGACCGGCCCGCTGACGAGCGGGTGTATCTGGAGCGGTACGGGAGCGAACACCGGAGCTAAGACTCGCTGGCTGTGCCGCGCCTGGCACTGTCGGGGTTCAGTGATAGAAACGACCTGCCGGATGACGAGTGTCCGCAGGCTCGTCGCGGGTGTGGCAACGCCGGTGTGCAGTCTTGTTCGCAGCAGGAAGGGGTCGGCTGGGCATGGGATCGACCTCCTCGGATTCGTTCGTCCATCTGCACGTGCACACCGAGTACTCCATGCTCGACGGCGCGGCCCGGCTGGGCCAGCTGTTCGAACGGACCGCCGAGATGGGCATGCCGGCGCTCGCGATGACCGATCACGGAAACGTGTTCGGCGCGTACGACTTCTACCGCCAGGCCAGGGCCGCCGGGGTCAACCCGATCATCGGTATGGAGGCCTACGTCACCCCTGGCACCTCGCGGTACGAGCGGACCCGGGTGCGGTGGGCCGACGGCGGCGATGACGACGTCTCCGGGTCGGGTGCCTACACCCACATGACCCTGCTGTCGGAGAGCACGCAGGGCATGCACAATCTGTTCCGGCTGGCCTCCCGGTCGTCGCTGGAGGGGTACTACTACAAGCCGCGCGCCGACCGGGAACTACTGAACCAGTACGCGGCCGGGCTGATCGCCACCACGGGTTGCCCGTCGGGCGAGGTGCAGACCTGGCTACGGATCGGCGACTACAAGAAGGCACTGGCGTCCGCCGCCGAGTTCCGGGACATCTTCGGCGCCGACAACTACTTCGTCGAGCTGATGGACCACGGCCTGGGCATCGAGACCAGGGTCAGGGCCGACCTGATCCGGCTGGCCAGGGACCTGCAGCTGCCGATGGTTGCCACCAACGACCTGCACTACACCGACGCCGCCGACGCCGATACTCACGAAGCGCTGCTGTGCGTGCAGTCCGGCAAAACCCTGGACGACCCGAACCGGTTCAAGTTCGACGCCCGCGATTTCTACCTCAAGTCGCCGGCCGAGATGCGGGCGCTGTGGGACGGCAAGTACCAGCTGCGGGAGGCCTGCGACAACACGCTGCTGATCGCCGAGCGCTGCGCGGTCAGCTTCGACGAGGCGGCGTCGTACATGCCGCGGTTCCCGGTGCCGGCCGGGGAAACCGAGCAGACCTGGTTTGTCAAGGAGGTGGAGCGCGGGCTGGCGGTCCGGTTCCCGGACGGCATCCCGCCGGAGGTCGCCAAGCAGGCCGACTTCGAGGTCGGCGTCATCACCGCGATGAACTTCCCCGGCTATTTCCTGGTGGTCGCCGATTTCATCAACTGGGCCAAGGACAACGGCATCCGGGTGGGCCCCGGCCGCGGATCCGGCGCGGGGTCGATGGTGGCGTACGCGATGCGGATCACCGACCTGAACCCGTTGCAGCACGGACTGATCTTCGAACGCTTCCTCAACCCGGACCGGGTCTCCATGCCCGATTTCGACGTCGACTTCGACGAGCGCCGGCGCGGCGACGTGATCCGGTACGTCACCGAGAAGTACGGCGACGACCGGGTCGCCCAGATCGTCACCTACGGCACCATCAAGGCCAAACAGGCGGTCAAGGACTCCGCCCGGGTCCTGGGGATGCCGTTTTCCGTCGGCGATCGGATCACCAAGGTGATGCCGCCGCCGGTGATGGGCAAGGACATGTCCCTGTCCAAGATGTTCGAACCGTCCGACCCCCGGTATTCCGAGGCCGGCGAGTTCCGGGCACTGGCCCAGGCCGACCCGGACGTGCAACGGGTGGTGGACACCGCCCGCGGGCTGGAAGGGCTCAAGCGGCAGTGGGGGGTGCACGCCGCCGGGGTGATCATGTCCTCGCACCCGCTGCTCGACCTGATCCCGATCATGAAACGGGAGCAGGACGGCGCGATCATCACCCAGTTCGACTACCCGACCTGCGAGCAGCTCGGGCTGATCAAGATGGATTTCCTGGGGTTGCGGAACCTCACCATCCTGGACGATGCCGTCGCCAACGTGCTCGCCAACCGCGGCGAAACCGTTGTCCTGGAGGACCTTCCGCTGGACAATCCGAAGACGTACGAGCTGCTGGCGCGTGGTGACACGCTCGGGGTGTTCCAGCTGGACGGCGGGCCGATGCGGGCTCTGCTGCGGTCGATGAAACCGGACAACTTCGAGGACATCTCCGCCGTCATCGCGCTGTACCGGCCGGGCCCGATGGGCGCAAACGCGCACAACGACTACGCCGACCGGAAGAACAATCGCAAGCCGGTGGTCGCGATCCACCCCGAGCTGGCCGAGCCGTTGGCTGAGATCCTCGGCGACACCTACGGTTTGATCGTCTACCAGGAACAGGTGATGGCGATCGCGCAGCACATCGCCGGGTACTCCCTGGGTCAGGCCGACCTGCTGCGGCGGGCGATGGGCAAGAAGAAGAAGTCGGAGTTGGACGCCCAGTTCGAGAAGTTCTCCGGCGGCATGAGGGACCGGGGATACTCGGCGGCCGCGGTGAAAACCTTGTGGGACATCCTGTTGCCGTTCTCGGACTACGCGTTCAACAAGGCGCACTCGGCGGCCTACGGGATGCTGTCCTACTGGACCGCGTACCTGAAAGCGAACTACCCGGCCGAATACATGGCCGCGCTGCTCACCTCCGTCGGCGACGACAAGGACAAGATGGCCATCTACCTGGCCGAGTGCCGGGGGATGGGAATCACCGTGCTACCGCCGGACGTCAACACGTCGGTCCGGGATTTCGCGCCGTTGGGCACCGATATCCGGTTCGGGCTGTCCGCCGTCCGCAACGTCGGCACCGGGGTGGTGGCCTCGATCGTCACCAGCCGCCGGGACAAGGGGAATTACGCGGATTTCTACGAATTCCTGGAGAAGGTCGACCAGGTCGCGTGCAACAAGAAGGTCGTCGAATCACTGATCAAGGCCGGCGCGTTCGACTCGCTGAATCATCCGCGCAAGGGCCTGCTGATGGAGCACGCCAGGGCGATCGACGAGGTGCTCGGGCTAAAGAAGGCCGAGGCGATCGGCCAGTTCGACCTGTTCGGCGAGATGAGCCAGGAGGAGAAGGGCGGCTCGTTCCGCGGCAGCGTCCCGGACACCGAGTGGGACACGAAGCTGCGGCTCGGGTTCGAACGAGAGATGTTGGGGCTGTATGTGTCCGGGCACCCGCTGGCCGGGGTCGAGCACATCCTGTCGGCGCAGTCCGACGCGTCCATCCCGGACATCCTGGACGGCACGGTGCCCGACCGTGGCGTGGTGACGGTCGGCGGGATCCTGACCGGGCTGCAGCGGCGGCTGACCAAGAAGGGCGACCCGTGGGCGTCGGCGACCCTGGAAGACCTGGCCGGTGGGGTGGAGGTGGCGTTCTTCCCGAAGGTCTACCTGGACTGTTCGCTGCTGCTGGCCGAGGACGCTGTTGTGCTGGTCAAGGGCCGCGTGGCCCGGTCGGAGGACCGGTTGTCGCTGCACGCGCAGCAGGTGGTGGTTCCCGACCTGTCGGAGACGGCGGGCAAGGGCCCGGTGCAGGTCAGCATCGCCGCGGCCAAGTGCACCCCGCCGGTGGTGGACCGGTTGCGGGACGTGCTGCAGGCCCACCCGGGGACGACGGCCGTCCACCTCAAACTGCTCAACGCCGGCCGGGCCACCACGATGAAGCTGGACGACAAGCTGCGGGTGACGCCGACCTCTGCGTTGATGGGTGACCTGAAGGCGCTGCTCGGCGCGGACTGCCTGGCATGAACCCGGCTGGCATGAACCCGGCTGGCACGGAACAGGCTGGCACGGAACAGGCTGGCACGAAACCGGTTGGCATGAACCCGGTCCGCCGCGCGGTGCTCATCGTGCTGGGCACCTGCCTGGTCATTGGTGTCGTCCAGGGCCTGGTGTGGGCGCGGGTGACTCCCGGGGTGCCGTTCAAGGTGCTCGCCGACGGCCGGTACGGCGCGCTACCGACCACGTCGTACTACCACTTCCTCGGGGTGGCCATCTTCGCGCTGTCCGGGATGGTCATCGGGGTTGTGCTGGCGGTTGCGCTCTGGCAGGCCAGGGCGGCCCGCGGCTGGCAGGTGCTGCTGGCCCTGGCCGGCGGGTCGCTGGGCGGCGCCGGTCTGGGGTGGTGGCTCGGGTCGGTGACCGCGTCCGGTGTCGACCCGGCGACTGTGGGCGCGAGTGCCGCCGACTCGATCGTGGTGGCTGCGCCGACTACCGGGACCGCTCTGGTGGTGCTCGCCCAGCCGGCATTGGCGGCGCTCGTTTACACCGTGCTGGCCGCCTGGAACGGCCGCCCGGATCTTGGCCGGCCATGGGTCCGGGACGGCGGGCTGGCGGAGGAGATCGGTGCTGGGGCGCGGAACCCGGCGGGGCCTTCGGTATTCCTCCCACCGCACTCACCGACCGGTGTAGCGGTCGATCACGCCAACGAATAGCTGAAAGGGGCGTGTTTTTGCATCTCAACTCGTCGACCTAACGTCATTCCCGGATCAGCGCGTCCTCTCGGGGTCAACTTGCCACACCTGCGCTACGGGATTGATAAAAGAAGGCTGGAGGGCTGGAGAATATTCAGAGATGTTGTGCCGTCACGGTGACACCATTGACCTCCTTGAGCCAAAGCACGAAGACCCTTTTGACGTACAAGAGTGCCTCGCCTTCACTCATCAAGCGAGGCGCCAGCCGGGTTCGCCTATCGATACTGGGTGGGTACTTGCCAGCGTGTCGGCGGTTGGGCCCGTGTGCAGGGTTGTTAGAGGAGTCCTCTAGTTCTGCGACGTGGTCGCCAATCTGAGGAGTCAAGGACTCCGCCCAGGATTCGAAGGTCTTTTTATTGATGAAGGTCCTCTTCATTACGTCCCAGATTCGGTAAATATCGAACCAGAATGATGCACTATTGATGTGACCGAACAGCTCGATTATGCGTTGGACGTCGACGTCTGACTCGGCTATGACGGTGATTGCGCTAGCTGCCTCAGGGTCGATGGTATCGAATGTAACCGCATGGCTGAAAGCACCAAACATATAATTGCGCACCGCTACATCACGATGATCCTGGAGCTTGGCTATATGTACGAGGGTGTAATGGCTCAGCAACGAGTTGGCCAGACCGTTGACTCGGGTCAGGATGCGCTCGGCTTCGCTGTGGACTGCGCCGGTCATCAACTCATCCGCCTCATCAAGCTCGCTGGACGACAGGTACCAGCCGTCCGCATCAGAAGTAACGAGTGGATCTGTGGTGAACAGTCTTGACAGCTGAGTCATTGACGTGTCGTTCTTCCAGGAATCTCCAGGGGAGATGGTACTGCGGATTGAGTTATTGGTCAGGCGGGCTTTGACTCGCATCAGTGCCTCCATCGTCAATTCAAATTCTACGCGACTCGGGTTGGGCGGATGACCGAGCCGGTTCGAGGTCTGCTTGGCGGTCCACGACTTCGAATAACCTAGATTGCAGACCCGTCGATTCTCTATGACGGTCGATGTCCTGAGGCCTGGCGACCGGTTGTCGTCGCAGCAGGTCCCCACCGCAAGCACCACCAGGGAGAAACCATGGGAGCAGTACACGTTCACGAGTTCATCAGCCTCGACGGCGTGATCGACGCGCCCTCCTGGACCGCTGAGTACGGGTTCGACCCTCGGCTGGGCGAGGTACTCGCCGCCGTCACCGGGGCCGCTGACGGAATTCTGTTGGGTCGCAAGACCTATCAGATGTTCGAGGAGCCTTGGTCGGCCCGGACGGCGGAGGACGACCCCGGCGCGCCGTTCTTCAACGACACCACCAAGTACGTCGTGTCCGGGACGCTGACCGATCCGACGTGGCGGAATTCGACAGTCGTCGGGCCCTACGACCCAGCCGCGATCCGCGCGCTGAAAGAGAGCGTCGATGGCAACCTGTACGTCAGCGGCAGCGGCACGCTGGTACGGGCGATGCTGGCAGACGGTTTGGTGGACGAGCTGCACCTGGTGATGTACCCGTTGACCAGGGGCGCCGGGCCGCGGTTGTTCCCCGACACCGCCGCCGCCACCACCTTTGCCCTGGTGCGGTCCGAGGCCTACGACAACGGCGTCGTATACCTGAACTACCGCGCCAACGGCTCATGACCTCGAGCCAGAAATCAATACGGCAGAGTCGCCGAATGGAACCGATCGGTGATGTCGCCGATCAGCCCGGGGTCGCGCGGATTGAGTGACTGGACCGTGTCGCCCGCAGCCGCGGCGACGTCCACCCAGGTCAGGCTGGGGCTTTCATTGGCCCAGAAGTAGTAGGTCAGGTTGGTCAGATCAGCCCCGGCGGTCCACCAGGTCGGGTACACCCCGCCGTCGTCGTACGGGGAACCCGGCGGCACGGCCACGTTGGCTGCCAGGTGGAACACCCCGGCCACGGCCTGCTCCAGCGTCGCCGGTTTCGGCAGGTAGTGCAGGTAGTAGCTGGCCCTAACGAACCGGTCGGGTGAGGTGATGTCACCGGGCGGGGGGAGCTCGCCGCCGAACGGGCGGTACCGGGCCAAGTTCGCCAGCTGCTCGTCGTAGGTGGGGGAGTTCGCCATCACGGTCAACTCCCGGCCGTGGTGGACGACCAACCGCCCGTCAATGGGTTCGATGATGGCCGAGTCTCCGCTGGGATCCTCGACGGCGAGGTGGCAGCCCATGTCGTGGCCGCGGACCGGGACCGAGGCGATCCGGAGCTCCGGCACGGCGGCGACCACCTGCTCCACGGTGGCGAAGTTGTCCAGTACGTACTGCACCCACATCAGGTTGGCCAGCGCGGGCCGGTCGTCCGGCGGCTCCCACCCGACGTCGGTCAGGTACAGCGCGTGCGCGCCCAGGCCCTGGTCGTTCATCCCGTCGACGGTGCCGGAGTTCCACATGCTCAACGCGATGCTCGGGTATCGCGACGTCCAACTCGCCGAACCCGGCCCGGCTCCGCCGGTGCGCTCGAGCCCAGCGGGTAGGGACCACAGTTCAGGCTCGTCGCTGACGGCCCAGTCCATGGTGCGACTGGCCACGGTGGCGATGCCGTTGTCCGACCACAGGATGCGGGTGCACATGGGAAAACGCTACCTCAAGTAGTCGTTCCACTACCTGTTGTGACTGGCGCTTCGGTGGGCGGCCGGAAGGCGGCGAACGGGTCGGTGACCCGCAACTCCCGCACGGTGAACCGGTAGCGGGCCGCAGGACGGCCGCCGCTGGGTCCGGGCGCCGCCGTCGTCCCGGTCGGTTCCAGCATTCCGCGGCGGGTCAGGATGCGCTGCAAATTCGTCGGGTCCACGTCATGGGACAGCGCGGTCGAGTAGACCCGCCGCAGTTCGGCGATCGTGAAGTCCTTGGGCGCCAACGCAAACCCGATATTGGTGTACGACAGCTTGGCCTGCAGCCGGCGGTGCGCGCGGTCGATGATCAGCCCGTGGTCCAGCGCGGTCGGCGGCAGCCGGTCGACCGGGTGCCACCGGGTGTCGGCCGGCAATGATGGGTCAACCCCCAACGGCACCAGGCCGAGGAATCCGGTCGCGACCACCCGGGCACCGGGCACCCGGTCCGGGTCGGAGAACACCCCGATCTGTTCCAAGTGGGTGACCTCGGTGACGTCGACCTTTTCCGCCAGCTGTCGGGACGCGGACGTGTCGACGTCCTCGTCCACCAGGACCAGACCGCCCGGCAGCGCCCACCGGCCCGCGTCCGGCCGGCGAGCGCGCTGCCACAGCAGTACGTGCAGCGCAGGACCGGTGTCGGCGTCCACGCGCACGGTGAACACGGCGGTCAGGACCTCCACCCTGGTATCGATCCGATGGCCAACAGATGACGACCTGATATCATCGAGCACGTTATCGATTGTAAGTCGAAAACCTGATCCGTGGCGATCGGGCCCGGGTAGCACCGGGTCAGCCTCGCCGGACCGAGAGGACGCCGCGTGACCACCACGCTCAGCACGCCAGCCCTGACCGCACCCTCCGGTGCTCGGACACCACGTCATGCCGCGCCGGCCGGGTTCGACACCCAGCCCCTTGATGTGCAGGCGTGGGCCCGGCAGGTCCGCGAACTCGCCGAGCAGCGGGACGCCGTGATCCTGGCGCACAACTACCAGGTGCCCGAGATCCAGGACGTCGCCCACCATGTCGGCGATTCGCTGGCCCTGTCCCGGATCGCGGCCACCGCCCCGCAGTCGACCATTGTGTTCTGCGGTGTGCATTTCATGGCCGAGACCGCGAAGATCCTCTCGCCCGACAAGACCGTCCTGATCCCCGACGCCAACGCCGGGTGTTCATTGGCGGACTCGTTGACCGCCGACCAGTTGCGGGCTTGGAAGGCCGAGAACCCGGGCGCGGTCGTGGTTTCCTACGTCAACACCACCGCCGAGGTGAAGGCCGAGACCGACATCTGCTGCACCTCCTCGAACGCGGTCGACGTCGTCAAGTCGATTCCCGCCGACACCCCGGTGCTGTTCGGCCCGGACCAGTTCCTCGGCGCGCACGTCCGCCGGGTGCTCGGCCGGGACAACATCTCCGTCTGGGGCGGGGAATGTCACGTGCACGCCGGGATCAACGGCGCCCAACTCACCGCCCAGGCCAAGGCCCACCCGGACGCCGACCTGTACATCCACCCCGAATGCGGTTGCGCGACCAGCGCTCTCTACCTGGCCACCGCCGGCGCCGTGCCGGCGGAGCGGGTGAAGATCCTGTCCACCGGGCAGATGGTGGACGAGGCCAAGGCCAGCAAATCCCGGAAGGTGTTGGTGGCCACCGAGATCGGGATGATCCATCAATTGCGAAAGTCCGCCCCTTCCGTGAACTTTCGGGCCGTCAACGAACGGGCGTCGTGCAAGTACATGAAAATGATTACCCCGGCCAAGCTGCTGACCTCGCTCCAGGAACTGCGGGACGAGGTCGTCGTCGACCCGGCGATCGCCGAACGGGCGCGCGGCGCCGTGCAGCGGATGATCTCCATCGGGCAGAGCGGGCTCGGCGAATGAGCAGCACCGAATCGAGCACCGCGGCAGCCCTGCTGCCCCAGGACATCTCGCTACCGGGGTGGGAGGCGTCCGCGGACGTGGTGGTGGTCGGCACCGGCATCGCCGGGCTGACCACCGCGCTGAACGCCGCCGCCGGCGGGCTGTCGGTGCTGTTGATCACCAAGGGCCGTCCGGAGGAGGCCAGCACCCAGTGGGCCCAGGGCGGCGTCGCGGTGGTCCGGGACGAACGGGACGTCGGTGACTCCATCGGCACCCACATCCAGGACACCCTGGTCGCCGGAGCCGGGCTGTCCGACCCGGCGGCGGTCGAGCTGATCCTCACCGAGGGACCGGCCGCGGTGCAGCGGTTGATGGACCTCGGCGCATTGTTCGACTCCGGACCGGACGGCCTACTGCGCACCCGGGAAGGTGGCCACTCGGCCAACCGGGTCATCCACGCCGGCGGCGACGCCACGGGCGCCGAAATCGAACGTGCCCTGCTCGCCGTGCCCGGGTTGCCGTCCGTGCTGGCCGGTCACCAGGCGCTGGACGTCGTCCTCGACGGCGCCGGCCGGGCCCGCGGGCTCACGGTGCTGGGACCGGATGCCGGCATAGGTCTGATCCGGGCCGGTGCCGTGGTGCTGGCCACCGGCGGCGCCGGGCACCTGTTCGCGGCCACCACCAACCCCGGGGTGGCCACCGGTGACGGGTTGGCGATGGCGCTGCGGGCCGGGGCCGACCTCGCGGACGTGGAGTTCATGCAATTCCACCCGACGGTGCTGTGGACCGGACCCGGCGACCTGGGACACCGGCCGCTGATCACCGAGGCGGTCCGTGGTGAAGGCGCCGTGCTGATCGACGGCGCCGGGATGCCGATCATGCCGGGAGTGCACCCGCTCGCGGACCTGGCGCCGCGAGATGTGGTGTCGTTGGCCGTGTCCCGGGCGATGGCGAAGCGTCCCGGCGGGATCGGCGACCACGTGTTTCTGGACGCCACCGGGATTCCGCGGAGGGTGTTCACCCGACGTTTTCCGACCGTGTCGGCCGCGTGCGCGCTGGCCGGCATCGACCCGGGCCGGACGCCGATCCCGGTCGCGCCAGCCGCGCACTACCACTGCGGCGGTGTCGTGACCGATCTCGCCGGCCGGACCACCGTCGCCGGGTTGTTCGCCGTCGGTGAGGTGGCACGGACCGGTCTGCACGGCGCGAACCGGTTGGCGTCCAACTCGCTGCTGGAGGGCCTGGTGATGGGGGAGCGGGCCGCCGCGGCCGTGGCCGAGCAACTCGCGACCGCTCCCGCGCGGCCGGCCGAGCTGATCCTCACCACGCCGCCAGGGACCGACCCGGCCGGCCGGTCCGAGCTCCAGACGACGCTGAGCCGGGTCGCCGGAATCGGCCGTCAGGACGCCGAGATGCGTTTCGCGCGTACGCGTGTCGCTGCCCTGAGCGGCCGTCCGGCTGGGCTGGCCGACCGGTGGTCGGTGGAGGCGGCGAACCTGTCCCTGGCCGGGTCGGCGTTGCTGGCCGCGGCGTTGGTCCGCACCGAATCCCGTGGCTGCCACGTCCGGACCGATCATGTCGATCGAGTTTCAGCGTGGGAACGCGCGGTGGTGGTGCGTCAGGTGGACGGCGAGCTGACCACCGAGGTTACCGACCTGCGGGCAGTAGCCGACCTGCGGGCAGTAGCCGATGAGCGGGCAGCGGCCCATGAGCGGGCGGCGGTGGCATGGGCCTGACCGAACGGACGAGATGGGCAATCGGCGCCGCCGGGCTGGAACCCGGGGAGGTCGAGCAGGTGATCGCCTTCGCGCTGGCCGAAGACCTGCGGGACGGACCCGACCTGACCACCCTGGCCACGGTTCCCGCCGGGCAGCGCAGCCGGGCTAGCATCACCCCGCGCCAGGCCGGGGTGCTGTCCGGCGGCCCGCTGGCCATCGCCGTGTTCGAAATGGTTGCCACCAGTGGCGATGTCGGATCGGGGACTGTCACACCCGGCGCGACCGTCGACGAGTTGATGGTGGATCAACTGGTGCTGGACGGGGGGGACCTGGTCCCCGGTGAACCCGCGCTGGTCATCGACGGACCGTCCGCGGTCATCCTGACCGGTGAGCGGACCGCCCTCAACCTCCTGACCCACCTCTCCGGAATCGCCACCGCGACCAGAGCCTGGGTGGACGCCGTCGCCGGTTCCGGCGCCCGGATCCGGGACACCCGCAAGACGCTGCCGGGGCTGCGCGCGCTGGAGAAGTACGCGGTCCGCTGCGGGGGTGGGGTGAATCACCGGATGAGCCTGGGGGACGCCGCTCTGATCAAGGACAATCATGTCGCCGCGGCCGGGTCAGTGACCGCTGCCATCGGCGCGGTGCGGGCCCGCAGCACGTCCATCCCGCTGGAGGTGGAGGTCGACACCCTTGATCAGCTGGATGAAGCCGTCACCGCCGGCGCGGAACTGATCCTGCTGGACAATTTTTCGACGGAGCAGACCCGGGAAGCGGTGCAGCGGGCCCGATCCGCGCCATCTGCATTGCGGTTGGAGGCCTCCGGCGGGCTGACCCTCGACCGGGCCGCGGAAGTAGCGGCGACCGGTGTGGATTTCCTGGCGATAGGTGCGCTCACCCATTCCGCGCCCGCGCTCGACCTGGGTCTCGATCTGGTGCTCGGGGTGGACCACGACGGCTGAGCTGTCCGGATCACCTGCCGACGGCCCGACCGCGGCGTCGGGGCTGGCGGTGCAGCACCTACGCTGAACCGGGCCGGTGATCGCCGCAGCGGCCCGCCTCATCGTGTCCGACGGATCATCTCAGTACAGGAAGGTGCCATGCTGCAGCGGATCGACCTACGTGCGGGTCTGGGCACCCTCCGCGACGTGCTGCCGCGGGCGGCGATCGGTGTGGGAGCGGCGACCGCCACCGTCCAACCGCTGATCGAGGACGTCCGCGCCCGCGGGGCCGCTGCGGTGCTGGATGCCTCAGAACGGTTCGACGGGGTCCGGCCGGCGGCGCTGCGGGTGCCTCGCGAGGTCATCGCGGACGCGGCCGGCGCGGTCAGCGGCCCGGTGCGGGCGGCCCTGGTTGAGTCCATTGCCCGGGCCCGGGTCGGGCACGCCGCGCAACTGCCCACAGGTGCCGTCAGCCGCATCGCGCCGGGTGGGTCGGTCACCCAGCGTTGGGTGCCGGTCCGGCGGGTCGGCCTGTACGTTCCGGGCGGGCTGGCCCTGTACCCGTCGAGCGTGGTGATGAACGTGGTGCCGGCCCAGGTCGCCGGGGTGCGGGCAATCGCGGTGAGCTCGCCGCCGCAGCGGGACAACGACGGCTGGCCGGACCGCAACGTCCTGGCCGCCTGTGCCCTGCTCGGCATCGACGAGGTGTACGCCGCCGGTGGCGCCCAGGGGATAGCGCTGCTGGCGTTGGGCGCCAAGGACGTCGACGGCAGCACGATCGAGCCGGTCGATGTGATCACCGGGCCGGGAAATGTCTACGTCACGGCCGCGAAAAGGCTGTTACGGGGCACGGTTGCCATTGATTCCGAGGCCGGGCCGACCGAGATTGCCGTCGTGGCAGATGATTCCGCCGACCCGGTACACGTGGCCGCAGACCTGATCTCCCAGGCCGAGCACGACCCGCTCGCGGCCTCCGTGCTGATCACCACCTCGCCACGGCTGGCCGATGCGGTGGATGATCTTCTGGCGCAACGAGTCGAGGTGACCAAACACCACGACCGGGTGCGGGAAGCGTTGACCGGCAAGCAGTCCGGCACGGTTCTGGTGGCTTCGCTGGAGGATGCGGTCACCGTCGCGGATGCCTACGCCGCCGAGCACCTGGAAATCCAGACCAGGGACGCGGCCGCCGTCGCCGCCCGGATCTGCAACGCCGGAGCGGTTTTCGTCGGCCCCTATTCCCCAGTGTCGCTGGGGGACTACTGCGCGGGTAGCAACCACGTGTTGCCCACCGGCGGATCGGCGCGGTTCTCCGGCGGGCTCAGCGTGCTGACGTTCCTACGCCAGATGCAGGTCATCGACTATTCCCGGGAGGCGTTGAAAGCCGTTGCCCCGCACGTACTCGCGCTGTCCGCCGCCGAGGATCTGCCCGCCCACGGGGAAGCCGTGTCGGCGAGGTTCCCGGCGCCGGTGGACGGTGTTGCGCCGTGACGGGTGAGGGGGTGACGCTCGCCGATCTCCCGTTGCGGGCCGATCTGGTTGGCGCCGCGCCGTACGGTGCCCCGCAACTGGACGTACCGGTACGGGTCAACACGAACGAGAACCCCTACCCCCCATCGGCCGCGCTGATCGCCGACCTCTTGGCGTCGGTGGCTGCCGCAGCCGCTGACCTGAACCGTTACCCGGACCGGGACGCGGTCCTGCTGCGAGAGCAGTTGGCGGCTTATCTGTCCCGGACCACCGGGGTCGCACTGTGCGGCGAGAACATTTGGGCGGCCAACGGTTCGAATGAGATCCTGCAGCAACTCCTGCAGGCGTTCGCCGGCCCGGGCCGTCGCGCACTGGGTTTTGAACCGTCGTACTCGATGCACCCGATCATCGCGACCGGGACCAGCACGACTTGGCTGTCCTGCCCCCGCCGGCCGGATTTCACCGTCGACGCTCCGGCCGCTGCTGCCATGATCGCCCAGCACTCGCCGGACGTGCTGTTCCTCACCAGCCCGAACAACCCCACCGGTGGATCCCTTGCGCCACAGGAGCTCCGGGTTTTGCTGGAGGCCGCTCCTGGAATCGTGGTGGTGGACGAGGCGTACGCCGAGTTCTCCGACCGGCCCAGCGCGATCGGATTGATCGACGAGTTCCCGGCCCGGCTGGTGGTGGTCCGGACGATGTCCAAGGCGTTCGCGTTCGCCGGTGGGCGGCTCGGCTACCTGGCCGCGGCCCCGGCCGTCATCGACGCGTTGCTGTTGGTGCGCCTGCCCTATCATTTGTCGACGTTGACCCAGGTGGCTGCGACGGCGGCGCTGCGGCACGCCGACGACACCCTGGCTTCGGTGGCCCGGCTGGTCACCGAACGCGGGCGGGTCCAGCGCGCGCTGACCCGCGACGGGTTCGACGTCATCGACTCGGACGCGAACTTCGTGCTGTTCGGCGGCTTTCCCGGCGGGGATGCGCAGGCCGCGTGGCAGCGGTACCTCGACGCCGGGGTGTTGCTCCGCGACGTCGGCATCCCCGGGTACCTTCGGACGACGATCGGTACCGTCGCGGACAACGACGCCGTGCTCCGCGCGAGCGAGCAACTGCTGCAACCCATCAAGGAGTCCCGGTGAACGTTCCCGTCGGTCCTGATAGTGCGCCGCCGGATAATCCATCGCGGCGGGCCCGGATCGAACGCAGCACCAGCGAGTCGTCGGTGCTCGTCGAGATCGACCTGGACGGCACCGGGCAGGTCGAGATTTCCACGGGCGTCAGGTTTTACGACCACATGCTGACCGCATTCGGCTCGCACGGCCGCTTTGATCTCACGGTCACCAGCACCGGTGACGTCGACATCGACGCGCACCATACCGTGGAGGACACCGCCATCGTGCTCGGCCAGGCGATTGGCCAGGCGCTGGGGGACAAGTCGGGTATCCGGCGGTTCGGCGATGCGTTCGTGCCGATGGACGAGACTCTTGCGCATGCGGCGGTCGACCTGTCGGGGCGGCCATTCTCGGTGCACACCGGTGAGCCGGATTCGGTGCTCGGGTTCACCGTCGGAAACAACTACCCGGTGGTGCTCAACCGGCATGTCTTCGACTCGCTGGCTTTTCACGCCCGGATCGCCCTGCACGTCCGGGTCATCTACGGCCGCGACCCGCACCACATCTGCGAGGCGCAGTACAAAGCGGTGGCGCGGGCGCTGCGGGAAGCCGTTGAGCCCGATCCGCGGGTACGCGGGATTCCCTCCACCAAGGGCGTGCTGTGACCGGGCTTTCCGTGAAATCGGGGCCGAGATGAACCAGATCCTGCCGATCGTGCTGATCGGGATCGGCGGGTTCCTGATCGGCGGGGTGCTGTCGTTCCGGCAGAAGTCGGTGCCGGTGGCTGTGCTGTTCGGGGTGTTCTCTGCCGGTTGCATCCTCGGTGGCGTGCTGTGGCTGGTCGGGATTTCCGGATGAGCCGGGTGGTGGTGCTCGATTACGGGTCGGGCAATCTCGCCTCCGCGGAACGGGCGCTCCGTCGGACCGGCGCGGACGTGCAGGTCACCGCGAATTTCGACGCCGCCCTGAACGCCGATGGCCTGGTGGTCCCCGGCGTCGGCGCGTACCAGGCGTGCATGGCCGGGCTGACCTCCGTCCGCGGGCAGCGAATCATCGACCGGCGGGTCGCCGGCGGGCGGCCCGTGCTCGGGATCTGCGTCGGCATGCAGGTTCTGTTCGACCGGGGGGTGGAGCACGGGGTGGAGACCGAAGGGGTCGGCGAATGGCCAGGCACGGTCGAGCGTTTGCAGGCGCCGATCGTCCCGCACATGGGGTGGAACACGGTACAACCCGGCGAGGGGTCGGTGCTGTTCACCGGGCTCGACCCGCGCACCCGGTTCTACTTCGTGCACTCCTACGCGGTCCGGCGGTGGGAGCTCGAGGTGACCGGCCGGTTCACTCCGCCGGTGCTGACCTGGGCCGAGCATGGCGGCGACCGGTTCGTCGCCGCGGTGGAGAACGGCCCGCTGTCGGCGACCCAGTTCCACCCGGAGAAGTCCGGGGACGCCGGGGCCGAGGTGCTGTGCAATTGGGTCGCTCTGCTGTGATCGAGCCGGCCGGTACCCGGTCGGTCACGTTCGGGCCGGTCGTGTCCGGCGGCGGCGCACTCCAGTTCCGGCCCGGGATGCGGCCGTGTGGCGCGGACGATCAGCTCGGCGGGCAACGTGACATGTCTTCCGGGCAAAGGGTTTCCAGTCAACCGGGCGTCGATCTCGGGCTTTTGGCGACAAGGTCAGACCAAGCAGAACTCGTTGCCCTCGGGGTCGGCCATCACCGCGAAGACGTGGTCGGCGGCATCCTCCTCGCCCAGTCGGATCAGCGAACCACCCGCGGCGATCACGGCATCGACGGCGATCTGAATGTCGGCGCGCCGTTGGTCCCGCGGAGTTGACCGTCCGCCCGTCACCCGCAGGTCCAGGTGCAACCGGTTCTTGACCGTCTTGCGTTCGGGGACAGGCTGGAACCAGATGGCCACGCCCGGGCCGGACGCCTCCTGGCCGTCCGCCGGCCGGCCGCCGGACGGGACGAGTCGGTCGGCGCCGTCGCCCTCGATCTCGTCGTCGGGGACTCCTACCGCTCGGTACCAGTCGGCCCAGGTGGTGTGCGGTGGGGGAGGAGGTGGAACGTAGTACTCGAGCAGCGGCTGCCAGAACGCGACCAGACGCGCCGGGTCCTGGCAGTCGATGGTCAGCTGGAAGAAGGTCGCCATGGCGAAACCGTATGCCGGGGTTGCGATGGTGGTGGTCTTCGGACGAGACTGGACAGGCGTTCGACATATGAGGTAATCTCGTACACATGTTCGAGCATCGCAGGCCCGTCGAGCGGACCGGGGACCGCCATCAGGTGCTCCGGGAGTTACGGCAGCGGATGAGCACGGTGGGCCAGGCCGGCGGAGTGGCGGCCACGGAGGTGCCGGTTGCCACCGATGACGTCATTCAGGTTGATACCGGGATCGAAGGCGACCAGCTCGAGAATGCCGCGCAGGGCCTGATTGGCCCAGGTCTTGCTGGTCCGGGTGTCACCAAGCAGAGTTTTATTGGGCAGAGTTTTATTGGGCAGAGTTTTATTGGGCAGAGTTTTATTGGGCAGAGTTTTATTGGGCAGGGCGTCACTGGTCCGGGTGTTGGCGGTTCGGCTGCGATGACTGCCGATTCGATTCTTCCGGTCGCTGCACCGCTCGCCGCGATCCTTCCCCGCCAGGGACTGGCCCGGGGGTCGGTGGTCAGTGTGCTCGGGCAGGGTGCGACCAGTCTGCTGTTCACCCTGCTGGCGGGGCCGCAGGGGCAGTGGTCGGCGTTGGTCGGAATGCCTGGAATCGGATTGCTGGCGGCGACTGAATTCGGTGTCGACCTCGATCGGGTTGCCGTCATCCCGGAGCCGGGACCCGATGTGCTGCAAGTATTGTCGATTCTGATGGACGGGGTGGATCTCATTGCCGTCGCCTTACCGGACGCCGCCCGCCCGGCTCCGTCCCGGCAGCGGGTGCTCACCGGCCGGCTCCGGCAGCGGGGTGCGGTGCTGCTGGTGATGGGCCCATGGCCGGGCGCGGATCTGGTGCTGACCTCTCGCTGGCTCGGGTGGAGTGGACTGGGTCAAGGTCACGGCAGGCTCCGGGACCGGGAGTTGGCGGTGCAGGTCAGCGGCCGGGGTGAGGCCGCCCGCGGTAGACGGGCCGCGTTGCTCCTGCGGGCCGGGCGCACCAGCGTGGACATCGCAACGCTGGACAACGCCGCCCTTGACCTTGCAGACCTCGATCTTGCCGACCTGGATCTCGCGAACGTGAACCGGGCTGCCGCGTCGACGCAAGGGGCTGTGGAGCTACCGGCCAGGCAGTTCGCGTGACGGCGGGGTGAGAGTCCTCCTGCTAGTGGATGCGACTTGTCGAGCAGATGATCGAACCTCTGCAAAATGACGACTGTCGTACCCATGTTCTAGTCTCGAACATGAGTTCGACCAATCGTCGAGGGCCGGAGGTGAGGTGATGGAGGTGGGTGGCGTGCCTGCGGTAACGGTTCCCGGTGGGACCCATCGCAGTGCCGGCCGCACGCTCGTCCTCTGGTGCCCGGACTGGCCGGCCGTCGCGGCGGCTCGGCAGGCGGCAGTGCGGGCCAGTGAACCGGTGGCGGTCTTCCACGCCAACCGGGTCCAGGCCTGTACCGCGGCAGCCAGGGCAGAGGGTGTGTACGTCGGTCAGCGCCGCCGGGACGCCCAGGCCAGGTGCCCCGAACTGCTGATCGCCAAGGTCGACCCCGATCGTGACGGACGGCTTTTCGAACCAGTGGCCGCGGCGGTGGAATCGATCGCACCGGGGGTCGAAATACTGCGACCGGGGGTCGTCGCCTGCCCGATCCGCGGCCCTCGCCGCTATTTCGGGTCCGAGAGTGCAGCCGCTGAAAGAATTGTCGATGTCGTCGAGGCGCTTGACCTGGAATGCCGGGTGGGGATCGCCGACGTGCTGGCGGTCGCGGTGTTGGCAGCTCACCGGGCGACGATCGTGCCACCGGGCGGCTCGGCTGACTTCTGTGCCCCGCTACCGATCGGGGAGCTGGCGCGGGACCCGGCCATCTCCCCGCCAGAGCGGGCGACTCTGGTCGATCTGTTGATCCGATTGGGCATCACCACGGCGGGTGCTTTCGCCGCGCTTCCCGAGGGAAAAGTGGCCACCCGGTTCGGTGCCGACGGCATTCAGGCCCACCGACTGGCTCGTGGCCTGGCCGAACGCGGCCTGTCCCGGAGGCAGATCCCCCAGGACCTCGTCGTGGAGCAGGTCTGTGATCCGCCGCTGGAGCGGGTGGACACGGCGGCTTTCCTGGGGCGAGCGTTGGCGGAAAGATTCCACGCGGCGCTGGCCGATGCCGGACTGGCCTGTACTCGACTGGCCATCACCGCGGTCACCGAACGGGAGACCACCCTGACCAGGGTGTGGCGGTGCGCTGCGCCGTTGACCCCCGCCGCCACTGCGGATCGGTTGCGCTGGCAACTCGACGGTTGGCTGACCGCTGGGCGGACCGCAGCCGGCCGTGATCAGCACGGCCTCGATCAGCATGGCCCAGGTCAGCACGGCCCAGGTCAGCACGGCCCAGGTCAGCACGGCCTAGGTCAGCATGGCGCCGTGCCCGGCAGCACCGGCAGCCCGGCCGCCATCACCCGGTTAATTCTCGAACCGATCGAGGCCATCGGGGCCGGCCGGATCCAGTACGGACTGTGGGGGTCGGACGGCCAGGACGATCAACGTGCCGGATGGGCGTTCGCCCGGGTCCAGGGCCTGCTGGGACCGGAATCGGTGCTGGCCCCGGTTCGCGCTGGAGGCCGGAGCGCGGTGGATCGCGTCGTCTTCGTGCCGTGGGGAGATGAACGGGTCAGTTCCCGGGACCCGGCAGCTCCCTGGCCGGGGTCGCTGCCGGCTCCGTCACCCAGCCGCGTCGCTTCCGGTTCGGACCTGCCCGCCGCGACCGATGTGCTGACCGTTCGGGATGCCCAGGGATGCCCGGTGCAGCTGACCGGCCGCGGCTTGCTGACCGGATCACCGGCCTGGATCGGTCACGGCGAGGAACAGCACCGCATCGACGCCTGGACGGGGCCCTGGCTGTTGGACGAACGGTGGTGGTCGGTGGACCGGCAGCCGACCGGGGCCAGGGTGCAGGTCGTGACCGATGACGGGATGGCGTTGCTGCTGCGCCTGGGCGCCACCGGATGGATGCTCGAGGGGATGTACGACTGATGGGTTGGTCCAATCCAATTGTTCCGTGGAGTGAACTGGAACGGGCATTGTCCGGCCGGCCACCCCGCCCGGGTCGGGGTCCCATCGGCCCGTTGCGGCCGCTGGGCCACGATCGGCCGGAGCCGGTGGAGTTTCCACTGGAGTACCCGAGTTCGCAGCGCCGGACCCGACCGCGGGTGGACTCGTCCGCTGCGCTGGACGCCGGCACCCTGGTGCCATACGCCGAGCTGCACTGCCATTCCGCGTTCAGCTTCCTCGACGGTGCGTCCACCCCGGAGCACCTTGTCGCGGAGGCGCTCCGGCTCGGTCTGGAAGCCTTGGCCATCACCGATCACGACGGGCTCTACGGCATCGTCCGGTTCGCCGAGGCGGCCGCGGACACGCCGTTGCGCACCCTGTACGGAGCAGAACTGTCCCTGGGCCTGCCGGAGCCGCAGATGGGCGTCGCCGACCCGGTGGGCGACCACCTGTTGGTGTTGGCCCGCGGTCAGCAGGGGTACCAGCAGTTGTCGGTGGAGATCAGCCGGGCTCAGCTGGCCGGCGGGGAGAAAGGCCGCCCCGTCTACGATCTGGACACTCTCGCGCAGGCGTCCAAGGATCAGTGGCTGATCTTGACCGGGTGCCGCAAGGGCCGGGTGCGGCGGGCCCTGGCCCGTTCCGGGCCCGACGCGGCCGAGATCGAGATTCGTTTCCTGATGGACCGTTTCGGTTCCGGCAACATCGTGGTGGAACTCAGTACCCAGTGCCTGCCCACCGACGACGAGGACAACGACGCCCTCGCCGAGCTCGCCCGGCACCTCGGTCTGCCGGTGGTCGCGTCAACCGGGGCGCACTATGCGGCTCCGGAGTCGAGCCGGGTGGCGGCGGCGATGGCGGCCGTCCGTGGCCGGCGCAGCCTGGACGAGGCCGACCCGTTCCTGCCGCCGGGTCCCGGCGCACACTTGCGGTCCGGGGCGGAAATGGCGGCATTGTTCGCCCGGTACCCCGCCGCCGTCCCCACCGCGGCCGCAATCGGCCGGGAGTGCTCGTTCGACCTGCACCTGGTCGCCCCGAAACTGCCGCCGTACGACGTCCCGGCCGGTCACGACGAAAACTCCCATCTCCGTCAGTTGACGCTGACCGGAGCGGCCCGTCGATACGGGCCGGCCGCGGACCGTCCGGACGCCTACGCGCAGCTGGACAAGGAGCTCGCGATCATCGCCGAGCTGGATTTCCCGGGGTACTTCCTGATCGTTCATGACATCGTCGATTTCTGCCGACGATCGGACATTCTGTGTCAGGGCCGGGGTTCTGCTGCCAATTCTGCGGTCTGTTATGCGCTCGGTATCACAGCGGTCGACGCCGTGCGGTACCAATTGTTGTTCGAGCGGTTCCTGGCGCCGGAACGCGACGGACCGCCGGATATCGACGTGGACATCGAATCCGATCGTCGAGAAGAAGTCATCCAATACGTCTATCAGCAGTACGGCCGCGAATATGCTGCACAAGTGGCCAATGTCAACACATTCCGGCCGCGAATGGCGGTGCGGGACATGGCCAAGGCGCTGGGTCACTCGCCCGGCCAGCAGGACGCGTACTCCAAACAACTCGACGGGTGGTCACCGCTGGCCGCCCAGATCAAGGACGCGGCCAGCGGTGGCGGCAGTATCGAGCATCCCATCCCGGCCGACGTTCTGGACCTGGCCGGGCAGATCCAGGATTTTCCGCGACATCTGGGGATTCATTCCGGTGGAATGGTGATCTGCGATCGTCCGGTGGCTCAGGTGTGCCCCGTGGAATGGGGGAGAATGGAGAACCGGTCGGTGTTGCAGTGGGACAAGGACGACTGCGCCGCGATGGGCCTGGTCAAGTTCGACCTGCTGGGCCTTGGGATGCTCTCCGCCCTGCACTACGCCGTCGACCTGGTTGATGCGCACGAGGGAATCGAGGTCGATTTCGCCGCCCTGGATCTGGAGGAACCGGCGGTCTACGAGATGTTGCAGCGCGCCGACTCGGTGGGCGTTTTCCAGGTGGAATCCCGGGCGCAGATGGCCACGCTGCCCCGGTTGCGACCACGCACATTTTACGACCTGGTGGTCGAGGTGGCATTGATCCGGCCGGGTCCCATTCAGGGCGGGTCGGTGCATCCCTACATTCGCCGCCGGAACGGGCAGGAACCGGTCACCTATGACCATCCGGTGATGGCCCGCTCACTGGCCAAGACCCTGGGCATCCCGCTGTTCCAGGAGCAACTGATGCAGCTGGCGGTCGACGTCGCCGGATTCGACGCCGGGGAAGCCGACCAACTGCGACGTGCGATGGGGGCGAAGCGTTCCGGAGCCAAGATGGAGAAACTCAAGAGCCGGTTGTACGAGGGGATGTCGACCCTGCACGGCATTACCGGTGACGCGGCGGACCGCATCTACGAACGATTGCTTGCATTCGCCAATTTCGGTTTCGCCGAGTCGCACGCCCTGTCCTTTGCCGCTTTGGTCTTCTACTCCTCGTGGTTGAAGCTGCATCATCCCGCCGCTTTCTGCGCCGCTTTGTTGCGGGCGCAGCCGATGGGCTTCTACTCACCCCAGTCGCTGGTCGCCGACGCCCGCAGGCATGGGGTGACAGTGCGTCGACCGGACATCAACCTCTCCGCGTCGCCGGCGGATCTGGAACCGGGACCGGGCGACGCGCCGGCCGTGCGGCTGGGCTTGGCGGGTATCCGGACGATCGGCACCGAACTCGCCGATTTCATCGTCGCCCAGCGGCCACCGGGGGGATACCGGACGCTCGACGAACTGACCAGAACGGTGACCCTGACCACCCCGCAGGCGGAGGCGCTGGCCACCTCCGGTGCGTTGGATCCGCTGACCGGCACCGCCTTGGACCGCACCGGAAAAGATCGGCGTCGCGCGCTGTGGGCCGCTGGCGCCGCGGCCGGCCCCCGGTCGGGAACATTGCCAGGCAGCACGGTGGGGCTGGATGCCCCGACGCTGCCCGGGATGAGCGATATCGAACTCACCGTCGCCGACATCTGGGCCACCGGGATCTCCCCCGAGTCCTATCCCACCGAGTTCTCCCGGCAGAGGATGCAGGAGTGGGGGGTGCGGACGGCGGGGGACCTGCAGCAGGCGGCGGGGGACCAGCACATCGAGCACGGCACCCGGGTACTCGTCGCCGGGGTGGTGACCCATCGGCAACGCCCGGCCACCGCGTCCGGGGTGATCTTCATCAACCTGGAGGACGAGACCGGGATGATCAACGTCATCTGTTCGATCGGGTTGTGGTCCCGGTACCGGCGGGTGGCCCGCGGCTCGCCGGCCCTGCTGGTCCGGGGGGTCGTCGAACGGGCCGGCGGGGCGATATCGATCGTTGCGGACCGGATCGCCGCGGTGAATCTGGTTGCGACCACGGCCTCGCGGGATTTCCGGTGAGGGTTGTCTCCGGTGACCTGGCACCGGTCCACTCGGGTGACCTGGC
Source organism: Nakamurella sp. (assembly GCA_965247715.1). GTDB lineage: Bacteria > Actinomycetota > Actinomycetes > Mycobacteriales > Nakamurellaceae > Nakamurella. Next base: position 182,328 of record CBDFHS010000014.1, on the reverse strand, counting down.
ACCGGTCCACTCGGGTGACCCGGCACCGGTCCATTCCGGTGACCCGGTGCCGGCGATTTCCAGACAAACCCGGCCCAGGCTCTGCGCTGCGGGACGTCCGGTGAGCCAGGTCTGGCACGATCACCAGCATGAGCGAGGTGTTCGAGCATGCGTCGGTGTCGTTGATACTGGCCGACTTTGCCGTCGCGGACCAGCTTGGCAAGCTACAAATGGTGGGCGGCGGTCTTCAACTGATCGGCCGCGACCACAGCACCGGGGTGTCCGCCGCGTTTGCCCTGGTGGTCAGCCTGACCTTCCCGCCGGATCTGTTCAACGAGCAGTACGCGTTCGAGGTCGTGCTGGAGGGCGAGACCGGTGGGCCGTTGGAGCTGGCCGAATCGACTGGCGTCCCCGGGTCCAGGGTGATGCGGTTCGGGCAGACCCTGCAGATCGAGGAGCCGAATTTCCGGGGCAGCGGCGTTCCCCGTCGCGCCCTCCCCACCCGCTCGCACGTCGTCCTCTACTTCAACACCGGCCTGCCCCTGCCACCCGGTCAGGTCCTGGTGTGGCGGGCCCGGATCGACGGCGAATCGCGACCGGAATGGACCGTGCCGTTCTTCGTCCCAGCCCCGCCCGCCGCACCCGTTCTGGGGTGAGCTGATGCGCCTGGCCACCTGGAACGTCAACTCCCTGCGGGCCCGCTCTGACCGACTCCTGGCGTGGCTGGCCCGCAGCGACGTGGACGTGCTCGCCATCCAGGAGACCAAGATCGCGGACGCCCGGTTCCCGGCCGACCGCTTCCGGGACCTTGGCTACGACCTCGCCCATCATGGCACCTCTCAGTGGAACGGAGTGGCGCTGCTGTCCCGGGTGGGCCTGACGGATGTTCGGGTCGGTGTGCCCGGATTGCCCATGTTCGGCGACGCCGCTGAGGCCAGGTCGATCGGTGCGCTCTGCGGCGGCATCCGGGTATGGAGCCTTTACATCCCCAACGGCCGGTCGATCGACGACCCGCATTACCAGTACAAGCTGAGCTGGCTTGAGGCGCTGCGGGCCTACGGCGCCGCAGAACTTGTCACCGACCCGCAGGCGCAGATCGCTCTGTGTGGCGACTTCAACGTCGCCCCGACCGATGACGACATCTGGAGCGTCGACTACTTCCGCGGGTCCACCCACGTCACACCGCCGGAACGGAAGGCATTCGCCGATCTGGTGGCGGCGGGGTTCGCCGACGTCGTCCGGCCGTACGCCCCCGGACCGGGCGTGTACACCTACTGGGACTACACCAGGTTGAGCTTTCAGAAGCGCCGGGGAATGCGATTGGACTTCGCCCTGGCCAGTCCGGCGCTGGCCGAGCGGGTCAGCGGAGCACTGATCGATCGGGAAGAGCGCAAGGGCACCCTGCCCTCCGACCACGCGCCCGTGATCGTCGAAGTGGAGGACTAGATGTCCGGCGAGGCCACCGATATGCCCATGCCTACCGCGGGCAGTCACCACTCCCAGGGCGCTCCAACAGTCCCCGGCCCGGATTCGGTCCGACCCTTTGGGCAGCGCGCGGTTCAGGTACTCGTTCTCGAGCACGATCCGTCCGACCCGCCCATGCTGCTCGGTCGGTGGCTGGTCGAGGCCGGCGCCGAACTGACCATTTGCCGACCCTTCGCCGGCGATCGGGTCCCGGACGACCTGGTCGGATTCGACGCGGTGATCAGCATGGGCGGCGAGATGGGCGCGCGCGATGATGACCGAGCCCCGTGGCTGCCGGCTACCAGGTCGTTGCTGGCCGGGGCGGTCTCGGCCGGAACACCCACCCTCGGGGTTTGCCTGGGCGGTCAGCTGCTGGCGGCAGCGACCGGCGGGACCGTCAGCCGCGGAGCGGACGGCCCGGAGATCGGTGCCTACCTGGCCGCGAAACGGGACGCGGCGATGTCGGACCCGCTGTTCGCCGACCTGCCGATGACGCCCGACGTCATGCAGTACCACTACGACGTGGTCAGCACACTGCCCCAGGGGTCGGTGCTGTTGATGTCATCGACGGGCTATCCCCATCAGGCGTGGCGTCAGGGCGGCGCCGCGTGGGGCCTGCAGTTTCACATCGAGCCGACGGCGGCCGAGCTCCGGCAGTGGGCGACGGCCGAGAGGCTACCCCTGACGGGGCGGCTGGGACCGGGTCTGGACGTCGCCGAAGAGGCAATGAGCCAGGTGTGGCGCGACTTCGCCCACCGCTTTGTCGCCTTCGCTGCTTCGGCCGCCACCACCGCGTCCGCTGCCACCACCGCGTCCGCTGCCACCACCGCGTCCGCTGCCACCACCGCGTCCGCCGCCACCACCGCGTCCGCTGCCACCACCGCCGCCAGACTGTCGGCCGAGATGCCCCGGACTGCAGATAGTGTCGCGATCACACCAGATTCGGACCTGTCCTCGACGAGCGCGGCAGCGGGTCAGAAACCGCTGCTACCGCTGTCGGCGATCAACGAATGACCCGGCCGGCTGTTCGCACCCCCGCCCGGTTCGGGTTGCCCGACACCGACCGGGTCAGGGCGGATCTGGCCGCGATCGGCCTGTTCACCACTGCCGGGCCCGAGCCGGGCAGTGAGCCGGTGCTGATCGCGATCTCGCGGTCCGGCCGCCCGGATCTCGCCGTCCACGGGCTTGCGGCGTTGTTCGAGGCCTGCGACGACCCCACCGAACTTCGCGACGCCCTGTTCACCCACCCGCGGTTTCGTGGCCGGCTGGTCGGACTGCTCGGGGCATCGACGGTGCTCTCCGAACATCTGGCCGCATGGCCACACGACTGGCATTCCCTGCTGCCGGAGCAGCCCGCCGACTACCTGCTTGCTGGCGACGCGATCCGCTCCGTCCTGTTCGGAGCGGTCGGGATCGACATCGACCAGCCGCTCTGTACCGGAACCGATGGCGCCCGGGCCACCCTGACCGGCGGTAAGGCGATCGCTCAACTTAGGCGGGCCTACCGCTCGCAGTTGCTGATCATCGCCGCGCACGACCTGGCGCCCGCGGTAGAGACCTCGCTGCCGACAACCGCACTGCCCGCGGTCTGCCAGGCGCTGACCACACTTGCCGACCTGACCCTGCAGGCGGGCCTCGCGGTCGCCGCGGCCGAACTGCCGTCCGGGGCCACACCGGCCCGGCTCGCGGTGATCGCCATGGGTAAATGCGGGGCGAAGGAGTTGAACTACCTCTCCGATGTGGACGTGATCTTTGCCGCCGACCACCCGCTGCCGCCCGCCCCGGACGGGGTTCCCGATGGCGGCCGGACCGATGGCACAGCAGGCCGGACCTCGGCCGGCCCACCGCAGCACAACGACGAAACCCGGATGCTTGCTACCGCCACCGCGCTCGCCTCCGGCGTCATGCGCATCTGCGGGGCGGCGGCCTGGGAAGTCGACGCCGCGCTGCGTCCGGAAGGCAAGGCCGGCGCACTGGTACGGACGCCGTCCGCGCTGACCAGCTACTACCAACGGTGGGCCCATACCTGGGAGTTTCAGGCGCTGCTCAAGGCCAGGCCCGCGGCGGGCGACCCGGACCTGGGGCAGCAGTTCCTGGACATCACCGGCCCTGGAGTGTGGTCGGCGGCCGGCCGGGAGTCATTCGTCGACGACGTTCAGGCGATGCGCCGACGGGTCGAGGACAACATCCCGGAACGGAACCGGGACCGCGAACTCAAGTTGGGTGCCGGGGGCCTGCGGGACGTCGAATTCGCGGTGCAACTCCTGCAGCTGGTGCACGGCCGAACCGATCCGGCCCTGCGACTGCCGGGAACTCTGATGGGGCTGCGATCGCTGATTCGCGGCGGGTACGTCGGCCGCACCGACGGGGCCGAAATGGCCGCCGCGTACACCTTTCTGCGTCGTGCTGAGCACCGGTTGCAGTTGCAACGGTTGCGCCGGACGCACCTGCTGCCGCAGGACGGCAGCGACATGGAATGGCTGGCGAGGTCCGACGGGTACACCGCGTCCGGGTCATCCAGCCCGGCCGAGGTCTTCGTCGCTGAACGTGTCCGGCACGCCGCCACCGTCCGCCGGCTGCACGAGAAGCTGTTCTATCGGCCGCTCCTACACGCCGTCGCCGCGGTCGAGCAGGACGAGACCAGACTCTCCCCCGAGGCCGCTCGGGCCCGGTTGGCCGCGCTCGGTTTCACCGCCCCGGATGCGGCGCTGCGCCACCTGGCTGCGTTGACCGTGGGGGTCAGCCGCCGAGCGGCCATCCAGCGGACGTTGCTCCCGGTACTGCTGGACTACTTCTCCTCCAGCCCCGACCCGGACGCGGGCCTGCTGTCCTACCGGCAGGTCTCCGAGGCGCTGGCCGACACCCCGTGGTACCTCCGGTTGCTGCGCGACGAGGGGCCGGTGGCCCAGCGGCTGGCCACCCTGCTCGGCGGATCACGGTTGATCGCCGGCCTGCTGACCCGGGCCCCGGAGGTGCTCCAGTTACTGGTCGACGACGACGCGTTGCTCGCACCCGAACCTGCCGGCGTGGCGGCCGCGCTCCTGGCCCGTTCGCATCGCGCCGCCACCGCACGGGAAGCCGTCGACGCAGCCAGGTCCGCCCGCCGACACGAGATGCTGCGGCTGGCCTGCGGTGACCTGCTCGGCCTGATCTGCGTGCAGAACATCGCCCGTGGGCTCACCAGCATTGCCGAGACCAGCATGCGGGCTGCCTATGACGCCGCCGTTACCCAGGTCAGCACCGAGCGCGGAGAACTCCGAGCCCGACTCGTCGTGATCGGCATGGGCCGGCTCGGTGGGGCGGAATTCGGCTACTCCTCCGACGCCGACGTGATGTTCGTCATGCAAGCTGTACCCGGCGCCGACGATCAGGGGGCCCGGGAGGATGCCACCGCCATTGCCGACCTGATGGCCAGGCTGCTGGGCCGGCCATCTCCCGACCCGCCGCTGGAGATCGACGCGAACCTCCGGCCGGAGGGGAAGAACGGGCCGCTGGTGCGCGCCTTGGACTCCTACCGCGGGTACTGGCAGAAGGTGGCAGCCCCCTGGGAACAGCAGGCGTTGCTGCGGGCCCGGCCCGTCGTCGGCGACGAGGAACTCGGACGGGCGTTCGTCCGGGCGGCCGACGAATTCCGGTACCCCCGGGGTGGGTTGTCCCAGCGGGACGTGGTGGAGATTCGGCGGATCAAGGCACGGGTGGACGCCGAACGGCTACCCCGCAGCGCGGACCCGACCACCCACACCAAGCTGGGGCGGGGCGGGTTGGCGGACGTGGAATGGACCGTGCAGCTGCTGCAGCTGCAGCATGCTTTCGAGGTTCCGGAACTGCGGACCACCGCGACCCTGCCGGCCATCGCAGCCGCCGCGAAGGCCGGACTGATCACCGACAGCGATGCGGCCGCCTTGTCGTCCGGATGGTTGCACGCCGCCCGGACCCGCAACGCGATCATGCTGGTCCGCGGGAAACCTGACGACCAGATCCCGCGGCACGGCCGGGAACTGGCGGCGGTGGCGCGCGCGCTGGGGTACCCGGCAGGCGGCGACCCCGGTGAATTCGTCGACGACTATCGGCGGGCGACCAGGCGCGCGCGCAAGGTGGTCGACCGGATCTTCGACGGCGGCTGAGTCTGTCAGGATGGCCGGGTGCCGACCTGGATCTGGATCGTCCTTGCCATCGTCGTTGTCCTCGCCATCGTGCTGGGTAGCGGTCTGCTGCTGTCCCGCCGCCGCCGGATCTCGCTGAAAGACGCGCCGCCACCGGCGAAACCGGTCACCGACGGGCCGCCGGCCAAGGGTGGATACAAGGCCGGCGGGTCGATCACGTTCTCCACGGGGACCGGCGGAGCCGGTGACAGGGGATCGGCTGGTGGATCGGGAACGGCCACCGCCCCGAGGCCACCGGCACCGCGCCCCGCCCCGCCCGTCACCAGGCCCTTCCCGACCATTCCACCCGGTGCGAGCGGATCAAGCCCGGCAGTCGACACTGCCCCATCGGCCACTGCTCCTTCGGTCACCGGTCTCTCGGCAACTGCCGCGCCTGCCGACCAACTGCCGTTCGAGCGGACCGAGGTCGACGGGCAACCCGGGGTCGGTGACGACGCCGCCGTACCACGGGACTCCCCGTCCCGGTCGATCGTCGACGTCGCCCTCCCCGACGCACCCACCGCACCGGCGACCACCTCAGCCGCAGCCACCGCTGAGCCAGTCACTGCTGAGCCAGTTACTGCTGAGCCAGGTACTGCTGAGCCAGGTACTGCTGAACCCGTTGCCGCTGAGCTGGTAACTGCTGAGTCAGGTAGCGCTGAGCCTGAGGCCGCTGGTTCAGCGACTGCAGAAGGCGCATCCGCCGCAGCCGGGCAGGTTGGCGCACCCTCGATCTCCCCCGCGGGGGAGATCGTTGTCGAAGAAGTAGTACTTGCTGGTCCGGTAGACGCCCCCGCCGCTTCCGCCAACGGCGCGTCCACCGCCAACGGCGCGCCCTCCGCCAACGGCGCGCCCTCCGCCATCGGCGCGTCCACCGCGACCGCTCCCGCCGACTCCGCACCTTCCGACACCGGCTCCGCCGCGCCGACGGGATCAGCCGGACTTGACGAGATCGAACCGGTGGCCGGGCGGCTGAACCGGTTGCGGGGCAGGCTGTCCCGGTCGCAGAACGCGTTCGGCCGCTCCATGCTGGGCTTGCTCGGGGCCGGCACCCTGGACGAGGACTCGTGGATCGACGTCGAGGACACCCTGCTGATGGCCGACCTGGGTGCCGGCGCCGCCGCGGAGATCACCCAGCGCCTGCGGACCGAGGTGGCCGCGCACGGCATCACCGACGCCGCCAGCGCCAGGGCTCTGCTGCGTCGGGTGATGATCGACGCCGTCGACCCCGGCATGGACCGTTCGGTGCGCGCACTCCCACACGACGGCCGCCCGTCGGTTTTGCTGGTGGTGGGTGTCAACGGAACGGGCAAGACCACCACCACCGGCAAGTTGGCGCGAGTACTGGTGGCCGGAGGCCGTCAGGTGGTGCTCGGGGCGGCAGACACCTTCCGGGCCGCCGCCGCCGAGCAGTTGGTGACCTGGGGTGAGCGGGCCGGCGCCGTCGTGGTGCGGTCGGCGGCGGGCACCGACCCGGCTTCGGTGGCCTTCGACGCGGTCAAACGCGGCATCGCCGACGGCGCGGACGCCGTCCTGATCGACACCGCCGGCCGGCTGCACACCAAGGCTGGCCTGATGGACGAGCTGGGCAAGGTCAAACGGGTCATCGAGAAGCAAGCGGAGGTCGACGAGATCCTGCTGGTGCTCGACGCCACCACCGGGCAGAACGGGCTGGTCCAGGCAACGGTGTTCGCCGACGTCGTGGACATCACCGGCATCGTCTTGACCAAATTGGACGGCACGGCCAAGGGCGGCATCGTGGTCGCGGTGCAGCGGGCCTTGAAGGTGCCGGTCAAGCTGGTCGGGCTCGGCGAGGGCGCCGACGACCTCGCCCCATTCGAGCCGGCGGCCTTCGTTGACGCGCTGCTGGGCGACTGACCGCAGCCGCCGGCCCAATCGCAACCGGGCGTAGGCGACCGCGGCAAATCGCAACCGTGCGTGACGTCGTGTCACATGTCGTCGACAAAATAGAAACTCCACGGAAACACATCCCGGTCCGTGTTCACAGCCGCGAAACGTTGCTGAGTGCGGCCGGAAACACTTTCAGGCGAATCTTCGAGGGTCACTGGGCGGGTGGGTCAGCATGCTGGCCGCCGGCCTGATCACCCTTTCTCCGAGAGCCTGGAGGCTTGATGGACATCAATGCCGGCGACACCGCTTGGCTGCTTGCGAGCAGTGCCCTGGTCCTGTTGATGACCCCGGGGCTCGCGTTCTTCTACGGCGGCCTGACCAGGGCGAAAAGCACCCTGAACATGATGATGATGTCGTTCGTTACGATCGGCATCGTCAGCATCCTGTGGGTCGCCTACGGATTCAACCTGGCATTCGGCGACGCCGGATCCAACGGCCTGTGGGGCCACCTGAGCTGGGACGGGCTGACCGCCGCCGCCGGCGCCACCTTCGGCACGCAGGGCGACTCGATCCCGATGATCGTGTTCGCGGCCTTCCAGCTGATGTTCGCGATCATCACCCCTGCCCTGATCTCCGGTTCGATCGCCGATCGGACCAAGTTCATCTCCTGGTCGATCTTCGTCACCATCTGGACGACCGTCGTCTACTTCCCGGTGGCGCACTGGGTCTTCGACTTCGGCACCAACGGCGAGGGTGGCGGTTGGCTCGCCAGCTGGGGCGTCGAGGACTTCGCCGGTGGCACCGCCGTGCACATCAATGCCGGTGCCGCGGCCCTGGCGCTGGCTCTGGTGCTGGGCAAGCGCACCGGCTTCCGCAAGGACCCGATGCGACCGCACAACGTGCCGTTCGTGCTGCTCGGCGCCGGCCTGCTGTGGTTCGGCTGGTTCGGGTTCAACGCCGGGTCGGCGCTGGCGGCGAGTAACCTGGCCGGCATCGCGTTCATGAACACCCAGGTGGCCACCGCCGCCGCACTGATCTCCTGGCTGGTGGTCGAGAAGATCCGGGACGGCCGTCCGACTAGCGTCGGCGCCGCGTCCGGGGCCGTCGCCGGACTGGTCGCCATCACCCCGGCCTGTGCGTTCCTCACCCCGATGACCTCGGTCTTGCTGGGCCTGATCGCCGGTGCTGCCTGCGCCCTGGCCGTCGGACTGAAATACAAGCTGGGCTACGACGACTCGCTCGATGTGGTCGGCGTTCACCTGGTCGGCGGCATCATCGGCTGCCTGTACCTCGGGTTCTTCTCCTCTGATGCGATCAACTCGGCCGCCACCAACGGGCTGTTCTACGGCGGTGGCGCCACCTTGCTGGGCAAGCAGACCGTCGCCGCGGCCAGCGTCTTCGCCTACTCCTTCGTGGTCGCGTTCATCGTCGGCTTCGTGATCAACAAGACCATCGGCTTCCGGATCACCCAGGACGCCGAGGTCGAGGGCATCGACATCAACGAGCACTCGGAGACCGCCTACGAGTTCGACACCCAGTCCAGCGGCGGCACCATCCCGTCCGGTCACCTGACCGGAGCGCATCGCACTCAGGAGGTCCAGGCATGAAGCTCGTCACCGCCGTCATCAAGCCGTTCAAACTCGATGAGGTGCGGGCCGCGCTGCTGGCCTTCGGAGTGCAGGGCATGACCGTTTCGGAGTCATCGGGGTACGGCCGGCAACGTGGTCACACCGAGGTCTACCGGGGTGCGGAATACACCGTGGAGCTGCTGCCGAAGGTCAGGGTGGAGATCCTGGTCGACGACGAGGACGGCGAGGACGTCGTGGACGTCATCGTCAGGGCCGCCCGTACCGGAAAGATCGGTGACGGCAAGGTCTGGTCCGTCCCCGTGGAGACCGTGGTCCGGGTCCGGACCGGCGAGCGCGGTCAGGAAGCCCTGTAGACCGTGTCGGGTAAATGCAACCCGGCCCGGTCTCGGTACCGGATGGCGCCTGACGACTTCGTCGCAGGCGACTAGCATGCCGACATCGCCTGTGGGAATGGCGGGCGGATTCGCGGCACTGAGAGCCCAACTGCTGAGCCGGACCGGTGTTCCCGGTCCGGCTCGGCGGCGGGCACTGGCCCGGTTGACCGACGGCTGGCTGGGCGAACTGGCCCAGGACGCCGGCGTGAATGTCGGGGGAGTGGCTCTGGTGGCCGTCGGGGGGTACGGCCGCGGTGAGCTCTCCCCGTTCTCCGATCTCGATCTGGTGCTGTTGCACTCGACTGAAACCCCCGCGTCGTACGCCGGCATGCTGGCCGAGCGGCTCTGGTACCCGATCTGGGATTCCAAGATCCGGCTCGACCACTCGGTGCGATCGGTGGGCGGGGCACGTCAGGTCGCTCGGACCGACCTGCCGGCCATGCTCGGCATGCTCGACCTGCGGCACATCGCCGGTGACCCGGAACTGGCCGTCACCCTGCACCGACGGGTACTGGCCGATTGGCGAACCGATGCCAAGAACCGGCTGTCGGCCCTTCGGGAGACGTGCGCGGAGCGCGCGGTGCGCTCCGGTGAGCTTGCCTTCGCGACCACCCCCGACCTCAAGGAATCCCGCGGCGGGCTGCGCGACCTGGTCGTGATGCGCGCCGTCGCCGCGTCCTGGGTGGCGGACTGCCCGCACCAGGGGCTGGAGGAGGCGCGATCGGCGCTGCTGGACGTCCGCGACGTGGTGCACGACCTGACCCACCGGGCCACCGATCGCATCCAGGTGCAGGACCAGGACGCGGTGGCCGCCGCCCTCGGGCTCGACGACCGGGACGTCCTGCTGCGGCACGTCGCCGGGATCGGCCGGACCGTCGACCACGCCAGCGATCTCACCTGGCACCGGGTCGATCGGGCCCTGAGCCGTCCACAGGGCACTATTGCCGACGTCGGGGGCCGGCTGGTGCGCCGGGCCGATCGCAGCCCGCTCGCCGACGGCATCGTCGAGCAGGAAGGCGAAGCAGTGCTCGCCCGATCGGTGAACCCGGCCGCCGACCCCACCCTGGTGCCGCGGGCAGCAGCCGCCGCCGCCCAGGCGGGGTTGCCGGTGTCCCCGGCGACCGTCCTGCGACTGTCCAAGTCGTGCCCGCCGTTGCCCGACCCGTGGCCCGTGTCGGCGCTGGACGCGTTCCTCGCCCTGCTCGGCGCGGGCGAGCCGATGATCGCGGTCTGGGAGGACCTCGACCAGGCGGGCTTGATCTCGACCATGCTGCCGGGCTGGGAGCGGCTGCGATCAATGCCGCAGCGTGATCCGATCCATCGGTTCACCGTCGACCGGCACCTGATGCAGGCGGCGGTGAACGCGGCCGGCCTGGTCCGCCGGGTGTCCCGGCCGGATTTGTTGTTGCTGGCGGCCATCTTCCATGACATCGGCAAGGGCATGGGGGGCGCGACGCAGGACAGCGACCACTCCGTGGCCGGCGCCGGGATGGTCGGGCCGTGGCTGCGCCGGATGGGCGTGGTCGACGCCGACGTCGCCGTGGTCACCACCTTGATCCGGCATCACCTGCTGCTGGGCGACACGGCCGCCAAGCGGGATCCGGATGACCCGGCAACCGTCGCGGCGGTGGTCGCGGCGGTCGGTGACATGTGCACCTTGAACCTGCTGCATGCCCTGTCCGAAGCCGACGCGCGGGCCGCCAGTCCGGCGGCGTGGACCACGTGGCGGGCCGGGCAGATCAGCCACCTGGTGTCCCGGGTACGTCGTGCGCTGGCCGGCGAACCAGCCCCGGAGCCGCCGGCAATGACGACGGTGGAGCGGGACCTGATCGCGCAGGGCGGGGTCGGCATCGTCATCGAGCAGGTTCCCGATGCACTCCGGGTGAGCGTTGCGGCACCGGACCGGCCGGGTCTGCTGGCGGCCGCAGCCGCGGTGCTGACCGTGCACCGGTTGACCGTCCGGTCGGCGGCGATTCGCACGGTGGCCGGCACCGGTCTGCAGGTGTGGACCGTGGGCCCGCAATTCGGCGATCCGCCTGCCGCCGCCACGCTGCGGGCCGACCTGGTGCGTGCGCTGGACGGCAGTCTGGACGTTGCCGCCCGGCTGGCCCGCCGCACGGCGCCGACCCGGCGGGGTCCGGTCGTGCCCCCCGAGGTCCTGGTGATGGACGACGCGTCGGCCACCTCATCGGTGATCGAGGTGAGGGCGCACGACGTACCCGGCTTGCTCTACAGGGTCGCCTCCGCATTGACCTTGTTCGGGGTCGGGGTGGTCTCGGCCTGGGTGCACACATTGGGCGCTGAGGCGGTCGACGTGTTCTATGTCCAGGACGCGTCCGGGAGCCCCCTCTCGCCTGCCCGGGCGAGGGAGGTCGCCGCCGAGCTGACCGCCGCGCTAGCCTCGACTGCGACTTCCCGCTGACCTGTGAGGCATCTGACGTGTTCGAAACCCTGTCCGACCGGCTTGCCACGGTCTTCTCCGGCCTACGCGGCAAGGGCCGGCTGACCCCGGCCGACATCGACGCGACCTGCCGGGAGATCCGGGTCGCCCTGCTCGAGGCCGACGTCGCGCTGCCGGTGGTCCGGGCGTTCATCGCCCGGATCAAGGAACGCGCGACCGGCGCCGACGTCTCGGCGGCGCTGAACCCGGCGCAGCAGGTGATCAAGATCGTCAACGACGAGTTGGTCGAGATCCTGGGTGGCCAGACCAGGCGGCTCACCTTTGCCAAGACCCCGCCGACGGTGATCATGCTGGCCGGCCTGCAGGGTGCGGGCAAGACCACCCTGGCCGGCAAGCTCGCCCTGTGGCTGCGTGGTCAGGGGCACACCCCGTTGCTGATCGCCTCCGACCTGCAACGCCCGAATGCCGTGCAGCAGTTGCAGATCGTCGGCGAGCAGGCCGGCGTCAGCGTGTTCGCGCCCGAACCCGGAAACGGCGTGGGGGACCCGGTCGCGGTCGCCCGGAACGGTATCGCGCACGCCCGGGTGCGGCAGCACGACATCGTCATCGTGGACACCGCGGGCCGGCTCGGTGTCGACGCGGCGATGATGCAGCAGGCCGTCGACATCCGGGATGCCGTGTCGCCGAACGAGATCCTGTTCGTGGTCGACGCGATGATCGGTCAGGACGCGGTCGCCACCGCCGAGGCGTTCCGGGACGGCGTCGGGTTCACCGGGGTAGTGCTCACCAAGCTGGACGGCGACGCCCGCGGTGGCGCCGCGCTGTCGGTGCGGCAGATCACCGGACGCCCGATCATGTTCGCCTCCACCGGCGAGAAGCTCGCCGACTTCGACACTTTCCATCCGGACCGGATGGCGTCCCGGATCCTCGGCATGGGCGACATGCTCACCCTGATCGAGCAGGCGGAGCAGCATTTCGAGGCCGACGAGGCCGAGGCGATGGCCGCCAAGCTGATGGGGAACGACTTCACCCTCGAAGACTTCCTGCAGCAGATGATGATGATCCGCAAGATGGGACCGATCGGCGGGCTGCTCGGCATGCTGCCCGGCGCCGGGCAGATGAAGGAGGCGCTGGCCGGCGTCGACGACCGGGACATCGACCGCACGGCGGCCATCATCCGGTCCATGACGCCCGGCGAGCGGGCCGAGCCCAAGATCATCAACGCGTCGCGGCGGCAGCGTATCGCCCGCGGCTCCGGCTCCACCGTCTCCCAGGTGAACGCGCTGGTGGAGCGCTTTTTCGAGGCCCGCAAGATGATGTCGTCGATGGCCGGGCGGTTCGGCATGCCGGGCGGCCGGCCGTCGAACCGAAAGGCGGTCAAGGGCCGCAAGGGCAAGCGCACGACCGGCCGCGGACCGACCGCCCCCAAGGTCAAGGGCATGCCGGGGGGCTTCCCGGGAATGGGCGCGTTGCCGCCAGGGATGGCCGGCCCTGGTGGGATCGGCGCGTCTGGTGGGATGGGCGTTAACCCGGCCGCCCCAGGCGGTTTCGGCCTGGACCAGCTCCCCGCGGGCTTCGACCCGTCCCAGTTGAAGTTCCCCAAGAAGTAGGATCCCTCCCGCCGCTCGATCCGTGGTGATCATGGCAATCTCTGCGCGACACGCCGTCGACACGCCGATCCTGCAGCAGAGTTCGTCATGATCAATCCGCAGCCAGGCGCCCAGAAAGTCGTGACGTGCTGACCGAGAGCCCGGCGTTCCACGTGACGGGTATCGACGCCGGCATCGGGGAGCCGGTCGATCTGTGGGTCAGCGCGGGCAGCTTCGTGGCCGGTCCGGTGGCCGACGCGGTCCGGGTGACGGGGTGGGTGCTGCCCGGGCTGGTGGACGCGCACTGCCACATCGGCTATTCCACCCAGGGCGTTGTTTCCCTGGACGAGGCGGAGCAGCAGGCCAGGACGAATCTGGCGGCGGGGGCGTTGGCTCTCCGGGACTGCGGTTCCCCGCTGGACACCCGACCGCTGGTCGGCCGGGACGACCTGCCGGTGCTGATCCGGGCCGGCCGGCACATCGCCCGGCCGAAGCGGTACATCCGCGAGCTCGGGGTCGACGTCGAGCCGGACTCGCTGGTGGACCAGGTGCGCGAGCAGTTGGCTTACGGCGGCGGCTGGATCAAAATCGTGGGCGACTGGATCGACCGTGGGACCGGGGATCTCGCGCCGCTATGGCCGGAAGACGTTCTGCGGGAAGCTATCTCGGCGGCACACGCCGGGGGCGCCCGGGTCACCACCCACGTGTTCGGTGAGCAGGGGCTGGCCCAGATGTTGAACGCCGGAGTCGACTGTGTCGAGCACGGCACCGGCCTGACCGCCGGCACCATCGAGGTGATGGCTGCCCGAGGTGTGCACCTGGTGCCCACCCTGATCAACATCGCGAATTTCCCGTCCTTCGCCGACGCCGCCGGCCGCTTCCCGTCCTACGCCCGGCACATGCGGTCGCTGCATGCGCGGAGCACCACGACGTACGCCGACGCGGTGGACGCCGGGGTGATGGTGCACGCAGGAACCGACGCCGGCGGCTTCATCGAGCACGGCCGGATCGTCGAGGAGGTGCAGGCGCTCGCCGGGATCGGGCTCGACCCGCGGACGGCCCTACGGCATGCGGCGCACGATGCCAGGCACTGGTTGGGCTTGGGCAGTTATCGAATCGGCGATGATGCCGACCTGGTGGTCTACCCGGTCGACCCCGGCGCCGATCGGAAGGCGCTGGCGGGGCTGGTCGCTCCCAGCCTGATCCTGCGGTCGGGGGTGGCCCGCGGACGCGGGTAGGGACTGAGCGACCGCCCTCGCCCAGCCCGAATTGCCTCGGGTGTTCGCCGGGGCCCGCCCGATCTGGCAGAATGACCTGCGTTACGGCTGCGTTCGGCCCCTCTCTCCGGGCGTGGCCTCCATTGGTGCGTCCGGACTTGCTGCCCCACGCGAGCCCGCCGGCGCCCGCCCATTCAGACCTGCAAGGAGTACTCCACCACCGTGGCTGTCAAGATCAAGCTCGCCCGTTTCGGCAAGATCCGTGAGCCGTTCTACCGGATCGTCGTCGCCGACGCTCGCACCCGCCGCAGTGGCCGGGCGATCGAGAACATCGGCCTGTACCACCCGAAGGCCGACCCCAGCGTCATCCAGGTCGATTCCGACCGGGCCCAGTACTGGCTCGGCGTCGGTGCCCAGCCGACCGAGTCGGTGCTGTCCCTGCTGAAGGTGACCGGCGACTGGCAGAAGTTCAAGGGCCTGCCCGGTGCCGAGGGCACCCTGCGGACCCAGCCGGCCAAGGCCGACAAGCGTGCGCTGTACGAGGCCGCGATGTCCTCCGCCGGCAGTGACGACGGCCCCACCGCCACCACCGTGAAGAAGAAGCGGACCGCACCGGCCACCGAGGCCGCCGCCGCCGCGGCGACCCCCGAGGCTCCTGTCGCGGCTGCCCCTGAGGCTGCCCCCCTCGAGGCAGCTGGGGCTCCGGCCGCCGAGAGCACCGACGCGCCGTGAGCGTGCTCGAGGACGCCCTGGAACATCTGGTCCGGGGCATCGTCGACAACTCCGATGACGTCAGCGTCGAACTCACCACCGGCCGTCGCGGCCGCACCCTGCAGATTCGGGTGAACCCGGACGACCTCGGCAAGGTGATCGGCCGCGGTGGACGGACGGCAACCGCTCTGCGCACCGTCATGTCGGCGGTCGGCGGCCGGGGTATGCGGGTCGACGTCGTCGACACCGACCGCTGAATCGCGGGTTCGGTGGACGTCGTGGTCGGCCGGATCGGCCGTCCGCACGGATTGCGTGGCGAGGTGACCGTCACGGTCAGTACCGACGACCCGGGGGATCGGTTCGCCGTCGGCGCGGTGCTGTCCACCGACCCGTCGGCGCGGGGGCCGCTGACAGTGAAGGCGGCCCGCCGGTCTGGCCCGGTGCTGGTCGTCGGGTTCGATGGCGTCGCCGACCGCAACGCCGCCGAGGCATTGCGCGGCACCACCCTGACCGTCGACCAGGCTGCGCTCCCCGTTCCCGATGATCCCGACGAGTTCTACGACCACCAGCTCATCGGACTGGCCGTCCGCGGCGGTGCGGGCACCGATCTGGGCACCGTCGTCGAGATCTGGCATCCGCCGGCCGCCCCCGTGCTGGTGGTGAAGCGCCCGGACGGCTCCCAGGAGTTCGTGCCGTTCGTCACGGCCATCGTCCCCGTGGTCGATCTCGCCGGCGGATCCCTGACCGTCGAACCGCCCGACGGGATGTTCCCCTGATGCGGCTCAGCGTCGTCACGATCTTCCCCGGCTACCTGGACCCGCTCCGAGAGTCGTTGCTGGGCAAGGCGATCGCTGACGGTTCGATCACCCTTGACGTGCACGACCTGCGTTTGTGGGCCACCGACCGGCACCACACCGTCGACGATGCGCCGTACGGGGGGGGCCCGGGAATGGTGATGCGGGCCGATGTCTGGGGCCGGGCGCTGGACGCGGTCGCGGCAGACGCGGGCGCCGGCGACCACCCGGCCACTGATGGCCCGCCGACGCTGGTCGTCCCCACGCCTGCGGGCACCCGGTTCACCCAGGCCACCGCGACCTCGCTCGCCGGCGCCGGGCACCTGATCTTCGCCTGCGGCCGGTATGAGGGCATCGACCAGCGGTTCGTCACCGACGCGGCCAGCCGGATGCCCGTGCTGGAACTGTCGATCGGCGACTACGTTCTCGCTGGCGGCGAGGTCGCGGCACTGGTGATGATCGAGGCCATCACCCGGCTGATCCCCGGGGTCCTGGGGAACCCGGATTCCGCCGGCCAGGACTCCTTCTCCGGTGACCTTGCCGGTCTGCTCGAGGCGCCGAGCTACACCCGCCCCCCGGTGTACCGGGGCCTGCCGGTGCCGGGTGTCCTGACCAGCGGCGACCACGGGGCGGTCACGGCCTACCGGCACACCGAGTCGATCACCCGCACCCGGGCGAACCGGCCCGACCTGCTGGCCCAAAGAGTTCTGACGGTGCCGGTTTCTGACGGTGCCGGTTTCTGACGGCGACGGTTTTCTAACTGTGCCGATCCGGCCCGGTCGCTCCTTTGACCATCCGGGACGGGTCGCTGCGTTTCTCGATCCGGGGCCCTGTCTGGCACAATGGACCGGTTGCCGTTTGGGCGACCGCGCGCCGCGGGCGCAATCTGACAACCCTTGGCCGGGTCGCGACGACCTGGGCCTGCTGATACCGACGAGGACACCCTATGAACACCCTTGACGCGCTGGATGCCGCCTCGCTGCGGTCCGACATTCCGGATTTCCGGCCCGGCGACACGGTGAAGGTTCACGTGAAGGTCATCGAGGGCACCCGTTCCCGGATCCAGGTGTTCGCCGGTCACGTCATCCGCCGGCAGGGCGGTGGCATCCGCGAAACCTTCACCGTCCGCAAGATCAGCTTCGGCGTTGGCGTGGAGCGTACGTTCCCGGTGCACTCGCCGAACCTGGACCGGATCGAGCTGGTCACCCGGGGCGATGTCCGCCGGGCCAAGCTTTACTACCTGCGCGACCTGCGCGGTAAGGCCGCCAAGATCAAGGAAAAGCGCCAGGGTCGCTGACCTGCCGTCCGGCGTGGCCGCGGCGGCGTGGGGGTCGGACCACCGAGTCGGCGGGCCGCAGCGCCGGAACAATCGCAGGCCGTAGCCTGACCGGTGATGAACGACAACGACGCAGAGCCGGTGGCGCCCAGCGGTGTCCCACCGGCAGATGTCCCGGCCTCCAGTCGCCCGGCCCCGGACGCTCCGGGTGACGGCGTGATGAGTGGGGAGGCAACCGCTGGTCTCGCGGACCAAGGCCGGCCGGTCAAGAAACGACCGTTCTGGGTCGAGCTGCCGATTTTAATCGTGATCGCCTTCGGGTTGACCTTCCTGATCCAGACCTTTGTGGCGAAGGTCTACTACGTGCCGTCCGGCTCGATGGAACGGACGCTGCACGGCGCCACCAGCGGCGGCGACCGCATCCTCGCAAACAAGATCGTCTACGACTTCCGGGACCCTCAGCAGGGCGACGTCGTGGTGTTCGCCGGCCCGCCGACCTGGGTTCCGGAGACCAGGATCGCCGAGCCGACCAGCTGGTTCGGCAAGGCCATGCAATCGGTGGGGTCCGTGGTCGGCATCGCCCCGCCCAATGAGAAGGACTACGTCAAACGCGTTATCGCGGTGGGCGGTCAAACCGTGATGTGTTGCGACGCCACCGGCGCTGTCACCGTCGACGGTCGTTCGCTGGATGAGCCGTACATTTTCGAGCCCATCGAGTTCATCCCGGGTCAGCTCGACTGCACCACCGCCCAACTCTCGCGCCGGTGCTTCGGCCCGGTTACGATCCCGGCGGGGCAGCTGTGGGTGATGGGTGACCACCGGTCCAATTCCGCCGACTCGTCCTACCAGTGCCAGGGAATGCCGCCCAGCAGCGGTGCCGTGTGCCAGGGTCCGGTTCCGATCGAGAACGTGGTGGGCAAGGCCGTCGCCGTGGTGATGCCGCCCTCCCGCTGGGGCACCATCGGCAATCCCGACATCGACCCCGCAGGACCGGCACAGTGATGACCGTGGACTCCATGGTCCGGGCCGCTGCCCGAGCACCGAGGCAGACGTCGAGGCAGACGTCCCGGCAGCCTGCGGATACCCGGAAGGTGACGGTGCGCGCGGTTGCGCGGCGGCCGGGTCTGCGATGGGAAAAGGAGTTGCTGCGCACCGGGGTTACCCGGCTGGCAGCCATGGACGAGGTCGGACGCGGTGCGTTGGCCGGTCCGGTCACCGTCGGCGTCGTCGTCGTGACAGCTGGGATCGGCCGGGTACCCGCGGGTCTCGCGGATTCCAAGCTGCTCACCCCAGTTGCCCGGGAACGATTGGTCCGCCCGGTGCGACGCTGGGCCGCCGACTCCGCGGTCGGGCACGCGAGCCCCGCCGAGATCGACGAGATGGGCATCATTGCTGCGTTACGAATAGCGGGCCGGCGGGCGTTGGCCGGCCTGGCAGCTCCGGTCGATGCGGTGCTGTTGGACGGGAACCACAACTACCTCACCACCCCGGTGGCCGTCACCGGGCAACGCCTCGACTTCCCGTTGTTCGACCTCGATCCCGAGGTGGTTGCCGCGCGGCCCACCGAACCGGTGGTCCACCTGAGGATCAAGGCCGACCTGACCTGCGCCGCCGTCGCCGGGGCGAGTGTGCTGGCCAAAACCGCCCGGGACCGGCTCCTGGTCGAGATGGCGCCGGCTCACCCGCGTTACGGTTTTGCGGTCAACAAGGGGTACGGGACGCCGGAGCACCTGGCCGCGCTGCGGGTGCACGGGCCGTCACCGGTCCACCGCTGCAGTTGGCGACTGCCGGTGGAGGAGCCGCAGCTGTTCCGCGCGCCGGTCACCGCCGGGCCCACGGCCCCGGCATGATGGATCACCCCGGCCCCGACCAGGCGATCGGGAATGACAGTTGTCAGCAGGCGATCAGGAGAGGGCACGGACGGTCACGGTGAGCGCAGAGGACCTCGAACAGTACGAGACCGAGATGGAGCTGCAGCTCTACCGGGAGTACCGGGACATCGTCGGTCAGTTCTCCTACGTGGTGGAGACCGAGAGACGTTTCTACCTGTGTAACGCCGTCGACCTCCAGGTCCGAAACCCGGAGGGGGACATGTACTTCGAGCTGCGGATGTCCGATGCGTGGGTGTGGGACATGTACCGGCCGGCCCGGTTCGTCAAGAACGTCCGGGTGGTGACGTTCAAGGACGTCAACGTGGAGGAGTTGGACAAGCCGGACCTGCGGTTACCGGAAGAGAACACCTTCGGTTGAGCACCGACCAGGCGATGACGACCCCGACCCACACCCGGCCGATCTGGCGGTGCCGTCCCCATGGGCATTGATCCCACCAGCATTGATCCCACCAGCATTGATCCGACCAGGATCGACATCGAGGTCGACCCGACCCGTCACCGTCTGGTGGGCGTGTCCGCGCACGGGTTGCTGCCCTTCGATGTGCCTTTCATCAGCGAGATCGAACCCGGTCTCTGGCTGGGGGGGTGCCAGGACGGACTGGTGCTGCCGACCTCCATCGAGCACCTGGTGTCGCTGTATCCGTGGGAGCGGTACACCGTCGCCCACGAACTGCAGAGTTCGCTCGTAGTACGGATGCTGGACAGCACTGACCAGGCCTTCGATCAGGTCGATACGATTGCCAGGTGGGTCAACGTGTGCCGGGCGGCGGGCCCGACGCTGGTGCACTGCCAGGCGGGGTTGAACCGGTCCAGCCTGGTGGTCGGCCGCGCTCTGGTGCTCGCGGGACTGACGCCGGTCGACGCGATCGCGCTGATCAGACGGAGACGCTCACCGGTGTGTCTATGCAACCCGGCGTTCGAGGCGTGGGTGCTCGACGGGTGATCGATGGCCGGCGAGGGCCACGGCTGCGGGTCGTGGTGATCGGGGCCAGCCTCGCGGGACTGTTCACAGCTGCCGCCGCGGCGCAGGCCGGACATCAGGTGACGGTGCTGGAGCGGGACCGGCTGGTCGATTCGCCGGGACCACGCGACGGGGTTCCGCAGGGTCGTCAGCCACATGTGTTCCTGCTGCGTGGTCTGCTCGCCGCGCAGGAGCTGCTCCCCGGGCTGCGCCAGGAACTCCAAGCGCGCGGAGCGGTCCGGTTGGACACTGGACTGCTGGCCTGGCGCGGTGAACAGGGGTGGTCGCCGATCCGGCCGACCGAGCTCGACGTGGTGTCGTTGACCAGGCCCTGGTTCGAGCAGGTGGTGCGCCGCCGGGTTGCCGCGCTGGCCGGAGTGGAACTGCGGGGCGACTGTCACGTGCGCGGGCTGCGGCGGGTCGGTTCGGGACCTACCGCCAGCTGGCACCTGCTGGTCGCAGCCGGGTCCGCGGTTCCCGCCGACCTGGTCGTCGACGCCTCGGGACGATCCTCGAGATTGGCCCACTGGTTATCCCAGATCGGTGTCGAGGCCCCGGCAGTGTCCGAGGTGGACGCCAGGATCGGGTACGCCACCAGGGAATACCGCGGCGGGCCGGACCTGCGGGGACTGTCCGGGGTAGTGCTGCAGTGCACCCCGGACAGCCAGACCGGGGGGCTCGTGCTGCCCGTCGAGGATGACCGGTGGCTCGTTCTTGCCCTCGGATCCGGCGAGCACCGGCCGCCCCGGGATGTCCCAGGTTTCGAGGACTTTCTCCGGCGGCTCCCCGATCCCGCTGTCGCCGACTTCACCCGCCGGTGCCGCGGAGCAGGTGAGGTGATCGTCCACCGGCAGACCGGCAACCGGCGGCACCACTACGAACGGGCCCGCGATTGGCCGGCTGGTCTGCTAGCGGTGGGGGACGCGTTCGTGTCGTTCAACCCGGTGTTCGGGCAGGGCATCACGGTGGCCGCGTGCGAGGCGCTGGTGGTGCGGGACGCCCTCCTGGCCGGCCGATTGCCCAGTCAGGCCCGGCGGGTGATGGCAGAGTTGGCCAGGACCGCCGCTCTGCCGTGGCGGATCGCTGTCGGTCAGGACGTCCGGCAGCCGACCACCGAGGCCAGGGAGAACTTGGTGCAGCGTGTCAGCAACGGGTGGGCCCGGGAGCTCTCCAGGCTGGCGATCCATGGCAACGACCGAGCGTTGTCCACCATGATGCGGATGTACCACCTGGTCGGCACCCCCGCGTCGTTGCTGCACCCGGCCCTGATCGGCGCTGTGATGTGGACCCGGGTGGTGGGCTCGGGGCCGGCCACCGGACGCCCCGACGCGTTGGCCTCTCTCGCCCCTGACTGACCTTGCTGATCGGCTGCGACCGGGGCCCCTGCCCAGTGCCGCTGCCAGATACTTGCTCTCTGACGTCCGCACTCTGACGTCCGGTGCCTGACGTCCGGTCCCTAACGTCCGGTCCCTGACTCCGCTGCCGGATGCTCGCTCCGTGACGTTCTCTCCCTGAGACGCCCGCTCCCTGACGTCCGCCGGTTTAAGGGCGGACGTCAGGGCGGGGGAACCCGGCGAGCCGGGACACTCGGTGCCGGACGGTCAGTCGCGCCGTCCCACCGTGATGGCCGGGGTCAGATCGGCGACCTGGGCGTCACGGGTGCTCAACGGATCGAGCCCCAGGCCGTGTTCGATGGTGGCCAGGATGGACGTCGTGTCGTACACGGTGTGGTCGACACCCGAGCGCTCGAACGCCTTGCTCACCAGTAGCGCCGGGATCCGGGTGCCCGGACCGTACTGATCGTGCGGGCCGGTGGTCGCCGTGCCCTGGCCGGGCGGCGGCACGTGGTCCCACTGGCCGCCGAACTCGTCATAGGTCACGACGACCAGCGTGTCCTTGGCCTGCGGGCCGGTGGTGACCGCCTTGAGCAGGTCGACGAGATGATCGCTGCCGTTGGGCTCAGAGGCGTAGCCGGGATGCTCGTTCTCCGCACCGTAGGGCTTGACGAAGCTGACCGTGGGCAGTGTGCCGGACTTCGCGGCGGCGAAGAAGTTCTTCTCGTCCTGCAGGTGCTGGCGTCCCGGGGTGCCGGGGGCGTAGCCGGCCCAGTAGTTCAACGGCTGGTGGTGGTACTGGAATAGCGGTCCCGGAGTCCCCGCGGCAGCGGCGTCCCAGCCGCCGGAGTACCAGTTCCAGCTGACGTTCTTCCCGCTGAGCCGGTCACCGATGTTCGGGTATGCCGCGTCATCGATGAGCGGCAACTTCGCCCCGCTCGCCGCCGCCGGCGGATTGGACGGCTGCATGGTGTTGACCCCGAAGTCGCCGCACGCGACGGCCGGGTTGGCGGTGGCACCGCAGGCCTGGGTGAGCTGAGCGTCCTTCACATCTGGGGTGGTCGGGGTGTACAGCGGGTAGGTCTTGTTCGGGAACCCGTTCGCGTCGACGACCGAGTGCAGACCGGCGTTGGCGCCGCCCGGTCCGGCCGAGGTGTCCAGCGGTGCCCTGGCAGCGACCAGGAATTGGTGGTTAAGGAACGAACCACCGAATGCGGCCTGGAAGAAGTGATCTGCCACCACGTACTTCGGCGCCTTCTTGCCGTGCAGGTACTGGTAGATGGGCAGTTTCGTGGTGTCGTACGCACCCATGGTCAGCCCGACGGCGTCACTCCCGGTGACGTACCGGTTCTGCAAACCACCGTCCAGCTGGTACTGCTCCTGGTAGAAGCGGTGCACGATGTCGCGGGTGCACCCGCCGGGCAGGGCCCCGGGACTGTCCTTGAGCACGCCGTTCGGCGCGAAAACCCCGGGGGGAGGGCAGGTCTTGTCCTGAGCCTTGATGTAGTTGTCGATGGTGAAAGGGTCGTTGGTGAACGCGCTGGCCGGGACTCCGTGCGCAGTGTCCTTGCAGGTCGACGGCAGCGGGATCGGTGAGGTCAGATTGACATCGTTCTGCAGCAGGCACCCGTAGGCGTCACCGTTCTGCGCCACCTGTGTGGTGTTCAGCTGCGGCGCGTCGGCGAGGCCCTCGACGTGCTGGCCGTTCACCGATCCCCAGGAGCCGTAGAGGTTGTCAAAGCTGTGGTTTTCCTCGTAGATGACCACCAGGTGCTTGAAGCCGCCGAGTTGCCCCTGACGGTGATCGTCGTCGTGACGCCGGTCGGCCGGCGAGCTCGCCCCCGCGGTGGCGGCTGACGCCGTGAGCGCCAGTATCGCCGCGCACCCGGCGGCGATGGTTCGGGTCGTTGCACGCATGTCTTCTCCTGATCGGGCCTGCTGGTCGGAACGGTCGGTGTGACCCTGCTCCTGTGGAACGGCTGTGACAAGACCCTTCGCCTCGACAACAAGGTGAACATTTGGTCGGAGCATTGACCGCTGGGCGGTGCCAAGGGACACCCTCTCGTGCAGGTCCGACATACCCGGCGAATTTGTCCCCACCCCCGAAAGTTGTCCACATATAAGGCTCACCGTCGCCGGCCCGATCAGGTCCGGCGACAGTGAGTCCATGGCAGCAAAGGACGACCTGGGTCGGCGGGGCGAGGACATCGCCGCCGCGTGGCTGGAACGGTCCGGGTTGGCGGTACTGGCCCGGAACTGGCGCTGCTCGGAGGGTGAATTGGACATCGTCGCCACCGACCGCGAGCGGGTGATCTTCTGCGAGGTCAAGACCCGTAGCGGCGACCTCTACGGCACGCCGTTCGAGGCGGTCACCCAGGGCAAACGTCGCAAGCTTCGGCGGCTGGGCGTGCTGTGGATGACCGCGAACCCGGTCCAGGGCTTCCCCTGGTGCGCTTCGACGTCATTGGCGTGCTGTGCCGGCCGGGGCAGGAACCGACCGTCGAGCACCGGCCGGAGGCCTTCTGATGACCCTTGCCCGCACCTGGGCGGTAGCCCTGAACGGTGTTGCTGGCCGGCTGGTGGCGGTGGAGGCGGATCTCGCCGCGGGACTGCCGGGCACCACGGTGATCGGCATGGGTGACGCTGCTGTCACCCAGGCCCGGGAGCGGATCCGGGCGGCGGTGCTCAACTCCGGATACCGCTGGCCCGACCGTCGGATCACCCTGGCCCTATCACCGGCGGCGCTGCCCAAACGAGGAGCCGGGTATGACGCCGCGCTCGCCGTCGCCGTCCTGGTGGCCGCCGGGATCCTGCCCCAGGCTGCCGTTGCGGAGGTGGTGCTGATCGGCGAGCTCGGTCTGGACGGACAGCTCCGCCAGGTCCGCGGTGTGTTGCCGGCGCTGCTCGTTGCCCGCGCGGAAGGCCGCGAACGAGCCATCGTGCCGGCGGCGAACCTGGCCGAGGCGGCGCTCGCCACCGGCATGACGGTCTGGGGTGCGGCAAGCCTGTCGGACCTGGTCGCCGGGTTGAAGGGGGAGACGCAGGCCCTGGTGGCAGGCGTAGCCCCCAGGCGGGCCGTCAGCGCCACCGGTCCGGACCTTGCGGACGTTCTCGGGCAACCGGAGGCGCGGCTGGCGCTGGAATTCGCGGCCGCGGGCGGTCACCACCTGGCGATGATCGGGCCGCCGGGGTCAGGCAAGACGATGCTCGCGACGCGGCTGCCCGGGGTGCTGCCCGCCCTGAACGAAGAACAATCCCTGGAAGTGACCGCAGTGCATTCGGTGGCCGGCACCCTGGACGATGACACGCCGCTGGTGACCCGGCCACCGTTCATCGACCCGCACCACTCGGCGTCCCTGGCCGCCGTCGTCGGTGGTGGTTCTGCGCAGATCCGGCCCGGCAGCGTGAGTCTGGCTCACCGGGGAGTGCTGTTCCTGGACGAGGCGCCGGAGTTCCGGCCGGCAGTACTGGACGCGTTGCGGCAGCCTATGGAGTCCGGGGCGGTGCTACTCGCGCGCGCTTCCGGGGCGGTCCGCTACCCCGCGCGGTTCCAGTTGATCATCGCGGCGAATCCGTGCCCGTGCGCGGCCGCCAAGGACATCGACTGCAGCTGCTCCGCAGGAATTCGCCGGCGGTACCTGGGTCGGCTGTCCGGGCCACTGATGGATCGGGTCGATATCAGGGTCGACCTCCCGGCGCTGGATCCCGCGACCCTGACCGCGGTCGATCCCGGCGGGGAATCCAGCGCGGCGGTGTCGGACCGGGTGCGCCTCGCCCGGGACCGCAGTGCGTCGAGGTGGCACGGCACGCCGTGGCGGTGTTCGGCCGACGTCCCGGGCGCGACGGTTCGCCGGGCGTGGCGGCCCGATCGAGCCCAAGCCGACCTGTTGGATCGCGCGGTACGCACCGGCCGACTCACCGGGCGGGGCTACGACCGGGTGCTTCGGCTCACCCTGACCTCAGCGGATCTGGCTGGCCGGGACCGGCCATCGGCAGCGGACCTGGCCACGGCGCTGGCCCTGAGATGCGGAGACCTGTGATGACGCAACCTCTTCCCTTCGACCCATCGCCGTCAGCGGGTTCCGAGCGGACCGTCGCGCTGGCTGGTTTGCTGCGGGTAGCCGAGCCGCCCAGTGCGGCCCTGACCCAATTCGTCGACAAGGTCGGTGCGATCGCTGCCTGGCAGGCGGTCATCACCCGGCGCGCCCCGCTGGCGGTCCTGGCGGCCACCGCGGCGCGCTCCGGCGCTATCGGGCCGGAGGTGCTGATCGGCCGGGCCCATGAAGATCTGGCCGCCGCGGCCTCGGTGGGCGCCGTGCTGATCGGGCCCGACGACCCGGGATGGCCGGCTGAGGCCGTCGAATCCTTCCGCGGCGCCGTCGCCAGGGGTAGCCGCGGCGCGGCGCCCCCGATCGCCCTGTACCTGCGAGGGACGGGGTTGGTCGGGCTGCCGGGCCGCGGCGTGACCATCGTCGGCTCGAGGGCATGCAGTCCTTACGGGCAGCGGGTGGCATCCGAGATGGCCCATGAGTTGGCGGCCAGGGGGCTGACGGTGGTGTCCGGGGCCGCCTTCGGTATCGACACCGCCGCTCACCGCGGTGCACTTGCCGCGGTGAGATCTGTTGTCCCGCAACATCACCCGGACCGCTGGACCGACCGGACGGCGCAGCGCCACGCAGTCGCGGCTGGTGGTTCGGGCACCAACGACGAACCATGCCACCTCGGGCAGCTGTCACCCCCGGTGACCGTCGCGGTCCTGGCCTGCGGTATCGACCGTGCGTACCCGGAGGCGAACCGGCCGCTGTTGCAGCTGATCGCCGCCAGCGGATCCGTGGTCAGCGAGTACCCGCCCGGCGCTACCCCCGCCCGGCACCGATTTCTGGTGCGCAACCGGCTGATCGCGGCGTTTGGTGCGGCCACGGTGGTCGTCGAGGCGGGCCGCCGATCCGGAACGTTGAGCACCGCCGCCGCAGCCGAGCAGCTGGGCCGGCAGGTGATGGCGGTGCCCGGACCGGTTACCTCGGCCATGTCCGTGGGTTGCCATCTGCTGCTTGCCGACCGGTTCGCTCAGCTGGTCACCGGAGCCGGCGACGTGTTGGCGGCCATCGGTCGGGTGGCGCCCACATCCGACGTCTCCGCTGCGGCAGCTCCGGGCGAGGACCCGTTGCACCCCACGGACGGGTTGGACGAGTCGACTGCAAGGGTGTACGACTCGTTCCCGGCCCAGCGCTGGTGCTCGGTGGATGACCTGGTCAACGAGTCGGGCCTGCCGCCGTCACAGGTGATCGGGTCCTTGGCAGTGCTCGAGATGCACGCGCTGGCAACACGGGACGGCCCCCGGTGGCGGAGATCGCCGAGATCGGCGGGCAGTAAAGGGGGCTGACCGGCTTGCGTCCGCTGACTGCGGAAGCCGATGTCGCCTGCGGGTGGCGGGGGTCGAGGGGAACTGGCCGTCGAGGTCCGGCCGATCTCGCCCGGCGCGCTTCCTTGACCGGGCGCCACGGTGAGCGCACGGTGCGCAGGTGACCTCCGGGCAAGAACCTGCTCAACCCCTGCTGACCTTGCGGTCCGAATCGCTCGCTGGCACCGTCACCGAATACGGCCGCTACCTGGCCATCGAACGGGGACTGGCGCCGGCCACCGTCACCGGGTACCTCGCGGACCTCGCGGCGTTGTTGGATCACCTCGGCCGGATGAGCGGGCGGCCGCCGGCGGATCTGACAGGCCTGACCCTGCCCGTTCTGCGCAGTTGGCTGGCCCGCCAGCGCAGTACGGGGTCAGCCCGCGCGTCGATGGCCCGCCGAGCCGCCGCGGCCAGGTCATTCACCAGGTGGGCGCACCGCACCGGTCGCCTGACTGCCGATGTCGGCGCCCGGCTGGCCTCACCCCGACCGAACCGGACGCTGCCGTCGGTACTGCGGGTCGATCAGGCATCGGCCATGCTCGACGGGCCCGGCCCCGCTGACGGTGCATCGCGCCCCGGTCATTGGTTGGTTCCAGGTGCCGTTTCCCCCGCCCCCGGCCCTGCCCCCGCCCCCGGCCCTGGACCTGCTGCTGGCCCCTGCACCCATCCCGACCCGGGCGGCCGGCTCCACTCCAGCCCACCCCCGGCCACTGATCTGGCCACCGATCCGGTGACTGCCGACGCGGATGCTGACGATCTGGTGGCGTCCGCGGTCTGGATGCGGGACCAGGCCGTTCTGGAGCTTCTGTACAGCTGCGGCATCAGAGTCTCCGAGCTCACCGGCCTCGACGTCGGGGACGTCGACCGGCACCGTCGGGTGCTGCGCGTGCTTGGCAAGGGATCCAAGGAGCGGGTGGTCCCGTTCGGGATCCCGGCCGACCGTGCGGTCGCAGCGTGGCTCCAGCAGGGGCGAGATATGTTGGCGGGCAGCACATCCGGCTCAGCATTGTTCCTCGGACAGCGCGGCGGGCGGCTCGATCCCCGGGCCGTCCGGACCCTGGTGCATCGACGCACCGCCGCCGTTGAAGGTGCTCCCGAGATCGGCCCGCACGGACTGCGGCACTCCGCGGCCACGCACCTGTTGGAAGGCGGCGCCGACCTCCGCACCGTGCAGGAGTTGCTGGGTCACGCCAGCCTTGCCACGACCCAGATCTACACCCACGTATCAGCCGAGCGGCTCAGCGCCGTGTACCGGCAGGCCCACCCGCGCGCTTGACCGGCGCGACCTCGCCATGGCCAGGTTCACCCGGCGGATCGCCCGTCCCACGGCAGCAGCCGTACCCGCCAGGGGCGCAACAACGACATCGGATCAAGGTAGACCCGGTCAGGCAGCCGGGCACCCCAGTGCAGGCAGGTCGCCGGCGCGCAGCCTGCGTGCCCGGTGTGCAGCACCCCGATCGACTCACCGGCCTTCACCTGCTGACCGGCGCGCACGGTGGCCGTCACGGGTTCGTAGGTTGTCCGCAGCCCTCCGGCGTGTTCGACGGACACGACTCCGCGACCGGCCACGTTCCCGGCAAACACCACGATTCCTGGCCCGGCCGCTCGAACGATATCGGCCTCGGCGGCCAAGAGGTCGACCCCGCGATGCCCTGGGCCGTACCGGTTCGCCGGTGCGCTGAACGCTGTCAGGACTGTCGGGCGACCCGCCAGCGGCAGCACGAACCCGGCCTGGTCCGCAGGGGGTACCACGCTGGCGGTGATCTCGCTGGTGCTGGCGATGTTCTCCTCGTGCGCCACCCCAGCCCCGTGCGCCACGCCAGCCCCCAGCGCCACCCCAGCCCCCAGCGACAGCACCGCCAGTACCGCCGCCGCCGTCAGCACCGTCAACACGGTCAGCACGGTCAGCACGGTCAGCACCGAGACCGTCGTCCGCACGACCGGGGCCAGTTGCTGACGCTGAGCCCGATGGCCCGTCCACCCGCAGATGACGCTCATTGGCCAACGATGGTCGCCGCCGGCCGGCCCCGCACCGACCGCCGGGAGATTGTGGATAACCAGGTCGGTCGCCCGGCTGCTCCGCCGCCGGTCTGTGGCGTGCCAGCTGGCTGGGCACAGACGTTCTGACGATTCACTACTGACTGGTCACATCGGCTACCCTGGCGGAGCAGCTCGTCATCGGCGGGCTGACTTCGCACGCCTTATTGCCGTACGTGGAAATCTCACCGGCCCGAGGTGCACCGAGGTCTCGATCTCCCACTCCGGCAGCGCCGGTGACGGGCGTGACGGGTGGTGCGCCCGGAAGGCGTCAGGGCCTCAGGTCACCCGACCTGTCGCGACAACCGAAACCGCGTCAGCACTGGTCCGCCAAGCGGGCCCGCTGACGCCCGCAATGAGGAAGGACGACCATGGCTGTCGTCACCATGCGCCAGATGCTGGACGCGGGTGTCCACTTCGGGCACCAGACCCGGCGCTGGAATCCGAAGATGAAGCGATTCATCTTCACCGAGCGCAACGGGATCTACATCATCGACCTGCAGCAGACGCTGCAGTACGTGGACCGTGCGTACGAGTTCATCCGGGAGACCGTCGCCCACGGCGGGACCGTGCTGTTCATCGGCACCAAGCGGCAGGCCCAGGAAGCGATCGCCGAGCAGGCGACCCGAGTCTCCATGCCGTACGTCAACCAGCGGTGGCTTGGCGGCATGCTGACCAACTTCCAGACCGTGCACAAGCGCCTGCAACGGCTCAAGGACCTCGAGGCGATGGAGACCTCCGGCGAGTTCGAGGGCCGCACCAAGAAAGAGGTGCTGCTGCTGACCCGGGAGAAGGACAAGCTCGCCAAAACCCTCGGCGGCATCCGCGACATGGCCAAGGTTCCGTCAGCCGTGTGGATCGTGGACACCAAGAAGGAGCACATCGCCGTCGGCGAGGCGCGCAAGCTGAATATCCCGGTGGTAGCCGTGCTGGACACCAACTGCGACCCGGACGAGGTCGACTACCCGGTCCCTGGCAACGACGACGCGATCCGCTCGGCCGCCCTGCTGACCAAGGTGATGGCCGAGGCGGTTGCCGCTGGTCTGCTCGCCCGCAGTGGCGGCCTCGCCGGTGTGCCCTCGCAAGAGGAGCCGCTGGCCGAATGGGAGCGTGAGTTGCTGGCTGCCGGTCCCGATCAAGCGGCTCCCGTCGACGCGCCCGCGGTCGACGTGCTGGCCGAGACCGAGAGTGGCGCCGAGGCGGCAAATCTGATTGCCGAGGACGCTGCCGAACACGTTCCGGCCGCTCAGCCGAACGAGCAGGCCAGCGTCGTCGGTGCCAACCTGAACTAGTGCACAGGCCGGACCGACCGAACGGGCGGCCACGGCTCAGCTCGCCCGGTCCCGCTGCCGCAGTGCAGGCGGCAGGGCCGGACGAGGTGACGAGCACCCAGAAGACAGCACTGGCCAACGAGTACAGCCGGACGAGTAGACAAGGATTACCGCCGACATGGCGAACTTCAGCGCAGCGGATGTCAAGAAGCTCCGGGAAATGACCGGCGCCGGAATGATGGACTGCAAGCGGGCTCTTGACGAGTCCGAGGGCGACTTCGACAAGGCCGTAGAGCTCCTGCGGATCAAGGGTGCGAAGGATATCGGCAAGCGGGCCGAGCGGACCACCGCGAACGGCCTCGTTGCCGCCGCCGGCGGGGCACTCATCGAGCTCGACTGCGAGACCGATTTTGTGGCCAAGAACGACGAGTTCCAGCAACTCGCGGATGCCGTGGTGAGCGCTGCAGCGAGCATGGACGCCGGTGCGCTTGACGGCGCGGCCGGTGTGGAGGCCGTCCTCGCCGCACCATTGGAGTCCGCCGCCGGGGGCACCGTCGCCGACGCCGTCAACGCCATGTCGGTCAAGCTCGGCGAAAAGCTCGAACTGCGTCGGGTCGTCAAGTACGACGGCCCGACCACGGTCTACCTGCACAAGCGTTCGGCCGACCTGCCGCCCGCGATCGGCGTGCTGGTCCGCTTCGACGGTGACGGTGACGCCGCCGGCGAAGCAGCGCGTGGCGCGGCGATGCAGATCGCTTCACTCAAGGCCCGCTATGTGACCCGGGACGAGGTCCCGGCCGACGTCGTCGAGTCCGAACGGCGGATCGCCGAGGCGACCGCGCGGGAGGAGGGCAAACCGGAGGCGGCGTTGCCCAAGATCATCGAGGGTCGGGTGTCGGGGTTCTACAAGGATGCCGTGCTGACCGAGCAGTCCTCCGTGCTTGACTCCAAGAAGACGGTCGGTGCGCTGCTGAGCCAGGCCGGTGTCACCGTCCAGGCGTTCAGTCGGTTCGAGGTCGGGACGGCCTGACTCCGGGATCAGTCTCGATCGGCAGCTGTTTCCACCCGAGCACGACCGGCGGTAGGCCAGAGGCGGGAGACAAGATGGTTCAGGGACACCCGCGACGGCCCTTTCGCCGGGTCGTGCTCAAACTCGGCGGCGAGATGTTCGGTGGCGGCGACGTCGGGGTCGATCCTGACGTCGTCTCCACGGTCGCCGACCAGATCGCCGACGTCGCGGCCGACGGGGTCCAGGTCGCGGTCGTCATCGGCGGCGGGAACTTCTTCCGCGGCGCCGAGCTGCATGAACGCGGCATGGACCGGGCCCGCGCCGATTACATGGGCATGCTCGGTACGGTGATGAATTGTCTTGCGCTGCAAGACTTCCTGGAACGTGAGCATCACCTGGACACCCGGGTGCAGACAGCCATCACGATGGGCCAGGTGGCCGAGCCGTACATTCCGCGACGCGCGGAACGGCACCTGGAAAAGGGCCGGGTGGTCATCTTCGGCGCCGGCGTCGGGATGCCGTACTTCTCTACCGACACCACCGCGGCGCAGCGGGCGTTGGAAATCGGTGCCGAGGTCGTCCTGATGGCGAAGGCGGTCGAGGGTGTCTACGACGCCGACCCCCGCACCCATCCGGACGCGACGATGTTCACCGAGATCACCCATCGCGAGGTGCTGGAGAAGGGGCTGCAGGTCGCCGACGCGACCGCATTCAGCCTGTGCATGGACAACGACATGCCCATCATCGTCTTCAACCTGCTGACCAACGGCAACATCGGCAAGGCTGTGCAGGGGGCCGCCATCGGCACCTTGGTCTACACCCCGCCCCGCGTGGCTCCGGAAAGGCGCACCGAATGATCGACGAGACGCTCTTCGACGCCGAGGAGAAGATGGAGAAGGCGGTCCAGGTCGCCAAGGACGACCTGGCCACGCTTCGGACCGGGCGAGCCAATCCCAACATGTTCGGGCGGATCGTCATCGAGTACTACGGCGCGCCGACCCCGCTCACCCAGATGGCCACCATCAACATCCCCGAAGCGCGGATGGCGGTCATCAAGCCGTACGACGCCGGCCAGCTGACCGCGATCGAGAAGGCCATCAGGGACTCCGATCTCGGGGTCAATCCGGGCACCGACGGGATCGTCATCCGGGTGGTGTTCCCGCAGCTGACAGAGCAGCGCCGCCGGGAGCTGGGCAAGACCGCCCGCGGTAAGGGCGAGGACGCGAAGGTCTCCATCCGGAACATTCGCCGTAAGGCCAAGGACACTCTCGACAAACTGTCCAAGGACGGCGACGCCGGAGAGGACGAAGTAGGTCGGGCGGAAAAAGAACTGCAGGCGCTGACCGACCAGTACGTCGCCCAGGTCGAAGACCTGGTCAAGCACAAGGAAGCCGAGCTGCTCGAGGTCTGATGAGCGCTGCTGGAACCGGTGAGGCGGCGAACGAGCCGTCGGGCGACGAGCCCGTGGCAGCCCTCTCGCGGGCCGGCCGCGACCTGCCCAGGGCGATCGGCGTCGGGCTCGGGCTCGGGGTGGTGGCGATCGGCAGCCTGCTGATCTACCGGCCCAGCTTCGTGGTCATCATCGCGGCGGCCGTTCTGGCCTCGGTGTGGGAGCTGCGGGGAACCCTCGAACGAGCTCGCGGCATCCACCTCAGCTGGGTTCCCGTCGCGGTCGGGTCGGTCGCCACCCTCGCCCTGGTCTGGCCCTACGGCCGGGACGCGCAAGGCATAGTGCTCGCGCTGACCGCGTTGGCCTGCATGGTGTTTCGATTCGGCGGTGGTTCGGCCGGGTTTCTCGCCGACGTCACGGCGTCGGTGTTCGTCACCATCTATCTGGGTTTGTTCGCGAGCTTTGCCACGCTTATGTTGGTCCCGAACGACGGCGCCGCCCGGATTATCACCTTTCTGATCATGGTCGTCTGCTCCGACACCGGTGGGTACGCGGCTGGAGTGATGTTCGGCCGGCACCCGATGGCGCCGCGAATATCACCCAAGAAATCGTGGGAGGGTTTCGCCGGGTCAGTGCTGGCCGCAATGATTGGCGGCGCACTGACCGTGGCCCTGTTACTACATGGTCAGTGGTGGCACGGTGTGATCGTGGGCATCGCGGTGGCCGCGGTCGCGACCGGCGGGGACCTGGCGGAGTCACTGATCAAACGGGATCTGGGGGTCAAGGACATGGGCAACCTGCTGCCGGGGCACGGCGGGGTGATGGACCGGATGGATTCGCTGCTGCCGTCCGCGGTGGTGTCCTGGGCGTTGCTGGCGTTGCTGGTGCCTGTGCTGTGATCACGAGACCGCTGACGCCGCCGTTGGTGTTGCTGCACGCGTTCCCGCTGGACTCCCGGCTGTTCGACCCCATCCGGCAGCCATTGTCCGCGTCCACGTCCGCGTCCACCGGCCTGCTCACCCCCGACCTCAGAGGGTTCGGCACCGGACCGCCCCTGCCCGACCCGCCCGCCGTCCCCGATCTCGACGTGTTCGCCGCCGATGTGGTCGCGGACCTGGACGCCGCCGGGATCGAGCGGGCGGTGATCGGAGGCGTCTCGATGGGCGGCTACATCGCCATGGCCATCCTGCGCCTGCACCCCGAACGGGTAGCCGGCCTGGTGCTCGCAGACACCAGGTGCGAGGCCGACGACGCCGCCGCGCTCGAGCGCCGCGCGGGTGCCGCGGACAGAGCCGACCGCGGCGACATGCCCACCGGGCTGGACGCGGTCGCCCCGCTGGTGGCCGCGCAGACCTCGACCCAGGTTCGCGACCGGCTGGCCGGTATTGCCGCCGATGTTCCCCCCGCGACCATCGCCTGGGCTCAGCGGGCGATGGCAGCCCGCCCGGACTCGACCGATGTCCTCACCCGGGCGCGGGTGCCCACCCTGGTGATCGTGGGAGAGCTGGACACGGTGACCCCGCCGGTGGCGGCGAGACGGATGGTGACCCTGGCCGGCGACGCGCACCTGGTCGAACTCCCCGGCGTCGGCCACCTGTCACCGGCCGAAGACCCCGCCGGTTTTGCCGCCGCGGTCACCCAATGGTGGCCGACGAGATTCTGAGGTTGGCACTACCGTGCCACCGGCCGATGTCGCGGAATGCCTGTCCGGATCTGTCCATCGGACTGGGCCTGTCGGCCCGCTGTGGGACCCTGTCGGCATGGCTCAGCCCACCGAGCAGTACCCACCCCCCGGCTCGCCCGTCGACCCCGTCCAAGGTGTCCCGGGTTATCCACTCGTGCCCAGCTACCCCGGTGCTGCCGACCTGATCAGATCGGTCACCGGACAGGCCTTGGCGCTCCGCGGGTTGACGAAATCGTTCGGCGACCGGGTGGCGGTGGACCACATCGACCTGGACGTCCCGGCCGGGTCCTTCTTCGGGCTCGTCGGACCGAACGGCGCCGGCAAGACCACCACCTTGTCGATGGTGACCGGTCTCCTTCGCCCGGACGCGGGCCGGGTGGTCGTCGCCGGTGTCGATGTGTGGTCCGATCCGGCCGCGGCGAAGGCCCGAATGGGCGTCCTGCCGGATGGTCTACGCCTGTTCGAGCGGCTTTCCGGTCCAGAGCTGCTGAGCTACCTGGGGCGTCTGCGGGGGATACCGGCCGAGGTGGTGACCGCCCGGGCCACCGAGCTGATCGCCGTGCTCGACCTTGACGAGGCCGGCAACAAGCTGGTGGCCGACTACTCCACCGGCATGCGAAAGAAGATCACCCTGGCTGCGGCCCTGTTGCATTCGCCCGTTGTGTTGTTGCTGGACGAACCGTTGGAGGCGGTCGATCCGGTCTCCGCCCGGATTATCAGGACCGTCCTGACCAGATACACCCGCACCGGCGGCACCGTCGTCTTCTCCTCCCATGTCATGGCGTTGGTGGAGGACCTGTGCACCCATGTCGCGGTGATGGCCAGCGGTCGGATCATCTCCTCCGGTGAGTTGGCGCAGGTTCGCGGGTCGTCCGCGAGCCTGGACGATGCGTTCATGCACTTGGTGGGCGCCGATGACGTGCAGGACGGGGGGTTGACGTGGTTGGGGTCTTCGCCAGCCTGAAATGGCGCCTGTTCACCGGCCGGCTGCGGGCGACCAGCGGCGCCGGCAGGATCGGCGCGATCCTGGCACTGGTCGTTGTCTACGGCTTCGTGGCGTTGATGGCGGTCGGTCTGGCCAGCCTGCGTGGTGTTCCCGATTACCGGGTCCCCGCCGTGACGAGTCTGTTCGCCGTGCAGCTGGTGGCCTGGGTGGTTGCGCCGCTGGTGGCGTTCGGAGTCGACGAGACTGTCGACCCGGCGCGGTTCGCGCTCCTACCGATCCGGCCCCAGGTGCTGCAACGCGGCCTGTTGGTCACGGCGTTGATCGGATGGTTTCCGCTGGCCAATGTGATCATCCTGGCCGGCGCGGCGGTGGCGACAGGGGTGCCGTTGGCTGTACTCCCGGTCTCGATCGGCTGCGCGCTGGCGCAGCTGGGGTTGTGCATCGTGCTGTCGCGAGCCGCGTCGACGTCGATGTCGGCGTTGATGTCCAGCCGCCGCGGACGCGACCTGGGAATGGTCGTCGGACTCCTGGTTTTCCTGTTGTATCTGGGATTTGTCGCGGTGATCAACTCGCCGGGTGATCGGGGCGCCGTCGGCGGTGGGGTGCTCACGGTGGCGTCGGCGATGCAGTGGACCCCGCCCGGGGCGTTGGCGTCCCTGCCGGGGCTGATCTCCAGCGGGTTGTGGGCTCGGGCGGTGATCGCCGCGGCGATCGCGTTCGCGGCAATGGCGCTGGCCTGGTGGTGGTGGTCGACCGCTCTGGTCCGGAGCCTGACCACGGCGCCGTCGACAACGGCCGCGTCCGCGCCGGCGCGCCGGTCGGCGGCAACCGCGGTGGGCGGTGGGGTTGTTGGCACGATGCGGGTGGTCGCCGGCCGGGACCGGTTACTCGCCTGGCGAGACCCGATGCGCCGCATGCCATGGCTGATGTTGGTGGTGTTGACGACACTCTGGCCACTGATCGTGGTACGGAGCGGTGGTGCGGTCTTCGCCGTCGCGTTCGGGGCCGCGCTGTGCGGAAGTCAGGCCGGCAATCAGTACGGGGTGGAGGGCTCCGGCCTGTGGTTGCATCTGCAGACGATTACCGACCAGGCGCGAGCCAGAGGTGAGGTGCTGGGTCATGTGATCGCGGCGATCGTCCCGGCAACAGTGATTGTCGTAGCGTCCACGACTATCTTGGCCGTTGTGCACGGCAACTACCGACAGGTCCCGGCGGCTCTCGGTGTGAGCCTGGCAATGATGATGGGTGCCGCTGCCACGGTGAGCTATTTTTCCGCGGCGATGCCCTACGCGCAGCCGCAGAGCAGGAAATCGATGTTCGCCTCGAGTGTCCCGGGGCAGAAGGGACGGACCGGCCTGGTATCTCTGGGAATGTTCGGCGGAGCGATTCTGGTCGCCCTCCCGGCCGCGGTCTTGGTCGGCCTTTCGGTCACCAAGAGTCCGTCCTGGGGGTGGGCGGCGCTGATCGTCGGACCGGCCTGCGGGATCGCGGCGATACTGGTGTCCGTACGGATGACCGCCGCGCGCTTCTTGGAGAAGGCCACCGAGATCTTCCAGGTGGTGTCCGCCGGCGACCGGGTCTGATCCCGGCGCGACGGTTCCTCAGCGACCGCCCATCGCCCGGTCGGCGAAAGCTCGGAAACCGCTCCGCTGCGGGGACCGCCCCTGAGACGAACCAGCCTGCGACGAACCTGCCTGAGACGAACCTGCCTGAGACGAACCTGCCTGAGACGAACCTGCTGGGGACGAACCGGCAGGGGACGAACCGCCAGGGCTGGCCGAGGAGTCGGCATCAGTGTCACCCTGATCGCCGGCCTCTTCACCTGCCGAGCCATTGCCGGTCGTGCTGACACCGGGTCCGGTGGCATCGGCGGGAATGTCCGAGCTGTCGTCCACCTCGGCGTCGACCCGCTCGAACGAGTCGGTCCGAGCCTCCGTGTCGGTCCGAGCCTGCGTGTCGGTGGGCGGATCCAGCGGAGCAGCTGCCAGGCCCTCGGATCCTGCATCGAAATCGGCGGCCAAGGCATCCAGCGCCGGGTCCTGGTCCCAGGGTCCGGGTTCGCTGCCGTATCCCGGCGGTAGGGCGGTCGGACGGGCCGCCGGGTCGACCGGGAAGTCTGCGGCAACCGGCCGTCCGGCCTCGTCCGCGGGCCGGTCCAGCAAGGCCGGAGCTGAGGCAGCGAGTTGGTCGAGCTTGCCGACATGG
Organism: Nakamurella sp.; assembly: GCA_965247715.1. Taxonomy (GTDB): domain Bacteria; phylum Actinomycetota; class Actinomycetes; order Mycobacteriales; family Nakamurellaceae; genus Nakamurella. The sequence goes on along the minus strand of CBDFHS010000014.1, from coordinate 144,808 downwards.
TCACGAAGGGTGGCCAACTGGTCGAGCACCACGCTACGCAGGGCGGTGAGCTCCTGGACGGCCTTGTCGGCCTCCGCCACCCTTTGGTGGGACTCCGCGGCAGCCCGTCGCACGAGTTCCGTTGCGTGCGCGGTGGCCTGTTGCACCCGTTGATCTGCCGCGGCCGTCGCCTCCGCGACCCGCTGCTTGGCGTCCGCGACCGAGAGTTCCTCACGCTCGGTGAGTCGCTGGTGCGCTTCCGCGCGCCGCGCACTGATCGCGATCTCGAAGTCTTCCTCGATCGCCGACCGGCGAGCCAGGCTGTCGGCGTCCAGCCGGGCGCGTTCGGCGGCCGCGCCACTGGTGAGGGACTCGGCCTCCGAGCGCGCGCTGGACAGGGTGTGGTCGGCTTCCTGCCGGGCCGCCGTGACGGTGTGGTCGGCTTCCTGACGGGCTGCGGTCAGGGTTGCGGTCGCCTCGGCCGACGCTTCTGCCACCAGCCGCTGGGCTTCGGTGGTTGCGGCGGCAAGCCCGGCTTGCGACTCCTGGTGGGCGCTCTGCCGGGTGTGCTCTGCTTCCTGCCGCGCCTCGGTCAGCAAGGCGTCCACCTGCTCGGCGAGCTGTCGCCGGGTGCGTTCCCGTTCCGCGTCGAAGGCTTCCCGGTCCGCGGCGGTCGCTGCCGCTCCGGCCGAGGCAGCCGACTTGACCTTGTCGGCGTCTGCGTTGGCCCGCGCGCGGATCTCCGCGGCCTCCTCTTCAGCCAACCGGATCATCCGTTGCATCCGATTCGACAGGCCGGTCATCGACACCGGTTCGCGTGCCAGGTTGTCCAATTGACCGCGTAGCGAGTCGATCTCCAAGTGCGAATGCTGTAACTGGGCCGAGACCTCGGACAGCCGTTGGTTCGTCGCATCCGAGTTCGCGGTCGCGATGCGCAGGTCGTATTCGAGGCGTTCCAGATGCGCGGTCACCTGGTCCGGGGAGAAACCACGGCGGACGATGTCGAACGGGATCTGGGCAGGCAGCCACTCGTTGGAGCTCATGGCGACCATCGTCCCACCCCCCGCCAGCGGCGCGACGGAGGCCGTGCCGTTGCTGCGGTTGTCCCTTCAGCTGCCGCCGTGGGTGCGGTCGGCAGGTGCGGGCTGGACCAGCTCCACCAGCACCCCACCGGCGTCCCTCGGATGCAGGAAGTTGATCAGTGAGCCCGCCGTACCACGACGGGGTCCGTCGTACAGGGTGCGGATACCGGCCCTTCTGGCGGCGTCTGCGGCCGCCACCACGTCGGCGACCCGGTACGCCAGTTGTTGCAGACCGGGACCACTGCGATCCAGGAACCGGGCGATGGTGGAGTCCGGGGTTGCCGGGGCCAGCAGCTGCACCAGCGCTCCGGATCCGAAGGCGATCATCGCCTCCTCGACGCCTTGGTCGTCGTTGCGTTCCCGGTGCGCGAGCCGCCCGCCGAGCACGTCGACGTGAAAGGTGATCGCCGCATCCAGGTCGGGTACCGCGATGCCGACGTGGTCGATGGCGACAATCCCCAGCTGGCCAGTGGCCACCCTGGTGTGGTGCTGCGTCATCGGGTCACCGTATGCCGACCGGCGGTCACCCGGGCTCGTGCGGTTAGGTTTCAGGAATGGCAGCTGGCTCGGAGCGGGCGACCGCACCACTTCTCACCGCGGCCGATGCCGGCGGGGTCCGGGCGATCGCCCGACTGCTCAGCCGGATCGAAGCCGGTGGTGACGGGGCCGCGGAGATCGCCCTCGCCCTGGCCGGCCGACCGCGTCGAGCAGTGATCGTCGGGCTGACCGGACCTCCCGGGGTGGGCAAGTCCACGCTGACCACGGCACTGGTTGCCCGACACCGGCAGGCGGGCCGACGGGTCGCCGTGCTCGCGGTTGACCCATCCAGCCCGTTCAGCGGCGGGGCGTTGCTGGGGGACCGAGTCCGGATGTCGGAGCACACCACCGACCCAGGGGTCTACATCCGGTCCATGTCCAGTCGCGGCGAGCTCGGCGGGCTGGCCGCAGCGGCGCCTGCTGCGGTTGATCTGTTCTCCGCCATTGGGTTTGACGTCGTGCTGGTGGAGACCGTCGGGGTGGGGCAGAACGAGGTCGCGGTGATGCGGCTGGCGGACTCTGTGGTCGTGGTGCTGGCCCCGGGCATGGGCGACGGAATCCAGGCCGCCAAAGCGGGCATCCTGGAGATCGCGGATGTGCTGGTGGTCAACAAGTCTGATCACGACGGCGCGGCCTCGACCGTCCGGGAACTGCGGGCGATGGTGGCTCTGGGCCGGGCCGGGGTGGCCGACCCCGGTCAGTGGCGGGTCCCGGTTCTGTCCACGGTCGCAATTCGGCGGAACGGTTCACCGGAGCAGGATTCCGGCATCGATGGGCTGCTCGCGGCGCTGGCGTCGCACCATCAGCAGCTGATCGAGCGCGGCGAAGCTGTCAATCGCCGCCGGCAGCGCGCGGAGGTGGCGGTCCGGGCGGTCGTGCTGGAGCGCATCCACCGACAGCTGTCATCAGTCGGCGGGCAGCGGTTGCTGACCCGGGCCGGTGAGACGGTCGCCAACGGGGAGAGCGACCCGCATCGGGCGGCCGCCCTGGTCCTGGACTCGTTGACCGGAGCCGGGTGACGGCCGGTTGCGGACACCCCCGGGTCGCCGGCATGGAAGCACCGGTCAGACTGGCCAGGCTGATCTGCGGACCCAAGAACGGAGTCTCACGGTGACCGACACGATTGTTGCCAGCAACGTCGTCAAGAGGTACGGCTCGCTGGTCGCGGTCGACGACGTATCGATCACGGTCGGGGAGGGTGAATTCTTCGGCATTCTGGGTCCCAACGGAGCGGGAAAAACTACCCTGCTGGAGATCATCGAGGGGCTCCGAGAGGCCGACAGCGGAACTGTCGATGTCTTCGGTGAACCGGTGTGGCCGCGGAACCCGAACCTGTTGCACAAGTTCGGAGTCCAGCTCCAGGCATCTGCGTTCTTCGAACGGCTCACCGCGCGGGAACAGCTGTCGACCTTCGGCGCGCTGTACGGCACCCGGGCCGCCCGGGTTCAGGAAATGCTCGAAATGGTCGGTCTGGTCGACAAGGCTGACACCCAGGCCGAAAAGCTGTCCGGAGGGCAGGCGCAACGACTCTCGATCGCCTGCGCGCTGATTCACGATCCACAGGTGGTGTTCCTCGACGAACCGACCGCCGCCCTTGACCCGCAGGCTCGCCGAAATCTGTGGGACGTGCTGCGGGAGATCATTAGTCGGGGCAAGACCGTGGTGTTGACCACTCACTACATGGACGAGGCGGAGTCTTTGTGCGACCGGGTCGCGATCATGGACAACGGCAAGATCCTGCAGTTGGGTCCGCCGGCCGAGCTCATCCGCGACCTGGACGCCCCGGTTCGCATCTCGGTGGAAGCGGGTTCGCTACCCGTCGATCAGGCCCGCGGCATCAACGGCGTCGACGAGGTCCACGGTGATCTGGTGTCCACCGTGATCACCACCCGCCAGCCCGCTCCGGTGCTGGCGGCCCTTGCCGAAGCCAACGCTTTGGAGGGACTGCAGGTGCGAGGAGCGACGCTGGAGGACGTGTTCTTGAATCTCACCGGACGGGAGTACCGGGCATGACTGCCTTTTCCAGCCTGTCGCGCGCGATGCTCAAGGGGTTTTACCGGGATCGGATGAGTTTGTTCTTCGCGATCCTGTTCCCGCTGTTTTTCATCTTGATCTTCGGGACGGTGTTCTCCGGTAGCGGGACCGCGAAGCCGAAGGTGGTGCAGATCGGTTCGGTGCCGCTGATCGAGACCCTGCCCGCGCAGGCACGAGCGGGTCTGGACAATGCGATTGCCCTGACCACCGGCAGCAACCTCGATGACGCGCTGGAGCAGGTCCGAAAGGGTGACGTGGGCGCCGTCCTGCAGCAGCAGGGCGACACGCTGGAGCTGAATTTCTCCTCCGCAGATCAGGTGACCGCCGCGTCTGTGCAGGGCATCCTTTCCGCCTTTGTCGACCAGGCGAACATCGCGGTATCCGGCGCTCCACCGAAATACACCCTGAACACACAGCAGGTCGAAGACCAGTCCCTCAAGGCGATCCAGTTCGTAGCCCCGGGGATGATCGGATACGGCATCGCTGTTGGCGCGGTCTTCGGTGCCGCGCTGACGTTGATCACCTGGCGGGAGAAGAAACTGCTGCGCCGGCTCCGACTCGCGCCAGTGTCGACCGCGACCGTCGTGGGCTCCCGCGTTGTGGTGTCGGTACTGGTCGCGATTGGTCAATTGGTGTTGTTCGTGGCAATTTCCTCTTTGCCCTTCCTCGGGCTGCAACTCAAGGGCGCCTGGTACATGGCATTACCCCTGGTCGTTGCCGGCACGCTGGCGTTCCTGTCCATCGGTCTACTGGTCGGGGCGATCGCAAAGACTTCCGAGGGCGGAAGTGGCCTGGCGAATCTGATCACCCTGCCGATGGCATTCCTCTCCGGCGCCTTCCTGCCATTGGAGTCAGCGCCGGGGTGGCTGGTGACCGTCTCCAGGTTCCTGCCGATGCGCTACCTGGTGGAGGGCATGAAAGACGTGATGGTGCGCGGATTCGGGCCGTCAGCTGCGCTGTTGCCGATCCTGATCCTGCTGGCATTCGCTGCGGTGGTCACATTCGTCGCGACCCGGGTTTTCCGCTGGGACACCGCCTGACCTGTCGTGGTTGGCCCGGCTCCCCACGGTTCAGGCGAAGTCGCCCGCCGCCTTGCGCACCTTCGTCAGGAGCAGCGACAGCTGGTGCAGTTCCTCATCGGCCAGGCCGACGAAGCCGAAATCGGCAGTTGTGACGGCTTCGGTGGCACCGCTCAACCGCTCCCGGCCGGAGTCGGTGAGTTCGACGAGAGTCGTGCGCCGGTCGCTCGGATGCGGCAACCGCCTGGCCAGGCCATCGGATTCCAGCCGGTCGACGATGTTGGTGATCGACGTGGGGTGCAGTTGCAGCCGCTCGCCCATCAGCCGCATCGGCAGAGATCCGCGCTGCGAGAACGACAGCAGGACGAGGGCTTCGTACCGGGCGAAGGATAGTCCGTGGGGCTTGAGCCGCTCGTCGACGGTGGCCTGCAGGATTTGCTGGACCCGCATGATGTTGGTGACCGCGGACATTGCCACGCTCGGTCCGATGCGTTCCTGCCAGGTCTGCGCGGCCTTCGCGATCGGATCGAAGGGCAGCGCCGGAGCAGTGACGTTCGAACTCATGACGGGCACCGTAGCAAGGGGGACTGGTGCGGGCCCGGGCGCCTGCAATGCTTGGACGTCCGACTATCGGATATCCTTGACCAACGGGCCGCTTGACCGGTCCTGCTGCGTGTGGTGGTTGGACGGCGACCCAGGAGACCTTCGATGACGGAGTCAACGACGCATGACGACCGCGACAGAGCGGCAATCGCGGCCGGACGCCGGCGGTGGGACGAACGCTTCGCTGCGGCCACCGACGCCGGACGGGTCGGCGATGCGGACTACACGACGTTGTCGGGGACGACAGTCGACCCGGTATACGGGCCGCCCCCGGGTGACGTGATCGCCGATTTCGATCGGATCGGCTGGCCCGGTGAGTTCCCGTTCACCCGCGGTCTGCACGCCACCGGGTACCGGGGAAAGCCTTGGACCATTCGCCAATTCGCGGGCTTCGGCAGTGCTGTGGACACCAACGCCCGATACCGGATGATTCTCGAACAGGGCGGACACGGTCTGAGCGTGGCTTTCGACATGCCCACCCTGATGGGCCGGGATTCCGATGACCAGCAGTCGCTGGGGGAGGTCGGTCATTGCGGGGTCGCCGTCGATTCCGTCGCGGACATGCAGACGCTATTCGAAGGTATCGACCTCTCCCAGGTCACTACGTCGATGACGATCTCGGGTCCAGCCGTTCCGGTGTTCTGCATGTACCTGGTGGCGGCCGAGCGGCAGGGCGTTGACGTCAGCTCACTCAACGGGACACTGCAGACCGATATCTTCAAGGAATACATCGCGCAGAAAGAATGGATCTTCCCGCCCGAACCGCATCTACGGCTCATCGGCGACTTGATGGAGTTCTGCACGGCACAGTTGCCCGATTACAAACCGCTGTCGGTCTCCGGCTATCACATCCGTGAGGCAGGCTCCACCGCCGCTCAGGAGCTCGCTTTCACGCTTGCTGATGGTTTTGGCTACGTCGAGCTGGGTCTTTCCCGCGGAATGGACGTGAACGTCTTCGCGCCGGGTCTGAGTTTCTTCTTCGATGCGCATATCGACTTTTTCGAGGAGATCGCCAAATTCCGCGCGGCCCGGCGAATCTGGGCTCGTTGGATGCGGGACGTCTACGGCGCTACCACGTCGCGAGCGCAATGGCTGCGATTCCATACCCAGACGGCGGGTGTTTCGCTGACCGCCCAGCGGCCTGACAATAATGTCACCCGAACAGCAGTAGAGGCCCTGGCTGCGGTACTCGGCGGAACAAACTCCCTGCATACCAATGCCCTGGACGAGGTGTTGGCCTTGCCGACCGAGCGGTCTGCGCAAATCGCCTTGCGCACCCAGCAGGTCATCATGGAGGAGACCGGCGTCGTCAACGTGGCTGATCCGTTGGGGGGGAGCTGGTATGTCGAGGCCTTGACCGACCGTTTGGAAGCAGAGGCGGAGGGGATCTTCAGGCGAATCAGGGAATTGGCCGCTGTCGCCGTTCCGTCCGGGCTTCATCCGGTGGGTGAGATGACCAGCGGAATCCTCCGCGGCATCGAAGATGGATATTTCACCGGGGAGATTGCCGATGCGGCGTTCGCCTACACATTGGCAGTGGAAAAGGGCGAGAAGAAAGTAGTCGGTGTGAATTCGCGGGTCGACGGGCCGGACGAGAGGCTGGAGATTCTCCGCATATCCGGGGACGTCGAGGTCGAGCAAAGCGCAGTTCTCGGTCGACGGCGGTCGGCGCGCGACAACAGTGCGGTCCGTTCCACGTTGGCTGACCTCACAACCGTCGCGCAGGGGTCGGCGAACATGGTGCCGGCGATGCTCGCGGCGGCTCGTGCGGAAGCGACCCTTGGTGAAATTTGTGACGCGCTTCGCGAAGTGTGGGGCGGCTATACGGAACCCGCCCGGATATAGATCACGCTTTCGTGTCCTGCCGCCCTTCGCTGTGTTGATTGACCTGAATGTGGCTCCGGGAGTTATCCACACAACGACGGAACCACTTTTCGTCTCCTGCTTTCACTGGGTATTGTCAGCGTCCGATCACGCTCTGTGACGGACGGAGGACTCCCTGTGGTGGCCCGCATGCGCGCGTCCCGACTAGTGGCGGCGCGGGTCGCAGCCGTGCTCTGCGCCGGTTGCTCCGCCAGTTCCGCGGGGTCGGCCAGTTTCACCACCGCGTCGGCCTTGACCCCAGCAGGGTCAGCCGTGGGGCCTGCCACTGAACTGCCGACCACGGTGTCCAAATCCGCCCCGCCGGCACCTGCGGCGTCCCCGCCATCGCCAGTTGGGTCATCAGCGTCGGTCATCTCGGCCGCGCCGGGCGGATCATCGGCAGGTGCGCCCAGTCCTGACGAATCCAGCGGCCCGGGAGCAGCTCCAGACCCATGGCCGCCGGGGTTGACGCCGGAGCAGCAAGACGATGCCAAGGCGGCGTTGGCGGCGTTTGGCGAGTACACGCGGCTAGTCGCACGGACTGAAGAAAATCCGGGCGGGGTCGATTGGGAACCCGAGATTCGCAAATACATGGCGGACCCGGCCGCAAAAAGGCTTGTGGATGCAACGGAGAATCTGGCAAAGGGGGGTGTGCATATGGTCAGACCCAAACTTACGACCCACCGCTCGTTACACACGTCGAGAATGGGAAGGAGGTCCTGCTGACAAGTTGTATGGACGTGACCACTGTCTCCATCGTGAATGGCGATGGTAAGCAAGTTGATATCGATGATGGTGGAACAAAACGTCGCGCCCTCAAACCCGTCGTTACCTGGTCTGCAGAGAAGAAAATGTGGCTGGTCGCCGACTTCCTGGACACGGACAAGGTAACAGAATGTTAAGGATCGCGGCTCTGGCTCTAATATTGGTCATTGGTGCAAACTCCGGTCAGTTCGTGGCGGATCTACCCGAAAGCGCCGAGTGCGATGGTGGCGCCGTAATTGTAGGAGAAACGCTCATTTGCCGGGCCTCCGATGCACCTTCTGCAACTCCTTCTGTAAATCAGGCGGCTCCCGGAGCGCGCGGGGCTGGCGCCATTACACTGTTCCCTTCTGTTCCGGAGTTAGCTCAACCTGAGACGGCTCTCGATCCTCTAACGGCAGCGGTTGATGCTGTCAACGGCGCTGTTTGTACGATTACTCAAGCAATATTCCCCAGTGCATGCCCGAAGTTGACCGCACCGACCAATCGTCAGCAGCCAAATCTTGCCGTCGCACCTGCTGTTCCTGCACCGCCGACCCCCGCCCAGCTTGCGCAAGAGGCGGTGGGGGAGTTGGTATTGCCCAAACCGGTGATCGGTATCGGCCCGGATTTCAACAAGGTCGCGGTAAATCTGTGGAACTGGTTGTGGATCGACGATCCGGGTCCGCAGTCCTTGACGGTAACGGCGGGTGCGGTATCAGTGACAGCGGTGGCACGTTTGTCGGAGTCGGTGTGGTCGATGGGTGAGCCTTTGGCTAACCTGAATCTTGCGCGCAAATGATTGTCTCTCGGCGTGTGGAATAGCGAAAGTGCCTGTCCTGCAGGGACAATGAGTCTTGTCTAAGGTCTCAATCGTCCGAGCTGGAAGGCACTTTCAAGGTGAAGCGTAGCAAGAGTCGTCGGGGTGTGCGTCGGGTCCATGTGTCGGCCGATGGTGCGGGTGTGGTGTCGCATGCGGGGGTGGGGTTGCTGCGGGAGGTCGCGGATCTGTCGGGGCTGACCGAGCAGGTCTCTTCGGTGTTGGCCGACACCTACCGGGGCCCGTGGGTGCATGACCCGGGCCGGGTCTTCACCGATCTCGCGGCGGCGGTCGCCGACGGCGCCGACTGTGTTTCCGGTGTCGGGAGTCTGGTTGATCAGCAAGTGCAGCACGGTCCGGTCGCCTCGCTGACGACGACCTGGCGGTTGCTGGACCAACGCGTTGACACCGCGCACTTGCCGGCGATGAAGGCGGCCAGGGCGTCTGCGCGGGCGGCGGTGTGGGCGGCCGGCGGGGCACCGGGGGCCGGTGAAACCGTCGTGCTGGACGTGGACGCCTCGATCAGCGTGGATCATTCCGACAGGAAGGAGAACGCGGCCGCGACCTGGAAGCGGACCTTCGGATTTCATACCCTGCTGGTGTTCGCCGATCGACCGGAGATCGCCGGCGGCGAAGCCTTGGCCGGCAAGCTCCGACCTGGCAACGCGGGGTCGGGCACCACCTGTGATCACGTTGAGGTCCTCACCGAAGCGCTCGCGTCGATCCCGGAAGGGTTCCGCCCGCGGCCGGGCGACCCGGACAGTCCCGCAGTGCTGATCCGTTCCGATTCCGCCGGTGCCACTTACGGTTTCGCGGAGTTCTGCCGGCAGCAAGGGGTCGGGTTCTCCTTCGGGTTCGCCGTGAAATTGCCGGTCCGGGACGCGCTCGGCCTGTTGGCCGACGCGGCCTGGTTGGCCTGCCTTGACGGCATCGACGTGTGGTACCCGACGATCAACGCCGACGGCACGGTGCGGGACGGTGCCTGGGTCGCCGAAGCCACCGGGCTGCTCGACCTGTCGGCCTGGCCCGCCGGCAGCAGGGTGATCCTGCGGAAGGAACGACCACACCCCGGCGCGCAACTGACCTTCCTGGACGTCGACGGGCACCGGGTCACCGGGTTCATCACCGACACCCCTGCCGGCGTCGTTCCCGGGCAGCTGGCCGGTCTGGATCTGCGGCACCGGCAGCACGCCCGGGTCGAGGACCGGATCCGGCAGGCGAAGGCAACCGGCATGCGGAACTTCCCCTGCCACTCCTATGCAGCCAACAGTGCCTGGTTGGAGATCGTGATGACCGCGATGGACCTCGTTGCCTGGACCAAGCTCCTCGGCTTCGCCGACGAATCAGACCTGGCCACGTGCGAGATCGCGACGTTCCGCTACCGGGTGCTGCACGTCGCCGCCCGGATCACCCGCAGCGCCCGTCAAACCAGGCTCCGTATCGACCTCAACTGGCGGTGGGCCGAACAGATCGCCCAAGCCTGGCTCAGGATCCGCGCCGCGTTCGCCTGACACTGCACCACCACCCGCCCCAGCGACCCGAAACCCAACCCCCGCAGGTGGAACCGGCGTCAACCCGACACGACAGTCGGGTCAACAACCACACCAGAACGTAGAACGCATACACTGCAACCCCTCTCGAGGAGAACAAGACATCCTCGGAATCAGCACGCAAAATCGAGGCTAATCCGGATACGTCGTTGCGGGCTCCGACACCGGCGGTGGTGTGCCAGGGGGCGGGGGTGGCGCCGGTGGAGGGCCAGTATGACTGGAAGGCGCAGCCTCCGTGTGGGTACAAGTATCGATGGCGCTCGTTGCGGGAGCGTACTGGCGGGACTGGCAAATGGCCGGTGTCGGTGACCGCTCGATGGGCGGTGACCTGGACTGCGTCGACGGGGGAATCCGGGTCGGCGCTGTTGGAGGCGACGTCAGGGACCCAGGTCGATGTGGGCGAGTACCGGATCGTGTTGGTGCAGGGTTCAGGCGGATAGGCCTCACGGGTGATTGGTCGCAGGACAGACAGCGGCCGCTCTTTCGGCTGCAGGCACGGATCGTAAGAGCGGGGGATTCTGGCAACTGATCATCGCGGCTGTGAAAAGCTCAGCTCATGGCCAAGTCCACGCGTCGCGTTGATCTGAATGTCGTCGGCCCAGTGTTGGCAGCAGTTGCTCTCGTCCTCACCTGGGGGCGTAATCCGGCCATCGTCCTGGCCATCGTGATCGCTCTTGTACTGGGCTGGGCAGTCCTTGCCGCGGTGCACCACGCCGAGGTGATCGCCCTGCGGGTAGGCGAACCGTTGGGTTCGTTGATCTTGGCGGTCGCGGTCACCGTGATTGAGGTCGGGCTCATCGTGACGCTCATGCTCGCCGGCGGCGACGGATCCGAATCGTTAGCGCGGGACACGGTTTTTGCCGCCGTGATGATCACCTGCAACGGCATTCTCGGGATATCACTCCTGGTGGCCTCGATGCGGCACGGAATCGCCGTGTTCAACGCCGAGGGCACCGGTGCTGCGCTGGGTGCCGTCGCGACGGTCGCCACCTTGGCGCTCGTGCTTCCGAGCGTAACCACAACAGTGAGCGGGCCGGAGTTCTCGACCGGGCAGTTGGCCTTCGCTGCGGCGTCATCGCTGGCCTTGTATGTGCTCTTCGTGCTCACCCAAACTCGTCAGCACCGAGACTTCTTCCTGCCGGTAGCCCGCGACGGAGCGCTGATCGATGACGACGACCACCACGCCGAGCGACCTTCGACGACCCGGACCACCGCCAGCCTTGTTCTGCTGACCATCGCGCTGATCTCCGTCGTCGGGTTGGCCAAGGTCGAGTCGCCGGCCATCGAGGACGCCGTGCGCGCTGCGGGATTCCCGAAGTCGTTCGTCGGGGTGGTGATTGCGATGCTCGTGCTTCTTCCGGAAACTCTCGCCGCGGTGCGAGCTGCACGCCGAGATCGAGTCCAGATCAGCCTCAACCTGGCCCTTGGGTCGGCAATGGCCAGCATTGGGTTGACCATCCCCGTCATCGCTATCGCCATGATCTGGATAGACGGCCCGCTCGTGTTGGGGCTCAATGCGGTGCAGGTAGTTCTACTCGCGATCACGATAATTGTTGCGACCTTGACAGTGGTGCCCGGCCGGGCCACCCGACTGCAGGGCGGCGTTCACCTCGTCCTGATGTTTGCCTTTGTATTCCTGGCCATCCGGCCGTGACTTCCGAAAAGACCGGCAAATTCTGTTCGGTAGCTGGCCCTACTTGCAACCACTACAGCGACTCTGCCTGACAGTGCTCTTGTCGACCCGGGCGCTTGGCGGGTCAGAACGGCGGTTGCTCGTCATCGATGGGTTCATCATTTGTGCTGGTTTGTTCGGTTGAAGGCTGCTGATCGACGTCCTGATATTCGATGTCCGGTTGGTTGATGCTGTGGCGGAGTAGCTGGGCGGTGAGTAGCTCTTCGATGACACTGCCTGCCGTGTTTGCTGTCTCGGTTGCGGGGTTCACCGTCGCGGTGGCGGTGGCGGTGGCGGCGGTGGCGGTAATGGTGTCGAGGTGCTCGACGGTGGTCGTGGCGGTGTAGGTGAGCCATAGTTGGGGTGGCGTGGTCCGTTTGGGGTGCTGGGGGTAGCTGTGGCCGGTGGGGCTGGCCCAGTGGAGCACTTCTCGCTGGCCACGATCGCGTCCACCAGTTCCGCCCCGGTCAACGAGGGGGAGTCAACACTCGCCAACGCGGTCAAAGACAAGGGATCGGAAGGGCCCGAAGCCAGGTGACGCCACCCAGAGACGCCGCCCACCGCATCACCGCCGTCCATTCTCACCCTCCATCAAGGCCGAACATCTGTACGAATTGTAGGTTACGAACAGTAGGTGAGCAATACCCTTCTGGCTCGAGTTGTGCTGCCGCTGTAGGTGGGACCCCTGCGGGAGACTCCCGTGGACTGCTGTCCACCCCGATCAGCGGCGGGAGAAGTCTGGCCACCTGGGACCGACGGCTGGGCGAACGCGGAGAGAGCCAGGCGCCTAGAGCCCGGTCAGCCGGTGTGGCGCTCGGAACGTCCTCATGAGGTATCCGAGACCCCGCCGCCGACCCGTGCCACAAAACTCAGGGCCCGGTCGAAAGCAAGCGAGGTCGACAGCGGGTCGAACTCGTCGGCCAGTGAACTGTCGGTAAATAGGTGACCGTCGCCGGGATAATCCAGGAACTGCTCCGCAGTGGACCCTGATGCGCCGACGTCAGCCAGGAAGGCATCGATCCATTCGTCCCGTCGAAATGGATCGCCGACCGAATAGTGAAGCTGCACAGGTGTTGCGGCAGGCCAGGTCTCCAGGTGCAGCTCGGCCAACGGAAGTGCACCCGAGAATTGCACCGTGCCCAGCACCCCGCCAGCGCTGCCCCCGCGACTGCACGCGAGGAACTCTGCCATCCCCCCGCCGTTCGAGAAACCCACAGCTACCAGAGGTGCCGATTCGTCGGCGACAGCGTCAACGGCCGCGGCCATGAGTGCGGGATAGCCGATCGACTCCGCGAACCGGCCGGCCTGCGCGTAGTCGTCGAAGACTCGGCCGTCGTACTGGTCGACGACCCGCACCCGGTGTCCAGCGTCGCGGAACACCTCCGCGGCGGCCAGCACCCCCGGCTTGACTCCCAGAACCGAGTGGAACAACGCGATCAGTGTCATGGGAGGCAGTGTTGCACCGGCGACCGACAGTGTCGGTCGCTCGTGTGAAGATGTCCCTATGAGCCGCCCCAACCCCCGGCAGCAGGCCGCCGCGATACCCGCGGCGTTCGCCGGTGCCATCGATTTGTCCGGATTGAAGCAACGAGCCACGGTCCCCACAGGTGCTGGTCCAACCGCGCCTGCGGCGCCAACCGGACCGCCATCGCCGTACGTGATCGACGTTGACGAGGCAACCTTTGGCAGCGTGCTGCAGGCGTCCTCGCAGGTGCTGGTGGTGGTCGACCTCTGGGCGAGTTGGGCCGAACCCGGACGTCAGCTCTCCGCGACGCTGGCGGACCTCGCGGCGGAAGCCGGTGGGTCCTGGATCCTGGCGCGGGTCGACGTGGATGCCAACCCCAGGATTGCGCAGGCGTTCGCCGTGCAGACCCTGCCCATGGTGATTGCCCTGGCCCAGGGACAGCCGGTCACCGAGCCATTGACCGCCCCTTTGGCAGAACCTCAAGTACGGCAATGGATCTCGGCTCTGCTCGATGCCTTGCGGGAACATCTGCCCGGTATCAAGGAGGCCGAGGCTGCAGCCGGTGGACCCCCGGTTGACGAGCCGACACCGGAGGACCCCCGGTTCACCGCCGCCGAACAGGCGCTGGCCGACGGCGATTTTGCAGCGGCAGAACTGGCGTATCAGCAGATCCTGGCCGCTGAACCGGGTAACGCCGAGGCGAAGGCAGCGTTGGCCCAGACGGGGCTGCTGGCCCGGGTTCAGGACCTTCCCCCGGACGCGATCGAATCGGCGGATGCCGCTCCAGACGATGTCACCGCGCAATGTGCCGCCGCGGACGTTCAGCTCGCGGCCGGCGACGTTCAAGGCGCGTTCGCCCGGCTCGTCGACACTGTTCGGCGCACCGCGGGTGATGACCGGGCCACGGCAAGGGAGCATCTGGTCGAGTTGTTCTCACTGTTTCCCACCGACGACGCGCAGGTGATCGCAGCCCGTCGCGCGCTGGCCGCGGCGTTGTACTGAGCGGCTGCGCTGCATGAGCGGCCGCGCTTCTTGAGGGGCTGCGCTGCACTATGGGCGGCGCTTCTTGAGGGGCGGCGCTGCATAACCGGCCGCGCTGCATAACCCGCTGCGCTGCATGAGGGGCCGCGCTGCATCGGAGGTCCGTCGTCAATGATCCCGGCAGGACCCGAAGCCGTGATGAAACCCGTCGGCATACGCAGCCAGCTCGGCGAAGGCGGCACCCGGCCGGGACCGAATCAGGTCCAACCCCTCATCGGCGTCCCCCGGCCAGGAGCCCAACTCACCCCGCCCCGCCTTGCCGAACACCGACGCCGTCCACTGACCGGTGAAACACGCTGCGCCGACAGCGGTCCCGGTCAGCGCGCGACCGACGGCAAGTGCCTCCGCGGTGGCCGCGGCAAATTGACCAATGGGTGCTGCCGCAGCGAGATCGGCCGGGTCGGCGGCTCTACCCGATGGGTCTTCTGACCCCGTCACTGCCAGCGTGCTGGACAGGCCGATGATCGACGGCCTGGCCGCGGCCATCGCATCGTCGGCGCTGGCGAATCGCGGAACCTCGCCCGCGGACGGTGGGACCTTGCCCAAGGTGGGTTCGAGATCTTTGGCGGCCATCGCCAGACATCCGGTGGGGCCGCCGCGGGCCCCCACCAGCAGTGCCGTCAGCCGATCCAGGCTGAGCCCGTGCGCGGTGACGTCGGCCGGTGACAGCGTCACCGGGTCCCTGAAGTCGAGAATCGGGGCGACCGCCCGCACCATCGCAGCGTCCGGGATGTGGACCCGGCCGGCATTCGCGGAATTCGCTGCAGCAAGGAACGCGCCAGCCCCGCAGTCCGCCTGGGCCTCGATCAGGATCGCCGGGAACCGCTCCGGATCCCGTTCCCTGTCCGCGGCCGTCGGGCTTACCTGGGCCTGGACGGCATGGGTGAACTCGTGGGCAAATGCGACCGCCAACCCACCGGATCCGTAGGCACCGGCCAGCACCGGAACCAGCGCCGATGAGTCGAACACGATGCCGTCACCCTGCGGGCAGTAGAACGCGTTACCCGCGATGAGAGCGGGATCCCCGATGCACAGGGCGCTCCCGGACGCGGCGGTGGAATCCATCGACACATACCCGCCGGCGGGTGGCCGTAGACCTGGGCCGCTACCGGCGGCCAACGCGTCGGACCAGAACGTCTGCAAGTCACCAAGAACCGCGCCCACCATCCGGTCGCCCTCGGCGGAGCTGGATAGCGGTTGGCTGCCAGCTTCCCCGTCCGGCCCGAAGGACGACACCACCTGGATGGGCGCCCCCGGTCGGCCGAGGTCGATCCGTTCGGCTGCGACGGCAACCCCGGCGCGCGGCCCGGTGGATGGATGCGGAATGCGCGGCCATATGACAAGAACCGCCACGACCAGAAATGCGGTGCCGGCGATCAGCGTCGGTACTGGGCCCCGAAGGCGGGAGCGGGGCACGCCGGGGGAGCCGACCCTCCTGGGTCGGCGCCCCCCGTCGTGCCTGCTCAGATCACCCCACACCCTTCGTCGGGCGACCGCGGCCCACCCCAAGCCGATGCCGTCCCCTGGTTATCGCACCTTGTCGGGTACCAACCACAACGCACCCAGCGGCGGGATGGTGATCATCGCCGACGCCGGCTGACCGTGCGAGGCATGCTCTGACGCGACGACCTCGCCCATGTTGCCCGCACCGGACCCACCATAGAGCTCGGAGTCGGTATTGATCGCCTCCCGCCACACACCGGCGAACGGCAATCCCAGCCGGTACCCGCTGTGCGGCACCGGGGCGAAGTTCAGGATGCAGGCCAGCACCGATCCGTCCGAACCCCACCGCAGGTAGGCCAGGACATTGCCCTCCCGGTCGTTGGCGTCGATCCAGGTAAAACCGGCTGGGCTGAAATCCTGGCTGTACAGCGCCGGGCTGGACTTGTAGACCCGGTTGAGGTCGCCGACCAGGGTGCGGATCCCGTTGTGCAGCGGGTAGTCCCGCAGTTGCCACGGCACTTGGATCGCCTCGTTCCACTCCCACGGGTTGCCCAGTTCCTGCCCCATGAACAGCAGTTGCTTGCCGGGGTGGGCCCACTGGTGGGTGAGGTAGGTGCGCAGCGTTGCCGCCTTCTGCCATTCGTCACCGGGGATTTTCCCCCACAGCGAGCCCTTGCCGTGCACCACCTCGTCGTGCGAGATCGGCAGGACGAACTGCTCGGAGAAGGCGTACATCAGGGAGAACGTCATCTCGTTGTGATGCCAGGAGCGGTAGATGGCATCCCGGGAGATGTACCCGAGGCTGTCGTGCATCCAGCCCATGTTCCACTTCAGGTGGAAACCGAGTCCGCCCAGATGCGTAGGCCGGGTGACACCGGGCCAGGCGGTTGACTCCTCGGCGATCATCAGCACGCCCGGCACCCGTTTGCCCACTGTGGCATTGGTTTCCTGCAGGAACGCGACCGCGTCGAGGTTCTCGTTGCCGCCGTAGATGTTCGGCAGCCATTGGCCGTCCTCGCGGGAGTAGTCCAGGTACAGCATCGACGCGACGGCATCCACCCGCAGACCGTCGATGTGGTACTGCTCGAGCCAATACAACGCGTTGGCCACCAGGAAGTTTCGGACCTCGCGGCGGCCGAAGTCGAAGACGAAGGTGCCCCAGTCCGGCTGCTCTCCGCGCCGCGGGTCGGCGTGTTCGTACAGCGCTGTGCCGTCGAACTTGCCGAGCGCAAACGCATCCTTGGGGAAGTGCGCCGGTACCCAGTCCATGATCACGCCGATGCCGGCCTGGTGCAGCCGGTCGATCAGGTACCGCAGGTCGTCCGGGCTGCCGAACCGGGCGTCCGCGGCGTAGTACGACGTCACCTGGTACCCCCAGGACGGGGCGTAGGGGTGGCCGGCCAGTGGCAGGAACTCGACGTGCGTGAAGCCGGTGTCGGCCAGTTCTGCGACCAGCGCTTCGGCCATCCCGCGGTAGTCCAGGCCCTCCTTCCAGGACCCGGCGTGGATCTCGTAGATCGACAGCGGGCCGCTGAGCTGGTCGGTCTCCGCCCGCCGCTCCATCCACTCGCCGTCGTTCCACTCGTGGCTGGGCTTCGTCACGATTGACGCCGTTGCCGGCGGTACCTCGGCGGCAAACGCCATCGGGTCCGCCTTCTCCCGCCAGGTGCCGTCCTGTCCGAGGATCCCGAACTTGTACCGGGTGCCCTCGCCGATCCCGGGCACGAACAACTCCCAGACCCCGGACGAACCCAGGGACCGCATCGGAGTGCCCGCTCCCGACCAGTGGTCGAAGTCGCCGGTGACCCGCACCCCCCGGGCGTTCGGCGCCCACACCGCGAACGACGTCCCGGTGACGGTTCCGCCGGGGGTGTCGTAACTGCGAATGTGTGCGCCGAGGACGTCCCAGAGATTTTCGTGCCGGCCCTCACCGATCAGGTGCAGGTCGATGTCACCCAGGGTGGGCAACCAGCGGTAAGGGTCGTCGACCTCGTACACCGCCCCGGGTCCGTAGTCGACGCGGACCCGGTAGTCACCCACCGGTCCGTCGACGACCGCCGTGAACACGCCGCCGTAGGTGCTCTCGAACGGGATTTCCTTGCCGTCCTGCAGCAACGTGACGTTCTTGGCATGGTGCCGCAGCGTCCGGACCACGGTGGTGCCGTCGCCTTGCGGGTGCGCTCCGAGAATGGCGTGCGGGTTGTGGGTCTCGCCGCCGATGACTTTCTCGTAGTCGTCATCACTGGGTCCCGGGGTCCCGGCCGACGGAGCCGGAACGCCGGCGGGTTCCGGGGTGGGGTCGACGTCCTGGACCGGGGTGGGCTGGTCGGGGGCAAGCGGGGTCTGCACCGCGCCGCCCGCCACCGGGGTGCCAGTGCCGACCGGGGTGCCAGTGCCGACCGGGGTGCCAGTGGCGACCGGCGCTGCAACCTCAGGTGCAGAGCTGGTGTCCGGGGCAGCGGCCTTGGTCGGAGCCTGGCCGGCTGGAGCCTTCTTCGCGGGGGCCTTGGCGGCGGGGGCGTCACCAGCGGCACCGGTCGCAGTGTCGGGTGCCGGCTTGGTGGCGGCTCTGGAGCGGGCGGGCTGTTTCGTGGTGGCGGGGGTGTCCCCGGCGGTAGCGGCCCCAGTCTTTGCGGTCCCGGTGTTGGCGGCCGCAGCCTTGCGGGTCCGGGGCGTTTTCGCCGAGGCCGGGGTGGCGGCAGCGGCCGGGGGTGTCGCGGCCGGGTTTGCGCCCGAGTCGGGATCCGGGGTGGTTTTGGTGCTCACGATTTACCTCCGGTGGTGGTGAGTGCGGCGACTGCCTGGAGCGGGATCGGTTCCCACTGCGGCCGGTGTCCGTGTTCGTAGACGACTTCGTAGATCGCCTTGTCGAGCTCGAAGGCTCGCAGCAGGCTACCGGCCTGCCGCGGATCGTTGCCCGCCGCGGCCGCATAACCGTCGCAGAATGCCTTGCGGTTCCGCTGCGCCCACTCGGCCGCGCGGTACTTGTGTTGAGAATCGGTGTGCGGATTGATCGTCTGGCCGCGCGCTGCGTAGTCGAAAGACCTGAGCATGCCGGCGATGTCCTTCAGCGGGCTGTGCATCGCCCGCCGAACCGGCAAGGTCTTGGCCGGCTCGCCCTCGAAATCGATGATGCTCCACCCGTGCAGCGTCCGCAGGACTTGGCCGAGGTGCAGGTCGCCGTGGATCCGCTGCAGGTTGATCCCCCCGGCGTGATCGGACGCCTGGTCGAAGGCCGCCATGATCGCGGTCCGGTACTCGGCGAGCGAGGGCACCAGGTCGGCGGCGGCAGCGGCGTCGTACCGCATCTGATCGAGAATCTTGGCCAACTCGGTGTGCGGGGCAATGTTCGTCCCGAACGCCCGGGCCAGTTCGTCGTGCACGGTGGCCACCGCGCTGCCGAGCCGGTGCGCCTCCGCGGCGAAGTCGCCGCCCACCTCGTCGGCCCGCAGGTCACCCTCGCTCATCAGGTCGCGCACGCTGGAGGTGGCCATCGCCCAGCCATCCGCGCTGTTGGCGAAAAACTCGGTGAGCAGGCCGAGCGTGGTTTCTTCACCGTCCACCGGCCCGACGAACTCACCGAGCGGCTGGGCCACGTGCTCGGACCCGAGGGCGTGCAGCGCACGGTGGATCTCGGCGTCCGGGTTCGGCCCCGGCTCCAGTCGACGGAACATTTTCAGGATCGACGAGTGCCCGAAGACGATCGAGGTGTTGGACTGCTCGGCCCCGATCACCATGCCGTCCGCGTCCGCGTCGATCTCGGCATCAGGCTCGTGCCGTGCCTTCAGCCCGTTACCGAAATCACGGTCGCCGGCGATGGCGGCGAGCAGGAGGTGGGAGACGTTGCCGTCGGACAGCGCGTCGTAGGCGGTTCGTCCTTTGACGGCGCCGATGGTGGCGTGCGCGATGCGGTCCGGAACCTGCCAGCACCAACCGATCCAGAGCTGGTAGCGGTGCAGACCGGTGCCGGTGTCCACCGTGATCAGCACCTGCTCGATGTCGGCGCGATCGTGGCCGGCGCGGTCCCGGTCGGGGTGCTCGCGGTCGGGGTGCTCGTGGTCGGGGTGCTCGCGGTCGGGGCGGTCGGTGCGCTCTGGCTCGTTGGAATCGTCGGCGGCGACCAAGGTGCGCGCGCCGATTCGCACGGCGTCAGCGCCCAGATCCTGGCCCTTGGCAGAAAACCACCGTTGATGCGGCAGGTAGTCAACGAGCAGGGCCACCAGCTCGGAATCGGGAACTTCTATCGGATCTTTCGTCACTGTTCCTCCGGCCGTGCGGTGATCTCGAACCAGTAGAACCCGTGACCCGGCAGGGTCAGCAGGTAGGGCAGGTGCCCGATTCGGGGGAACGGGGTGGCACCGGTCAACTCGATCGGGACGGCGCCCTCGTGGTCCCGCAGGTCCAGTTCGACCGGCTGTGGAAACCGCGACAGGTTGTTGACGCAGAGCACGGTGTGCGGGCTGCCGGTGATCCCGTCACCGGTGCCGTCGAACCTGAGCGTGTACGACAGCACGGTCGGATTGGACCCCCCGAGGTCGGTGAACTGGCCAACCGAGAAAGCGGCGTACCGCTTGCGGATCTCGATCATCCGCCGGGTCCAGTGCAGCAGTGAGGCCGTGGTGTTCATCTGGGCCTCGACGTTGACCGTTTGAAAACCGTAGATCGGATCCATGATCGCCGGCAGATACAACCGGGCCGGGTCGCAGCGGGAGAACCCGGCGTTACGGTCAGGTGACCACTGCATCGGGGTCCGCACCCCGTCCCGGTCACCGAGCCAGATGTTGTCGCCCATCCCGATCTCGTCGCCGTAATAGAGCACCGGCGAACCGGGCAGGCTCAACAGCATGGCCGTGAACAACTCCTGCTGATTCCGGTCATTGTCCAGCAGCGTCGCCAGCCGCCGGCGGATGCCGATATTGGCCTTCATCCGCTGGTCCTTGGCGTACTCGTTCCACATGTAGTCGCGATCCTCGTCGCTGACCATTTCCAGGGTGAGCTCGTCGTGGTTGCGCAGGAAGATACCCCATTGGCCACTGGCCGGAATGGCCGGCGTCTGGGCCAGGATCTCGGAGATCGGGAACCGCGACTCGCGTCGTGCGGCCATGAAAATTCTTGGCATCAAAGGGAAGTGAAAACACATGTGGCATTCGTCGCCGCCGACGGTCGGGTCGCCGAAATAGTGCACGACGTCGGCTGGCCATTGATTGGCCTCGGCCAGCAGAATGCGGTGCGGGTATTCCGTGTCCAGCACTGCGCGGCATCGCTTGAGGAATTCGTGGGTCCTTGGCAGGTTCTCGCCATTGGTGCCCTCCTCCTCGAACAGGTACGGCACGGCGTCCAGCCGGAACCCGTCCAGGCCGAGGTCGAGCCAGAACCGCAGGATGTCGATCATTTCGTCGCCGACAGCGGGGTTGTCGAAGTTCAGGTCCGGCTGGTGGGAGAAAAACCGGTGCCAGAAGTACTGTTTGCGGACCGGGTCGAACGTCCAGTTGCTAGGTTCGGTGTCGACGAAAATGATTCGGGCGTCGGGGTAGCCGGTGTCGTCGTCCGCCCAGACGTAGTAGTCGCCGTACGGGCCGTCCGGGTCGCTCCGCGATTCCTGGAACCACCGGTGGGCGTCCGAGGTGTGGTTGAGCACCAGGTCGGTGATCACCCGGATGCCGCGCTCATGCGCCGCGTCCAGCAGGGCCACGAAATCCTCGACATTGCCGAACTCCGGCAACACCTTTCGGTAATCCGAGATGTCATACCCGCCGTCGCGCAACGGCGATTCGTAGAACGGGGGGAGCCAGAGGCAGTCGATGCCCAACCAGGCCAGGTAGTCGAGCTTGTCGATCAGTCCCCGCAGATCCCCGGTGCCGTCACCGTTGGAGTCGGCGAACGCCCGGACCAGGACCTCGTAGAAGACGGCCCGCTTGTACCACTGCGGGTCGTGCTCAGCGCCGGGGATGGGACGCGCGGAGCGATGGGCAACAGCCCCGTGCTCGGTGGGTTCGGGCGTCATCGGGGTGCGGGGTGGTTCGCAGTGGAGGGGCCTGGCACCGGGCAAACGTACCGGTCCGGTCGGCAGAGCGCAGACCATGCCCGGAGTCCGGGCAGGGCCGGGCATCGCCGGAATCCGGACCTGGCGGGGCAAGTGGGACATCGAGATCGGGAGGGCTAAATTTCACTGGTGAAGGCACTTCGACGGTTCACCGTCCGACCTCAGCTTCCGGCCCCGTTGCAACCGCTCGGCGCGCTGATCCGCAACCTGCGCTGGTCCTGGCACCCAGCCAGTCAGGATCTGTTCGCCGACATCGACCACGGGTTGTGGGAGAGGTACGAGGGAGACCCGCTCAAGCTGCTCGGGGCGGTCCCGGTCGCCCGGCTCGACCAACTCGCGACGGACGAAGCGTTCCTCGCGCGGATGCACGGCCTGGCCGCCGACCTTGATCACTATCTGCTGGATCCGCGGTGGTACCAGCAACAGGTGTCGACGGGGGAGCAGCTGCCCGCGGCCGTCGCCTACTTCTCGATGGAGTTCGGCGTCACCGAGGCGCTGCCTAACTACTCCGGCGGTCTGGGCATTCTGGCGGGGGACCATCTCAAGTCGGCGTCCGATCTGGGCGTGCCGATCATCGGGGTCGGCCTGCTGTACCGGTACGGGTACTTCTGGCAGTCCCTGTCCTCCGACGGCTGGCAGCAGGAGCACTACCCGGCCCACGATCCGCAGGGCCTGCCGATCGAACGGGTGCTGGACGCCGCCGGCGAACAGTTGGCCGTCCAGGTTCCGATGCCCGGCGGCCGGACCCTGACCGCGCGGATCTGGTGTGCCCAGGTCGGGCGGGTCCCCTTGTTGCTGCTGGACGCCGACAACGAACTCAACGACGACTTCCTGCGGGGCACCACCGACAAGCTGTACGGCGGCGATCAGGATCACCGGATCAAGCAGGAGATCCTGCTGGGCGTCGGCGGCGTGCGGGCGGTCCGGGCCTTCGCCGAGGTAACCGGGCACCCGCTGCCCGAGGTCTTCCACATGAACGAGGGCCACGCCGGGTTCCTCGGGCTGGAACGCATCGGGTCGCTGATCTCCGAGCACGGTCTGACATTCGGCGAGGCTTTGTCGGCCGTCCGGGCAGGCACCGTTTTCACCACCCACACCCCGGTCCCGGCCGGCATCGACCGGTTCCCGGCGGATCTGGTCCGGCACTACCTGGACGCCGGCAATGACGGCTGCTCCCGGTTGATAGCCGGCCTGCCCGTCGACGACGCGATCGCACTTGGCACCGAGGATGACCCGAGCCGATTCAACATGGCGCACATGGGGCTTCGGCTCGCCCAGCGGGCCAACGGGGTGGCGAAGCTGCACGGTCATGTGTCCCGGAAGATGTTCGCGCCGCTCTACCCCGGGTTCGACGAGGACGAGGTGCCGATCGGTTCGGTGACCAACGGGGTCCATCTGCCCACCTGGGCCGCCCGGGAGATGTACGACGTCGCCGGCGACATGGCCGACTGGCAGGACCTGGCCTCCGCGGAAACCTGGCCGGCCGCCGACCGGGTATCTGCGGAACGGTTATGGGATCTGAGGAACGCGCTGCGCGGCCGGTTGGTGACACTGGCCAGGGCGACCGCCCGCCGGTCGGCGTTGCAGCGCGGTGCCTCCGGGGCCGAACTCGGCTGGACCGAATCGATCCTGGACCCGGACGTCCTGACCATCGGGTTCGCCCGGCGGGTGTCCACCTACAAACGACTGACCCTGATGATGCGCGACCCGGCCCGGTTGCGGACCATCCTGTTGGACCCGGACCGGCCCGTGCAGATCGTCATCGCGGGCAAAGCACACCCCGCCGACGACGGCGGCAAGCGGTACATGCAGGAGATGGTCCGGTTCACCGATGACCCGACGATCCGGCACCGGATCGTGTTCCTGCCCGATTACGACATGGGCATGGCGGCGGTGCTGTGCGCCGGCGCCGATGTGTGGCTGAACAACCCGATCCGGCCGCAGGAGGCGTCCGGCACCTCGGGCATGAAGGCCGCGCTCAACGGCGGCCTGAACCTGTCCATCTCCGACGGCTGGTGGGACGAGCTGTACGACGGGCACGACGGCTGGGCCATCCCTACCGCGGACGGGGTAGGCGACGAGAGCCGCCGGGACGATCTGGAGGCGGCGGCGCTGTACGACCTGGTGGAGAAAAGGGTCGCCCCGCTGTTCTACCGCCGCGGCGAGTCCGGGCGTCCGGAGGGGTGGGTGGACACCGTCCGGCACACCCTGTCCTACCTGGGCCCGCGGGTGCAGGCCACCCGGATGGTGCGCGACTACGTCCTGGGCTACTACGGCCCGGCGGCGGTGTACTCCCACAAGGTGACGTCCGACCTGTCGGTGGCCAAGGAGTTCGCAGCCTGGAAGGAGTCCGTGCGGGCGGCCTGGCCCGCAGTGCGGGTGGTGACCGTGGACAGCTCCGGCATCGGCACCGAACCGTCGCTGGGCAACGTGCTGTCTCTGGTCGCATCGGTGGATCTGGGTGGCCTGACACCGGATGACGTACGGGTCCAGGCGGTCATCGGGCGGGTCGACGTCAATGAGCAATTACACGACATCGCCACGGTGGACATGATTGTCGCGCCGGTGCTGGCCGCTGCCGGTGCGTCCGGGGAGGCTGAGGCGGTCCAGTCCGACGGCGATCGGACCGGCGGGCTGCGGTACGAGGTGCAGGTTCCGCTGCACAGGTCAGGTGCAGTCGGATACACCGTCCGGGTGCTTCCGCGGCACGAGCTGCTCGCCTCACCGGCCGAGCTGGGGCTGGTGGTGACGGCCTGAGGGAGACGGCCTGAGGGAGACGGCCTGAGGGAGACGGCCTCAGGGAGACGGCCTGAGGGAGACGGGTGCGGGCGCCCCGCCCGATCAACGAGCGGCCCGGACCGCCCGCAGCAGCCAGACCGTGCGGCCGGGAATGGTGAGTGGGAGGTCGACCGGCAATGGTGCCGACGATGCCGGCTCACCGGTGCCGCTGTCGGTGTCCAGCACGGGGAGATAGCTGGTGCTGTAGGGTATTCCGGGCAGCGTGACGGTCCCGGCAGCAGCGTCGGTGTGTAGCACCAGTAACCAGGACGCGTCGGTCAACGGCTCGCCGCGGCTGGTGTGCCCGCGGACGTCCCGGCCGTCGATCCACATCAGCAGGGTCCGCCGGGAACCGTCGAACCAGTCGCCGTCGGTCATCGGAGTGCCGCCGGGGGCGAACCACACCAGGTCCGGGATGCCGTCGCCGCCGCTGGGTGCCCGGCCTTCGAAGAATTCGCCCTGCCGGAGCGCCGGAGCGCCGGCCCGGATCGCCAGCACCCGGCGGAAGAAGGCCAGCAGGTCCCTGGGCTGGCCGGCTCTGGTGAGCGGATCCCAATCCAGCCAAGAGGTTTCATTGTCCTGGCAGTAGGCGTTGTTGTTTCCGTGCTGGGTTCGCCAGAGCTCATCACCCATGGTGATCATCGGCGTGCCGGTGGACAGCAGCAGGGTCGCCGCGAGGTTGCGGGCCTGCCGGGCGCGCAGAGCGAGGATCACCGGATCGTCGGTCTCGCCCTCGGCACCGCAGTTCCAGGACCGGTTGTTGTTGTTGCCGTCCCGGTTGTCCTCGCCGTTGGCCTCGTTGTGCTTGCCGTTGTAGGAGACCAGGTCGCGCAGGGTGAAACCGTCGTGGGCGGTGATGAGGTTGACCGACGCCCACGGCCGGCGAGTGGCCGCGTACAGGTCCGAGGAACCGGACAACCGGTAGCCCAGGTCCCGCACCCCGTCAGTCCCGCGCCAGAAGTCGCGGGTGGTGTCCCGGAATCGGTCGTTCCATTCGGCCCAGTTGACCCCGAACCGGCCGACGGCGTAGCCCTCGCCGGTGGCGTCCCACGGTTCGGCGATGAGCTTGCGGGCCGAGAGCACGGGGTCGGCGGCGATCGAGGACAGCAGGGCCGAACCCGCGTCGAACGGGCCGCCGCCCGGTCGCCCGTGTACCGATGCCAGGTCGAACCGGAAGCCGTCAACACCGAGCTGATCGGCCCAGTACCGCAGCGAGTCGGTCACCATCCGGATCACCGGCAGGGTGCCGGCGTTAATGGTGTTCCCCGTTCCGGTGATGTCCCGGCCGTCCGGCAGGTAGTAGGAGTCGGGGGACAGGCCCCGCCAGGAGAGGTCGGCGGTCAGCCCTGGACCGCCCTCGCAGGTGTGGTTGTAGACCACGTCCAGGACCACCTCGATGCCGGCCGTGTGCAGCGCATCGACCATCGCGATGAATTCCGTAAGCTCCCGACCGGGCGCCGTCGCGTACCCGGGGTGGACCGCAAAGTAGCTGAGAGTGGAGTAGCCCCAGTAGTTTGCGCGACGAGTGGCGGCCAGGCCCGGTTCGGCGGCACTGGCGTGCACGGGCAACAATTCCAGTGTTGTCACGCCCAGGCTCTTCAGATGGGCGATCACCGCCGGGTGGGCCACCCCCAGGAACGTTCCGCGCAACTGCTCGGGAACTCCACGGTGCAACTTCGTCAGGCCTACCACGTGCGCCTCGTAGATCACCGTCTCGGCCCACGGGATCCACGGCCGGCGCGAGGTCGAACGGAGACCGATCGGTCCCGGGGTGACGATCCCGAGCGGAACCTTGCCCATGGTGTCGGCGCCGTGGGACGCAGCGGCGATGAGGTCATATTCCGTTCCGGTCACCTGCCTGGCATACGGGTCCAGCAGGATCTTGGACACGTCGCGCTCCGGCACCCGGAATCCGTAGATCTGCCCGGGGCCGACGCCGGGAACGAAGGTGTGCCAGATCCCGTAGGTGCGCTCGGCCATCGGCAGCCGGGTTTCGGTGCCGTCGGAATTGATCAGGCTCAGCAGCACATCCGACGCCCCCGGGGTGCCGTCGGCCACCACCGCGAAGTTGGTACCGCCCTGGTAGGCGGAGGCTCCGAGCGGGTATGGCAGACCGGGGTAGGGCAGCGAGCCGAGCCGCGGCGCAGCCTGCGGGTCAGACTCTCCGGGGCGCCCACGGCCGTCATCGGGAAGGTCGGTGACGTGCGGGGCGGGGTCGGCCATGCAGGGATTCTCCCCGACGGGCGACCGCCCTCGGACCGCCGGAGCGTCGTGCGAACCCGGATCACCCCTTCGAGACCCACCTGCCAACGCGCCGACGGGCGCGCCGCGATCGCGATCGGCCGTGCGACACAATGGCCGGCGTGAGTACCCGGAGCCGACCCGTCCAGCGCCAGTCGATCCTTCCTGGCCCGGATTCGGTCATCCACCTGGCCGAGGTGACGGTGCGCCGGGGCGATGCCGTGCTGCTGGATCGGGTGCATTGGAGCGTCGACGTCGACGAACGCTGGGTGATCCTGGGTCCGAACGGCGCGGGCAAGACCACCCTGTTGCAGATCGCCTCGGCGCAGTTGTTCCCGACCTCCGGCCGGGTGCACATCCTCGGCGAACGGCTCGGGGCGGTCGATGTCACGGCCTTGCGGCCCCGGATCGGAGTGTCGTCGGCGGCGCTGGCGACCCGGGTGCCGCCGATGGAAACCGTGCTGGACGTGGTGGTCTCGGCCGGCTACGGCGTGCTTGGCCGGTTCAGGGAGCGGTATGAGGAGGTGGACTTCGACCGGGCCGGGCAGTTGCTCGCGGCGATGGGGATCTCCGAGCTCGCCCAGCGGATGTACGGAACGCTGTCGGAGGGGGAGCGCAAGCGGGCGCTGGCCGCCCGCGCGCTGATGGCCGACCCGGAATTGTTGCTGCTGGACGAGCCGGCCGCCGGCCTCGATCTCGGGGGCCGGGAGGACCTGCTGGCTCGTCTGTCGGTGCTCGCTCTCGACCCGGCCGCTCCGACAACGGTATTGGTGACCCACCACGTCGAGGAGATCCCGGCGGACTTCAGCCATGTTCTGCTGATCCGCGGCGGGCGGGTCGTTACCGCCGGACCAATGGCGCAAACACTGACGCCATCGGCATTGTCGGAAACATTCGGAATGTCGTTGGCCCTCCGGTCGATCTCCGGTCGGTATTTCGCGGTGGCGAAGGGGAACACATGAACGTACCTGCAGGCTTACCGCTCGTCCGGCTGGAGGTCGACGGCCCGGTCGGGGTGATCCGGTTGGACCGTCCGCCGGTCAACGCGATCAATGCGACTGTCCACAGCGACCTGCTGGCGGTCACCGAGCAGGTCGCGGGGAATCCCGACATTCGTGCGGTCGTCGTGTACGGCGGTGAGCGGGCATTTGCCGCCGGCGCCGACATCAGCGAGATGGCCGACCGCACCTCGCACGAGATCGCCGCCCTGGTCGGCACTTTGGGCCAGGCGGTGAATGCGGTGGCCCGGCTGCCGCAGCCGGTGATTGCCGCGGTCACCGGTTATGCACTGGGCGCCGGCTGCGAGTTGGCGCTGGCCGCCGACTTTCGGATCGTCGCCGACGACGTCCGGCTGGGCCTGCCGGAGATCACTCTCGGGGTCATTCCCGGCGCTGGTGGCACCCAGCGGCTACCCCGGTTGATCGGCACCGCCAGGGCCAAGGAAATGATCTTCACCGGACGGCCCGTTCGCGGCCCGGAGGCCGTGACGATGGGACTGGCGACCAGGTCGGTACCAGCGGCGCAGGTGCTGCCGGCTGCGCTGGAATTCGCCCGTCAATTGACTGCCGGCGCGACAATGGCGCTGGCCGCGGCAAAACGTGCCATCGACGACGGGCTGGACGGATCGCTGACCTTGGGACTCGAGATCGAGGCCGAGAAGTTCGCGAGCCTG
The DNA here is from genome assembly GCA_965247715.1 of Nakamurella sp. Lineage (GTDB taxonomy): Bacteria > Actinomycetota > Actinomycetes > Mycobacteriales > Nakamurellaceae > Nakamurella. The sequence goes on along the minus strand of CBDFHS010000014.1, from coordinate 116,225 downwards.
TTCGGCAGCCAGGACCAGCGTGCGGGGATGGCGTCCTTCCTGACCGATGGACCGGGCAAAGCGACCTTCACCGGTCGCTGAGCCGCCACGCCTCGTGGCCCTCCCGTTCACCGTCGACGATGTTGGATTTCTGACCTGCCCGGCGGGTCGTGACGTGCTCGAGGCAGCGGCCGCGCTGCCGCTGGCCGGTGCGAGCCAACTGGCCGATCTGACCCGGTTGCGGGACGTGGCCGGGGACCGCGCCGGCGTCGTTGCCGAGACGGTGCTGCTGCGCCGGCGGGCGGTCGGCAAGCTCGGCCCGGGTGCCGCCGGTTGGCTGTTCACAGACGAGGCCTTGCAGCAGGCCACGCCGGCCGAGGTGGCCACGCACCGGGCGCGGCGGCTCACCGGGGTGGGGGTGCACGACCTGACCTGCTCTATCGGCGCCGACCTGTCCGCGCTGGCTGGGTCGGGAATCGCGGTCGGGTCAGACCGGGACCCGGTCCGGGTGCACATGGCCCGGCACAATCTCCTGGTGGCCGGCCGGCCGGCCCGGCTTGCCGTCGCCGACGCGCTGACCCGGACCAGTCGCGGATTGCTGGGGTACGCCGACCCGGCCCGCCGGGACGGCGCTGGCCGCCGGATCACCTCGGTGTCCACAATCCCGTCGGTGGTGGACCTCGACGCGGCCTATCCGGAGCGCCCGCCGGTGCTGCGGCTGCCGCCGGGAATCGACTACGACGCCCTGGGCCGGCCGGGCGAAGTGGAGATCGTGTCGTTGGACGGCGGGGCCCGCGAAGCAGTGCTCTGGCCGCCCGAAATGGGTGAGGTCGCCCGCCGGGCGACGGTGTTGGTCTCGGCCGGGCGCGCTCGGGCCGCCGGTGCCGGTGGCCCGGTGTCCGGGGAGATGGGTTTCCGGGACATGGGTTTCGGGGAGATGGGTGTCGAGGGGATGGGGTTCGAGGTAACCAGCGACGATCCGGACGATGTGGCGGTTGGACCGGTGGGGGAGTACCTGATCGACCCGGACGCAGCGGTGGTCCGGGCCCACCTGGTGCGGCACTATGCAGCGCGGCACGGTCTGTGGTTGCTGGATCCGCAGGTGGCCTATCTGACCGGGTCCGCCGTCCCCGCGGGAGTACGCGGCTTCCGGGTCCTGGACCAGGCCCCCTACCGCGAGCGCGTCGTTGCCGGGTGGGCCAGGCGGGACCGGATCGGCACGCTGGAGATCAAGCAGCGCGGAACCCCGCTGATCCCCGACGACCTCCGCCGCCGGCTCCGACCCTCCCTGATCGGGCCGACCACGGCCGCTGCCACCCTCATCGTCGCGCGGGTCGGCACGGGTAAAAGCGCAGTCCCGCAAGCGTTCTGGTGTCGGGCCGCGGAGCCGGGAAGGCTGTTGTGAGCAGCGCCGGGCGGGGTAACGCCGGTCGGGGCAATGCCGGTCGGGGTAACGCCGGTCGGGGCAATGCCGATCGGGGTAATGCCGGCGGGGTATGCCATCGGGAGTAGCCGCGCACGGTTATCAGGACCTTTGACCTGCTGCCGCCGGGTCCAGGTTCCCTACCCGTGCCCGTCGGCCGAGCGGATGCTCGGCAGGCGCTGGACGATCGCGCCGGCGCGTACGGGAGAACGAGATGACGACAGGGCAGTTCGGCCCCGATGATCACTCCGGGTTGGCGGTGTTGACCGTCGAGGAATGCGTGGCACGGCTAAGCGCGGCCAGGGTGGGCCGGTTGGCGTTCAACCTGGACGGCGGTCCGACCATCCTTCCGGTCAATCACGAGATGGACGGCCATAGCGTCGTTTTCCGAACCGACTCGGGGTCCAAACTGCTGGTGGCCGTCGATCAGCAGGCCGTCGCCTTCGAGGTCGACGGGTACGACCCGGACCGACGCAGCGGCTGGAGCGTGGTGATCCGGGGTATCGCCACCGTGATCGACGACCCGGTGCAGATCGACCGGCTCGGCGCCCTGGGCGTTGGCCCTGGGCCGACGTGGTCGAACGACCGTTCTTCGTCCGGATCAGGTCGTACGAGATGACCGGCCGGCAGGTCGTCCACCGGCCGGCGGTTCGCTAGCGGTTCACCCGATCGGGAAGTCGGGGCGGGGTCTGGGTTGGTCGGCCGCCGCCGAGTGCGAGATCGGATTTCAAGGTTCCCCGGGTGGACCGTAGGGTTGGCGCCCGTGACCTTTGAACTCCTGCCCGCCGTCGACGTGGCCAACGGCCGGGCCGTCCGGTTGGTGCAGGGTCGGGCCGGCAGCGAAACGACGTACGGTGCACCGTTGGCGGCCGCGTTGGCGTTCCAGGCCGACGGAGCGGAATGGATCCACCTGGTGGACCTGGATGCGGCGTTCGGCCGTGGTACGAACGCTCCGCTGCTGGCCGAGGTGGTCGGGGCGCTGGACATCAGGGTGGAGCTGTCCGGCGGGATTCGGGACGACGAGTCGCTGGCGGCTGCGCTGGCGACCGGGTGCGCACGGGTGAACATCGGCACCGCCGCCCTTGAGCAGCCCGACTGGTGTGCGTCGATCATCGCCCGGCACGGCGACCGGGTCGCCGTCGGCCTCGACGTCCGCGGCACCACGCTGGCAGCCCGGGGGTGGACACAGAACGGCGGTGACCTGTGGGCGGCGTTGTCCCGGCTCGACGCGCAGGGCTGCGCACGGTACGTGGTCACGGATGTGACCAAGGACGGCACGCTACGCGGGCCGAACATCGACCTGCTCCGCGAGGTCTGTGCGGCGACGCCCGCGCCGGTCGTCGCCTCCGGCGGGGTGTCCTCGCTGGCCGACCTGGTGGCGCTGGCCGCTCTCGAACCGGCCGGGGTGGAGGGCTCCATTGTCGGGAAAGCCCTGTACGCCGGAGCTTTCACGTTGCCGCAGGCATTGGCTGCGGTCGCGGGCTAGGGCCGACGGGCCCGCTGCCGCGGTCAGACGGGCGGCAGCGGGTCGTACTGAATTCCCCGCCTGACCTGCTGCGCTCGCTCGGTACCGGCGAGCCGTCTGACCAGGTGCAGGGACATGTCGATCCCCGCGCTGATCCCAGCGGCGGTGATCAGGTCGCCGTCGTCGATCCAGCGCTCGTCGCTGCGGAGTTGGACGCTCGGATCGAGGTCACGCAGTTCGTCCAGCGCGTTCCAGTGCGTGGTGGCCGGGCGCCCCGAGAGCAGGCCGGCAGCAGCGTAGACCAGCGCCCCGGTGCACACGCTGGTCAGCAGCGGCACAGTCGCCCGTTGCGCACGCACCCAGTGCAGGTGTGCTGGCTCCCGAAGCAGCGGCCGGGTGCCCTGCCCGCCCGGATGGACCAGCACCTGCATGTCCGGCGCGTTGGCCATCGAGTACTGCGCGCCGATGGTCAAACCCTTTGCGGCCGTCACGGGTTCACCGTCCGGGGACATCGAGAAGACCGCGTACCCGTCCTGCGGGTAGCGCCGGGTCCAGTACGACAGCACCTCCCACGGACCGATGGCGTCGAGCTCCTCGACATCGGCGAACAGCAGGACGCCGATCTGTCTCGGGGAGGCCGGCCGGGGTGGGGTATGGACGGGCGCGGGCGCTGAGCCGGTCATGATCGGAGCGTCGCAGCATTCGCCGACCGTGGCCAGTGGCAGCAATGCCATTGTGCGTCACGATCCCGCCACATAGGGTTTCGGTCATGCCTCGCCCTGACCTACACCGCGTCGTGGTGCTGGTGCTGCCGGGGGTGGTGGCGTTCGACCTCTCGATCCCCGCGCAGGTCTTCGGTCATCGCGACGAACGGGACCGGTATTCGTTTGCGCTGTGTGCGCAGTCAGCAGGTCAGGTGCCTTCGACAACAGGGTTCGACATCGCCGTTGAGCATGATCTCGACATCCTGGCCGAGGCCGACACCGTCGTCGTACCGGGCTTTTTCCCGCACGATTCACCGGCCGTGCCGGTGCTGACGGCGCTCCGCGGCGCCGCCGCCCGCGGTGCCCGGATGGTGTCGGTGTGCACTGGGGCGTTCGCACTGGCCGCGGCTGGCCTGCTGGACGGCCGACGGGTCACCACCCACTGGCGCGACGCCGGGGAATTGGCGGCGCGCTATCCGAGCGTCATCGTCGATCCCGACGTGCTGTTCGTTGACGAAGGTCTAATGCTCACCAGCGCGGGAGTGGCGGCCGGGATCGACCTCTGCCTGCATCTGGTGCGGACCGATCACGGAGCCGACGCCGCGGCCAGGATCGCCCGCCGGATGGTGGTCGCGCCGTTCCGGGACGGCGGTCAGGCGCAGTTCATCGAGCGCCCGGTTCCGGTCGACGGCCGCGGACTCTCCACTACCTGTGCCTTTGCCCTGGCTCACCTGGCGGAACCATTGACGGTGCTCGATCTGGCCCGTCATGCCGGGTACTCCACGCGGACCTTTGCGCGGCACTTCCTGGCCGAGACCGGGTTGTCGCCCCTGCGATGGCTTGCAGCACAACGAGTCCTGACCGCGCGGCGACTGCTGGAGAGCACCGATCTATCCGTCGAGCAGATCGCCGAGCAGAGCGGGCTCGGGTCCGCGGCGAACCTGCGGGTGAACCTGGCGCGGGACGCGGCCACCACCCCGACCGGTTATCGAAAGGCCTATCGCGGGCTGCACGCCTCTTCTCATCACACTGGTCGCCACTGATTCGGTGACCCCGTGGTCAGCACGGATGTCGCGTCAGGGTGCGCCGAGTACGGGGGACCGGAAATCAGATGACCGCCATATTCCAGACCCTCGACGGCTACCCGGTTGTGGTCAAGCCGGAGGACTTGTTTTCACAAGTACGCGGTGCTTTCCGGCTGACGTGTCACCAGCATCCACTGTTCGTCGCCGATCTCACCGGCGACGGCATCGCCGATCCGATTGGTTTCGGAAGTCAGGGAGTGTGTTTGTCGCTCAACGGTTCTGACGGAGTCCGCGCCTGCGGTGGCGTTACCGACTCCCGGCCAGTGCGTCCGCCAATTCCGCCCGTATCGATCGGGGTTCCCGGCCGATCAGCCGGCTGAGCGTGGGGTCGGGTGGGCCGAACTCGCCTTGCCGGCTGGCGACGAACATTCCCAACGCGAGGTTCACCACTGCCTCGGGTGTGCCGGTTTCCAGCAGCCCGTTTCGGAAGTCGTCATCCGAGACAACGACTCTGCGGATCGGGCGGCCGGTCAGCTCGGAGGCGATCGCGGCAATGCCGGTCATATCGGTTGTCTCGGCGCCCGTCAACGGTGGGGTCAAACCGTCGAGGTCCGATCCGGAGAGAGCGAGAGCGGCCACCTCTGCGAGGTCGGCGTGCGCTGTCCAGGCGACCGGTCCGTCCTCGGGTACCGCCAGTTCGCCGGTCTGAATGGCACGACCCACCTGTTGTGCCGCGGAGGAGGCGTAAAAGCCGTTGCGGAGGGCGGTATATGGAACACCCGAGTCCTGAAGCGCAGCCTCGGTGGCGGCGTGCGTGTGCATCGGGGGGAAGGGCGACCGCGGGTTGGAGCCCATATGGCTGGTGTAGAGAATGCGTTGCGCACCAGCTTCTTTGGCCGCGCTGACAGCCGTTCGGTTGAGGCGAACGGCGGTTTCACCCAATGCGTTGGCCGAGATGACGAGCACCTTCGAGGCGCCCTCGAAGGCGTGCGTCAGGCTCGCCCGGTCGGCATGGTCGCCACGGCGAACCCGCACCCCTTGCTGCTCGAGATGGGCCGCCTTGCCGGGGTCTCGGGTGCTGACCCCAATCTGGTTGGCGGGCAACCGTTCCAGCAGGCGCTGCACTATTTGCCGGCCGAGAGCGCCGGTCGCTCCGGTCACGATGATCATCGAGGGCCTTCCTGTCGGATGGTCGGGCGAACCTGTCGGATGGTCTGGCGAAGCGTTCACGTTGGAAACACCAAGTTGGTACCAACGGTATATCACATCGATAACGGCAGCTTGTTATCGTTGGAACGTGAGACCAATCCGACCGACTGCACTGTCCGACGAACTGACGTCGCGGCGGGACCGAACGCGCGAGCGAATCGTCGCCAGCGCGGCCGACCTGCTTGCTCAGGGTGGACCCGACGCGGTGTCGACGAGAGCCGTCAGCAGCGCGTCGGGGGTGCAGCCGCCCACCCTGTACCGGCTCTTCGGTGACAAACAAGGTCTGTTGGACGCGGTCGCGGCCTATGGGTTGGAGCGCTATTTCCAGCAGAAGATCACCCGGGGGCCGACGGGCGACCCCGTCGACGATCTCCGCGCCGGATGGGACCTGCACGTCAGTTTCGGTCTGACCAACCCCGCCCTGTACTCGCTGATCTACGGCGAACCCCGCCAGGAGTCCTCACCTGCTGCCGCCGCCGCAGCTGACGTCTTGGCCCAGCACATCCACCGCATTGCCCAGGTGGGGCGACTGCGGGTGCCAGAAGGCCTCGCGGCACACCTCGTTCACGCCGCGGGGTGCGGCACGACGCTGACCTTGATCTGCATGCCCGCGGAAGGGCGGGATACCGCGCTGTCGGCCACTGCCCGCGAAGCCGTTATCGCCGCTATCACCACTGATTCGTCCGCCACTGACGCCTTTGCCACTGATGCTTCCGCCACTGACGCTTTCGCCGCTGGCTCGTCCGAAACGGACGCTTTCGGCGCTGACTCGTCCGCCACTGATTCGTCTGCCACCGGCGCTGTAGCCATTGGGCGGGCAGGACCGACGGCGGCCGCAATCGCACTGAGGTCCGTGGTGCGGGAATTGGACACCTTAACCGTTGCCGAGCGCACCCTGCTGGCGGAGTGGCTGGATCGGATCGCCACTCGTTAGGGGTGGCCGCGCCGGTCATGTCGACGCCGGATCAACCCGGTGTGGACAACTTCGGCGACTGTCGGGGGTTCGTACTAGTGTTCGAGTATGAGTTGTTCGACTGATCAACCAGCCACCTCCGGGGTCGATCCCCGATCCGGGGTGGGCGCCGCCCGGGCCGGGGTGGACGCCCTGGTCGACGCGCCGTGGTGGCAGGTACCGGATGCGGACCTGCTGGGGTTGGCGCGGGACGTGGAGCACCTGTCCCGGTTGCTGAGCACTGTGCAGGTCCACCTCGCCGGTGAGGTCGACACCCGCCGGTTCGCGTCCTCGCACGGGGCGGCGTCGACGGGGGCGTTGCTGCGGTCGGTGCTGGTGATCTCCGCGGGCGAGGCGAAACACCGGGTGCTGACCGCGCGGGCGGTGTTGCCGCACCCCACGCCCACCGGAACCCCCACCCCGCCGGTGCTGCCCGTGTTGAGTGCGGCCCTGACCGCCGGAACGGTCGGGGTGGACCAAACCCGGACCATCCTGGCGACGATGACCGGGCTCCCCGACGCGGTTGACCAGGACACCCGCGACTTCTGCGAGGCCGTGTTGGTCGAACACGCCCCCATCACCGAACCCCGACCGTTCGCCATCTTCGCCCGGGCGGTCGCGGTGACCTGCGACCCGGACGGGTCGCTGGACCGACGGGACCCCGCCGACCGCGTCGAACTCACCGTCGGCCCCCGCAACCCCCGCACCGGGTTGACCCGGCTCACCGGGCTGTTGGACGACATCGGGGTGGAACTACTCGGTCAATCCCTTAACGGGTTGACCACCCCCCGGCCCGCACCCGACGGATCACCGGACCCGAGATCCGCGGCGACCCGCCGCGCCCAGGGGTTCACCGAGATGCTCCGCCGGTACCTCGATTCCGGGACCGCCCCAGTCACCGGCGGGCACAAACCCCACCTCACCCTCACCATGACCCTGACCGACCTGCAACACCGCACCACCAGCACCTGCACCGGCGCCGGCGGGTGCAACGGTGTGGAACCAGGAAGCTGCACCGGCGAGAGAGGTTGCAGCGGAACCGGCGGCGAGAGAAGTCCGGGCGCGGGAGCCGGAAGCTGCACCGGCGCCGGCGGGTGCAACTCCACCGGCGCGGGCGGCGGGTTCGGGTTGCTCGACCACGGCGGCCCGATCACCGCCGCGAAGGCCAGGATGATCGCCTGCGACGCGGAGGTCCTACCCATCGTGCTGGGCTCGGCATCCCAGGTCCTCGACGTCGGCCGGGCCACCCGGGTGTTCCCCACCAGCATCCGCCGCGCCCTGATCCACCGGGACAAAGGCTGCGCCTTCCCCGGCTGCGACCGGCCACCCGCCTGGGCCGATGGCCATCACCTGGTCCATTGGGCCGACGGCGGACCCACCAGCCTGGCCAACGCCGTACTGGTCTGCCGGCTCCATCACAGCCTGATCCACCGCGGCGACTGGACCGTCCGCCTCGCCACCGACCACAGACCCGAATTCATCCCACCCCCCTGGATCGACCCCGACCAGAAACCCAGACGCAACACCCTGCACCACCTCCCGGATCGCAGATGAGGGCGGTGAGCGTGATCGCGGTGGTGGCCCGGGCCGCTCGGGCAGGATGGCTCGGTGCCGCCTTCTCTGCTCGCGTTCGTGATCTCCGCCGCCGCCTATGCCGGGTTCCAGTGGACCGTACATCTGGTGGTGTACCGGCAGTTTCCTGTCGTCGCGCCGCAGGATTTCCCGGCTTACGAGCGGTCACACCAGCGTCTGATCAGCCCGCTCGTCGGGCCGTTGTTCGCCGGGCTGATCGCGAGTGCCGGGTGGTTGGCGTGGGCCCGGCCGCCCCGGGTGCCCGCCGTTGTGCTGTTCGGGGTCTGCGGGGTGGTTGCCGCCATCCTGCTGCTGACGGGTCTGGCTGCGGTTCCGCTGCACCGTCGGTTGTCGACGGGGTGGGATCCGAGAGCCCACCGCGCGCTCCTCCGAGTCGACCTGGTGCGCTCGCTGCTGGCGACGGCCGGCGTGGTGCTCGGCGCGGTGCCGGGGTTCGTAGGCTGAACACATGCCCGTTGCCATCCGCGTCATCCCATGCCTGGACGTATCCCAGGGTCGAGTGGTCAAGGGTGTCAATTTCGTGGACCTGGTCGACGCCGGCGATCCGGTCGAACTGGCCCGGCGGTACGACGAGGAGGGTGCCGATGAGTTGACGTTCTTGGACATCACCGCGACCAGCGACAATCGGGCCAGCGCATACGAGATGATCCGGCGGACCGCTGAGCAGGTATTCATCCCGCTGACGGTCGGCGGCGGGGTTCGCACGACGGACGATATCAACGCGCTGTTGCGGGCGGGAGCCGACAAGGTCTCCATCAATTCCGCCGCCGTCGCCCGGCCGGGGTTTCTCTCGGAGGCAGCGGACCGATTCGGGTCGCAGTGTGTCGTCATCGCCATCGACGCCCGCCGCGTTGCTGGTGCGAACCTTGCTGGTGCGAACCTTTCGTGCCCATCAGGTTTCGAGGTCACCACCCATGGTGGGCGGCGGGGGACCGGAATTGACGCGGTGGCCTGGGCGGAGCGGGCCGAGGCGTCCGGAGCGGGGGAAATCCTCCTCACCTCGATGGACACCGACGGCACCAAGGACGGGTTCGATACGCACCTGCTGCGTCTCATTCGCGCCGCGGTCGGAGTGCCGTTGATCGCCTCGGGTGGGGCGGGAGCGCTGGAGCATTTTCCGGACGCCGTCGCGGCCGGGGCGGATGCGGTGCTCGCTGCATCCGTTTTCCATTTCGGGGAATTGCGGATCGATGCGGTGAAACGCCAGCTGGCGGCCGACGGTTACCCGGTCCGGGAAAGCCTCCACGGGACCCCCCGGTGACCGCCGTGAACCCGGCCGAGGGACTGGTTTTCGACGACGCCGGGTTGATCTGCACGGTCGTCCAGCAGTACGACACCGGTGAGGTGCTGATGGTTGCGTGGATGGACGCGGAGGCGCTGCGCCGCACCCTTCGTACCGGAGCCGCCACCTATTACTCCCGCTCGCGCGGCGAGTACTGGGTGAAGGGCGAGACCTCCGGCAACACCCAGCGAGTCGTTGAGGTCAGGCGAGACTGCGACGGCGACACCCTGCTGGTCCAAGTCGACCAGACTGGCGTGGCCTGCCACACCGGTACCAGAACATGTTTCGACGACGGGTTGCTGTCCGGGTGACACCGGCGAGGGCTGCGTCAGCCACACGCTGCCAGCCGGTTCGCCATCTCGATCAGCAAATGGTGCGGGAGCGCCAGGTTCAACCGCAGGAAACCCGGTGTCCCACAGGCCCGTCCGTCCACCCCGCGCACCTTCGCTCTGGCCTCGACATCGACTGGGTCGCAACCGGTTTCGCGGAGATCGAGCCAGCCCAGGTAAGTACCTTCCAGCGGCAGTAGTCGGGCGGCCGGCAGCGTCGACGCGACCCGTTCGGCGAACAGGTCCCGGCCCACTCGCAGGTAGTCCACCACCGCCGCGAGATGGTCAGTGCCGTCGAGGTAGGCAGCGACGGACGCGACGGCCCCGAGTGGGGTCGCGCCCAGCCATGCCACCGGATCGATGCCGAGCCAGCGTTCCCGGCCCTCGTCGCTGGACAGGATCAGCTGCGCGCAACCCAGACCGGCGACGTTCCACCCTTTTGAGGCCGAGGTACCCGTGATCGTGTGCGCGGCCGCGAGCGGACAGAGCCCTGCGTACGGCCGGTGGGTGTGCCCCGGAAACACGACCGGCGAATGGATCTCGTCGGCGAACACCGTGGCGCCGGCGCGGTCGACCACCTCCGCGAGCGCCAGCAATTCGGCGGGGCCGAACACCCGGCCGGTCGGATTGTGGGGATTGGTCAGCACGAACACCGCCGGCGACGCCGACCGGGTCGGTCGCAGGGCGGCCGCGATCGCGTCCAGGTCCATCGAGTACCGATCGCCATCGAGGCTCATGGGCACCGTCACCAATTCCCGACCGGCCAGCGCCGGCACCGTCAGGAACGGCATGTACGCCGGAGTGGGGACGACGACGGGGCCCGAGCGGTCGGTGAGACGCTCCAGCACGATGCGCAGCCCGGTCAGAACCGAGGACACCGGGTGAACGTCCGCTGGATCGACGACCCAGCCGAACCGCCGCTGCCAGCTCGCGGTGGCCCGGGCGAGCTCGCCAGCCAGCACGTCCGGCAGGTATCCGGTCAGCCCACGCCCGGCCGCGTCGGTCAGCGCCCGGGTGATCACCGGCGCCGTGGGCAGGTCCATCTCGGCCACCCATGCGGCCAGCACACCGGGGGCGGCCGCCGTCCACTTCAGCGATCCGGCGGACCGCAGATCGGCCTCGGTACGGCTGTCGGTCCACCCGGCGACGTCCATCGGCACACCGTACGACCGGCAGAATGATTGGCATGTCCGTGCCATCGCTCGCCCCATCGCGCGCCCCCGCCGGCCCGCTGGGCGAGATCCGCCCCTCCCGGGAGGAGTTTCGGGAGCTGGCGAAAGACCGCCGGATCATCCCGGTTACCCGCAGGCTGCTCGCTGACGCGCTCACCCCGGTCGGTCTGTACGCGACCCTGGCCGCTGACCGGCCTGGCACGTTCCTGCTGGAATCGGCGGAGAACGGGCATTCCTGGTCGCGGTGGTCCTTCGTCGGCGTGCAGGCACCGGCGGCGCTCTCCGAACGCGCTGGTGTTGCGTGTTGGCTCGGCGAGCCACCGGCTGGTCTGCCCACCGACGGCGACCCGCTGCGGGTGCTCGCCGAGACGTTGCGGTTGCTGCATACCGAGGCGCTGCCGGGAATGCCCCCGTTGACCGGCGGTTTGGTCGGGTACCTCGGGTACGACGTGGTCCGGCGTTTGGAACGGATCGGCGACCACCCGGGCAGCGCACCGGCCGTGGAGTTGCCCGTCCCGGAACTGGTGATGCTGCTGGCCACCGATGTGGCCGCCCTGGATCACCACGAGGGCACCGTCACCCTGATCGCGAACGCGGTGAACTGGGATGCCACCGACGACCGTGTCGACGCCGCGTATGACGATGCGGTGCATCGGTTGGCCGCGATGAGCAGGACGCTGGCCGAACCTGCCTCGCTGCCGGCTGCGGTATTCGGCCAGCACCTGCCGGAGGTGGTGCGGCGCACCGAGTCCGAGGATTACCGGGCCATGGTGGACGTCGCCAAGGAACACATCCGGGCGGGTGACGCGTTCCAGATCGTGCTGTCCCAGCGCTTCGACGTCGCTACCGATTCGGACCCGCTGGACGTGTATCGCGTGCTGCGGGCGACGAATCCAAGCCCCTACATGTACCTGCTCCGGCTGCCGACCCCCGACGGTGAGCCGATCGCGGTGGTCGGCTCTTCACCGGAGGCGATGGTGACGGTGCGGGATGGGCTGGTGACCATGCATCCGATCGCCGGTACCCGGCCGCGCGGGACGACCGATGAGGACGACATCCTGCTCGGCAAGGACCTGCTGGCGGACGAAAAGGAACGCAGCGAGCACGTGATGTTGGTGGACCTCGGCCGGAACGACCTCGGCCGGGTGTGCGCACCGGGAACAGTCAAAGTGGTGGAGTTCTTCACCATCGAGCGGTACAGCCACGTCATGCACATCGTGTCCACCGTGACCGGGCGGCTCGCACCGGGCCGGACCGCGTTCGAGGCGCTGACGGCCTGTTTCCCGGCCGGCACGCTGTCCGGGGCGCCCAAGCCGCGGGCGATGCAGATCATCGACGAACTCGAACCGGCCCGTCGGGGTGTGTACGGGGGCGTCGTCGGGTACCTGGATTTCGCCGGTGACGCAGACACCGCAATCACCATCCGGACCGCGCTGATGGTGGGCGGGACCGCGTACGTCCAGGCCGGCGCGGGCGTGGTGGCTGGATCGATACCGGCCTCCGAGGACGCTGAGTGCCAGGGTAAGGCCGCCGCCGTCATCGCCGCGATCGGCGCCGCTCAAACCCTGCAACCGGTCCGTGATTGACCGTGAGATTCAGGCAGCAATGTGTGCTCGCGACCGGGCCTGACGGCATGCCGGAGACGAAGACAACCCCGGGACCGCAACTGTGACCGGGGCAGCCGTGACTGCACACCGCGCGGGCCGATCCGGCGGCCGCTGGGTCGCGGGCATCGTCCTCGGGGCGGCCGTCGGGGCGGCTGTCTCGGCCGTCGCGGCGGGCCTGACCTGGTGGTCCGCCGAGTACCGCGACCCCCTCTCCGGACCGGTGAGCGTCAGCCTTGACGGACGGGACCTGGTCGTAGGGATGGTCCCGTTGGTCTTGGTGTCGCTGGCCGGTCTGGGCGCGACGTTCGCCGCCCGCGGCCTGGGCCGTCGGCTGATCGGGCTGATTGTGCTGGCCAGCGGGGTCGCGATCGCAATCCAGTCCGTGATCGCGTCGACCGGCGCCCCCGGCCAGCTCGCTGGCGCATTGGCCCGCCCTGCGGATCCGGTCGGTGATGCCCATCTGCACCTGGTCGGGCCGGTGCTCGGGACGCTTGGCGGCCTGCTGCTCATCGCAGTCGGCGCTCTGGTCGCGGCCGGTCGGGGTTCGAGGGCACGAATGGGTGCGAAGTATGACGCCCCTGGGCAATCCCGGCCTGGGGGTTCGGTGTGGTCGGCACCTGTTGGAGCGACCACCGCGTCCGCACCGGGCACGTCCGCACCGGGCACGTCCGCACCGGGCACGTCCGCACCGGGCTCGTCCGCACCGGGCTCGTCCGAGGCGGGTCCCGCCGCAGCCGGGGCCGGGGGCGATGACATGGATCCGGCGGACTGGTGGAAAGCACTGGACGCCGGTGCGGATCCGACGGATGAGCCGAATTCTCCGACGACCGATGTCACGGCTGCGAGCGACCCGGATGCCGTGGGTGATGCAACTGCTGTGTCCGATCCAACAGGGCAGGGCGGCTACCATGACCTCCACGGCAGGAACCACCACGAGTGAGAACACCGCTCACAACACCCGGACCACGACGGATCCATACCGGGTGAGAGGGTGGGTGGGGACGCTGCCGCAGGACGGCGCGGGGGCAAGCGCCGGTCGGGTTTCCGGCAGAAGGTATGAACGGCTCGAGCACAGACGGGAGACCATCGGGTGAACGTGCTGGACGGGATCCTGGACGGAGTTCGGCTCGATCTTGCCGCGCGCGAGGCCTGCGTTCCGATGGCGGAGGTCAGGGCTAGAGCGGCGGATGCGCCGCCGGTCCGCCCGGTCCTGCCGGTCCTGCTCGAACCGGGGGTCGGCGTCATCGCTGAGGTCAAACGGGCCAGCCCATCCCGCGGCCGGCTGGCATCGATCGCCGATCCGGCCGCGCTGGCCCGGATCTATGCCGAGGCTGGCGCCAGGGCCATCTCCGTGCTGACCGAGGAACGCCGGTTCGGTGGTTCGCTGGACGACCTCGACGCGGTCCGGGCCGCGGTGGAAATCCCGGTGCTGCGCAAGGATTTCATTGTCAGCCCGTACCAGGTGCACGAGGCGCGAGCACACGGCGCCGATCTGGTGCTGCTGATCGTCGCCGCGTTGGAACAGAACGTCTTGCACGGCCTGCTCGAGCGGGTGGAGTCCCTGGGGATGACCGCACTGGTGGAGATCCACACCGAGGCGGAGGCCGACCGCGCGTTGTCCGCCGGGGCCAAGGTCATCGGGGTGAACGCCCGTGACCTCACCACCCTGACGGTCGACCGCGACGTCTTCGCCCGGATCGCCCCCGGACTGCCCAGCGGCGTGGTGACCGTCGCCGAGTCCGGGGTTCGCGGCCCCAACGACCTGTTGGCCTACGCCGGCGCCGGCGCCGACGCTGTGCTGGTCGGTGAAGGATTGGTGACCAGTGGCGATCCCAGGGCCGCCGTCGCCGACCTGGTGACGGCCGGCTCGCACCCGTCCTGCCCGCGCCCGTCCCGCTGAGCGGCGGCCCGCCGCCCGGAGTCCGAAGTCGTCTGGAGAACGTGTTGTCCGCCAGTTCTGTCCCCCTGTCCGGTCCTGTGCCCGTTCCCGATGGTCCCGACCGTGTCGGTCGTCCGCAGGCCGGGCTGCCCCGGCCGTCCGACGGCCTCGCCGGCACCGGGCACGACCCCGACGAGCGGGGATATTTCGGTTCGTTCGGCGGCCGGTGGCTACCCGAGGCGCTGGTCGGGGCACTGGATGAGGTCGCCGACAGCTACCGCAAGGCCCGCCGTGACCCGGAGTTTCTGGCCCGGTTGGATGACCTCGCCGCGAATTACGCCGGCCGGCCGAGCCCGCTCTCTGAGGCGACCCGGCTGACCGAGCAGGTCGGCGGGGCGCGCATCCTGCTCAAGCGGGAAGACCTCAATCACACGGGCAGCCACAAGATCAACAACGTGCTGGGTCAGGCGTTGCTGGCGCGGCAGATGGGCAAGACCCGGGTCATCGCCGAGACCGGCGCCGGGCAGCACGGGGTGGCCACAGCCACCGCGGCCGCGCTGCTCGGCCTGGACTGCTGCATCTACATGGGCCGGGTGGACACCGAGCGGCAGGCGTTGAACGTCGCCCGGATGCGCCTGCTCGGGGCGGAGGTGGTCGCGGTGGACTCCGGATCGGCGACGCTGAAGGACGCGATCAATGAGGCCTTCCGAGACTGGGTGGCCTCCGTCGACCACACCTTCTACCTGTTCGGCACGGTGGGTGGCCCGCACCCGTTCCCGGTGATCGTCCGGGATTTCCAGCGGATCATCGGCCTGGAGGCCAGAGCCCAGGTGCTGGCGTTGACCGGCCGGCTGCCCGACGCGGTCGCCGCGTGCGTCGGCGGCGGATCGAACGCCATCGGGATCTTCCACGCCTTCCTGGACGATGCTGATGTGCGATTGGTCGGGATGGAGGCCGGGGGAGACGGTATCGACACCGGACGGCACGCGTCCACGATCAGCGGGGGCACCGTCGGTGTGCTGCACGGCGCCCGGTCGTTCGTGCTGCAGGACGACGACGGCCAGATCACCGAGTCGCATTCCATCTCCGCCGGCCTGGACTACCCGGGTGTCGGGCCCGAGCATTCCCACCTGGCCGACACCGGGCGCGCGGAGTACCGCTCGATCACCGACACCCAGGCGATGGACGCGTTCGCCCTGCTCGCCCGGACCGAGGGCATCATCCCGGCCATCGAGTCCGCGCATGCAGTGGCCGGCGCGATCGAACTGGCCAAGGAGATCGGGCCGGACGGGATCGTGCTGATCAACGTTTCCGGTCGCGGCGACAAGGACATGGAGACCGCGGTGAACTGGTTCCACCTCACGGAACCGACCGAGGAGACCGGGGAGGTCGTGCCCTTCCTCCAATCGGATGCGGGCACGGCGGAACCGGTCGATGTCAACGCCGGCGACATCGCCCCGGCCAGTGCTGTCGGTGCCGGATGAGCGCGCTGGCGGCCCTGTTCGAGGACGTCCGAGCGCAGGGCCGGGCCGCCCTGGTCGGGTACCTGCCGGCCGGGTACCCGACGGTGGCCGGCTCGAAGGACCTGCTGGCCGCGATGATCGACGGAGGGTGCGACCTGGTCGAGGTCGGGCTGCCGTTCTCCGACCCGGTGCTGGACGGCCCGGTGATCCAGCACGCCGCGCAGACGGCGCTGGCCGCAGGATTCCGGGTGCACGACGTGTTCGGTATCGTTGACGCCGTGACCACGGCCGGCGGCCGGGCCGTCGTGATGACGTATTTCAACCCGGTTCTCGCCTACGGGGCGGAGGCGTTCGCCCGGGACCTCGCCGCGGCGGGCGGTTCCGGAGTGATCACCCCGGACCTGATCGTCGATGAAGCTGGCCCGTGGCTCGACGCGATGCACGGCCACCAGCTGGATCCGATATTCCTGGTCGCGCCGTCGTCGTCGGCGGAGCGGATCGCCCTCACCGCCCGGTCCACCAGCGGGTTCTTGTACGCCGCGTCCACGATGGGCGTCACCGGCACCCGTGAGCATGTGTCCTCGGCCGCGCCCGAGTTGGTCGCCCGCTGCCGCGCGATCACCGACCTGCCGATCGGGGTGGGCCTCGGGGTGCGGACCGGTGACCAGGCGGCCGAGATCGCCGCGTTTGCCGACGCTGTGATCGTCGGGTCGGCGTTCGTCGCCGCCGCCGAGCGGGGTGGCCCGGCGGCCGCCCGTGAGGTGGCCGCCGAGCTGGCAGACGGGGTTCGGCGGGCGGACCGCGGCGGGCTGGTTCCCGCGACAGGAGTGGGCGATCGCGTCGCCGGCCGGACATGATCGCCTCGGTGATCCCGCACCTCGCTAATATCCCCTCGCCCCCACAGGGGGTCTGGTACGTCGGCCCGATAGCCCTCCGTGCCTACGCGATCTTCATCATCATCGGCATCATCGTGGCCATCTGGTGGGGCAACAAGCGGTTCGTCGCCCGTGGCGGCCGGCCCGGCCGGGTCACCGACATCTCCGTGTACGCGGTGCCTTTTGGAATAGTCGGCGGCCGGATCTATCACGTCATCACCGACCACCAGCTGTACTTCGGCGAGGGCCGCAATCCCTGGAATGCGTTCGCCATCTGGAACGGTGGATTGGGCATCTGGGGGGCGATCGCCCTCGGCGCGGTCGGGGCGTGGCTCGGCTGCCGACGCTACGGGGTGCCGTTGGCCGCCTACGCCGACGCCATTGCCCCGGGCATCGTCACCGCACAGGCCATCGGCCGGCTCGGTAACTATTTCAATCAGGAACTCTTCGGGTCGGCGACCACCCTGCCGTGGGGGCTGGATGTCTTCGTCCGGACGCCCGGTGGGGTGCCGGGTGGGATTCCGGACGGCGGCGTCTGCGAGTTCCCGACCGACTACATCAAGGCCTCGCCTGAAGTGCTGTGCGGGACCTACCAACCGACGTTCCTCTACGAGCTGCTGTGGAATCTCGGCGTCGCGGTCCTGGTGGTGCTGATCGACCGGCGGTTCCGGCTGGGCGGTGGCCGGGCGTTCGCGGTCTACGTCGCCGGCTACACCCTGGGCCGGACCTGGATCGAGATGCTCCGGATCGACCCGGCCAACCACTTCCTCGGCCTGCGGATCAACGTGTTCACGTCGGTCATCGTGTTCATCGGTGCGGTGCTGTTCCTGGTCCTGCGCCGGCACGTCGGACGGGAGGACCCAGCCCTGGTGTACGGCCCGGACCGGGGGTCGGCATCCGAGGAATCGGCGCCCGCCGAGCCCGAGGGTGACCCCCGGGAAGGGCAGGATCCCGAGCGGGAAACACCCGATCCGGGCGGCAGTGACCGGGTCGCCGCCGAGCCCCTTCCGGGTCGGGATCGCACAGCCGAGTGAGCGTCTCGCCGGCTGGTACGACCGGTCCGGGTGGTGCGGTAACTTGGGCAGTGCCGGGCCACCGTCGTCCCGGGTTACCGCGGTGGTGAGAGCAACCGGACTACGAGCGGGCCCCAACAGCACACGACATGGTGACGACCGGCGGAAACCCCGTCCCGGCACTGGTCTGCATTCAGGTTCGGTGGTTTCGCACGTCACGCCTCGTGCCCCTCGGACCAAGCCCCACCGCCCGACCGATGTGACATGTCCACCGTGCCAGCCGCCGTGAGGCGGCAGCGCCGCCGACGACGGGAGGTCTGCCGTGCACTACTCGGCAACACCCGCCCCCCAGGGGCTCTACGACCCGCAGTTCGAGCGTGACGCCTGCGGAGTCGCCGCAGTCGCCGACATCTTGGGCCGGCGCAGTCACTCGATCGTCAACGACGGTGTCACGGCATTGATCAACCTTGACCACCGCGGCGCGGCCGGTGCCGACCCGGCGGTCGGTGACGGTGCCGGGATCCTGATCCAGGTTCCGGACGAGTTGTTCCGAGCCGTCACCGATTTCCCGCTGCCGACCGTCGCCGACAACCGGCACGGCGAGGCGTACGCGGTCGGTATCGCGTTCCTGCCGACCGACGAGCAGCAGCGTGGGCGGGCCAAGGAACTCATCGCCCGGATCGTCGAGGACGAGGGACTGGAGCTGCTCGGCTGGCGGACGGTGCCCACCGACCCGGAGGGATCCGGGGTCGGGCAGATGGCGCTCGATGTCATGCCGGCTTTCGAGCAGCTGTTCCTGGCCGGCCGGGTTCGTGCAACTGCCGACGGCAAGGCAGGCCAGCGGCCCGCCGGGGTCGATCTGGACCGGTTGATCTACCCCGCCCGCAAGCGCATCGAACACGAGAGCGGGGAGGACACCGCCGATTCCGGCGTGTACTTCGCCTCGCTGTCCAGCCGGACCATCGTCTACAAGGGCATGCTGACCACCGCCCAGCTGCCCGCGTTCTTCGCCGACATCACCGACGAGCGCACCAGCAGCGCCATCACCATCGTCCATTCCCGGTTCTCCACCAACACCTTTCCGGCCTGGCCGCTGGCCCACCCGTTCCGGTACATCGCGCACAACGGCGAGATCAACACCGTTCGGGGCAACCGGAACCGGATGCGGGCCCGGGAGGCCATGCTGGCCTCGCCGCTCATCCCCGGCGACCTGGCCAGGGCGTTCCCGATCGTCACCCCGGGGGCATCGGACTCGGCGTCGTTCGACGAGGTGTTGGAACTGCTGCACCTGGGCGGCCGGACGCTGCCGCACGCGGTGCTGATGATGATTCCGGAGGCGTGGGAGAACAACGCGACCATGGACCCGGCGCTGCGCGGGTTCGCCGAGTTCCACGCGTCGCTGATCGAACCGTGGGACGGTCCGGCCTGCGTGACGTTCACCGACGGCACCGTGCTCGGCGCCGTCCTGGACCGCAACGGGCTGCGGCCTGGCCGGTGGTGGCTGACCACCGATGACACGGTGGTCCTGGCCTCCGAGGCCGGGGTGCTGCCGATCCCGCCGGAGAAGGTCCTGGAACGCGGCCGCCTGCAGCCCGGCCGGATGTTCCTGGTGGACACCGATCAGGGCCGGATCCTCAACGACACCGAGGTGAAGGAACAGCTCGCCGCGGAGCACCCGTACCGCGACTGGGTGCACGCCGGTCTGATGCGGCTGGCCGATCTGCCGCCCCGCGAGCACGTCACCGTCTCCCACCGCAGCGTGCTGGCCCGGCAGAAGGTCTTCGGGTACACCGAGGAAGAGCTGCGGGTGCTGGTCACCCCGATGGCCGCCACCGGCGCCGAGGGCATCGGGTCCATGGGCACGGACACCCCGGAGGCGGTGCTGTCCACCCGCCCGCGGTTGATCTTCGACTACTTCAGTCAGCTGTTCGCGCAGGTCACGAACCCGCCGCTGGACGCGATCCGGGAAGCGGTGGTCACCTCCTTGTCCTCGGTGATCGGCCCGGAGCAGAACCTGCTGGAGCCGAGCCCCGCCTCCTGCCGGCAGATCGTGCTGCCGTTCCCGGTGCTGGACAACGACGACCTGGCCACGCTGATGGGGATGAACGCCGAGGGCAACCTGCCAGGGTTCGCCTCGGCCACCGTCTCCGGGTTGTTCGATGTGGCCGGCGGCGCCGAGGCGCTCACCGCGGCCATCGAACGCTGCCGTGCCGAGGCCGACGACGCCATCGCCGACGGTGCCCGGGTGATCATGCTGTCCGACCGGCACTCCACCGCCGAACGCGCCCCGATCCCGTCCCTGCTGCTAACCTCCGCGGTGCACCAGCACCTGGTCCGGCAGAAGTCGCGTACCAAGGTCGCTCTGGTGGTGGAGTCCGGTGACGCCCGCGAGGTGCACCATGTTGCCCTGCTGCTCGGTTACGGGGCGGGAGCCGTCAACCCCTACCTGGTCCTGGAGAGCGCCGAGGACCTGGCCCGGAACGGCCTGCTGGGCGACGTCACCGGTGACAAGGCCATCAAGAACACCGTGTACGCCCTAGGCAAGGGGGTG
Source organism: Nakamurella sp. (assembly GCA_965247715.1). GTDB lineage: Bacteria > Actinomycetota > Actinomycetes > Mycobacteriales > Nakamurellaceae > Nakamurella. The sequence goes on along the minus strand of CBDFHS010000014.1, from coordinate 95,704 downwards.
CTCAAGGTGATGAGCAAGATGGGCATCTCCACCGTCGGGTCTTACCGCGCAGCACAGGTTTTCGCGGTGTTCGGCATCGACAACGACGTGCTGGACGAGTATTTCACCGGCAGCAGCACCCGGACCGGTGGCAGCGGCCTGGCCACCATCGCCGGCGACGTCGCGCAGCGGCATGCGCTGGCGTTCGTGCCCAACCCGCGAACCCTTGAACACCGCGGACTGGAGATCGGCGGCCAGTACCAGTGGCGCCGCGAGGGCGAGATCCACCTGTTCAATCCGGAAACCGTCTACCTGCTGCAGCATTCGACCCGGAGCAAGCAGGAGACGGTGTTCCGCCGGTACACCGACGCCGTTGACACGCTGTCCCGCGAGGGCGGCACGTTGCGGGGCCTGTTCGGGCTGCGGACCGGCGCCCGGCCGGCGGTGCCGATGGACGAAGTCGAACCGGCGTCGGAGATCGTCCGGCGGTTCGTCACCGGGGCCATGTCGTACGGCTCGATCTCGATCGAGGCGCACGAGACGCTGGCCGTCGCGATGAACCGGCTCGGCGGCAAGTCGAACACCGGCGAGGGCGGCGAGGACGTCGACCGGCTGCTCGACCCGGTCCGCCGGTCGGCGATCAAGCAGGTCGCCTCGGGCCGGTTCGGGGTGACCAGCGCGTACCTGGTCAATTCCGCAGAGATTCAGATCAAGATGGCGCAGGGCGCCAAACCCGGTGAGGGCGGCCAACTTCCGGGCAACAAGATCTATCCGTGGATCGCCGCGACCCGGCACGCCACCACCGGGGTGGGGCTGATCTCGCCGCCGCCGCACCACGACATCTATTCCATCGAGGACCTCAAACAGCTGATCCATGATCTGCGCAACGCCAACCCGGCGGCCGACGTGTCGGTGAAGCTGGTGTCCGTGCCCGGGGTGGGGACGGTGGCGGCCGGAGTCACCAAGGCGCACGCCGACAAGGTCATCGTCGCCGGTAATGACGGGGGCACCGGCGCCGCACCGCTGACCTCGCTCAAGCACACCGGTCAACCCTGGGAACTCGGGCTGGCCGAGACGCAGCAGACGCTGCGGCTCAACCGGCTTCGTGAGCAGGTTAGGGTGCAGGTGGACGGGGGCCTGAAGACCGCCCGGGACGTCATCGTGGCCGCCCTGCTCGGGGCGGAGGAGTTCGGCTTCTCCACCGCGCCGCTGGTGGTAGCCGGGTGCGTCATGATGCGGGTCTGCCATCTGGACACCTGCCCGGTCGGCATCGCGACGCAGAACCCGGTGCTGCGCGAGCGGTACACCGGCACCCCGGAATTCGTCGAGACGTTCTTCCTGTTCCTCGCGGAGCAGATCCGGGAATACCTTGCCGCGCTGGGGTTCCGGTCGATCAGCGAGGTCGTGGGGCACGCCGAGATGCTGGACGTGTCACAGGCCATCGACCATCACCGGGCGCGTGGACTTGACCTCGCCCCGCTGCTGGAAATCCCTGACGTCGACAGCGACTACTCCTGCACCCGGCCCGCTCGGCACGACCTGTCCGCCACCCTGGACGCCACCTTGATCGAGATGGCCGGTCCCGCGCTGACCGCCGGGGAGGCGGTCCGGATCGACCTGCCGATCCGTAACGTCGACCGGACCGCCGGCACCATGCTGGGCTCGGAGGTCACCCGCAGGTTCGGCCCGGACGGTCTGCCCGACCACACCATCGAGGTCAACCTCACCGGTACCGCCGGCCAGTCGCTCGGCGCGTTCCTGCCCCGCGGCGTCTCGATCACCCTGCTCGGTGATGCGAATGACTATGTGGGCAAAGGACTCTCCGGCGGCCGGGTAGTCATCCGGCCGGATGAGAACTCGCCGGCCCAGGCACCTGGCGTCAAGCCGCAGGTCATCGCCGGCAACACCATCGGTTACGGCGCAACCTCCGGTGAGATGTACCTGCGTGGCCGGGTGGGCGAGCGGTTCGCCGTCCGCAACTCCGGCGCGTTGATGGTCACCGAGGGGGCCGGTGACCATGCGTGCGAGTACATGACGGGTGGTCGGGTCGTCATTCTCGGTCGGACCGGTCGCAATGTCGGCGCCGGGATGAGCGGCGGCATTGCCTACCTGCTCGACCCCGAACCAGCCAAGGTCAACCCCGAATTGGTGGACCTGGAGGACCTGGAGCCGGACGAGGTGGTCTGGCTCGGAGAGGTGATCAGTTCGCACGCCAAGCTGACCGGATCCAGGACAGCAGCCGCCCTGCTCGCGGACTGGCCGATCGCCGCGGTCCGATTCTCCCGGGTGATGCCCCGGGATTACCGCCGGGTGCTGGCGGTCCGGGCGGAGGCGGCAGCCAGCGGCGCGGACGCGGACGAGATGATCATGGAGGCGACTCGTGGCTGATCCCAGCGGGTTTCTCAAGTACCAGCGGCACGGCCCGGCTCGCCGGCCGGTCCCGCTCCGGCTGCGGGACTGGAACGAGGTCTACGAACCGTTCGACGACCAGGACACCCGCAGCCAGGCCGCCAGGTGCATGGACTGCGGAATACCGTTCTGCCACCAGGGTTGTCCGTTGGGCAACATCATCCCGGAGTGGAACGACCTGGTACGCACCGGGAAATGGCGGGAAGCCTCGGACCGGTTGCACGCCACCAACAATTTCCCGGAGTTCACCGGACGCCTGTGCCCGGCGCCGTGTGAGGCGGCCTGCGTGCTCGGCATCGGCGACGAACCGGTGGCGATCAAGCTGGTGGAACAGGAGATCGCCGACCACGCCATCGCCGGTGGCTACGGCCTGGTGCCCCGGCCGGCCGAACTGTCCACCGGCCGGTCGGTGGCCGTGATCGGTTCCGGCCCAGCCGGTCTCGCTGCGGCGCAGCAGCTGGCCAGGGCGGGTCATGCGGTCACCGTCTACGAGCGGGACGCCCGGATCGGCGGGCTGATGCGGTACGGCATCCCCGAGTTCAAGATGGCCAGCCAGGTGCTGGACTCCCGGCTCGAGCAGATGGCAGCCGAAGGGGTTGTCTTCATTGAGAACTGCTCTGTCGGAATCGATCTCACGGTCGAGGAGCTGCGCGAACAGTTCGACTCGGTGGTCATCGCAACCGGTGCAACGGTGCCCCGCGAGCTGACCGTCGACGGCCGGCACCTCGCCGGGGTGCACCTGGCGATGGACTACCTGGTGCAGCAGAATCAGGTGTTGGAGGCTACCCGGGACGCCGTCAACATCTCCGCCGAGGGCAAGAACGTGGTGATCATCGGCGGTGGTGACACCGGCGCCGACTGCTACGGAACGGCGTTGCGGCAGCAGGCGAAATCTGTGACGCAGCTCGACATCCACGTGATGCCTCCGGCTCAGCGGCACGCATCCACCCCGTGGCCGACCTACCCGCTGATGTTGCGGATGTCCGCGGCTCACGAGGAGGGCGGCGAGCGGGTGTTCGGGGTCAACTCGACCTCGATCGAGGGCGCCGACGGCGCGGTCACCGGCCTGCACCTGGTGGAGGGCAAGCGGATCCCGGGGGGATTCGTGCCCACCGAGGGCACTGAGTTCCACGTCGAGGCCGACCTGATTCTGATCGCGCTCGGTTTCACCGGGCCCGAAAGGCCAGGCCTGCTCGATGGTCTCGGCGTGCAGATGTCGGACCGGGGAACGATCGTCCGGGACGAGAACTACATGACCAGCGTGCCCGGGGTGTTCGTCGCCGGTGATGCCGGACGCGGCCAGTCGCTGATCGTATGGGCGATCGCCGAGGGCCGATCCGCGGCGGCGGGGGTCGACTCCTACCTGGCCGGTTCGTCGTTCCTGCCCGACCCGCTGGAGCCGACCGCGGTCGCACTGCGCTGAATCGGGAATGCTCAGGGGTGAACGCTAGGGGTGACCGCTCAGGGGTGAACGCTGACCGGATGGAAGTGACCGGATGGAGCGGTAGGGCGTGGACGGGCGTGGGTACCCGCTGGGCGGTTGGGCTCATTTCGATCGCGCTGCCGTTCGCGTTGTTACTCGGTGGCGCGCTGTTCGGGGTGGACCGGCAAAGCTCGATCAGCGCGTACTACTACACCCCGTTGATCGCGCTCCTGGTGGCGGCCCTGGCCGCACAGGGGGTGCTGCTGATCGGCTACCGGTCGATGCTGACCCGGATTGCGGGGGTGGCCGTTCTCGCGGTGGCGCTGCTTCCCACCGCCCCGGCCCCCGCGACCCAGGTGCAGGACAGGGTCGGTGTGGTGCATCTGATCTGCGCAACCGTGTACTACCTCAGCCTGGCGGCGGTGTCAGCGCTGGTCTTTGCCCGGCGCGGGACCCGGCTGTCGATGCTGCATCGGGGTGCCGGTGTCCTGGTGTTGGCGGCACTCGGGACGTCGGTGGTCGCCGGGCTTTTCGGCCCCGCCAGCCGCCCGGAAAGCTTGCTGTTCTGGTGCGAAACCGTTGCCGGACTTGCCATCGGGGTGTCCTGGCTGGTCGGGCCGGCCGATGTGGCTCCCGCATCAGGATCGGTTCAGTCGGGGGTTAGGGTAGGCCCATGAACCGGCGCGCAAAAATCGTCTGCACCATGGGCCCAGCGACGTCCTCGGAAGAGGGCATCGCCGCGCTGCTCGACGCTGGCATGAACGTCGCCCGGATGAATTTCAGTCATGGTGACTACTCCGACCACAAGGTCATCTACGAGCGGTTGCGGGCGGCGTCGAAGGCCTCGGACAGCGCCCTGGCAATTCTGGCTGACCTTCAGGGACCAAAGATCCGGCTCGGCCGGTTCAGCGACGGACCGCACGAATGGAACACAGGTGACCAGGTTGTCATCACCGTCGACGACATCGTCGGCACCCGGGAACGGGTATCGACGACGTACACCGGACTGGCCCAGGACGCCCGGCCCGGTGACCGGTTGCTCATCGATGACGGCAAGGTCGGCCTGGTCGTCACCAGCGTGGAGGGCCACGACGTCCACTGCACCGTGACCGAGGGCGGGCCGGTGTCCAACAACAAGGGCATCTCGCTGCCGGGCATGAACGTCTCGGTGCCGGCCATGAGCCAGAAGGACATCGACGACCTCAAGTTCGCGCTGTCCCTGGGTGTCGACCTGATCGCCCTGTCGTTCGTCCGTTCGCCCAACGATGTGCAGCTCGTGCACGACGTGATGGACGAGGTCGGCGCACCGCGGCTGCCGGTCATCGCCAAGCTCGAAAAACCGGAGGCTGTTGCGAATCTCGAGGCGATCGTGCTGGCGTTCGACGGTGTGATGGTGGCCCGCGGCGACCTGGGCGTCGAGCTCCCGCTGGAGCAGGTGCCGCTGGTGCAGAAACGCTCCGTGCAGATTGCCCGGGAGAACGCGCGACCGGTGATCGTCGCGACCCAGATGCTCGACTCGATGATCGAACATTCCCGGCCGACCAGAGCCGAGGCATCCGATGTGGCGAACGCGATCCTGGACGGTGCGGACGCGGTGATGTTGTCCGGCGAGACGTCCGTCGGCAAGTACCCGATCATCGCGGTCAAGACGATGGCCAAGATCATCGAGGCGGTGGAGGCCGAGTCGGTGGTGGTACCGCCGCTGACCCACGTGCCGCGCACCAGGCGCGGCGTGCTGTCCTACGCTGCCCGGGACATCGGCGAGCGGTTGGAGGCAAAGGCGTTGGTGGCGTTCACCTTCTCCGGTGACACGGTGCGCAGACTCGCCCGGTTGCACACCCACCTGCCACTGCTCGCGTTCACCCCGTTGGAAGAGACCCGGAATCAGCTGGCGCTGACCTGGGGGGTCCAGACCTTCGTCACCCCGACGGTCGAAACCACCGACCAGATGGTGGAACAGGTCGACCAGGGGTTGTTGAAAATCCCCGGGTACCTCGAGGGCGACACCGTGGTCATCGTGGCGGGTTCCCCGCCCAACACCTCCGGTTCGACGAACCTGATTCGGGTGCACCGGCTCGGGCATGCCGACTGAGCCGCCCCCGATCGACGCGCAACACACCGGGCCTGCGTTGGACATCGACGGGGTGCCCCGGGGTCAGCAGGTGGTTGACGGTCTGGTCCGGTTGCTCGACCTGGAACGCCTGGACGACAACCTGTTTCGCGGCGGGTCCCCGGAGCTGTCGCCGGTGCGGGTATTCGGCGGCCAGGTCGCTGCGCAGGCCCTGATCGCCGCCGGCCGGACCGTACCGGCAGATCGGCGGGTGCATTCGCTGCACGCCTACTTCCTGCGTCCGGGCAGCCCCCGGCAGCCGATCATCTACCAGGTTGACCGCACCCGGGACGGTCTGTCGTTCACCACCCGCCGGGTGGTCGGGATCCAGCAGGGCAAGCCGATCTTCACCATGTCCGCGTCGTTCCAGGTGCAGGAGGCCGGCGTCGATCACGCCGACCCGATGCCGCAGGTGCCGCCGCCGGAGACGTTGCCCACCTACGCGGAGCGCATCGCTCCGATCAAGGAGCGGATCGCGGTGTGGGGACGGATCCCGCGTCCGTTCGACGTCCGATACGTGGACGACCCGCCGTGGGAATCCCGGCTCGCCGGGCCGCAGACCGAGGCGCACAACAAGGTGTGGTTCCGAACGGACGGGGTGCTCCCGGACGACGAACTGTTGCACGTCTGCATCCTGGCGTATCTGTCCGACCTGACCCTGCTGTACTCGGTGCTGGCGACGCACGCGCTGTCCGCGGAGTTCGACCGGATCCAGCTGGCCTCGCTGGACCATGCGATGTGGTTTCACCGTCCCTTCCGCGCGGACGAGTGGGTGCTCTACGACACCAGCTCGCCGAGTGCATCCGGGGCGCGGGGCCTGGGAACCGGCCATTTTTTCGCCCAGGACGGCCGGATGATCGCCACGGTGGTGCAAGAGGGCCTGGTGAGGTTGCGGTAGCGACATGGCCGGTCATGATCGGCCATGAGGTAGGTGATCCGGACCACCGTGGTCCGGGGACAAGAAAAGGAGAGTGCCATGAGTCTGAGCGACGACGACATCACCACGGCTGCTGCGCCGGAGGGTCCGGCGGACGGTGGTGCCAGTGGTGTTCCCGGCCACAGTGATGGCGGTGCTGATGGTGGCGCCGACGGGGGCGCGGATGGCGGCGCTGATGGTGGCGCTGATGGTGGCGCGGAGGGTCCGGCGGACGGTGGTGCCAGTGGTGTTCCCGGCCACAGTGATGGCGGTGCTGATGGTGGCGCCGACGGGGGCGCCGATGGTGGCGCCGACGGGGCCGCCGGCAGCTGATGGTGGATGCACCAACCGCTGGGATGGCCGGGTCGACCGGCCATCCCAGCGGCCACTCTGTGCTGCGCCGGTGCATCGGTGTCGAGGTCGAGACATTCGCGCAGAGCCATTGGGGGAGTGCGGCTTTGCTGTCCCCCGGGGTCGACGGCGCACGCGCGTTCGCGGATTTGTTCTCGCCCGCTGCCGTCGATGAACTGGTCTCGACGCACGGCTTGCGGACCCCGTTCCTGCGGATGGCGAAGAACGGCTCGGTGCTGGCGTCCACGACCTTCACCCGGTCCGGTGGCATCGGCGCGACCATCGCCGACCAGGTCGCCGATGACAAGGTGCTGGCCCGGCTCGCCGACGGCGCCACGCTGGTGTTGCAGGCATTACATCGGACCTGGCCGCCGCTGGTCCGGTTCGGCAGCTCGCTCGCCGCCGAGCTCGGCCACCCGGTCCAGATCAACGCCTACATCACCCCGCCGGACAGTCAGGGTTTCGCCAGCCACTACGACACCCACGACGTCTTCGTGCTGCAGGTGGCCGGCAGTAAACGCTGGACAATCCATGCTCCGGTGATCGACGACCCGCTGCCGTCCCAGACCTGGGAGCAGCGCACACCGGCCGTCGCCGCCAGGGCGGCCGAACCGGCCCTGATCGACACCCTGCTGACCCCGGGTGACGCGCTCTACCTGCCTCGAGGGTTCCTGCACTCTGCGGTGGCCCAGGGTGAGGTGTCCATCCACCTGACGGTCGGCATGCACCCGTTGACCGGGTATGACCTGGCCGCCGCGCTGCTCACCGGCGCGGCAGGGGATCGGGACCTGCGTCGGTCCCTCCCGCTGGGAATCGACGTCAGCGACCGCACGATGCTCAGTGATCACCTCAGAGCGGCGGCAAAAAGACTCGCGGCGGTGGTCGCCGACCCGGAACCGGAAGTGTTGGAATCGGTCGCCCGGACGGTCGCCGGTCAGCGCTCCGATCTGGTCCGGCCGGCCCCCCTGGCCCCGCTGGCGCAGCTCACCGCGTTGGCCGGCCTGCACGCCGACACCGCCCTGGTGCTGCGGCCCGGCCTGACACCGGGCCTGCATCAAGTCGGGGACCAGGTCCTGTTGCGCACGGTGGATTCGACCGTCAACTGGCCGGCGGCCGTCGCCGAGGCCCTCCGATATGCCATGTCGGGTGATGGTTTTCGCCCTGCCGAACTGCCAGGACTGGACGAGCAGGAACAGCTGGTGGTGGCCAGGCGGCTCCTCCGCGAAGGCGTCGTGGTGCCTGCTGACCCGACCCCTGACGATGGCTGATCCTCCGGTCAACCCGGCAATCATCAATCGGGATGAGCGGTGCGCCGCCGAGGCCGACCGTCGGTCAGATCCCATGCTGGGCACCGCCTTTCCGGCTGCAGTGGTCCTATTGGTGGAACAGCCCGGACCGTGGGGACCGGGCGGGCTGATCGATTCCCGGTTCGATAGGTCCGTCGCGCAGCGGTTGGTGCGGCGCTGTGGGGGCGCCGGGGTTCGGGTGCTGGCCATCCGGCGGCCCGGCCGGTCCGTCCCGAACGGACCACGCGCGTGGGCGGTGGCCGACTGCCGTCCCGGCCGGGAAGCGTTGGTGTGGGGAACGTTCGACCGGGACGACGAGCTGCTGTCGGTGGACGTGCGGGCCGTCGCCGACGGAGCTGCCAGTCCGAGACCCGCGCCCACCGGGACTGCGCCCACCGGGACCCCGCCCACCGAGACCCCGCCCACCAAGATTGAGCCGCTGTACGCGGTGTGCGCTCACGGTCGGCACGACGCGTGCTGCGCTATGCGCGGCCGACCGGTCGTCGAAGCGTTGGCCGTGGTGCGGCCCGGGCAGGTCTGGGAGTGTTCGCACGTCGGAGGTGACCGCTTCGCCGCCAACGTGCTGGTGCTGCCCTCGGGCCTGTTGTACGGGCGGGTCCCGACGACAGCGGCCGCCGCGCTCGCGGACGCAACCGACCGAGGTGCGGTGCTCGGTGGTTACCTTCGTGGTCGGGTCGGGTTCCCGCCGCCGGTCCAAGCGGCCATGGTGCACGCTCATCTGCAGCGGCCAGGCCTGCCGTGGGACGCCGTGCTGTGGGATGCGTTGGCGTCCAACGGATCTGACGCCGCGACTTCGGGGGCGGGGCGTCACGATCGGGAGGTGGTCGTCACCCTGGACGTAGCAGGCGACCCCGTGCAGGTCCTGGTGCGCCGGGAGCGGGCTGATCCGCAATGGCTGACCTGCGGGTCGGCGGCTCCCCAGCCTTTCGACCGTTACCTGCCCCGGTCGGTACCGGCACCCGTCCCGGTCCCCTGATGGCGCTGCACCTGCCGGCGGTGCGGTCCACCATTGGACTTGAGCTGGTGATCCGGGTGGTCTACCGGCTGCTGCCAGCGGGGCTGCGCCGGGCGATGGCCGGACGCCCGGTGACCATCGACGGTCAGCGCCTGGACCCAGACCTGCAGCTGTTGCTGCGGCTGGAGCGGATGACGGCGGCGGGGACTCCGGCGTCAACCCTGCATCGGCGCCGGGAGCACCTCGACATCGCCACCGCGTTGGTCGGGGGACGACGCCTGGCCGGGGTGGATGTCACCCCGATCTGGATTCCCCGCCCTGCTGATTCCTCTGCCACAGACCCCGTGATGCCCGCCCGGCTGTACACCCCGACCGGGTTGCCGGCCGGATCGCCGCTGCTGGTGTACGCCCACGGCGGTGGCTGGGTGACCGGCGGCCTGGACAGCCATGACGCCGTGTGCCGGTACCTGGCGGTGCACGCCGGGGTGCGGGTGCTGGCCGTGGCCTACCGATTGGCGCCCGAGAACCCCTTCCCGGCAGGCGTTGTCGATATGACGACGGCCTACCGGTTCGCCCGGTCGGCGGCGCGCCGGCTCGGTGCCGACCCGGACGCGGTGGCCCTGGGCGGGGACAGCGCCGGCGGGAACCTGGCGGCGGTCACTGCGTACCTGGCGGCCCGGGCGGGCCAGCGCGTGCCAGAGTTCCTGCTGTTGTTCTATCCGGCATGCGACGCGGTCAACCGAACGGCGTCGCGGGAGCTGTTCGGTAAAGACTTTCTGCTGACCGACGAGGACATCACCTGGTTCTGCGATCACTACCTGCCGCCGGGGGTCGATCGAGCCGATCCCAGCGCGTCCATCCTGCTGGCCGAGGACCTGTCCGGGATGCCGCCGACGTACCTGGCGACGGCCGGCTTCGATCCGCTGCGCGACGAAGGGGAGTCATTCGCCGGCCGGCTCCGGGCGGCCGGGGTGCCGGTGGTGATGGAGCGGCACACCGACCTGGTGCACGGGTTCGTCAACATGATCGGGGTTTCCCCGCGATGTCGCGAGGCGGTCGCCGCGGCAGCGGCCGCGGTCCGAGCAGGACTGGCGGTGCGCTGGTGCCCCCGGTCAGACTCGAACTGACACTGTGCGGGATTTGAATCCGCTTCCTCTGCCAATTGGGATACGGGGGCAGGCCCCGCTCGCGGGGCATCGACCATCCTAGACGGCCGATGGGTCGTAGATCACCCAGGTGCGCGCACGCTGCGTAGCCTGCGGTTCACATTCCCCGGATAGGGTTGTCTCCGGACCATGGCCGATCCGCGGCCATCGGCCTGGCACCGACCGGCACCCAGGAGGTGGCTGATGACCTCGAAACGGGTACTCATCGCCGAGGATGAGGCACTGATCAGGCTCGACCTGGCCGAAATGCTCGCCGAAGAAGGCTTCGAGGTCGTTGGCCAGGCAGTCGACGGGGAGCAGGCGGTGGCGATGGCCACCGAACTGCGGCCCGACCTGGTCATCCTCGACGTGAAGATGCCGAAGAAGGACGGCATCGACGCGGCCGGCGAGATCGTCGCGGAACAGATCGCCCCCGTGGTCATCCTGACCGCGTTCTCCCAGCGGGAGCTGATCGAACGGGCCAGGGACGCCGGCGCGATGGCCTACCTGGTCAAGCCGTTCTCCAAGGCCGACCTGTTGCCGGCCATCGAGCTCGCAGTTGCCCGGTACGCCGAGACCGCCGCGCTCCGGGCCGAGGTCGCCGACATCACCCAGCGGTTCGAGGCACGCAAGGTGATCGACCGGGCCAAAGGGCTGCTGATGACGCACCAGAAGATGACCGAGCCGGAGGCTTTCCGATGGATCCAGCGCACGGCGATGGACCGGCGGACCTCCATGCAGGCGGTCGCCGGTGCGGTCCTGGAGGGCTTGTCGGCCAAGAGCTGAACGGCGGTTCGGGGTTCGGCAAGATCACCGGTCGGTGAACCGCGGCATTCGACCAGCGGACTGATTCGGCAGACTCACCGGAGGATGTTCGGTCGATTGCCTGTCTGGCCGGAGATTGCACCGCAAAAAGCGGGTTGAGCGCGGTCATTGCCGGCTACCGATTCCGATCGCCCATTACTGACAGTCATAACGCGGGAGTCACCGCAGGTCAGCGGCGTGCATCCGCCTCGCCGACACGCCGGTGGGCGCTTCGGTGACGGGCCGTGTCGCAGTTTGGTTACGAGGCCATGCCAATGCGCCAGGTTGCGCCATTCGTGGGATAGGTTCCCCGCGTGTCCGGCGTCGTCGGCGCGACCGGGGAATACATCCGGTGAACAGATTCTTCGGAGGTGGCCAGTGCATCGACGTTCGATGCGACCCGCCCTCGTCCTGGTGGCAGTTGCCACCCTGACGTTGGCGGCCTGTGGTTCGAAATCCACGGACAGTGGATCCAGCAGTTCGTCGAGTTCGGCGGCCGCAGGCGGAGCCGCCGCCTCCGGTAGCTCAGCCGCGTCCGGGTCGGTAAAGGCCTCCGGGTCGGAAGCGCCCGCATCCGGCGGTGCGCTGCAAATCAAGGCGCAGGTGCAGATCGACAAGGACGGCAAGGAGGTGCCCGTCGCGGCCGCCGGAACGCCGGTCGACCCCGCCGGAAAGGGCTCGGCAACCTGCCCGGCCACCACCACCATCGCGATGGCGGGCGCCCTGACCGGCCCGAACGCAGCGTTGGGCATCAACATCCTCGACGGTGCCAAGGTCGCGATCGACAAGCACAACAAGGCCAACGCCAACTGCCAGGTGCAGCTCAAGCAGTTCGACACCGAGGGTGACCCGCAGAAGGCCACCCAGGTGGCGCCGCAGATCGTCGGCGACACCAACGTCATCGGCCTGCTCGGACCGGCCTTCTCCGGCGAGACCAAGGCGACCGGGGCGATCTTCCTGCAGGCCAACCTGCTGTCGCTGACGGCGTCGGCGACCAACCCGGCGCTGACCACCAACGGCTGGACCACGTTCTTCCGTGGGCTGGCCAACGACGCTGTGCAGGGCCCTGCCGTGGCGAACTACATGGTCAAAACCCTTGGCTACAAGAAGGTCTGCGTCGTCCAGGACAACTCCGACTATGGCGTCGGGCTGGCCGAGACCATCACAGCGGGTCTGGGTGATGCAGCCGATGCCAACTGTGGCGCAAAGGTCAAGACGGGTGACAAGGACTTCTCCGCCGCCGCCCAGCTGATCAAGGGTGAGGCGCCGGACGCCGTCTTCTATGCCGGGTACTACGCCGAGGCCGCGCCGATGGTGCAGCAGCTGCGGGACGGCGGGGTCACCGCGACCTTCGTCTCCGCGGACGGTTCGAACGATCCCCAGTTCGTCAGCCAGGCCGGATCGTCCTCCAAGGATGCCATCCTGTCCTGCCCGTGTGGGCCGGCACCGGATGCGTACAAGACTGAGTACAAGGCGATGAACAACGCTGACCCGGGCGTGTACTCCACCGAGGGCTACGACCTGACCACGATCATGCTGGCCGGTATCGATTCCGGCATCACCGATCGGGCCGGGCTGGTCAACTTCGTCAAGAGCTACGACGGTCTTGGTCTTGCCCGCCAGTACAAGTGGGACGCGACTGGCGAGCTGTCGTCCTCGCTGATCTGGATCTACAAGGTCCAGTAGTTCCCCGCAGACGGCCGGGGGTCCACGTTCGTGTGGGCCTCCGGTCGTCCGCCGTTGGGCGCGACGAGCACTGTCGGACGACGATCCCTGTACTGAGCCTGCCGGTACCGGGCACGAAGGAGCACGATGACGGGTCAGCTGGCCCACAGCCTGTGGTTCGCCGCACCACCGATCAACTTCAACGTCGACGGGCTGGCCAAGAATTTCTGGCAGCTGACCATCGACGGGTTGGCCTACGGCGCGATCTACGCCCTGGTGGCGGTCGGATACACGCTCGTGTACGGCGTGCTCCGACTGATCAACTTCGCGCACTCGGAAATCTTCATGCTCGGGATGTTCGGGCAGTATGCGGTGCTGATGCTGCTGGGTTTCTCGGCCAGCGGCAACGTGTACACCGAGGGCACGCTGATGACGATCCTGTTCCTGGGGATCGCATTGATCGGCGGAATGGCGGTGTCCGGCGGCGCCGCGGTGGGGTTGGAACGCCTTGCCTACCGGCCGCTGCGCAAACGCAACGCACCGTCCTTGGTCTTCCTGATCACCGCGATCGGCGCGTCCTTCGTCCTGCAGGAATTCGTGCACTACGTGCTGCCGCAGCTCACCGGTAACGACCTGGGCGGAGTGAACGCCCAGGTACCCATCCGGTTGGTCGCGCCTCAGGAACAGTTCAAAATCTTCGGTGCCTCCGTCACGAACATCACCCTGATCATTCTGGTGGCCGCCTTCCTGCTGGCACTTGGCACAGAGATCTTCGTCAACCGCACCAAGTTCGGCCGCGGCATCCGGGCGGTGGCGCAGGATCCGACCACCGCGACCCTGATGGGGGTCAGCCGGGAACGCGTCATCATCCTGACGTTCCTCATCGGGGGCATGCTGGCCGGCGCTGCCGCCCTGCTCTACACGCTGCGGGTGCCCAACGGGATCATCTTCTCCGGTGGCTTCATCCTGGGGATCAAGGCGTTCTGCGCCGCGGTGCTCGGCGGCATCGGTAACCTCCGTGGCGCGCTGCTCGGCGGGCTGATCCTGGGCGTGATGGAGAACTACGGTCAGGTGCTGTTCGGTACGGGCTGGCGCGACGTGGTGGCCTTCGTGCTACTGATCCTGATCCTGATGTTCCGGCCCACCGGCATCCTCGGCGAGACCCTGGGGAGGGCGCGGGTATGAGCAGCCCCTCGTTCGACCAACGCGCCAAAGGCGGTGTGGGGGACCGGTTCCGGAGTTGGTGGAACGCGTTGTCCCGGCCGGCCCAGTGGGCGGTCGGCGCACCGTTCATCCTGTTGCTGGCGCTGCTGCCGCTGCTGAACATTCCCGTCCTGACGACCCAGGGCACCAACTTCGGTGCCGTGATGGCGCAGTTCGGGATGTACGCCCTGATTGCCATCGGGCTCAACGTCGTGGTCGGTCAAGCCGGGTTGCTGGATCTGGGTTACGTCGGTTTCTACGCGGTCGGCGCCTACACCGTTGCCCTGCTGACCAGCCCGAACAGCCCATGGAACCAGACCGGGCCGAACGGGTGGCTGTCCTCGGACTGGGCATGGCTGGCGTTGCTGCCGGTCGCGATGGCGATCACCGCGATCTCCGGCCTCATCCTCGGTTCCCCGACGCTGCGGTTGCGCGGGGACTACCTGGCCATCGTCACCCTCGGGTTCGGCGAGATCGTCCGATTGCTGGCCGACAACCTCGACGAGATTACCGGCGGCGGCCGGGGTCTGTCCCAGGTCGCCTACCCACGGGTCGGCGTCACCTCGGACTTCCCGCTCGGGGTGTTCTCCGCCGGCAATGTGGGCAAGACACTCAACGCCGGGGTGTGGTGGTTCTGGCTCTCCCTGGTGTTGATCATCCTGGTGCTGCTGTTCGTCGGGAACCTCGAACGGTCGCGGGTGGGGCGGGCCTGGGTGGCGATTCGGGAGGACGAGGACGCCGCCGAGATCATGGGTGTGCCGACCTTCAAATTCAAGCTGTGGGCGTTCGTGATCGGCGCCATGATCGGCGGTATGTCCGGCGCGCTGTATGCGGGCCAGGTGCAGTTCGTGGTGCCGACCAACTTCAACGTTGTCAACTCGGTGCTGTTCCTGTGCGCGGTGGTGCTGGGCGGGCAGGGCAACAAGCTGGGCGTCATCCTCGGCGCGTTCATCATCGTGTACCTGCCGAACTTTTTCCTCGGCCGGACTGAAATCTTCGGAATTCCGGTCAACGGCAGTCAGATCGCCGAATACAAATATTTGTTCTTCGGGTTGGCGTTGATGGTGCTGATGATCTTCCGGCCGCAGGGCCTGATCCCGGTTCGGCAGAAGTTGCTCACCTACGGCCGGCAGTTGTTCGTCGCGGCGCGCCGCCGCCAGCACGAGCCGGTAGAGGTGGGCAAATGAGCGGTGGGCACATGAGTCGCGACTCGGAGTCCGCGCACAACCCGGGCGGCATCGAGGCCGGGGCCGAGGTCGGCGAGGAGTTCCGGCACCTGTCGGAGGACACCTTCGACGACAAGGCACCCGGGCCGGCCGTTCTCGACGACGCGGTCACGGTCGACGTTGCCGATGTGATGCCGGAACTGGCCGACCCTGAGGTGGTCGCCGAGATCGTCGCCCCCACCAGGGACATCGACACCAAGGTCGGCGAACCGCTGGTGCAGCTGGACAAGGTGACGGTCAAGTTCGGTGGCCTGACGGCGCTGAACGAGGTCACCTTCACCATCAACCGCGGCGAGATCCTCGGTCTGATCGGCCCGAACGGGGCCGGCAAGACCACCTGCTTCAATGCGATGACCGGGGTGTACCGGCCCACGTCGGGGACCGTGACGTTCGATCACCAGGTCCTGGCCAAGCTCAAGCGGAATCAGATCACCCGGCTCGGCATCGCCAGGACGTTCCAGAACATCCGGCTGTTCGGCGAGATGACCGCGTTGGAGAACGTGGTGGTGGGCACCGACGCCCGGCACAAGACGTCCGTGCCAGGTGCGACGTTCCGGGTGCCCCGGCACCGGCTGGAAGAGCGGGATGCCATTGACCGCGGGATGGCGCTGCTGGAGTTCGTCGGCGTCGGCGGTCGGGCCACCGAGAAAGCCCGGAACCTGCCGTACGGCGACCAGCGCCGGTTGGAGATCGCGCGGGCGCTGGCGACCGAACCGAAACTACTGTGCCTGGACGAGCCGGCCGCCGGGTTCAACCCGGCCGAGAAGGCCGCGTTGATGGACCTGATCCGCAAGATCCGCTCCGACGGGTACACGGTGCTGCTGATCGAGCACGACATGCGGCTGGTGATGGGTGTGACCGACCGGATCGTGGTGCTGGAGTTCGGCAAGAAGATCGCCGAGGGTGTTCCGTCGGAGATCCGCGACAATCCCGCGGTGATCGCCGCCTACCTGGGGGTGCCCGACGATGCCACTGCTTGAGATCAAAGACATGACGGTCAACTACGGCAGAATCGAAGCGCTGCACGGTATTTCGCTGTCCGTCGAGGACGGCGAGTTGGTCACCCTGATCGGCGCCAACGGGGCCGGCAAGACCACCACCATGCGGGCCATCTCCGGCATCAGGCCGTTGACCCGGGGGTCGATCTTATTCAACGGCAAGGACATCACCCGGATGAAGGCCCATCAGCGGGTGCTGGCCGGCATCGTCCAGGCACCGGAGGGCCGTGGGGTGTTCCCCGGGATGTCCGTCCAGGAGAACCTGGACATGGGGCACTACGGCCGCAAGTTCGCCACCAAGGCCGAATACAAGGCCACGCTTGACCGGGTGTTCGAGCTGTTCCCCCGGCTGCTGGAACGGCGCACCCAATTCGGCGGCACGCTGTCGGGCGGTGAACAGCAGATGGTGGCGATTGGCCGGGCACTGATGGCCCGCCCCCAGGTGTTGCTGCTGGATGAACCGTCGATGGGCCTGGCCCCCATGATGATCCAGCAGATCTTCCGGATCATCACCGAGATCAACGCCACCGGAGTGACCATCCTGCTGGTGGAACAGAATGCGCAACAGGCACTTTCGCGGTCCGACCGGGCGTACATTCTGGAGACCGGTGAGGTCGTCAAGTCCGGCCCCGGCCCCGAGCTGCTGGCTGATCCCGCGATCAAAGAGGCGTATCTGGGTGTCGCCTGACCGCTTGGCGGCTCAGCACCGCCTACCGGCCTGACGTCGTTGCTGGCGCGTCAGCCGGCAGCCTTCAGCGGGCAGCCCGCCAGCGGGCAGCCCGCCAGCGGGCAGCCCCCAGCGGGTAGCCTTCGATGTTGATCATGGCAATCTCTGCTGCGTTTTCGGCGTGTCGTCGGCGTGTCCGACAGAGAACGTCATGATCAGTTCGGGAATACGTCGCGTTCGGCGGCGGTAGCCGGGATCGTCGGCGGCCGGGCCCGGGCCGACAACTCAGGCCCGGGCCCGGGCCGACAACTCAGGCCAGCAACGCACGCAGCCGCGCCAAGAAAGACTCGGGGTACCGGAAGACGTCGACCGCGGTGGCGTACACGATGGTCCATCCTTCCCCCATCAGCTCATTGTGACGTTGACGGTCCCGAGCCATTCGGCCGTCTCCGGTGTCGAATTCCTCGCCGTCGAACTCCAGGCCGACCCGTTTCCGGCGCCATCCCAGGTCGAGGTAGCGAACGCCGCCGGGCACGTCCACGCGCACCTGAAGGCCAGGTATCGGCAAGCCTGCTGCGACGACCCGGTAACGCGTACGTGACTCCATGGGCGATTGAGCTCGGGGGTCGGCGTGGAGGATCCAGGTCTTGACCTTCGTAATTCCGCGGCGACCCCTTGCAGACTCGACTGCGCGGAGGAGGTCCGCTCGGCTGACTCCGACCTGCATCGCGGCGTCCAAGACGGCTAGCAGATCAATTTCTGAACTTGTGCAGGCGATGTCGACGGCGGTATCCGCCGCCGCGGTTGCCCGAAACCCGTCCAACGGGGCAAGGTCATGTCGCGGGACCCATTGATGCATCACCACCCCGCTGCGACGTCGGAGCGACCTGCCGTCCGCCGCGGTCACATGCAGCCGACCGTCGTCAAGGACGCCGAAGCCATGCAATGCGGCAGCCGAACAATGGCAGGCAATCAGCGGAACGCCGACGGCCAGTTGCAACGCTTGTAGGCGAGTCAGCAGGTCTGAGCCGTTCGTGAAGTAGGCACCCCGCCAGCAGTGAACCAATTGATCGCTCACCACGAGTTGCTGCGCCGAACGCCAATGGCTTCCCGCCCGCAGGTCGCGACTTGTCCACGCGCGCGGTTCTTGCAGCGCGTTCGACGGTTCCTGCGGCGCGTTTGACGGCCAGTCCATGCCAGCAACGGTTGCTCGGCAGGTACACCCCGTCGAGTCGAGCGCGGCCAATGTGGACGCGAGCGCGGTATGTGCACAAATGCAGGGGGTGAGTGCTCGGTCGCCTGGTTGCTAGGTCCAAAATGAAGTTGATCATGGTAATCTCTGCTGCGTTTTCGGCGTGTCGTCGGTGTGTCGCGCAGAGTTCGTCATGATCAACACTGGGAGGGTTCGGCAGGGGGAGGGTTCGGCAGGGGGGGTCGGCAGGAGCAGGGGCAGCGGCGGGGGCCGGGTGCGGGGTGCGGTACGCGTCCGAGGCGGGGTGCGCCGGATGCGGGGTGCGGTACGCGTCCGAGGCGGATGCGGGGTGCGGTACGCGTCCGAGGCGGGGTGCGCCGGATGCGGGGTGCGGTACGCGTCCGAGGCGGATGCGGATGCGGTACGCGTCAGAGGCGGGGCGCGGGACGAACGGGGCCTAGCCCGCCAGATCCCGCATCAGCACCGTCAGCCTGGCGGTGCAGATCCGCCGGCCCGCGTCGTCGGTGATCACGATCTCGAACGTGCACAGCGTGCGCCCCACGTGCACCGGCACCGACACCGCCGTCACCACACCGTCTTTCGCCGAGCGGTGATGAGTACAGCTGAGCTCGATTCCCAGCGGTGCCTTCCCGGCACCGACCAGCGAGCCGTGGAACGAGCCCATGGTCTCGGCCAGCGCGGCGCTGGCGCCGCCGTGCAGCAGGCCAAATGGCTGCCGGTTGCCGGCCACCGGCATCGTTGCCACGACGCGTTCCGGGGTGAACTCCGTGACTTCGATGCCCAGCTTCTCCCCGAGTTCGCCGCGCATCTGCTGCACGATCCCGAGTACAGCGGCTGGGTCCGGTGGTTGCGGCAGTGCCAGCAGGGCGCGCATTCCGGCCGGTCCTGGGGTTGCGTTCATGAGGTTCTCCGGGGGCGTCGAGTGGTCAGTCCGGGTGCCGACGAAGGCCGCCGGTCGTAGGCGGGGACTGTCGGACCCTGACCCTAGACTCGGCCGCGTGAGTTCAACGATGACGGCAAGTTCAACGATGACTGCGGGAGACCACCCGACCCTGCTGCTGATGGATGGCCATTCGCTGGCCTACCGGGCGTTCCATGCACTGCCGGCGGAGAATTTCTCGACCACCACCGGGCAGTTCACCAACGCCGTCTACGGCTTCACCTCCATGCTGATCAACCTGTTGCGGGACGAGCGGCCCACCCATGTGGCCGTGGCCTTCGACCTGTCCCGGCAGACCTGGCGGCGGGACGAGTTCGTGGAGTACAAGGCGAACCGGTCGTCGTCGCCGTCGGAGTTCAACGGTCAGATCGACCTGATCAAGGAAGTCCTGGCGGCGCTGCGCATCCCGACCGTGACGGCAGAGAACTACGAGGCCGACGACGTCATCGCCACGCTGGCCGTGCGGGCCGTCGCCGAGGGCCTGGACGTCCGCATCTGCACCGGCGATCGCGATGCGCTGCAACTGGTCTCGGATCAGGTGACGGTGCTCTACCCGCGCCGCGGGGTGTCCGAGCTGACCAGGTTCACCCCGCAGGAGGTGGAGGCCAAGTACGGGCTCACGCCGCTGCAGTACCCGGATTACGCCGCGCTGCGTGGTGACCCATCGGACAACCTGCCGGGCATCCCGGGGGTGGGGGAGAAGACCGCGGCAAAATGGATCCGCGAGTTCGGCAGCCTCACCTCGCTCGTCGACCGGGTCGACGAGGTACGCGGCAAGGTCGGTGATGCGCTCCGAGAGGCCCTGCCGAGCGTGCTGATGAACCGCCGGCTAACCGAGCTGGTCCGGGAAGTGCCGGTGGACGAGGACCCGGCGACCGATTTTCCGGCCCTGCCCTACGACCGGGAGGCCGTCCACCGGATCTTCGACGATCTGCAGTTCCGGGTGCTCCGGGAGCGGCTGCTGGAAACGTTCGTTCAGGAGGACGAGACCAGCACGGAGGGCTTCGAGGTGGCCGGGTCCCGGCTGGCGCCGGGCTCGGTCCGGGCCTGGCTGGAGCGGCACGCGACCGACCGCGTCGGGCTAGTGGTCCGGGGGACCTGGGCACCCGACGGCGGCGACGTGCACACCCTGGCGCTGGCAGCCGCGGACGGGGCGGCGGCGGTGGTGGACGTCGTCGGCGCCGATCCCGACGACGAGGCGGCCCTCGGCGGGTGGCTCGCGGATCCCACCCCGACCAAGGTGGGGCACGACCTGAAACCGGCGATCAACGCGCTGGTCATGCGCGGCTGGCCGGTGGACGGCATTGCCTGCGACACCGCGCTGGCCGCCTACCTGGCCCGCCCGGGGCAGGTCACCTTCGACCTGAACGACCTGGTCCAGCGGTACCTGCATCGGACCCTCGACCCGGATCACAGTGTCAACGCCGAGCAGCAACTGTCATTGATCCCGGACGAGGACGCCGACGATGCCAGGTCCGTCGACACCAGGGACATGATCAAGGCCCGGGCCATCATCGACCTCGCCGGCGCGTTGGAGGAGCACCTGGAGTCGCTCGGCCAACGCGCGCTGCTCGCCGACATGGAGCTCCCGGTGATGACGGTGCTCGGGGTGATGGAGCGGGACGGCATCGCCGTGGACGTCGACTACCTCGACGACCTGCAGTCCACCTTCGCCGCCGAGGCGGAGACCGCGGCCAGAGCCGCGTACGCCGAGATCGGCAAGGAGGTGAACCTCGGCTCGCCCAAACAGTTGCAGGTGGTGCTATTCGACGAGCTGGGCATGCCCAAGACCAAGCGCACCAAGACGGGATACACCACCGACGCAGACGCGCTGGTGAACCTGCATGAGCAGACCGGTCACCCGTTCCTCACGCACCTGCTGCGGCACCGGGACGTCACCCGGCTCAAGACCACGGTGGAGGGGCTGCGCAAATCCGTCAGCGACGACGGCCGGATCCACACCACCTACCAGCAGACGGTGGCGGCGACGGGGCGGCTGTCCAGCACCGAACCGAACCTGCAGAACATCCCGATCCGCACCGACGAAGGCCGGCAGATCCGGCGGGCGTTCATCCCCGGAAAGAATGCCCGGGTGCTGCTGACCGCCGACTATTCGCAGATCGAGATGCGGATCATGGCCACCCTGTCCGAGGACGCCGGGCTGATCGAGGCCTTTCACTCCGGGGAGGACCTGCATACCGCGGTCGCCGTCCGGGCGTTCGGGGTGCCTGCCGAGGCGGTGACCCCTGAGCTGCGCCGGCGAATCAAGGCCATGTCCTACGGGCTGGCCTACGGGTTGTCCGCGTTCGGGCTGTCCGGGCAGCTGAAGATCTCCGTGGACGATGCGAAAGAGCAGATGGAGGCGTATTTCTCACGGTTTGGCGGGGTCCGGGACTATCTGCGCCGGACGGTCGCGCAGGCCCGGACCGACGGGTACACCGAGACGGTGTTCGGACGCCGCCGGTACGTCCCCGACCTGACCAGCGACAACCGGCAGAAGCGGGAGATGGCCGAACGGGCCGCGCTGAACGCACCGATCCAGGGCAGCGCCGCCGACATCATCAAGGTGGCCATGCTGGGTGTGCACCGCCGGATCCAGCAGGAGGGGCTCGAGTCGAAGATGCTGCTGCAGGTGCACGACGAACTGGTCTGTGAAGTGGTCGACGGCGAGCAGGAGGCGATGACGGTCGTGCTCCGCGAAGAGATGGCGGGTGCCTACCCGCTCGCGGTGCCGTTGGAGGTGTCGATCGGGTACGGGTTGAACTGGGACGCCGCAGCCCACTGACAGCGCGTCCACCGACCGCACCCCAGGGACAACACGCGTTGCAGCGATTCATTACGCTCTGTGCATGCTGCCGGGGGCGGCTGCCGACCGACGCGAATGGGGAACGTCATGAACACCAACGGCACCGTGAGCACCGGTCTGATCGTGCTCATCGGGGTGATCTCCGTGGCGATCTGGCTGGTGTTCGTCATCGCATACATCAAGATCATTACCCGTGCCGGTTACTCCGGGTGGTGGGTGTTGATCATGATCGTGCCGATCGTCAACGTCGTCATGCTGTTGGTCTTCGCGTACAAGGAGTGGCCGATCCAGCGCGAGCTGCGTGAGTTGCGGGAGTGGGCAAACCACGTCCAACGAACAAGTCAGGGCGGCGCAAGTCAGGGCGGCGGGGCGTACGGGGGACCGGGGCAGGGCGGCGGAGCATATGGGGCACCGGGGCAGGGCGGCGGGGCATATGGGGCACCGGGGCAGGGCGGCGGGGCATATGGGGCACCGGGGCAGGGCGGCTACATCCAGTAAGGGCCGATCAGCCGGGCAGGTGCGAGAGGAAAATCGCGGTCCCGGGGAACATCGCGCCGCGCTCCGGCGACCACTGCCCCCAGGTTCCCACGAAGTTGTCCGGCCACTCGGGTTCGATGACGTCGGTCAGCACAAAGCCGGCCGCAATCAGTTCCCGGATCCGGTCGCCCATCGTCCGGTGGTGTTCGACGTAGGCCGGCACGCTGTCCGTGTCGACCTCGACGTAGGGGGAGCGGTCGAAATAGGAGCCGATGACGGTGAGCCCGGCCGGTCCCGGGTCATCGGGGAACGCCCAGCGCATCGGGTGGGTCACCGAGAACACCCACCGGCCACCGGGCCGCAGCACCCGGGCCACCTCCCGCATGGCCAATGCCGAATCCGCGACGAACGGGATGGCCCCGAACGCCGAGAACGCCAGATCGAAACTGTTCTCGCCGAACGGCAGTTGGCAAACGTCGGCCTGCACCAGCGGCACCGTTATCCCGGTTCGCGCCGCCCCGGCCTGGGCGTAGCCGAGCATTCCGGCGGACAGGTCGAACGCGACGACCTCGGCACCGGCACGGGCGAGGTAGCGGGCGCACGGCGCCGAACCGCTGCCCACCTCCAGCACCCGACGTCCACGGACATCGCCGAGCAGGCGGGCGTCGGTCTCCCGGAGGTTCTCCGGGCACCACACCAGGTCGGCGTCGCCCAGGAACTGCCCGTGCTCTGCGTGGTAGGCGGCTGCATCCGCGTCCCACCACCGGCGGTTCGCCGCCCGGGACACCGTCTGGTCCGCACCCCGCAACCTGGGGCGGGTCGGGCCAAGCCCGATGACGGGCGTGTCGGGCAAAGAAGTTGTCACGGCGTCATCTTCGCTGATGGAGTCTCGTCATGAGCGCAGCCACCGTCCTGCAGGTCAATCTCGCCGTCCCGGAGCCGAGCACCGCCAAGCGCGTCAGCCTGACCGGGATCAACAAGCAACCGGTCGACCACCCGGTCGCAGTCCGCGCCCCGGGCCCGAAACGGACCGGCCTGCACAGCGGGCTGGTCGGCGACCAGATCTTCGACGTCGAGCACCACGGCGGCGACGATCAGGCCGTGTACGCCTATGCCCGGGAGGACTACGACTGGTGGGAACGCGAACTGGGCCGCGAGCTGCTCAGCGGCCTGTTCGGTGAGAACCTGACGACCGAGGGCCTGGACGTCAACGGCGCCGTCCTGGGTGAGACCTGGCAGATCGGGGCGGATCTGGTTCTGCAGATCACTTTCGGTCGGATCCCGTGCGCCACCTTCCAGGCGAAGATGGGTGAGCCCCGGTGGGTGAAACGCTTCGGCGCCGAACGGCGGCCGGGAGCGTACCTGCGGGTGGTCCGGCCGGGCGATGTCCGGGCGGGTGACCCGGTGACGGTCCTGGACCGGCCGGCGCACGGGGTGACCATCGCGGACAGCTACCACGCCTGGCTGCACGAGCCGGACTGGCTCGGTGCCTACCTTGGTATGGATGGGCTGCCGGAGAGCCTGTACCCGGCCATCCGCGGCAGGCTGGGCATCTGACACTCGCCCGGCCGGTTCGCCGGACCCTCGACCCGTCGGCCCGGGGATGATCACAGGTGGTTTACCCGTTCGGGGCATCATGCCGTAGGCTGGACTGCGCGCTGTGGGTCTGTGCTGCCTCGGAATGGAGCAGGCAGTACACGTCCGGCCACGTCACTGATAGACACCATCCCAAAGAGGCTATTTCTCTGGGTACGGTGTCGCGCTGGCGGTCGTCACCCGACCCACGCCGTACCGCCCAGCTTCGAGCCCGGCCAGCTGCCCGTCAGGGTCCTGCCAGGTTCTGACCCGAGTCCCCCTCCGGAGTACCCCACCACATGTCCACCCCTACCGTCACCGCCCCGCAGGTCGCGATCAACGACATCGGGTCGGCCGAGGACTTCCTCGCTGCCATCGATCTGACCATCAAGTACTTCAACGATGGCGACATCGTCGAGGGAACCATCGTCAAGGTCGACCGCGACGAGGTCCTGCTCGACATCGGCTACAAGACCGAGGGTGTCATCCCCTCTCGTGAGCTGTCCATCAAGCACGATGTCGATCCGAGCGAAGTCGTCTCGATCGGCGAGCACGTCGAGGCCCTGGTCCTGCAGAAGGAGGACAAGGAAGGCCGCCTCATCCTGTCCAAGAAGCGCGCTCAATACGAGCGGGCCTGGGGCACGATCGAGAAGATCAAGGAAGAGGACGGCGTCGTCTCCGGCACCGTCATCGAGGTCGTCAAGGGCGGCCTCATCCTGGACATCGGGCTGCGCGGCTTCCTCCCGGCCTCGCTGGTCGAGATGCGCCGCGTTCGGGACCTGTTGCCCTACGTCGGCCGGCAGCTCGACGCCAAGATCATCGAGCTGGACAAGAACCGCAACAACGTGGTGCTGTCCCGCCGGCAGTGGCTGGAGCAGACCCAGTCCGAGGTGCGCAGCGAGTTCCTCAACCAGCTGGGCAAGGGTCAGGTCCGCAAGGGCGTCGTGTCCTCGATCGTCAACTTCGGCGCGTTCGTCGATCTCGGCGGGGTCGACGGTCTGGTGCACGTCTCCGAGCTGTCCTGGAAGCACATTGACCACCCGAGCGAGGTCGTCGAGGTTGGCCAGGAGGTCACCGTCGAGGTGCTGGACGTCGACATGGACCGCGAACGTGTTTCGCTGTCGCTGAAGGCGACCCAGGAGGATCCGTGGCGGCACTTCGCCCGGACCCACGCCATCGGCCAGGTCGTGCCCGGCAAGGTCACCAAGCTGGTTCCGTTCGGCGCGTTCGTCCGCGTCTACGACGGCATCGAGGGCCTGGTGCACATCTCCGAGCTGGCCGGTCGGCACGTGGAGATCCCCGAGCAGGTGGTCACGGTCGACGACGAGATCTTCGTCCGGGTCATCGACATCGACCTGGAGCGCCGGCGGATCTCGTTGTCGCTCAAGCAGGCCAACGAGGGCATCACCACCGAGACCGAGTTCGACGAGGTGCGCGCGCAGTACGGCGTTGTCGACCACTACGACGACAACAACAACTTCGTCCCGCCGGAGGGCTTCGACGTCGAAAGTGGCGAGTGGCTCGAGGGTTTCGACACCCAGCGGGAGGCATGGGAGAAGCAGTACTCGGAGGCCCATGCGGTCTACGAGTCCCACCTCAAGCAGATCGCCGCGGCTCAGGTTGCCGACGCCGAGGCCGCGGAGCCGAGCAATTACTCCTCGGACACCGCGGCACCGGCCGACGATCCGGAGACCCCGTCCGGCTCACTGGTCAACGATCAGCAGTTGGCTGCGTTGCGGGAGCGGCTCGCGGGTAGCTGACCGTCAAGCCGGGCCGTCGGCAGCACCATTGATCCATCAGCAGGGCCGTCACCAGTTCGGGTGACGGCCCTGCTGTTTGTTTCGGTTCGAACACGCCTGGCCGCCGCCCGTGGCGGTGCCCGGAAGCCTCACCCGCGACCATTACGGTAAACACATGCGACGTCACCATGTGCTCGCCGCGGCGATGGCCGGGGCCCTTCTCATTTCAGCATGCAGCTCCGACACGGGGGCCAAACGCACCGTGGTGGTCACCGTCTCCAGTGGCGCTGATGCCTCGGGTTCGGCCGACGCCAGCGGCGCGACATCCGGCGGTACCTCGGACAGTGCAGGCAGTGCGGCGCCAGGTAGCGACTCCGTGGCGAGCGGTTCCGCCGCCAGCGGCGCACCGCTCAGCGGGGAATCGGTCAGTGGCGCACCGGTCAGCGGGGAATCGGCGGCCGCGTCGCCGTCGCCCAGCGCGGTGGCCCCAGCCCCGTTCGTGGTGGTTGACCCGTTGAAGGCGGACTGCGCGGCGATCCTCAGCGCGGCCGACCTCAAGAAGATCCTGAATGCGGACGTACCCAACGACCGGTTGAAGATCAACGTCGCCGAGGTCAACGCCGACCGCGGACAAACGGGCCGGGTGCGGTGCCTCTACGGCCTGGCGCCGGACCGCAAATCCGGGGCGTTCACCATTGCGCTGACCACGTACACCGACCCCACTGCCGCGCAGAAGCAGGTCGACGTCACGGTGCAGAACGAGGCCGACAACAGCGGGCAGGTCACCCCAGTCACGGTCAGCGGCTACCCGGCGACCGTCGCGTTGCGGGACGGCGGGCTGATCATCATGGCGTACGACAACTGGACCATGGCCATCGCCACATCAACTCCGGTCGACCCGCCGGCTCTGCAGGCGGGCCTACCTCCGCTGGCCGAGGCGGTGTTGGCCAGGATTCTCAAGGGCTGACCAGCCCGCAATGACCGGGCGGGGTTTGCAGGCCGGGGGCCGGTTCAGCTCGCTGCCGGAACCAGGCCCCGCTGCACCGGGGCAACGGCGGCGCTCGGCCGGATGGCCGGGCGCCGGTGCCTGCCCGGTCGGAACCAGGACATCAGTAGGCTCCGGCGCGCCACCGCGACCAGGGCGGTGACCGGGATCAGCCCTGGTCGGCCGAGTCGGTGCCGGCCGCTGACGACAGGCATGATCCGATGAATGCTCACGGTTCCTCGTTCCGATTGTGCGCTGGTGGGCGATCTCTGCTCGCGCGGTGCCTGATTCTTTGGTCTGACCGTACGGTTCCGGCGCGGCGGCGGACCGGACCCGGCGCCGCGTGTCGCAGGCGTGGCTTGGTGCAACCAGGAAGGACCAGCACGACGTGATCACCGTCGCGGTGACCGGGGGCATCGGCTCCGGCAAGTCCACGGTCAGTGGAGCCTTCGGCGATCTGGGCGCCGTCGTCATCGACTCTGACCGGTTGGCCCGCGACGCCGTGGCCCCGGGCACGTCGGGGGTGGCCGCGATCGCCGCAGCTTTCGGCAGAGGGTTGCTCACCACCGACGGCGCGCTGGATCGCCCGGCGCTAGCTCGGCTTATCTTCTCCGATCCCGGGGCGCGGGCGACCGTCGAGGGCATCGTCCATCCGCTGGTCCGCGCCGAGTTCGACCGGCTCCGGGAGCAGGCCCCCGCCGAGGCCGTGGTGGTGAACGATATTCCGTTGCTGGTGACCATGGCCGCGGCCGCGTCGTACCACCTGGTGGTGGGTGTCCGGGCCGATCCGGAACTTCGGATCCGACGATTGATCGCCCGAGGGTTGACCGAGGACGACGCCCGGGCCCGGATGGCTGCACAACTGACCGACGCCGCGCGCGCGCCGTTGTGCGACGTGGTGCAGGTCAACGACGGTGAACTGACTGAACTGGTCGCCGCAGCCAAGAAGCTGTGGGCGGACCGACTCGTGCCGTTCGAGTCCAACACCCGGCTGGGCCACCCCGCGGTCGGGCACGTCGCTGCGTCACCACCGGAGGTCAACCACGACGCCGCCGTCCGCCGGCTGGCCGCACGCGTGTCGGCCGCGGCCGGCAATGTTGAGGTACGCCCGGTCGACAGGACCGATCGGGCGGCAGCTCCCGCCGCATCGCCCGCCCGCGCCCGGGTCGACCTCGGGCTGGTTCTGCACGACCCCGCGGCCTACGGCCCTCTGGTCACACCGTTGACGGCCGCTGGATTTCCCCGGGTCGACTCAAGCCCCACCGGCCTCGTCGACGATGCCGATCGGTCTCGTGGAGTGCTCGCGGTGCATGCGAACGCCGATCCTGGACAAACTCTCAACCTCTACGTGACGGTGAGATAGGGCTCGTCCAGGTCGTCAGGGGTCAGAGCAAGGGATTCACCACTCCGAAGCGGGTGACCCGCTGACGGGGCAACTTCTCGGAGGGCACCCTCCGGCGAGAGCGTTCTGAGAGGGGACTGTCGGACCCCCCGCGTACCGTGACTTTCGTGGCATTCCCAACCGAGCACCCCGTCATCGCCGTCTCCGAGCACCGTCCCGTCGGCGGCATTCCGCGCACGTCCAGCCGCTTCGAGGTGGTCAGCGACTACTCCCCGGCCGGTGACCAGCCGACGGCGATCGCCGACCTTGAACGCCGATTAGCCGCAGGGGAAAAGGACGTGGTCCTGCTCGGTGCGACCGGCACCGGCAAGTCCGCGACCACCGCGTGGCTGATCGAGAAGGTACAGCGGCCGACCCTGGTGATGGCGCCAAACAAGACGCTGGCCGCCCAGCTGGCGAACGAACTGCGAGAGTTATTCCCGCACAACGCAGTCGAGTACTTCGTGTCCTACTACGACTACTACCAGCCGGAGGCTTACGTCCCGCAAACGGACACCTACATCGAGAAAGATTCGTCGGTGAACTCCGACGTAGAACGGCTGCGGCACTCGGCCACCATGTCCCTGTTGTCCCGCCGGGACGTGATCGTGGTCGCCTCGGTGTCCTGTATCTATGGTCTCGGCACGCCGCAGTCGTACATGGACCGCTCGCTGCCGGTCGCTGTCGGCGACACCGTCGAGCGGGACAGTCTGCTGCGGGCGTTGGTCGAGATCCAGTACTCCCGCAATGACGTGTCGTTTACCCGCGGGTCGTTCCGGGTCCGCGGGGACACCGTAGAGATCATCCCGGCGTACGAAGAGCTGGCCGTCCGGATCGAGTTCTTCGGGGACGAAATCGAGCGGCTCTACTACTTGCATCCGTTGACCGGGGACGTCGTCCGGGAGGTTCCGTCGCTGCGGATCTTCCCGGCCACTCACTACGTGGCCGGGCCGGAGCGGATGGCGAAGGCGATCGCGGCCATCGAAGCCGAACTCGCCGACCGGCTGGCCGAGATGGAGAAGCAGGGCAAGCTGCTCGAGGCGCAGCGGCTGCGGATGCGGACCAACTACGACGTCGAGATGATGCGGCAGGTGGGCTTCTGCTCCGGTATCGAGAACTACTCCAGGCACATCGACGACCGGCCGCAGGGATCGGCCCCGGCGACGCTGATCGACTACTTCCCGGAGGATTTCCTGCTGGTCATCGACGAGTCCCACGTCACGGTCCCGCAGATCGGGGCCATGCACGAGGGTGACGCGTCCCGGAAGCGCACCCTGGTGGACCACGGATTCCGGCTGCCGTCCGCCTTGGACAACCGGCCGCTGACCTGGGAGGAGTTCGCCGGCCGCATCGGGCAGACCGTGTACCTCTCGGCTACTCCCGGGGCCTACGAGATAGGCCGGGCCGGCGGCGAGTTCGTCGAGCAGGTCATCCGGCCTACCGGTCTGGTCGACCCCGAGATCGTGGTCAAACCGACCCGCGGCCAGATCGACGACCTGATCGGCGAGATCCGCCAACGCACGGCCGCCAACGAGCGGGTCCTGGTGACCACGCTGACCAAGAAGATGTCGGAGGATCTCACCGACTATCTGCTGGAGCTGGGGATCCGGGTCCGGTACCTGCACTCCGAGGTCGACACACTGCGCCGGGTGGAGTTGCTGCGGGAACTGCGAATGGGCGAGTTCGACGTGCTGGTCGGGATCAACCTGCTCCGGGAGGGTCTCGACCTGCCGGAGGTGTCCCTGGTGGCCATCCTGGACGCGGACAAGGAGGGTTTCCTGCGTTCGGAGAGATCACTGATCCAGACCATCGGCCGCGCCGCCCGGAACGTCAACGGGCAGGTGCACATGTACGCCGACAAGATCACCCCGTCGATGGCCACGGCGATCGACGAGACCACCCGACGCCGAGAAAAGCAGCGGGAGTACAACCGGGCCAACGGCATTGACCCCACCCCGCTGCGTAAGAAGATCAACGACATTCTGGAACGGGTCTACGCGGAAGCCGAAGACGCGGTCGAGGGTGTGACCCCCATCCGGCCGGGCGGGTCCGGGCGCAACTCATCCCGGGGACGCAAGGCAACAGGGGAGCGCGGAGCGTCGAGTTCCGGCGTGTACGCCGGACACAGCACGGCCGGGATGGCGCGCAATGAGATGGCGGACCTGGTGCAGCAGTTGACCGATCAGATGATGGCAGCCGCCCGCGACCTGCAGTTCGAGCTGGCCGGCCGGTTGCGGGACGAGATCCGGGAACTCAAAAGCGAGATCCGGGACATGGACACCGCGGGGGTGGTGGTGCCCCTGCGTCGACCGAGCTAGCGGGCCGACCGAGCCAGCGGGCCGACCACTGGGCAGGGGTTCAGCTGGTGATGTCCTTGCGCCGGAACCGGAGCACGGCCAGCGCGGTGAAGAGCACGGCGTAGGCAAGGCTTGCGAAGCCGCCGCGGATCATGTCGTCCCAGCGGACCGGGCTGACCAGAGCGCCGGTCCAGGCGAACGAGTAATGGGTGGGCAGCCAGTTGCGGATGTCACCCAGGGCGTCGATCTGGTTCAGGATCTGCGACAGGATCGAGATCAGGACCGCGCCGCCGACGGCACCCAACGGTGCGTCCGTCGACACGCTCAGCAACAGGGCGAGCCCGGCCACCCAGCTGAGCTGTAGTGCGACGTACCCCACGATCAGGGCCAGCCGCAGCAGCCCCTGACCTACTGCGAACTCCTCCCCGACCGGAGTGGACAGCGGGTTCCAGCCGTAAGCGATGCCGCCGATGATCAATGCTGTCACCGGCAGGATCAACAGCGCCACGAGCGAGAGCAGGCCGGCGACGAGCACCTTCTGCCGGATCAGCCGGGTCCGGGGGATCGGCATCGCGAGCAGGTACCGCAGCGATGACCAGGACGCTTCCGAGGCGATCGTGTCCCCGAAGAACAGCGAGATCACCACAATCAGCAGGAAACTCGCCGAGAAAAACAGCGACACCATGGCGAAGTTGATCGCACCGGAGGTGGCGAGGTCTACCAGCGATACCGCACCTCGCGCGCCCCCGTTGGACCCGAACGCAAATGAGATCACCAGGATGATCGGCAACGCCACCATGAACCCGATGGCGAACTGGGTGCGCCGCCGACGCAGCTGGCGGCTCAGTTCCACCCGCACGGGCAGCGTCCGCCCGACGGAGAACCCGGCCGGTGTCCCGCTCTCATCGACCGGAACCGCCCCGGTCACGCCGCTCATCGCGGCCACCGCCGCATCGGCCGAGTGGTCGCGCTGTACGGGACTCATGCTGATCCTCCCTGGGACGGGCCGGTGCCCGCCGTGGCACGGGCGTCGTCCCGGGAACGCGCCAGCGGCGGACCTCCGGGCTCGTCGGCGTCACCGGAGTCGCCGGAGTCGCCGGCTGGCCGCATGTCGATCGGATCGGTACCACTGCCTGTACCAGTCGCGCCGATCAACGACAGGAACACGTCCTCCAGCCGGTTTCGCGGCGCGGCGGAATTGACCGCGACCCCGGCTGCGACCAGCGCGGACACGGCATCGGCGGGCGCCCGGTCACCCAGGTCGGCTTGCACGCCGGACCCGGTCACCTCGACGTCGGCCGCCATCGTCTGGAGTACCCGCACCGCGGTCGGTTCGTCGTCGACGCCGAACACCATGTCCCCGGACGAGGACACCAGTTCGGCAACGGTGCCGGCGGCGATGGTGCGGCCGAGGTGTACGACCACAACGTGGGTGCACGTCTGCTCCACCTCCGAGAGCAGGTGACTGGAGACCAGCACGGTGCGGCCGGTCGCCGCGTACCGCCGCAGCACTTCCCGCATCGCATGGATCTGCGGCGGGTCGAGACCGTTGGTGGGTTCATCCATCAACAGCAGGTCCGGCAACCCGAGCATTGCCTGGGCGATCGCCAACCGCTGCCGCATGCCCTGTGAGTAGGTGCGAACTTTCCGGTTGACCGCCGTCCCGAGACCCGCGATTTCCAGCGCTTGCGCCATGTGCGCGCCCGCATCCGGGCGTCCGGTGGCCTTCCAGTACAGGTCGAGGTTGGCCCGGCCCGACAGGTGCGGCAGGAAACCGGACCCCTCGACGAAACTGCCGATCCGGGACAGGATCGCCGACCCGGGACGAATGAGGTGCCCGAATACCCGGATGGTGCCGGCGGTGGGCGTGATCAGGCCCATCACCATTCGCAGGGTGGTGGTCTTGCCGGCTCCGTTGGGCCCGAGGAGGCCCAGTACCTGACCGGCCTCCACCCGGAAACCCACGTCCGTGACGGCCTTGACACCACCCGGGTAGGCCTTGACCAAACCGTCGATCGACAACGGCACGTCCACCAGGGCGGGGTCGACGTCCGGCCGGCCGCGGGACCACACCCGACCACCAAGCAGAAGGGCCAGCAGGGCAATCACCGCCAGCACGATCAGGCCGACCAATTGCAGCACCGGGATCTCGGACGCCGACACCCGGACGCCGCCTGCCTCCGGGCTGCTCAATCCGGACGTTCCACCGACGGACTGCAGAGCGGCGTCGTCGGCCAGTGCGATCTGGTAGGCAGCGGGTGCTGTCGGCCCGGCGTAGGCCTGGTCGGTGGTCGCCAGGGACACCTGAACCGTTGATCCCGCCTCCACCTGCAAGGCCACAGCGGGCAGGTCGACGGTGACGGTGACCGGACTTCCGTCGGCCGGAAGATTCGTCAGCCGGATCGGCGCCACCGCACCGCCGGCCAGCGTGCGGGTACCCCCTTCGGAAACTTTCGCGAGAGACCCGTACAGCACGGCGCCGTCATCCGGAGCCGGACCAGATGCCGGGGCGACCCCGGGAGAGCTGGCGACCGCGGGGACCGGGAGCTTGGCGACGGTGACCGTGATCCGGGGGGACCCGGTGATCACCGTGAGATCGGTGAACGGCGCGGAGGAGAAACGGGCCGTCTGGCCCGGCAACCCACCGGCGAATGTCGACAACGCGGTGGACGCGAGTCCGGACAGTCCCGGGAGGCTGGAGATTCCAGCAGGTGAGGCGCCGGGCGGGTTCACGACGAACTGCGGCCCGCCGGTGACCGGGATGCTGGCCCTTGGCGCCGTCGCGGCACCGGACAACCCCGGGTAGGCAGGGGCCTCCAGGGTTCGGCTCCGGGCCGACCCGGTGTCACTGATCGGGCCGTCGACGGTGTACTGGAACGCCGTCGACGGAGCCGGTCCGGTCCCGGCCAGGTAATGCTGGAACCAGCCGGTGATCCTGGCCTTCGTGGCGGTGTCCGGGCTCCCGCCGTCATGGCCGCCGTTGTACCAGGTCATGGCGACCGTGGTGCCATTGGCGGCGATCGCCCTGGCGTTCGCGTCCGCCTGGCTCAACGGGAACAGCGAGTCCCGCTCGCCCTGCACGATCAGCGTGGGCGCCTTGATCGCGCCGACCACCGCCTTCGGGCTGGACCGGCCCAGCAGTGTCGAGAAGCTCGGGCTGACCCGCCCGGTCTGCGCGGCCTGGGCGTAGGCCGTGCACAGCTCTACCCGCAGCCGGCCGCAGGTCGCGGCCAGCGCGACCGCGCCCTGCGCCCCCCCGGGGGTATTCGCCGACCCCGAGCCAGTTCCGCTCCCGTCGGAGCCGCCGGCGGGCGCGGTCGAGCTACTGGTGCCGCCCCGCCGGACAAAACCGCTATCCCCGCTGTCGCCCTGAGCGACCCCGGCGGAGGCGGATAGTGCCGCTCCGGTGGTCACCGACGCGATCAACGTCGAGGTCCAGTACTGCTTGAAGACGCCGTCACCGACGCCGCTGGCGGCCGCCGGGGTGGCCGCCGCGAGGTCGACCGCGGTTGGTTGGGCGTTGGGAAAAAGGGACTGTTCCAGGTCGTTCCAGGTGATCAGTGGGACAGCGGCGTCCACCCGGGGATCGGTTCCGGCGAGCATGAAGGACAGCGCACCGCCGTAGGACGCTCCGGTCACCCCGACCCGCGGGTCACCCGGTCCGTCCTGGAGGACGTCACTCTGGCCGCCGAGCCAGTCCACCAGGGCCCGCGCGTCGGGCACCTCGTAGTCCAGTGAGTCCAGGCCAATCTGACCGGTGGAGGCCCCGAACCCCCGGGCGGAGTAGGCCAGGACGACGAAACCGTTGCGAGCCATCTGCTCCGCGTCGGCGGCGACGGACCGTTTCGAACCGCCGAACCCGTGCGCCATGATCACCGCCGGGGCCGGTGTACTGGCCGGCAGGTAGAGCGTCGCGTCCAACTGGACGTCACCGTCGACGCCGGGGCCGCCGGGCGCTGAGATCGTTACGTCCCTGGTGGCAATCGGCGCCGGAACCCGGGCCGGCCAAGCGATCCAGATGGTCGCGGCGAGCAGCAGCACGACCAGGGCGAGAGCGGTCAGCTTGCGGGAACGGGTGGCGAGCAACCTGCCCAGGCGTTCCTTCACGGGGAGACGCCGGGAAAGCGCTTGCCGGCGGCGGGCACAGCATTCATCCCCCCAGGGTGCCAGAGGTTGTCCGCGGCAGATCACCGTCAACCTGGCCGGCTCCCGGGCGCCAGATCACGGCAGGCAGACTCGGTGCGTGCTACCCCAAGATCTCGCCCGTTGTCGAGTTCCCGGCCGGCCGGCCATCGCCGCCGATGGTGCGATCATCCTCGCCGTGAGCTCACCGGACCCGGTGGCCGACCTCTACCGGGGCACGCTGCTGCGTTACGACCAGGGCGCCGAGCGTGCGCTGACCCTCGGCCCCCGCGATTCCGAGCCGGTGACGGACCCGGCCGGCCGGTTGGTTGTCTTCCGCCGCGCGCCGGAAGTCGGCTCACCGCAGCTATTCTCGCTGCGCCTGGACGGCGGCGAACCGGTCCGGCTGACCGACCATCCGCGGGGGGGCGGCCCGGTCGTCTTCTCCCCGGACGGCCGGCTTATCGCCTATCAGGCGGCGGTCCCCGAACCGGGGCGGTATGGCACTGATGAATTAATTACCGCTGATGCCGAGCCGCCGCGCCGGATCACCAGGCTCAGCTACCGGTCCGACGGGGAAGGGTTCGTCCTCGACAAGCCGGTTCAGATCTTCGTCTGCGATCCGACGGGGTCGGCGCCGCCGGTTCAAGTCACCGATGAGCCTTCAGGGGCCACCGATCCGGCCTTCACCCCGGACGGCAGGCTGCTCTACGTTCGCGCGACCGGAGTGGACCAGCTCACCGAGGAGATCGCGGCGATCGACGTGCCTGCAACGCTCAACGGTGCTTCACCTGGGGCAGCACCAGCGGACGCCCCGCTGCCGGCCGCGGGCCAGACGTTGGTGTCCACCGCCGGATCCGCGGCGCTGCCGGTGCTTGTTGGTACCGAGATCGTCTATCTCGGTGTGGCTTTCGACGGTGTGGACCTGGTCGGACGGACCACCGGATTGTGGTCGGCCCCGCTCTCCGGAGGCCCGCCACGGCGGCTGACCGACGCAGCGACGGTGGACGTCGACGGGGCGGCCGGGCGGCCCGAACCGCTCGGCGACGGTGTGCTCGTCGGCGTCCTGGACCGCGGATCGACCGCCCTGTGCCGGGTGCCGCTTGATGCCGACCAGGTCTCGTTGGGAGAACTACCGGTGATCATCGGCGGCAACCGCGTGGTTCGCTCGTTCGCTGTTCGCGGCGACCTGGTGGCCGCGTCGGTCGCGGACGCGCGAGGCCCCGGTGAGGTGGTGACCGTCCGGACCGGAACACCGGCGCCGGCCTGGCCTGCCGATGGTGACGAAGGGCCCGGGGAGGTCAGATGCACCGAGCTGAACCGGGAGTTGACAGCGGCGGGTATCACCGCCCCGGTGGAGCTGACAGGGACCGCGCCGGACGGGTATCCGGTCCATGGTTGGCTGGTGTTGCCCGGCGGTCCTGGCCCGCATCCGGTGCTGCTGGTCATTCACGGTGGGCCACATTCGGCCTATACACCAGCGTTTTTCGACGAAGCGCAGGTGTATTCAAGTGCCGGCTATGCCGTGGTCATGGGCAACCCGCGCGGATCGGCGGGGTACGGCGAGGCGCACGGCAGAGCCGTGGTCGGGGCGCTGGGCACCGTCGACGCCGATGACCTGTTGAGCCTGCTCGATGCAGCGCTCGACAGGGACGACTGCGACGGCGATCGGGTCGGGGTGATGGGTGGTTCCTACGGCGGGTTCATGACGTCGTGGTTGTGCTCGCACGCCCCGGGTCGGTTCGTCGCGGCGATCAGCGAGCGTGCCGTCAATGCCTGGGATTCCTTCGCCGGGTCGAGTGATATCGGTTACTTTTTTGCGGCCGCGTACGTCGGTGCGGACCGCGACGACCAATGGCGGGTGTCCCCGCTGGCCTACGCCGACCAGATGAACGTTCCCCTACTGGTGATTCACTCCGAGCAGGACTGGCGATGCCCGATCGAGCAGGGCCAACGCCTGTTCGTGGCGCTGAAGTCCCGTGGCGCGACCACCGAGCTGTTGCTGTTCCCTGGCGAGGGGCACGAACTGTCCAGGTCCGGTCGGCCGCGTCATCGGGTGCAGCGGTTCGAGGCCATCCTGGAATGGTGGCGTCGGTACCTCCCCGTCGAGAAGCCCGCTGGGGGGACTGCCGGGGTGCAGACCGCTGGGGTGCAGACCGCTGAGGTGTGAGCCGCTGCTGTGAGCCGCTGCTGTGAACCGCTGCTATGAACCTCTGCTGTGGGCTTAACGAGTTGACCCGCTGTCGGTGCCGTCATGTTTACTCGGTGGTGGTGCAGCGCTCGACGTGCTGACACCGATGGGTTTGCCGCCGACCGGGCGTCAGTCCTGGTGCCGCCCCCGACCGGGGATCGGCTCGCCGTGTTTCAGCCAGGGAGTGCTCGTGCCATCTACCCCCTCCGAAGACGTCGTCGAGACGTCCCCACCAGGCGCCTTGACCGGGCGTCACCACGCCGATCCCCACAACCCGACCCCGACTGCTGCCGTGCACCTAGACAAGGGTCACCCCACCGGCGCCGATCGGCCAGCCCAAGGGGCGGCTGACGTTGACGCCGGCCGCCACGCCTCATCGGCCGCGGCAACGAGCCAACAGGACACCGAGCAGCTGGATCCGAAACGCTGGTTTGCCCTCGCGGTCATCGGCATTTCGCAGTTGATGGTCATCCTGGACGCCACCATCGTCAACATCGCCTTGCCGCAGGCCCAGGCCGCGCTGGCGATCTCCGATGCCAATCGCCAATGGATGGTGACGGCGTACGCGCTGCCGTTCGGCGCGCTGCTGCTCCTGGGTGGGCGCATCGCGGACTACGTCGGGCGCAAAAAGATCCTGATCATCGCCCTGTCCGGGTTCGCGCTTGCCTCTGCCGTGGGCGGCGCGGCACAGGTCGGTTGGCAGCTGTTCATCGCCCGCGCGTTGCAGGGCGCGTTCGCGGCGATGCTTGCGCCGGCAGCGTTGTCGCTGATCACGGTGACTTTCTCGGCCGCGAAGGAGCGGGCGAAGGCGTTCGCCGTCTTCGGCGCGATCGCCGGCGGCGGCGCGGCCATCGGCCTGCTGGCCGGCGGAGTGCTGACCGAGTACGCATCCTGGCGCTGGTGCCTGTTCGTGAACATCCCGGTGGCCGTGTTGGCGGTCTTCCTGGCCGTTCCGGTGCTCCGGGAGTCCAAGGTCGAGGGCGGAACGCACTACGACATCCCGGGCGCGCTGCTAGCCACCGCCGGTCTCGGGGCGTTGGTGTGGGCCTGCACGCAGCCGGCCGAACACGGCTGGGGGTCGATCAACACCCTGGGCTGGATGGGGGTTTCAATCCTGCTGCTGATCGGTTTCGTGGTGGTCGAATCACGGTCGACCAGCCCGTTGCTGCCGCTGCGGATCGTGGAGAATCGCAACCGGGCCGGGGCCTATGTCGTCGGTCTGCTGGTCGGTGCCGGACTGTTCGCGATCTTCCTGTTCCTGACCTACTACATGCAGGGGATCCTGCGGTACACCCCGATCCAGGCCGGTTTCGCTTTCCTGCCGTTCAGTGTCGGCATCGTGATCGGGGCAGGCATCGGATCACAGTTGACGCTGCGGATCGGGCCGCGCTACGTGGTGCCAGCCGGATTGGCGATGGCCCTGGCAGGGATGTTGTGGTTGTCGCGGCTGAGCCTTGAGACCACGTATTTCGGCACCATCCTGCCGGCCCAGTTGGTCATCGCCGTCGGTATGGGCTTCATCTTCATGTCCACCACTAACGTCGCTCTGGTCGGGGTCGATCACGACGACGCCGGCGTTGCCAGCGCCGTGGTCAACACCACGCAGCAGATCGGCGGCTCGATCGGCACCGCCCTGCTGAACACCATTGCGGCTACGGCGACCGCCTCGTTCCTGGTGTCGAATCCGCCGCTGGCCCAGTCCGAGGAGGCGATCGGCGGGGCGATGGCCGCTGCTCAGGTGCACGGCTTCGGTATCGCGTTCACCTGGTCGGCGGTCATCT
This sequence comes from Nakamurella sp., assembly GCA_965247715.1. GTDB lineage: Bacteria > Actinomycetota > Actinomycetes > Mycobacteriales > Nakamurellaceae > Nakamurella. The sequence goes on along the minus strand of CBDFHS010000014.1, from coordinate 57,039 downwards.
TCGGGCTCGCTCTGGTGGCGTCGTTGGCGTTGATCAACGCGGGTAAGGACGAGGTCGCCGACACGGCGGCGGTACCTGCCGGCTAGCCACCACATCGGCCGCCGACGTGAGGCGACCTACGATAGAGCCGGCGTCATCCGGCCCGTCGGGTTGATGCAGGGCACACTTTGGTCCCGGTGCTGCACGGTGGTCAGGGTGCCTGGGGTGCCTGGGGACGGTGTGCCTGGGGACGGTGTGCCTGGGACGGTGTGCCTGGGACGGTGTGCACCACCGGGCCTCTGTGACCCGACGAGCTCGACCGAAGGAGTTCTGTGATGACCGATCTCGACCTCGGCTCCGGCGGTGCTGCCACCGGCGGCCCCGCCCCGGCAACCGGCAGCGCCCTGGTGCTGACCCCACCCGCCCCCGTGCAGGTGGTCGCGCCCGAGCAGGCCGCGGGGGCGGTGCAGGTGGCGGACCCGCGCAAGGCCGAGCTGCAGACCCGGGCGGCGTCGTTCGCCATAGAACTGGCCGCGATGGATGTCCGGTCGCCGGAGTTCGCCAAGAAGGTGGAGTCCATCTCCGCGCTGGGGGACCGGGAAATGCGGGAATCAGCGAGCGTGTCCAGCCGGATGCTCGAGCGCCCCGCCGCCGCGGTCAGTGCCGGCCGGGGCGGCGGTGGCAAGGACGCGCAGACCAGGGTGGCTGGGACGCTGGCCGATCTGCGGGGGACGATCACTGACCTCGACCCGAACCGCGCGGACCTGACGGGCATCAAAAAGGTGCTGAAATGGATCCCCGGAGGGGACAAGATCGACCGCTACTTCGCCAAGTACCAGTCGGCACAAAGCCACCTCGATGCGATTGTCCGGGCCCTCGCGTCCGGGAAGGACGAGCTGGGTAAGGACAACGCCAGCATCGAGGTCGAGAAGGCCAACATGTGGACTCTGATGGGCAAGCTCGGCGAGTACAACGAGCTGGCTACGGCGCTGGACAAGGCTGTCGAGGATCAAATGAACATTCTGGATTCCTCGGGCCGGACCGAGGACGCGAACACCTTGCGGTCGGACGCCCTGTTCCCGATCCGGCAGCGTCGGCAGGACATCATGACCCAGATGGCAGTGGCGGTGCAGGGATACATGGCCCTGGACCTGGTGCGCAAGAACAATCTCGAGCTCATGCGCGGAGTGGACCGGGCACAGACCACGACGATTGCCGCCCTGCGCACCGCGGTGATCGTGTCGCAGGCACTTGCCCGGCAGAAGCTGGTCCTGGATCAGATCACTGGGCTCAACGCGGCGACCGGCGACCTGATCCAACGGACCTCGGAGCAGCTGCGCATCCAGGGCACCCAGATCAACGAGCAGGCCGCCAGCGCGACGGTGTCGGTGGAGAAGCTGCAGGCGGCGTTCGACAACGTCTTCCAGACGATGGACGCGGTCGACACGTTCCGCGCGCAGGCCGTGGACAGCATGGCGCAGACGGTAAACGCGCTGCAGGGTCAGATCGACCGCGCCCAGCCCTACCTGGAGCGGGTGCGGCGGGGTGAACTGGGTTCCGGTTCCTGATCCGAGGCGAGTAGGACCGACCGGGTGATGGTGGACGGGGCACAGACGTGGTGATGGATTGGCTGTTCGGGCGGCAGGATCAGGCTGCCGCGTCGGCGGCCGCCGGGCCCGCGACGGAGCCGGACAGCCCCGCCGAGTTGGCGGCCGAGCTGTTCCGGGTCAATCGGTTCATCAACGCTTCTGCCGGACAGCTCCCGGTGGCGGGTGTCGTCGCGGCTCGTGAAGTGACCGATATCGTCGGCGCTGTGCTGCACACCACCCGCGACCGAGAGCTGGACATCCACGCTCGGGTGTCGCTCAACGGGATCGTCCGTGACTATCTGCCGACGACGCTGCGAACTTTCCTGGCTCTGGACCCGGCGCGGCGGCACGCGTCACGGGCCGGTCGGCCCACCCCGGAAACGGCTCTCGGCGAACAACTGGATTTCCTCATCGACTCAGCCGATCAGGTGCTGACCGCGGTTCGCGACGACGACGCGAACGCGTTGATGGCCCAGGGGAGTTTCTTGCGGACCAAGTTCGCCCATTCGGAATTGGATCTGTGATGGCCGGACCGATGAAGCGGGGAGCCAATGTCGCGCTGACCCAGGAGATCCCCGGGTTGACCGGTGTCGTCCTGGGAATCAGGTGGAACGCCGGCGCGGAACAGGTGCTGGCCGAGAACCTTGTCGCCGCAACGATTCTGTGCAATGCGCAGAGCCGGGCCCCGTCCGAGGAATTCTTCGTCTTCTTCAACCAGTTGACCTCGCCCCAGATGTCCGTGCAGCAATTGGAACAGGCCCTCGGTGACGACCGGGAACAGGTCGAGGTCGACCTCGCGGAGGTCCCGCCGGAGATCCACCGGATCGTGGTGGCCGTCTACATCAACGACGGCCCCGGCGCCCGGCGCACACTGGGCCAGTTGCGGGATTGCTCGATCCGGGTCCTCAACCTGGCCGGCGGCCGGGAGTTGGTGCGCTCCGAGAACCTGGCCCCCGCCCTGCGCTCGGAGACCGCGATACTGCTGGGTGAGTTGTACCGGCATTCGTCGGGCTGGAAGTTCAAGGTGATCGGCCAGGGCTACGACGACGGAATCAAAGGTATCGCCGCGGACTACGGGGTGCCGCTGTGAAGCCTTGTCCTCGGCCGCTCTGGTCGACGCCGCACGGCCAGGCAGGGCACCCGTGATCGACGCAACCGCCCCTGATCAGGCGCCTGCTCGCACCGACCTGACGTTTCTGCGCCGACGGACGAGGCCGGTCCGGACGGTGAACCCGGCCATTGCGGATTTCGTGGCCGGGCGGGTGAGCGCACATGTTCGCCACCCGTCGGAACCGTCGGCCCCCGTCGCCGGCGGGTCGGGCGAGAGTCTTTTGGACCTTGGGGCGCCGCCCCCTCCCGGCCCGTCGCGAGCACCCGTCGCTCCAGCTGTCACCGATCCGCTGGACCTGGGTGCGCCGTCGCGGCCCGCGACTTCGCTGGATCTTGATCCGCCGCAATCGGTGTCACCACGACTGCCAGCACAGTCGACCGTCAGCACGTCGCTGGATCTGGGGGCCCCCGGGCCCGCGGCGCCGCAGGTTCGGTCGTCCGCGTCGGCGAATCTGCTCGATCTGGGTGCAGCAACGGCGCCTCGGCGACCTGCCCCTGGCTCGGCCGCCAGTACGTCGCTCGATCTCGGGTCCCCGGCCGAAGGTGGACACCCTCCGGCGCCACGGGTGCAGCACGGACGAGTGAAGGCCACGCCGGCCCGCCGCAGGCCCCGCACCTATCCGGGCGTGCCGACCATTCTGCAGTCGCCGGCACCGACCGTCGCCCTCAACCGGGTGCAGTCGGGGGTGGGCACCTTGTCGTTCGAGGCCGTCGTCGGCCCGGACGCGGGCGATGTCCGGCTGGGGTGTGCGTACCAGTTGCGCTCGGGCCTGTCTTCGACCGTCCAGCACCTCGCCGGCCGCCGCTACGCGCCGCCCGGTCACACCAGGCGCCCCATCGTCGTCGCCTCCCGGCACCGGTTCGAACAGATCGAGATCGACCTCTGCCAGGTCACCGAGTTGGACCGGTTGATCATGTATGCCTTCGCTGGTGATACGCGGGAAATTCGTTGGGGCGGAACGCTTATCGCAACGACCTTCGGTGGAGATCGGATCGAGATGCCGATCGAACTGCCACCCGCGTCCGCTGTGGTCGTCCTCGCCTCGGTCTACCAGGTGCGGGGCGAACTCATCCTGCGCAGCGAGATGGATCTGATCGGTCGCAGCGTGCGTGACGCCTGCCGTGGGTACGGTTTCGACCGGATCAGCTGGTTGGACGACAGCACCCCTATCGACTGAGGGTCGCGGCGTCACGGTGCGACACCATTCACCACTGCCATATCCAGATGAGCCGTGAGAACGTTGCGATGCCACTGAATCGATGCCACTGAATCGATGTCACTGAATCCGATGTCACTGAATCCGATGTCACTGAATCCGATGTGACCGAGTCCTGAGCTGCTGGGCAGCATCGAAGGGGTCAGTGCCGTCTCCGGGCCGCACAGCGCCCCGGAGTCCGCGCACCGTAGGCTGGCGATCCGTTGAGGGGGTGTCCGTCGAACGGGGACGCCGAACAGATCCGATGGGTCGAGGGAGAGGACAGCATGGGCGTCAGTTTGAGCAAGGGTGGCAACGTCAGCCTGACCAAGGCGGCACCGAACCTCACCGCGATCGGGGTCGGGCTCGGTTGGGATGTCCGGTCAACCGCAGGGCAGGATTTCGATCTGGACGCCAGCGCGTTGGCCCTGGGGGAGAACCACAAGGTCCTCGGCGACGACTACTTCGTCTTCTTCAACAATCTCACCTCGCCGGACGGCTCCATCCAGCACCAGGGTGACAACCTGACCGGGGAGGGCGAGGGTGACGACGAGGTGATCAACGTCGACCTCCGTCAGGTCCCGTCGCAGATTGTGTCGGTCGTCTTCGCGGTGTCGATCTACGAGGCCGAGAACCGCCGCCAGTCGTTCGGCCAGGTCCGTAACGCCTACATCCGGGTGGTCGACCTTTCCAGCGACGTGGAACTCGCCCGGTACGACCTCACCGAGGATGCGTCGGTGGAGACTGCGATGGTGTTCGGCGAGGTTTACAAACACAATCAGGAGTGGAAGTTCCGGGCCATCGGCCAGGGGTACGCGAGTGGTTTGGGCGGTATCGCCCGGGACTTCGGGGTGAATGTCGGCTGACGTCGGGGCACTCCCGCCCTACCGCCGCATCGAAAGACAAGAGCCGCACCGAAGGAGTGATGGATGAGCATCAGTTTGGTCAAGGGTGCCAATATCTCGCTGACGAAGGCCGCGCCGGACCTGGGCGCCATCACCGTTGGCCTGGGATGGGACGCCCGGACCACAACGGGGGAGAAGTTCGATCTGGATGCGAGCGCCCTCGGCGTCGGGGACAACGGGTCTGTGCTGTCGGACCAGTACTTCATCTTCTTCAACCAGCGGCAATCGCCGGAAGGCGCCATCGAGCACCGCGGCGACAACCGCGACGGCGTCGGCGCCGGTGACGACGAGGTCATCGCTGTCAACCTGCCGGCACTTCCGGCGACCCTGTCCAAGATCGTGTTCCTGGCCTCGATCTACGACGCGGAGGCCACCGGGGTGTCCTTCGGGCAGGTGCGGAACGCCTTCATCCGGGTGGTCAACATCGCTGGTCAGCAGGAGTTGGCGCGTTTCGATCTGACCGAGGATGCGTCCACCGAAACGGCCATGATATTCGGCGAGCTGTACCGCAACGGCGGCGAATGGAAGTTCCGGGCGATCGGCCAGGGTTATTCGAGCGGCCTCGCTGGCATCGCCAAGGATTACGGCGTCAATCTGTAAACAGCATTCTTGTTACGACCGAGCGGAGAAACCACGATGAGCGTGAATTTGAGCAAAGGTCAGACGGTCAGTCTGGTCAAGCAGGGCGGCGGGAGCCTCAGCCAGGTGCGGATGGGGCTGGGCTGGGACACCATCAAGAAAAAGGGGTTCTTCGGTGGCTCGAAAGAGGTCTCGGTCGACCTCGACGCGTCCGCGCTGCTGCTGTCGGCCGACCGACAGGTCCTGGAGATCGTGTATTACGGCAACCTGCGGTCAAAGGACGGGTCGCTCATGCATACCGGGGACAATCTCACCGGTGCGGGTGACGGCGACGATGAGTCGATCATGGTCGATTTGCCCAAGGTCCCACCGGCGGTCGCCCATATCGTCTTCGTGGTCAATTCATTCAGCGGGCAGAATTTCACCCAGATCGAGAACGCCACCGCGCGAATAGTGGACTCGGCGGATCGCGACCGGGAACTGGTGCGCTACGAACTGAGCGGATCGGGCAGCCACACGGCGATTGTGATGGCCCGGGTGTCCCGCTCGGACAACGGATGGGCGTTCACCGCCATAGGTACACCGGGTAACGCACGGACGGCCGACCAGCTGGCGCCGCTTGCGATCCAGTCGCTGTAGTGGCGGCCGCTACTTCCGTCCCGGTGCCCACTGCATTCCCCAGCTGAACTCTCGATCAAGGGCTTGCTGGCCGCCCTTGAGGTACCTGACCTCTCGCTGGAGGATAAGATCGCCTCCGACCTCGATCAGCTGGGCGATCGCACAGATACGGGAGTCGGTGTCCGCGTCATCCAGGCGTACCTCGATCCGCTGCCCGTTTGCCTGTGTCACCGTGACGACGCCGTCGACGGCGGCCCAGTTCGGTGCTCCCTGGTAGATCATGGCGAAGATCAGAATTCGACGGAACCGGCCGGATTGGCCGAGGTCGATCGACATGTTCTCGCCCTGGGACGCAGTGCCGGTGCGATCGTCACCGTCGAGCAGGATCCAGGGCGCGGCCTGCAGCGACCCGAAACTGTTGCCGAGGGCCTGAACCACGCCCTTGCGGCCATCCGCCAGTTCGTACAGACACCCCAGGTCCAGGTCGATCCCAGTGGCTCGCGGCGGCTGGCCGGCCGCCTTGATCCTGGACAGGAACCCGCCGGCGGCCGGTGCCACCGGTGCGATTGAACCGCTCGACCAGTTGAGGTTCACCCGGACGACGCCTGCCGTCCCGCCGGACTTGGTGAGGGAGACCCGGGGAGCAGACTTCGTCAGGCTCACCTTGCCGGTCCCGGCGTCGGGACCGCTGGGCGAGGTCGGCGCGGAAATCGCCGACGCCTGTCCCCGCTCCGCTAGAGGAGGAGGTAAAGGTGGAGGTGGAGGTGGAGGTAAGGGTGGTGATGGTGCTGCCGGTGGCGGCGTAGGTGGACGCTTCGTGTAATCGATGGCCATCGTGCAGTTCCCCTCGTTCGGTACTCGAGTTGCCTCTCGTGCGTCGATGCGGCCGTCAGGCGTGGATCACGCTCGGCTCCGCTTCGTCCTCGGCCGCTGCCCGCCGGTTGCGTCGAATACTCGTCAGTAACGAAGCTCCGATAAAAGCGACCCCCAGCAGGCCGGTGATGAACTCACTGATGTGGATCCCGATGGACAGCATCAGAATGGCCGCGAGGGCGCCGATGGCCCAATGCGCACCGTGCTCGAGGTAGATGTACTCGGACAGCGTTCCCTTGCGGACCAAATAGACCGTCAGCGATCGGACGAACATTGCTCCAATCAGACCCAGGCCAAGCGCAATGATGATCGGGTCTGCGGTGATGGCGAAAGCGCCGATGACACCGTCGAAAGAGAATGACGCGTCGAGCACCTCCAGATAGAGGAACAGGAAGAACGCCGCCTTGCCGGTGGCCCTGGCCAGCTTTGTCACACCGCTACGGGGGGCCGAGCCGCCGGCGACGTCGGTGGCGGTGGCCATGGCAGGGGCGGTGGCAATGGAAGGGGCGGTGGCGGTGGCCATGGCGGGGGCGGTGGCCATGGCGGGGGCGGGGGCAGCACCCTCGGGTGGCTCAACGACAGCTCCATCGGTGGCCGACTCATCGGGGTCGGAGTTTTCGAACACCGTGCCCAGCCCGTTGACCGCGAGGTAGGTGACCAGTCCTAACAGCCCGGAGAACAGGACGGTTTCCGGTTCCTTCGCCAAGGTCTCCGATACGACCAGCAGCACCACGCAGGCCACCAGAACGGCCATCGCGTCCAGCCGCCCGGCCTTCGCCAGCGGTCGTTCCAGCCACGTGAGCCAGGTGTGTTCTCGTTCCTCGAACAACCAGTTCAGGAACAGCATCAACAGGAACATCCCGCCGAACGACGCGATCAGCGGGTGCGCGTCGGTGAGCAGGGTTTGGTAGCTGGGGGATCCGTCGGCGAAGAACGCCGCGCCGTCGGCCGGCGGGTTCAACGCAAGTTGGAATGCCTGCACCGGAGGAAGGCCCGCGGCCAGCCACACGATGACCAGGGGCAGTAGCAGCCGCATGCCGACCACCGCAATCAAAATGCCGACAGTCAAGAAGATCCGTTGCCAGAAATCGCTCATCCGCTCCAGCACGGTGGCGTTGATCACCGCGTTGTCGAAGGACAGCGATACTTCCAGGACGCCCAGGATTGCCGCCAGCACGACGGCGGGCCACCCGCCGTAGAGGAACGCGATGACCAGGGACGCCACGGTCACGATGTAGGACCACTTGAAGATTTTCAGATGCACAACATTTGCCTCTACCGCCGATGGGGGCGACCGGATCACACCGATCGAGAACCTCCCGCCTCCCGGACCGAGACGGAAGCATGACACCTGTAGGAAAAGTCTAGGAAAAAATCTCCGTCAGGCTGTACTGCCGGGTCTGCACAGCCGGGAATGGGATCTGCATTGCCGGAATCCGCACTGCCGGGGTCTGCACGGCCGGGGTCTGCACTGCCGGGGTCTGCACTGCTGGAATCTGCCTAGAGGTTCACTCCGAAGTCCCGGGCGATACCGGCGAGCCCCGCCGCGTACCCCTGACCAATAGCCCGAAATTTCCATTCCGCACCGTTGCGGTACAACTCACCGAACACCATGGCGGTCTCCGTTGAGGCGTCTTCGGACAGGTCGTAACGGGCGAGTTCAGTGCCCGTGGCCTGGTTTACCACCCGGATAAAGGCGTTCCGGACCTGACCGAACGACTGCCCCCGGCTATCACCTTCGTAGATCGACACCGGGAACACGATGGAGTCGACCCCGGTCGTCACGGTGCTGAGGTCGACCGTGATCACCTCGTCGTCACCCTCACCGGCACCGGTCAGATTGTCCCCCTGATGCACGATGGCGCCCTCGGGGGAGTTCTTGTTGTTGAAGAAGACGAAGTACTCGTCGCTGACAATGCGGTGACCGGCATCAAGCCCCAGAGCACTGGCATCGAGGTCGAAATCCGCGCCGGTGGTGGACCGCACGTCCCAACCGAGGCCGACGGCGACGTTGGTCAGGCCCGGCGCGGCCTTGGTCAATGACACATTGCCGCCCTTTGTCAGGCTGACAGTCATAACTGTTCCCTTCACCGATCGGCCGGCCGGTCACCACGACCGGTCCGCTGACCCGCCGCCTTCACTCTTGCGACGGTCCGCCGCTCGATCGTTGATCGAGCGGCCATGCTGGCTGAACGCTACCGGGCCACCTGAGCCGCTGCCGCCCTCCGGCTCCACAACGCAACCCGCTGGCACCGGTCGACGATTTGCGGACCCGTCGCCGACCGCGGGCCGGCGGTCCTGGTTATAAGCCGTCCTTGACGCCAACGCACCCGCTGATGGCAGAGTTCCCGTTGGCAGTAGCCGGCGGGTGCGCCGTAACGGCGCGACGGCAGCCCTGTTGTCGCGTTTCGGGTGGGCAAGCGTTCTGAGTGGGCAGGCGTTCTGAGTGGGCAGGCGTTCTGAGTGGGCCGGCGTTCTGAGTGGGCCGGCGTTCTGAGTGGGCCGGCGTTCTGAGTGGAACAGTGAGAAGGACGGGTGAGTCGATGCGGCACTTCGAGCAGTTGCCTGCGGAGGTTGTGGCCGCTCTGTTTCACCGGTTGCCCGAGGAGTTCGATCGGGACAGTGACCGATTCGTCCTCGCGCATGCCCTTGGGGCCACGCTCTACGTACCGGCCACGATGGCCGATCTGGCTGGCGTCCTGCGGCGCCGGATCGCCGCCGGCGCGCGCTCGGTGGTCGTCGACCTGGAGGATGCCGTCGCCGACGGGTTGGTCGACGCGGCGCTCCGCGGCACGGCGGAGGCCCTGCGGGCACTCGCTGCCGACCCACCGGCCGGGTTGATCTTCGTTCGGGTCCGCGGCGCCCATCACGTCGAGGCGCTCACCGCTGCGCTGGGGTCTGCCATCGGAGTGGTCAGCGGCTTCGTCCTGCCCAAGTTCTCCGTCAGCAACGGGCCGCAATTCCTGGCGCAGGTAGCGGCCGCGAACGACCGATCGGCGCATTCGCTGTACGCGATGCCCGTGCTGGAGACGCCCGCCATCCTCTACCGGGAGAGCCGCGAGGACGAACTGGTCGGGATCCGCGAGCTCTTGCATGCGCACCGTGAGCACGTGCTGGCAGTCCGGATCGGCGCGACCGACCTCTGTGGTCTGTTCGGGATCCGGCGGGACCGTGACCTGTCCGTCTACGACGTCGGGGTGGCGGCGGATCTGATCACCCAGGTGGTGAACCATCTCGGTCGCTCTGATGGCACCGGTTTCGCGATCTCCGGGCCCGTGTGGGAATACTTTGCCAACCACGAGCGGATCCTGCGCCCGCAACTGCGTCAGTCGCCGTTCGACGACCGGCGGGCCGGTGGGCTGCGGCGCCGGTTGATGAATGCCGACCTGGACGGGTTGATGCGGGAGACGCTGCTCGACCGGGCCAACGGCTTGACCGGGAAGACCGTGATCCATCCGTCGCATGTCGCGCCGGTGCATGCGTTGGCGGTGGTGTCGCACGAGGAATACCTGGACGCTGTCGACGTCCTTGGACCGGCGTCTTCCGACGGCGGCGTTGGTCGTTCGGAGTACCGGAACAAGATGAACGAATTTCGCCCACATCGCATCTGGGCCGCGCGTACCTTTCTCCGGGCTCGGGTGTTCGGCGTTGCAGCGGAGGGTATCTCGCACATCGACATATTGAACGCTGACATCTTGAACGCTGACATATTGAACGCTGACATATTGAACGCTGACATATTGAACGCTGACATCCTGAACGCTGACGGCGTGAGTGCGCAGACCTGATGCCGACCCCACCAGAGCGGGGCGGGATACCGGGGTCCCTCGGAGGACTCGGCCCCGTCCGCGAGTTCGGCCCCGTCCGCGAGTTCGGCCCCGTCCGCGAGTTCGGCCCCGTCCGCGAGTTCGGCATCGTCGTCACCGACCGGGACTGCCCGGTGGGTGTCACAGTCCACGACCTGCTGCGGGTGGGACTGCGGATCAATCCCCGACGAGCCCAACTGCTGGTCTCGACGGTGCTGGGCAAGCATCTGGCCGCCGACCCCAGGATGGTCGCCGGGATGGGCAGGCTCCTGGGGGGTCTGGTCGCCAGGACGCTTGACGGGATGGACGGCGCGACACCCGAGCGGTGGCGGCAGGCGGCCGTTGACACGGTGTCGGGTCGTGACCCGGCCGCGTTGCTCACCCTGTTCACCGGCGTCGGCGCTGAACGGAGCAGCCACCGTCCGGCCGACCTTGCTGGCCGGTCGAGTTCGAGATCACGAGAACCGTTGCTGGTCATCGGGTTCGCCGAAACCGCAACGGCTCTGGGGCATCTGGTCGCCGACCAGTTGGATGCACGCTACCTGCATTCCACCCGGCGCCGGGACGGTCCGATTCCGGTGGCCGCGGAATTCTCCGAGCCGCATTCCCATGCCACGGCACACCTGTTGCGGCCCTGCACTTTCGATGTTCTTGAGGGCGGCGGTCCGGTGGTTCTCGTCGACGACGAGATCTCCACCGGCCGGACCGCCATGAACATCATCGAGGCGCTGCATGCAATCGTCCCTCGGAACCGTTATATCCTGGCTGGTCTGGTCGACCTGCGGTCAGCACTCGATGAGAACGATTGCGCAGCAACAGCAGCCAGATTGGGTGTCCGGATCGAGGTGGTGAGCCTGGTCCGAGCGGCAATCACGGTTCCGCCGGGGACCGCGGCACTGGTGAGCGCGCGGTTGGCGGCCGACGGTGGCACCGCCGGCGCGACGACCAACCCTGAGCTGTCGACGACCCCCGCCCCCGCCCGGGCCGGTGCCGCCGTCGGGCAGATCCGCTTGCCGTGGCCCGCTGGGGTCCCGGACGGGGGCCGCCACGGCCTGACCCCGGCCGACCGGGTCGAGCTCGACGCGGCGGTGGTGCGGTGTGCCGCGCTTCTCGCGCGGGCCTGCGGCGCCGCCACCAGGATCCTGGTAATCGGCACCGAGGAGTTCATGTATCTGCCGCTGCGGTTGGCGCTGGAACTGGCAACGACCCCCGTCGAGGCTGACGCCCCGGATCAGGCGAGCATGGCCCCCGCCGCGCGCCGGCGGGTCGCCTTCCAGTCCACCACTCGTTCGCCGGTGCATTCGATCGACCACCCCGACTATCCGATCCGCCGACGGATCGATTATTGGAGCGCCCCCTTACCGGGTACGAACGCGGGGGCGGACTCGGTGCGGCGGCACGTCTACAACGCCTGCTGGCCCGTTGGCATGGAGTCACCGCCGGAGTCGTTGGTGGAGATCGAGTCGGAATCGCTCCGAGAAGCTGATCTGGTCGTCGTTGTCGATGATGGGCACGCCCTGCCTGGTTGTGAGGGGGTGGCTGCCGCCGTCGCCGCCGCAACCGGCGCGCCGGTCCTGCTGGCGACCGTTGCGCCGGCCCGGCGGGCCGCCCCGCCGGGGGTCCTCGGCTACTCCTCCCCGGGTCTGCCAGATCCATTGCAGGGTCCTGATTTCGGCAGCTACCGATCGGAGGAGGTGAGCTGGCTGCTTACCGATCTGTCCGATCTGGCACTGGAAGCGGACGTCGCGCAACGGGAGTCGGCGATTCAGGCCGGGACCGAGCACTACGCCGAGTCGCTGCCGATCGAGTATCAACCGGACGCCGAGTACCGGGCCCTGTTCGACCAGGTCCTTGCGGCCACAGCCGGCCGGCTGGCCCACGCTGTCGGGTCGGTCACCGAGCTCGTGCTGGCCGAACGAGGCCATGACATCGTGCTCGTCTCGCTGGCCAGGGCGGGTACTCCGGTTGGCATTCTGATGCGCCGCTGGGCGCAGCGGCACCGCGGGATCACCCTTGCGCACTACGCCATCTCCATCGTCCGTGGCCGCGGCATCGATCGAATCGCGCTCGAATACCTTGCCGCCCATCATGATCCGGCTTCGGTGGTGTTCGTCGACGGATGGACCGGGAAGGGTGCCATCGCCAAGGAACTGACCGCGGCGCTGACCGAGGTGGCCGCCGATTCGGCCGCTGGTCATCGCCTACGGTTCTCCGACGACCTGGCCGTGCTTGCCGATCCTGGTCACAGCGTCCGGACCTTCGGCACCCGGGACGACTTCCTGATCGCTTCCGCGTGCCTGAACTCGACCGTGTCCGGTCTGGTGTCACGAACGGTGCTCAACTCCCGATTCCTGTCACCGCGGCAGTTCCACGGCGCCAAGTACTACCGGGAGTTGACCGGCGCGGATGTCTCCGGGACGTTGCTGGATGCGGTGAGCGAGCGGTTCCCGCAGGTGTACCGGGACGTCCTAGGGGGGCTGCCGGCCCTGGCCTCGGCCGACCGGACGGTCACCTTCGCCGGGTGGGCGGCCGTAGAACGGATTCGTGCCAGGTACGGCATCGAGTCCGTGAACTTCGTCAAACCCGGCGTGGGGGAGGCGACCAGGGTGCTGCTCCGGCGGGTGCCGTGGCGGATCCTGGTCCGCGAACCGGACCACCCCGACCACGCCCACCTGCGATTGCTGGCGTCGCGGCGGGGCGTCCCGGTCGAGGTGGTGCCGGATCTGGGCTACTCCTGTATGGGTCTGGTACGCCGGCTCTCCACCGACGAACCGGGCGAGGCCTGAGGTGCGGCAGTCCGGGGCAACCGCCGTGATGGCCACGGATCTGGACCGGACGCTGATCTACTCGGCTGCCGCGATCGAGGCTGAGCACCACCCGCAGGACGTGCCCAGGCTGTGCTGCGTGGAGTGGCTCGATGGACATCGTCAGTCGTTCCTGACCCAGGGTTCGGCCCGGGCGCTCCTGGCGGCCCGCGGGTACGCCGAGCTGGTCCCGGTGACCACCCGAACCCTGCGCCAATACCGCAGGGTCAGGCTGCCCGGCGGACCGCCGAGATTCGCTGTCACCAGCAATGGCGGGCACATCGTCGTGGACGGGACACCGGACCCGCTGTGGGCTGCCGCCGTCCGTGACCGCATCGCCGGTAACGGCGCGACCCTGGACCAGATCGTGGCTGAGCTCGACCGGCGCGCGACAGGTGCCTGGGTCCGGACCCGAACAGTGGCCGACGATCTCTTCTGCTACCTGGTCGTCGACCTCGCCGCACTGCCCCCCGATGTCGTCCCCGAGTGGCGGGTCTGGTGCCAGAGCGTGGGCTGGGTGGTCTCCCAGCAGGGACGCAAGATCTACACCTTGCCCCTGGCGCTGACCAAGAAGGCAGCGATCACCGAGATCATGGACAGGACCCGGGCTGACCGGTTGGTCGCGGCCGGCGACGGTGCGTTGGACGCTGGCTTCCTGATGATTGCCTCAGCTGCTATCCGGCCGCCGCACGGTGAATTGGCAGAACTGGGCTGGCGCCCGGACCATGTGCAGGTCGCCACGGCCCGCGGCGTGCTGGCCGGTACGGAGATCAGCCACTGGTTGGCCGCCCATGTCGGCGCGGGCCCGGCCTGACTGCCGCCGGTGGGTGACGGCGCCTGTCAGGTGAGGCAAAATTCGTTGCCTTCGGGGTCGGCCATCGTCACCCAGGAGTACGGTCCTTGAGATCCGCGGTGCAAAAATGTCGCACCCGCACCGAGGAGCCGTTCGTGCTCCGCCTCGACGCTGTCCGGTCCGACCCGGATGTCGAGATGAACCCGGTTCTTGACCGTCTTTCCCTCCGGAACCCGTTGAAAGAGCACCCTTCTGCCGGCCGTACCGTCCGGTCCTGCTGGCATCCGGATGGCGGAGCCGGTTGCCCAGACCAGGGACCCGCGATGCATCTTCGTCTCGTCGTCGGTGGCGTGACCGGCCGCCACCATGCTGCGGATGAAGTCCTCGTTGCTGGGCTCCACCGTCCAGCCCAGGGCCTGTGCCCACCAGTCGGCGAGCACATGCGGGTCGGCGGAATCGACGGTCACCTGGAAGTCATATGCCATGCAGGCATCGTAGGATCACGCACCGACAGTGCCTGTTCGGCTGGCGGATGAGGATCAGCCGCGGCGGATCGAGCGCAGCCGCAGCTGCGGCCGAACGTGGGGCCGGAAGTACAGCACGGCGCCGACGGCCATCAACGCCGCTCCGATCAGGCTGATTGCGATCCCGAACCACAAGGCGGCGTCGGTCGTCACCAGTCCGGCGACCACGGCGACCATCCCGATCACGAATGCGCCGACGGCGATGATCGCCCGATGCCGGCGGATGTGTTCGATGGTGATCGTCGCAGCAAAACGGGGATCGTCCGTTGCGAGAGCGCGCTCGATCTCGTCGAGTCTTCGCTGTTCGCCCTCTGAGAGCGCCATCTGCCCTGCTTCCCCCCAGGCCTGCTGCCCTGGATGAAAACGACTATACGACCTACTCACCCGGTCACCACCCGTCGAGTCCGCGGCCGGTCCTTGCCAGGATGGTCGGTGACGGCCGGCAGGTCATCCTCGGTGCACCGCGCCCGGCATGCTGGCGGAGCTGGCGGTACCGTGCGCGGATCTGGTCCGGGTTTTCCGCGGGCCCTGGCTGTTCTGGTGGCCGGCTGTTTCTTCATGGAGAATCTCGACGCGACGATCATCGCGCCCGCGGCCCCGGCGATCGGGGCCAGCCTTGGGGTGGCCCCGGTCCAGGTCAATGTCGCGATGACGGCCTACCTGCTGACTGTCGCGGTTCTCATTCCGGCCAGCGGCTGGCTCAGTGACCGGTTCGGTGGCCGCCTCATCTTTCACACGGCTATCGCCGTGTTCACCCTGGCGTCTATGGCCTGCGCCGCGGCACCCACGCTGGGAGTGCTGACGGCCGGCCGGGTGCTGCAGGGGGTGGGCGGCGCGATGATGGTGCCGGTCGGCCGGCTGATGGTGCTGCGCACCACGGCCAAGTCAGAGTTGATCAGGGCGATTGCCTACCTCACCTGGCCAGCACTGCTGGGCCCGGTTCTCGCCCCGCCGTTGGGCGGTTTGATCAGCACGTACTCGTCGTGGCGATGGATCTTCCTGATCAACGTCCCGCTAGGTCTGGTCGGGCTGGTCCTGGTCCGCCGGTTGATGCCTGACCTACGAACCGATCTCCGCCGGCCGTTTGATCTCATCGGATTCGTTGTGCTCGCAACGGGTTTCGCCGCTTTGGTGGTGGGCCTTGAATGGGTCGGCGGCAGTGCGGAACCGGGCGGCGGCGTGGCTTGGCTGCCGGCCGGCGTGGCCCTGGGATTGGCCGGGCTGGCGCTCACCATCGCCGCGGGCCACCTGCGGCGAGCGAGGTGGCCGCTGCTGGATCTGCGGCCACTACGGGTCGCCAGCCTGCGCGCATCGGTGTCCGGCGGCGGGGTGTTCCGCTTGGTGATCAGTGCCGTCCCGTTCCTGCTGCCATTGCTGTTCCAACTCGGTTTCGGTTGGTCCGCGGCGCAGGCTGGTGGTCTGGTGGTGGCCCTGTTCCTGGGCAACGTCGCGATCAAACCGGCGACGACGCCGATGATGCGGCGCTGGGGGATTCGTGCGGTGCTGATGGTCGCGGTGGGATCCTCGGCGGCCTGCCTGCTCGGCCTGGCGGCGATCGGGCCCGATACCCCGGTGCCTGCCCTGCTGGCCCTGCTGGCCGTCAGCGGAATGTTCCGGTCCGTCGGCTTCTCGGCGTACAACAGTCTGGCCTTCGCCGACGTACCCACCGCCATGATGACCGACGCCAACACCGTGCACGCCACGGCGCAGGAATTCGGCGCCGGGCTCGGTGTTGCGGTCGGTGCGTTGTTGGTTCGCCTGGGCGGACCGCTCAGCCAGGTGTGGGGAGCCTCCGGCGGACCGGCGGCCGCCTACCACCTGGCGTTCGTCGCCCTTGCGGTGCTGCTGCTGCTACCGCTGGCCGAGGCGGCGGCATTGCCAGGTTCGGCAGGCAGGTCGGTCACTGGGCGTAGCTGACCGCGGCGGGCGACCGGGTCGTCCGACTCGTCGTGTCGCGGCCCCGATACGTGCGCTGGCCGGTCACCCGTCGGTGCTGTCACCCCGGTGAGTACGGCCCCGCCACCCCCGATGGGCTGGCTTTTCAGTCGCGCGGGTCGCCGTGGGTGACCACCGGGCCCCATTGGCTGGCCCAACTGGTCGAACCTTTCCGGAGCCGTCCACAGCCCCCGAAAGCTGGTATGTAATGGCAGGCGGGGGTGTCGGTTATCGGTGCTCATTTCCCCTTCCGACGAGAGGCTGACGCATGAGCACGGAAGCCCCTGCGGTGGCGCCGCCGGTCCCACCCGCGCAATCCCCGGCCGCCCAATCCCTGCTGTTGCAATCGCCGCCACCCTCGCCGCCGCCCATTCCGCCAGGTCTGCGCGGCCGCGATGCCGCGCCGGGACCTTCCGTCGATCTACGCCATAGGCGGTTGGTGCCGTTCGGTATCCAATCCAAACTGCTGGTGATGTTGTTGGTCACCAGCATTCTGTCCGCGCTGGTCGTGGGGTTCGTGGGATACCGGTCCGGTCAGGATTCACTGGAGAACGCAGCCTTCAACCAGATGACTCATGTGCGGGAGTCACGGTCACGGGAAATCACCAGCTATTTCAAGCAACTCACTGACGCCCAGGTGATTTACACCCGTGGATCTACCGCTATCGACGCAGTGCAGGCGTTCACCGCAGGCTTCACTCAATTGCAATCGGCGACGACGACGCCCCAACAGGACAGCGCGGTTGCCAGTTTTTACCGCGACACCTTCGTCCCCCGATTGGAACGCAATACCGGGGACACCTCCGATCCCGCGGGATTCTTGCCGACCACTCCCGCCCAGAAGTATCTGCAGTCGCACTACACGGCGACCGGGACCAACCCCGACGATTCCATCAAGATCGACGATGCGGGTGACGGCAGTGCCTGGTCGGCCGCCCACGCCAAGTTCCACGACTACTTCCGGGAACTGGTCGACCGGTTCCACTACGACGATGCTCTGTTGTTGGACACGGAGGGTAACGTCGTCTATTCGGCCTACAGCGGGGCCGACCTGGGCACCAACGTCGAGACCGGGCCGTACCGGGACTCCTCGCTGGCCACGGCCTACAAGGACGCGTTGACCTCGAACGCCGTCGACTTCACCAAGATCACCGACTTCGAGCGCTACCAACCCGCCTACGGATTGCCCACCGCGTGGGCGGTCTCACCGATCGGCAGTAACGGCGTGGTCAGCGGGGTCCTCGCGTTGCAGGTACCGGTGACGGCGATCAACGACCTGATGACCGGTGGGGGTGACTGGTCGGCCGAAGGACTGGGCCAGACCGGAGAGACCTACTTGGCCGGCCCCGACGAGACGATGCGGTCCATCTCCCGGTTGCTCGTCGAGGATCCGCAGCAGTACCAGGAGCAGGCCATTGCCGCCGGCCAGGACCCGGTGACCGCTGCGCAGGCGGTGGCCACCAAGGACACCGTGCTGCTGCAGGACACCCGGACCCCGGCAGTGCAGAGTGCGCTGCGCGGCCAGAGCGGAACCGCAATCCTGCCCGACTACCTCGGGCAGGAGGCGCTGATCGCCTACGCCCCGCTGCAGATCGAGGGGCTCCGCTGGGTGATCGTCGCCAAGATCGCCACCGCTGAGGCGTTTCGGCCGGTCACCGACTTCACCCGGAATCTGGTGCTGTCCACCGCTGCAATCATCTTCCTGGTCTGCCTCGCCTCCCTCATCCTGGCGCAGGCTTTCGTCCGCCCGGTCCGCCGGTTGGTCAACGGCGTCCGCCAGGTCGCGGCGGGTGATCTCAGTGTGGAGGTCATGGTCAGGACGACGGACGAATTCGGTGACCTCAGCGGTGCATTCAACGACATGAGCAGAAGCCTTCGGGTCAAACAGGAATTGCTGGATCAGCAACGTGCGGAGAACGACCGGTTGTTGCTGACCCTGATGCCGGAAGCGGTGGCGCAGCGCTACCGCAAGGGCGAGGCGACCATCGCCGAGGACCACCAGGACGTGTCGGTCATCTTCGCCGACATCGTCGGTTTCGAGGCGTTGACCGAGCAACTCTCCTCGGAGAAGTCGCTGGCCCTGCTCAACGATTTGGTGCTCAGTTTCGACGAGGCTGGCGAGCGGCTCGGGATCGAGAAGATCCGCACGCTGCGCACCGGATACCTGGCCAGCTGCGGCCTGAGCGTCCCACGGGTCGACAACTCCCGTCGGGCAGTGGAATTCGCGGTCGAAATGGATACCATTATCCGACGGTTCAACCGAAAGTCCGGGACCTATCTGTCGCTACGAGCTGGCGTGGACACCGGAACCGTGACCAGCGGGCTGGTTGGTCACTCCTCCGTCGTCTACGACATGTGGGGCGACGCAGTAAGTTTGGCCAATCAGTTGCAGGGGGTCAGCGGCCGTCCCGGGATCTTCGTCACCGCCCGGGTGTACGACCAGACCCGGGATATCCTGCGATTCGAGCCAGCCGGGGAGATCGAGAACAAGCACGGTCGACAATCGGTCTGGCGCGTCGTGACGGACGAATCATGACCGACCTCTTCGGCCAGCCCTGGTTCGGCTGGGCGGTGGGCATCGTCGTGGGCCTCCCACTGGCCCTGATCGTGCTGACCGAATGGCACACCGCGTTGGTACGCGCCGGCAATCCGTTGGCCAAACCGGTCAACTTGGTACGCAACTTCGTGCTGCCCTCCGGCGCCCTACTCATCTTGCTCACCCAGGCATCCGATTTCTCGGTGGAGGCCACGCCGGTACGGGTGATCGCTACCGTCTTCGGATTTGTCGTACTGCTGGGCCTGCTCGCGGGAATCAATGCCGCCCTGTTCACCAATGCCGAGCGGGACACCTGGCGGCAGCGAATTCCGTCTATTTTCGTCGACATTGCCCGGTTGTTCATCATCGTCGCAGGTCTGGCGCTGCTGTTCTCCTTCGTCTGGGACGCCGACGTGGCGGGCTTGTTCACCGCACTCGGGGTGACCTCGATCGTGCTGGGTCTGGCCCTGCAGGATGCCGTCGGCTCGGTGATTTCCGGCCTGTTGTTGCTGTTCGAGCAGCCGTTCCGGCTCGGCGATTGGCTGCACACCGAGAGCGGCAGCGGCCGGGTGGTGGAGGTCAACTGGCGGGCGGTGCACATCGACACCGGCAACGGCATCCAAATCGTTCCGAATGCGGCGCTGGCCACGTCGAGTTTTACCAACCTCAGCCGGCCCACTGGCGCCCACGCGGTGTCCATCACCAGCATTTTCGGGCTGCAGGACCGGCCGGATCAGGTGTGCGCCCTGCTGTTGCGATTGGCCGCGACACTCCCGCAGGTCCTACCCGACACCGTCCCCACCGTCTCGGTGGACGGCCCCAAGACCTACCGAACGTCGGTGAAGGTGGCGAGCCCAGCAGACGCCAGGGCCGTCACGGCCACCATGCAACGCTGGGCCTGGTACGCATCGCGCCGCGAGGGCCTGCACCTGGACGAAGCCGACGACGACACCCCGGCACCGCAGTTCCTGCAGCTGGCCGTCCGGGCGGCCGCGCCCACGCTTCACCTGGACGCCGATGACATCGACCCGTTGGTGGCCGAGGCCAGGATCGAGCGGTTCGGTGCGGGGGAGATCATCCAGTTCCCCGCGACCATCCCGGACAGCATGCGGTTGTTCCTGTCCGGCCGGGCCCACCTGACGATCGCGCTGGCCGACGGCAGCCCATTCGTCATCGGCCCGTTGACCCCAGGGGATTACATCGGCCAGACGGCTCTGACGCGCGAGAACGTCACCGCCGCAGTTGTCGCCGTCGACGAGGTGACCATGCTCCGGGTGCCGGCGACAACGGTCGATCGGCTCGTGCACAGCAAGCCCGGTCTAGCCCGAGATCTGGGACGGGCCATCGATATCCGTCGGCAACGGGTGGCCGATGCAGTCAATGAGCTGTCCACCCAGGGCCGTGCACAGGCGGCCACCTGGCCGCTTCGGACCGCCGTTCGATGAGCATGTCAAGGCGCCGTCCAGTGTGGCATCAGTTGGTCAACTCTCGCCCGTTACCGAGCGTCGTGAGACGATAACAGCATGCTTATCCGGGGCGCTCGAAGACGAGCGGTGCTGATGTGTGCGGTGCTGGTGTGTGCGGTGCTGCTGTCGATGGCAGTGACGACGGGGCCGGTGGCCGTTGCGGCGGCCGGCGCTTCGGAGTGGGAAAGGTCTGCAGGATCCGAACCGTCCCGACCGGCGGAGCAGCGTGCCGCGGCCCGGGCACCGGTCGGACTAGCGGTCACCCCGGTGGTGACCGGACTGACCATTCCATGGGATCTGTTCTTCACCGCCGACGGCTCGATGGTCTACAACGAGCGGGACGGCAGGCTTTGGGTGCGGCGCGCGAACGGCGCGATCAACCAGGTCACTGCCGATTTCTCCGATCTGTGGAGAGCCGGCGAGGGCGGCCTGATGGGAATGGTGCAGGACCCGGACTTCTCGTCGAACCGCCGGTTCTATACCTGTCAGACGTACCAGGCTAGTTCGGATCCGAACAGCCTGCACGAGGTGCGGGTTCTGGCATGGACGATGAACGCCGGGTTCACTGGTGCGTCCCGGGTCGGCGGGCCGTTGGTCAGCGGAGCCCGACACACTGCCCTGAACCACTTCGGCTGCCGGTTGCGGTTCGACAATGACAAGCTGATGTACGTCTCCATCGGAGACTCCGCGACGGGCTCCACGCCTCAGGACTTGTCGGTGCTGAACGGCAAGATCCTGCGGATTACCACGACCGGCGCGCCGGCCCCCGGAAATCCGTTTCTGAACAGCGCCAACCCGCAAACCCGCTTGATTTATACCGTCGGGCACCGCAACCCGCAGGGACTTTCGCTCCGGCCCGGTACCAACGATATGTGGTCCGTCGAGCAGGGCACCGACGCCGACGACGAGGTGAACCGGTTGGTCCCCGGCGGTAACTACGGGTGGAATCCGTTGGCACCTGGTGGTGGGTACGACCAGAGCACACCGATGACGAACCCCAACGTTCCCGGCGCCATCCCCGCCGTGTTCACCACCGGTCGGCCGACACTCGCCCTGTCCGGCGGGGCCTGGTTGTCCGGCCCGCAGTGGGGTCCGTGGAATGGCGCGTTCGTGGCCGCCGCACTCAAGGCGTCGTCGGTGCGGGTGCTGTCCATTGCCGGCACCGACGCCCTGGCCCGGGTCGACGATCCCTCCCAGCTGCAGGGCTTCGGCCGGTTGCGGTCACCATTACAAGGTCCGGACGGCAACCTGTACCTGACCACCTCCAACGGTGGCGGAACCGACCAGATCCTGAAGGTCACCCCGACCCCGGCGCCGGGTGACGGCCGATGTTACGGCAGCCGCGACGTCTCCTCGACCGTCGCGGTGGCTGGCAACGGGACCGCGCAGAACGCCTACGTCATCGGCACCAACGGCGGTCTGTACACCAAAAACATTGACGGCACGCCGCCTTTCACCGACCTCGGCGGGGTCAGCAGGTACGGCCCGGCCGCGGTGTCCTGGGGTGACGGCCGTGCCGATGTGTTCGTGGTCGGCACCAATAGTCAGCTCTATCACCGGTTCTCCGATAATGGCCCGTGGTCGGGCTGGGAGCCCCTGGGTGGGGTGCTGACCAGTACACCTGCAGCCCTGTCCTTCTCGTCGGGCACGCTGGAGGTGCTGGCGCGGGGGACCGACGGCGCGCTCTGGCGCCTGCGGTGGACCGGCGCAGCCTGGTCGGGCTGGTCCAGCCTGGGCGGTCAGGTCAGCGGCAGCCCCAGCGCCGCCGTCGATCGGGACACGGGGGTAGCCAAGGTGGGGGTGCGCGGCAACACCGGAGAATTGACCGAACTGACCCTGCGGGCCGATGGCGGTGCCACCGGATTCACCACTACCGGCATCCCTGTCTGCAACGCCCCCGGATACGCGACCAGGACAGGTGACGGCGAGCGGTTCCGGTGGGCGAGCACCGACGCCGACGGCGCACCGGCGCTGGTGGACGGCTCCGTGGTGAACAGGTTCGGCGGCACACTCACCGGCCCAGCAGCGCTGACCACTCCTGGCGTCTCCGGGTTCGCCGTTCTCGGTCGCGGCACCGACGGTGCCCTGTGGATCCACGACGCCCGGTCCGGTGTGGGTGGCTGGCGGAGCCTCGGTGGTGTCATCCGATAGGCCCGTCCTGCCAAGGCATCACGGCGTGCGGGCAGCGTATTCACGCGGCCCGACTGAGCCGTGAATCGGCAATGATCAACGCACGGTCGTCGGGCCTGGCCAGCATGCCTGGTCGCGGAGCGCCTGGACGCCGGAGATGAACAGGTCAATCCCGGCGCCGTAGTAGGCGGGCTCGTCGCTGCAGTCCATGAGCGCGTCCGCACACTCGACCAACGCCGGGTAGCGGTCGGCCGGCAATGTCGTCAGGCGGGAATGTTTCGCTTCCCACGCCGATTCCCGTTCCTCCTGCGGCAGCGAGCTTTCCGCGCCGGGCCGGTTGGCGACCAGCGAGATCGCCGCCTGCAGAGCGGCCCTGGCCAGGTCGGCGCTCTGTTGTACGGAAAACCCGTTGCGGCGCAGCAACTGCAGAGTCCATTCGGCGACCGACAGACCGGCATCGCTGGCCAGGATGCGTGCCCCCGCGAGCGAGGTGCAGCCGGGATGCGCCCGCAGCGCCTCGATGAGGGCCGCGAGTATCTCCCGCAGGTCCACAATCTCGCCGTGTTCGACAGCCGGTGTTGGTATCGACTCCAGGATGCGATCACCCATTGCCGCGAGCAGTTCGTCCTTGTTCTTGACGTGCCAGTACAACGCCATCGGAGTCACCCCCAGGTCATGGGCGATCCGCCGGATCGAGACGGCGCCCGGCCCGTCGGCGTCGGCAACGGTGAGAGCGTGATCCACCACCGCCTGCCGGGACAGGACCGAGGATGTGCGCCGCTCGGTAGCAACTGGACCGGAAATCATATTGACAACTGTACAGCGTAGAGCGCACTCTACGACGTACATGTACACCGTAGAGGACAGAACTGTGGAGCGTTCCCGGCTGATCCTGCTGGCGGTGGCCCTCGCCACCTTCATGACCTACTTGGACAACAACATCGTCAACGTCGCGATCCCAGCTATCCAAGAGGACCTGGGGCTGACCACCTCTGGATTGGAGTGGGTGGTCAGCTCGTACATCCTGGTGTTCGCCAGCCTGCTGCTGGCCGGCGGCAGGCTGGCCGACGTCTGGGGTCGCAAGCGGCTATTTCTCATCGGCATGACCGTGTTCACCCTCGCTTCACTCGTGGCCGGCCTGGCCGGGAGCATGGACGTGCTGATCGGCAGCCGCGCGGTGCAGGGTCTGGGCGCGGCGCTGGTGACACCGACCACGCTGGCGATCATCTCCGCGACCTTCCCGCAGGGCCGGCGACGGGCTGCCGCGGTCGGTGTCTGGAGTGCCGTGGGTGCGCTTGCGCTGGCGGTCGGGCCATTGCTCGGTGGTCTGCTGTCAGAACATCTCAGCTGGGGCTGGATCTTCTTCGTCAACGTCCCGGTCGGCGTTGCCACGCTGATTCTCGGCGCCCTGGTGATCGTCGAATCCACGGAGCCGGGAGCCCCTCGCCGCATCGACCTGCCTGGGGTGATCACCTCCGCGGCAGCGCTTTTCGTGCTCACCTTCGCCCTGATCGAGGGTCACGATCGGGGTTGGACCTCACCGGTGATCCTTGGCTGCTTCTCCTTGGCCGCGGCTCTGGGCGCCGGTTTCGTTGTGCTGGAACGTCACTCGCGCGCGCCGATGATCGCACTCGGCCTGTTGCGGGACCGGGTGTTCACCGGCGGTCTGATCGCGTTGATGATGTGGGGCTTCGGCTTGTTCGGAATCTATTTCTTCACCTCGCTCTACCTGCAAGGTGTGCTCGGATTCTCGCCGACCAAGGCGGGTGCCGCGTTTGTTCCAATGGCCCTGTTGATCGCGATCGGAGCCATTGTCTCCGAACGGTTGTCGCACCGCTTCGGGGCCTACCGGGTGGTGGCGTTTGCGATGACGATGATGGCGACGGGTATAGCTTCTGTCAGCCTGCTCGGAGCTGATGCCGACTTCGCCTCTTTGATGCCAAGTTTCGCGGTGATCGGCATCGGCGGTGGACTGACCGTCCCGTTGACCTCCAGCGTGCTCGATGCCATGCCCAGGTCCGAGGCCGGTGTGGCCTCCGGAATATTCAATGCCTCCCGGGAAGTCTCCGGGCTGCTCGGGATCACGGTGATCGGGGCGGTGCTCACTGCCCGGCAATCGGTCATCCTCGCCGACGGGTTTGCGCCGGTTGACGCGTTTCTCGGCGGATTCCGGGCCGGGTTGCTGCTGGCCGCCGGGCTGGTGGCGTTGGGGGGAATCGCTGCCTTCCTCAGTTTGCGGCGTGCGCACGTACGCGCCGAACCGACCGTGCCGGGAGTGCCGCTAGCGGTACTCGGCTGAGCCGGTTGGCATCCGGCGATCGGCGGTCACCAGCCGCGAGAGCGCCATTCCTGCAGGTGGGGACGCTCCGCACCGAGCGTCGTGTCGTCGCCGTGACCGGGATACACCCAGGTGTCGTCGTCGAATTGGGTGAAGACTCGGTCCTCCAAGTCGTTGATCAACGACGTGAAATCCTGCGGGCTGGTCGTTCTGCCCGGCCCGCCCGGGAACAGCGAATCCCCAGTAAACAGATGAGAGGTTCCGGTGGGGTCGGCGTAGCGCAAAGCGACCGATCCGGGGGTGTGGCCGCGCAATCCGATGACCTCGAGCGTGCAGTCGCCCAGTGGGACGGTGTCTCCGTGTTCCAGTGTCGTGCCAGTCGCCACCGGCAACCCTTGTGCATCGGCGGTTCCGGCGAGACTGGCCGACCCGGTCGCGGCGATGACCTCGGCCAGCGCCTGCCAATGGTCGTGGTGGGCGTGGGTGGTCACCACCACGCCGAGGCGGGGCTGTCCAGGAGCCGACCGCACCAGGTCCAGAATGCGGCCCGCGTCATCGGCCGCATCGATCAGCACCGCGTCACCGGTGTTCTTGCATACCAACAGGTAGGCGTTGTTGTCCATCGGACCGACCGAGAGTTTGGTGATCCGGGTGTCGTCCAGGCTTCGGGTGGAAGGTTCCCCTCGCTGGTCGACGTGGCCCGTGTAAGGGCCGCCACCCGGGGAGTTGGTCACCATGACGGCAACTCCGGCAGCGCGCCTTCCGTGGACAATGCTGCACCGTCACCGCGGCCGCTCAGCCAGCCAACGAGATCTCTTGCGGTTCCCGCGATCTGCGGGCCACCACCGGCCACCTCGATCGGCGCGGCGCTCGTTGGCTGCAACGTCATCGCTGGAACCTCCCTGGTTCTGATGTACGACCGGACCATTCCTTGCAACAGGCGATGGGCTGCGGTGTCGTCGAGTAGGGCCAATCCGTTGTCGACTCCGAGATCGTGGTGGTGCAATTCCACCTCCCCGAGCCGGGCGGCCAGAACGACGTCCGCCGTCGCCGGCCCGCCCCGTCCGAGATCAACGGTGAACGACCAGAGGTGCGGGGGCAACGACTCGATGGTTTGCTGCAACCGCGCCGAGGAATCCCGGTAATCGACGGCAATGGCCTGGGTGCCCCGTTGTGCGCCCTTTTGGATGCCGTCTTCCCTGGCCTGGGGGGAGTCGTAGATGGGCAGCTGTTCGCCGACCCTGGCCCCGGCCAGCACCCGCCTGAGACCGTCGGCGTTCCGGGCCAGGTGGGTGACGACATGACCGACGGTCCAGCCGGGCAACAGCGAAGGAACGCTGAACGCACTGTTGGTTGCCCGCTGCAGCGCAACGTCGATCGCTGCGTCGAGTCGGTTGTTCGCATCGCGGAGGGCGCCGGTGGCTGCTGCGATAACGTCGTCGTCCGGTTGATTCATGCCGCTATCTTGCGGGACGGGCAGCGGCCATGCCAGACCGGGGACGTGTCCGGTGAACCCGTCACTGTATGTGAGTGATCAGTTACGATTCAAGAATGTTTCGACGGGAACCGGGTCCGCGCAATCGGAGCACTGTTCTTGGTGTCACCGCGTGCGTGTGCGCGGCCCTTGGGGTAGCTGTACTGGTTGGCTTGATCGCGGCCCGACCGACGCGGACGATCGATGCTGGTCCGCTGAATCGGGCCGCGGCCAGCGCCAACGCATCGGCCGCGGCCTCTCGGGACCTCATTCTGGCCGCCCGGCGCACTGCTTTCATTGGCGATTCATACACGGTGGGAGCGGGCGCGAGCGCCTATGACAAGAAGTGGACCGCGCTGTTGGCCCGGAAACTCGGATGGGTGTCGCTGCCCTTCGGCGAGGGTTCCACGGGATATGTCATGACCGGGGGGACGCAAGGGAATTTCCCTGACCGGGTACCTCAGGTCGCAGCTGCTGGCCCGGGCAGAGTCTTTGTTTCAGGTGGCCGGAACGACATGGCCGAATTTTTAGCAGACCCGGCAAAAGTCACTGCCAATATCCGACGGACCTTTATCGATCTCAGAGCAGCGCTTCCCAACGCTGAAATCATCGCAATGGGGTTCATCTGGGACGACGATCCGCCGCCGCCGGCAGTCGCCGAGGTAGGTGAACTCGTCCGTGGCGCGGTCAGCGCCGTAGGCGGAAGATATATCGACCCCGGACAACCACTGGTGGGTCATCCCGAATGGATCATCGCGGACGGCATCCATCCGAACGACCTCGGTCAGATTGCCTTGACCGACGCCATCGTCAAAGCCCTTGCTACCAATTGACATCGCACGGCCGCGATCAGTCGATCCTGACCACGCGATCCTCGGCTGCAGACTTCCGGGCCGCGTCCAGCACTTGTGCGGTAGCCACGGCGTCGAGCGGGTCGACCGGGGGTGCACCGTTGCCCAGGACCGCAGCGGCGACGGCGGGGTAGTAGGTGTCCCAGCGGCCGCGCTCGCTCGGCACCGTCCGCGAACCCTGTGCTGAATAAAGCCGGCCCCAGGCCGATTCGGGTTCGACACCCCACCCGCGGCCCAACGAAGCAGGCGACTCACCGGCCTTGAGCTGCTCCTCTTGAACGTCGAAACCGTCGATGACGAACCCGGCCCGGTCACCGTTGAGCTGGAACCGCGGGCCCGGCGCCGCCGAGGCCATCCCGGCCGCCAACGTCGAGTGCACACCCGACCGGTGCCGAAGGTGCAGCTCGATCTGGTCGTCGGCGCCGGCGCCGGCCCGGACGGTGCGCAATTCGGCGTGCACCGATTCCAACGGGCCGAACAGCAACAGCGCCTGATCCACCAGGTGCGGTCCCAGGTCCAACAGGGTGCCCCCGCCTTCCTCGGCCCGGCCGCCATGCCAGCTGTCTTTCACCGCCTTGAACCGATCAATCCGCGAGGTGAACCCATGAACGATCCCTAGCTCACCGGCGTCGATCAGCCTGCGGACCGTCAGCAGGTCGCTGTCCCATCGCCGATTCTGATACGGGATCACCAGACGGCCGACAGTTGCTGCATGGTCGGCCAGGGCGCTGGCGGCTTCGACGGTCAACGCGAACGGCTTGTCCACCACGACGTGCAGACCGAGATCGAGGGCAGCGTGCGCAAGGTCGAAATGCGTACCCGAGGGTGTGGTGATGGTCACCCCCGTCACGTTCAGACCCGGGAGTTCGTTCAGGCCACCGACGGTGTCCGTCCCTGGCACGTCGGCCAGAACCTGGGATTGCCGGTCAGGATTGGCGGTCACCACTGCGACCAGCTCTAATCCCGGTGCGGAGGTGATCAGCGGACGGTGGAAGATGCGGCCGCCGGCCCCGTAACCGGCGAGCGCCCAACGGACCGTACGGTGTGAATCGGTTGGCATGTACTTGTCCTCTTGACGGTGGAATGAGCGCTCGGGCGCCGGTCGGCTGCCCGGGAAAAGCGGCACTGTCGGACCCCGCGCCTAGCATGGGGCACCGTGACAGATCACCTGATTGTGCGCGGCGCCCGCGAACACAACCTGCGGAACGTCGACATCTCCCTACCGCGCGATTCCCTGGTGGTCTTCACAGGTTTGTCCGGGTCGGGCAAGTCTTCACTTGCCTTCGACACGATCTTCGCCGAAGGCCAGCGCCGGTATGTGGAGTCCCTGTCCTCGTACGCCAGGCAGTTCCTGGGTCAGATGGACAAACCGGACGTCGACTTCATCGAGGGGTTGTCGCCCGCCGTTTCCATCGACCAGAAGTCGACCTCGCGCAACCCGCGCTCCACCGTCGGCACCATCACCGAGATTTACGACTACCTGCGATTGCTGTATGCGCGAATCGGCCACCCGCACTGCCCGGTGTGCGGCGAGCCGATCTCCAAACAGACACCGCAGCAGATCGTCGATCGGGTGCTGGAGATGCCGGAGGGCACCAGGTTCCAGGTCCTCGCGCCCGTCATCCGTGAACGCAAGGGCGAGTACGTCGACCTGATGGAGGACCTGCAGTCCAAGGGTTACTCCCGGGTTCGGATCGATGGTGTCGTGCACCAGTTGACCGACCCGCCGAAGCTCAAGAAGCAGGAGAAGCATTCGGTTGAGGTGGTGGTGGATCGACTGGTCAACCGGGCCACCGGAAAACAGCGGATCACCGACTCGGTGGAAACCGGGTTGGGCCTCGCCGACGGCGTGGTCATCCTGGACTTCGTCGACCTGGACGAGGACGACCCGCATCGCGAGCGCCGCTACTCCGAGCGGCTGGCGTGTCCGAACAACCACCCGCTGGCCCTGGACGAACTCGAACCACGCTCGTTCTCGTTCAACTCGCCGTTCGGGGCCTGTCCGGAATGCACGGGGCTCGGCACCCGCAAGGAGGTCGACCCGGAACTGGTCATCCCCGACGGATCGCAGTCCCTCGGCGGCGGGGCCGTCCACCCGTGGTCGGCCGGGACCACCAGCGAGTACTTCACCCGGCTGCTGCAGGGCCTGGCCGAGGTCATGGGCTTCTCCATGGACGTGGCCTGGGACCGGCTACCGCCGCACGTCCGCAAGGCGGTGTTGCACGGGGTCAACGAACAGGTGCACGTGACCTACCGCAACCGCTACAACCGGCAGCGGTCGTACTACGCCGAGTTCGAGGGCGTGATCCCGTACCTGGAACGCCGGGCGGCCCAGACGGATTCGGACTTCGCCCGGGAGAAATACGAGGGGTATATGCGGGAGGTGCCGTGCCCGACGTGCCTGGGCACCCGGCTCAAACCGGAGATCCTCGCCGTAACCATCGAGCACGCCGAACTGGGCCGGCAGAACCTCGCCGAGCTGTCCGCGATGTCGATCAAGGATGCGGCGGCGTTCTTCCCCGGGCTAGTGCTGTCAGAACGTGACCGGATGATCGCCGAACGGGTGCTGAAGGAGGTCGCGGCGCGGCTTGGGTTCCTGCTCGACGTCGGGCTGGATTACCTCTCACTCAACCGGCCCGCGGCGACGCTGTCCGGCGGTGAAGCGCAACGGATCCGGTTGGCCACCCAGATCGGGTCCGGCCTGGTCGGGGTGCTGTACGTGTTGGACGAGCCGTCCATCGGGCTGCACCAGCGGGACAACCACCGGCTCATCCAAACCCTCACCAGGTTGCGCGACCTGGGTAACACGCTGATCGTGGTGGAGCACGACGAGGACACCATCCGGACCGCGGACTGGGTGGTGGACATCGGCCCGGGGGCGGGGGAGCACGGCGGCAAGGTGGTGGTGAGCGGCACGGTCGCCGACTTGGAAACGTCTGCCGAATCGATCACCGGAGCGTTCATCTCAAAGCGCCGCGAGATCGCGGTTCCGCTGGTCCGCCGGCCGGTCGACCGCCGCCGGCTGCTCACCGTCGTCGGCGCCCGGGAGAACAACCTCCGCGACATCACCGTCGACTTCCCGCTCGGGACTCTCATTGCGGTGACCGGGGTCTCGGGCTCCGGGAAGTCCACCCTGGTCAACGACATCCTGCACGCCGTGCTGGCCAACCGGATCAACGGTGCCCGGATGGTGCCCGGCCGGCATACCCGGGTGACCGGGGTGGATGAAGTGGACAAGGTGGTCGGCGTGGACCAGTCGCCGATCGGCCGAACCCCGCGGTCCAATCCCGCTACCTACACCGGGGTCTTCGACCATGTCCGCAAACTGTTCGCCTCGACCAGCGAGGCAAAGGTGCGCGGATACCAGCAGGGACGGTTCTCGTTCAACGTGAAGGGCGGCCGCTGCGAGGCGTGCGCCGGCGACGGCACGCTGAAGATCGAAATGAACTTCCTGCCGGACATCTACGTCCCGTGCGAGGTGTGCAAGGGAGCCCGGTACAACCGGGAAACCTTGGAGGTGCACTACAAGGGCAAGACCATCGCGGACGTGTTGAACACGCCGATCGAGGAGGCGGCCGAGTTCTTCGAGGCGATCGGCCCGATTCACCGTCACCTCAAGACGCTGGTCGACGTCGGGCTCGGGTACGTGCGGCTGGGACAGCCGGCGCCCACCCTGTCCGGTGGCGAGGCGCAGCGGGTGAAGCTCGCCTCCGAGCTGCAGAAACGGTCCACCGGCCGGACGGTATACGTGCTTGACGAACCGACCACCGGGCTGCACTTCGCCGATACCGAGAAGCTGCTGGGCGTGGTGAACGGGTTGGTGGACAAGGGGAACACGGTCATCGTCATCGAGCACAACCTTGACGTGATCAAGACGGCTGACCACGTGATCGACATGGGCCCGGAGGGCGGGTCCGGTGGGGGCCTGGTGATCGCGGAGGGGACACCGGAGGACATCGTCGCCGCGGCAGGGTCCTACACCGGCCAGTTCCTGGCGCCGGTGCTGGCCGGCCGGGAAGCACGGCAACCAGGCCGTTCGGCCTCGGGGAGGTCCGGGGCGGGCGGGACGGAAGGATCCGTTGCTACAGGTACGTCGACGTCCAAGACACCGCGCAAGGTGACCAGCGCCCGGTCAGCCACCGCGGCCCCGGTGGCGAAACGCGCTCGGACGAATGGGGCGCCGGTAGTCAGCGGGAACGGGACCGTCAACGGGGGTGCCAAGAAGGCACCCGCACCAACGGCCGCCGCCAAGGCCAGACGGAAGGCGGCCAAGCTGATCTGACATCGCAGGGGGCCAGCGAGGAACACGTCGGCCGTAGTGCTTTAGTGGGTCCACGCTGAGTGCCCATCAGGCATCCGGTCCGTCCAGGCCTTCGTACGGCCTGGTCGAGGCCAACCCCGGGCTCCGTGCAGCGGCCGCCGACCGCTTCGAACAGCTGGGCCGATTGGCCGCCGACGCCTTTACAGCGCAAACCGTTACGCCCTCGGAAACCCCGCACAATCAGATCCTGGCGGGCGCTCTGATCAGCCTCTGGCGACTTCACCTGAGCGCGTTGCTTCACGCCGGCGACCAGTCGCTTCCACTCCGGGAAACACAGGACCACGTCAGTCACGAGGTGTATGTCGGTGCCGAACTGGTGGCGCGACTCATACGCACCGCGGCGGGGCTCCCGGCGACATGAGAGGTGAGCGGTCCCGCAACATCCCCAGGTTGTGCAGCGCTCGGCGTCGCAGCACGGCTCGCTCACCCTCGTTCTTGGTGGCGACGGCCGCCACGGTGAAGGCTTCACCCGCTTGCGCATGCAGCCCCGCCCGTTCGAGGAGGTCCCCCCGCACGCTCGGTATGAGCACCGAATGGCCAAGCGCATGTGTATCGACCGCCTCCAGCACTGCGAGTCCCGCGTCGGGGCCGTACGCCCGTCCGTGGGCGACAGCCCGGTTTACTTCGACAACCGGTCCGGGCGCGGCCTCGGCCAGGATGTCGTACAAGGCTGCGATGCGGCGCCAGTCCGTGTCCTCGGGACGTACAGCGCGGGCGTGTTGTGCGGCGATCGAGGCCTGCAAGAAGTACTTCCCCACCGGCGTACCGCGCGCAGCGAGCTCCTCGGCCCGCAGCAGGGCGCCCTGTCCGCGCCGAATCATGAGCCGGTTCCACAAAGTCCGGTCCTGGGCCTCCAACAGGACTGGGGAGCTGTCGTCGTCGAGCCTGGCCGCCGCCCGCGAGCCCTGAATCTCCAGCAGCGCCAGCAGTCCGAACACCTCGGGCTCCTCGGGGGCAAGCTCGGCGAGGATGCGCGCCAGCCGGGTTGCCTCGTCCGCCAAGTCGGGACGCATCCAGTCCTCGCCCGCGGTCGCGGTGTAGCCCTCGTTGAAGATCAAATAGATGACTGCCATCACATCGTTGAAACGCCCGTTGCGCTCCACTCCCGTGGGCAACTCGAACTCGGCCTTGGCCTCGGACAGCGACTTTTTCGCGCGCGAGATCCGCTGGCCCATGGCGGATTCGGTGGTCAGGAACCCGCGCGCGATCTCCGCGGTGGTGAGTCCGCCGACTAGTCTGAGCGTCAGCGCGGCCCGGGACTCCGTGGTCAGGGCGGGGTGGCAGGACAGGAAGATCAGGCGGAGGACGTCGTCCTCGATGTGGTCGACCTGGCCGTCGGTGTCGGGCATCTCCGCCTCTCTACTTCCGCAGGCGTCCGCGAGCTCCGCGACCTTGTGGCGAAGGTTGTCTGCGCGCCGGAAGTGGTCGATGCCGCGCCGCTTCGCGGTGGTCATCAGCCACGCGGTCGGGTTGTCCGGCACGCCATCGGTGGGCCACTGTTCGAGGGCCGCCACGAGCGCGTCCTGCGCCAGGTCTGCGGCAAGCTCGACGTCATGCGTCATCCGGGTCAGAGCCCCCACGAGGCGGGCCGCGTCGGCCCGCCACGCGGAGTGCACGGCCTCGGTCGGGTCGTCGACTCTGGTCCCTGCTGGCACGCCGCCAGCGTAGCGATTCCCGTTCAGTCGCCGGGCGCGTCGGGACCCGTTGAAATCTGGCGCAGGGTCGAGATGACGGTGGCCTCGGGCCAGTGCTTCGCGTGCAGTTCGGCGAACACCTGCATGTCGGCCACGGCCTCCTCGGTGGTGGCGTACTCCAGGATCGACCAGCCGCCGACGACCTCCTTGGCCTCGGCGTAGGGTCCGTCTACCCGGCTGACCTCGCCCTTGCGCACGACGAAGTTCACCGCGTCCTCGGTCCCAAAGAGCCCGCCGCCGTCGATGAACACGCCGCTCGCAGCGCGTTCGCCGATGTGGACGTCCATCGCATCGAACAGCGACTGGGGCGGCGTGCCAATGCCCTCTTCCATCCTGACGAATCCCATGAAACGCGGCATGCTGATCCCTCCTGTTGATTTCCCGATGACTTACCTCTCGCACAGACGTCGAACGGCCACCAGACACTTCGACATCGAGTAGCGAACTTTCTCTAGAATGTTTGCACTGTCGGACGTGGGGCCGCGACCCAGTCATGACGCTGGCGTCAGCAGATTCCTGTCGGCTACCAGGTGTCGGTGAGGTGGGTCGAACCGAGAAACACCACACCGTCCGAAACCCGTTGCAGCACAACCCGACCCGGGCCGGCTAGGTCGACCCCGCCGGCGAGGGTCCCGGTTCGCCCGAGCCGGCATACCTGCACCGGGTCGCCGTCGGCGAGTGACATCTGGTCCGACCGGGCATGCACTATCAGCGCGCCGCCGCCGGGTGACTCACCGCCCGAGCCGTGAATCGGCACTACGACAGCCCCAAGGCGGCGACGCAGCGGGTCACCCGGATTGCTGCCGAACAAGGGTCGAGGCGGCCCGGCCGTCGCGGTCCGACCAGAGGCAGCGGAGAGCGGACTGGAACCGGATGCTGACCAGATTCGGGCGCGTTGCCCAGCGACCGCGGCAATCATCACCGCGCCGAGACCGAGCAGGGCCAGGGCCGCCGACGCCAGGTCCCAGCATCGAATCGCGGCGACCACGATCAACACCGTTCCGATGATCATCCCCGCGCCCGAGGTGATCCGTGCCCGGGTGGTCAACCGCCGGCAAACCCCGCCGTCGAGGTCTGCGATCCTCACCCGGCCCGACAAATCGCCAGGGCCGCGACCGCCGCTCGATGTCATTCTGCGCCGGAAAGATGCGAGCCATTGACGGAGCCCACCGACCCCGGACTGGATTCACCCAGCACCCAATCCGGCCGGAACGTCCTGACCCGCAACGGGTCCTGGTCGGTATCGGAGTTTCCGGCAAGGACGAGACCGAGGATTTCCTGGCTCATTTTCTCGATCGGCTGCCGCACCGTGGTCAATGTCGGATGTGCCAGATAGGACACCCCCAGACCGTCGAATCCGATCACCCGGAAGTCCTCCGGTACCCGGAAACCGCGGGTCTGCAACCGGCTGAGCAGGCCCAGCGCGACCACGTCGGCGGCCGTCACCACCGTGCCGGTCGTCATGCCCCCGCTCACCAATCGATCCGCTACCTGCTGTCCCCAGCCAACGGAGAACGAGCCATGCAGGGCGGGCGGTCGGTCGCCGAACCAGCGCCGAAAACCGGCGAACCTTTCGCGACCGGACGAGGAATCCTTGTTTCCGCCGACGAACACCACCGGCTGGAATTGAGTGTCCACATCACGCGCCACATGGTCGTGAACAAGCTGCATCCCATAAAGGTTGTCGCACCCGACATATCGTGCGGCCGCGGCAGGGACGTGCCGGTCGAGTTCGATGGTGAGCACCGAGCGACTTGCCACATCGATGGTCGGGGCGCTACCCCGTTCATGGGAGGCAACGATCACCAGGGCGTCGACCTGCCGGCCGAGAAATGATTGCACGCCGCGCCGCTCGATCTCCAGGTCACTGTCGGCGCTGAAGAGCAGCAGGTCGATGCCAGAGGACTCGAACCTGCGGCTCAGGGCCTGCGCCAGAGCGGAGAAAAAGGGGTTGTCCAGGTCGGGGACGATCATCCCCACCGTCGAACTGCTGCGTCGGCGCAGCGTTCTCCCCACCAGGTTGACCTGGTAACCAAGTTCATCGGCGGCGCGCACGACCCTCGTCCTTAGGTCCTCGGACATCGGTCGATCCACCCCGCTGAGCGCCCGCGACACGGTCGCCGTCGACACCCCGGCCAGCCTGGCGACGTCGGACACCGGGGAGTGGTT
Organism: Nakamurella sp.; assembly: GCA_965247715.1. Lineage (GTDB taxonomy): Bacteria > Actinomycetota > Actinomycetes > Mycobacteriales > Nakamurellaceae > Nakamurella. Next base: position 21,409 of record CBDFHS010000014.1, on the reverse strand, counting down.
GAACGCTGAATGGCCCGGCATCCGCGCGCCGAGGTAGAGCATCGTGCCTGGCCAGCGATGCAGGAAATACGCGAAATCCTCGATGACCATCGAGGGCGCGGGCATCTCCTGGACGTGCTCGGCCAACGAGGTGCGGGCGAGCCCGTCGAGCATGCCGTTGACGTACGCCGCGTCGCTGATCACGGCCGGGTAACCCTCGTTCAGGGTGAACTCGCCGGTCACCCGCGCCCGGTCACCGGCCTGCTTGGTAATGGCGCGCATGCCGGCGATTAGCCGGTCCCGGCGGTTTGCGCTCAGCGTCCGCAGCGTCCCGCGGAGTCGACCGTCGGCGGGGATGACGTTGACCGTGTTGCCCATCAGGCATTCGGTGACGGTAGCGACCACGTGCTCGATACCGCCGTGTTCGGTACCGCCGTGTTCGGTACCGCCGTGCTCGCCGCCGCCGGGGTCGTGACTGCCGACTTCCTCGGCCAGCGCACGTAGATCCTGGATGAACCACGCGGCCGCCTCGATCGGGTTGCCAGCGGACTCCGGCCGGCTCGCGTGGCCGCCGGGGCCATGAAAATCGACCTGGAACCAGTCGCCGAACGCCATGAACGTGTCGCGGCGGTAGTTGATCGAGTGCGCGGGGAGCACCGCGTTGACATGAAGTGCGAACGCGGTCGCCGGCCCAGGCAGCGAGGAGAGGTTGCGATGCGCAAGCGTCCGGACGGCTCCGCGGTCGGTTTCCTCACCGGGCTGGAAGGCCAGCACCACGTCGCGTCGTGGTGGCGTCCGGGCGAGCACCTGCGCGGCGCCCAGCAGCATCGCCATGTGCAGGTCGTGTCCGCAGGCATGCATCGCTCCTTCCCGCATCGACACCGGATCCGCGGCTGCAGGTTCGGTGACCGGGAGCGCGTCCATGTCCGCCCGCAGCACGCTCGTCATACCGTCCGGGTCAGCTCCGGCGATGCGGACGGTCAGCCCCGCCGCCTGGTGGTGCTCGACCTCGAAGCCGAGGGCCGTCAGTTCGGCGAGCAGGAACTGGTGGGTGTCCGGCAGGTCGAGCCCGATCTCGGGGTGCCGGTGCAGGAGCCGACGAAGCTCCACCATCCGGGGCTGGACGGCCTTGGCATCGGCAATCCGCGACGTCATCGGCCGACCCTACGTGGGGCGTCCGGCGGCCTTCCCTGCGCTGGGACTCTGCGACAATGACCGACCGTGAAGACGTTTGAATCGCTGTTCGCGGAGTTGACCGACCGGGCGGCGACCCGCCCGTCAGGATCGGGGACCGTGGACGCCCTCGACGCCGGGGTGCATGCCCAGGGCAAGAAGCTGCTCGAAGAGGCCGGTGAGGTGTGGCTGGCCGCCGAGCATGAGGACGACGACAGCCTGGCCTTGGAAATCTCGCAACTGCTGTACCGCGCGCAGGTGATCATGATCGGTCGCGGGGTCAGCCTGGAGCAGGTGTACCAGCATTTGTGATCGGCCGGTTGTCCCGGTACCACAATAGTTGGATTACCCAATCGTTTGTGGCGCGCCAACTGTCGGCCGTCGTTGAGGAGAAGAACGCATGTTGAAGGTCGCGGTGCCCAACAAGGGCACGCTCAGCGAACCGGCCGCGGAGATGTTGCGGGAGGCGGGCTACCGGCAGCGGCACGAATCCCGGGACCTGACAGTGCTTGACGTGGCGAACGACGTCGAGTTCTACTTCCTCCGCCCGAAGGACATCGCCGTGTACGTGGGCTCCGGTGAACTCGACCTGGGAATCACCGGCCGTGACCTGGCCGCGGACTCCGGCGCTCCGGTCCAGGAGCTGATCGCGCTGGGCTTCGGGTACTCGACGTTCCGGTACGCCGGACCGGCCGACCGGGACTGGCATGTGTCGGACCTCACCGGCCTGCGGATCGCGACGTCCTACCCGAACCTGACCCGCAACGACCTGGCCGCTCACGGCATCGCCGCCGACGTCATCCGGTTGGACGGCGCGGTGGAGATCTCGGTGCAGCTCGGTTTGGCAGACGCAATCGCCGACGTGGTGGATTCCGGACGGTCGCTCCGGCAGCACGCGCTGGTGCCGTTCGGGGACGTGATCTGCGCGTCCGAGGCAGTGCTAATGACCCGGAAGGACACCGAGGTGTCCGCCGCCGCCCGCCAGCTCTGCAGCCGCCTGCAGGGCGTGGTGTTCGCGCAGCAGTACCTGATGCTCGACTACGACTGCCCAGAGCACCTCCTGACCCGGGCCACCGCGATCACCCCGGGGCTGGAGTCGCCGACGGTCGCGCCGCTGGCGGACCCGGCCTGGCGGGCTGTCCGGGCGATGGTGCCGCGGGACGAGGTCAACCCGGTGATGGACGCGCTCGCTGACCTCGGCGCCAAAGCGATTCTCGCCTCCGACATCAGGTCGTGCCGATTGTGATCAGCGGCGGCGCGGGGCCAGCCGGCTCGGCCGGTGGTCCTGCAGGCTCGCCCGCCGATCCGAGGCCCGACATGCCCGGGTACGGCGGTGGGGTCCCGCCAAACGCAGGGCACAGCGCCTGGTAGTCACACCACTGGCACCGCCTGCTCGGGCTGGCCGGAAAATCCCCCGTCGCCAACGCCTCACTCATCGTCTGCCACAACGCCGTCAGCCCCGCCTCGAAAACGAGCAGCTCTGATTCGGTGGGCGCGTAGTGCAGGGACAGGCCGTCCGCCAGGTAGATCAACTTGAGCTGCGCGGGCACAACACCACGTAACCGAAAGATCATCAGGGCGTAGAACTTCAACTGGTACAACGCTTTCGACTCGAAATCCGGGTGCGGAGCCGGGCCGGTCTTGTAGTCGACGATCCGCAACTCGCCGGTCGCCGCAAGATCCAGCCGGTCGACAAATCCGCGCAGCGGCACCGAGCCGGCGACCTCGACCTCCAGCGCCACCTCACACGCCTCGGGCGTGAACCGTCGCGGATCCTCCAGCCGGAAGTACGTGCGCACCAGGTCCTGCGCCGAGGCCAACCAGGAGGTCAGGTCGTCGACCGGCAGCATCGACACCAGATCCGGCCGCTGCGCCGTCAGCCGTTCCCAGGCCGACTCGACCTCGGCGACGGTGCGGTCCGGGGTCCGCTCGGCGGCCGGCCGGCCGAACATCTCCTCGAGGACGGCGTGCACCAGGGTGCCCCGGGCGGCGAGCGGTGAGGGCAGCTCCGGCAGCCGGTCCACCGCCCGGTACCGGTACAGCAACGGGCAGGCCTTGAAATCCGCGGCCCGGGACGGGGAGAGCGCCAGCGGCCGACGGACGATCTCTCTGGTTACCGAGGGGGCACTGCCCGCCGCATCTGTCACCGAGGCAGCGGTGCCCGCCCCACACCCGGCCGGAGGAGCGGACCGCGGTGGGGTGCTGAGCTCGCCGGATTCGACGTGCCCAGGCCTCACGGCCAGGGGTGGGTCGACAGCGGTGGTCATAACGATGACGGTAGGACACACCACCGACAGCCACCCCGGGGCCGCTTCCCGGTCGGCTCGCCAGGGCCATCCCACTACCCTTCGAGCCCACTACCCTTCGAGGGTGAACCCCGCCGGATCTTCGCGCGGCCCGACCGGGCTGTCGCCACCGTTGATCCGAAGGCTGCGGTTGGCCCGGATAGCCGGGATGCCGGTCCAGGTTGCCCCATCCTGGTTGCTGTCGGTGGCCGTCATCGCCGCGCTCGGTGTCCCCGTGGTCGTCAGGGTGGTGCCGGGAACGTCGACCCCGGGTGCCGTCGCCGTCGCCGTCCTGCTCGCCATCCTGCTGGGAGTGAGCATCGTCGCTCACGAACTCGGCCATTGCGTTGCTGCCCGGGTGTTCGGGGTCCGGGTTCTCGGGGTGCGACTGCACGTTCTCGGTGGTGTCTCGCAGCTGGCCGCGGCCCCGAGCACCCCCCGCGCCGAAGCCATCATCGCGGCCGCCGGTCCGGCCGTGTCGGGCCTGTTGAGTGGCGCTGCTTTCCTGGTCCTGGCGCGCCTGCCGCCAGCGACGATCAGCTGGCTGCTGGTGGCCTTGCTCGCCGGTGCCAACGCGGTCATCGCCGTGGTCAACCTGCTGCCGGCGCTGCCCCTGGACGGCGGGCGGGTGCTGCGGGCGGCGATCTGGCGGGTGTCCGGCCGTCGCCGGGCCGGCACCCTGGCCGCCGCCGTCGGAGGATTGCTGCTGGCCGCGGCCCTGGCCGGTTGGGCCGTCGTGATGCTTGTCATCGGCGGCCGCGACCAGTTGCTGCCGGCCGGAATCGCCGTCGCAACAGCGCTCTTCGTTGGTTTGGGGGCAGTGGACGAGCGGCGGATGGCCCGGTTCGACGGTCCGTCCCGCCCGACGGTGGGGAAACCGCCTGCGGAACCGGCAGCACCCCCGGCCCGGCGATCGCTGACCACCCTGCCGGGTCGGACGACGGTGCGGGACGCGGTGCGGGCCGCCGGCGATCGGGCGGTGCTGCTGGTCGATGACGACGGCGTTCAGCTGGGCTGGTTGGACATCCACACCGCGCGGGCCGTGATGGCAACCGATCCAGACGCCGCCTCAGCGTCGGTGGCCCAGCCGCTGCCGGCCGAGGCCATCGTCCTGGCCGAGGACGATCCGGCCGACGTGGCCGACCGGGCCCGCCGGCTCCAGGTCCCGCTGTTGCTGGTCGACGAGCGGGGTGTGCCGATCTGGCAGCTGCTCGCCGCGACCCACTCGGCCCCGCTCCCGGGTGACTCCCGGCTTGCGGGCGAAACAGGGCTCCCGGGCGACCCCCGGCTCCGGCACGACCGGGGCCGGCCGGGCCACCCCACCGCAGGAGAGGAACGTTCGTGAACCGCGATTTCGGCCCCGGCGACCGGGTGCAGTTGACCGACTCGAAAGGCCGCAAGTACACCGTCCTCCTTGAGGAAGGGGGCACCTATCACACCCACCGCGGGGCGCTGGCGCATGACAGTCTGATCGGCCAACCAGAGGGCAGCGTTATCACCTCGGCCGGAGGTACGTCGTACCTGGCGCTGCGCCCGTTGCTGACCGATTACGTCCTGTCGATGCCGCGTGGGGCGGCGGTGATCTACCCGAAGGATGCGGCGCAGATCGTCCATTGGGGCGATATCTTTCCGGGTGCAACGGTTCTCGAGGCCGGTGCCGGTTCGGGGGCGTTGACCTGTTCGCTGCTGCGGGCCGTCGGCCGGGACGGGCGGGTCATCTCCTACGAGATCCGGCAGGACCACGCCGATCACGCGATCCGCAACGTCGAACGATTCTTCGGCGGCCGGCCGGACAACTGGTCGCTGGTGGTCGCCGACCTTGCCGAGCATTCCGGTCAGGTGGACCGCATTGTGCTGGACATGCTCGAGCCGTGGTCGGTCCTACCCACGGTGGCCGAGCATCTGGTCCCCGGGGGTGTGCTGACCGTGTACGTGCCGACCACCACCCAGCTGTCCCGAATCGCCGAGGACATCAGGACGCACGGCGGGTTCACCGAGCCGGCCGCGTGGGAGTCGCTGCACCGGCCGTGGCACCTGGTGGGCCTGGCGGTCCGGCCGGAGCACCGGATGATGGGTCATACCGCGTTCCTGCTGACCGCCCGCAGGCTTGCCCCCGGGGTGACGGCGCCACGGCCCCAGCGCCGGCCGACCTCCGGCGGACGCTGATCGCGCGACGGCACGGGGCCGGATTCGTGATGGTCGGCGCGCAATGATTGCTTGCTGCGCGCCGGTTTCCACCCGGTAACGATCTGACTGCCGCGAGCGTCACCGGCCCGCGACCCGCCCGTCGTGGCGTTCATCTCCCCGGGGCTGTCGGTGTCCACAGGTAGGCTTGGCATCTTGCAGGGCCCCAGCTGACGTGCAGGGACTCAAGGGAGGGCAAGTGACCGAATTCGATTCCTCGGACGCGGCCGGCAGGAGTTCGCGGTCCGGGCCGGAAGATGACTACCGGCAGACCCCGGCCCAGCTCAGTACGCAGATCCGGGTCTTGAACGACGAGGTGGCACAGCTGCGCCGTCGGTTGGTGGCCGCGCCCAACGACACCCGGCCGCTGGAACGGCAGCTCACCGAGTCGTCCAATCGGATCAACGCACTCTCCGAGCGGAACGAGAAGCTGGTCGTCACCCTTCGCGACGCTCGCGCGCAGTTGCTGCAGCTCAAGGAAGAGGTCGACCGGCTGGCGCAGCCGCCGAGCGGTTACGGCGTGTTCCTGAACAAGGGCCCCGACGGGTCGGTGGAGGTCTTCACCGGGGGCCGGCGGATGCGGTTGGCCGCGTCGCCGACCGTCGAGCTGGACGGTCTCCAGCGTGGTCAGCAGGTGCGGCTGAACGAAGCCCTGACCGTGGTCGAGGCCGGCAACTACGACGTGGTCGGTGAGGTCTGCGCCCTTCGTGAGGTGCTCGACGGGGACCGCGCCCTGGTGGTCGGCCACGCCGACGAGGAACGGATTGTGCACCTGGCCGCTCCGTTGATGGACATTCCGCTCAAGCCGGGGGATTCCCTGCTGGTGGACAGCAAGGCCGGGTACGCCTACGAGCGGGTGCCCAAGTCCGAGGTGGAAGACCTTGTGCTGGAAGAGGTTCCGGATGTCGAGTACGGCGACATCGGTGGTCTCACGCGGCAGATCGAGCAGATTCGGGACGCGGTCGAGCTTCCGTTCCTGCACGCCGATCTGTTTGCCGAGTACCAGTTGCGACCGCCGAAGGGCGTTCTGCTGTACGGGCCTCCCGGGTGCGGCAAGACCCTGATCGCCAAGGCCGTTGCAAACTCGCTGGCCAAGCAGGTGGCCCTGCTGCGCGGCGAGGAGAAGGTCACCAGCTACTTCCTGAACATCAAGGGTCCTGAGCTGCTCAACAAGTACGTCGGCGAAACCGAACGGACCATCCGGTTGATCTTCCAGCGGGCCAGGGAGAAGGCGTCCGAGGGCACCCCGGTGATCGTCTTCTTCGACGAGATGGATTCCGTTTTCCGCACCCGTGGCACGGGTGTGTCCTCCGATGTCGAGACCACCATCGTTCCGCAGTTGCTCAGCGAGATCGATGGCGTCGAGGGCCTGGAGAACGTCATCGTGATCGGCGCCTCCAATCGCGAGGACATGATCGACCCGGCGATTCTTCGGCCGGGGCGGCTCGATGTCAAGATCAAGATCGAGCGCCCGGACGCCGAGGCGGCCCGGGACATCTTCACCAAGTACCTGACCACCGAGCTGCCGATCCATCCGGAGGATCTAGCCGAGTTCGGCGGGGACCGACGGGACTGCATCACCGCGATGATCCAGCACACCGTGGAGCGGATGTACACCGAAACCGACGAGAACCGTTTCCTGGAGGTCACCTACGCCAATGGTGACAAGGAGGTCCTGTACTTCAAGGACTTCAACTCCGGGGCGATGATCCAGAACATCGTGGACCGGGCGAAGAAGGCGGCCATCAAGTCGCGAATCGAGACCGGCGCCAACGGCCTACGGGTCACGCAACTGTTGGACGCAATCACCGATGAGTTCGCCGAGAACGAGGACCTGCCCAACACCACCAACCCGGATGACTGGGCGCGCATCTCCGGCAAGAAGGGGGAGCGCATCGTCTACATTCGCACCCTGGTCTCCGGCAAGCAGTCCGAGGGTTCGCGGGCGATCGACACGGCCTCCAACACCGGCCAGTACCTGTAACGCCAGCCCTGCAGCCGCGGAAGGTCAGCTTCAGTTTCGTGACGGACAAGACGGTATTCCGGCCCACCGTTGGGCCCGTCCCGGCGTTGAGCCACGCCCGGTGGGCGCTCGGGACCGCCGTTGTCGGGCGTCCCGCGTACATCAACACCGGCAGCGCCGCCGAGCTGCCCGAGCCCCGCAGCGTGGAGGCGTTCCGCGCCAACACTTTTGACGTGCTGGATGCCGCGGTGGCCGCAGGCGTTGACTGGATCGACACCGCCCGCAGCTACGGCCGCGCCGAGGAATTCGTCGGCCAGTGGTGGCGCAAACGGGTCGCGGCCGATCCGGGCTGGGCGGAGCGAGCCCCGACCGTGTCCAGTAAATGGGGGTACGCCTACGTCGGAAACTGGGATCCGGACGCGCCGGTGCACGAGGTCAAGAGTCACACCCTCGAACAATTTCAGGAGCAGTTGACGCTGAGTCGGCAGGCATTGCCACGGTTCCAGCTTTACCAGGTTCATTCGCTGACCTTGGACTCCCCGCTGTTCGACGATGGCGCCCTGCTTGACGCGCTCGCCCGACTGCGGGATTCGGGTGTGGCGCTGGGCTTTTCGACCTCCGGGCCGCAGCAGGGCGAAACCATCGGCCGGGCTCTTGAGCTGATCCGGGCCGGCGGGCCGCTCTTCTCCGCGGTGCAGTCGACGTGGAATGTGCTGGAGACCAGTGCCGGGTCCGCCCTGGCCGCCGCGTCCCGGCGGGAGTGCACCGTCATCGTCAAGGAGGCGCTGGCCAACGGCCGATTGGCAGGTGATCCGCCTGGGTCCGTTCGGGCGGCAGCGGAACGGCACGGCACGATGCCGGACGCGATCGCCCTCGCGGTGGCGGCGGCCCAGCCCTGGGTCGACCGGGTGCTGCTGGGCCCTGCCGGTACCGCGCAGTTGCAGTCGAATTTGGCCGCCGCCGCCGTCCGGCTGACCCCGTCGGAGCTGGCAACGTTGACCGCCGAACCCGAGGAACCGGTCGCTTACTGGGACTACCGGGCGTCAATGCCCTGGCACTGAACGCCCTTGCATTGAACGCCCTTGCACTGAAGGCGCTAGCACTGAATGCGGCCTGATCATTCCGGCCCGGGTGACCCGCCCGCGCCGGGGGGCTCCTCGCCGGTACCCCCGGTCATCGCGGCCAGTCCCGCCTCCAATTCGTCCAGGATGCGGCCGGTCTCGACCACCAGGGCGCCCAGGAACACGCCCCGCGCCAGGTTGGCCGCCAGCATGTCGGCCAGGTCGGCGTTGATCTCGGTGATCTTCGTCCTGGCGGTGGCGATCGAGCGTCGCGCCGGCCCACCGGAAACGCTTGCTAACACGTCTTTCTCGGCCCGTAGCAGGGTGTGGGAGAAGGCATCGATGGCGTCGGCCGCGGTCGTCAGCATTGCGGACGCCATTGGCATAGGCGGTTGGGTCGAACCGGCCGCCGGGGTGCTCGCGGGCGTTCTCCTGGCGGGAGTCTCGACCGCCGGGATCTTCACCGCCGGGATCTTCACCGCGATGTCGCGGACCGTCCGGGCCAGGGTGCGGACCTGGACCTCGACGATCTGCAGGGTGTCGTTCGCCTGCCGCAACCGGTCAAGTGCGTTGGCCCAGGAGGAGCGCCCGGGGTGCAGCAGCAGGGATTGGCTGGCGGTGTCGACATCCGCGTCGGCGATGGAGGCCATCCTGCTCTGTTCGCGTGCTGTCCGCAGCCAGTCGGCCGCCTCCGGATAGGTCCACGGCCGGCTGACCCCTACCCCGATGGTCCGCAGGACCCCGACCAGTCCGTCCGCAAACTCCTCGGCCGACCCGGTGGCGCTCGCCACGTGGTTCGGCGGCGCGATCGCCACGTTCACTGCAACTGCGACGGCGGCCCCGATCAACGTGTCCAGGAACCGTTGCTCCACCTGTGCGCTGCCCAATGCCAGCACGAACAAGCCGTTGATCGGGATCTGCGCGGCGGCCCCGCCGCCCAACCGGAGCGCCTTTCCCAGCAGGAAACCCAGCGCCACGATCAGCGCTATCGACCAGGCGTGCAACCCGATCAGCGCGCCGAGCCAGATCGCACCCACGATTCCGATCAGTACCGCGACGACCTTCTCCACCGCGTCCCGCACCGATGCCCGCACGGTCAGCAGGGCGATCAACGAGGCGGTGATCGGCGCCCAGATCGGCGACGGTGAGCTGAGCCACCAACCCGCCAGTGCCCACGACACACCGGCTGAGATCGCGACCTTGAAAGCCTGCACCAGCACGGCCCGGTCGATGCCCAGCAGCTGACCCAGTGGACGACCCCGGTGCCACCGACGTCCGCCGGTGAGGCGACGCAGCAGACCACGGCGACCGGCGGCCGGAGTAGCACCGGCGGCGGTGGTGAGCGCTGTCACCGGTGCGGGGTCCATGACGCTGATCCTGCCGCACTACATTCGGTCTCATGACTGTGCGCCGCATCATGGGGACCGAGGTCGAGTACGGCATCTCGGTTCCGGGGGAGGTCGGGATCAACCCGGTGATTTCCTCCACCCAGGTGGTACTCGCGTACGCGGCATCCGTCGCCGCCCCCAGGGCCAGGCGGCCGCGCTGGGACTACGAGGTCGAATCCCCGCTCCGGGACGCCCGCGGGTACGACTTGTCGGCCCTGTTCGGAGCCGCCGAGCCCGATGTCGATGACATCGGCGCGGCCAACGTCATCCTGTCCAACGGGGCGCGGCTCTATGTCGACCACGCCCACCCGGAGTTCTCCGCCCCGGAGGTCACCAACCCGCTGGACGGGGTGCTGTTCGACAAGGCGGGGGAGCGGGTGATGGAGGCGGCGGCGACCCTCGCGGCGTCGCTGCCCGGGTCGAAACCGATCCAGATGTACAAGAACAATGTGGACGGCAAGGGCGCCTCGTACGGCACCCACGAGAACTACCTGTGCAGCCGGGATACCCCGTTCCCGGCGATCATCAACGGTCTGACCCCGTTCTTCGCCAGCCGTCAGGTCTTCGCCGGCGCCGGGCGGGTCGGCATCGGCCCGTCCGGGCACACCGACGGATTTCAGCTCGGTCAGCGCTCTGACTACATCGAGGTCGAGGTCGGGCTGGAGACCACTCTCAAACGGGGCATCATCAACACCCGGGACGAGCCGCACGCCGACGCCGACAAGCACCGGCGACTGCACGTGATCATCGGTGACGCCAACCTGGCCGAGATCGCGACCTACCTCAAACTGGGAACGTCGGCGCTGGTGCTGTCCATGATCGAAGGCGGGTGGCCGATGCCGCCGGTCGAGCTTGCGCACCCCGTCGCGGCGGTGCACCAGATCTCCCACGACCCCTCGCTGGCGACGACCGTTCCACTGGCTGACGGGCGGAAGTTCACCGGGGTGGACGTGCAGCGGGCCTACTACGAGGCCGCCGAGGCCTACGTGCAGGCCACCTACGGCGCCGACACCGACCCGCAGACCCGGGACGTCCTCGACCGGTGGGGCTCGGTCCTCGACCGGCTTGCCGTCGACCCGATGGACCTGGCCGACGAATTGGACTGGCCGGCGAAACTCCGCCTGCTGGAAGGCTTTCGTAGCCGGGACTCGCTGTCCTGGGGTGCGCACCGGCTGGCCCTGGTCGATCTTCAGTATGCCGATGTCCGGCTGGACAAGGGGCTGTACAACCGGTTGGTCTCCCGCGGTTCGATGAAGCGACTGGTGTCCGAGGAGGATGTGCTGGCCGCGATGACCACCCCCCCGGAGGACACCAGGGCGTACTTCCGTGGCCGATGCGTCGCCCAGTACGCGGACCGGCTGGCGGCCGCGTCCTGGGACTCGGTGATCTTCGACATCGGGCGGGAATCGCTGGTGCGGATCCCCACCATGGAACCCACCCGTGGGACCAAGGCCCACGTCGGTGCCCTCCTTGACGCCGCGCAGGACGCCACCGAACTGGTCGACGCGTTGACCCGTCAGTAACGAGCTGCGACACAACCAGGCGTGGACGTGGATCGACCGGGCGTGTCGTGGGTCGGTGCCGTGGGTGGGTGCGGCCCCGGTGTCGTGCCCCCTGGGTACAGTCGGACCAGCAACAACGGGGTGCTCGGTGCGGGGAACCGGCCCCGGTCGGCGGTCGGTGTGGTCGACAGTTCCCGGGGTGGTTGACCGGTGCGACGTGACCGGTGTGGCATGACCGGTGCGATGGGTTCGAGTTGGTTGCAGCGAGCAGGATCAGATTCAGGAGAGAGGCTCACATGTCCCAGGAACAGGGCACCCGGCAGGGCGGCGGAGATTCCGACGACGATGCCGTCGACGGTGGCGCCGCCGGCCAGGAGCGGCGGGACAAGCTCGCGGCCGAAACCGACGACATCCTGGACGAGATCGACGACGTTCTGGAGTCGAACGCGGAGGACTTCGTGCGTTCGTACGTGCAAAAGGGCGGCCAGTGACGCCGGAGTTCCCCGGCGATCGGTGGCCGGTATCGGCGGTCCCGGCCGCCTACATGCGGCCCGGCAGTGGCTCGTTCACCGAATTCGTCGCCGATGCGGAGCCGCAGCTGCTGCCGGGGCGCCGGGCCCCGAACCCGGCCGACGTTCTCCCGCATGCCACCACCATCGTGGCCCTGACCTGTGCCGACGGTGTGGTGATGGCCGGCGACCGGCGCGCCACCATGGGCAACATCATCGCCCAGCGGGACATCGAAAAGGTCTTCATCGCGGACTCCCACTCCGCGATCGGCATCGCTGGCACGGCCGGTTTCGCGGTCGAGATGGTGCGGCTGTTCCGGCTGGAACTAGAGCACTACGAGAAGATCGAGGGTGTTCGACTGTCGCTGGACGGCAAGGCGAACCGGCTGGCCACGATGATCAGGGGCAACCTTGGGATGGCCATGCAGGGTCTGGCGGTGGTGCCGCTGTTCGCCGGCCTGGAGGACGCCGCCGCGTTCGGCGCCGACCCGGCGGGCGGGCCGGGTGCCGGTCCAGGCCGGATCTTCTCCTACGACATTGCCGGCGGAAAGTACGAGGAGCACGACTACCACGCCGTCGGCTCCGGATCGATGTTCGCCCGGTCCGCGCTGAAAAAGAGATTCGAGGCAGGTGCGGACCTGGGCACTGCCGTCCGCGCGGCGATCGAGGCGCTTTATGACGCCGCCGACGACGACAGTGCAACCGGGGGACCGGATCTCACCCGCCGAATCTTCCCGGTGGTGGTCGCGGTCACGGCGACCGGCGCCGTCCGCTGGCCCGACGCCGACGTGGCCGCCGTCTCCGAGGCGGTCGTCACGGGCCGGTTGTTCAAACCAGGTGGCTGACCGGAGCAGCCAACCATCCGCGCCATAGTCCTTCCCGCACACCGTTGGTGATTGACCGCAAGGAGTACCGCCCACCGTGACGATGCCGATCTACGCCTCTCCCGAGCAGTTCATGCGGGACCGCTCGGAGTACGCCCGCAAGGGCATTGCGCGTGGCCGCAGCGTGGTGGTGACCACGTACTCCGGTGGCGTGCTGTTCGTGGCCGAGAACCACTCGCCAACCTTGCACAAGGTGAGCGAGATCTACGACCGGATCGGCTTTGCGGCGGTCGGCCGGTACAACGAGTTCGAGAACCTGCGGACCGCCGGGATCCGACTGGCCGATGTCCGGGGCTTTTCCTACGACCGGCGGGACGTGACCGGCCGATGGCTCGCCAATGCGTACGCGCAGACCGTGGGTTCGATCTTCTCTGAGCACCAGAAGCCCTTCGAGGTCGAGCTGTGCGTGGCCGAGGTCAGTGGCGCCGGCGCCGGCGGCGTGGGTACCGCGGTCGGGGCCGACCAGCTGTATCGCATCTCTTACGACGGGTCGATCGTCGACGAGCGGCGATTCGTGGTGATGGGCGGGGCGACGGAGCCGGTGATCACAGCCTTGACGGCCTCGTTCACTCCCGGCTGGGAGTTGACGACGGCCTTGAACGCGGCCGTAGCCGCGCTGGGAACGGCGGGCGAAGGCGCCCCGAGGGAGCTGTTGCCGGCTCAGCTGGAGGTCGCCGTCCTGGACCGGTCGGTGGCCGGCCGGACCTTCCGCCGGGTCCAAGGAAACGCGCTGGCCGCGCTGCTGGCAGGGCCGGCACCGAAGATGATGGCAGGGGAGCTGCATACGGCGGAGACAACGCAGGGGGAGACAAAGGCGGCTGAAATAAATGCGGCAGAGACAAATGCGGCAGAAACAAATGAAGCGGAGTTGAATACCGCCCCGGATTCCCCCGACCCTGCAGGCTCTGCGAAAACACCCTCCGTCCCGTCGGAAACAGCACCGGAAACCGGGCCCGACGTCGGCTGAGTCGGCGGCGCAGCTGACCCATCTGACTCACGATGTGAGCCAGCTCACAGATGGCAACCGGCTGAACCGGTATCACGGTGGTTCGTCGATGATCCTGACCGGTGTTCGGCGAGGCCTGGCTGAGGGGTGCGGACCTGCCCGAGCGAGCTGCACCACCCCTAAGCTGGTTGGCGAATGCCAGACAGCGCCGTAAGAACCCGTCGCATCCGGGAGGATCCGTGCGCCAGACGCGTGTCACCGCCCGTGCCCTGCCGGATGCGACAGGTCACGGCAAATGGTGCCAGGGGAGGTTGCAATGATCGCGGCGAATCAAGATGCAAACACTCGGACGACGCAGGCAACGGAGCACCGCCGGTCGTACGACAAGACGACCAGCCAGGCAACGTCCACCGCCGGTGCTCCTCCCCAGACCAGCGCTCCGACTGACCCAGAGTCGACCGCTGACGAGTCAACGGGCACCGGTCGGCCATCCGCTGCCTCTGGCGGCGCGTCCCCTGACCCGGTGGAGACCCGGGCGTCACGGCGGCGGGCCGATGTCGGCGACCTCGTGGTCAAGGCCGGAACAGCGTTCGAGCAGTACCGGCAGGGTGTGCCCGGAGCCATCGACACGTTGGTTCGATTGGTCAGCCCGCTGCTCTGGCACACCGCGCGGCAGTGCGGTCTGACCGCCGCGGAGGCCGAGGACGTGGTGCAGCAGACCTTTCTGTCCCTGGTCCGTAGTAAGGACACGGTCAGTGATCCACTCGCCGTGGTGCGGTGGCTGACGGTGAGTCTGCGCCGGTTGGCCTGGCGGGAACGTGCGGCTAGTTCCAAGCGGTCCAATGAGGAACCGTCGGATGAGGACCTGCCACGTGCTCCGTCCGCGGAGCACATGGCGGTACTCACCGACGAGCAGCGCCGGCTCTGGTCCGTCGTCGGCGAGATGTCGGAGCGCTGCCGCCGCTTGCTGGCGGTCATTGCGTTCGCGCCTCGACCCGACTACGCCGCTTTGGCGGTTGACCTGGGAATACCGGTGGGATCCATCGGTCCAACACGGGGGCGCTGCCTGGCTAAGCTGCGCGCCCGACTCGACGGGGGAGAGTGGACATGACGGTGATGGACAACAATTGGCCCGGCCCCAGCCCTCATCCGGAAGATCCGTCGGGGATGGACGTGCGGTTGGAATGGGACGACGATCTCGACCCGGCCGGGCAGCCCATGGACCGCGTCGACCTGCGCCTGCTGATGGATCTGCTGGCCATCTACGATGCGGTGGACCCGATGCCGGAAATGCTGCCGGATCTGGTGCTGTTCGGGCTTGATGCGCACGACCTGGACGCCGAATTCGCCCGGCTGGTGGACTCCGAATTGGCCGTGTCCGGCGCGGCGGGTGTCAGGTCGGTGGAGCACGCCAGGCGGGTGACCTTCGCCAGTGACAGCCTCACCGTCATGGTGGTGGTGCACCCGCAGCGGGACGGTTCGGTACGGCTGGACGGCTGGGCGGCGCCCGGCGGCCGGCTGCACGCCGAGCTGCGGGTGGGAACGTCCACGCTGACCGCCGAGTGCGACGACACCGGTCGATTCGTCTTCGACGCCGTGCCCGCCGGCCCCGCGCAGCTGGTCCTGCACCCGACGCTGAATTCCGATCCGTCGTTGACCTTGCCCGTGGTGACCCCTGCTGTTCACCTGTAGCCGCTCGACTCCGTCGTCGCCAGCTTCCCCTGCGATAGTCAGGAGCTGGGCGCCTACAGCTGGGTCCCGTGCGGGTGCATGCTATTGCGGTGACGGTGACCGGGCGGCCAGGGCGGAGCCTGGCCCGCCCGCGACCGGTAACAACAGCCGCCGAACTGTGGGCGCAGGGCCGAAGGGCCGCGGACGTCGGTCGCCCCGCCGCCGGGTTGAGGTTGGGCACGCGAGCTCTGCGTCGATTGAACAGCCAGGGTCCGCCGGCCCCGCACACCTCGGCGCTCCGCGCGCGGATCCTCATCCTGATGGCCGACACCGAAGTCGAACGCGGTCAGATCGACCATGCGGCAGCGCTTCTGGATGAGGCGGTAAGTGTCAGCCCGGCGTGCCTACCGGTCACCCAGGCGTCCCGCGGAGTGCTGTACGCCCGCACGGGTCGGTTGGATCTGGCGTGGCAGCAGTTCGACGCCGCAGTCACCGCGCTGTCCGTGCAAGCCCGGCCGGGTCACAACCTCGTCCGGGCTCTGCTGTGGCGTGGCCTACTGCACCTGAGTGAAGCCCGGACCGACCTCGCTGAGGCTGATTGCCGCCGAGCGCAGGCTCTGGGCCGAGACCTTGGTATGGACGCGGCGGTCGCCATTGGCACCCACACCCTTGGCTTGGTGTACTGGCTGTCCGGGGACCTGCCCGGAGCCTTGCAGGAGATGGCGAGCGCCGATGCGGTTGCACCGGGGGTGCGGGCCGGCATCCGTTCCCTGGACCGGGCCAGGGTGTTGCTGGCTGCAGGGTTGCTGGCCGAGGCGAAGGAGTTCGCCGAGCGGGCGGAACGGGTGTTCGTCGGCGAGCGGGCCCGCGCCGACCTGGCCGATTCGTTGCTGGTCCGGGCCGAGATCGACATCATCGCCGGCGATACGGCAGCGGCCAGGTTCGCCGCCCGGCGGGCCGCCCGCAGTTTCGCGGGGGTGCATCATGAGCGGGGTGTGCTCGCGGCGCGGGTAATGGCGGCCAGGGCGGAGGCCGAGGTTCGCGCGGCGATGCGTCCGCTGCCCCGCGCGCGGGCTCGCCGTGATGCCGCGGAGGCCGACAAACTTGCCGCCGACCTGGTGTCGAGCGGTCTGTTGGACGATGCGCGGACGGTGCGGCTGCTGCAATCGCAGGCGCTGCTGCATGCCGGCGACGTGCTCGGCGCGCAGGAGGCGGCCACTGTCGCGTCCGAGCTCGCGGCCCCCGGCTGGCAATCCCGACGCCGACGGGTGCCGCTGATCGGCACCGAACTGCATACCGCTGTCGTCGCGGCCAGGCTCGACCTGGCGCAGGGCCGGCGCGCCGCTGGTCTGGCGCAGATCCGGCGTGGGCTGGATGATCTCGCGGTGTATCAGGCCAGTTTCGGGTCGCAGGACCTGCAATCTGCGTCCGCCGTGCATGGCCGGGAACTGACCCGTCTTGGCCTGCGCACTGCGTTGCAGACCAGGTCGCCCGCCGCGATACTGCAGTGGCTCGAACGGTCCAGAGCCGCCAGCACCCGGTTGCCGGCGGTCCGACCGTCGGCCGACGGCGAACTCGCAGCTGAACTGAGCCGGCTGCGGATGGCGTCCTACCGCGCCAGGACGGCTCTGCTGGCCGGCTCGGCCGATCCCGATCTCGACGGTGAGATCGACACCCTGCGCCGCCGTGTTCGGTTCCGGTCCTGGGTGGTCGGTGGCAGCGGGGCGGTCAGCCGACCACTGCCGCTGGCCGAGGTTCAACGCAGACTGGCCGATGCCGGTCAGCACGCCAGCGTGGTCGCGCCCTTCCGTGGTTTCGGCCGGTTCCACGCCCTGGTGATCACTGGCCAGTCTGCGCGGTACCTCGAACTGGACTACGACTTCGGGCTGGAAGCGTTGCTGCACAAGATCATTGGCGATCTCAATGTGTTGGCCGATCACCGGATCATGGCCCCCCTGCGGCGGGTGGCAAGGGAGTCGCTGCGCCTGGGGTTGGACCGGGTGGCCGCCACCATCGTCCGCCCACTGGAAGCCATCGTCGACGACGGGCCGGTCATCGTCGCTGCCGCGGGTTCGGCGGCGATCGTGCCGTGGGCCCTGCTGCCGGGCCTCGCCGGTCGGGCGGTGTCGGTGTCGCCGTCGGTGACCTCGGCCGTGGCAGACCTGGGAGGACACCGGGCCAAAGATCACCGCTCGGGTGTGTTGGCGGTAGCCGGTCCCGAGGTCGCGCACGGCGCGGAGGAGGCGTACGCCGTGGCCGCCGTGTATGACAACCCTTTACCGGCAGCTCCTTTACCGGCAGCTTCTTTCCCGGCAGCTCCGGTCGCCGCCGGCATCGATCGTGCCCGCCAAGGAAAAATGCCCAGCACGGTGCTCACCGGCCCCGCGGCAACCGGGGGGGCCGTCCTGGAGGCCATCCCGGCCGGCGGTCTGGTGCACATCGCGGCGCACGGGCATCACGAGCCGGACAACCCGCTGTTCTCCGGCGTGTTGCTGGCCGATGGGTTGCTGTACGGCTACGACGTCGCACCAAACCCCGCTCTGCCCGGTCAGGTAGTGCTGTCCAGCTGTGACGTGGGCCGCACCGATGATCGTCCCGGTGGGGAACCGCTCGGCTTGGTTGCCGCCCTCCTGCGCAGCGGAGTGTCGACAGTGATCGCCGGGACCAGTCGGGTCTCCGATGAGATCGCGGCGACCGTGATGACCGCCTACCACCAACGACTCCGAACCGGTGACGGTCCGGCGGTCGCCCTGGCTGGGGCGATCCACACCGTCGCCGGACCGGGCGAGGACCCGGCACCGTTCACCTGCTTCGGCGCCGGTCACTAACGCGTCACCGTCCAGCGCGAGGTGGAGAGCTGTCGACCCGATCGGCTACCGTCGCAGGTACCACCCAGATCCCTGTGGCCAACGATCCCTCTGGAGCATTCAGCCTTGATCACGGAGTGGATCCTGCTGGGTGTCGGCGTGCTGCTGATCGCCGGAACGGCGCTGTACGTCTCCGCCGAGTTCAGCCTGGTGACCGTCGACCGGGCCACCGTCGCGAAGCAGGCCGCCGACGGGGATGGCCGGGCGAAGTCGCTGATGGCCGGCCTGCGCTCGCTGTCGACCCAGCTGTCCGGGGCGCAGGTCGGAATCACCATCACCACGCTCGCATTGGGCTTCGTGATGCAGCCGTCTCTTGCGTCGCTGGTGGCAGTACCGCTGACGGCACTGGGCCTTTCCGAAGGAATTGCCACCACGGTCGGTTTGATCATCGGGTTGGTGGTCGCCACCGTGTTGTCGATGGTGTTCGGCGAGCTCGTACCCAAGAACATCGCTATCGCCGAACCGCTGGAGACCGCCAAAACGGTGATCACCGCGAACAGGGTCTCCACGATGGTGTTCAAACCGCTGATCGTCGTGCTGAACGGCACCGCCAACGCGGTGCTCCGGGTGATCGGCGTCGAGCCTCAGGAGGAGCTGCGCTCCGCCCGGTCCGCCGTCGAACTGGACTCGCTGGTCCGCCGGTCCGCCGCGCAGGGCACTCTGGAAAAACCGACCGCAGGCCTGTTGGCCCGGTCCATCTCGTTCTCCGGGAAGACGGCGGACGACGTCCTGACCCCCCGGGTCCAGGTCCGGTTCGTCAAGGCCACCGACACCGCGGACGCCGTGATCGCCGCGGCGGCGGAGACCGGCCATTCCAGGTTCCCGGTGTCCGGTGAGGACTCCGACGACGTCATCGGCCTGGTGCATCTCAAAAGAGCGGTGGCGATCCCCCCGGACGAGCGGGCCGGGGTGCGGGTGGGTCAGCTGACGGTGCCGGTCTCCGTCGTCCCGGGTTCGATCCCGCTGGACGACCTGCTGGATCAGCTTCGCGAACGCGGCCTGCAAATGGCGGTGGTGGCCGACGAATACGGAGGCACCGCCGGCATTCTCACCCTCGAGGATGTGGTCGAGGAGCTTGTCGGTGAGATCAAGGACGAACACGACCCCGCCGAGGGCCGGGCCGAATGCCGGACAGACGACACCTGGTTGCTGCCCGGGTCGCTCCGACCGGATGAGATCGCCGACATCACCGGGGTGCACCTGCCGGAGGGCAACTCCTACGAGACGGTGGCCGGCCTGCTGATCTCCCGACTCGGCCGGATGCCGGAGAACCACGATTCCGTCGAGGTGCCGGCGACAATGGATGGCTCGGCCATGCTCGGGGTGCCGGGCGGCCGGGTCGGCGAACCGGACGATGAGCCCATTCCTGCCGACCCGGACGACGATCTGCCGCGTGTCGTGTCCGTCCGGCTGACCGTGCATCGGCAGGTCCGACGGCGGGTCGACGCGGTGGTGCTGTCGGCGATCGGGCTGGCCGGCGATGCCGACGGGGTCGACGGCCAGAGCTCCGAGGATGCCGGTGATCGCCGATGACCCTCAACTGGTTGCTGCTGTTGTTGGTCGTCGTCCTGCTCGGGGCCAGTGCCTTCTTCGTCGCCGCCGAGTTCGCCCTGATCGCCGCCCGCCGCACGATCGTCGAGCCGATGGCGGTGAACAGCGCCCGGGCCCGCTCGACCCTCAAGGCGATGGAAAACATCTCCGAGATGATGGCCTGCGCGCAGTTGGGCATCACGCTGTGCGGAGTGCTGCTCGGCGCGCTGGGGGAGCCGGCGGTGGCCGCGCTGCTGGAACCGGTGTTCGAGGCAGTAAGGGTGCCGCAGGGCTGGCTGCACCCGGTGTCGCTGGTGGTGGCGCTACTGCTGGTGGCGGCCGCGCACGTGGCGTTCGGTGAGATGGTTCCTAAGAACATCGCCATCGCCGGGCCGGAACAGGTGGCCTTGGCGTTGGCGCCGCCGCTGCTGGCCGTCGCCACCGCGATCGGCCCGGTGATCAGGACGCTGAACAGGTTCGCCAATGCGGTGGTCCGGCTGACCGGCCGGGAACCCCGCGACGAGGTCGCGTCGGCGTTCACCCGGGAGGAAGTGGCCGACCTGGTCGCCGAGTCACGGGCAGAAGGTTTGCTCGATGACGACGAACACCAGCGGATCACCTCCGCGCTGGACTTCGACACCGCCGACGTCACCGCAGTGATGGTGCCCGATGCCGAGGTGGTGTCGGTTTCCCCTGGTGTCACGGCGGCCGAGATCGAGCGGATCTGCGCCCGGACCGGCTTCTCCCGGTTCCCGATCCTGGGGGAGAACGGTCGGTTCGTCGGCTACCTGCACATCCGGGACGTGGTGGACATCCCGGCCGGCCGGCGGGACGAACCCGTGCCGGACGACCGGATACGAGCCCTGCCGACGGTGCCACCGGACACCGACCTCCGCACGGCTCTGGACCGGATGCGCCGGATCGGTGCGCACCTGGCCGAGGTCGCCGAGCCGGTGGCCGTCCCGTCGTCCGGCACCGGCGCCGGCACCGGCACCGGCAGTGGTACCAGCGCCAGCGCCGGCGCCGCTTCACTACCGCCCGGAGGGTCGGCTCCGCACGACACCCGGCCGGCGGTGATCCCCGGGCGGCACGTCCAGGGCGTGGTGATGCTCGAGGACGTCATCGAAGCCCTGATCGGTGAGATCCGCGACGCCACCCGACGTTCGCCCGACCGCACACCCGGTTCGCCGTCACGCGAGGCATAGTCTCGGGCTCATGCAGCGGCGGATCATGGGGATCGAAACCGAGTTCGGCATCACCTGCACCTTTCATGGGCAGCGCCGGCTCAGCCCGGACGAGGTGGCCAGGTACCTGTTCCGCCGGGTGGTGTCCTGGGGCCGGTCGTCCAACGTCTTCCTGCGCAACGGATCCCGGCTGTACCTGGACGTTGGCTCGCACCCGGAGTACGCGACCGCGGAATGCGACGACCTGCCCACGCTGATCGCGCATGACAAGGCCGGCGAACGG
>CBDFHS010000013.1:0-16752 GCA_965247715.1 Nakamurella sp. | reverse complement strand
CGCCCGTTCCCGGCGCCGACGTTGCTCGTCGGTGGACCTGGCCTCCAGGTACCGCTGCCAGGTCATGTTGTAGACGTCGAGCTCACCGCGGACAGCGTCCAGGAACCAGACCTTGTTCACCACCGCTGCCAGCAGCTCCACGTCGTGGGAAATGATCACCACACCGCCGGCAAAATGCTTGAGATAGTCCCGGAGCCAAACGATGGAGTCCGCGTCCAGGTGATTGGTGGGTTCGTCGAGCAGCAACATCATCCCGGTGGACGAGCCGTCCTCCGCGCGGGCGCCGAACAGGATCCGGGCCAGCTCGACCCGGCGCCGTTGACCCCCGGACAGCGTGCTCATGGTCTGGGCCAGCACCCGGTCCGGCAGCCCCAGGTTGGAGCAGATCCGCGCCGCTTCCGACTCGGCGGCGTACCCACCGAGGCCGGAGAACTGCTCCTCTATCCGGCCGTACCGTTCGGTGGCCGCCTCCAGTTCCCGGGTGTCGGTGAGCTCCGACATCTGGATCTGCACCTTCTCCAGCTGGGCGACCAGCACGTCCAATCCGCGGGCGGAGAGCACCCGGTCCTTGGCCGTGACGTCCATGTCACCCTCGCGGGGGTCCTGCGGAAGGTAGCCGATCGGCAGCGTCCTGCTCACGGAGCCGCCGTGGGGGGTGCCTTCACCGGCGAGCACGCGCAGGGTGGTGGTTTTACCGGCGCCGTTACGCCCGACCAGGCCGACCCGGTCGCCGTGATGCAGACGAAGCGAGGTGTCGGACAGCAGAATCCGCGTCCCGGCCCGCAGTTCAAGACCGGTAGCAGTGATCACGTGTGCCGAGTCTACCCGGCGGGCCCGGTCCATCCCGCCGCTCGGATGGTGATCTCGACCGACAGGCTGCGGGCAGCCACCTCGTCCAGGACAGCCCGGCGGGGTTCCGGGATGTCGCCGAACACCCGCGACGGCAGCCTGGTGAGGACGGCCAACCGGGGATCGCCCAGCACTTCGGTCAGCCCGCGCCGATCGCCGCCGAGGACGAGCCCGTCCAGGGACGACGCCACCGGCACCAGGACCCTCCCGACGGTGGCCACCGCGCTGTCCTGAGAGGCGCTTCGCTGGTTCTCCCGCCGCCGGGCGAAGCGCTGCTGCGACCAGCCGCCGGCGGCCGTCCGGCCCTGCAGGTAGGCCCGATCGGTCGACGAGCTGAGCACCACCCCGGAGCGGGCCAGGCCGATCGAATGCGCTCCGCCGCGGACCAGCACCAGGCCGAGCGCGCCCACGCCGTCGAGGTGAGACAGCAGTGCTTCCAATGGTTCTCGCCCGTCGAGGAGCATCGGCCCGAACGGCACGGCCAACGACGCCACGGTCCCGTCGCCGGCCGTCGCGGTCACCGTCACGCCGTCGGTGGCCAGCTCCGACAGACCGTCATTGCGGCCGATGAATCGATTGATCCAACCGGCCAGCCGATCCGGCGGAACCTCAACGGCCACCCCGCCGCCGGCCACCGCGCGGCGCTTGGTCACCACCGCCCCGCTCGGCGTCGGTCGGTGCACCGGTGCCCTGCCGGCCGACCCGTCACAAACCGGACCCGGCGTCCCAGAGGTGGCCGGTGAACCCGGCCAGTGACCTGGCCGACGCGGCCGCTCGGTCGTCGGTCAGCGAAGCGACGTAATCGATGATCCCGCGGCCCCGGCCCAGTCGAATGACGTCGTCCGGGGATGTCGCCGGCTCCCCCGTCGGGCCGACCAGCAGGTCCGGCTCCTGGGTGGCCACCCGCCGGTAGCCGGCGGTCGCCACCCGGACCAGGTCCACCAGCCGCCGCGGGGCCCGTTCCGCGTCGACCGGGTCGGCCAGCCAGGACTCCAGGTTCGCCACCAGCGAGGTGAGCGACTCGGCCTGGCCGCGCTGGAACATCGCCAAATCAGGGCGGTGCAGCACGAACCGCTGGTGGACGAACTTGAGCACCGCGACTTCGTGCCAGGCCTGCCGGCCCAGCATGACGTGCCCGGCCCGTTCCGGCGGGTCGGCGGTCAGCTCCACCGATTCCCGCAGGTGCTCGATCCAGCTCCCGGTGAACGTTCCGATGGCCCGTTCGGCGGCCATCGACGAGTCGAACGGCACCGCCAGCAGGCCGTCCACCAGGTCGGTGGCGACCCGGCCCACCGCGACGCCGAAGGTGTCGTCGTCGAAGATCCACCCGTCGCGGGTGCGAAGCCGCCGCCGCAGCCGTTCCAGGGCCACCCCGGGTTGCCGGTCGGACCCGCCTGGACCGGCTGCCGAGTCGGTCCGGGCGAAGTCCTGCCGGCGCCGGATCCAGGTCCGGAACTCGGCGGCCACGGCTGCGTGCTGCAGTACTCCTGCGCGGTGAAAATCGTCGAGATCGTGGAGGGAGTAAGCGATGTCGTCGGCAATGTCCATCACCGAACATTCCACCGTCTGGCGCAGCGCGGTGATACTGGGGTACGCATCGAGGGCAACCCGCAGCTGTCCGACATCAAGCACGTAGGCGGAGAACTTCGCCGATCCGGACCCTTCGACCCCCGGACCGCCGCCGCGCGGCGGCAACTCCATCGCGCTCGGGTGCGGGTCGGGGTAGCCGAACCGGGCCCAGGGGTACTTGAGCACCGCGGCGCGCACCGCCGCGGTCAGGTTCAAGCCCTCGCCGCGGGTGCCGTGCACGTCCAGTTCGGTCAGGATCCGAAACGTCTGCGCGTTGCCCTCGAACCCGTCCGCCAGGCCGAACCGGGACCGCGCGATCCGGTCCAGAATCCGCTCACCGAGGTGGCCGAACGGCGGGTGTCCGAGGTCATGAGCACTGGCCGCGGCCTGCACGACGACGGGATCGCAGCCACCGAGCCGCTCGGCCAGCGCTATGTCAGGGCCGGCCCGGACCGCGGTCGCAATCGCCCTGGCCACCGCGGTGACCTTGAGCGTGTGGGTGAGCCGGTTGTGCACCACCTGGCCCGCGGCGCCCTGGGAGATCACCTGCGTCACCGCCGCGAGCCGGGAGAAGTAGGGGGAGAACCGAATTCGTTCCAGGTCGGCGCGGAAGGCTCCTTCAGTGGCGCGGTCCATATCGGTGCGCACGGCCTGAGCGGCAGTCACGGATGCTGGTGAAGACCGGATGCCGGACGCGGTCCCGGGTTCGGCCACCGCCGCCGGCTGGCCGGTGGACATTCCGGCAGCGCTGAACGGCTCCGGTTCGGCCTCCTGGAAACGTCGGGCCAGGCGCGGATCCATGGTCGGCAACCTACCCGGCGTCAGGCACCTGGCGGCTCAGGAGACGGCGAACTGCGCCAGGTCGATGGTCCCCTCCACCACTGCCCTGGCGATGTGCGTGAGCGGCTGCCTGCTTCGCCTGGCCTGGCTTCGCATCAAATGGAACGCCATCCCCAGCGAAACCTCGGCGCGTTCGGACAGCACCCCCTTGGCCTGTTCGATCAGAATCCGGGTGTTCAGCGCCGCCTGGAGCTGTTCGGTCAGGACGTCCCGCTCCTCGGACCGGCGCTGCTGCAGCAGGCTGATGGTCGCGATATCGGCCATTCCCTGGCCGAGCGCGAGGTCATCCTCGCTTAGCGGCCCGGGATCAACGGTGAACAGATTCATCGCCCCGATCACCATGCCCCGCAACCGAAGTGGCAACGCATGGGCGGCACCGAACCCGGCTGCGCCGGCGGCCGCCACGAACAGCGGCCACCGATCGGCCGTCTGAATGAGGTCGAGATTCACCACGGGTCGCCCCGTGATGTAGCACTCCTGGCACGGCCCCTGGGCGGACTGCAGTTCCAGCAGTTCCAGGATCCGGGTCTCCTCAGAGGATGAGGCGATCACCTCCAGCCGGCCCCGCTGATCGGCCAGCATCAGCCCGGCGGCATCAGCGGCGAGCAATTCGACGCACCGTTCCACCAGGGTGCTCAGGAAGTCGATGACGTCGAACCCGACGACCAGGGTGTCGGCCAGTTCCACCAGTACGCGGGTGACCCGTTCCTGCCTGCTCATGACGTCCTGCCCTTCGTGGCGTGACCACATCTGCTGGTGGCCGGTGTCATCTCGGATCCGCGGAAAGGTCAGGATCGAAACGTAGCCGCCGGGCGATGATGTCCTGGGACAAGGACAGCATGCTTCTGTCCGCCGCAAAGGCGCGAGCCCGCAGCAGCAGTAGCGCTTCGACGAGGGTGACCTCGGCCTGGGCCGAGATCATTCCGGTCGCCTGGTGGATCTCGGCCCGGTCGGCGGCGAAGCCGGTGAGCTGTGGGTGCAGCGAATCCGTGCCTCCGGACAGCGCCTGCAAATGCAGGAGAACCGCGGTAGCGGCCTGGGCGTATGCCAAGGCCTCGAACAACACGCCGTCGAACAGACTGCCCGGTTCGTCGCGATACAGGTCGAGCACGCCAAGCCGGATGCCGCCCACCTGCAGCGGGAATGCGAAAGCGGCCCGGACACCGGCATCCAACGCCGCAGGGGTGTACAGCGGCCACCGGCGGAGCGCCCCGTCGAGGGTGGAGACCAGAACCGGGCCATCCTGGCGGACGGCGTCGACACCGGGCCCTTCACCGAATTCGAACTGCAGGCCTTCCATGGTGTCGGCCATCCCGCTGGTAGCGCCCACCATCCGGTCGAGACCTGCGACGCTTTTCAAGACCATGGCCGCCCCGGTCATCGGCACGGTCCGGGCGCAGGCCTGACACAACGCGACTGGCAGCGTGATCGACCATTCGCGGGATTCGAGCAGGACGGCAGCCAGGATCTCCTGGGACCGCCCCGAAGGATGAGTCATACCCACCCCGCGTTCGGACGCCGGGTCGCCCAGGGGCTCGATCGGGTCGTCGAGCCGGCCCGTTGCATGAGTCGACACTAGGCCCAGTCGCCCGCCTCCGATCGCTGGGGCGGACCGGAGACGGGCAGACCGGAGACGGACGATTTCCCTTCCACGGCCACCCCTGAGTCCACGGCCACCACCGGGCGGCGGGGTGCTGGCGCTCAGGCAATGCTGGCCGTGATCACCTTGCTGGTCCCACCGGCGCCGCGGATTGAGTACAGGTACGGGGTATTGCGGAACAGCCCGGTATCGGTGAAGCTCGGTGCGCTCACCGTCGCGATCTTGATGCCGGACCTCAGCACTTCATAGCTGCCACCCGACGGACCGTCCCAAGCCAGCGTGATGGTGCTGGTGGTGGTGCTCGAAACTCGCAGGTTGCTCGGTGCCCCGGTTGCTGGGGTGGTCGGCACGGTGGTGGTGGGCACGGTGGTGGGTGTACTGGTGGTGGTCGGCACGGTGGTGGGGGTACTGGTCGGGCTCGGGCCAGTCGTGCTCGTCGTCGGCGGCGTCGAACCAATCCGCGCGGTCACTACGCCGGTGGTCATCGAGTTCGCCCTGATCGAGTACAGGTAGGGCGTGTTCGGAAAGAGGCCGATGTCGGTGAAACGGTTGCCGCTCACCGTCGCGATCCGTTCACCGGACCGCAGCACGTCGTAACTGGTGCTGGCGAGGCCGTCCCAGCCCAGGGTGATCGAGCTCCCCGTGGTGGACACCACGCGCAGGTTGGACGGGCCAGAACTGGCAGGGCCCGTGCTGGTGGTTGGTCCCGTGGTGGTTGGTGCCGTGGTGCTCGGTGCCGTGGTGCTCGGTGCCGTGGTGCTCGGTGCCGTGGTGCTCGGTGCCGTGGTGCTCGGTGCCGTGGTGCTCGGTGCCGTCGTGCTCGGTGACGTGGTCGTCGGTGTCGTCGGGGGCGGCGTGCTCGTACCGCTGCCCTGGCCGTACTTGACCTCGACGTAGTCGACGACCATGGGTACCCCCGGCTGGGTGGAGGGGAACGGCCCGCCGTTGCCGGCGTCGAGCTTGTTCGGGAAGGCGCCCCCGATCGCGACGTTCAGGATGATGAAGTAACCGGCGTGGTCGGCAAGATCGGACCAGGTCTGGGCGGGCACCTGGGATTGGTTTACGGTGAAGGTCAGCGCGCCGTCCAGGTACCAGCGCAGTTGCTCCTGGGGCCCGCTGCGGTCCCACTCCAGACCGTAGGTGTGGAACCCGGCCTGGCAGGTGGTCACCAGGCAGGGTTCGCCGCTATTCCCCGGTCGCCCGTTGTTGATGCCCTCCGGTTCAGAGCATGGTCCGCCCCAGGTTCCGCAGTGCAGCACGTTGTAGGTCCAGTTCAGCCCCTGGACGTTCTCCATGATGTCGAATTCGCCGATGCGCGGCCACGACCAGCGATCGGCGCGGTAGGGGCCGCCCAGCATCCAGAACGCCGGCCAGTACCCTTTTGCCGCGGCGCCCGTGACATTCGGCATCTGCAAACGGCTTTCGACATGCATGACGCCACCGGTCGGCGGTTTCAGGTCGCTGCGGACCGTCTCCACCCGGGCCGAGGTCCAACCGCCGGAGGCATTGCGTTGTGGGGTGATGTAAAGGTTGCCGTTGCGAACAGCGACGTTGTTCGGATCGTCGGTCATCGTCTCGATCTCGCCGGTGCCGAAACCGCCCGGGCCGCCGGGGTAGGAGTTCCCCAGGGTCAGCAACCACTTGGTGGGATCCGGTCGGCCGGAGCCCGAGAAGTCATCGCGAAAAGTGGTCTGCCAGGCCGGAGCAACCGCGGCCACGCGGTGCGGCGGCACGTCAGCGGCAACTCCCCTATTCCCGCCGGGCGGAGCGGCGGCGACAACCCCCGCTCCCCAGGCGGTGACGGCGACGGCCAAAATCCCGATAAATGGCACAAACCGTACAGACATGGTGCATTACTCCTTGCGCAGGAACGGCGGCAGCGTGCCAATCTTCACCATGAGTGACGATCTACTACGCTATGTAATCGCATTCAAGCACTTTGAGCCCGTACCTGCTGGTCTGACGGAGGAAATCCTTCGATCGGGAGCGTGGACCACGAACGAGGCACCTCCAAGCGGGGGGCGGCAGCGCTCGCGGTCACCCGGCCTGATTCCTAGCACCGATTCCCAGCACCGATTCCCAGCACCGATTCCCAGCACCGATTCCCGGCGTCGAATCTCAGCGTCGAATCCCAGCGTCGAATCCCAGCGGCGAAGTCGCCGCACACCTAAGTCCGTGGCACCCGTGCGGGAGCAACTAATAAACAATGGCTGGGGTCCCTCCCGCACCGCTGGGTACGACGGAACGGCTGCTCCGCGACCTGGACGACACGTCGGCCAACCGCGCGCTCGACCGACTGTGGAGCCTCCTTGACGCCCGCGACGACTGCGGCGTGTGGTTCGACTCAGGTGCCTGGCTCGTCACCGCCAGCCGCCCCTGTCCGCCCCACGGCGGACGCCATCTCATCGGACAACGGCACCCGACGGAACTGCGGAGTGAAACCTCAGAACCGCGGAGCGACTCCCACGCGGTGAGTGTCGTACCGGGCGGGTACAACGTGGGGAATGAACGATCACCCCCGCCCCGAGTTGCTCCCCCTGCCAGGAAGCCGCCGATCCGCGGTCCCCGGTGCCGTGCCGGCCCGCCGGGCGCTGGCCACCGACCAGCTGATCGAGGTGACCCTGGTCCTGCGGCGGCGCGCCTCGGCCTCCTCACCCTCGACAACCACACCACCCTCGATACCCACACCACCCTCGACAACCACACCGCCCTCCGGGCCGCACCTGAATCGGGGTGAGCTAGAGCAGCAGCACGGCGCGGACCCAGCCGACATCGCCGCGGTCACTGAGGCGCTGGTCGCCCTGGGCGCGGAGATCAAGGAGGTCCATCCGGCGTCTCGTTTGATCCGAGCATCCGGTCCGCAGGATGTCCTGACGGCGATGTTCGGCACCTCGCTGGAACAGGTCAGCGCCCCCGGGCCGGAGGGTGGCACCATCACCTTCCGCCAGCGCACCGGTGGTCTCAGTGTGCCCGCCGCGTTCGCTGGGGCGATAATTGCCGTGCTGGGGCTGGATACCCGGCCAGCTGCCGCACCGCGGATCCGGGTTTCACCCGCCGCGGCGGTCGCCCGGAGTTACACCCCGGTGGAGATCGCCAAGCTGTACCGGTTCCCGCCGAACACCGACGGGCGCGGCCAGCGGGTCGCCATCATCGAACTGGGCGGCGGGTTCGACCAGTCCGACCTTGACGCCTACTTCGCCGGTCTCGGGGTGCCCAGTCCGTCGGTGACCGCCATCGGGGTCGACGGCGCCACCAACCGCCCGGGGCAGGACCCGAACGGTGCCGACGGCGAGGTGATGCTGGACATCGAGGTCGTCGGCGCTGTCGCCCCGGGCGCCGCTATCGACGTCTACTTCGCGCCGAACACCGACAGCGGATTCCTGGACGCCCTGAGTCGCGCCGTCCACGCTCCTCGGACTCCGGTGGCGATCAGCATCAGTTGGGGCCAGAGCGAGGACCGCTGGACCGCACAGGCCCGCACGGCGTTCGACCACGCGCTGGAAGACGCCGCCCTGCTGGGCGTCACGGTGACTGCGGCCGCCGGGGACAACGGCAGTTCTGACGGCGCTACCGACCGGCGGGACCACGTCGACTTCCCGGCCTCCAGCCCCTTCGCCCTGGCCTGCGGCGGCACCAGGCTGGAGGCGGACCCGTCCACCGCAACCATTGCGGCCGAGACGGTCTGGAACAACGCCGGCGGTGGCGCCACCGGAGGAGGCATCAGTAACGCCTTCGCGTTGCCGTCGTGGCAATCCAAGGTTGGAGTGCAGGCGGTGGCCGGTCGGGCCGGCCGCGGCGTCCCCGACGTCGCGGGCAACGCCGACCCGCAAACCGGCTACCAGGTCAGGGTCGCCGGTCGGAACGTGGTGATCGGGGGCACCAGCGCGGTGTCGCCACTATGGGCGGCCCTGTTGGCCCGGGTGGCGCAGGCAACGGGGAGGTCCTTCGGTCTGGTTCAGGCGCAGCTGTACCGGGACGCCACCGCAGGAACGCCGGCGCCGGGTTTCCGGGACATCACCAACGGTAACAACGGCGCCTACCAGGCCGGATCCGGCTGGGATCCGTGCACCGGGCTCGGTGTTCCGGTGGGTGACGCGCTGCTGACGATGCTCGGACAATCTCCCAGGCGACGGTGATGCGGACCGCTGCCCAGCTGTGTGCGCGCGGCTACCGCAGGCCGCAGAGGTCGATGGCCAGGACCGCCAGCGCGCGCGCCGCGGTCAGCACCTCCGCTATCGGCACCCGCTCGTCGGGGCCGTGCGCAAGACCGGCGTCGCCGGGCCCGTAGTGCACCGTGGGTACACCCCCGATCGCGGTCATCAGGCGCAGGTCACTGCCGTACGGGGCGCCCCAGGTGCCCTGGGGGTGATCGGACACCCTGGCGTGCGCGGACCGCACTGCGGCCAGGACCGGAGCATCGCCTGGTGTCTGTCCGGACGCGAATTGCCCGCCCCACCAGGTGATCTCGACCGGGTGATCACGCAACCAGGCATCGGCGGCACACGTTGCTGCCAGGGCCGCCTCGAAGTCGGCCTTGGCCAGTTCGGGGGATTCCCCGAGAGCCACGCCGTACCTGCCCTCGGCGATCAGCAGGTCGGGGACCGATGACGACCAGTCACCGGCCCGCACCGTGCCGATTTCGATCGGGTAGGCAATGTCCCAGCGGTCCATCAGCGGATCGACGTCGGCGTTGCGGCGCGCCTCCAGTTCCCGTAGCGCCGCGAACACCGGGGTGAACTTCTCCACCGCGCTGACCCCGCCGGACCGGCGGCTCGCGTGGGTGGCCAAGCCACGGACCCGCAGCCGAAACGTCAACGCACCCCCGTTGGCGGGCACGATGTCCAACGATGTCGGCTCCGGGATGACGCAGGCGTCCGCCCGCCAGCCCCGTTCCAGCATCGCGAACGTGCCCAGGCCGCCGTCCTCCTCGCCCTGGACGCAGGCCAGCAGCACATCCCCGCGCAACGGCACCCGCAGGTCGGACAGCGCCTGCACCGCCCAACGGGCCGCGATCAGCCCGCCCTTCATGTCGCAGGCGCCCCGGCCGAACACCTCTGTCGCGCTGACGGCGCCGGTGAACGGGTCACCGCTCCACGCCGTGCGGTCGCCCGGCGGGACGACGTCGATGTGCGCGTTCAGCATCAACGACGGCGCGTCGGCCGGTTCGGCACCTGGCAGTCTCGAGACCAGTCCCCAGGCCTCGGTTCGATCGACCTCCACCCCCGGAAAACCGGCCGCGGCCATCGTCTGGTCCAGCGGGATCTGCCAGTGATCGACGTCGAGCCCGCTAGCGGCGGACCGCTCGGCCAGTTCGGCCAGCAGTGAGTTCTCCTCCGGGGTGCCACCGACACTGGGCGTACGGATGGCTCTACCGAGGTCGTCGATCACCTCGCGGGCGTGATCGTTGGTGTACTCGGCGACCCGGCCGGCCCAGCTGTCCGCGGTGTTGGTCCGCATATCCTGGGCCGTCAGGTGATATCGGCCAGTCGCACGCCAACGGTGCGCATCAGATGTTGAAGCCCAACGCGCGCATCTGTTCCCGGCCGTCGTCGGTGATCTTCTCCGGACCCCACGGCGGCAGCCAGACCCAGTTGATCCGGAAATCGCTGACCAGGCCGCCGTCCTCGCCGCCGACCAGGGCCGCGGACACCTGCTCCTCGATCATCTCGGTCAACGGGCAGGCAGCGCTGGTCAGGGTCATGTCGATGGTCGCGACGTTGGCGTCGTCGACATGCACGTCGTAGACCAGACCGAGGTCGACGATGTTGATCCCCAGCTCGGGATCGACGACGTCCTTGAGTGCTTCCTCGATGTCGTCGAGCAATTCCGGGTCAACATCCTGCGCACCGGCCGCCGGCTCACCACCGGTAGCGGCGGTGGGCCGGGCATCGAGGTCGGCGGCCGCCCGCCCGATCCGATCGTTCGCCGCTTGGGGAGATGTGCTGGTGCCGATGGTGTCGGTCATGGGACTGAGAGTCCTTCCTGCGCAACCGACGTGGTCGCGGTCGTTGAATCAGAGGGTGCAGTCGAGCCCACGGCCGCTGTCCGGTCGACAGCCACGGCCGCTGTCCGGTCGACAGTCTGGGCGGCGGCGTCTTTGAACGCCATCCAGCCGAGCAGGGCGCATTTCACCCGGGCAGGGTACTTGGCAACCCCGGCGAACGCGATGCCGTCGCCAAGGACGTCCTCGTCACCCTCGACGGTCCCCCGGCTGGTGACCATTGCGGTGAACTCGTCGAGCAGGACCATCGCCTGACCCAGCGGTCTGCCGATGACCAGATCGGTGAGCACGGACGTCGAGGCCTGCGAGATCGAGCACCCCATCGTCTCGTAGGAGATGTCGGCGACGGTCAGGGCCGGCCCGGCCCGGTTCCCGGCAGCCGGCGAGGGGTTCTCGGACGGCAGCTCAGCGGCGCCAACCGGGGTGAGGTGGACTCGCAGCGTCACCTCGTCACCGCAGGTCGGGTTGACGTGATGGACCTCGGCGTCGAACGGCTCCCGCAGACCCACGTGGTGCGGCGCCCGGTAGTGATCGAGAATGATTTCCTGGTACAGCTTTTCCATCTGCATTGGCGTCAGCCCACCCCGAAGAACGTCTGGGCGTCGCGGACCGCGGCCACCAACGTGTGCACTTCTTCCGGGGTGTTGTACACGGCGAATGACGCGCGAACGCTGGCGGCGATGCCGAACCGCCGGTGCAGCGGCCAGGCGCAGTGGTGCCCGACCCGGACCTGCACACCTGCGTCGTCGAGGATCTGCCCGACGTCGTGCGCATGGATCCCGTCGACCAGGAAGGACACCGCACCGCCGCGGTCGACGGTATCCGCCGGTCCGATGATCCGGACCCCGGGGACTGCCGAAAGTTCCTGCAGCGCAAGGCCGGTCAGGTCCGCCTCGTGATCGGCGACCGCCGTCATCCCGAGCTGGGAGAGGTAATCGACCGCAGCACCCAGCCCGACGGCCTGCGACGTCATCGGTACCCCGGCCTCGAACCGGGCGGGAGGCGCCGCGTACGTGGAATGGTCGATGAACACCTGCTCGATCATCGACCCGCCGGTCAGGAACGGCGGCATGTCCGAGAGCAGGTCGTACCGCCCGTAGAGCACGCCGACCCCGCTCGGCCCGAGCATCTTGTGCCCGGAGAACGCGGCGAAGTCGACACCCAGAGCGGTCAGATCGACGCTCTGGTGCGGAACCGACTGGCAGGCGTCCAGCACGGTCAGCGCGCCGACCTTCCGCGCCGCCGCCACCAGCGTGTCGACGGGATTGATGGTGCCGAGCACATTCGATTGGTGGGTGAACGCGAGCACCTTGGTCCGGCTGGTGATGACATCGTCGACCTGCGACAGGTCGAGCCGGAAATCATCGGTCACGCCGAACCACCGCAGCGTCGCCCCAGTGCGACGGCAGAGTTCCTGCCAGGGGACGAGGTTCGCGTGGTGTTCCATCTCGGTGACGACGATCTCGTCCCCGGGGCCGAGCCGGAACCGATCGGCCGGCGAACCGGGCGAGGTGTACGTCGCATTGCCCAGCGAGTACGCCACCAGGTTGATCGCCTCGGTCGCGTTCTTGGTGAAGATCACCTCGTCCGCGCGGAGCACGCCGACGAAGGTCGCGACGCGTTGCCGCGCGGACTCGTAGAAGTCGGTCGCCTCTTCGGCTAGTTGGTGCGCACCGCGGTGCACCGCCGCATTGTGGCCGGTGACGTATTCCTGCTCGGCGTCGATGACCGGCGTCGGCCGCTGCGAGGTTGCCCCGGAATCCAGGTAAACCAACGGTTTCCCGTCCCGAACCGTCCGGCTCAGGATCGGGAAGTCGGCGCGGATGCGGGCGATGTCGACGGGGGTGAGCGAACCGCGCGCCGCGTCGGGAACGGGCTCTGTCTCCAGGTCCAGCACCTCGGGCACGTCGCCGGCCTGCGGTCCACGGGTGACCGCGCTCATCTCCAACTGATCAGTCATCAGGTCACCAGCCTCATCAGATCGCTGCCGCGGGAACCCCGGTGAAGCGCACGTAGCCGTTGGTTTCCAGTTCGTCGGCCAGTTCGGGCCCACCGGATTCCACGACGCGCCCGCCGGCGAACACGTGCACCTTGTCCGGCTGGATGTAGCGCAGGATACGGGTGTAGTGGGTGATCAGCACAATGCCGACCCCGCCGGTCTTTTCGGCCTCGGCCTGGTAGCGGTTGACACCCTCGGCGACGATACGCAGGGCGTCGACGTCCAGACCGGAGTCGGTCTCGTCCAGCACCGCGATCTTCGGCCGCAGCAATGACAGCTGCAGGATCTCGTGCCGTTTCTTCTCCCCGCCGGAGAAGCCCTCGTTCACCGAGCGCTCCTCGAATTGCTGGTCGATGTCCAGGTCCTTCATCGCGGCCTTGACCTCCTTGATCCACTTCCGGATCGGGGGGGCCTCGCCGCGGACGGCGGTGGCCGCTGTGCGCAGGAAGTTGGACGTCGACACACCGGGCACCTCGACCGGGTACTGCATGGCCAGGAACAGCCCGGCCCGCGCACGCTGGTCGACGGTCATCGCCAGCAGATCTTCACCGTCCAGGGTCGCCGAGCCCCGTGTGACCTGGTATTTCGGGTGACCTGATAGCGAGTACGCCAGCGTCGACTTCCCGGAACCGTTGGGGCCCATGATCGCGTGCGTCTCGTTGGAGTTGACCGTCAGGTCGACGCCGCGCAGGATCTCGATCGGTCCCTCGTCGGTGGCCACCGACACGTGCAGGTCGTGAATATCCAGTGTTGCCATTTCTAAGACTCCAACCGTCTGTGCTGTGTGCTCTGGCTTTTGTGTTAGTTCTCGTGTTTTCGGCTTGTGCTCTTCTGCTTTTGCTTTTTGGCTCTTGCTTTCGGGGGGAAACTCGGGGGGCGGAGCCCCCCAAGCGATGCTTTTCAGCTTTGCTTTTAAGGCTTTTAGCTTTCGGGGGGGACTCGGGGGGCTTGCCCCCCGAGCGAGGCGGAGCCCCCAAGCGTGGCGGACCCCCCGAGCGTTTAGATGCCGGCGATGGCCAGCTCCCGCTCGACGATTTGCGCCGCCCGCTCCCGCACGGAGCCGATCCCGATGCGCAGCAACACTTCCCCGAAGAAACCGCGCACCACCAGGCGCTTGGCGACCTCGGGACTGATGCCCCGGGACTGCAGGTAGAACAGTTGTCCGTCGTCGAAGCGGCCCGTGGCACTGGCGTGCCCGGCGCCGACGATCTCCCCGGTCTCGATTTCCAGGTTCGGCACCGAATCGGCGCGCGCCCCCTGGGTCAGGATCAGGTTGCGGTTCATCTCGTAGGTGTCGGTGCCCTCGGCGGCCTTGCGGATCAGGACATCGCCGATCCACACGGTGTGCGCCTTTGCACCCTGCAGCGCGCCCTTGTACAACGCGCGCGACTTGCAGTGCGGCACAGCGTGATCCACGAACAACCGGTGCTCGAGGTGCTGGCCGGCATCGGCGAAGTACAGGCCGGTGAGGTCGGCGTCGCCGCCGGGGCCGTCGTAGGCCACGGTGCCGACGACCCGCACCAGATCACCGCCGAAGGTCAGTGCGGTGTGCCGCAGTGTTGCGTCCCGGCCCACCCGCAGGTGGTGGTGCGACAAGTGCACCGCGTCCGGGGCCCATTCCTCCAAGGAGGCGAAATCCACTCGGGCGGCGTCTCCGACGACGATTTCCACGTTGTCGGCGAGGGTCGCGCTTCCTTCGTGGACAACCGCAATCTGCGCGCTGGCCTGCGCGCCGACCCGGATGACCAGGTGCCCGGCGGTGGCCGGGGTGATAGACGTCCCGACGTAGGTGATCACCACCGGTTCGGCGATCTCGGCGCCGGCCGGGACGTCCACCAGCAGCACGGAGGTGCTTGCGGCCCAGGCCCGCGCAGACGGCCGGTCGATCGGCAGCTGGCCGGCCAGTCCCTTGATCTGCTCGGCCTCGGCGCCGGTGACCTCCCGGATGGTGACCGTCTCCGGGGCCTGGATACGCAGGCTGTCCATGGTCACGGTGGCGCCGAACGGCGCGTCAACCTCGAGCCCGCGCAACCGGCGCAGCGGCGTGAACCGCCAGTTCTCCTCCCGCCCGGACGGCACCGGGTGGGCAGCCAGATCGGTCGAACCGGCGCCGTGCAAATGGGACTCCACCTGCTGACGCGCGGTCCGGCCACCGATGTGCGAGTGCTCGGCGAGGCCGTGCTGGGCCGGAC
Organism: Nakamurella sp.; assembly: GCA_965247715.1. Classification (GTDB taxonomy): domain Bacteria; phylum Actinomycetota; class Actinomycetes; order Mycobacteriales; family Nakamurellaceae; genus Nakamurella. Next base: position 1,702 of record CBDFHS010000013.1, on the reverse strand, counting down.
TGCTTACTGCGGCTACTGCTGTCACGTCGTTGATTCCATCGTCGAGGGCGGTCAGGTCCGGGCTGAGTGCGGGGGCGCTGGTCACGATCAGCCCACCGCTCCTTCCATCTGCAGCTCGATCAGCCGGTTCAGTTCCAGCGCGTACTCCATCGGTAGCTCACGGGCGATCGGCTCGACGAACCCGCGGACGATCATCGCCATCGCCTCGTCCTCGGTGAGGCCACGGCTCATCAGGTAGAACAACTGGTCCTCGCTGATCTTGGACACCGTCGCCTCGTGCCCCATAGAGACGTCGTCCTCGCGGACGTCGACGTACGGGTAGGTGTCGGTGCGGGAGATCGTGTCGACGAGCAGGGCGTCGCACTTCACCGTCGACCGGCTGTGGTGGTTGCCGGGGTTGACCTGCACCAGTCCGCGGTAGGACGTGCGGCCACCGCCACGGGACACCGACTTGGAGATGATCGTCGACGACGTGTGCGGAGCCAGGTGCAGCATCTTGGCGCCGGTGTCCTGGTGCTGACCCTCGCCGGCGAACGCGATGGAGAGCACCTCACCCTTGGCGTGCTCCCCCATCAGCCACACCGACGGGTACTTCATGGTGACCTTCGAGCCGATGTTGCCGTCCACCCATTCCATGGTCGCGCCGGCTTCGGCCTTGGCCCGCTTGGTGACCAGGTTGTAGACGTTGTTCGACCAGTTCTGGATCGTGGTGTAGCGGCACCGGCCGCCCTTCTTGACGATGATCTCCACGACCGCCGAGTGCAGCGAGTCGGACTTGTAGATCGGCGCGGTGCAGCCCTCGACGTAATGCACGTACGCACCCTCGTCGACGATGATCAGCGTCCGCTCGAACTGGCCCATGTTCTCGGTGTTGATCCGGAAGTAGGCCTGCAGGGGAATGTCGACGTGCACGCCCGGCGGGACGTAGACGAACGAGCCGCCGGACCACACGGCGGTGTTCAGCGCAGAGAATTTGTTGTCCCCGGACGGGATGACCGACCCGAAGTACTTCTCGAAGATCTCCGGGTGCTCGCGCAGCCCCGAGTCGGTGTCCAGGAAGATCACGCCCTGCCGCTCCAGGTCCTCCTGGATCTGGTGGTACACCACCTCGGACTCGTACTGGGCCGCGACACCGCCGACCAGGCGCTGCTTCTCGGCCTCAGGGATGCCGAGCCTGTCGTAGGTGTTCTTGATGTCGTCGGGCAGGTCGTCCCAGGTGGACGCCTGCTTCTCGGTGGACCGGACAAAGTACTTGATGGTGTCGAAATGGATACCGGACAGGTCGGCGCCCCAGGTCGGCATCGGCTGCCGTTCGAACAGTTTGAGTGCCTTCAGCCGGCGCTCCAGCATCCACTGCGGCTCGCTCTTCTTGGCCGAGATGTCCCGCACCACGTCCTCGTCCACCCCGCGACGGGCAGAGGCACCAGCGGTGTCGCTGTCGGACCAGCCAAAGGCGTAGCGGCCCAACGTGTCGATGGTGGCGGCCTGGTCGATCCTGGCCTGGCTCAACGGTTCTGCGTTCGCCTGCTCAGCAGGCGCCGGCGGGGCCATGACGGACGCAGCGACAGCGGCGGGGACGTGCCCGACCGCCGCGGGTCCTGACTGGTCTGCGCTGGTGGTCGCCTCGGTGGTTGTCATCAACAGGTCCTTCCCGGACATCATTGGCTTCTCGACTGGAGCGGAACTGGCTGGATGGTTCATT
>CBDFHS010000012.1:0-23436 GCA_965247715.1 Nakamurella sp. | reverse complement strand
ACGGTGGAGATATAGACCGACTTCCAGCCGTACTCGTGCAGCTTCAGCGAGGTCCAGACGTCCTCGGACTTCGAGTCGGTGTACATGCCACCGATCTGCTCGATCGCGGTCCGCCGGAAGATCACGTTGGTACCAACACAGAATGCGGCATTGAAGCGGTTCTTTCCCGGCTGGATGTACCGGTAGAAAACTGACTGCATATAGCCGGCCCCGCGGGAGATAAGATTTCCTACGTTTCCGTACGCCTGCGGGGTCTGCACGAAGGCGACATTGGACTCGGCGAAAAACGGAACGGTCTGGTAGAGGAAGTCCGCGGCCGGCACGAAGTCGGCGTCCAGAATCACGAAGAATTCGCCGGAGGTGACACCGAGCGCGTGGTTGATGTTGCCGGCCTTGGCGCCGGCATTTCCCTCGCGGGCGATGTACTCGGCGCCCAGCTCGGCAGCCAGGGCGCGGACGTCGTCGGACTTGCCGTCGTCCAGCACGTAGGTGACATGCCGGCCGTCCATCGCCACGGCGGCGGACACGGTGCGCCGGATGGTGGCGAGGTCCTCGCCGTAGGTGGTGACGTAGACGTCGATCGGCACCTCGGTTTCGTGCAGGTGCATCGGCAGCGTGGTGAGGTCGGTGCCCGGCTCGACGGACTTGTGCTGCGGCCCGTAGATCCGGGTCTGCGCGTTGTGGAACCGGTAGCCCCGCGGGTTGTGCCCGCTGGACAGGATCGTCCACAGCGACAGCAGCGCCTGGAAGATGATGACCGACTCGGCGGTCAGCACGAGCAGGTACGGGATCCAGCTACCGCGGTTGGCGAAGTCGAACAGGAAGGTGGTGTAGAGCAGGACGCCGATGGTGGCGACCAGCACCAGCATCATCAGGGAGGGTGAGTCCCGGGCGCCGCGGCGGCGATCGTCGGACTCACGCGACTCGGACTCCGGTGCCGATGGCATCCGGTCGTCTGGATCTGTGGTGGCTAGGGACATGGTTGGGACTCCCCCAAAGGAAGAGATAGGGACGGCGCTGGACAGGGCTCCGGAACGTGAGCCGGAGTTCTTTTGATTGATCAGCCACGGGAGAGGCATCGATGCCATGCGGACCTGATCCGGCGTTCGTCGTCGAACGGCGCGTGATGTGCCTTGAGACCAACCCATTCGGCAAGACCGTCAATGCTTGCTTCCTGGTGGTAGCTCCAAGCTTCCTGCATCGATCAAGATTCGGCAATATGCGGCACTTCACTGTTCACTCCTGGGTGGCCCCGAATTGGGGACGGCCCCTACTTCAGGAAACATCGTCACCTGCGCAAACACCGATGGAGTGATGGGTTTCCGGGCCGCAACCCCCGGTCGGTGAAAGGGACAGTGACAGTGACCACAGTGCGTGAGGCACAACGAGCTTGCTCGTTCGGCGTCCCTTGCCGCCCGTTAGGCTTGCGGCCGCTCACACCCGGTCCGCGAGCACCGCACCCGCGGCATCGGCCGGGTGACCGCCCGCACCAGGAAGGCCCGCATCATGCGGAAAGTCGCACTGCTCACCGCCGGGGGTTTTGCCCCGTGCCTGTCCGCATCCGTCGGCGCGCTGATCGAGCGATACAGCGAACTGACCCCCGAGGTGGAGATCATCGGCTACCGGCACGGCTATCAGGGCCTGCTGGCCGGTGACGTCCTGGCGGTGACCCCGGCCGTGCGGGCCAGGGCCCGGCTGCTGCACCAGTTCGGCGGGTCGCCGCTGGGCAACTCGCGGGTCAAGCTCACCAACGTCAAGGACCTGGTCGCCCGCGGACTGGTCCCCGCGGGCGCCGACCCGTTGCAGGTCGCGGCGGAGCGACTGACCGAGGATGGGGTGGATGTGCTGCACACGATCGGCGGCGACGACACCTCCACCACCGCAGCCGACCTGGCCGCTTACCTGGCCGGCCACGATTACCACCTGACCGTGGTCGGACTGCCCAAGACCATCGACAACGACATCATCCCGATCAAGCAGTCGTTGGGTGCCTGGACCGCTGCCGAGCAGGGAGCGGCATTCGCCCGCAACATCGTCGCCGAGCACAACGCCAACGCCCGGACGCTGATCGTGCACGAGGTGATGGGCCGCAACTGTGGCTGGTTGACCGCGGCGACCGCAGGTGCCTACGACCGTTGGCTGTCGACGCAGCGCTGGCTGCCGGAGTTCGGGTTATCCAGGCAGTCCTGGGCCATCCACGGCGTGTACCTGCCCGAGGCGTCCTTCGACCTGGACGCCGAAGCCGCCCGGCTGCGAGAGGTGATGGACCGGGTCGGCAACGTGACGATCTTCCTGTCCGAGGGGGCCGGGCTGGACAGCATCGTGTCCGAGATGGAGCAGCGCGGCCAGCAGGTACCCCGCGACCCGTTCGGGCACGTCCGGATCGACCGGGTGAACCCCGGGCAGTGGTTCGCCGAGCAGTTCGCCCAGCGGCTGGGTGCCGAGAAGGTGCTGGTGCAGAAGTCCGGGTACTTCGCGCGGTCCGCGCCGGCGGACGAGACCGACCTGCTGCTGATCAAGACGATGGCCGACTACGCCGTTGGCTGCGCGCTGCGCGGCATCTCCGGTCTTGTCGGCCACGACGAGGAACGCGGAGATCAGTTGCGCGCCATCGAGTTCGAGCGGATCAAGGGCGGCAAGCGGTTTGACATCGAAGACCCGTCCTACGTCGCGCTGCTGGCCGGCATCGATCAGCCGCAGACGCCGCCGGTTCTCTGACCGCGCCCAGCGGCCGGCCCTGACCGATCCCCGCGGCCGGCCGCTCGACACCCGGGACCTGCCCGGGCCGGCTATTTGCCGCGACAACAGCAGTTTCGGTTTGGCACGGTAGGCCGGTGGACACCACCGAACGCTCGCCAGTCCGACCGCTGCGCGTCACCGAGCTGCCCAGTTCCGCGGTACCCGACGTGGTGCAGTTGGATGCGACCGCCTTCGGCGGTGACAACCCGGACGACCTGCTCCGCGACGTCCTGCTGCCCGAACTCGAGCCGTACCGGCTGGCCGGGGCCAGGGACCCGGACGCCGCGGACCTCCTCGTCGCCTGCGGCGCGATCATGAGCAAGCAGCTCACCTTCCCCGGTCATCTCGGCTCCGCCGCGGGCTCGGGCGTGCACGCCGCTGCCGGGATCACCTGGGTGGCGGTTCGTCCCGGCTGGCGCCGTCGGGGCCTCCTTCGATCTCTGATGACCCATCAGCTGCATGGCCTGCATCACTCGGGTGCGGAACCGGTGGCCATTCTGACCGCCAGCGAGGGCGCCCTGTACGGCAGGTACGGCTTCGGAATGGCCATTCCCCGGGTGGAATTCCGGTTCGTCAGCAAGGCAGCATTCCGGCCCGGGGTGCGGGTCGACCCCGTCCTGGATGCGTCCGGCGCGTCCGCGCACAGCGCGGCGAAGGCGATCTACCAGCGGATGTCGGAGCAGACCCCTGGTCATCTGGTGCGCACGGACGCGAACTGGGGCCTCCGGTTCAGCGATCACGAGCAATTCCGCGATGGGTACTCGATCAAACACTTCGGCGTCCATCAGGACGGGTTCGTCGGCTACCGCCTGAAGGCGGACTGGGACGAGCACGGCGCCAACGCCACCGTGCGGGTCCGGGAGTTCTGCGCCACCACTCCGGTCGCGTTCGCATCCCTGTGGCGGTTCGTCCTCGACTTCGACCTCGGTCGGCGGGTGACCTACGACCTCGGGTGGGCCGACGATCCGGTCCAGGACCTGCTGCTGGACCCGAGGAGCCTCGTCCGGACCGTGGCGGACCACGTCTGGCTGCGGATCGTGGACCTCGACCGGACCGTAGGGCTACGCGGTTACGGTGCTCCGACCCGACTCGATGTGGAGATCACCGACGACCTGTGCCCGTGGAACGCCGGGACGTGGACGTTCGAGCTGGACGCCGACGGCGGCCGGGTGACCCGCAGCCCCGCCCGGCCTGAGATCTCCCTCGACATCGCCGACCTGGCCGCGTGTTTCCTGGGCGGCACCCCGCTGGCCAGGCTGGTGACGGCCGGCCGGGTCGCCGGTGACCCGGACGCCCTGGTGTCGCTGGGTGCCGCCCTGGCCACCCCGCTGGCCCCGTGGTGCGCCGAAGGGTTCTGACCGAAGGACCGGAGACACCGGCCGCGCCGCCGGGCGGTCCAGCACGCTCTCGGTGGGTCCGGCATGCTGGGGGTCATGCTCGAGTTCGAACCGGATCCACCGACCCCGCGGCGGCGGCGGCGCGCGGCGCGGCGGGCCGCTGGGCCGCCGACCCTGCAACTGCGGACCGGGCCTGACTCGGCTGCCCCGGCGGCCCCGGCCAAGAACTCACCGGTCGATCCCGGGCCGATCCCGTCCCCCGATCACCTTCAGCCCGAACAGACCAACACGGAGCACGCCAACACCGAGCACGCCAACACCGAGCACGCCCAACCCAACCTCGCTCAACCCGGGTATGCCCAGGCCGGCCTCGCTCAACCCGAGCATGCCCAGGCCGGTTCCCCCGCCAGCGCTCCGGAACACCAGCCCGGGCGGCCAACCGGTCGGGAGGCTGATCGGAGCTCGTGGGCCGCCGGCTCCGCCAACCCGCCCGCCGGGCGCCGCTCCGGTCGCACCGGGCGCGAGGAGGCCGCCGAGCGGTCGTTGCGGATGCTGGTGACGACGCGGTCCACCCAGGTGACGTCGACAGCAGCCATGCGGGCCAGGGAGGTCGGCCTGCCGTCCGCGCAGGACCTGGCGGCCGCCGAGTCGGAGGTGACCATCGTGCGGCGGCACTACGTGCCACCGACCACACTGACAGCCGGCCGGCGACCGGATCAGCCGCCGGCCCGCCGTCAGCAGGGCAACCGGGGTCGCTGACCCGCCGCCCATCACCCAGCCTGTTCGGGGCAATGGTCCCCAACACAGGGGGCGCGGCGGTGGGGTCGCCAAAGGCTGCGCCCGACCGTCGCGGCAGTCTCAGCCGGTCGGCAGGTCTTGCGCTACCGGGTCCGACTCGTAGGCCGCGACCAGGTCGATTCGCCGCTGATGGCGGGGGTCGTGCGAGAACTCGGTAGCCAGGAAAGCCTCCACGAAACTGATCGCGGTGGGAATGTCGTGCATCCGGGCGCCGATGGACACGATGTTCGCGTCGTTGTGCTCGCGGGCGAGTTGGGCGGTCTGCAGGTTCCAGGCGAGCGCTGCGCGCACCCCCTCGACCTTGTTCGCGGCGATCTGCTCACCGTTGCCAGAACCGCCGATGACGACGCCCAGCGAACCTGGATCCGCCACAACCTGCCGGCCCGTCTCCAGGCAGAACGGCGGGTAGTCATCACCAGGGGTGAAGCTGTGCGGCCCGATGTCGATCACCTCGTGCCCGAGGTCGGGCAAATGGCCGATCAGGGCCGCCTTCAATTCGAAACCGGCATGGTCGGAGCCCAGGTAGACGCGCATCGGCACAGTCTCGCGTACGCCCTGGATCAGGGCACCACCAGGACCGGAAACTTCTGCCTGGCCACTACTGCTCGCGAGACCGATCCCGAGGTGATGCGGTGCAGCAGGTCGGCAAAACCGGTGTGCCGCTTACCCACCACCACGCAGGCTGCGTCCCGTTCGTCCGCGATCCGGACCAGTTCGACCCCAGCCTCCCCCGTGGTGGACAACAGCTCCCAGCTGACGCCGGTGAGGTCGCCGGAATCGGTGAGGGCACGCACCAGCTCCGCCTCGACCGCGTCTTCGACGGTGTCGTTGATGCCGTACTCCTCCGGAATCGGCACGTACCCCTCGACCATCGGCAGTGCCCGGCGTCGCACATGCACCAGCAGCAACGACCGGCCGGTCGCGCGCGCCAGGAACACCGCTGCCCGCAGTGGCCGCCCGCAGGCGGCGGCGTCATCCACTCCGGCCACGATCGGCCCGGAGCGCAGGTCGGTGGGCAGGGGGATGCCGTGCGGGGAGATTGCGGCCACGGTTGTGGTGACCGGTGGTGGCATCGACGATGGGGGCGGTGATATTTGGGCCGATACCTGGGGCGATATCTGGGGTGAGGAAGAGCCCTGGTGGGGAGCCGCTTCGGTCATCGGGTTTGCCTCCACGCGGGCGGGGTGAAGCAGGGCGCGCTGTCAGCTCGAAGCTTGCCGTGCCCGGGCATCCGCGTCCATGCCGACACCCTGGCGGCCCGACCTCGGCTCGGGCCCGGCCGATCACACCCGGGCAATCACACTGGGCCGATCACACCTGGCCGATCACACCTGGCCGATCACACCTGGGGCGCCTCGGTCCGGCTCCGCTTGAGCTCAAAGAAGTAGGGGAACGACGCGAGCGCGACGGTGGCATCCCACAGCCGGCCGGCCTCCTCGCCCCGCGGTACCCGGGTGATCACCGGTCCGAAGAACGCGCTGCCGTTGACATGCAGCGTCGGCGTTCCCACGTCCTCACCCACCGGGTCCATACCGGCATGATGACTCGCCCGCAGGGCCTCGTCGTAGTCGGTGGAGGTCGCCGCCTTCGCCAATGACGCCGGCAGGCCCAGTTCGGCCAGCGACTGCTCGATGACCACGGTCCGGTCCTCGATCTTGTTCGTGTGCAGCCGGGTGCCCATGGCGGTGTACAGCGGACCGAGGATCTCGTCGCCGTGATCCTGAGCAGCGGCGATCGCCACCCGGACGGGGCCCCAGGCGGACTCCAACCTCTTCCGGTAGTCATCGCTGATACCGCGGTTCTCGTTCAGGACCGCCAGGCTCATCACATGGAAGTGCACGTCCAGCGCGCGAACCTGGGCCGCTTCCAGCACCCAGCGGGAGGTCAGCCAGGCGAACGGGCACGCCGGGTCGAACCAGAAGTCGACTGTGGTCCGGACCGCATCCGTCGCGCCGGTGGTGGCGCTCACCGCGGGTGACCTGCTCGGGCGGCTCGCCGGTTGGTGATCGGGTCGATCGCTGAACAAGGAACGGGTCGTTGCCTCGCTGGCAGTGCTTTGAGCCACGGCTGAACTCCTCAAAAGTTGTTTGTCGAGATAACAAAGTCGACGTGTGCGATGTTCCCCGGCACACCGGCCCGCCTGGTTCACGGCTCCGGTGGCTGCCATGTGCGGCACTAGACTCCGCGATCAGGCCCTGGATCCGACGGTCCGGCCGACAGACTGCTCTCAGGAGGATCGCATGCCGCAGGGCCCCAACCTGACCCGCGACCAGGCCAGCGAGCGCTCGGCGACCATCAGCACCACCTCCTACGTGATCGTCGTCGACCTGACCGATGGTAGGGGCGGGCCCGGCGACACCACGTTCACGACGACCTCGACCGTCACCTTCACCGCCAGACCCGGGGCGACGACGGTGATCGACTTCGTCGGCGACGACGTCCGATCGGCCACGGTGAACGGTCGGGACCTCGACGTCGCGGGCTGGACCAGTTTGACCGGACTAGCCCTGACCGAGCTGGCGGAGTCGAACACCGTGGTGGTCAGCGCCGTCGGTCGTTACACCAACACCGGTGAGGGGCTGCACCGGTTCGTGGATCCGGTCGACGACGCCGTGTACCTGTATTCCCAGTTCGAGACCGCGGACGCCAAGCGGCTCTACCCCTGCTTCGACCAGCCCGACCTCAAGGCCACCTTCGAGCTGACGGTGCTCGCACCGGCCGGCTGGCAGGTGGTGAGCAACGGCGCAGAGCTCTCCGCCGAGCCCGATCCGACGGGCGCGGTGGAGCACCGGTTCGCGACCACTGAGCCGATGAGCACCTACGTGACGGCCCTGGTCGCCGGGCCTTATCACGTCGTCCGCGATCACCATGACGGGATCGACCTGGGCCTGTTCTGCCGCGCCACCCTGGCCGAGTACCTCGATGCGGAGCGCCTGTTCACCCAGACCAAGCAGGGTTTTGATTTCTTCCACGGCGCATTCGGGGTGCGGTACCCGTTCGGCAAGTACGACCAGCTGTTCGTGCCGGAGTTCAACGCCGGCGCGATGGAGAACGCGGGCGCTGTCACGTTCCGGGAGGAGTACGTCTTCCGGTCCAAGGTGACCGGGTACCAGTACGAGCGGCGCTGCGAGACGGTGCTGCACGAGATGGCCCACATGTGGTTCGGCGATCTGGTCACCATGCGCTGGTGGGACGACCTGTGGTTGAACGAGTCGTTCGCCACCTGGGCGTCCGTCGTCGCGCAGGTGTCGGCCACCGAATACCACTCGGCGTGGACCACCTTCGCGAGTGTCGAAAAGTCCTGGGCGTACGTGCAGGACCAGCTCCCGTCGACGCACCCGATCGCCGCGGACATGGTCGACCTGGCAGCGGTCGAGGTCAACTTCGACGGCATCACGTACGCCAAGGGAGCCAGCGTCCTCAAGCAGCTGGCCGCCTACGTCGGCTACGAGGAATTTCTGCGCGGCCTTCGGGCGTACTTCGCGGCCCACGCGTTCGGCAACGCCACCCTTTCGGACCTTTTGCAGGCGCTGGAGGAGACCTCCGGCCGGGACCTGCACGCCTGGTCGGCCGCGTGGTTGCAGACGACCGGTCTGAACACCATCACCGCCGACTTCGACGTCGACGACGCGGGGGTGATCACCCGGTTCGACATCCTGCAGTCCGGTGCGGACCCCGGGGCCCGTGAATTACGCCCGCACCGGCTGGCGGTTGGCCTTTACGACCGGGACGCCGCCGGGGCCCTCGTCCGGACCGAGCGGATCGAACTGGATGTGGTGGCTGATCGCACGCCCGTCTCCGGGTTGGTGGGGCGGCAGCGCGGCGACCTGGTGCTGCTCAACGACGACGACCTCACCTACTGCAAGGCGCGCCTCGACCCGGTGTCGCTGACCACCGTGATCGACGGGATCGCGAGCGTTGCGGACTCGCTGCCCAGGACCCTGCTCTGGTCGGCGGTGTGGGAGATGACCAGGGATGCCAAGATGCGGGCCCGTGATTTCCTCACACTGGCCGTTCGGGGAATGGTCACCGAGGATCAGATCGGTTTACTGCAAAGGGTTCTCAGCCAGCTTCAAGTGGCTGTTGGCTCCTACGCCGAGCCGGGGTGGGCCGACCGCGAAGGGTGGCCGCAGGTTTCTTCGGCGATCGCGGAGCTCGCCCAGTCCGCGCCCCCCGGCAGTGATAAGCAGCTGGCCGCGGTCCAGGCGCTGGCCGGTGCGCGGCTGGACAGCTCGCAGCTCGACCTGGTTCACCGGTGGTGGGACGGCTCGGCCCCGCTGACCGGGTTGACCATGGACGACGACATGCGGTGGACCCTGCTCGGCGCCGTGGTGGCGCACGGGGCCGCCGGTGCTGCGGAGATTGATCAGGCGGCGGCCGCCGACTCCACCGCGTCGGGTGCTCGGCGGGCCACCCAGGTCAGGGCCCTGGTACCGACGCCGGAGAACAAATCCGCGGTCTGGGACCTACTGCTGCACGACGACAGTGTGGCCAATGCCCTACAGAGTGCCGCCGTTGCCGGATTTGCCCACCCCGCCCAGGCAGCGCTGCTCGCGCCGTTCACCGACCGGTACTTCGACGAGGTCGCAGGGGTCTGGGATCGGCGGTCCGTCGAGGTCGCTCAGAAGGTCGTCGTCGGGTTGTATCCGCGCTGGGCCGTCGACACCCGGACCGTGGAACTGGCGACAGCCTGGGAGGCCGGGGATCACCCCCAGGCGCTTCGGCGGCTCGTCTCGGAGGGACGATCGGGCACCGAGCGGGCGCTACGGGCGCGGGCCGCGGACGCCGGCTGAGTCACCGCCCAGTTACCAGCTGGTTCGCTCCGGCAACGTGCCGGCCTGATCCGCCAGGATCCGGACCCCGGTGACCAGCGCACCAGCAACATCGCCGTCATTGCAGGACGCCGAGACCGCCAGCACAGCGAGCTTGGCCGCGCGGTCGCTGACCCGGCGAATGGACTCTGCCCCGGTGACCACCTCGACCACCCGTTGCCCAGGCGAGACTGCAAGCAGCACCGCCGACCGGGCGTCCTGCCCCAGACCGGACAGCAGGCTCCGGGCGGACGCACCAGGATTCTCGCCCAGGTCGCCGAGGAACACCGAGAACCGCAGACCGGTGATTCGCTCCGCTTCGGTGATCACGTCATCGAGCAGTTCGAGCTGCGTGGTGGTCAGCGGCTGATCCGCCTCGCCGGCCGGACCGACCTGAGGATTGAAGTACTTGACCGCCACCGGGCCCATCGACTCGATCTCGGCCTTGCTGAACGTGCCGGGCTCATCGACATCATCGGTCTTGCGGAGGTCACCGCCGGGCAGGTCATCCCCAGCCAGATCACCACCAGCCAAATCACGACTGGCCAGATCACCACTAGCCCGATCACCCCTGGCCAGATCACCAGCTGCCACGAGCGCCTCCTCCGGTTGTCGGAGCCGCGTCACCGGATCCGGCGGCGACGACCGGCTGGTCGCCGGCCCACCACTGCGCCGGATACTCCCAGGAGGATCCGGGACGGTACTTCGCGCCGCGCTTGCGGCCGCGTCCCGGAAGCAGCGTGAAGACCGCGATACTGCCGTAGATCAGAGCGGGAATCCCGACGAAGACCGCCAGCGTCTGGAGGATGGTCACGGGGGGAACGCTATCTGACGATCCGGGCACCGGCGCGCAACCCGGCCGATCTGTCCACCGGCTCGGAAGCACCACCGGCTTTCGGCTAATCGATTGCTGGCTGCGCCGGTAGAGGTTCGTCGGCCGCGAAGGATCTGGCCACCACCAGTCCGAGCAGCGCGATGACGGCGCCCGACACGACGAACACGGCGGGCACACCCCAGCTCTCGGCGATCAGCCCACCCACGGCCGCCCCAACGGGCATCAGGCCCCAGGCGATGACGCGGAATGCGCTGGACACCCGGGCGATCATCGATTCAGGGGTGCGCCGCTGCCGCCGGGTCGCCGACAGCACGTTCCAGGTACCGCCGGCCAGGCCCATGACCGCGTACGCCAGTAGTGCGACAACGATGTTCGGGAAAAATCCCAGCAGCAGCATGGTGCCGGCGATCCCGAAGATGGCCAGCACCATGATCTGACCACCGCGCAGCCGTGACCCTGCCCGGCCAACCAGCCCGGCTGCCAGCAGGGTGCCCAACGAGTACGACACCAGAAGGGTCGGGTAGACAGCCTCGGACATACCCAGGTTCCTGGTTCCGTACAGCACCATCACCGCATCCGCGGCCGCGTTGCCGACGGCCATGATCGCAACGGTGATCGCCAGGATCCGCAGGACCGGGTCTGCGATCAGGCGACCCAGACCGGTTTTGATCTGCTGGACAGGGCCCGTGCGTTGATCCGGAGCGACCCCGAGGTGCGGCTCGATAAAGGGCTCGTCCGGTGCCGCACCCTCCGCCCGGTAGGTGTCCTGCCGGCCGGTCGACCCTCGCGCCGCCCCGATCCCGCCCGCATCAGTACGGGCCGACCCACTACTGGCCGACCCACTACTGGCCGCCCCGCTAGTGGCCGCCCCACTACTCGCCGCCCCGATACTCGCCGCTGCCGCCGCTGCACCGAGGAAGCACGCTGCCGATATCAGAAAAGGCAACCACGGGGCGACGAGGAAGGAAACCCCCGCTGCGACCGGCCCCGCAATGTCCAGCGCGAGCGTCTCGATGGTCACGAAGCGAGCGTTCGCTCGCTCTAGATTGCGGCCGGGAACCACCCGGACCAGTAGGGACTGCGCGGCGCCGTCGGCGAACGTCTCCGCCGAGGTGATGGCAAAGCCGAGGGCGCACAGCAGCGGGATGGTCGCTGCGCCGGCCACAACGACGACTGCCAGCAGCACCGTCAGCACTGCACGGACCACATGCGCCGTCGACATCACCCGGGCCGGATTCCATCGATCCACCAACGCACCCGCCGGGATGGCGACCAACAACCACGGCAGCGTGGTCGCGCCGGCGACCGTGGCAACCGCGACCGGCGAAGGATTGATCAGCACTGCCAGCAGCGGCAGAGCGACGACCCGCAGGCCATCTCCGGTCAGGGACCCGGCCCAGGCCACGAGTAGCCGGCGAAAAGCGGGTGGCAGGGCTGCGTCAGCCAGATCCTGCCGCTCGGACGTCACGGACGTTGCCCTCCCCGCAGCGCCATCCGCGATAGAACCTCCCGCGGCCGGCGTCGAACTCACTGTGGTCTTCCGGTCACACCCTGCCATAGTGCTTCACCCGTCGCAGCATCACCGTGGGCGCGCCGAACTGGGTGTGACATTGGAACGCGCAGACCGTGTGAATTGCCGCGTTTCACCCACTGAAATCCGCTTTCGGGTGAATCAAAACCCCCTTGGCGTTCGACCAGATGGGTTGCGCAACCCATATGCACCTCGTTGTTGCCCTAGCGACTCATCGGCTCCGGCCAACCTGTCACGCTATGTGTAAATCGGGCTGGTCCATTCAGGCGCAAGTTGTGGAGTTCGCCTATATTTATTGAGCAGGGCAAGGACGGCAAGAAGTTGACACGCCTTGCAGCCCAACAGCTTTGAATGGATAGGTCAAGCGCCGGTCGGCGACGACACCCATTGCGCTCAGTGATCCAAAGGTGAGGTAAAGACCTCACCTTTCAACCGAATCCCCTCATCCGAGGGCGTCACCTCAGGAGAAGACATGAACACCACTCGCGGAACCCGCATCGGCCGTGGCACCCGGATCGGTCGGGGCACCCGCATTGGCCGTGGCACTCGCATCGGCCGTGGCACTCGCATTGGCCGCGGCACCCGCATCGGCCGCGGAACCCGCATCGGCTGAACGCTGTAGCCTGCGCCCCCTTCACTCGTTCGGGGCGCACCCTTCGGAGTTTTGCGTCATCTGGACGTATTGACGGATTCGTCCTCATTGTCCGTCCTGATAAGGACGGCTCTGACACGGACGACCCTGATACGGACGGCCCGGATACGGACGACTCTGATATGGACGGCCCTGATAACGACGGCGCACACCGCCCAGCGCGGTGTTCCACGTCGGCAACCACCTTCATGCCGCCAGCGACAACCACGGGACCCATTCGGGATCCGGATCTTCCCCGGCATACAGCCGGCCCAACGGCCCACGAGCTGGCGGCCCGGGCAGGAACGGTAACGACCAGCCGAGTTCGGTCAGCAAGTGATCAGATTTACGAGCGTTACATCGCATGCAGCAGGCCACGCAGTTCTCCCAGGAATGGTGGCCACCCCGGCTTTTCGGGACGACGTGGTCGATCGTGTCGCCCCGCTCATGGCAGTAGGCACACCGCCGATTGTCCCGTCGCAACACGCCCGATCTGGTGATGGCGGGAGCGGCTTGGTAAGGGATACGCACATACCGCCGCAACCGCAGCACGGCCGGCACCACGACCTGGGTCGTCGGTGACCGAAACGGCGTCGACGTCGACCGTTCCAGCACGCAATCCGCCTTGCCGGCAACCACCAGCACCAACGCCCGCCGTCCGGTGACGACGGTCAGCGGCTCATGGCTGGCGTTGAGCAGCAGCGCACGCATCATGGCAACAACCACCTGTGGCGCGGCACTCCCGGAGTCCTGGGGCCTGGGCACGGCGCCACCGGGGCGCGACCCAGTACGGCCACCCTGATGAGCGTTCTTCACGCGCCACCTCCGACGCCAGCCGGCGCACCTTCATCGCCGGTGCCCCCCGAGAATAACCGGCACCAGCTCCGCGTCTTGCGCAAGTACGGCAATTCGCCGCGTACGCGCGTCGTTGGTTAGCGTGGACCGACCTCGCGCACCGGCACGGGGCGGACCGAAGGACCGAACAGCTGTGAACAGCACCATCAGTGCCGGCGGTATTCGGGTCGGGGAATTCAAGGCGCCCGCATGCGCAGCCGAGGATGGCAGCCTCTGTCAGTGGGTATGGCGCACGACGGGTGTCGACGCTCTCGCACGCAACGGTGATGCCGTGGTGACCGCCGCATGGCACATCCTGCTGATCATCGTCACGGCCGTGGTGATCCGCTTCCTGGTCTACCGCGCCATCAACCGACTGACCCGGCTAACCATCGACGGCACCACGCCGTCAGCGCTCCGGCCGCTGCAGGCGCAGGCGCGCCGGGCGTTCGGCAGTCATCGCACCGCCGAGCGACGTGCGCAACGAACTCGAGCGGTGGGTTCCCTGCTCAAATCGATCAGCTCGTTCCTCATCCTCGCAGTCGCGGCGGTGCTGATCCTGGCCGAACTGGGCATTGACATCGCGCCCTTACTGGCCTCGGCCGGGATCGCCGGCGTGGCGCTCGCCTTCGGCGCCCAGAACCTGGTGCGGGACTTCCTGTCCGGGATCTTCATGACGCTCGAGGACCAATTCGGCGTTGGCGACACCGTCGACCTCGGGTCGGCGTCCGGCACCGTGCTGGCCGTTGGCCTGCGCACCACGACGGTCCGGGCCGCCGACGGGACGATCTGGCACGTCCGCAACGGTGAGGTGCTGCGGGTCGGCAACTCCAGCCAGGGCGAGGCCGTGCTGGGGATCGACCTGCCCATGCGCTACGACGCCGACACCGCCCGCGCCGGCGAGATCGCCTTGGAGCAGGCCACCGCCGTGGCCCAGTCGCAGGACTACGCGGAGGCGATCGTCGAAGGCCCGACCCTGCTGGGCATCACCGATATCGCACCCGGCGTCGTCACCCTCGGGTTGGCGGTGACCATCAGGGCCGGCGAGCAGGACGCGTACCTGCGCGCGGTGCGCACTGCGATCAGGACTGCGTTCGACCGGGTTCGGGCCGCCGACCCCGCTGCGGATTTCCGGCCTCCGGTTCTCGCCCCGCCCGTCGACCCGACGGGGCCATCGTGAGCCGGCCGGTACGGGACAATCAAGGGGTGAGCGCTCCAGCAAATTTCTACGACGAGATCGGCGGCCAGCCGGTGTTCGCCGGCATCGTGGCGCGGTTCTATGCCGTGGTGGCCGATGATCCGGTGCTCCGCCCGCTGTACCCGGAGACAGACCTCGGGCCGGCGGAAGTCAGGCTCCGGATGTTCCTGGAGCAGTACTGGGGCGGCCCCAGGACCTACTCCGATCTGCGGGGTCACCCGCGGCTCCGGATGCGGCACGCGCCGTTCGTGATCGGGCGGGCCGAGCACGACGCATGGCTGACGGCGATGCGGACCGCCGTCGACGGTGCGAACCTGTCCGAGCAGCATCGCGAACGGTTGTGGGCCTACCTGGAAATGGCAGCCGCCAGCATGGTCAACTCCGCCACCTGACGCGATGCGCCGTTCATGGCGCTCCGTCAGTGGGGCACCAGCCGGATCGCCCGCTCACAGCAGCAACGGAAGCAGCGCGTGCCTGCGCCGGACCACCGCGCCGAATCTGGCGTCGATCCGCACCCACGCATCGGTGGCCCTGATCCGCACCTGCTCCTGTGGAGTAGGCGGGGCAAAACCCATGCCCGACAAGGCGAACACCATCCGTAGGCTCAGCACGACCCGCATCCCGGACCCGGACACCGTCAACACCTCGGTGTCCAGCATTGCCGTCGACGCCGCACCGCCCGGGCCCGGACGGGCCCGGGCGCCGGCTGCACCCTCCTCGGCAAGCGCGGCCAGCACCGACGCCGGCACCTCATCCACCGTCACCCAGCCCACGGCCGGTGGCAGTTGCGAACGCCAGGAGGCGTCGACCACCTGGCCCGGGTCGACCTCGGGGGCGGTGCTGACGGCCAGCCCGGAGAGTAGGTTGCCGGCGTACACCGTGACGTCCGACGGGGTCAGCGACCCTTGGATCGCCCGGGTCACCAAGGTGTCGAACGGGGTCCCTGCCCACAGTCGGACGGTGGGCGGCAGACCGGGCTCGGCGGAGTCGGCTCGGAGGCGGATCAGACCCTGGGTGTCCCAGCGGGCAACCCGTCCGGTGAAGGCCGACGCATCATCGCGATCGGGCCGGCCGGCGGGGCTGAGGATGGCCACTCGGGTCACTGGTCCTCGGTTGCGGCCGGCGTGTCTGCCGGCGTGAGGTACCCGGTCAGGAAAGCCCGTTCCCGGTCGTCGAGCCGGCGGGGCCGGAACGTGGCCGGGTCGACGGGTACCAGCACGGTCGACGCGGTGGCGGCGGTGAGCCCGGCAACACTGAGGACGTAGTCGATCGTCATCGATGCCTGGCCGATCTTGGTCACCCCCATCGACACGGTGACCGGAACCTGCATCCCGATGGGCCGTTTGTAGTCGATCTCCAACCGGGCCACCACGATCCCCTCGGTCAACCGGTCGACACCGTGCCGCGCGGCCTCGGAGAACAACCAATCGACCCGGGCTTCCTCTAACAGGGTGACCGTCTTGGCGTTGTTCACGTGCCGGAAGGCATCCAGATCCGACCACCGCACACGTACCTGCGTTACATACCGGCGTGCCACTGACAAGTGCCTGCTTTCCCCGACCGTGCTGCTGATGAACCGTGCTGCCCGCAAACCTCTGGCCTGAATCGTGCTGCCCGCAACCTTGCTGCCCGCAAACCTCTGGCCTGAATCGTGCTGCCGTGCAACCTGATGCCGATGAACCGCAGCCGATCGACCGAAACCTGTGGGAGCGTCAGCGGATCATCGACCGGATCTCCCTGGCCGCCACCGACAGCGCGGCCAGATCCCCGCCGGCCACCCCCGCGATCTCGCCGAGCGTGCGCCGGGCCCTGGCCAGCCGGGAGGAGTTCTCCTGCTCCCACTGCGCGATCTTGGTGTCCGGATCCTGGTCGGGCGAGGTGGTCGACAGGACGTCGGCGGTGAGCATCCGCAGCGACCGGTAGAGGTCGTCACGCAACGCCTGCCGGGCCAGCGCATGCCACCGGTCGCCCCGGTCCAGCGCGGTCACCGCGGTCAGCAGCCGGTCGAATTGCAGGTGCGCCGACAACGCGAGCAACAGCTCGGCGCATTCCCGCAGCTCCCGGCCTGCTTCTGCGGCGACGTCGACCACGTCGAGCAGGCTGAACGCGTGCAGGGAATAAATGACGTCGGAGGCCAATTCCACCGGCGCACCGATATCGACCAACTCCGCGGTCTCCCGGTTCACGCTGTCCAGATCGTCTCCGCACACCATGGTCGGTAGCAACGGGGTCAGCTCCGCGACCGGCGCCGCGTAGCGGGCGATCTCGGCCTCGACGTCGAGCGGCTGCGGACGCCGGGTGAGCAACCACCTGGTGGCCCGGTCCAAGAGCCGCCTGGCCCGCAGGATCAAGATGTCCTGGGTCTCCGCCGGGACCTTGTTGTCTAGTGCCGCAACCGCTTTCCACACCGCACGCAGCCCAAAAACATCCCGGGTGATCGTGTACGCCCGGATCGCATCCTCCGGCGTCGCCGCCATCTCCTCCTCCAACCGGAAGGCGTAGGAGATCCCCGCCCGGTTGACCATCTCGTTGACGGTCTCGGTGGTCACGATCTCCCGGGCCAGCGGGTGCGCGGTAATCGCCGCCAGCGCACCGGGTGAACCGTCCCGCATCCCGGCCGGGAAGTAGTCCGGCAGGCCGGCCGCGTACGCGCGGTCGTCTGGAAGTGATCCGGCCAGCATCGCGGCGGACAGGCCCGACTTCACGTAGGCAAGGAGCACCGAGAGTTCCGGGCTGGTCAGCCCCTCCCCGGCGGCTAGCCGGGCGTGGATCTGCTGGTGGCTGGGCAGGAACTCCAGGTGCCGGTCCAGCCTTCCGGACTCCACCAGGGCATCGATCAATCGGGCGTGCACGGTCAACATCGCCGGCGCATGAACTCTGGCCACCCCGAGAACTCTGTTCTGGCCGCGATTGTCGGCGAGCACCAGGTCGGCGACCGCGTCGGTCATCGAGCCGAGCAGCGCCAATCGGCCGGCCTCGTCGAGCTCGCCGCGTTCCATCCGGTACTGCAAGGCGATCTTGATATTCACCTCGTGATCGGAGGTGTCCACCCCGGCGGAATTGTCGATCGCGTCCGTGTTGATCCGCCCACCGGCACGCGCGAACTCGATCCGGCCGAGCTGGGTGACCCCGAGGTTCCCGCCCTCACCGACGACCTTCACCCGGAGCTCTCCGCCGTCGACGCGCAGCGAATCATTGGCCTTGTCGCCGACATCGGTGTTCGCCTCGGTGGATGCCTTGATGTAAGTGCCGATGCCGCCGTTCCACAGCAGGTCGGCCGGCGCGAGCAGGATGGCGTGCATCAGTTCTTGCGGGGCCAGGACGGTGACGTCCTCGGCCAGGCCGAGCGCGGTCCGCATCTGCCCGGTGATCGGGACCGATTTGGCCGTCCGCGGGAACACCCCGCCGCCATCGGAGATCAGCGCCGGGTCGTAGTCCGCCCAGGACGACCGGGGTAGTTCGAACAGCCGCATCCGCTCGACGAACGAGTCACCGGCGTCGGGATCGGGGTCGATGAAGATGTGCCGATGGTCGAACGCGGCCAGCAGCCGGATGTGCTGGCTGAGCAGCATTCCGTTGCCGAACACGTCGCCGGACATGTCCCCCACCCCGACGCAGCTGAAATCGTGCGTCTGGGTGTCGATCCCCAGTTCCCGGAAGTGGTGCTTGACCGATTCCCAGGCCCCGCGCGCGGTGATCCCCATCGCCTTGTGGTCGTACCCGACGCTGCCGCCGGAGGCGAAGGCATCGTCCAACCAGAATCCGTAGTCCTGGGCGACCCCGTTGGCGATGTCGGAGAAGGTGGCCGTGCCCTTGTCCGCGGCCACCACCAGGTAGGAATCGTCATCATCTCGGCGAATAACCCGGTCGGGCGAAATGATCCGACCCTCGACCCGGTTGTCGGTCAGTTCCAGCAGCCCCGAGATGAACATCCGGTAGCAGGCGATCCCCTCGGCCTGCTGCTGCTCCCGATCGGCCTGCGGATCACCGGTCGGCATTGGCGGGCGCTTGAGAACGAAACCACCCTTGGCACCGACCGGCACTATCACCGCGTTCTTGACCTCCTGGGCCTTGACCAGACCGAGGATCTCGGTACGGAAATCCTCCGGCCGATCCGACCACCGAAGGCCGCCTCTTGCCACGTCGCCGAACCGCAGGTGCACCCCTTCGAATCGCGGGGAGTACACCCAGATCTCATGCGCGGGAACGGGTTTGGGTACGCCAGGCACCTGGTGCGGATCGAGCTTGACGGACAGGAACTCCCGGCTCCGACCCTCGCTGTCCCGCCGGTACTCGTTGGTGCGGGACGTCGCGCCAATGACGCTGAGCAACGTTCGCAGGATCCGGTCGGCATCCAGGCTGGTGACCTCGTCCAGGGCGGCCGTCACCCGCCCGGCCACCTCCTTTGTCCGGGCAAGCCTTTCCGCCGGGTCGTCGACGAACCGGTCCGGGTCGAACTGGGTGGCGAACAGGTCGGCCAGATCCCGCGAGATGTCCGGCTGGGACGCCAGCACCTGCTCGACATACCTTTGCGTGTAAGGGGTTCCGATCTGCCGCAGGTAGTGCGCGTACGACCGCAGCACGGCGACTTCGCGCCAGCTCAATCCGGCTCCCAGGATCAGCTGGTTGAACCCGTCGACCTCGCTCCGGCCCGTCCAGGCGGCCACGAATGCCTCGGAGAGCCGCCCACGGACGTCCGGGTCGTCGGCGCCGCGGGCCAGGTTGTCCTGCGGGAAGGTGAGCCCGAAATCGTAGATGTGGGAGACGCCGCCCGCGGCCGGCCTGACCTCGTAGGGGCGTTCGTCCAGGACGTCTGCGCCGAGGGTCTGCAGCACCGGCAGCGCCCGGGACAAGGTCACCGCACCCCCGGTGACGTAGAGCTTGAGCCGCCACTCGCCGACCGCGCCCTGCTCGCTGCGGGTCATCTTCAACGCCAGATCGTCCGGACCCTTGAGCTGATCGAGCAACCTCAGGTCGGCGACCGCATCGTCGACCTGGTAGTTCTCCTTGTAGCCCTCGTCGAACGCGTCGGCGTACCGCGACAACGCCCCAGCGGTGTCCAGATCCTCATCCCCGCCGCCGACGACCGATGCGACCAGCCGGTCGTCCCAGGTCCGGATGGTCCCGCGCAGCGCCTTGGTCAACGTGGCCAGGTCGGGGCGCAGGGGGTGCTCTGGGTCCGTACTGACGGTGAAGTGGACCGCGGCCAGCAACGAGTCGCCGACCCGGGCGGTGTAGCGAATGCCGGTCCCGCCGAACGCATCGAGCAGGATCTGCTGCATCGCCAGCCGGCAGTCCGTGGTGTACCGGTCCCGGGGCAGATAAACCATGACCGAGACGAACCTGCCGAATGGGTCAGGCTGGAGGAACGCTCGCAGCCGGCGGCGACTGGTGAGCTGCAGGACACTGCCGACGATGTCGACGACCAACTCGGGATCGGCCCAGAACAGCTCGGCCCGGGGGTAGGTGGCAAGCAGGTCCATCGCCCGCTGCCCGGTGTAGGTGTCCGGCGCCGCACCCAACGTGGACAGCACCGATTGGACGGTCAATCGCAGCACCGGGGTGGTGGTGATCTCGGCGTTCAGCGCCCTGGGCGTGAGCATTCCCAGGAATCGATGCTCGCGGAGCACCGCGCCGTCCGGTCCGAGGATCCTGGCCCGCACTTCGAATGGCGGGACCTCCCGGGTCAACGACGTACCGGCCGATGCCTGGGTCAGCAACAGGTGAGTGGTGGTGCCGTCCGGGGCGACCAGCGGGACATCGTCGACCGCGTCGTCGGCCGCTCCGCGCAGGATGCCCAGCCCGGAGCCCGGCACGGCTGCCAGCGTGTTTCCGCCGCCTGGACGGCTTTCGGACCGGCAGTAGCCGAGGAAGGCCATGTTCCCGGAGATCAACCAGTACAGGAAATCCGCTGCCTCCGCGACCTCCTGGGCCGACCTGGGGGAGAACGTGCCGCGCAGTTCCGCGGCGGCCGTCGCCGCTGCGCCGGTCAGCTCGCCGCCGTCGCCGGCGACAGCGCGAACGTCCTGCAACGCGGCCCGTACCGAGTCCTCGATGTTTTCGGCGCGTTCGGCATCGGACAACCGATCGATCAGGATGTGCATCCACGATTCACGAAACGTCGAGGTTGATTCGGCAACCCGCCCGGACTCGCCAGCGACCTCCAGCAACGTGCCGTCATGATCCCGGCGGCTGATCAGGATGGGGTGCAATACCCGGTGCACGGTCAGGTCATGCATGCTCAGCGACCCGATGACCGCGTCCACCAGCGACGGCATGTCGTCGGTGACGATGTCGAGCACGGTCTTGGTGTCGGTCCACCCGGGACCGCTCTCACCCGAGGAGTTGGGCGGGTTGAACACCCGCAGCTTGACCTCTCCCGGCAACCGACGAGCACCCACCCGCCAGTGACCATTGACGATGGACAGCACGTCCTCGGCGGTCTCGCACTGATCCTCGGCGGGGACGTGACGAAAATACGCCTCGATCATCGCCGCCCGATCCGGCCGGTCGGCCGCTGCCCGCACGACTGCCGACACCGGGCCTGACGCTGACGGCGAACCATTTCTCGCCCCGTCCGGGCTGCTAACGGAGCCGTCGACCACGGTGCTGTCAGGGGTGCTGTCAGGGGTGCTGTCAGGGGTGCTGTCAGGGGTGCTGTCAGGGGTGCTGTCAGGGGTGCCGTCAGCGGTGCCATCAGCGGTGCCGTCAGGAGATCCATCGACAACAGGTGAGCCCGTCACGGGATCCGGGGCCGGTACCGCAGATGTCGGTGCAGGACTGTGGGTATCGGTCATCGGTCCATCGGGGTCATCGCTGTACGACCCTCCCATCTGGGCGCTCGAGCGCACCCGGCGCCGGGCGCCACGCCGGGCCCGATCCGCCCGCGAGCCTATGCCCTTGACACCCGGCCGCCCGGGCACCCGCCCGGTGGTGCGATGTCCGGCCCATCACCCGTGCGGGCCGCATCGTGCTCAGTCCCTGGTCAATTTGCGGTGGGTCACCCGGTGTGGCCGCGCGGCGTCCACCCCGAGCCGACTCACCTTGTTCTTCTCGTAGTCGGAGAAGTTTCCCTCGAAGAAGTACCACTTCGATTCGTCCGCGTCGGTTCCCTCCCAGGCCAGGATGTGCGTGCAGGTCCGGTCAAGGAACCAGCGATCGTGCGAGATGACCACCGCGCAACCGGGGAACTGCTCGAGGGCGTTCTCCAGTGAGCCGAGCGTCTCCACGTCGAGGTCGTTGGTGGGCTCGTCGAGCAGAATCAGGTTGCCGCCAACCTTGAGCGTCAGGGCCAGGTTCAACCGGTTCCGCTCCCCGCCGGACAGCACTCCGGACGGCTTCTGCTGGTCCGGACCCTTGAACCCGAAGGCAGAGACGTACGCCCTTGACGGCATCTCGACGTGGCCGACCTTGATGTAGTCCAATCCGTCCGAGACCACCTCCCAGACGTTCTTCTTCGGGTCGAGCCCGCCCCGGTTCTGGTCGACGTAGGACAATTTGACTGTGTCGCCGATTTTCACCGAGCCGGCGTCGGGCTGCTCCAGCCCGACGATGGTCTTGAACAGCGTCGTCTTGCCGACCCCGTTGGGACCGATGACGCCGACGATCCCGTTACGCGGCAACGTGAATGTCAATCCGTCGATGAGGATTCGACTGTCGAAGCCCTTCTTGAGATCGTGGACCTCGACCACGATCGAGCCGAGCCGTGGGCCCGGCGGGATCTGGATTTCCTCGAAGTCCAGCTTCCGGGTGCGCTCGGCCTCGGTGGCCATCTCCTCGTACCGGGCCAGCCGGGACTTGGACTTGGCCTGCCGCGCCTTCGCGCCGGACCGGACCCAGGCCAGTTCCTCCTTGAGCCGTTTGGCCAGCTTGACGTCCTTGCGACCCTCCACCGTCATCCGGTCGGACTTCTTCTCCAGGTAGGTGGAGTAGTTGCCCTCGTACGGGATGAGCCGGCCGCGGTCCACCTCGGCGATCCACTGCGCCACGTTGTCCAGGAAGTACCGGTCGTGAGTCACGGCCAGCACGGCGCCGGGGTAGGCGGCAAGGAACTGCTCCAGCCATTGCACCGACTCGGCGTCGAGGTGGTTGGTGGGTTCGTCGAGCAGCAACAAGTCGGGCGCGGACAACAGCAGCTGGCACAACGCCACCCGACGCCGCTCACCGCCGGAGAGGATGTCGACCGGGGAGTCGCCCGGGGGGCACCGGAGCGCGTCCATCGCCTGGTCGATCTTGGCCTCCAGGTCCCAGGCCCCGGCGTGGTCAAGTTCCTCGATGAGATCCCCCATCTCCGCCATCAGCTTTTCGTTCTCATAATCGGTCTCGGCGAGCTTGGCGACCTCTTCGTACCTGGCGAGCTTGGCATTGATGCCACCAAAGGCGAGCTGGATGTTCTCCAGCACGGTCTTGGTCTCGTCCAGTTCGGGCTCCTGCATCAGGATCCCGACCGAGAAACCGGGGGTGAGATAGGCCTCCCCGTTGCTGGGGGTGTCCAACCCGGCCATGATCTTCAAGATCGTCGATTTGCCGGCGCCGTTCGGCCCGACGACGCCGATCTTGGCGCCCGGGTAGAACGACATGGTGACGTCATCGAGGATGACCTTGTCGCCAACGGCCTTGCGGGCCTTCTTCATGGTGTAAACGAACTCGGGCAACCCAGATCCTCTCGACTCACTGCGGTGACGGCGCGTTGCGGTTCTTCGGTGGCACGGCGCCGCACCAC
>CBDFHS010000011.1:0-243514 GCA_965247715.1 Nakamurella sp. | reverse complement strand
ACGACGCATGGTTGACGGCGATGCGGACCGCCGTCGACGGTGCGAACCTGTCCGAGCAGCATCGCGAACGGTTGTGGGCCTACCTGGAAATGGCAGCCGCCAGCATGGTCAACTCCGCCACCTGACGCGATGCGCCGTTCATGGCGCTCCGTCAGTGGGGCACCAGCCGGATCGCCCGCTCACAGCAGCAACGGAAGCAGCGCGTGCCTGCGCCGGACCACCGCGCCGAATCTGGCGTCGATCCGCACCCACGCATCGGTGGCCCTGATCCGCACCTGCTCCTGTGGAGTAGGCGGGGCAAAACCCATGCCCGACAAGGCGAACACCATCCGTAGGCTCAGCACGACCCGCATCCCGGACCCGGACACCGTCAACACCTCGGTGTCCAGCATTGCCGTCGACGCCGCACCGCCCGGGCCCGGACGGGCCCGGGCGCCGGCTGCACCCTCCTCGGCAAGCGCGGCCAGCACCGAAGCCGGCACCTCATCCACCGTCACCCAGCCCACGGCCGGTGGCAGTTGCGAACGCCAGGAGGCGTCGACCACCTGGCCCGGGTCGACCTCGGGGGCGGTGCTGACGGCCAGCCCGGAGAGTAGGTTGCCGGCGTACACCGTGACGTCCGACGGGGTCAGCGACCCTTGGATCGCCCGGGTCACCAAGGTGTCGAACGGGGTCCCTGCCCACAGTCGGACGGTGGGCGGCAGACCGGGCTCGGCGGAGTCGGCTCGGAGGCGGATCAGACCCTGGGTGTCCCAGCGGGCAACCCGTCCGGTGAAGGCCGACGCATCATCGCGATCGGGCCGGCCGGCGGGGCTGAGGATGGCCACTCGGGTCACTGGTCCTCGGTTGCGGCCGGCGTGTCTGCCGGCGTGAGGTACCCGGTCAGGAAAGCCCGTTCCCGGTCGTCGAGCCGGCGGGGCCGGAACGTGGCCGGGTCGACGGGTACCAGCACGGTCGACGCGGTGGCGGCGGTGAGCCCGGCAACACTGAGGACGTAGTCGATCGTCATCGATGCCTGGCCGATCTTGGTCACCCCCATCGACACGGTGACCGGAACCTGCATCCCGATGGGCCGTTTGTAGTCGATCTCCAACCGGGCCACCACGATCCCCTCGGTCAACCGGTCGACACCGTGCCGCGCGGCCTCGGAGAACAACCAATCGACCCGGGCTTCCTCTAACAGGGTGACCGTCTTGGCGTTGTTCACGTGCCGGAAGGCATCCAGATCCGACCACCGCACACGTACCTGCGTTACATACCGGCGTGCCACTGACAAGTGCCTGCTTTCCCCGACCGTGCTGCTGATGAACCGTGCTGCCCGCAAACCTCTGGCCTGAATCGTGCTGCCCGCAACCTTGCTGCCCGCAAACCTCTGGCCTGAATCGTGCTGCCGTGCAACCTGATGCCGATGAACCGCAGCCGATCGACCGAAACCTGTGGGAGCGTCAGCGGATCATCGACCGGATCTCCCTGGCCGCCACCGACAGCGCGGCCAGATCCCCGCCGGCCACCCCCGCGATCTCGCCGAGCGTGCGCCGGGCCCTGGCCAGCCGGGAGGAGTTCTCCTGCTCCCACTGCGCGATCTTGGTGTCCGGATCCTGGTCGGGCGAGGTGGTCGACAGGACGTCGGCGGTGAGCATCCGCAGCGACCGGTAGAGGTCGTCACGCAACGCCTGCCGGGCCAGCGCATGCCACCGGTCGCCCCGGTCCAGCGCGGTCACCGCGGTCAGCAGCCGGTCGAATTGCAGGTGCGCCGACAACGCGAGCAACAGCTCGGCGCATTCCCGCAGCTCCCGGCCTGCTTCTGCGGCGACGTCGACCACGTCGAGCAGGCTGAACGCGTGCAGGGAATAAATGACGTCGGAGGCCAATTCCACCGGCGCACCGATATCGACCAACTCCGCGGTCTCCCGGTTCACGCTGTCCAGATCGTCTCCGCACACCATGGTCGGTAGCAACGGGGTCAGCTCCGCGACCGGCGCCGCGTAGCGGGCGATCTCGGCCTCGACGTCGAGCGGCTGCGGACGCCGGGTGAGCAACCACCTGGTGGCCCGGTCCAAGAGCCGCCTGGCCCGCAGGATCAAGATGTCCTGGGTCTCCGCCGGGACCTTGTTGTCTAGTGCCGCAACCGCTTTCCACACCGCACGCAGCCCAAAAACATCCCGGGTGATCGTGTACGCCCGGATCGCATCCTCCGGCGTCGCCGCCATCTCCTCCTCCAACCGGAAGGCGTAGGAGATCCCCGCCCGGTTGACCATCTCGTTGACGGTCTCGGTGGTCACGATCTCCCGGGCCAGCGGGTGCGCGGTAATCGCCGCCAGCGCACCGGGTGAACCGTCCCGCATCCCGGCCGGGAAGTAGTCCGGCAGGCCGGCCGCGTACGCGCGGTCGTCCGGAAGTGATCCGGCCAGCATCGCGGCGGACAGGCCCGACTTCACGTAGGCAAGGAGCACCGAGAGTTCCGGGCTGGTCAGCCCCTCCCCGGCGGCTAGCCGGGCGTGGATCTGCTGGTGGCTGGGCAGGAACTCCAGGTGCCGGTCCAGCCTTCCGGACTCCACCAGGGCATCGATCAATCGGGCGTGCACGGTCAACATCGCCGGCGCATGAACTCTGGCCACCCCGAGAACTCTGTTCTGGCCGCGATTGTCGGCGAGCACCAGGTCGGCGACCGCGTCGGTCATCGAGCCGAGCAGCGCCAATCGGCCGGCCTCGTCGAGCTCGCCGCGTTCCATCCGGTACTGCAAGGCGATCTTGATATTCACCTCGTGATCGGAGGTGTCCACCCCGGCGGAATTGTCGATCGCGTCCGTGTTGATCCGCCCACCGGCACGCGCGAACTCGATCCGGCCGAGCTGGGTGACCCCGAGGTTCCCGCCCTCACCGACGACCTTCACCCGGAGCTCTCCGCCGTCGACGCGCAGCGAATCATTGGCCTTGTCGCCGACATCGGTGTTCGCCTCGGTGGATGCCTTGATGTAAGTGCCGATGCCGCCGTTCCACAGCAGGTCGGCCGGCGCGAGCAGGATGGCGTGCATCAGTTCTTGCGGGGCCAGGACGGTGACGTCCTCGGCCAGACCGAGCGCGGTCCGCATCTGCCCGGTGATCGGGACCGATTTGGCCGTCCGCGGGAACACCCCGCCGCCATCGGAGATCAGCGCCGGGTCGTAGTCCGCCCAGGACGACCGGGGTAGTTCGAACAGCCGCATCCGCTCGACGAACGAGTCACCGGCGTCGGGATCGGGGTCGATGAAGATGTGCCGATGGTCGAACGCGGCCAGCAGCCGGATGTGCTGGCTGAGCAGCATTCCGTTGCCGAACACGTCGCCGGACATGTCCCCCACCCCGACGCAGCTGAAATCGTGCGTCTGGGTGTCGATCCCCAGTTCCCGGAAGTGGTGCTTGACCGATTCCCAGGCCCCGCGCGCAGTGATCCCCATCGCCTTGTGGTCGTACCCGACGCTGCCGCCGGAGGCGAAGGCATCGTCCAACCAGAATCCGTAGTCCTGGGCGACCCCGTTGGCGATGTCGGAGAAGGTGGCCGTGCCCTTGTCCGCGGCCACCACCAGGTAGGAATCGTCATCATCTCGGCGAATAACCCGGTCGGGCGACACGATCCGACCCTCGACCCGGTTGTCGGTCAGTTCCAGCAGCCCCGAGATGAACATCCGGTAGCAGGCGATCCCCTCGGCCTGCTGCTGCTCCCGATCGGCCTGCGGATCACCGGTCGGCATTGGCGGGCGCTTGAGAACGAAACCACCCTTGGCACCGACCGGCACTATCACCGCGTTCTTGACCTCCTGGGCCTTGACCAGACCGAGGATCTCGGTACGGAAATCCTCCGGCCGATCCGACCACCGAAGGCCGCCCCTTGCCACGTCGCCGAACCGCAGGTGCACCCCTTCGAATCGCGGGGAGTACACCCAGATCTCATGCGCGGGAACGGGTTTGGGTACGCCAGGCACCTGGTGCGGATCGAGCTTGACGGACAGGAACTCCCGGCTCCGACCCTCGCTGTCCCGCCGGTACTCGTTGGTGCGGGACGTCGCGCCAATGACGCTGAGCAACGTTCGCAGGATCCGGTCGGCATCCAGGCTGGTGACCTCGTCCAGGGCGGCCGTCACCCGTCCGGCCACCTCCTTTGTCCGGGGAAGCCTTTCCGCCGGGTCGTCGACGAACCGGTCCGGGTCGAACTGGGTGGCGAACAGGTCGGCCAGATCCCGCGAGATGTCCGGCTGGGACGCCAGCACCTGCTCGACATACCTTTGCGTGTAAGGGGTTCCGATCTGCCGCAGGTAGTGCGCGTACGACCGCAGCACGGCGACTTCGCGCCAGCTCAATCCGGCTCCCAGGATCAGCTGGTTGAACCCGTCGACCTCGCTCCGGCCCGTCCAGGCGGCCACGAATGCCTCGGAGAGCCGCCCACGGACGTCCGGGTCGTCGGCGCCGCGGGCCAGGTTGTCCTGCGGGAAGGTGAGCCCGAAATCGTAGATGTGGGAGACGCCGCCCGCGGCCGGCCTGACCTCGTAGGGGCGTTCGTCCAGGACGTCTGCGCCGAGGGTCTGCAGCACCGGCAGCGCCCGGGACAAGGTCACCGCACCCCCGGTGACGTAGAGCTTGAGCCGCCACTCGCCGACCGCGCCCTGCTCGCTGCGGGTCATCTTCAACGCCAGATCGTCCGGACCCTTGAGCTGATCGAGCAACCTCAGGTCGGCGACCGCATCGTCGACCTGGTAGTTCTCCTTGTAGCCCTCGTCGAACGCGTCGGCGTACCGCGACAACGCCCCAGCGGTGTCCAGATCCTCATCCCCGCCGCCGACGACCGATGCGACCAGCCGGTCGTCCCAGGTCCGGATGGTCCCGCGCAGCGCCTTGGTCAACGTGGCCAGGTCGGGGCGCAGGGGGTGCTCTGGGTCCGTACTGACGGTGAAGTGGACCGCGGCCAGCAACGAGTCGCCGACCCGGGCGGTGTAGCGAATGCCGGTCCCGCCGAACGCATCGAGCAGGATCTGCTGCATCGCCAGCCGGCAGTCCGTGGTGTACCGGTCCCGGGGCAGATAAACCATGACCGAGACGAACCTGCCGAATGGGTCAGGCTGGAGGAACGCTCGCAGCCGGCGGCGACTGGTGAGCTGCAGGACACTGCCGACGATGTCGACGACCAACTCGGGATCGGCCCAGAACAGCTCGGCCCGGGGGTAGGTGGCAAGCAGGTCCATCGCCCGCTGCCCGGTGTAGGTGTCCGGCGCCGCACCCAACGTGGACAGCACCGATTGGACGGTCAATCGCAGCACCGGGGTGGTGGTGATCTCGGCGTTCAGCGCCCTGGGCGTGAGCATTCCCAGGAATCGATGCTCGCGGAGCACCGCGCCGTCCGGTCCGAGGATCCTGGCCCGCACTTCGAATGGCGGGACCTCCCGGGTCAACGACGTACCGGCCGATGCCTGGGTGAGCAACAGGTGAGTGGTGGTGCCGTCCGGGGCGACCAGCGGGACATCGTCGACCGCGTCGTCGGCCGCTCCGCGCAGGATGCCCAGCCCGGAGCCCGGCACGGCTGCCAGCGTGTTTCCGCCGCCTGGACGGCTTTCGGACCGGCAGTAGCCGAGGAAGGCCATGTTCCCGGAGATCAACCAGTACAGAAAATCCGCTGCCTCCGCGACCTCCTGGGCCGACCTGGGGGAGAACGTGCCGCGCAGTTCCGCGGCGGCCGTCGCCGCCGCGCCGGTCAGCTCGCCGCCGTCGCTGGCGACAGCGCGAACGTCCTGCAACGCGGCCCGTACCGAGTCCTCGATGTTTTCGGCGCGTTCGGCATCGGACAACCGATCGATCAGGATGTGCATCCACGATTCACGAAACGTCGAGGTTGATTCTGCAACCCGCCCGGACTCGCCAGCGACCTCCAGCAACGTGCCGTCATGATCCCGGCGGCTGATCAGGATGGGGTGCAACACCCGGTGCACGGTCAGGTCATGCATGCTCAGCGACCCGATGACCGCGTCCACCAGCGACGGCATGTCGTCGGTCACGATGTCGAGCACGGTCTTGGTGTCGGTCCACCCGGGACCGCTCTCACCCGAGGAGTTGGGCGGGTTGAACACCCGCAGCTTGACCTCTCCCGGCAACCGACGAGCACCCACCCGCCAGTGATTATTGACGATGGACAGCACGTCCTGGGCGGTCTCGCACTGATCCTCGGCGGGGACGTGACGAAAATACGCCTCGATCATCGCCGCCCGATCCGGCCGCTCGGCCGCTGCCCGCACGACTGCCGACACCGGGCCTGACGCTGACAGCGAACCATTTCTCGCCCCGTCCGGGCTGCTAACGGAGCCGTCGACAACGGAGCTGTCAGGGGTGCTGTCAGGGGTGCTGTCAGGGGTGCCGTCAGGGGTGCCGTCAGCGGTGCCGTCAGGAGATCCATCGACAACAGGTGAGCCCGTCACGGGATCCGGGGCCGGTACCGCAGATGTCGGTGCAGGACTGTGGGTATCGGTCATCGGTCCATCGGGGTCATCGCTGTACGACCCTCCCATCTGGGCGCTCGAGCGCACCCGGCGCCGGGCGCCACGCCGGGCCCGATCCGCCCGCGAGCCTATGCCCTTGACACCCGGCCGCCCGGGCACCCGCCCGGTGGTGCGATGTCCGGCCCATCACCCGTGCGGGCCGCATCGTGCTCAGTCCCTGGTCAATTTGCGGTGGGTCACCCGGTGTGGCCGCGCGGCGTCCACCCCGAGCCGACTCACCTTGTTCTTCTCGTAGTCGGAGAAGTTTCCCTCGAAGAAGTACCACTTCGATTCGTCCGCGTCGGTTCCCTCCCAGGCCAGGATGTGCGTGCAGGTCCGGTCAAGGAACCAGCGATCGTGCGAGATGACCACCGCGCAACCGGGGAACTGCTCGAGGGCGTTCTCCAGTGAGCCGAGCGTCTCCACGTCGAGGTCGTTGGTGGGCTCGTCGAGCAGAATCAGGTTGCCGCCAACCTTGAGCGTCAGGGCCAGGTTCAACCGGTTCCGCTCCCCGCCGGACAGCACTCCGGACGGCTTCTGCTGGTCCGGACCCTTGAACCCGAAGGCAGAGACGTACGCCCTTGACGGCATCTCGACGTGGCCGACCTTGATGTAGTCCAATCCGTCCGAGACCACCTCCCAGACGTTCTTCTTCGGGTCGAGCCCGCCCCGGTTCTGGTCGACGTAGGACAATTTGACTGTGTCGCCGATTTTCACCGAGCCGGCGTCGGGCTGCTCCAGCCCGACGATGGTCTTGAACAGCGTCGTCTTGCCGACCCCGTTGGGACCGATGACGCCGACGATCCCGTTGCGCGGCAACGTGAATGTCAATCCGTCGATGAGGATTCGACTGTCGAAGCCCTTCTTGAGATCGTGGACCTCGACCACGATCGAGCCGAGCCGTGGGCCCGGCGGGATCTGGATTTCCTCGAAGTCCAGCTTCCGGGTGCGCTCGGCCTCGGTGGCCATCTCCTCGTACCGGGCCAGCCGGGACTTGGACTTGGCCTGCCGCGCCTTCGCGCCGGACCGGACCCAGGCCAGTTCCTCCTTGAGCCGTTTGGCCAGCTTGACGTCCTTGCGACCCTCCACCGTCATCCGGTCGGACTTCTTCTCCAGGTAGGTGGAGTAGTTGCCCTCGTACGGGATGAGCCGGCCGCGGTCCACCTCGGCGATCCACTGCGCCACGTTGTCCAGGAAGTACCGGTCGTGAGTCACGGCCAGCACGGCGCCGGGGTAGGCGGCAAGGAACTGCTCCAGCCATTGCACCGACTCGGCGTCGAGGTGGTTGGTGGGTTCGTCGAGCAGCAACAAGTCGGGCGCGGACAACAGCAGCTGGCACAACGCCACCCGACGCCGCTCACCGCCGGAGAGGATGTCGACCGGGGAGTCGCCCGGGGGGCACCGGAGCGCGTCCATCGCCTGGTCGATCTTGGCCTCCAGGTCCCAGGCCCCGGCGTGGTCAAGTTCCTCGATGAGATCCCCCATCTCCGCCATCAGCTTTTCGTTCTCATAATCGGTCTCGGCGAGCTTGGCGACCTCTTCGTACCTGGCGAGCTTGGCATTGATGCCACCAAAGGCGAGCTGGATGTTCTCCAGCACGGTCTTGGTCTCGTCCAGTTCGGGCTCCTGCATCAGGATCCCGACCGAGAAACCGGGGGTGAGATAGGCCTCCCCGTTGCTGGGGGTGTCCAACCCGGCCATGATCTTCAAGATCGTCGATTTGCCGGCGCCGTTCGGCCCGACGACGCCGATCTTGGCGCCCGGGTAGAACGACATGGTGACGTCATCGAGGATGACCTTGTCGCCAACGGCCTTGCGGGCCTTCTTCATGGTGTAAACGAACTCGGGCAACCCAGATCCTCTCGACTCACTGCGGTGACGGCGCGTTGCGGTTCTTCGGTGGCACGGCGCCGCACCACAGTCTGCCGGACCCGGGCAGGTGATCATGTCCGCCCGTCACTGGTCAGCCTGTCAGCTGCTCAGCGCAGGCTCGCCCCTCTCGCGCTGCAGTTGTCCCTCTCCCGATGCGGCGCCGACCCCGGTGCCTTGATGGTGCTCGGCAGTGCTGCGACTACTCCCACCCGCATCGATACGGCCTGACTGGATACCGCCCGACTCGATACCGCCCGACTCGATACCGCCCGACTCGATACCGCCCGACTGCCCGTCCGGCCGATGAACCTGCTCGTCCTGATCTGCCGGTCGGGTGGTTCCCGGCCGCGACTCCGGCGACTGCCGGACGAACCGGTTGCCGGCCCGGCCGATGTCCAGCCCGACGACATCGGCCTTGACCTCGGTGAAGTACTGGGTGACGCCGTCCTTGTCGAACCGGCGGGTGGCGATCCGGCCGGTCACCACCAGCGGGTCGCCCTTGCGGACGGTGGCCAGCACAGCGTTCGCCAATGCCTTCCAACACACCACGCTCACCCCGAACTCGTCGCCGTCGACCCAGTCGTCGGCCGCCTTGTCGAATCGCCTTTCGGTGGTGATCATCCGGAAGCTGGCCCGGTCCCCCGATGGCCCCAAGGAAACCTGCGGGTTGTTGCCCACTCGGCCCACCAGCGTCACCGACGCGACGTCCCTGCTCATCTGCCGTCCTTCCCGTCCAGCCGCGACCGGAAGTGGCGCGACACCACGAAGGTTTCCTGGTCCGGCAGCGCCCGGCCAGGAGCGGGCCGGAATGTGGACAGGTGGAGCGGGTGGGGACAAATGCGGCAGGTGAGTGGTCCTGCGACCGGCCGCTGTCGGCCACCGGTGCAAGCCGCGCGAGCTAGCCAGGGCGGCCGGGCAAGCCAGGATCGTGCCCGCCGGAGGCCCGCTCCTGGTGGGCAAGACCAGCGAGCATCCGGTTGTAGGCGTCGAGCTCCTCGTCGGTGGACCGGTCACCCGCCCGGTCTGAGCGGCGGGCCTCCCGTTCGTCGGTGCGCGCCCACTGCGACAGCAGGGCGATCATCACCAGGATCATCGGGATCTCGGTGGCGCCCCAGGCAATGGATCCGCCCAGTCGC
This sequence comes from Nakamurella sp., assembly GCA_965247715.1. GTDB lineage: Bacteria > Actinomycetota > Actinomycetes > Mycobacteriales > Nakamurellaceae > Nakamurella. The sequence goes on along the minus strand of CBDFHS010000011.1, from coordinate 234,006 downwards.
TGCTCGCCAATGAGATCGGTCACCCAGGGCAGGCCGAGCCCGGTGTAATAATTCGCCGCCATCACCGTGTGCGAGTTCATCAGAGCCAGTCCGAAGAACGCGTGGAAGGGCAAGCCCCCCAGCAACATCGCCAACTTGACCACCGGATGCACCGGCCGCGGCGCAGGGTCGACACCGATGATCACCCAGTAATAGAGGTAGCCGACCACCAGGAAGTGCACGCTCATCAGCAGATGTCCCAGGTGTGAGGTGGTCATCACCTCGAACAGGCTGGAGAAGTACAACGCGTACACCGAGGTGATGAACAGCACGAACACAACCAACGGATGCGTGATGAATCGCGATAACCGGCTATGGAGCACACCGACGATCGCCTCTCGCAGACCGGGCGGGTCACTGCGGCCGGCGGCTGGCAGCACCCGCAGAGCCAGGGTCGTCGGACCACCCAGGACCAGCAGGATGGGCGCGATCATCCCGAGCACCATGTGGGCCGCCATGTGGATTGAGAACTGAGCCGCCGCGTACCGGCCCAACCCCGACGACGTCGCGAAGACGATCAGCGCGCAGCCGAGCAGCCACGCGACGGTCCGACCGGGTGGCCACGCGTCTCCGCGCCGACGGAGCCGGCGCACCCCGACCAGGTAGAGCGCGGCGGCTACCGCAGCGGCCGCCCCCAGCGTCAGGCTCGGTCGCCAGTCGGTCAGTAACCCCACTGCAGTGGGCGGTCCGGGTAGGTCGTAGCCGAGGGACAGCTCGATCGCCGTGGGTGCCGCCCCGGACGGCGGCGGCGTCGCCGTTCTGGACAGGGCCGAGGCGACACCGATGGTGGCCGCCATGGTCATCACTTCGACGCCGGCCAGCCGCAGCAGTGGTCGCCGGTCCCCGTCCCGACCTATCGCGGGCAGCGTCCGCCGCCGGTGCAGATAACCGAACACGCCCAGCGTCGCCAGCAGTGCGGCCTTGAGCAGCACCAGCCGGCCGTAGTCCGTCTGCCACAGGTCGGCCAGGTAGCTGATCCGCACCCAGGCGTTGCCGATCCCGGACAGGGCGACAGCAACGAACGCCCACAGGGCGATCGTGGAGTACCGCTGGGCAACGACCGCTATCCGGTCGACCCGCTGCCTGACGAGTCCGACCAGCGCCAGCAGACCGCCGACCCACACCGTCACCCCGAGCAGGTGAAGGATCATCGTGTCAACCGCGACGTCGTGATCACTGGACTGAGCCGAATGCCCGGCATTGCTCTGCGCGACCAACGCGATCACGGCAAGCGCCAGCAGGACTACGGCCCACCCGGGCCGCAGGACGATTCTGGCGATGATCGCAATCAGGGCCGCGGCGATCGCAGCGATCAGCGGAGCCCGTACGTTTTCCAGGACCGAGATCCCGTTGATCAGCCAGTCGCCGGATAGTGACTGCCCAATGGGCCGACCCAGTGTGTCCGACAGGGTGAGCGGGACCAGGGCAAATCCGGACGCCGACCACACCATCGCGGACAGGGCGGCCGCACGCACCGCCCGGTATCCGCCGACGTCGAAAAAGCCTGACCGCTGGGGCGGCACCAACCACGCGGCCGCCAGCAACCAGCCAACGGTCATGGCCGCGGACAGGTCGAAAATCGCCCTTACCAGCGGCAACGTGAACGCGGTCACCGACCCGGCGTCGGGAAGGCCGGCGATCACGGTGCGAGGCGCGACCACCGCGGACAGGCCGCCGCCCACGCACAGGCAGACGGCGGCGGCACTGAACGCAATGGAGGAGACGGTCCACCCGTTGCGTCGGGTTTCCTTGCGACCAGCTACCTCGCCGGCGGTGTCGGCAGGCCGCGTCGGCGTCAGATCAGGCACCGGTTCACGATACGTCGATGCCCGATCGGCTCAATAAAGGTTGCGATCCACGACCATACGGCCGCGTCTGCCTCCGCTCAGCGTGCGCCCGGCAGGATTCGAACCTGCGACCTGAGGATTAGAAGTCCCCTGCTCTATCCAGCTGAGCTACGAGCGCCAACAGCGCCGTCGATCCTAGTGGACGGCAGCCGGAACCCCCTGCCGAAGGACCTTAGGCGTGATCCGCGGGGTCGTAACCTCTTACAGGGCGCACAGACTCCAAAGGGCACCGCTGACACCCGGGTCTGGGCGTGGCGTGAGTCAGGACCGGGTGTTTTCGGGTTGCAGGGTGATGACGACTTTCTGGGCGGTCACGCCCTGGCGCTGAACGTCGAGGGCGCGCTGGGTGTCGCTAAGGCTGTGTCCGACAACCTGGGGCGGGGGTGCTGCCCGGTAGCGGCCTTCGGCGAGGGCCGCGGGCAGGAAGTCTTGGTAGATCGCCCTGCTGACGTCGTTTGTCTTGAGCGTCGTTCCGAAGATGAACTTCGCGGTGACGCCGCGTCGGCGGGCCTTGACCTGCAGTAGCACGGTGGCGCGGACTAGCCGGGCCACGAGTTTGGGCAGCGCGAGTCGGGAGCGGTCCGGGTAGGCGAGGCCCGCGAAGGACACCGGGGTGCTGACGATCGACACGAACCGGCGGCCGGTGCAGCCACGAACGACGTCCACGCAGGCCTCGGCCGAGCCGGTCCCGATCGCAACGGCGCCGGCCAGCGTGCGGCCCGACATGGCCGCGATCAGGTCCGGCACGACGGTCGGGCTGCGGTAGTCGAAGACTTGGCTGGCCCCGAGCTGGGTGACGTAGTCGGCGTTGCGCGGCGACGCGGTCGTGATGACCGCGTACCCAGCGGCGACGGCGAGCTGGATGGCGTTGCTGCCGACGCTGGTCGACCCGCCCCAGACCAGTACGGTCTCGCCGGTGGCTCGTGGGCTGGCGGACGGGTAATGCAGCGCCAGCTGGTCGGTCTGGAACAGCGCGCACGCCGCGGTCGAGATCCCCAGCGGCAGCACACATGCAGCCTCGTAGGACAGCGCGTCCGGGATCGCGGACGCCATCCGCTCCAGAACAGCGGTGTAACTTTGAAAGCCCCCCTCGGTCGCCCGATTGCTGTCCTTGTCGGTGCCGACCGCGTGAGCAAGGACCCGGTCGCCGACCCGGAACCGGGTGACCGCATCGCCGACTTCGACGACCTCACCGGCGACGTCGGAGCCCAGCACAGCCGGGTAGTGCAGCCAGCGGTAGACGACCGAGCCGGCGACCTGGATGAGCCAGTCGAGCGGGTTGACGGCGACAGCGTTATTGCGGACCACGAGCTGATCCGGTCCGGGCGCCGGGTACGGCGCCGGGCCGACATCGAGCTGGGCGCTTCTGGCCCTGATCCACGCTGCCGTATTGGTAGGCATCTGCTGTCCCGTCGTTGATTGTCTTCGACACCGACTGTGATGTCACCCGGTGCTATGAAGCCAGGCTAGCAGTGACGACACCCGGTGTCATTCGGACCGGTAAGGTAGCGATATGGGGCGGTGGGACCCGGACGCCGAGGGCAGGCTCAAGCAGGCGGCGCTGACGCTCTACATCGAGCGGGGCTACGCCCACGTCACGGTCGCGGAGATCGCGGCGAGCGTCGGGCTGACCAAGCGGACGTTCTTCCGCTACTTCACCGACAAGCAGGAGGTCCTGTTCGGGGGGGCGGAGGCGTTCCAGGCCACCGTCGTCGCCGCCGTGCACAGCGCGGCCGGCGACCTACCGCCGATAGACGCTGTCGTCGCCGCCCTAGCAGCCGGCTGCGGTCAGCTGGCCCCCCACCGAGAATTCGCGCGCGGGCGGCGCGACCTCATCGCGTCTTCCCTGGACCTGCAGGAAAGAGAGCTGAGCAAGATGGCCGCCTTGACCGGGGCCGTTGCCGCCGCCCTGCGCAACCGCGGAACGAAGCCCCAGCAGGCCAGCCTGACCGCGCATGCGGGCGGCATCGCCTTCACGACCGCCTACGCCCGGTGGGTCGACGAGGACGCCGCAGACCTTCCCGCACTGATCCACCAGTCGCTGCAGGAACTGCGTCGAGCGGTGACCACCGGATGACTCCCGCAGTTTCTGATCACGTCGAGTTCACCTTCGGTCGCGAAGATCCGGTCCGACCGGCGGCAACCGGGAACCATTTAGGCCACCGTGCTGCTCGATCGCCGACCGACAACGTCGACCGGGGTCCGCGGACGACCGAGCAAGCGACGGCAAGCGGGTATCGCACGGCGAGCACACTGGCCGTCACGGACGCCGGGCAGATCCTGACCGCAGCCGCGCCAGGACACAAGACCCCGTCTCAGTAGCTGAAAGAACACTGGTCCTACCCGGGTCGCCCAGCCGAGGGGCGGATTCTGGCGGTCGTCGCAACGGGGTCAGTGGACCGGGTGTGCGTCGGCTGGCGGTACGCCGAAAAGTGCGGCATCACGGTCGGGTACGGCTTCGGTGGCGAGGTAGGCGCTCTCAATGCGGTCCCACCGGAACCAGCGCGGGCCTCGGCGCATGTGGCACCAGCCGATGAGGTACCACCTTCCGTGGGTTTGGGCGAGTAAGTGTGGCTCGACCCGCCGCTGTGATGGCCTACCCAGCCGGTCCCGGTAGGTCAGCGTCAGGACCCGGCGCAGCCTGAGTCCTTCTTCGACGGCCGCGGTCACCGCGGGCCGCTCTGCCGGCGGGTAGCGAACCCACACTCGTCCGGCGAGTCGCTCGGCCCGGTCCCGGGCCCCGGGGTCCATGACGTCGAGAAGCTTTTCAAGGGCAGCGCGGCCTTCGATCGCGTACGGGGCGTCGCGCTGCGCCGCGAGCGCTACCGCGACGGCGACCGCCTGCGAGGCGGTGAGATTGACCGGCGGCAAAGTCGCGGCCGCGTCCAGGACGTAACCGCCGCCGGGACCGGCCTGCGCCCACACCGGCAGACCGGCTTCCAGTAACGCGGCGACGTCGCGTTTGACCGTGCGGGTGCTCACCTGCAACCACCCGGCGAGGCGTACGGCGGTGCGCCCACGCGGGCCGGCGCGCCGCAGCTCCTCGGTCAGCGCGTACAGCCGATCGGTTCGATTCACACCGGAAACAGTGACAGAGACGGTGACCGGCTGCTGTCACCAGGTCACCCCCATGCTTGCAGGTATGACCGTCATCGCGCTGTTCCATGCCAACCTCGGCGTCCGCCCCGGGATCATCGACGCCGCCGACCGCCTCCGCACCGATGGGCACCGGGTCCTGATCGTGGACCAGTACGACGGGCGGGTGTTCACTGACTTTGAGGAAGCGAACCGGTTCGTCGAGCAGATCGGCTTCCCCGAGCTGATGCGCCGAGCCCTGGAGGCGGTGCAAACCTGCCGGACGGGTTTCTCGCCGCCGGTTTCTCCAACGGCGGTGGTATGGCCGAGTACGTCGCCACCCAACGGCCCTGCAGCGGCGTCCTGATGCTGTCCGGTGCACTGCCCGTACAGATGCTCGGCGCAGACGCCTGGCCAGCGGGAGTGCCGGCGCAGATCCACTACACCGAACTCGACCCCCTGCGCCGACAGGAGTGGATCGACACCGTCGTCACGGACGTACGCGCCGCCGGCGCGTCGGTCGAGGTCTTCGACTACCCCGGCTCCGGGCATCTGTTCACCGACCCCAGCCTCCCCGACGAATACGATGAGCAGGCCGCCTCCCTGCTCTGGTCCCGCGCACTAGCCTTCTGTCGCTCACCACGGGGTTGATCCTGCCGCCAGGCGCTCAGAGTTCCGATAGCCAACCGGGCTTACGACGATCGGTTGGGCCCGAAGCGCGAATCCGACTGGGAGGACCGCAGGCCGATCGGCTTTCCGGCGATGAACGTGGGGTTCAACCGTCGGTATCGATGAGTGCGGCGAGGCAGTCGATGAGGCGGTCGGGGCCGAAGTGGTAGGCGTGATCGGGATCCTGGGCGCTGCCGACCGCAGTGCCTGCGGCTGTGCCGACTCGGGTGGCCAACGGGTAGGAGTTCTCATCGAGGGCGCGGGCGAGCAGTGGAGGGCGAAGACGAAGTACAGCGAAGACGAAGTACAGCGAAGACGAAGTACAGCGAAGACGAAGTACAGCGTGGTCACTGGAGGTCGCGGACAAACTTTCGGATGTCGGCGACCAGGCTCTGGGGTTGTTCGAGGGCGGCGAAGTGGCCACCGTCGTCGACATCGGTCCACCGCACGATCGTGTTGCCCTGTTCGGCGAAGCGCCGGATCGACGGGTCCTCGGCGTAGGCGATCACCGCGGTGGGTACCCCTGAATCGGTGAATGCTTTCTGTGGGTCGGCGAATAGCTCTGCGTAGGCGGCGTAGATGTTGTTGGCTGCGGAGGTGGCGGTGCGAGTCAGCCAGTGAAGGAGAACGTTGGCCAGGTGGCGGTTGCGGTAGTGCTGGTCGGTCAGCTTCGACCCATCATGCGTCCAATCCTTGACCTTCTCCACGATCCACGTGAGCTGCGCCGCTGGTGAGTCCTCGAGGCCGTAACCGATGGTCTGTGGTCGGGTGCTCTGGATGATGTTGTAGCCGTTGCCATCGGACATGAACTTCGCGATCAGCCCGAGCCGACGCTGCTCGACCGGCGACAGCTGCGCTGCGGTCTTGTCGACGACCTCGCCCATCGGCATGAACCCGAGGGTGGCGGCATTGACGTGGATTCCTTGCACATGCTCGGTGTCGACCCGGCCGAGGTGCGGGGCGAGGACGGCGCCGTGGTCGCCGCCTTGAACAACGTAGGACTCGTAGCCGAGCTGGGACATCAACGCGGCGTACGCCCGAGTCGTACGGGGGACCCCCCACCCGGGCGATGTCGTTCGCCCCGACAGCCCGACGCCCGGGTGCGAAGGGATGACGACGTGGAAAGCGGGGTCACTGCTGGACTGCGGGGCCGTCAGCGGTTCGATCAGGTCGATGAGTTCGACGACCGTCCCCGGCCATCCGTGCAGAACGATGAGGGGGATCGCGTCCGCGCGCTGGGAACGCACGTGAACGAAATGAATTGTTGTGCCATCGATCTCGGTGGTCCATTGGGGAAGCGCATTGAGCTCGTCCTGTAGGGCACGCCAGTCGAAATTGGCCAGGTCCTGCGCCCAGGCCTTCGCCTCATCCACGGGCACTCCCCTGGACCAATCGTCGGTCCCGGGTAGTTGATCGGGCCACCTGGTGTTCGCCAACCGATCGCGCATGGCCTGGATTTCGGACGCTGAGATGTCTAGCTGAAACGGCTGCATGGTTGCTCCTCGCGGGATGGGTGGTGCGGTCGATGTCAGGCCAGGAGGCTTCATGCCAGGTTCCGTCCGCACGGGCCCTCCAGACGGGGACAGCATGCACCCCTAGCGAAATCGTCAATCGTCCAGAGCGCTAACGCCGAGCACACCCTTCACGCCGGATGACTGGTGTGTTGCGCCGGGCTGGGCATCGACCAGGCGGTCACGATGGCCACGCCACCGTCAGATGCTTCAGCTACGACGACGGCCGGTCAATTGGACGCCGATTAGTTGCTCAGGCGTATGCGCCGTCGTCGATGTCCTGGATCAGAGTCGGCCCCGAAGGTGTCCAGCCGAGCAGGGTTCGGGTTGCGGTGCTGGTAGCTGCCAGATCCATGGAGAAAAATCCACCGATCCAACCGAAGTGGTCTGCGCCGTCGCGGTCGTCGATGGAGGCAACCGGCAGGTCGAATGCGCGTCCGATCGCCTCAGCGATTTGCTTGGTAGGGACGCCCACTTCATCGACTGCGTGCAGTCGGGCACCGGCTGATGCCTTCTCAAGCCCCAGCGTCACCATCTGGGCGGCGTCGGAACGGTGCACTGCTGCCCATCGGTTCGTCCCTTCACCGGGGTAGCCCGATACGCCCTTGTCGCGCGCGATCGCGGCGAGCGCGGCGATGAACCCGTGGTCCTGCTTGCCGTGCACGGTAGGCGAGAAGCGCAAGCTGATCGATCGCACACCTCGGTCTACGAACTCGAAGGCCAAGTTCTCCGCGCCTCCGCGTGGGGAGTCAAGGCCGTGGAACGGCGACGGGTCCTCCTCGGTCGCGGGTCGCCCTTTCGCCAGAGCAGCAACACCCGATGCGAACAGGAACGGGCGGTCACTGCCGGCCACGGCATCGCCGATCGCCTGGACCGCGGCCCGCTCCGCGGCGTTGGAGACGGCGGGGTTTGAGAAGTCGTGTTTGTTGGCGAGGTGGATGACGGCATCGGCCTCGTCCGCGCCGGCGCGGATACCAGCCAGGTCATCCAGGTCACCTCGCCGGACGGTCACGCCCTTGCTCTGGAGAGTGGCTGCGCTTGCATCCGATCGGGCCATACCGGTGACCTGGTGGCCGGCGGCGAGTAGGTCGTCCGTGACGGCGGAACCAATCCAACCGGATGCTCCGGTGACAAAAACGTGCATGGTGCGGGCTCCTTTGTAGTGATGTCGTTGACTGACATCACGAACTTACACCTCGATGTCAGTGGCTGTCATCGACTAGGCTCCGATCATGGCGCGATGGGAACCAGGAGCCGCCCAGCGGTTGCAGCAGGCCGCGCTGGAGCTGTTCGCCACCCGGGGTTTCGATCAGACCACCGCCGCGGAGATCGCCGAAGCCGCGGGTCTGACCGAACGCACCTTCTTCCGCTACTTCGGCGACAAGCGTGAGGTGCTGTTCTACGGGCAGGACCGCTTCGTTCAGGTGTTCCTCGACGGGATGGACGCAGCGCCGGCGAACACGACCCCGATGAAGCTCATTGCAGCGGCCATCGATGGCGCCGCTTCGTTCTTTCCCGACGAGCGCCGGACGTTCTCCCGCATGCGGCAGGCGGTCATCGACAGCAATCCGGCCTTACAGGAGCGTGAACGACACAAGCTCGCCGGCCTGGCCATGACCATCGCCGCCGCACTTCGCGATCGTGGCGTCCTTGAACCAGCCGCCACCCTGGCCGCAGAATCAGGGGCCACCGTGTTCGGCATCGCTTTCTCGCAGTGGATATCCGAAGGTGAGCGGCGCTCGCTGGGCTCCATCGCTGCGTACACGCTGACCGAGCTGCGCGCGCTGAGCGGTTGACGTCCTGTTCGGCTCAACCGCTCCCATTCTGCGCGGTCATGATCCGGCCCCGGCCCGAGTGGTCGCCGCACTGTCCCGCAACGCCTGCGCCATGGCGGCCGCGAACGGTACGGGCGGCTGGTCGAGCAGGGCACGGATGGGGGCGGCGTTCCCGATCATGTCGGCATCGCTGCCGGCGCCGACGAACCCTCCGATCGCGCCGGGTGGCATTTTCGCGGCCCGCTCCAGAAGCGGGGAGAGGCGGGCGATCAGCCGGCGTGGCAGGTGAATCTTCACCGGGTGCGAGCGGCCCAGGTGGTCTGCGGCCAGGTCGATCATCTCGTCAATCGTGAGCACGTCGTCGCTGCCGACGTCGAAATGGTGCCCAAACGAGCGCGGTTCGTCGATCAAAGCAACCAGCTGGTTGGCCACATCGTCGACCGCAACCGTGCGGAACCGCTGATGAGCGCTACTCATCAGCACCGTCGCCCGGCGTCGAGCGCCACGCTCGACCATGCCGAATCCGTCGCCGCCATGGCCGACGATCATTCCCGGACGCAGGACCGTCACGTCCAGGCCGCTGGAGAACAACAGCTTCTCGATCCGGGCCCGACCACGCGTCCAGGAGCTGCGCGCGTCGGCCGCTACTCCGATCGATGTCACGTACAGCAACCGGCTTACCTCGTTGGCGTGGCAGGCGGCGACGATGTTGCCCACACCTGCCTCCTCGACGTCGATGAAGTCGTGGCCTGCCTGCCGGGCCGGCTGCGAGGACACCGTGTGCACGCAGACGATCACGGCCCTGACCTGGCGCGCCGCTGCCGACACTGCTGGTGCGTCAAGCATGTCCCCGCCTACGACGTCGACCCGCTCTCCAGCCAGGTCTTTCGCCCGGGTCGGGTCGCGGACCAGACACCGCACCGACAACCCGGCCGCCGTCAACGCCCTCACCACCCGACGGCCCACAAATCCCGTCCCACCGAGCACCAATACCGCGCGGTCATCACCCATGAACTCCACCGCCTCACTCGCCATGACACCTTATGTCGTCAACAACGTAGTGATGACACGAGATGTCGTCAATGGGTAGACTGTCGACCATGGGCAGGTGGGCTCCAGATGCGCCCCAGCGGCTGCAAGCGGCGGCAATGACGCTGTTCGCGGAGCGGGGTTTCGCCGACACAACTGTCCCGGAGATCACGGCTCGAGCCGGCTTGACGACCCGCTCGTTCTTCCGCCACTACGCCGACAAACGAGAAGTTCTGTTCGCCGGGGAGGATGAACTACCCGAGGTGGTAGCCCGCATGTTTGCGCACGCCACCGCGGACTTAACGCCGATCGAGGTTGTCCTCCGGGGCCTGCGGGACGTGGTTGCTCCGCGGTTTGAGAACCAGAGGGCTTACTTCCGGGCCCGCCGCGACATCATCAACACCGAAGCGGCCCTGCAAGAACGTGAAGCCCACAAACTGGCCTTGCTGGCCCGCTCCGCCGCGATCGGGTTCGCCGAGCGAGGACTCACACCGCTACAGGCTGGTTTGGCTGCCGCGCTAGCCGTCAACCTCTACGACGCCGCATTCAAACTCTGGCTCGACGACGCCACAACCACGTTCACCGAAGCCGCGACCATGGCCGTAGACGCCCTGAACGACATATACCGCGGCCACCCGTCACTTAGCTAACCGGGGTCCGTTGCGGGAGCAAGGTGATCGCCGCGGGGCACCCGTTGCCGGGGAAGGTCACGAGGAAGTGCACTGCCTGCGCGATGTCGGCTGGTTGCAGCAAGGGATCGGGTGTCCTGCCTGCTGGGGAGGTCAGACCGGGATTGCCGCGAAACTTCTTCTCGGTCAGGTTTCACCGGGACCGGCCACGACCCCGCGGTGGCTGGCTCGTCGGGTCAGAAACCGCCGAAGTCGCCCCCGCCGCCGAAATCACCGCCACCGATATCACCGCCCCCGAAATCACCACCGCCGAAATCACCACCGCCGCCGGAGTAGTCACCGCCGGAGTAGTCACCGCTGCCGGAGTAATCGCCCTGATCACCACCACCCTGATCACCACCACCCTGATCACCACCACCCTGATCGCCACCCTGATCACCACCGTCGTTGCCAGCGTCCAGGCCTGCGTCGTACCCGGCCTCGTACCCGCCGCCCCAGCCGCCACCGCCCCACCCGCCCCCCATCCCGGCCATCCCGGCGAACAGGGTGGAGGCCACGAGGTAGGAACCGACTCCCCAGGCGCCGGCCACCAGGGCGGGTTTCCACCACGGCTCGGAGTACCAGCCACGGGGCACCGGTCGACCGGCGACCATGCCGCCTGGGTAGTAGTGCTGGGTGCGATTACCTGGTTGCGGGGATGCTTCGTACTCCCGGCCCTCGACCGTCACCGCGCGATCCTCGGACACCGCCCCCGCCTGCTGCTGGCCGGGGATTGCGGGCAGCTCTGGTCCCGGGTCCAGACCGAGCGACGTGCGGGCGGCCCGCACGTAGTAGAGCCCCTCGTACGCGGTCTGCTGCGCCAGTCGGTATTGCTGCACTGACTTGGCCTGGTCCACCTGGGAACCGGCCGCAGTGAACCGCTCCGAAGCGTCAGTCAACGCTTGACGGGCTGCTGGGTCGTCTTTGGGATCCAACGAGTACACCTGCCCACCGAGGCGCTCGACCCACCGCCGGGCCTCGGCTTGCGCGTCGGCGAGCGTATTGGCGGTGGTGGACGACCGCTGGCGCAGGTAGTAGACCGCGGCGATGGCGATGCCGGCCACGATGATGACCCACAGGAGCGAATTCACTGGAGATTCCCTTCGCTATCGATCTAGGCTGTTCGGCCGCTGAGGCACGGTGCGCATCCCCGTCTGTGCGCATCCCCGACTGTGCGCATCCCCTCTGCGGCCGAGATCCGGGTTGGTCCGATCGAAGCACTGTGGTGACATCCGCCCGCTCTCGGGGAACGTCATCGGCCAACCGATGGTTCCATCGGTTTCCGCTGACCATCGCCGACCTCGGTCCGTTCGCGCGGACGACCCTGACGGCCCTGACCCGAGTCCGCAACCTCAGCGCCCGCGGCGGCGGGTCCCGAAAACGGATCGACCCAGCGCCCCGCCCAACGAGGTACCCAACGACTTCATGAACGAACCGACCACCGGGTTGTTCAAGACGTCGCCCAGCCCGCCAGCGGACGAAGCAGACGTAGCGGGTGTTCGCGGGCCGGTCCGGCTGCGCGACGGTGCCCTGGGGGTCGGGGTCACCGCCGGCGGGTCGTCGAGGTAAGGGTTGTAGGGCTCGGGCGTCAGTGACGGCCACCCGTCAGTACCCAACGCGGGACCCGTACCCGTCGGCGCCGCGGTACCGGTGGGCATCGGCGGGGCCGTGTTGCCCTGCGTGCCGGTCACCGGGCCGGTGTCGGCGGTGATCCGCCCGGTCAACATCTCGTAGGCCGATTGCCGGTCGATGTCCTGTCCGTATTTGGGCAGCAGGGCCGACCCGGCAACGGTGGCGGCAAAGGTCGCCGGCGGAACCGGTGCCATCAACGACCGCGGGGGTCGCATCCTGGTCCAGGCCACCGGGGTAGGCGCGCCCTTCTCGGACAGCACGGTCACGATCGCCTCGCCGGTGCCCAGCGCGGTGAGCGCGCTCGAGAGCGTGTAATCGGAGGTGATCGGGTATGTCTTCACAGTCGAGGACAGCGCCTTCTGATCGTCCGGGGTGAACGCCCGTAGCGCATGCTGGATCCGCGCACCGAGCTGGGACAGCACCGGCCCCGGGACATCAGTGGGCAATTGGGTGCAGAAGAACACCCCGACCCCCTTGCTGCGGATGAGCTTGACTGTCTGCTGGACAGCCTGCAGGAACGCCCTGGACGCGTCGGCGAACAGCAGGTGCGCCTCGTCGAACAGGAAGATCAGCTTCGGCTTGTCGACGTCACCGACCTCTGGCATGGTCTCGAACAGCTCGGCCAGCAGCCACATCAGGAACGTGGAGAACAACACCGGGTTGGACTGCAGGGCGGCCACCTCGAACAGCGTGATCACGCCGCGCCCGTCCTGGGTGACCCGCAACAGATCAGCCACCTCGAGTTGGGGCTCGCCGAAGAACCGGTCACCGCCCTGCGCGTTCAGGTTGGTCACCGCGCGCAGGATGACCCCGGCGGTCGACTTGGACACCCCACCCAGCTCCCGGAGGTCTTCCTTCCCCTCGTCGCTGGTCAGGTGCATGATCACCGCCCGAAGATCCTTCAGATCCAGCAGCGGGAGCGCCTTGGTATCGGCCCAATGGAAGATCAGCCCCAGGGTCGACTCCTGGGTCTCGTTCAGGCCCAGCACCTTGGACAGCAGGATCGGCCCGAAGGAATCGATCGCCGCCCGGATCGGGACGGCGTCCCCTTGTCCGGCCAGGCTGAGGAATTCGACCGGGTAGCCGGCCGCGGCCCAGTCGTCGCCGGTCTCGGCGGCTCGCTGGCTGATCCGGTCCCCCGGCTCGCCGGGCAACAGCAGCCCGGTCAGATCGCCTTTGACGTCCGGGATCAGCACCGGCACCCCGGCCTCGGAGAGCTGCTCGGCGATCACCTGGAGCGTCTTTGTCTTGCCGGTTCCGGTAGCCCCCGCCACGAGCCCGTGCCGGTTGAACATCGACAGCGGGATCCGAACAAGCGCCCCGGGATCGGCTACGCCGTCGATCACCACCGAACCCAGGGTCACCGCGGCCGCCGTTGTGTCGTAGCCCTTGGCGATCCGCTGCGCGGCCGAGACTGCGTCGCCCGATGCCGGCGCGGTCATGCTCGGCCCCCTACCCGGGTGGCCGTGCCCGCTGGAACCAACATCTGCCCCCGTGGTTCAACCATCCACGCAGACTATCGAGCCGGCGCCGCCCGCGGCCGGTTGGCGCGCTCGGGCACCCGCTGTCGGACGCGGCCGCTATGGTCCGGAATGTGAACGATCGACTGGTGTGGATTGACTGCGAGATGACCGGGCTGAGTTTGCGGACGGACAAACTCATCGAAATTGCGGCGCTGGTGACCGACAGCGACCTGAACATCCTTGGTGACGGGGTGGATGTGGTGATCCACGCCGCCGACGATGACCTCGCCGGGATGCCTGAGGTGGTGGTCGAGATGCACGCGAAATCCGGCCTCACCGAACGGGTGCGAGAGTCGACGGTGACCGTTCCTGAGGCGGAGAAGCTCGTGCTGGACTACATCCGTGAGCACGTGCCCGAGCCTAGAACGGCGCCGCTGGCGGGTAACTCGATCGCCACCGACCGCGGCTTCATCAGCCGGGACATGCCCCTTCTTGACGCGCACGTGCACTACCGGATGATCGACGTGTCCAGCATCAAAGAGCTCTGCCGCCGCTGGTATCCGCGGATCTACTTCGGGCAACCGCCCAAACAAATGACCCACCGGGCCCTGACCGACATCACTGAGTCGATCCGTGAGTTGGCCTACTACCGCGGGACCGCGTTCGTCGAGCAACCCGGACCGAGCACCGAGCAGGCGCAGGTGATCGCCAGCGAGGTCACTGCCCGGTACGACACCGAGCACGTCGACCCCGCCAGCGGGGCCCCCGCAGACCAGTTCGCCGAGGGCCGGACGTCACCGAGGATCGGTTAGACTTCTCCGGTCCGCGCGCCGGGTCGCACTTGTCTCGGCTCATCGCGCGGACACATGGTGGGCGTAGCTCAGCTGGTAGAGCTCCGGCTTGTGGTGCCGGTGGTCGCGGGTTCGAGTCCCGTCGCTCACCCTCCTGCGTCAGGCCCTCGACTCCGGTCGGGGGCCTGACGCCGTTCGGCCTGCCCGAGCGGCCCGTGACTGATCGGTCAACCAGCAGATCGCGGTAGGTACAGGTCGTACGCACCCACCACCAGACGCTGATACCGCTGCACCGGCAACGGCAGTTGTGGGCTCGCGCCGTTGGTATAGACGTAGGCCACGAGTGCCGGGTCCGAGCCCGCGACCCGCTCCGCCTCGTCGGTCAACCGGATGGATTGATCCGGCCGTACGGACAGCGCCCCGTCAGCCAGGTAATCAGCGAGATACGTTCCCCAGTAATCCCCGGCCAGGTAGTGGATGTCGTGTTCGGCGAGGGTGGTGGTCACCGCATAGGCGTCCCGCTCCGCGTCGATGTACTGCCAACCGACCTGCTGATGCAGGACCGGCACGCAGAACAGCACCGCCCAGGCCGCCGGGATCACGGCGACCGTCCAGGGCGATTCCCGAACCCGGGCCGGCAGCAGCAACGTCCATGCAGCCAGGCCCAGCAACAGCTCCGGCAGAAACGGCAACGCGTACCGGGCGTCGGCGACGAACCCCAACTGCGACCACAAGGCCAGAACCGGGAAGGCGAGACCCCCGGCGATCAGGACCGGCAGTGCCGGCAACCCGCACCGCGCAACCAGCACGGCCCATCCGAACACGGCGGCGGCAATCAACACGACCGATCCGGCTACCGCCAGCGAACTCGGAGTTACCCACGCGCCGTCAGGTGTGCGCAGCCCGAAAGCCCGTGGCAGCAGCTGGGTGACGAAGTTCTGCAGCCGCTCGGAGTACGTCGTCGTCACGGTGGCCAGGGCTGGCGTCGGCAAACCCCTGCCGGCGATGAACAGCAGCCACGGCGAGACGCCGACTGCCCCCCCGAGCGTCGCCGGCACCCACCAGCGCCACTCCCGCATCCGATACGCGGTGGGGGCGATCAGGGCAAGCAGCGAGACAGCCCCGAACATCGGGTGACTCCAGATGGCAAAGCCGGCAGCGAACCCGGCCAGGAACGCGGTTCGCCCCAGCCGCTCCTTCGACCGCATTGCGTGGCACGCGAGGCCAAGGACGGCGACCTGGGCAATGAATCCGGTGAGGTACCCCAGGTAGCTGCGCGACCACAGCATCACCACGGCGGCGGACATGCTCCAGCCGACCAGGGCGGTGACCGCGGCGGGGATACGCCCGACGAACGGACGCGCGAGCAGGAACAACGCCCAGGCGGCAAACCCGGACAGCACCAGTGACAAGAACCGCAGCGGGGCCGGTCCCGACCAGAACGCCATCAACGGAGCGACCAGGTAGGACTCGGTGGTCGCTCCGTAGTCGTTGCCCGCGACGACCAGCCGGAAGGTCCCGCCCAAGACCTCGAGTCCCTGCAGGCCGGTGATGGCCTCGTCGGAGTTGAGCGACATCACCGACGTGTGCACCACCCACACCCTGATCAACAGGCCGATGAACACGGCCGGCAGGCAGAACACCAGCAGCCGAGCCCCGGCCGGCGGCAAGGAGGCACCACGACGGGCCGGGGCGGTGCCGGGCTGGCGCCCCCCAGATGGGCCGGACGCAGCAACGACGGGCATGACGCGCCCCCTCTCGTCGAGCTCATCGCAACCGTGCGTGCTGTTGCCCTCGTCCGGGGCATCCGGTCCCGTCGAATTATTCCTGACCAGAGGCCCCCGTCGATCCGCCTGCGCCATTCGGTCCGCCCGTGCCGAGATTCGAAGCGGTGCGAATTGTCCGCAGGTCACCGTTCACTCGCAGGGTCCATCCGAGCCGGTCCAGGTGTTCCAGCAGCGGGATCGCCACCCGGCGGGTGGTGCCCCACGCCTGCCGGGCCGCGCTGGTGGAGAACGGTTGGGGTAGGGCGGAGAGCAGGCGCATGGCTCGGTCCGGCGCGTCGGGCAGCACGATGACCTCCGGTGTCAACCGGAGGATCCGGCCGACAGCGGCCGCCGTGGCCAGGTCACGCCCGGTCAGGCCGAGTCGTGACAGCTCGTTGCGGTCCGGGGCGGCGAACGGCTCGGCGAGCAGGGCCGCCTCGATCTCGCGCACCGCTGTCTCGGCGGCCCCGAGCGCCGGTCGTTGCCCGGGGCGGCCGACCCCGGAGCGGCCTATTTCCAGCCCGGCGTCCCGAGCCAGGGGTTCCAGCAGCTCGGCGGCCGGCAGTCCGGCAAGGAACCTGGCCCGCTCGGCGGGCAGGAACGGGTCCTGCGGGAACGCACTCCGGCGTGCGTCGACGGCTTTGGCGAGGTCCTGCAGCCACCGGGCCCACGCGCTGGGATCGACATACCAGTTCCCCACCCGGAGCGGTTCGGCGGGGTCCCCGGAGGCCGGATCGGCGTCACTGCGGGGCGGCGTGTCCGTGCTGACAGGCATGTCCTTGCTAACAGGCATGTCTTTGCTGACAGGTATGTCCTTGCTGACAGGCAGGTCCGTACGGACGGGCATGGGGATGGCGAAGGCCTGCACGTCCGCCGCACGCACCGCACCCCGCCAGCGAACGTGGTCCCAGAGCGTGGGCAGCGACCCGGCGGTAGCCAGCCGATTTGCATGTGCGGCGGCAGCCCCGCGGCGGCGAAGCGGTAGCGGATCGGCATCCAGCACGATCACCCCGCGCGGCAGATGCTGTCGCGTCGGGTCCGCCAGGATCGCTCGGTCACCGGTCTGTATCGGCAACGGTCGACCCAGCCGGAGCCGGGCGGTGTCGCTGCCGATCGGCCGCACCGTGACCGGTACGGCCGCGGTGCCCAGGTGCAGCGTGAGTTCGGTCGGCAGGTCGGCAAACCCTCCGGCGGGGCCGCTCGGCAGCTGGTCGCTCAGGCCGCCGCCGCTCAGGCCGCCGCTCAGGCCGACTCCGATGAGCCGGACATCCACGGCGCCGCAGGTCCGCCACGCGTCCGGGGTCAGGAGCGCGTCTCCCCGGCCCAGGTCATCCGCAGAAACCCCACGCACGTTGACCGCGACCCGGGCGACGGCGGCCACCTCCTCGAGCGGTTTCCCCAGCGCCTGCAGCCCCCGCACCCTGACCTCCGACGGCCTGCCGCAGCTGGTCTGGACGAGATCCCCGGCCCGGAGCATTCCGGACCCCAACGTTCCGGTGACCACCGTCCCGGCCCCGCGGATACTGAACGACCGGTCCAGCCACAACCTGATCCGCCCGTCGGTCACCGGGGCCGGCAGCCCGGCGACCAGGTCCTCCAGTGCGGAACGGACATCGGCCAGGCCCTGCCCGGTGATGGCCGAGACCGCCACTGCCGCCGCGCCGGCCAACGTCGTTCCGGACAGCCGGCGGCGTACGTCCGCCAGGGCCGGTTCCGGATCGGCCAGGTCCGCCCTGGTGATCACGACGAGACCCCGATCAAGACCCAGCGCATCGATCGCGGCGAGGTGTTCGGTGCTCTGCGCCCGCCATCCTTCGTCGGCGGCCACCACGAACACCACCGCGGGCGCCGGGCCCAGCCCGGCCAGCATGTTCCCAATGAACCGCTGGTGACCGGGCACGTCGACGAAGGCCACCGCCTCTCCCGACGGGAGGGTCGTCCAGGCGTACCCCAAATCGATCGTCATCCCGCGGCGGCGTTCCTCAGCCCACCGGTCGGGTTCCATCCCGGTCAACGCCCGGACCAGGGTGGACTTGCCGTGGTCGACGTGACCGGCGGTTGCCAGCACATGCATGGTCAGAGACCTTGTCCGGTAACCGCTTTCACTGCAACCGCGATCCTGGCGTCATCTTCGGGCGGCACGCAGCGCAGGTCGAGCAGCAGCCGATCCCGCTCGATCCGGCCGACCACAGCTGGGTTCGACGTGCGTAGTGGCCGGGCCAGGGACGGCGGCACTGCCACCGCCCAGCCTTCCAGCCGCACACCCGGCGCTCCCCCGCCACCCACTGCTCCAACGCTTGAGACCACCTGTCCGCCGACGGCAGCGGCCAACGAAATGCACCGGGCGTGCAATTCCTGCACATCGGCGTGCAGGTAGCGCGCGGCCGGCGTTTCCGGTCCGCGGACCGTCGCTTCCAGTGCGGCCAACGTCAGTTTGTCGACGCGAAACGCCCGGGCCAGCGGGTGCCGGCGCATCCGGTCCACTGGATCGGCGGATCCGAAGATGAGGCCGCACTGCGGGCCCCCCAGCACCTTGTCACCACTGCAGGTGACCACCGCAGCACCGGATCGCAGTGCGCCGGCGACATCCGGCTCCTCGGGGAGCAGCGGGTCGGCGGCCAGCAGGCCGCTACCGATGTCGGCGATGACCGGTACCGGCAAGGTGGTCAGTTCGCCGACAGGCACCGCGGACGTGTAGCCGGTCACCACAAAGTTGCTCGGGTGGATCTTCAGCACGGCCGCGGTGTCCGGGCCGATCCCGTCGGCGAAATCGGCGAGGGTGGTCCGGTTGGTGGCGCCGACCTCGCGGATTCGCACCCCGGTCGAGCCGATGAGGTCGGCCAGCCGGAATCCGGCACCGATCTCCACCATCTCGCCCCGGCTGATCAGCACTTCCCGGCCACCGGCGAGGGCAACGGTGGCGAGCACCAGCGCCGCCGCCCCGTTGTTCACCACCATGGCCCCCTCTGCCTCCGGGACCGCGGCCAGCAAGGCGTCCACCGTGCCCCGCCCACGAGCCGCCCGCTGCCCGCTGGCCAGGTCGAACTCGACATCCAGGTACCCCGTTGCGGATTGAACCGCCGCCTGCGCGGCCGCCGAGAGCGGAGCGCGACCGAGGTTGGTGTGCAACACGACACCGGTCGCGTTGATTACCGGGGTCAGGGTGGTACTCGACGACGGCAGCGCCGCCAGCGCGGCGTCGACGACAGCGGTCGGGGCGATCTCACCGCGCCGGACCCGGTCCTGAGCGGTCCGCACGGCGTCCCGGACCGCCGACCTGCCAAGCTGGCTCGCGGCGTTCGCCAACCGCGGGTCGGCCAACACGGCGTCGGTGCGGGGTATCGCGCGCCGCGGGTCGATCCCGTCCTGCTGCTGCACGTCTGCCGTCCCTCCCCATGCTCTGAGCCGGCCCCGGTGAGGCCCCGGTTGACGATCTGGCGGAGGCGGACGGGAATCGAACCCGCCAAACCGAGATGCTCGGTTTCACCGGTTTTGAAGACCGGGAGGGCCACCAGGCGCCTGTACGCCTCCGCGCGCCACCGTATATGGGCGTTTCCCGGCGGCCGTCGTGGCTACGGTGCAGGCATGACATCAGCGGTGCAAAGTCAAGTCCGGCTGACCCAGTACGCCCACGGCGGCGGCTGCGCCTGCAAGATCCCGCCTGGTGAACTGGAGTCGGTGGTTGCCGGGCTGATCGGGGCAACGGATCCTGATGTGCTGGTGGGTCTGGACAGCGGGGACGACGCCGCGGTGGTCCGGGTTGCTGACGGACTGGCGGTGGTCGCGACCGCGGACTTCTTCACCCCGGTGGTGGACGACGCCTACGACTGGGGCCGGATCGCCGCCGCCAATGCTCTGTCCGATGTGTACGCGATGGGCGGGCGGCCGGTGGTCGCGGTGAACCTGGTCGGCTGGCCGCGGGACGTGCTGCCCTTGGAACTGCTCGCCGAGGTGCTACGAGGGGGCCTCGACGTCGCCCGGCAGGCCGGCTGCGCCGTGGGCGGAGGACACTCGGTGGACGACCCCGAGCCCAAGTACGGAATGGCGGTCACCGGGGTCGCGGATCCGGATCGGTTGCTGCGCAATGACTCCGCAGAACCGGGCCTGCCGATCAGCCTGACCAAGCCGCTCGGGCTGGGGGTGCTCAACAACCGGCACAAGGCCACCGGCGAGGTGTTCGAGCACGCGGTCGACGTCATGGTCACGCTCAACGCCGCGGCGAGCCGCGACGCGCTGGCCGCCGGAGTGCGCGCGGCGACCGACGTCACCGGTTTCGGCCTGCTGGGTCACCTGTACAAGATGGCGCGGGCCTCCGGCGTGACCGCGGTGATCGACCCGGCGGCGGTGCCGTACCTGGACGGGGCCCGGCGGGCGGCCGTCGACGGCTTCATCAGCGGCGGAACCCGCAGAAACCTGGACTGGGTGCGGCCGCACCTGTCCTGGGACATCGACGGCGACGTGGGCGAACTGGAGTTGCTGCTGTTGGCGGACGCCCAGACCAGCGGTGGGCTGCTGGTGGTCGGAGAGGTCCCGGGCGCCCCGATCATCGGCGAAACAGTGGCTCTGCGGGACCGGTTCATCGAACTCCGCTGACCTTGGGGTACTGCTGACGCTACTGATCTCGCTGGCGCGCCTGCTCTGCCTGACGCAGCCGTTCCCGTTGCGGGACGACGGTGTACTTGGGGTCCCGGGCCGATTCCTGACCGGCCTCGAAGACGCCGAACCTGGTGCACGCCGACCCGGCCAGCAGTGCGATCCCGGACATCGCTGCGAGCACCCGGCTCCGGCCCGCGAACACCGCACCGACAGCACCGGCGGCGGTGAGGATCTTGCTGGCCCGGATCAACAGGCCCGGCCGACCGGTGTGCAACGGCTCCGCGGTGATCCCCATCGAGGCTTCCATCCGGTGCGCGGCCGCGAGTTCGACGATTGCGCCGCCGATCGCCAGCCGGCGCGCCGGTCCCGCGTCAGCCAGGCTCGCCCCCAGCATGCCCAGCCCGCCCGAAGCGGCCGCGGCCGAGCCGGCGAACACAAACGGCAACTCGTGTCGAGCCTCGTGCCAGCTCGGGGTGGCGGTGTCGGTCAGCAGCACCGCGGTGTATGACGCCACCGCCGGCGCGACTAAAGCGGCGCCCCATCCCGCCGGCCGGTCAACGACGCCCAGCAGTCGGGTCACACCGGAAAGCTTGCGCGGCAACAGGTTCCGCATCTCGCCGGCACCGGCCAGGCCGGCCAGCGGGCCGTACAGGGTCAGAATCCAGGTGCCGACTGACATCGGTGACGTGGGTTTGACCACCCGGAGCATGTTGACGAACCGGGACGGCCGGCCCAGGTCGTGCACCAGGGCAGCGAAGCTGACCCCAATTCCGGCAAGCGCTCCGATCCGGCCGACGCGGCGGAGCGACTCCCGGCCGGTCAGCTCAGCACCGGCGGCCAGCAACGACGACCCTGCTGCCAACCCGCCAAGGAACAAATAGGCCGGAATGTCTGCCTCCCACGGGGATGCCTTGACCACCGGACGCCCGTAGTAGGAGGTGAAGGAAGCGTCCGGGACGACGGGCTGCTCGCCCCGGCCGCGGCGCTTGCCGGAGCCGTGACCGCCGGTGCGGGCGGTGGTCTGGTTCAGCTGGGCGGTCATCGGCGGCGTCCCGCTCTCGGCGTTCGGACGAACGCCATAGCGGCCCCGACCAGCAGCGCCCCGGCCGCCTTCGCGGCGGTGCTCCACATCTGCGGAAGGTGCCGGGTTGTCACCACCGGATCCGGCGGCAGCCCGTACACCTCCGGCTCGTCCAGCAGCAGGAACATCGCACCGGCGCCGGCGATCCCGTCGTCCGGGTCGTGCCCATAGAGGCGGGCCTCGGGCACGCCCTGCTCGTGCAGGGTGGCCAACCGGGCCGAAGCTCGTTCCCGGAGCTCCTCCACGTCACCGAACTGGATGGACTCGGTCGGGCAGGCCTGGGCGCAGGCCGGGGTCTGGCCGTCGCCGATCCGGTCGTAACACAACGTGCATTTCTGGGCGATGCCAACGTTTTTCGTGCCCTGTTCGCCGATCCGCCGGTCGATCACTCCGAATGGGCAGGCTGGGACGCAGTACCCACAGCCGTTGCAGATGTCCTCCTGCACCACCACGGTGCCGAATTCGGTGCGGAACAGGGACCCTGTCGGGCAGACGTCCAGGCAGGCTGCGCTGGTGCAGTGCTTGCAGACGTCCGAGGACATCAACCAGCGAAAGCCAGTCCGGTCATCGGCCTGCGCGGACGCCCCCGGGAGCTGGAAAGACGGCATCCCCAGCTCGACCGACGGCCGTTCCGGGGCCGCCCCGGCGTCGCCGGGGGCCGCCCCGGCGTGGCCGGGGGCCACCGGGGGCACGGCGCCGGCCGGTTCAGCGCGACCAGATTGTTCGATGAACGCGACATGCCGCCACGTGCTGGCGCCCAGTGCGCCGGTGTTGTCGTACGAGGACCCGAGCAGGTTCAGCCCGTCCTCGGGGACGCCGTTCCATTCCTTGCACGCCACCTCGCAGGCCTTGCAGCCGATGCAGATCGAGGTGTCGGTGAAGAACCCCTTGCGCGGCGGCGGGTCCGGCCAGCCCGCTGCCACGGCCAGCGCCGTTCCCGGGTTCGACGCGTCTGGATCGTCCATCACTGATCTCCCTGCGTGGCAACGTCTTCCGGCTCGTGCGAATTGGAACCGTACCCACCCGGACGACCTGAATTCTGGCCGGTTTCGCCCTCCCGGCCGATCACCACCCCGGCCATCGGGGTGCGCCGCTCGTTGCCGGTGAAGATGGTGATGCCGGCCCGCCGTTGGTAGTCGGCGACGTACTCGAGCAGCGCCGGACCGGTCGGCCGGCGACCGGGCCGGATATCACACGACGCGACCTTGGATTCCTGGATGTGCACGTTGGGGTCGAGGGTGACCCCGAACAGGTCGTTGGCCGAGTCACCGGTGCTCAGCGCATCCCCGCCGACCCCCCAGTGGTAGGGCAGGCCGACCTGATGAATTGTCTTTCCGCCCACCGTCAACGGGACGATCCGCTCGGTGACCAGCACCCTCGCCTCGATCGCGGTGCGGGCGGTGACGATGGTGGCCCAGCCGTTGTTCTCCAGGCCACGTTCCGCGGCCAGCGCGGGTGAGACCTCGCAGAAGAACGCTGGCTGCAGTTCCGACAGGTACGGCAACCACCGGCTCATCCCGCCGGCCGTATGGTGCTCGGTCAGCCGGTAGGTGGTGAAGACGTACGGGAAGATCTGGGCACCCTTCTCCCCGGCGGAGGGGTTGGACAGATTATCGGTGCGGCGGAACACTTCTCGGGTCGGGTTGGCCTGCTGGCGGTAGAACGCGTTGCGGACCGGCGACTCGTGCGGCTCGTAGTGCGCGGGCATCGGCCCATCCAGCAGGCCGGTGGGCGCATACAGCCAGCCCTTCCCGTCGCCCTGCATGATGAACGGGTCGTCACCGGCCAGTCCCTTCGGCCCGCCGGTTCCCGCCGGCGGTCGGTAGGACGGAGCCGTGTCCACCGGGAAATCGGGAACGTCCTCACCGGTCCAGGTCGATTTCTCCTCGTCCCACCAGACGTAGGCCTTCCGAGCGCTCCACGGTTTCCCTGCAGGGTCGGCGGACGCGCGGTTGTACAGGGTTCGGCGGTTCGCCGGCCACGCCCAGCCCCACTCGGGGGCCACCCAGGACTGCTCCCGGCCGGGTTTGCGGCGCGCCGACTGGTTGACCCCGTCGGCGTACACCCCGGTGTAGATCCAGCAACCGCCGGACGTGGACCCGTCGGCCTTCATCTCCGTATAGCTGCTCAGCGGAGTGCCGGCTTTCTCGCCGGCCAGGTGAAACCCGTTGATCTCCTGCAACACTGCGTCGGCCGACGGGTCACCTGCGTCATCGACCCGGTAGTCCCAGGTGAGGTCGAGCAGCGGCCGATCCCGGTCGAGGGTGGAATCAGCCAAGCGTTCCCGGAGCTTGCGGCCGAGGTGATAGAAGAAATGCAGATCGCTGCGGCAGTCCCCCGGTGGCTCCACGGCTTTGTGGTGCCATTGCAACATCCGCTGGGTCTGGGTGAACGTGCCGTCCTTTTCCACGTGGCTGGCCGCCGGAAAGAAGAAAACTTCGGTCGCGATGTCCTTCGTCACCAGCTCACCGGTCGCGACCTCCGGTGAGTCCTTCCAGAACGTCGCCGATTCGATCATGTTGAGATCCCTGACCACCAGCCACTTCAGGCGCGCCATCGCCAGCCGCTGCATTCTTCCGTGTGCGGAACCGACCGCCGGATTCTGCCCGAGCAGCAGGTAACCCTCCACCTTGTCCTTCAACATGTCCATGACCGTGCTGTAGGTGCCGTGATCACCTGTCAGCTTCGGCAGATAGTCGAAGCAGTAATCATTCTCGGCCGTCGCCGCGTCGCCCCAGTAGGACTTGAGCAGGCTGACCGTGTACGCATTGGCCGCCGTCCAGAATCCCTTCTGGTTGGGCGATGAAATCGTGGCGAGGTAATGCTCGAGGTCGCCGTGCTCACCCACTTTGGGCATCGGCAGGTACCCGGGCAGCAGATTGAACAGGGTCGGAATATCGGTCGACCCTTGAATGCTGGCGTGCCCACGCAAAGCCATGATCCCGCCGCCGGGTCGACCCATATTGCCTAGCAGCAACTGGATGATGGCTGCGCCGCGAATGTACTGAACGCCGACCGAATGGTGGGTCCAGCCGACGGAGTACACCCATGCAGTGGTGCGCTCCCGGCCGGAATTGGCGGTGACGGCCTCGCAGACGGCGAGGAATTGCTCGGGCGGGACACCGCATACCTCCTGCACCATCTCCGGCGTGTACCGGGAATAGTGCCGTTTGAGCACCTGGAACACGCAATTCGGGTCAGTCAGCGTCTCGTCCCGCCGGACCTGGGAATGTTCCAGAGACGCGCCGTGGCCGCCCATTTCGTGGCCGGCGGCGCGTTCCTGTTGGGATCCCTCGTCCTGCGTGGAGTCGCCGACACCATCACTGCCAACACCTTTACTGCTAACACCGTCCTGCTCGTCGGTGTCCTGCTCGTCGGTATCACGGGCGTCGGCCGTGGTGCCGGGGTCGGTCGAACCACGCTTTCCGGCACCATGGGCCGATTGGCCGTTACCGGATTGGCCGTTGGTTGATGGGGCACTGTGGTCGCCGGCGGTGTTCCTGACCTGTTCCTCTTCGCCGCTGGCGGCTGATTCCTGTTCACCAACCCCGTCGTAATTCCAGGTCTTCGTGTCGTAGGTGCCGGTCTCCGGGTCGTAGCCGGAGAACACCCCGTCCACGTCGTCGACGTCCCGGAAGTCCTTCCGGAGGATGGTTGCGGCATTGGTGTAGGCGAGAACGTACTCGTGGAAATACTTCTCGTTGGTCAAGATGTAGTTGACAATGCCACCCAGGAAGGCGATGTCACTGCCGGCGCGCAACGGCACATGCCGGTCCGCGACGGCGGTGGTCCGGGTGTAGCGCGGGTCGACGTGGATGACCGTCGCGCCGCGCTTCTTGGCCTCCATCACCCACTGAAAACCCACCGGGTGGCACTCGGCCATGTTCGAACCCTGGATGACAATGCAGTCGGAGTTCTGCAGGTCCTGCAGGAAACCCGTGGCGCCCCCACGGCCGAAGGAAGCCCCCAAACTGGGGACGGTGGCACTGTGTCAAATACGGGCCTGGTTTTCGATCTGCACCGCCCCCATGGCGGTGAACAACTTTTTGATCAGGTAGTTCTCTTCGTTGTCCAGGGTCGCGCCGCCCAGGCCGGCGATGCCCAAGGTGCGGCGAACGACGTTGCCGTCCTCGTCCTTGTCCTGCCAGGTGCGGGCCCGGGTGTCCAGGATCCGGTCGACGATCATGTCGGTCGCCGTCTCCAGGTCCAGCGGTTCCCACTCCGTGCCGTGCGGGCGGCGGTACAGCATCGCGGTCTGCCGGCCGGGAGAGTTGACGAGCTGCTCGCTGGCGGAACCCTTGGGGCAGAGCCGGCCCCGAGACACCGGCGAATCCGGGTCACCCTCGATCTGGATGACCTTCTCATCCTTGACGAACACCCGTTGCCCGCACCCGACGGCGCAATAGGGGCAAATGCTCTGCACCACCCGGTCTGCGGTGGTCGTCCTGGGCGTGAGCGCTCGGGTGTGGGCGGACACCGCAGCGTCACCGCGACCGAGCGGGTCGGTGCCGGTGAGCTGTCGGACCACCGGCCAGGAGAGCAAGGTGGAACGGAGCGAGCGGCGGGGGGTCTCGCCATCGGCGCGCGGGGCAGGGTCAGCGACCACCATGCGTCCCCCCTCCAGCATCGTCAGCGTCCGTCCAGTAACCCGGCTGGCGGTGATCCAAACCACTGAACTCCAGAACAGTGACGGCAAACCGGGCCGCCCACCCGAGTCGTCGTTCTGGTTGATCCAAGCACGGACAACCGACAACAGACGCTCCGAGGTGGTGTGGCGATTCGGCTCGCCAGCTCTGCGCGACGCTCGTCCAGCGCCGAAGGACCGGCCCACCCCTCCTGACCTGCACGTTTCGGTCGCGCACGCCCCAGCATGTAGAGTTTGTTCTCGGCCCCGTCCACGGCGGGACTACGCGCCATTAGCTCAATTGGCAGAGCAGCTGACTCTTAATCAGCGGGTTCGGGGTTCGAGTCCCTGATGGCGCACAGAGGTCCAGTCCAGACGGGTGAACCCGACGTAAATGGCACCTGGCGACCCCCTGCACCTCGTCAAATAGTTCTCGGTGGGGCGATGCACCGTTGACCTTGGACCGAAGACAACGCGGTGACGAACTGCTACGAAGCGCCAGGGTTGGATAGGTCAGGTGAGGTTATTCAGGCTGCGTGGGCTGCGTGGTATTCCTCCAGGACGTGCGGAACCCCGTCGGTGAGCATCTTGCGCCGAACGTTGCCGAGGAGCTTGCTCATAGCGAAGCCACCCGCGCCAACGAAGCCTGTGTGCTTCCACATGAACCGGGTGCCGTCGCGGGTTTTTTCGAGGGTGTAGACGACGACTGTAACGTCGTCGCTGTCCTCGTCGCCCTTCCACGTGTATTGCAGTGAATGCGGGGCGGCAACGTCGAGGACCTCGCAGTAGACGACACCAGCCCAGCCCATGGTGGGCTTGCCGACGAAGGTGAACTTGGTACCCGGGACGGCGGCGAAGTTCACTGGTCGGCCGCCTTGCCCGGTAGTAGTCCACTTGGCCACGTACTCCGGTGCCGTCAGGACCTGCCAGACCTCCTCGATCGGGTAGGGGTATTCGCGAACAATCGTGTATCCACTCACGACGCATCCTTCCCTGGTCGCTACGCATAGCCCATATTACCTACCGTTGGGTTGATTGTCAACCTAACGGGAGGTAGTCTGATCCTATGAATTCGAGCACCGAAAGCCGCATTGTGCGCCGCACCGGCGCCGAGACCCGCCGGCAGGCACAGCAGGTCGCCCTTGAACTGTTCACCGCCCACGGATACGAGAACACGACGCTGCGCCAGATCGCCGACGAGCTCGGCATCAACAAGGCGTCGCTGTACTACTACTTCCCGTCGAAGGAAGCCATCCTGCAGTCGCTGTTCGACGAACGAGGCACCGAGGCTGAGCAGTTGGTGCAATGGCTGGGCGAGCAACCCCGCACGCCGGGTCTGCTGGAGACGGCGGTCCTGCGGTGGGTGGGGTCATTCTCGGAAGACAAACTCCGCGGAATCCGGTTCATGGCGGCGAACCCGCTCGTAGTGCGGGACATCGCTGATTCTTCCGGGGACCGTATCGGGGCTCCGTTGAACGCCTTTGTCGACGAACTGGCGGCCCTACTGCCGGACCGCGGCCCGGAAAGCACTTTGCTGCTGAGAATGTCTATCCTCAGCATCAACGCCGCTGTTCAAGCCGCGGCCCACTGCGCCGTCCCCGATGACGCGACCATCCTCGCGGCCGCCCACAAAGCCGCCCTCGCGCTGATCCGACTCATCGGATCGAACGCGTGACACCCGCCGTTCGGCGTGCGACCTGCATCCTGCGGCTCCGCCACCCGCTTTCCTGCTGGGTTCGCTACTTCTTGGTGGGGTGACTGCCGCCGGTATCGCCCTGGCGCTTGATGTCTCCATGTTCGTCGTAGAAAGCGTGCTATTCGCCCGGCTAGCCTCAGGATGTTCGAAATCACCGCCGAGCATGCCTACTTGGTTCGGCTGTGGGTATTTCACCAAGGCGCCCCGTCGCTGAGTGCGCTCGTCTTCCTCGCCCTGAGCGCGCCACGAAGCGGACGGTAGCGGCGGTCGGAATAAAGGCGGGCTGATCGGCGTCCGACCGTCTGCACCGGTGTCCTGCAATCCGGACGACGGACCCGCCTTGACGGCCCAAGATCTGCCAGGTTCGAGCCGTTTTCTTATCATGACGCGTCAAATAATGCCACTCAAACACCATATGTGGTCGCATCGCCGGACCCGCACTATCTGGCGACACTGAACTGCCCCAGTTTCTCTGCCGCATCCGGTTCGCGGTCATCGGTTGGTGGAATGGCCGGCATGATGACGCCGCACCCGCCGCTGTCTCGGCCAGCAAATGGCAGTCCGACCCGCCTCGAGAAGGTCAGACCCGGCCGCACCCGGCGGTGTTCACCTGCCGTCGACAAGGCCATCATGTGGAGTACGTCGTATCGCCGCGGCCCCGGTGGATCGTTGAAGTGTCTATAGGCACACCCCAGTGGACGGCTGGCCCGCTCCGGGCGCCCGAGAAAGGAAATGACATGGCAGGAATCGCAGGTCACCGCGTCATTGTGTTCTTGCAGGAGAACAAGACGACCGATTTTTACTTCCCCAGCCTGAAGGCTTGGGGTGCTGCGGTCTCGGCGCATGGTGCGGTGCTACAGGCGCCGCCGGATTTCGATCAATCGCATGACCGGAACGCTTGGGTCCACTACGCGATGGGCGATTATCCGGCGTTGCCCGTGCAGATCGATAACGACGTGGTGATCCCGTTCTACAGCTGGCTGGCGAAGCAGTTCGTGTTCTCCGATCACCATTTCGGCGCCGGGTCGAACTCCACGTCCGGTCACATGTTGGCGATCGGCGGTCAGCTGCCGACGTTGAAGAACCCACCGTTCGTAGGAGCGCACCCGGTGTGGGACATCCCGTCGATCTTCACCGTCGCCGAACGCGCGGGGGTGTCCTGGGCGGCGTTCCCGGATCAGTCGGGCTACCCCACGAAGTTCTACCGGAGTCTCTCGGTCCCGCCTGGAAACGCGCAGGTGTACCCGCCCAAGGCCTTCATCCCGATGGCGAAAGCCGGTTCCCTGCCACCGGTGTGTTACGTCTGGAGCCCCGCTGGGTACGACGAGCATCCCCCGCACGTCAGTGACCCGACGTACGTGCAAAAGGGTCAGGACCTGGTGTGGCAACGGGTGCAAGCCGTCATCGACGGCGGCGGATGGGCCGACACCACGTTCATCCTGACCTGGGACGACTGGGGTGGTTACGCCGACACGGTGTCGACCCCAGTCATCGAGATGGTCCCGGACGCGGTGCATCCCAACGGGTTCGCCGCGATCGGCGGTTCCCGGATCCCGTTGCTGATGTTCGGCGGGAAAGTCAGCCAGGCTATCGACCCGCAGTGGCACTCCCACGCGTCCATCCCCAAGACGATCATCGACCTACTGGGCCTGGGGCCGATGGGGGTGCCACGAGTGGACTCCGCGCCCACGCTGGCCGGGCACGTCAACAGCACCGTGACCCGGCCGCAGCCCCCCGTGCCCGGGTCGATGATCAACCAACCCGCCCCACCGCAACCGTCACCGGTGCCGGTACCCCCGGCCCCCTGGTCCGGACCCCTGGGTCAAGTCATGCCACCGTTGGTCACCCTGGACGGCAGTACCCTGCCCGCCCCGACCGATGGGGTGGTCCGGATAAAGCCGCCAACCTCACCGCATCGTTGATCAGCCAACGATCCGCCGATGTCGACCGCTAACGCTCGGTCAGCGAATATTCAGGGTCTCCGTGTGCTCGATCTGTACCGCTTGCAGGTAGCTGGGATTCAGTCCGAGCAAAGTCAAGATCGTTGGCGCGATCTGGGTTGTCTCGACGTGCTCCCCGCTGGTCCGGTGGTGGCTGATCGGGTTCCCGGACACGACCAGCGGGACGCTGCGGTCCTGCGGGTTGGATCCGCCGTGTTCGGCGATCTTGCCCTTGCCGCCGGTGTAGACGACGCCGACCTGAGCGGTACCGATCAGATCGGGCACCCTGGGGTCACCGACCTGGGTGTTGAAGTAATTGGCGGCTGTAGTTCCGGCGCGAACTTGGGTCAGGCCGGACTTCGTGTACGGCTTGGGGTTTCCGTTGATGTCGGTGCCGGTTCCGCTGTATCCCAGGAGGAAGTCCTTCGCGAACCCACTGGCAGCGGCGGACCGGTCGTGCAGCCAGATCAGCACGCCGTCGTCGTCGATGTTGAAAGCGACGAGCGGTGTGCTGGCTTCGGGGTGTTTGTTCGCCCAGGCCGCGTTCAGTGCCGCGATGATCGGGGCGTCATCGATTCTGGTGAGCTTGGTGCGGTCCTGCGGTGACTGACCGTGTTTCGCGGACAGCACGATCACCGTGCTATCGGCCAGTCCGGCGGACTGGACGGCGGCCTGTAGGGCGCCGACGCTGGTGTCGATGTAGTCCAGCGCCCCGCTGAGCACGGGACCCGGATCCTTCCCGTTGTTCAGGTACCCGCCTTGCTGCGTCGGGTCGGCTGACGTCGCAGTGACCGAGGTGGGCAGCTTCTGAGCGGTGGACACACTTTGGAAGTTCATCCCGAAGATCGCCGGAACCCCGACCTGGGTTCGGCCGGAATGATCGAAACCTTTGATCTCGTTGATGACGGCTTTCAATTTGTACGTATCGTATTGCTGGGTAAGCGTGTTCACCTTTGTCCAGTCGACGGCCGCACCAGGGGTGGGTGCATCACTGTTGATCTCCGGGGTGAACAGATCCTGGATCCCGGTGCCCGACGGGCCGTTGAGGATTTCGTAAGCCGGGTGCTTGTCCGCCCATGCTGTCCGCAGACCAGCAGCCCTGGCCACCTCGAAAATGGTGTTCACCTGCAGATAGGAATGTGGGTACACCGGTTGGCAACTGGTCGGGTCAACCGGCAATTGCGCAGGGTCGATCAATTGGGCCGGATTGGCGGTCATCGCGCCGATCCCATCGGGCAGGCCGGGTAGGCCTTGCCCGGCGTCCAGGGCATGCGGATTCTTGTCGAGCTGCTCGAAGTAGGTGACCTCAGCACCCGGGGCGATCGTCGCGCAGGCCGCGGGGGTGGTACCAGCCGGTAGAAGCGCCGCATTCCAGGAGTCGTCGTAGTACACGCCCGTACTTGACGGGTTGCCACCGGTGACCTGGGCGACCATGCCCGGGAAGGAATCCGACGGAACCGGGGTCTGCGCCCGGGTGAACGCCGTGCCGTTACCGACCAGCCGGGCGAGCGCCGAATCGGGGTGCTTGCCGACGTACCAGTCCAGATCCGCCTGATGCATCCCGTCGACCGACAGCAGCAGCACGTGTTGGGCCGCGGCCGCGTGGTGCCGTCGGTCGCTGTCGGGGTTGCCCTGGTCGTCATGGGCCCCCTGGTCATCGGCGCCTGCGCTGGCGACGGCTGTCGCACCCAAGCCCGCCACCGTCACCGCGAGGGTCACCACACCGAACGCCGCCATGACCCGCGATCGTCGAGCTGTCATGCCATCACTCCTCGAGAATTGTTACAGCATCCGCCCGTACGGGTGAGGATCCAACACCCGGATGGCTGACAGATGAGCCGCCCCTGAACCACCGGTGAACAAAACCGTCGACAGTCGGCGCGAAGGCGCTCGCAAGGCCGGGCTCAGGTGGGGCAAGCTGGCCCACGAACCCACCGGTGGGCCGGACGCCCGCAACGAATCGCCGGTGCTGGAACTCCTCACGGCCCGCGCAAGCTCGGGGTCGCAATCCTGGTGGCCAGCCGCAGCCCGGCCGTCGCCGCCGACCGGCGCTGACCGGGTCCTTACCCTCACCGGCGGCGGGGGCGTCACCTTAACTCCCGCCGGTGGCGGCGAGGCCGCCGAGCCCTCCTTGGGCCGGCCCCGTACCGCTCCGGGTGACTGCGAAAATGTCGCCTACACCTCCAGCAGCGTGACCGCGTTCGTCGCCGTCCACGATGTGACCTGCCAGGTAGTAAGCAACACCAGGGCTCGATCACCGGGCCATTCAGGTCTGGCAAATCCACCCTGTTGCACCTGATGGGCGGACTGGAAACGCCACAGCGGGGAAACGGATTACGGTGATATCACCAGCGGGCTGTGGGCCGAACATGTTGTGACCCGCTCCGTGCGCGACAGCGCAGTCATGCTGGATATCAGCGCTGGCCCAGAACCGGGCGAGCCCTACCAGGCGCCACCCGAGGACGGAAACTATCTGGCCGCAGCCAACACGCCACCAGGGCGATTGCGGATCGGGTTCTCCGCCGCCACGCCTGCCGGGACGGATGTAACAGACGACTGCCGCGCTGCGATGCGCAGCACTGCGGCTCTCTGTGAATCGCTCGGGCACCACGTGGAGGAGGCCACGATGCCCCTCAATCTACCTGCATTTGAAGACGCATTCTTCGTTCTCTACTCGGCTGGTGCAGCCTGGCAACGAGCGGCCTGGGCGCGCATTCTCGGGCGATTGCCCGAGCCCGGGGAACTCGAGCCATATACAACCGCCCTCGCTGACCTCGGGCGGAACTTTACCAGCGCGGATTACCTCATCGCAGTCCAAGACGTACAAGTCGAAGCCAGAAAAATAGCGAGATTCCATACGACCTATGACCTATTGTTGACTCCGACCATGGCGGCGGCGCCGGTGCCGTTAGGCCATCTAATGGCCCCAACAAGTGACCCCATTCAGTCACTGCACATTGACGCTGCCTACGCCCCGTTCACCTGGATCGCGAACGCCACCGGCCAACCGGCGATGTCAGTGCCGCTGCATTGGACGAGCGGCGGCATCCCGATCGGCAGCCACTTTACCGCCGCCGCAGGCCGTGAAGACGTCCTGTTCCAGCTCGCCGGGCAGCTCGAGCAAGCTCGACCGTGGGCGGATCGCCGACCGCCCTCACCGACGCTGGCCATATAGTTGACAGCCTTATTCCACAGAAGCAACCGCCCTGTGAGGAGTCGAGTGCCGCAAACTGCCACGACGATGCCCAGTGTGAAGGGGGCTTACTGACAGGGACAGCTCTTCTGGCGTGCTGAGCTACAGTTGGGCTCCGGCGATGGTCGGGGCGACGCGTAAAGCATTGGCGGCGATGGTCAGAGCTGGGTTGAGCGCCGCGGAGGACGGGAAGAACGACGCGTCGACCAGCCACAGGTTGTCGATGTCATGACTGCGGCAGTCTGGATTCAAGACGCTGTTGGTTGGGTCGGTGCCGGCGACCGCGGTGCCGCACATGTGCGAGTTCGTTTCGATACCCATCTGCTGCGTGAAGATCAATGGGTAGCCAGCCTTGCGGACCAACTTCGTGACGCGCTTGACGAGCTCCCGGTGCGGGGCGACGTTCGTCGCCTTCCAGTCGATCAGAATGCGGTCACCGTCCACGCGTACCCGGTTTTCCGAGGATGGCATGTCCTCTGTGGTCAGGTAAATATCGATGCTCCGGCTTGTCATGTACTTCAAAGCCCAGTCCGGGGCCCAGGAGCGCGCGGACTTGATCATCGGTCCTTGCAAACTTGCCCAACATTTGGAGGTTGCCTAGCGGGTATGTCGAATGGGCGCCGGCCTCGTAGAAATCGTTCATTCCGAGGGTCTTCTGCCATTTGGTTGGGTTGGCTCGCCACGGGTGTACCCCCACGAAGAAGGTGCTGTTGTGCACCATGTAGTTGCGCCCCAACAAGTCCGAGGAATTGGCCAAACCCGTGGGATGCTCTCTGGTCGCAGATTTCAGGAGCAGAGCTGTCGAGTTGACCGCGCCCGCGCAGACGACGACGCGCTTGGCGTTGATCCGGATGATCCGCCCTTGGTGCCGAGCCTCGGCCGCCACGATAAGTCGGCCGTCGGGCGAGGTCAGCAGGCGGGTGACCTCCGTGCGGGGAAGAATCCTGATGCGCTCACTGCGCAGGGCCGGCTCGATCACCTTATTTTCTGCTTCGGCCTTCACACCAGTGTCGTCAGGACATCCGTCAGCGGTGGTGACCGCGGCCCGATCGGCATCACTGGTGATGTTCATGGCGTTGGGTGTGTGGAAAGGATGCAGGCCGCCCTTGCGCAGCGATGCAGCGAATTGTTCAATCCGCGGTTCGTGGGACAGCGCGGGAAAGGGGTAAGGGCGTGAGTGCGGCGGCTCGGTGGGATCCTCACCAATTTGGCCGTGAACGTCGTACAGGCGCTCCACCTGATCATAGAACGGTTCGAGATCGTCGTAGCGGAAAGGCCATGCCTTGGACACACCCTCCTGGTGAGTGACCTCCTCGAAGTCGCTGCGTCGAAATCGGGGCAGCGAAGCGCCGTAGAACTTGGTGTTCCCGCCCACCCAGTAATACACGCCCGGAGTAAACGGTTCTCCGGTCTGGCCGTTGTACCAATACCCGGCCGTCTTGTAACGACCCTTGATGTACATCTGCACCGGGTCGTGATTTTCCGGTTCACGTGGCAGAAAACCGCCGCGTTCAACCATCAGGACGTCCAGCCCGGAGTCTTTCAATGCCCAGGCCAGGGTGCCGCCGCCCATCCCGGAACCGACAATGAGCACGTCGGTGTCGATTTCGTCCACGCCGTCCACCGACGCAATCGCCCCCTGCTCGTAATCCGGGGGGGACGGTGGTGGTCCCGGCTGCCGGGAACGGGCTACCGGACGGCAGCCACGGATCAACTGGGTTCTCGGGTGCACTCATCACAGAATCCTTCGCGTACGTGGGTGAGCTGACATTCCGCTGGGCGGCAGTGGCGACGACGGTGGACAGTCGTGCCCCTCGGCAGGGAGGGCGCCTGCGGCCGGGTCAGGTCCGGGCCGCCCAGCCCAGACCCTGCTTGACAAGCCTGGTCACATTCGGGTCAAGCAGGTCGCTGGGGGCATGACCGATGGTTTCGTAGAAAACGCGGCCGTTGCCGAAGGTCTTTACGTACGCGACCGGCATGTTGGTTCCGTCCAGCCACGGCAGGTGTTCACCCGAGAAAATGGTGTCGGCGAGAACGTGCACGGTGGGGTCGACGTGCATGTAGTACTGCTCGGTCGCAGCGGTGAAGTCTTCCACCCCGGCGGTCACCGGGTGTTCCCGGTCCACGATCGAGACGGGGAACGGCACCGGGACGGCCTCCCCACCTGGATGCTCGATGAATGCACTTCCAGTGACAAAGTGGTAGGGCAGCGAGGCGCGAAAGGATGCGGCCATACCGTGCCAACCGCCGACTCCAGTTCCTTCCGACACGGCGTGCAGCAAGCTTCGCTCCTGCTTATCGGTCAGATCCTCGGTCGTCAACGCCTGCGTCCACCCGAAAACGATGAGGTCGTAAGCAGTCAGGTCGTCCTCCAGACGGAACGGGTCGGTCGTCGCGTCCACCGAGAAGCCCAATTCGTCCTGCATCAGGGAGGTCGCCCAGTCGGCGACCTCATAAGGCTTGTGGCCGGGCCATCCGCCGTACAAGAACAAAGCCTTCGTCACAGGTTTCCTCCTGGTCAGTCCTGGGTCGATAACCGGTAACCTTAGGGGTGCATGTCCGACTCAGGCAGACCCAGGTTGTGCAACGCCCTCCACCGGAGCTTCACAGTGTGTGCAGGCGCCAGGATCGTCCCTACCGGAGCTGCCGGTCGACCGAATAGAGGTGAGACCGAGGGCGCACTGCTGACGCCGTGACCTCCAGCATTCGCGCCCATGACGTGCTCAGCGCAGCAGCGGGGGTAGCCTCCGTCGCGTGAGCGGAACCAGAACCCCATGGACGCTGACGGTTCGGGACGCCTTGGAACTGGACATCTTCACCTACGCCCAGTCGACGGTGGTCGCCGGTGAACAGCATCTGGACAACATCATCCGATGGGTGCACAGCAGTGAAATAGCTGACATTGCAGGGTTTCTCGCGGGCGGGGAGCTGCTGTTGACAGCAGGATTCGGGCTCGGCCGTACTCAGACGACACAACGGGCGTTCGTTCGGTCGGTGGCCGGCGCCGGTGTGGCGGCATTGGCCATCGAGCTGTCGGGCCGGGTGTTCCGGAAAATGCCGGCAGCGGTGGTGTCCGAGGCCGATGCCGTCGGCCTTCCCGTCATCGCCTTCGACCGTGAGGTGCCGTTCGTCGAGGTCGCCCATCAGGTCCATGACTGCATTGTGGATCTACGGGTGAAAGAGCTGATGGAAGACGAGATCGCTACGGCGGCCTTCACCAGCCTTATCCTGCAAGGCGAGGACCACCTGTCCATGGTCGAGGAATTGGCACGCCGACTCGGCCACCCCTGCGTCCTGGAGGATCGGGCGCACCAAATGCGGGCCTACTACGGGCGCACCGAGGCATCAGACGGTGTCGTCGCGGACTGGGATGGTCATTCACGCGAGATTCACGATCCGGCGAGCAGCACGTCCGCGTGCACCCGAGAAACGGTCGCCATCAAAGGTCAGGAATGGGGGTGGCTGCATGTTCTGCACCCGGGGGCGTCGTTGTCCAGGCCAGACATCTACGCGGTGGGACGCGCAACGGCAGCGACCGCGATCACCCTGCTCAGCGACCAGGTTCG
This sequence comes from Nakamurella sp., assembly GCA_965247715.1. Taxonomy (GTDB): domain Bacteria; phylum Actinomycetota; class Actinomycetes; order Mycobacteriales; family Nakamurellaceae; genus Nakamurella. The sequence goes on along the minus strand of CBDFHS010000011.1, from coordinate 197,045 downwards.
CGGAGCACGCCGATCGCAACGGCACGCCGCTTTGATCAACCGCCTCATCATGGGTGACATCACCGGGGAAGGCTTCATTGAACGGGCGATGAAAATGGGCCGCGATCTGCGGCGGAAGTCGTTCATCGTGGTCGTCGCTGCTCCCCACCACGACAGCGTCTTCGGTGAGCCGCAACTCACCGAATGCGTCGAACTGCCCGGAGCAACCGCACTGGTCGCCGATTCCGGTGATCAATTGCTGGCGGTGGTGGCCCTACCCGCGAAAAGGGGAGAGAAAGCGATCATCGATGCCCTGCGCGACGCCCCCGCCCGAATCGGCCTGAGCCGAATAGTTCCACCCGCACAATTGCGCCTGGCTATCCAACAAGCGAACAATGCTTACGCCGCCGCAGCAGGCGCGGACCACCCGGTGCGGTTCGACGACCTCGGCGTGTTGCGGTTGCTGGTCGCCCTGGCGCAGGGCCCGGAACTAGCCAGCTACGTCGACGACGAGCTTGGGAAGGTCCTGGAACATGACGGCGGGTCCGTCAACAAACTGTTCCCGACGCTGCGAATCTTCTTGGAGTGCGACGGACACAAATCGGAAGCGGCTGCCAAGCTATTCGTACAGCGACGCACCCTCTACTACCGGCTGGACCGGCTCAGCGCGCTGCTCGGGATGTCCCTGGACGACCCTGCCACCCGGCAACGGTTGCTGCTCGCGGTGCGCGGCCTGGAGCTGCTCAACCAACGACCAGTAGGTCCTCATGCGCAGGGACTGGCGTTCTGATTGGCAGCACCGCGGGGATGACACCGGCCTCTGATCGTCGCACTGGTCGATGGATCACTCCAGACACAGACTGTGCACCACCGGGCTCACACACTGCACACCACGTATCTAGCCGCCGCCGACCGGGACTCTTAGTGTTTGCGCATTCTCCCCCGATCGCACTGGCAACGGAGGTCCTCGAATGACACAGGCTGCCCACGACAAAACCCTGGACGCAGGAGCGCTGTCCGATGACGCATATTTGGAGGAATTGGGATACAAGCCGGAACTGAAACGCACGTTGAGCGCGTTTTCCAGTTTCGCTATCCAGTTCGGAAACATCGCTCCGATCGGCGGCATCGTTTTCACCATCGGCATTGCGTTCGCCCAGGTTGGTCCGGCGACAATGTGGCCCTGGCTGATCGGCGGTGCGTTCCAACTGCTCGTAGCGTTCTGTGTCGCCACGGCCTGCTCCTCCTACCCGATTGCAGGGGGGGCCTACAACATCGTGTCGCGGTTGGGCGGGCGATTCCTCGGGTGGCAGACCGGGTGGTGGTTGGAGATCGCGCACATCGTCTCTCTGGCCGGATCATGTGTCGCGATCGCCCCGATCATCGCGTCGTGGCTCGGCTTCGACGATTTGACGACCTGGCAGATCACCGGGGTGACAGGGGTGCTCATCCTGGTCTCCACCTTGATCAACATCGCCAGCGTGAAATTCTCGTCACGGTTCGTCGACTCCGGAGTCTTTGCCACCCTGGTCGCCTGCGTTCTCGTATCCGTTGTGCTGGCCGGAGCGCTGACTTTCGGTGACAATCCCGTCCACGGCGTCGACTGGCTATTCACTACCGACGGGCAGGTCAATACCTCGCTCGTCCTGCCACTGATGTTCGCCGCCCTGCTGCCGTGCATCGTCCTGAACGGTTTCGACGTCGCCGGCAACGCCAGCGAGGAGACCAAGAACGCCTCCCGGGCGGTGCCGCGCGGCATGGTGATCGCCAACGGATCGGCCTACCTGTTCGGCACCATCGTCATCCTGCTGCTCATCCTGGGCATGACCAACACTGCCGACACCCTGGACGCCACTCAACCGGTCACCTACATCCTGAACCCCATTCTGGGCAGCCCGATCGCCAAGACATTCGAGGTGCTCGCCGTGCTGGGCCTGTATGTCAGCGGTGTCGTGTTGCAACTTGCCGGTGCCCGTGTGTTGTGGGCGCAGGCACGCGACGGTGAATTCCCCGCCGCCCGGTGGATGAGCAAGCTCAACAAGGACAAGATCCCCTTCGTGGGCGTGTGGTTCGGTGGTGTCGTCGCCTTCCTGCTCGTCCTGTGGAGCGACCTCTACGCCGTGTTGATCGCGATGACCGTGGTGCTCTGGGTTGCCGGATATGGCGTACTGATTGCGTGCCTGTACGTCGGGAAGCTGCGGGGCGTCGTGCCGAGGCCGGCGTTCAGTGTCAAGGGGTGGCAGGTCCTGTTCCCAATCGCCATCGTCTGGTCCGCGGTTGTCAGCGCCGTGCTCGTCTACCAGGACCCCAAGGACGTCGGCATCGGATTGTTGATCGTGGCCGCGATCGGCGTCGCCATCTACTTCCTGGCGCTGCCGAAGAAGCGTGCAGCGCAGCAGATCGCTCAATCGCATCACTACTCGACCGAAACCGCGACCGCGGCCGCGGCCGCGAGTGACGACACCGCACCCAAGAACAGCACGCTGAACTGATCCCAGGTCCTTTGATTGACGCAACACTACGAACCTGACAAAGAATAGGAGAGCAATGAAACTCACCGGGTCCCAGATCGTTGCGCAGTGCCTGAAGAATTACGGTGTAGAGTACGTCGCGGGTATTCCAGGTCACGGCGCCTGGGTTCTGCTGGACGCGTTACTGGAAGAGGACTCCAAGATCCCATTCATCCAGGTCTTCCACGAGCAGGCCGCCGTCCATATGGCCGACGGATACTACCGGGCGAGCGGCAAACCGATGGTCGCGATCACCTCCATTGGCCCAGGGGCCACCAATACCATCATCGGCCTGGCTACTGCGTTCGCCGACTCCACCAGTCTGTTGATGCTCAGCGGCGGGCCCGCCACCCACATGCGCGGTCACGGTGTCCTTCAGGAACTGGACCGCTACCAGGACAACGACTTCCAGCGAGTCATCGAACCGGTCACCAAACGCCACTGGGACGTCACCAGGGTCGATTCGCTACCCACGGTGCTGCACCGGGCATTCAATTCGATGTTGACGGGTCGCCGCGGTCCGGTCCATATCGAGGTTCCGATGGACATCCAGGCCGAGACTGCCGATGTGACGCTGCACGACCTCGACCGCCGCCTGCCGATCGGGAAGCAGTTCCCCGACCCCCAAGCCATCGAACAGGCCGCCGAGGTGCTGGCCAACGCACGACGACCGGTCATTGTCCTCGGTGGTGGCGCTATCACCGGTGAGGCGTGGGACGACATCCTGCAGCTGGCTGAGGGTTTGACCGCCCCGGTTGTCACTACCTGGAATGGAAAGGGCGCGTTCCCCGAGGATCACCCGCTGTTCGCGGGCAGCGTAGGGCAGACGGGCACCATTCACGGCAACGCCTTGGCAGCCGGCGCCGACGTCGTAGTCTCCGTCGGCTGTAAATTCACCGACTGGTCGGCGTCGAGCTACCGCAAGGGGGTTTCCTTCTCCTTCCCACCTGCCAAACTGATTCAAATCGACATCGACCCACACGAGATCGGTAAGAACTACCCGGCCGACGTCGGTATCGTCGCGGACGCCCAACCCACCGTCGCCGCTCTGGTCGCTGCCGCCGTCGGAGATGCTCCAGTTCAGCGACCGGAGTACCTGGCCGAACTGGAGCGACTCAAGGCCGAATGGGAGTCTCGGATCGCGCCAAGGCGGGACAGTGAGGACTCACCGATGACTTCCCAGCGTCCACTGGCTGAACTCCGGAAGGTCCTGCCACGCAACGGTATCGTCGTCGTCGGCTCCGGTAACCCGCAGGGCGCGGTCAAGCAGAGCTTCCCGGTGTACGAGCCGCGGACCCACCTCACCTCCGGAAGCTACTCCTCGATGGGGTGGGCCGTCCCCGCCGCCATGGGCGCCAAGCTGGCGAAACCAGAAACCCCAGTCGTCTGCATCCTCGGCGACGGTGACTTCCTGATGAGCATCCAAGAACTCGCTGGATGTGTCACCAACAACATCCCCGTCGTTTTCCTGGTGCAGAACAACAGCGGTTACATGTCCATCCGTGGTGGGCAACGCAAGCTCATGGACCGGCACATCGGCAGCGAATTCACCCGACCCGACGGAACCCCCTACAGCCCCGACTTCCTCGAAATCGCCAAGGCGTTCGGGTTGGAGGCATGGCGCGCCGATACCGGCGAGGGTGTGGGTAAAGCACTCCAGGAAGCCCTGAACAGCGGGAAACCGGCCCTTGTCGAAGCGGTCACCGCACGCGACGCCGGCGGGCCGTTCGTTCCGGGTTGGTGGGATTTTCCGTCGCCCGAGTACATCACCGACGAGCGGCAGGACCAGTACCAGGCCGATCGCGCCCAAGAGCAGCACCGCTGACCCACCGCGGCCCCGCTTCCCCGAAGAAACAGAAAGCAGGAAGGTAACGAAATGGCTCAGGTGCTCAAGGCCGCCACCGCGACCGCCCGGGACAAGGAGTCGACCGCGACCGAGGTCACCGAACGAGTCGCCGCCATGATTGCGGACATCCGCACTCGCGGCGACGAAGCGGTCCGGCAATATTCTGAAAATCTGGATTCCTGGTCACCGCCGTCGTTCCGACTGTCCCCGGATGAGATCGACAAGATCATCCGCTCGATGCCGACCACCACCGTTGACGACATCATTTTTGTGCAGAAGCAGGTGCGGCGTTTCGCCCAGGCGCAGTTCAGTACCATCGGCGAGATCGAGATCGAGACCCTCCCGGGGGTCACCCTCGGCCAGAAGATCATTCCCATCGAGGCCACCGGCGCGTACGTTCCGGGCGGGAAATACCCGCTGCTCGCCTCGGCGCACATGACCATTGTGACCGCCAAGGTTGCCGGTGTCGATCGGGTTGCCGCCTGCACTCCCCCGATCAAAGGCGAGACGCCAGCTGCGAGCATCGCTGCCATGTCGTTGGCGGGCGCAGACGAGGTCTACCTCCTCGGCGGGGTACAGGCCATTGCCGCGCTCGCGTTGGGCACCGAAACGATAGACCCGGTGTACTTGATCGCCGGGCCCGGTAACGCCTACGTTGCCGAGGCCAAACGGCAACTGTTCGGGGAGGTAGGCATCGACCTTGTCGCCGGTCCGACCGAGACATTGATCGTTGCCGACGACACGGCCGACTCCTTTGTCGTCGCGGTCGATCTGCTGAGCCAGGCCGAGCACGGTCCCGACTCGCCGGCGGTGCTCGTCACCACATCGGAGAGGGTGGGCCGGGAGGTGATCGCCCACATCGACCGGTTGCTGCCGGACCTGGTGACGAATGATTACGCCGGACCCGCGTGGCGTGATCACGGAGAGGTGCACCTCGTCGAGGACATCGACGCGGCCTACGCCCTGGCCAACGAATTCGCCTCCGAGCACGTACAAATCTTGACCTCCGCCCCGCGGGATGCGTTGAAGAAGATGCGGAACTACGGGGCTCTGTTCCTCGGCGAAGGCACCACCGTCTCCTATGGGGACAAGGTCATCGGCACGAACCATGTGCTACCCACGATGCGAGCCGCTCGCTACACCGGCGGACTCTGGGCTGGAATGTTCGTCAAGACCGTCAGCTACCAGGAAGTCACCAACCCCGCCTCCAGCGCTCTGTTGGGAGAAGTCTGCGGGCGCGCCTCCCGAGTCGAACGTTTCGAGGGCCACGCTCGATCGGGCGACATCCGCGCCGCCAAATACGCGGGTAAGCCGTTGCCATGGGCGCCGCAGGAATTGGACCGCTGGAACAGGCAGCGCCGGGACGGCGATGAGGGTCTGACACCGGCTGGCGACTGACCGCCGCACCGTTTTCTGCCCGCCGGCAGACAATCCCCCGCCGAGCCTGACGTACCCACCACGACGAAAGAGTCCAGCTATCACTGCGCAGTCCAGGCTCGAGCACGATCTGCTGGGAGACCTTCAGCTCCCAATTGATGCCTACTACGGTGTCCACACGTCGCGGGCCCTGACCAACTTCGCGATCAGCGGGATGCGGATCGGTGATCTCCCTGAACTGGTCGTGGCGCTGGCCTGCGTCAAGCAGGCCAGCGCGGAGACCAACCGAGAACTGGGCCTCATTCCAGACGATATCGCCAGCGCCATCATCGGAGCCTGCACGGAGCTAAGCCAGGGCAAGTTACACAACCAGTTCGTGGTCGACGTCATCCAAGGGGGCGCTGGCACCTCGACGAACATGAACGCCAACGAGGTCATCGCCAACCGCGGACTGGAACTGCTGGGCCGAAACCGGGGCGACTATTCCGTGCTGCATCCCGTCGATCACGTCAACGCCTCGCAGAGCACCAATGACGTCTATCCGACGGCGGTGAAGATCGCCCTTCATTTCGCTATCCGACGACTCCTGGAAGCAATGGTCCAGCTCCGTCAGACCTTCCAGGCGAAAGCCGACGAATTCGTGGATGTCCTGAAAATTGGTCGCACCCAGCTTCAGGACGCAGTACCCATGACTCTGGGCCAGGAGTTCGGAGCCTATGCGGTAACCCTGGGCGAGGACGAACAGCGACTCACCGAGGCTGCGACCCTGCTTTTGGAGATCAACCTCGGCGCCACCGCTATCGGCACCGGAATCAACACGCATCCCAGGTACGCTGAACTCGTCTGTCGCAACCTTTCTCGAATCACCGGAACAGTCTTGATCACCGCACCACACCTGGTGGAAGCCACGTCGGATACCGGCGTCTTCGTGCAACTCTCCGGTGTCCTCAAACGCATCGCGGTCAAACTGTCCAAGATCTGCAACGACCTTCGGCTGCTGTCCTCCGGGCCCACCGCGGGTCTCGGAGAAATCAATCTCCCGCCGGTTCAGGCCGGGTCCAGCATCATGCCCGGCAAGGTCAACCCTGTCATCCCCGAAGTGGTCAATCAGATCGCATTCCAGGTGATCGGCAATGACCTCACCGTGACCATGGCCGCCGAAGCCGGCCAACTGCAACTTAACGCGTTCGAACCGATCATCATGGCCTCCCTCATGCAAAGCATCAGGCACCTTCGCGAGGGATGCCGAACCCTGGCCACGCTCTGCATCGGCGGCATCAGCGCCAACACCGGCCACTTGCGACGTGTGGTCGAAGCATCCATTGGCCTGGTAACAGCTCTAACGCCCTACATCGGGTACGAGCACTCCTCGGCCATTGCACGAGATGCCCTGCTTTCAGGTCGATCTGTCGCCGAACTTGTTCTCGAACGCCGGCTGCTCACGCCCGAGACGCTGAGTGAACTACTCACCCCGGCGAACCTGGTTCGGCCGCTGGCCGAGGCTATCCAGCAGACCTTTACCCTCAGGGCATAGCCGTCGATTCGCTTCGTGCAAGGGCCCGGAACGACTGGATAGATCCCGGCAGACTCAATTTATTACACGGTTCCAAGCGTCGCTCGGGAGGAATAGTCAAGACCTGTGGATCAAGATCGTTTAGGCGACCATGATCTGGCCCTCCTGGTCGGTTGGCCGTTCGACGAGTTGGCCTTTTTCGAAGGTGGCGCCGGCCCGGACCAGCGCAACGAGGTGGGGTGCATTCACGGCTCTCCACCGGTCCTGAGCTGCTTCGATGAGCTTGAACGCCATCGCCAACCCGGCTGCGCGGGAGCCCGGTCCCTTGGTGACCTTGGTGCGAAGTCGCACCGTGGCGAACGTAGATTCGATTGGGTTGGTGGTCCTCAAATGGACCCAGTGGTCGGCGGGGTAGTTGTAAAACTCAAGCAATACATCGAGATCGTCGGTGATCTTGTCCACGGCTCTGGGGAACTTCGAGCCGTAATCGATCTTGAACGCTGTCACCGCGACCCTGGCATGGTCGATGTCCTCAGCGTTGTAGATCTCCTGCATCGCCCTGATCGCCCCGGGATGGGCGGACTTCGGCAGCGCAGCAAGCACGTTCGCGGACTTGTGGAACCAGCACCGTTGCTCCCGGGTGGACGGGAAAACGTCCCGCAACGCCGCCCAGAAGCCAAGTGCACCGTCCCCCATGGCCAGCACCGGGGCCCGCATTCCGCGGCGCTTGGCATCCCGCAGCAGCCCCGCCCACGACTCGGTGGATTCCCGGTACCCGTCGGTCAATGCGACGAGCTCCTTCCGGCCGTCGGCCCGGACGCCGATCATCACCAGCAGGCACAACTTCTCCTGCTCGAGCCGAACCTTGAGGTGGATTCCGTCGACCCACAGGTACACGAAGTCGACCTTCGACAGGTCCCGCTTATCGAACGCCTTCGCCTCGTCCTGCCACTGGGTGGTCAGCCGGGTCACCGTCGCCGCGGACAACCCGGTCCCGGAACCGAGGAACTGCTCCAGCGCCGGCGCGAAGTCCATCGACGACAACCCGTGCAGGTACAACAACGGCAACACCTCCGCGACCTTCGGCGACTTCCGCGACCAGGCCGGCAGAATCTTCGACGAGAACCGCCGCCGCTCATTGGTTTCCGGGTTCACCCGCTTGTCGTTCACCCGCGGCGCGGTCACCGTGACCGCGCCGGCCCCGGTCACCACGTCCCGCTGCTGGTGATAGCCGTTGCGGACCACCATCCGGCGCCCATCCTCATCGACCACATCAGCGAACTGATCGATGTACGCCGCGACCTCGGCCTGCAAAGCAGCCGCCAGCATCTGCCGGGCACCATCGCGGACCAGCTCATCCAACAACGACCCCACCACCGGGGCCAGCGACTTCTCCGAACCATCCTGAGCAACTACCGTGAACACGGACGTACCTTCCCGACCGGCGTTGGCGCGCCGGCCTTGCTTGAGGGCTTACGGGGATCCTCGGGAAGGTACGCCCATCAAGCGCCGCAACCCGAGATTCCAGATCCACAGGTTTCGATCATTGCTCGTCGCTCGCTCTCTGAGTTGGTGAAACGCTCGCCGTTTTCGACGCTGACGAGATCACTAATTGCTCCATGGTTTTCTCAAAATGCACGTGGCTGCTCATGCTGCCATTGGGCGGCGTAATCAGGGTTTTCTGAGCCGGTCGACAACGTCGATGGCTGAACGTCCTCGTGGATGGACTCGGCGTCGGGGACCAACTGGTCACGATGGCAGACCCGAGTCGGACGCCCGACGGCTGACCCACTGATCCTGCCGGACAATGGCCGAGACAGCGGCTGTCGCTCTCCCGCCAGGGTGGCCGGGCTTCAGCCAGCCTGTGCGGCGCAGGCCACACACAGGGTTGCCGTCGGCCGGGCCTCGAGTCGACCACGCGGTATTTGGCAGCCGCACGTCAGGCAGACCCCATACCTTCCGGCATTGGCGTTGGTCAGGGCCGCGTCTACCTCGGTGATCCGGTTCTCGGTGGCTCGGCGCAGGCCATCGAGGCGCGCCCACTCCCCCGACAGCGGCGAGCCCTCCGGATCGTGCTCGTCGTCGTCGAACCGGTCCGCTCGCTGACGCCGGAGGTCATCCAACGCACACCGAGTCGCTTGCAGTTCCGCAATCAGATCGCGGCGGAGAGCCAGCAACGGGTCGGAAGCCGCCACAGCGGATGCCCCAGGCGACGGCGATCGGGCTGCTGTCATCAGTACAGTTCACCACCGAGTCCGGCGGACCCGCCACCCCACGACCCGTGATGCCTGACCTCAGCAGGCAGTTACCTGAGAGCTTGCGCCCGCAAGCAAAGGCGCGAAGTGTTCAGGGCATGCCTGACGCCCAGGGGCCAGAGCCCCTCTCCCCCGACGAGGAACGCGCCTGGCGGACCCTGATCCGGCTCATGGTGGGCCTGCCACGGGCGATCGACGACGATCTCGTCCGGCGGGAGGGTCTGAGCCTGACCAGGTACGTCGTGCTGATGCGGCTGTCCGAAGCCCCCGACCGGTCGCTGCGGATGACCGACCTGGCCGAGGCGGCCTCGATCTCGCCCAGTCGGATGACCCGCATCGTGCAGGCCATGACGACGGAGGGCCTGGTCACCAGGCGAGCGGTCCCGGGCGACGGCAGGGCCAGTCTCGCGACGCTGACCGATGCTGGGCTGCGGCGACTGGAGAAGGCGTGGCCGGCCCACCTGGCGGGCGTCCGGACCATTCTGCTGGACCACATTGACCCGGCCGAGCTCGCCACCTTCCACCGCTTGACCGAGCAACTGCTCCGCGGCATCGAGCCCGCCATCGGCGACGGCGATGGGGAATAACGAGCGGGCACCGGTGATTGAAAGGGATGGTTGCTATCGCAAGTTCTTAGAAGGAGCGCCATGACCATGCAGTTCGGTGTTTTCAGCACCGGGTACCTCGACCAGGACCCGCCGGTCACCGGCCCCCCGGTGCGGGAGAAGGCGATCATCCGCGAGACGGTGCAGCTCGCCCAGCACGCCGAGGATGTCGGGCTCGACGTGTTCGCGATGGGTGAGCACCATAATCCGCCGTTCCACTCGTCCTCGCCCGCCGTGCTGTTGTCATACATCGCGGCGAGTACGTCCCGCATCCTGCTGACCACCTCGATGGCGTTGATCACGACCAACGACCCGGTGCGAATGGCTGAGGAGTACGCGGTCCTGCAGCACCTGTCCGGCGGCCGGATGGACCTGATGCTGGGTCGCGGGAACACCGGGCCGGTCTACCCGTGGTTCGGTCGGGACGTCCGCGACGGGATTGCGCTTACCCTGGAGAATTACCATCTGCTCCGCCAACTGTGGGACGAGGACGTGGTTGATTGGAGTGGGAAGTTCCGCACTCCGTTGCAGAGCTTCACCTCCGTGCCGCGGCCGTTGGACGGCGTGCCGCCCTTCGTGTGGCATGGCTCGATCCGGTCCCCCGAAATCGCCGAGCAGGCCGCCTATTACGGAGACGGGTTCTTCGCCAACAACATCTTTTTCCCTCCTGGGCATTTCAAGAAGCTGATCAGCCTCTACCGTCGGCGCTTCGAACACTACGGCCACGGCACCCAGGCCGAGGGCATCGTCGGTCTCGGCGGCCATGTATTCATTCGGCCCATTTCCCAGGACGCGAAACGCGAATTCGACACCTACTTCCGTGACAGCACGATGGCCAGGGGGTCGACGCTGGCCGATTTCGCCGCCCAGACCCCGCTCACCGTCGGCAGTCCGCAAGAGGTCATCGAGCGTTACGCCACCATGCGGGAGTTGTACGGCGACTACCAGCGACAGCTGTTCCTGCTCAACCTGCCGGGAATGTCGCTGCAGACGACCAGGAGCCAGTTGGACGCCCTTGGCGAGGTGGTACCGGTGCTGCGCCGTGAGCTCGAGACCGGTCGGCCTGCCAACGTTCCCGATGCACCCACGCACACAGCGCGGGTTTTGGCGCGGGACGCGGCCATTGCCGAGCATGACGCCGACACCATCGTCGTCGCTGGGGCACTCCGATGAGAACACCAACGGGGACACGCCGTCTCGTGGTGGTCTCAGCGGGTCTGAGCACCCCCTCGTCCACTCGCCTGCTGGCCGATCGGATCACGACGGCGACCGTCGACCGGCTGGCCGATGACGGCATCGTCACGGACGTGGCCGTCATCGAGTTGCGCGATCATGCCCTGGACATCACCCGCCGGCTCGTCAACGGATTCGCCACATCAGCCCTTGACGACGCAGTGGAAGGTCTCACGGCGGCCGATGGGGCGATCCTGACCACGCCGATTTTCGCAGCCAGCTACAGCGGGTTGTTCAAATCATTCCTGGACATCATCGATCCTGTTGCGCTCCGGGAATTGCCCGTCGTCATCGGCGCCACCGGCGGGAGCGATCGTCATTCCCTGGCCCTGGACTATGCGGTACGGCCGACAATGACCTATCTGCATGCCGTTGTGGCGCCCACTGGCGTCTACGCCGCCACCAGCGATTGGGGACGCAGTGACACCGGCCTCACGTCCCGCATCGAGCGTGCCGCGGGGGAACTGGCCGCACTGATGCGGTTCTCCACCCGCAACGATCTCGTTCGCGACCCCCTGGCGCTCCCCGCAGGCTTCGATCCCACTGGAAGGAACTGACATGGCACGGTCGATCGAGTTCGGGCTGGACACGTTCGGTGAGGTGTCGACCGGCGATGACGGCCGACGCCTGCCGCAGCATCAGGTGATTCGTGACATCGTCGAGGAGGGAGTGCTTGCCGAGCAGGTCGGGGTGGATCATTTCGGCGTGGGTGAGCACCACCGTGATGATTTCGCCGTTTCCGCCCCCGACGTTGTGCTTGCTGCGATTGCTGCCCGGACCGAGCGGATCCGTCTCGGTTCCTCGGTCACCGTGCTGAGTTCGGACGACCCGGTCCGGGTCTTCGAACGGTTCGCCACCCTCGACGCAATTTCGCACGGCCGCGCCGAAATCATTGTCGGCCGAGGCTCTTTCACCGAATCCTTTCCGCTCTTCGGCCTCGACCTCGCCGACTACGACATCTTGTTCGAGGAGCGGCTGGAACTGCTGACCCGGTTACTCACCGAACAACCAGTCACCTGGTCCGGCGCAACCCGGCGTGGGTTGCGCGACCAGCAGGTCTACCCGACCACCGAGTCCGGCCTGCTGCCGGTCTGGGTAGGGGTCGGCGGCAGCCCGGAGTCTGTGCTTCGCGCGGCCAGGTACGGACTGCCCATGGCCCTGGCCATCATCGGCGGCGATCCCTCCCGATTCCTACCCCTGGTGGATCTTCACCGCCGGGTAACCGGCGAACTCGGACTACCCGATCAACCCGTCGGCGTGCACTCGGGCGGTTTCGTGGCTGACACCGACGACGAGGCGCGAGAGCAACTGTTCCCCCATTACAAGGCCGGGTTCGACCGGATCGGTGCCGAGCGCGGGTGGCCACCCGTCACCCGTGCGCGGTTCGAACTCGAGGTCGACGAAGGATCCCTCTATGTCGGTGCGCCTGCCACGGTCGCGACCAAAATTGCCGACACCGTACTTCGGTTAGGGGTACAACGCTTTGACCTCAAGTACGCCAACGGGCCGGTACCGCGCCGGCTGTTGATGCACAGCATCGAGCTCTACGGCTCCGAGGTGGTGCCGAGGGTGCGGGAACTCCTCGCGTCCCGCGTGGCGATCCCGGCGACCGCGAGTTGAGCGTGTGCAGGTGGCAGGGTGAACGGCACCCGCCCCAGCACGGTCAATCCGTAGCCGTGTAGCGCCGCCTGTTTGGCGGGGTTGTTCGTCAGCAGGCGCATGGACTTCACACCGACGTCGGCAAGCACCTGGGCCCCGACGCCGTAGTCGCGTGGGTCGGTCGCATTCGCCGAGACCAGATCCGCGTCGGGCGTGATTCCGGCGTCCTGGGCGTCGTACAGGCGTAGCTGGTCGAGCAGTCCGATCCCGGTTTCATCGTTGCCGCGGACGTACAGCACAATGCCGCGGCCCTCCTGCGCGATGATCGACAGCGCCGCCTGCAACTGTTCACCGCACCGGCACGGGAGCGAACCCAGCGCGTCACTGGTCAGGCATTCCGCATGCCCGCGCACGAGAACATCCTCGCCCAAACCGATCTCGCCGTGGACCAGCGCAACGAATTCGCCCCCGACGGCCTTGCTCTCGTACCCGATCGCGCGAAACACGCCCTGCCGCAGTGGCAGTCGGGCATCAGCCACCCTGGTGATCTGGATTTCCTTGCTCCGCCGATAGGCGATCACACTGGCAACGGACACCAGAGCCAGCCCGTGCTCGAGCGCGAACTGTCGCAGTTCCGGCAACCGAGCCATCTCGCCGTCATCGCCGGAGGCGACGACCTCGCACATCCCGGCCGCAGGCTGCAGGCCGGCGAGCCGCGCCAGATCGACGGCCACCTCCGCGTGACCGGCACGAACGAGGACGCCGCCGTCGCGGGAACGCAACGGCAGGATGTGCCCTGGCCGGGTCAGGTCTGTCGGCTGGGTGGCCGGATTCGCCAGCAACCGGATCGTGTGAGATCGATCGGCGGCTGAGATCCCTGTGCTGATGACCTCTTTCGCATCGACCGACACCGTGTAGGCCTTGTCGTTACGATCCTGATTCAGGTAGTGCATAGGCGGCAGCTGGAGCCGTTCGCACTCGTCACCGGTCATGGGTACATACAGCAAACCGGATGAGTGCCGCACGGCGAATGCAACTAGCTCAGGGGTGGCGAGCTCTGCGGCGAAGACCAGATCGCCCTCGTTGTCCGGATCGTCGTCATCGACGACCACCACCGGGCGGCCGGCGGCAATCTCGGCCACCGCGAATTCTACCGACTCCCATTCAGCGCGCCGAACGCTCGACCCTGCGACGGCATTGCTCATCTGGATTACCGTCATTGATCCGCACCTTTGAGAATTTGGGAGAAGGGAGTCAGACAGAGCTGGACGCAAGGCTGGTAAAACTCGACTGGTGCCAGATCAAGGGGCTGTGATCGAAGTCCGACCGCAGCGCGCCGACGCGGAGAACGACGATGTCGTGGTCTCCGGCGGGATGGATGTCATCGATCACTCACTCGAGCCAGATCGTGGCGTGGTCGAGGAAGACCGCTCCGGACGGAGCGGCCGAGGTCTGAATGCCGTTGAGCCGGGCGGAGGTGTCCGACCCTGCCAATTGCCTGACCGACGTGGCCAGTTGCTCACCCAGAATGGAGATGCCCACCACCGGCACGGCCGCGAGGGACTGCCAGGTTGCCGAGGTTTTCTTCACCGCGAACAGGACGAGCGGTGGATCCTCCGACACCCCCACGGTGAACGACGAGGCGACCAGAATTGTGGGTGTGCCATCGACCAGCGCCGCCACCGCGGCCACCCCGGAAGGAAATCCAGCGAAGGCGCGGCGCAGTGCCGTGGTGTCATTGGTGTATTCGACCAACATGTCTGAGGTCCTTCCGATTGACCGACAAGGTCGAGCCTAGGCTGGTTCTGCTGACTGACACCTCCAGTTCTTGTCAGCAGAACCCTCGGTCATCCCTCTTGGACGACGTCGAGTTCTGGCGGACAGAATTAGTTGTTCCGATCAGGAGAACGTTCCTACCGTGAAGGGATCGCGGGCCCAGGTCTGCGTTTGCTGATGAGAGAGGATTCTTCGATGACGACGTCACCGGTCACCCGGCTAGCCCCCGACGGCCCAGGTCATCCCGTTCCGACCGCGGAGCTCAGCGACCTCTACCGGGGTTTTGAAGAAGAGCTACTCGTTCCGCTGTGGACCGAGATCGGTGAGCTGATGCCCACTTCCCCCGCGCCGGCAGCGGTTTCTCATCTGTGGCAGTGGAGCCGGCTGCTCACCCTGGCGGAGCGGTCTGGACAGCTCGTGCCGGTTGGCCGGGGCGGCGAGCGGCGGGCCATTGCTCTGGCGAACCCGGGACTGGGTGGAATGCCGTTTGCCACACCGACCCTGTGGGCCGCCATCCAGTACCTGAACCCGCACGAGGATGCGCCGGTGCACCGGCATACCCAGAACGCATTCCGTTTCGTCGTGGAGGGCGAAGGGGTCTGGACGGTTGTCAACGGTGACCCCGTCGCCATGCGTCGCGGGGATTTCCTGCTGACGCCCGGGTGGAACTTTCACGGTCACCACAACCAGAGTGACAGCCCGATGGCCTGGCTCGATGGTCTGGACATCCCGCTGGTCCACTACCTCGGATCGGCCTTTTTCGAATTCGGTCCGGACGAGGTTTCCGATCGGTCGACTCCCGTTCGTTCTCGCGCCGAACGGCTGTGGGCGCACCCGGGTCTTCGACCCGTTTCCGCACCCGCGCCCCAGACGAATTCACCGATCGCGGCCTACCGCTGGGAGCACACCGATGCCGCGCTGACCGACCAGCTCGCTCTGGAGAAGGAAGGCTTCCCAGGGGTTGTTGAACCAGGACATGCGGCGGTGCGGTTTACCAATCCCACCACCGGCGGGGATGTCATGCCCACGATCCGCGCCGAGATGCACCGACTGGGCGCAGGTGTCAGCACCGCAACCCGACGCGAGACGGGCACGGCCGTGTGGCAGGTCTTCGACGGCACGGGACGCGTCACGGTGGGTGGAGTCGAATGGGAGGTCAACCGAGGAGACCTCGTTGCCGTGCCGTCCTGGGCGCCGGTCAGGCTGGAAGCGGACGGTGGGTTCGACCTTTTCCGGTTCAGCGACACACCGATCTTCGAACGTCTGCATGCCGACCGGGTGCAGATCGAGAGCGGTCGGGACGACAACACCAATCGGGTCGACAACACCAACCGGGATGACAGCAGCCACGACAACGGCAATCTTGGCACCGGGGTGCCGGCATGAGGCTCGTCACGCTACGAACGCAGGACGGCACCCGGGCGGCACGGGTGGACGGTCGTCATGCCGTCCAGTTGGACGCCCCTGATGTCGGTGCGCTGCTGGCCCGGTCCGACTGGCAGGAGATCGCCCGTTCCGACCGGGGGGCCCGTCACCTGATCAGCGAGACCTCCCTCGCCCCGGTCATACCGCACCCCGGCAAGATCTTCTGCGTCGGTCTGAACTACCGGAGTCACATCCTGGAGATGGGCCGAGCCCTGCCCGAATTCCCCACCTTGTTCGCTAAATTCCCGGAGGCCCTGATCGGTCCGTCGGACCCGATCGAGCTCGATCCTGAGTCACAGGCGGTCGACTGGGAGGCCGAACTGGGGGTGGTCATCGGGACCCGCGTGCGGCGCGCCGGCGAGGGTGAGGCCGAGTCTGCCATTGCTGGCTTTACCGTGGTGAACGGCGTCACAATGCGCGACTGGCAATACCGAACGTTGCAGTGGTTGCAGGGCAAGACATTCGAGGCGACCACTCCCCTGGGCCCGGAGCTTGTCACCCCCGACGAACTCCCCGGTGGCGTCCGCCCGGATCTGCAGCTGACGTGCACCGTCGACGGTGAGGTCGTCCAGTCGGCCACCACCGGGGACCTGGTCTTCGATCCCGTGGCGCTCGTGTGTTACATCTCCCGGATTATCACCCTCAATCCCGGTGACGTGATTGCTACCGGGACGCCAGGTGGTGTCGGTCACGCCCGGAAACCCCCGAAGTACCTCACCGATGGCGCCACGATGGTCACCGAGATTCAGGGTCTGGGACGGTTGGAAAACGTGGCCCGGGCCACCGCGACGGTACCGGCATGACGACTGCCACGAACGCCGAAACCTCGGTCATCCAATGGGTGCGAACCGGAAGTCTTCTGTTTCAGGACACCGTGTCCGGATTGACCGACACCGCCCTCGACGCCCCCAGCGCGCTGCCCGGTTGGAATCGGCGCTCGCTGATCGCCCATATCGCCGCCAACGCGGATGCGTTGTTGCGCTTGCTGTCCTGGGCCCGGACCGGGGTCAGGTCCCCCATGTACGCCTCACCGGGTCAGCGGACCGCCGAGATCGAAACCGGGTCGCAGCTACCGGCAGCTGACCTCCGTTCCTGGGTGGACAGGGGGGTTCCCGCCTTCGACCGAGCTGCGGAGGATCTGCCGTCCACGGCGTGGTCGGCCGAGGTCGTCACCGCCCAGGGTCGGACCATCCCAGCGAACGACATCCCGTGGTTGCGGGCCCGGGAGGTGTTCGTTCACGCGGTGGATCTCCAGGCGGGAGTCGACTTCGCCCATCTGCCGCCGTCGTTTTCGGCGGCACTGCTCAGCGATGTTGCCTCATGGCGGTCAGCACGCGCCGATGGCCCTGCCTTGGACCTGCTGGCGTCGCAGGGAGCGGGTCAGTGGCATATCGAAGGCACCGGCATCGCCCGGTTGGTCGAGCTTCCCGTCGCCGAGTTGGCCGGCTGGCTCACCGGGCGACGGGTGCGAGCCGACCTAGCTTCGCTTCCACACTGGTTGTGACGGCACCGCCGATGGCCCGCAGCCCGGCCTGACGCCCTCGTCGGCGTCAGCAACGTTGCCGCTGCTTTCGACAGCGGCGCACCCTCTCGTCTTGAGGCGGAGAGTGAATGGCGCATCAGCCCTTCCGTCGACAGACAATTGGTACGGAGCACGCCTGATACATTCCGCAGGATAGGAAATAGTCATCTGTCATGAAGAATGTACCGGTGTACAGCATCGACTCTGTCGATCACGCACTCCATCTGGCAACGATCCTTCAGATGGAAGGGCCGTTGCGGGTTGCGGACGCAGCGGAACGGCTGGGTGTGGCACGTTCGACTGCACACCGCTTGCTTGCGATGCTGGTCTACCGGGACTTCGCCGAGCAGGACGCTGACCGTCGTTACAGCGCCGGCCCGGTGCTACGGCGTCCGGGCGCGGCAGAACCGGTCGCCGCCCTTCGCCAAGTGGCCTTGCCCCATCTCGCCGCCCTGTCGACGCGGTTGGACGAGACAGTCAACCTCGTGGTCGTCGTCCGCGACTACGTCCATTTCATCGCGACCATCGAATCCTCTCAGGTACTCCGAGTCGGTGATCGCGAGGGAAGAATGCTGCCAGCACATCTCGCGTCAGGGGTCGCGCCGTCCTTGACAGTGGGCAGAAGAGGAGATTGTTTCGCTGTATTCCGCACCGGAAGCATTCGATGTTGATCTGGGGGCGCTGCTTCGAGATCTTCGCCGGGTGCGCCGACAGGGCTTCGCGGTCAACAACCAGGAGACGGAAAGCGGTCTCACCGCAATTGGCCGTGCCATCGGTCGGCTGCCCGGAGGAGTTTCCGCGGCGGTGTCAATTGCAATGCCCACTGCGCGATACGACCGCCACCACCTCGAGGCGTGGGTGCGACTACTGGTGGTTACCGCGGATCAGATCGAACGGAATGTCCGTGTCGACCTGAAATCCGGGTAAGTGGGTGCCGCGCTGCGCCGGGTGGCTCGAGTGACTACCGTTCGACGATGACGGCGGGTTCTCGCCGCCATCAGCTCGAACCAGACGGGAGACCGGGATGGCTACCGCCGATCACCTCGAATCGGGAGACAACGTCTCCTGGAAGACCCACGGCACCACCACTCACGGAACGGTAGAGGAGGAGATCAGCTCTGACACCGAGGCCGCCGGCCGAAAGGTCCGGGCCAGCAAGGACGATCCGCAGTTTCGGGTACGCAGTGACAAGTCCGGCCGCGACGCGGTGCACAAGCCAGAAGCCCTCAAGCGGGAATCATGACGGCCTGCTCCACAGGGCACCTGCGGGAACGCTGTGTCCAAAGTGGGGGATACCGGCCGGCAGGCGGCCGAAACTGCCGAAGATGCCGGCCAGCAGGCGATGTTACGACCCGGAAGAGGCGGGCGGGTTGGACGATGCATTGCGGACGGTGCATGAAGCCCCACTCGGGTCTGTGCTGTTAACTCTGATGGCACTCGGTGTGATCAGCTTCGGTGCATATTGCTTTTTCTGGGCCCGTCGTCCCCGGGTCAGCACCGCCGGCACCGCGGCGCACAGTTAGCTCACCGACGTCAACCCGACCAGGAAGCGGAGCACACCCGATGACCACCAGCGAGCCGGCCAGTGCTGAAGAACCACCACCCCCGCGCCTTCCCAAGCTCAAGAAGAAGGCCTACGAGGCCGAGCTGAGCCGGCTGCAGAGCGAGCTGGTCACGATGCAGCAGTGGGTCAAGGCCTCGGGCACCAGGGTGGTGGCCGTCTTCGAGGGACGCGACGCCGCGGGCAAGGGGTCGGCGATCAAGCGGATCACCGAATACCTCAATCCGCGGACGGCCCGGATCGTCGCGCTGCCCGCTCCCACCGAACGGGAACGGGGGCAGTGGTACTTCCAGCGGTACGTGGAGCATCTGCCCACCGCTGGTGAGATCGTCCTGATGGACCGGTCCTGGTACAACCGGGCGGGCGTTGAACGAGTCATGGGCTTTTGCACCAGTGACGAGTACCGGCGGTTCCTCCACCAGACTCCGCTGTTCGAGCGGATGCTGGTCGAGGACGGAATTCTCCTCATGAAGTATTGGTTCTCGGTGTCGGATGTCGAGCAGGAGAGACGTTTTCGGTCAAGGCTGACCGATCCCATGCGGCGGTGGAAGCTCTCCCCCATGGACGTGCAGTCGATCAGCCGCTGGGAGGACTACTCGCGCGCCAAGGACGAAATGTTCGTGCACACCGACATCGCCGAAGCGCCGTGGTTCACCGTGGAGAGCGAGGACAAGAAGCGCTCCCGGATCAACGTCATCAACCACTTGCTGTCAATGGTGCCGTACGAGCAGATCACCCCGGAACCGGTAAAGATCCCGAAGCGCCCGAAGTCCGACAGCTATCAGCGGCCCCCCAGGGAAGAGTTCCGGTACGTACCGGACCACGCCGCGTCACTGGTCAAGCCGGCCACCTGACGGGCGAGTGGGTTGTGCTCGGCCGGGCTACAGGGCCGAGTGGGTCTGCCACTGGTCGTACGGCATCGCCCAGATGTAGATCTCGCCGTCCTCTGGACCAAGATTCACGGTGGTCCCGCTGACCTCGACCGGGTCACCCCAGATCGCCGAGTGGAAGTACGCATCCGCATCGGCCAGCGAGAGGTTGACGCACCCGTGGGTGACGTTGGTGTTGCCCTGGGCGTCGGCACTGTTGGGATTGGCGTGGATGAATTCCCCGTTGTTGCTGATCCGCACCGCCCACTTCTCGGGCTGATTCGAGTATCCGTAACGGGGGTTGTTCATCAGCTTCGTCTCGAAGAATTCGTTGACCACATGAATGCCCGGCCGGGTGATCAGGTTGGGGTCGCCGGTGTCCTCGCCGCGGCCGTAGGAGGCCGGGTAGCTGGCAACGGTCGCGCCGTTCTGCTGAACGACCATCTGGTGGGAGTTCACGTCGGCGATAACCACCTGATTCCGGCCAATCGTGAAATCAGCGGTCAGGTCGGAGGCGCCGTAGGAGGAGTCGTTGTACTTGAGCCCGTACAGCTTTGCGTCGACGTGGACAGTGGTGCCGGCTGGCCAGTAATCCTTTGTGCGGTAGTCCAAGGACCACCGGCCGTCGTCGTGCTTGACCCAACCCCAGGAGCCCTCGACGGCGGGAACGGTGGTGATGGAGACCTGCTTCTGCACGGCCGCACGATCCTGCGGCTCGACCCCGAAGGTGACGCTGATCGGCGCGGCGACACCGACGGTCGCACCGTCGGCCGGGTTGATCGTCGCGCGCACCTGCGTGTCCTCGCCGACAACGCCGTAGCTGCCCGTGACCTCGACCTTTCGGCCGTCGGTCCCGGTGACGCTACCGGCGACGGTGTAGGTCTTCCCGAAGCCCAGTACCTCCCCCACCGTCCACGACGTGCGGTCCGGCGAGACGGTGGCGGCGACGACCTTGCCCTCGTTGTTGGTGAGGCTGATGTCGTCGATGGTGCCCTTCGCCACGGTGATGGTGATCGGTGCGACAGGAGAAATACCAGTCGACCCCAACGCCGGGGTTGCCGTCACGGACGCCACCGTGGGCACTATCGAGGGGCTGGTCGGTGCGGCGCTCGACGAGGCGATCGACGACCCGGATGGACTGGGCGAGCCCGGCGCGTTGGAGGAAGATGCCGCTCCACTGGGGCCGGCTGCGGTGGAGGTGACGGTGGTCGTCGACAACGAGCCGCTGGAACACCCGGCGAGCGTCGCCAGCACCGCCATCAGGGTCAGGAGGATGGCTCGCGCTGGCGCTCGTCGCACCCTCCGTGTTCGGGTCAGCGTGTTCTTCGGCAGTAGTACGGCCCGCGAAGGCACACCCGGCATCTCACATACCCCCAGCAAATAGTCCGTTCCGGGCAGTCTGCATCGGGTGCCACGGCGGCCGATCCAGCCCGGCCAGGCCCCAGGGTAACGCCGATGAGTGACCGGTCGAGCCCGCCGGGGCCGCCCCGCAACGACCGGGGGAACTACCGGAACAGCCGCCGCAGCACCACGAGGACCACCAGCGCACCCACAGCGATCAGGGAATACTTGACCTTCGGCTCCGCCAGCGTCGAGGTGAGGGTCATCCTTCCCTGCTCGACGACCCGCTTCGGATTCGCCCTGGTGGTCAATTCGTCCACGGCCGTGGCCAACGAGTCGCGAGCGCGCTCGATCTCGGCCTGGATGGTGTCCGCGTCGCGCGCCACTGAGCCTCCCGTGCTTCGGTGAGAAGGGGCAGGCCGCTCCGGATGGGGGCCCGCGGGTGTCTACCCTAGCGCCATGAACAGCGCAGCCCTCGAGGTGGGCGACCTCGCTCCACCGTTCACCCTGCCCAACGCTGACGGGACCCCGGTCTCGCTGTCGGACTACGTGGGACGGACGGTGATCGTCTACTTCTATCCCGCCGCGATGACCCCCGGCTGCACGACCGAGGCCTGCGATTTCAGCAGCGCCAAGGCCCGCACCGAGGACGCCGGGGTGACGGTGCTCGGGATCTCCCCGGATCCGCCGGCCACGTTGGCAGCCTTCCGGGACAAAGAGGGCTTGCAGGTCACGTTGCTCTCCGATGCCGATCGCACCGTGCTCGAGGCCTACGGCGCGTTCGGGGAGAAGAAGCAGTACGGACGCACCGTCCGCGGCGTGATCCGATCGACCTTCGTGGTGGGTCCGGACGGTCGGCTTGCCAAGGTCTGGCGCAACGTCCGGGCCACCGGTCACGTCGCGCGGGTGTTGTCGGAGCTGGGTCTGGCAAGCTGAGGCCGGCAAGCCGCGACCACAGCACCGCCGGATGACGTCGCAGGGGGCCGTAGCCCAATTGGCAGAGGCACACGGTTTAGGTCCGTGCCAGTGTGGGTTCGAGTCCCACCGGCCCCACTCACCCGGCTCAGGTGTGGTGTGCACTGAGCAATGCGGTGCCCGCGGACGGCGGCTGACGCAGGTCGGCGCCAGGTGACCACGCTCGGGTGCGGCGCCGGCCGGACCGTCCAGGACGGGCAGGCAGTGCCTGCCGAGAGCCATTGCACGTGCAGGAGGTATTCGGAACGCCGGGTTGCCAACGAAACCTGTTGCGGTAGGGCTCTTCTGTGGTCAACTGCTCACCGATCCGGCCGGCCCGGCCAACGTCAGGATGACGTTGATGTTTCCCCGGGTCGCCCGGGAATACGGGCAGCGTTCGTGGGCCAGCCGGAGCAGCCGTTGGGCCATTTCCGGGGTGGTCCCCGGTAGGTCGGCGGTAATGGTGACGCCGAGCGAGAAGGCACCGTCTTCCTTGAGGAGGGTCACGGTGACTGTGACGGCCGAGTCGGTCAGCGTGGCGTGCTCGCCCCGGCCGACGGCCTTGAGTGCCGAGTGAAAGCACCCGGCGTATCCGGCGGCGAAAAGTTGTTCCGGGTTGGTGGCGCCGCCCGGGCCGCCCTGTTCTTTGGGTGTTGCCAGATCAAGGTCGATCATTCCGTCGGTGGTTCGGGTGTGACCGTTACGCCCGTCCCCGGTGGAGACGGCGCTGGTTCGGTAGACCTCGGGCATCTTCTTGTCCTGTCCTCATGTTCATCAAGCGGTGTTCGGGCCGGTCACGACGAGCCGGTCCGTTGAAAAGTCGCGGGCGATCACACCTGACATCCCACGTGCGTCACCCTCGCTCAGCCAACAATTTCTGCAGCCGTAACCGGGTGATACGCCGGTGTTCCTGCGCGGCCGTTGTCACCTCGGCGTCTGGCGTGTTCTTCAGCCGAACCTGAAGGTTCGCCAAGATGTCCTGCGGACTGCGACCAGCGGCAGAAATCAAGAAAACGTGACCGAAACGGACCTCGTACTCGCGGTTGCCGTCGGCAATTGCCGTCCGGACGGCGGCGTCCGCGTCGCGCATACCGGCTTGCTCGGTGGCCGAAAATTTCTGGGAGGTCCCTCCGCTCTCACCGATCCGGGGGTGTCCCGCCAACGCCTCCAGCCAATCCGCCGGGTCCAGGTCCTGCCACACCCGGTCCGCGGCGTCCAATAAATCCTGGCCATCCATGAGGGGGCGCGAGTCAGCCACCCCCTCCGCCCACCGGCCGGAATGACATGCCGACAGCAGTACCCGGATGACGTCCTGCCTGGCGAGGTCGTTCAACCACCGCACCGATTGCGTCACCGGTTCCTGCTGCCTGGGGTGGTTCACCGTGCCTCCCATTCGGTCACTCGGTGTGGGCTGCGACAGGATTCTGTGACAACCGTGGTGTTGTCGTCAGTGCGAAGGATGGGGTGATTCCGGCCCGTGCGGTGGATGCCCGCCGGGTTGGAATTCTGGGGTGACCCCGGGCGCGGGTCCGTCAGCGAAAATGGGCGCCGCGTCGTCCATCCGTCCGAAAACGTTGAAAAGAATATTCAGCAGCACCGCGGTCACCGCGGCCGCGCTGATACCGGAGTCGAAGATCGTCTGGAACCAGGCCGGGAACTGGTTGTAGAAGTCGGGGATGGCGATCGGGATGATCCCCATGCCGATCGACAGCGCAACGATGACCAGGTTCTGATTGTTCTCATAGTGCACGGCGGACAGGCTCCGGATACCGCTGGCCGCAACGGTGCCGAAAAGGGCGAGTCCGGCGCCACCCAGGACGGGTAGTGGCAGCGCCGCAACGACCGCACCCACTTTGGGGAAGAACCCGAGCACCAACAGGATGCCGCCGCTGACGGCGACCACGAATCTGCTCTTGATCCCGGTCAGCGCCACCAAGCCGACGTTCTGGGCGAATGCACTGACCGGGAATCCGTTCAGCAAACCCCCTGAGACCGCGGTCGACAGGGTGTCGGCGCGGAGTCCGTTGGCCACCGTCTTGCGGTCCGCCGGACGGCCGACCACAACGCCGATAGCGAGGAGGTCGGCAGTGGTTTCGGTCATGATCACCAGCATCACGATGATCATCGAGACGATGGCCGCGACCTGGAACGTCGGAGAACCGAAATGGAACGGAGTGGAAACCGCGAAACCCTGAGCCTGCGACACCTTCGAGAAATCGAGCTTCCCGAACAGCGCAGCGACCACCCCTCCCGCCACCAGACCGATCAGAATGGCGATCCGCGAGAAGAACCCGGGTAAGAACCGATACACCACCAAAATAATGCCCAGGGTGATGGCGGCCAGGCCAACGTTCGATGGTGCGCCGAAATCGGCACTCCCGGCGCCGCCTCCGGCCCAGCGGATCGCCACCGGCAGAAGTGATACGCCGATCACCGTGATCACCGAACCGGTGACCACCGGCGGGAAGAAATGCAGCAGACGGGAGAACACGCCGCTGAGCGCGAACCCGACGACTCCGGCGATCAGGATCGCGCCGAAAATCGCACGCAATCCGTTCGTGCCACCGCCCGCGCCGGTTCCGATGGCGATCATCGAGCCCACGGCGGCGAACGATGTCCCCTGCACGATCGGCAGTTTCGCGCCGACCCACGGCACCCCCAGCGTCTGGAGCAGGGTCGCCACACCGGAGATCAACAACGTCGCGGCCAGCAGGTATGACAGATCCGGGAAGGGCAGTTTCAACGCGCTCCCAACGATCAGCGGAACCGCCACCACGCCGGCATACATGCTCATCACGTGCTGCAAGCCGTAGACCACCATCGATCCGGGCTTGAGGACCTCGTCGACCGGATGCGTCTGCGGGTGAAGTGTGACCGGTTGTCCGCCGGCCGAGGCCGCGCCTGCGGCTGGTGAGTTCTGTGACATGGCGGTTACCAACCCTGGCCGGGATCGAACGCCAACCCAGGGGCGGGCGCATCCGCGTTGTGAATGGTGCCCTCGATGAAGCCATAAGGGCGGTCGTCGGCATGGAAGACCTCCTGCGGGTTCTCCAGCCCGTAGGGACTGAGGTCCACCAGGAAATGGTGCTTGTTTGGCAACGAGAAACGTACCTCACCGATCTCCGGCTGCTCGTGGATCATCGCCTCGCCCATGGAGTACATCGTCTGTTGCAGGGCCAGGCTGTAGTGCCCGGCGAAAACGTCGCTCATCGTCGACAGCGCTGACCCGTATGACTTCTCCCAGTCCACGTCGGTCGAGGTGTGCCACCACTGGCCGGTCACCGACGTTGCCATCACCCGGTCATTGGTTGGCTGCAGCGTGGTGTATTTCTCCTCCAGGTATCCGACGAACTCCGAATCGGTCGTCTTCAACACGACGTAGTCCTTGACGCCCGAGACCACCCACAGATTGCTACCGTCGTAGGTGACGGTCGCGGTGCGCACGTAGCCACCATCCCGGGTGAAGGCGTGCGGATGACCGGAGCCGTTGTGCTGCAGACGATTCCATGGGTACATCTCGATCTTGATGCGTACCCGGTGTACCGGTTCGACGTCGTCGACGAAGTGCTTCGCCAGCGCCACCCCGAAAGACTCCGGTTGTCTGGCGGCCTCAGAGTGTTCCTTGGCGAAGGCATTGACTGTGTTCTTGGTGGCGTCGGTGGTCAGACACTTCGCGTTGTCGCCGGTGAGGTGAATGTCCTCGAAGTCGCCACTCAACGCGACACTGACGTTGTAGTCGACGATGTCGTGGGGATCGGTATCCCGGTACACCCGGACGACCCGAGTCTCGGCCTTCCCATACTGATTGTGTCCCAACGTGACGGTCATGATCTTCCTAGCTCCCTCGGTAGGTGGAGTACGCGAACGGGGACAACAGCAACGGCACATGATGGTGTTGGGAGGCGTCCATGACCTCGAACGTCACGGAAACCACCGGGTAGAAACCGATCTGACTGGTCCGTGAGAAGTAATCGCCAGTATCGAAGTCGACTCGGTGGGGCCCGGTCGTCAACGCATCCGTCTCCTCGGGAATGCGAAACCGGCCGTCGTCATCGGTGACGCCGACGGCCAACACCGGCCAACTGCCGTCACCGCGTCGACAGACGGTGACCGGAACCCCCCGGGCCGGACAGCCGCGGGCGGCATCAACGACATGGGTGGAGAACGACATGGAACCACCTCAGTTTCTGTGACAGACACGGACCATCCAACGGACGTTGGGTTTCACGTGGTGAAAGAAGCTGTTAATCGTGTGAAAATTAGCGGCCGCGGATGACCCTAGTCAACAGTTTGTTGAATTCCGGGGCGGATATATCCGAGGAGGACCGGTAGTGGCAGGCATGCAGCACTACCGTGAGACCTGCCTCCCCAAGCCGAACGGGCGCAACTGGTGTCTGATTGACCTCTCGGCAACGACCTTCCTTTATGAACGGACACCATGTTGATCGCCGCTGGCACCGTGGTCATGGGCAGCGAACTGCTGCGGCCGGGCTGGATCGACAATGAGCGAGGCCAGATCCTGGCCATAGGTGCAGGTCCGCCACCGCGACCCGCGGATGTCGATCTGGGTGAGACCACCGTCGTGCCCGGGTTCGTCGACATCCATGTGCACGGCGGCGGGGCAGGCGCCTTCCCGGCGGGAAACCCGGCACAGACCTCCGCGGCCGTCGACCTGCATCGCCGGCACGGCACCACCACGACAATGGCATCGTTGGTCACCGCCCATCCCGAGGAACTCCTGCGGCAGGTTCGCGACCTGGCCGAGCAGGTGCGGGCCGGTCTGATCGCCGGCATTCATCTGGAGGGCCCATGGTTGTCCGTCAAACGCTACGGCGCCCATGAACTCTCAGCCCTGCGCGATCCCGATCCGGCCGAGCTCGATCGGATATTTTCGGCCGCCGGCGGAACCATCCGGATGGTCACCCTGGCCCCCGAACGGACTGGCGGCCTCGCCGCGATCCGCCGGATCGTCGACGGCGGTGCAGTCGCTGCGATCGGTCACACCGACGCCACGTACGCCCAGACACAGACCGCCATCGATGCCGGTGCCACGGTGGGCACCCACCTGTTCAACGCAATGCGGCCCGTGCACCACCGCGAACCCGGCCCAGTGCTGGCCCTGCTCGAGGACGCCCGGGTGACGGTGGAGATGATCACCGACGGGGTGCACCTGCATCCCGCGTTGTACCGGGATGTCACCCGTGACGTCGGGCCGGACCGGGTGGCCCTGGTCACCGACGCGATGGCGGCGGCGGGGATGACCGACGGCGCCTACCAGTTGGGGGCGTTAGCCGTGGAGGTTCGTGACGGGGTGGCCAGGGTGGCCGGGACCGACACCATTGCCGGCAGTACGGCAACGATGGATCGGGTCTTCCGGTACGCCGTCACGCACAGCGGGTTGCCGCGCGATCAGGCGCTGGTGGCGGTGTCCCGGCAGACGTCGGTCAATCCGGCCCGAGCGGTCGGGCTGCCGCCGAACGGTCTGCGCCCTGGCTCGTCGGCCGATCTGGTGGTGCTCGACGCCGAACTGGCCGTCACCGGTGTGCTGCACCGGGGCTCGTGGGTGGTGCGGCCACCTCAAAGCCAGTAAAATCTGACCCACTGAAATCAAACCCAATGAGACCCGACCCACTGAAAATTTCCCCAGTGAAATTTGCCCCACTGAAATCCGACCCGCCGAATTTGAACCCGGTGAAATCGGACACCACGACGTCGGCCCTGGTCAGAAAATGCGGCGGGAAACCGGTGGAAATAGCCACGCAGTACATCCCGGCGGCCTTGACGGCCTGCACGCCCGCCGGCGAATCCTCAAAGCCGACGGTGGTCTGCGGATCCACCCCCAGGGCCCGGCACCCGGCGAGATAGCCTTGGGGATCAGGCTTTCCCGTCGTCACGTCCTCGGAGGTGACGATCACCTCGAAGGCATCGGCAAGACCGACACGGTCGAGCACCGTCAGCGCATAGGCCCGTTTGGCGGACGTCACCAGAGCTAGCCGGGAACCGCGCGACTGCAAGCCGCGAACAAAGTCGCAGGCTCCCGGCACTTCCTGAATGTCGCCAAGGGGGACGGTCGCATCGATGTCGATGATCTCGGCGAGCAGCGCAGGCAAAGACTTGGCGGGGAACAGGTGCATCATCCCGGGCAGGACGTCGCGATCCCGCCTGCCCACCAGGCTGCGCAGAAGTTCGTCGTCTACCGGTATCCCGTTGTGCTCGAGGAACAACCGCCATACAGACTGTTGACGCTCCTCAGTCAGAACCAGAGTCCCGTCGAGGTCGAACACGGCAGCGGTCGGCGAGGATCCCATGACGCGAATCTTGGCACTTGTCCCGGTTGCGGCCCAGTTGCCCAGGGCAGTTGCCTCGTCGCGCTGCGGTGGCCCGCATACGGCGCGACACGCCGGGGGGCGGTCCCCCATCCGGCCGCGGTCGCGTCGCACGATGGACGTAGCCTCCGCTATGCCGGCGGAGGCGCCACTCGTCAACTAGGGGCCATGATGACCCGATCGAACACCTCGAAGCCGGACACCACCGACAGCGCAGGCGGATTCGACCCGGACGCCTCCGGCGGGGTCACCACCGTCTCGTCGGCCGAGGCCCACCAGAATCCGATGCCGTTCGCCGAGGACTCTGCCGACAGCCCTTACGGTTCGGCCCGCACAGCCCACCCCACCACGGTGGCGCCGTCGAGCTGGACCGGCAGCCCGTACGAACCGCTGCCCTCCGAGCCGGCCGAGTATCGGTCCACCGAGTATCCGCTGACCGACTACTCGGCCCAGGCCACCGGGTACACAGATTCGACACCGACCTACATCCCGCCACCAGGGGATGCCGAGCTGCCGACCGTTGCCCCGGTCGCGGCCAAGCAGACCCGCTCGCGGGCCCGGGCCGGTTTCCTCACCGCGGTCCTGGGCACCATGCTGATCGCCGGCGGGTTGTACCTGTTGGGCGAGTTCGGTTTTCGGATCTTCGACGTGATGTTGCACGGTTCCGGGCGTCCGCAACCCTGGGACATTGTATGGACCTCGGTCGGAGCTGCGCTGATGTTCGCGGCAGTTCTGCTCAACGGATGGTCGCCATGGGCGACGCTGCCCGCCGGCGTCGCGCTCACCGCGGCCGGGGTGTGGTCCATCGCCTGGTACGACGGGGCCGACCGGGTCGCCAGCGCAATCGACCGGGTGTTCGCCCGTCCGGAGATGGTGGTGTGGGGCGTCACCGGATGGTTGCTGATCCTGGGCGTCGTGTTGCTCGGCGCCAGTTTCGCAGCCGTCATCGCCAGGGCCGCCGGTCGGCGTCGTGGGATGCCTGGCTCCCGCTCGGTGCGCTAGCCCTGAATTGCTCCGGCGCTGTTGTGCGGCACTGCGTACTACCCCAGCAGGGCAGTCAATTCCGGTAGCACCGCGGCCAGCGCGCGTCCGCGGTGGGAGAGCCGATCCTTCTCGGCCGGGTTCAATTGGGCCGCGGTGCGGCCGTCTCCGGCGATGTCATTTTCTGCCGGCACGAACACCGGGTCGTAGCCGAAGCCGTTGCTACCTAAGGGTTCTCGAACGACCCGGCCAGGCCATTCGCCGCGCACGACGGTGACCCCTCCGTCCGGCCGGGCCAGCGCAAGAGCACACACGAACCTGGCGCCGCGTCGCTCGTCGGGGACATCGGCCAGCTGCGCCAGCAACAATGCTGTGTTCGCAGTGTCATCGCCGTGCCGCCCGGACCAGCGGGCGGACAGCACGCCTGGCATGCCGTTCATTGCGTCGACGGCGAACCCGGAATCATCGGCCAGGCTGAGTTCGCCGGTCTCCCGGGCGGCCTGTTCTGCCTTGGCTGTCGCGTTCTCCTCGAAAGTTGCGCCGATCTCCGGCTCCTCCGGAAACGTTGGCACGTCGGCCAGGCCCAACACCCGCACCGGATTGCCCAGGATGCGTTGCAGCTCGGCCAGTTTCTTGACGTTTCTCGTCGCGAGCAGGACCCGGTTCACGGCTTTCGTGCCTCTGCGCGGGATTTCGGGGGCGCAGCGGCCCGGGCGGCCGGCTCTGGCTCGGCACCTGACAGGGGCAGCGGGGTGGCCAGGGCCTGCCGTTGCAGCGCGGTCAGGGTCGCGATGCCGCCCAGTGCGGAATCCACCATGGCGTCCAGGGTGGACCGGGAGAACGTGGCGCCCTCAGCGGTGCCCTGCACCTCGACCAGGGTCCCGACCTCGGTAGCGACCACATTCATGTCCACCTCGGCCCGGGCGTCCTCCTCGTACGGCAGGTCCAGCCGGACCCGTCCGCCGACCACCCCCACCGACACTGCGGCGATCTGGCAGGACAGCGGCTGCGGGTCGTTCAACAGGCCACGGGTGCGCAGGTAACCCACCGCGTCGGCCAGCGCGAGATACGCGCCGGTGATGGCCGCCGTCCGGGTTCCCCCGTCGGCCTGGAGCACGTCACAATCCACCGCGATGGTGTTCTCACCCAGCGCCCGCAAGTCGACGCAGGCCCGCAGGGACCTGCCGATCAACCGGGAGATCTCATGGGTGCGGCCCCCGATCCGGCCCTTGACCGATTCCCGGTCATTTCGTTCGTGGGTGGCGGACGGCAGCATCGCGTACTCGGCGGTGAGCCAGCCCAGCCCGGAACCACGCCGCCAGCGAGGCACGCCGTTGGTCACCGACGCCGCGCACAGCACCTTGGTGCCCCCGAACTCCACGAGAACCGATCCGGCCGGGTGTTGCTGGAATCCGCGGGTGAATGAGACCTGGCGCAGTTCGTCGTCGGCTCTGCCGTCGGCTCTCGTCATGGGTTGAAGGCTAGTGCCCCGTCCCCGGCCGCCCCGCTCATCCCGGTCACCACCGCGATCTCCGGTCCAAGGAACCGCCGACCCAACCGCGCGAACGGCGCGGGGTCCCCGGTCGCCAGGAACTCGTGCGGCACCGACGACGTCGATCCGGCGGCGAGCAGATCCAGTTCGGTCAGCCGGCGGTAAACGTCGCGGGCTGTCTCATCGGCGCTGGACACCAGGGTCACCCCCTCCCCCATCACCAGTGACAACGCTCCCGCCAGCAACGGGTAATGCGTACACCCGAGCACCAGCGTGTCCAGACCGGTCCGCTGCAGCGGGGCCAGGTAGGCCTGAGCCAGGCCGATCACCTGTCGCCCGGAGGTGATCCCCCGTTCGACGAAATCCACAAAAGATGGGCAGGCCACCGCGTGCACCCTGACCCCGGGAGCGGCGTCGAACGCATCCTGGTAGGCGCCCGACTCGATGGTCGCCGACGTCCCGATCACCCCAATATCACCCGTCCGGGTGATCGCGACGGCCCGCCGCACGGCCGGCCTGATCACCTCGACCACCGGGACGTCGTACCGTTCCCGGGCATCGGCCAGGCAGGACGCCGATGCGGTGTTGCAGGCGATGACCAGCATTTTCACCCCGCTGTCCACCAACCGATCGCCGATAGCGAGGGCATGGCGGCGGACCTCCGCGATGGGCAGCGGGCCGTACGGCCCGTTCGCGGTATCGCCGACATAGCGAACGCTCTCGCCCGGTAGTTGGTCGATGATGGCCCGTGCGACGGTCAATCCGCCCACGCCGGAGTCGAAGATTCCGATCGGCGCGTCGCTCACCGCAACGACGTTACCGGGGTCGGTCCGAGCGCAACCGCACGCCGGTCGCCCGCGGGAATGCGGCCAGTCGACCGGTCAGGCCGTGGCAGCCGCGGGGCGCCGGGGGCTATCGGCTCGGCCGACCAGGAACGCTGCCAGCAAACCACCCAGCGCACCGCACAGATGAGCCTGCCACGACACAGTGACCACCCCGGTGACGTCGGCGGCCGCGATTTTGACGATCCCGGTCCAGAACACCCCGCCGTACAGCGCCAGCAACACCAAACCGAGCAGGATGTGCTGCCACGATCTGGTCCAGATGCCACGGGCGATCAAGTAGGTCAACCAACCGAAGATCACCCCGGACGCTCCGACCGTCACCGAATCGGACGGCCCGATCAGCCATACCCCGAGCCCGGACACCAGCCACACCACCACCGTGACCGCGACGAACTGCCGCACGCTACCCAGCATGATCAAGATGCCCAGCACCAACAGCGGGACCAGGTTGGACAGCAGATGCGACCAGGAGCCGTGCAGCAGCGGGGCCGTGAGCACCCCCCACAAACCGGACCAGCTGCGGGGTTCGATGCCGTATCCGACCAACCGGTTGCTGGTCGCCCAGTTGATGGTCTGCACGATGACCATCAGGAGCGCGATCGAGCCAACAGTGATGATGGCCGGCCGGATCTTTTCCGGCAGGAACGCGAGCCGCCCGCGGCGGGCCGGCGGGGTCGCCCCGGCCGGCGTCACCGGATAGCCACCCGGCGGCTGCCCGCCGCTTGATGGAGTAAAGGAAGGATCGTAGGGCTGACCTGCGCTGAACTGCGACGACGGCACGCTCATGGTTCAAAGGGTAGCGATGGGTGGTTGGTCCGGGATCGGGGTGAACCCCGGAGTCATGTCAGGGTTGTGACGGTACGGAACCGGAACACCCGGGACAGCCATCGTTCGGCGACCTCGCCACTCTTTCGGGCCTATGCCCAGAGCTGACCCTCGAGACCCTGCGCGGCGTCGGCGTCATCGGACGCCTCGTAGACACCGGTGGACAGGTATTTCCAGCCGGCGTCGCAGACCACCAGAGCGATATCGGCCTCGGCGCCCTCCCGCACCGACCGGGCCGCGATACCCAGCGCGGCATGCAGGATCGCCCCGGTGGAGATCCCGGCGAAGATACCCTCCACCTCCAGGAGTTCCCGGGTGCGGCGGACGGCGTCATCGGGCCCGACCGAGAACCGCGACGTCAGCACCGACGGGTCATACAGCTCCGGAACGAAACCCTCATCGAGATTGCGCAGGCCGTATACCAATTCGCCGTACCGGGGTTCCGCAGCGACGATCGAAATTCCTGGCACCTTCTCCCGGAGGTATCGCCCGACCCCCATCAGGGTTCCGGTGGTGCCGAGCCCGGCCACGAAATGAGTGATCGTCGGCAGATCGGCCAGCAGTTCCGGTCCGGTGGTGTCGTAGTGTGCGGCGGCGTTTGCCGGGTTGCCGTACTGGTACAGCATCACCCAGTCCGGGTGGTCGGCCGCGATCTGCTTCGCCATCGCGACCGCCGCGTTGGACCCGCCGGCGGCCGGCGAGGAGATGATCTGCGCGCCGTACGCACGCAGCAGCAGCCGGCGCTCCTCGGAGGTGTTCTCCGGCATCACGCAGATCAGCCGATACCCCTTGATCCGGCAGACCATGGCGAGCGAGATCCCGGTGTTGCCACTGGTGGGCTCGATGACGGTGCACCCGGGCCGGAGCAGCCCGTCCGCCTCCGCCCGGGCGACCATGGCCAACGCCGGCCGGTCCTTGATGGAACCGGTCGGGTTGCGGTCCTCGAGCTTGGCCCACAACCGCACCTGCGGGGACGGGGAAAGCCGGGGCAACCCCACCAGCGGGGTACCGCCGACCGCGTCGATCAGACTGCCGAACCGCGCCATCGAAAGCTCAGCCGCCGGCCACGGCGGGCAGGATCGTCACCGTGTCGCCCTCGGCGACCGCAGTATCCAGACCGCCGGTGAACCGGACGTCCTCGTCGTTGACGTAGATATTGACGAAACGGTGCAGCGCACCGTTTTTGACCAACCGGTCACCCAGGCCGGTGTACCGGCCGTCGAGATCGGTGATCACCTCGGCCAGGGTGGTGCCCTCCGCGGAAACGGACTTCTCGCCCTTGGTCACCGGCCGCAGGATGGTGGGTACCGACACTGAAACGCTCACGATCGTTCTCCTCGAATTGCTCGTCTGAGAGTTACCAATACTGCGACGTACTGCGCTGGTCGCCTCCGGTGCAACGTCACCGGCGTCGGTAATGATGGCACCCCGGGTCATTCGGCCGGCTCCTCCGCCGGGACGGGGCCCGCGCCACCGGCGTCGATGAGCAGGTCCACCGGCTCCTCGGTGACAACGCCGTCGACGATCCGGTAGGACCGGAACTCGTTGCTGCCCGGCTCCCGCGTCGAGACCAGCACGTAGTGCGCCTGCGGTTCCCCGGCATAGGAGATGTCGGTGCGGCTCGGGTAGGCCGCGGTGGCGGTGTGTGAGTGGTAGACGACCACGACCTCCTCGTCCGCCGCATCCAGTTCCCGGTACAGCGCGAGCTGCTCCTTGGAGTCGAACCGGTAGAAGGTCGGGGACCGTTCGGCATTGGTCATCGGGATCAACCGAGTCGGCCGGTCAGTGCCCGCCGGGCCGGCGATGACGCCGCAGGCTTCGTCCGGGTGATCGGCCCTGGCGTGCGCAACAATGGCGTCGACGAACTCGGCGGGGATGCGCAGCACCCGACCAGCGTAACGGTGCGGCACCCTTGCCCTGCGCGGCCGGAAGGCCGGGCCGACTCCAGGACCCCGGTCGGGTGCGGCGTCAGTCGAGCAGTGCGACGACCAGCGAGTCCTGCACGGCCGACAACCAGCGGTAGGTGTGAAACATCGCTGCCTCGTCGCTCTCGGGATCGGAGACGCCTGGGGGCAGCGCGTCGTCCTCGGTGATCTCCAACCGCACCCCCAGGGCCAGCCGGACGTCGTTCAGCGCGGTGATCCAACTGGTCGCCGCCTCCTGGTCCAACCGCACCTGGCCGCCGCCACGCGGCAATGAATCCAGCAGGGCCACCGCGGCCGCGTCTTTCGCCGCAATCACGGAGGGCTCGTGCAGTAGCCGCAGCCCCGCCGACAATTCGGCGTCGTCGGCGGAAAAGTCGGGCAGCAACCGGGCCACCGCCGGGTCATTGGGCGGGGTCGCGGGACCCAGGGTCATTCCGGTGATCGCAGCCAGGGGGTCGGCGGGCGTCTCGGTCCGCCGGGACGCCAGCAACTGCCGGACCTGGTCGACCAGATCGGCGATCAGTGACGCCTCGGCGGGCTCGAGCCACGCGGTGTACCGGCCGAACCGGCGGTGGAACGGGCGCACGGGTCAGCTGTCCCTGGCCATCGTCGCCCACAGTCCCGCGCCCTGGAGCTTGGCCACGTCGGCCTCCATCTTTTCCCGGGAGCCGATGGAGACGGTCGCCCTGCCTTTGTGGTGCACGTCGAGCATCAGCGCCTCCGCCTTGGGACGGGGGTGGCCCAGCAGCTTCTGGAAGACCAGGGTCACGTACGACATCAGGTTGACCGGGTCGTTCCAGACGATCGTCACCCACGGCACCTCGGCTGCAGTGGCCGGGTCGACCGCCTCGGTGCGGGTCGGCGCCGGCGCGCTGGCCACTGCGCTCAGCACCGGGCGTGCGCCCGTTCGCACCGCGATGCCCGCGCCCATCATGATTTCCCCACCGACCTTCACCGCTTCGCTGCCGCCGAACACCGGGTTATTTTCGCACCTCCGCGGCGCCGACGAAAACCTCGGACGCCTACGCTCTGCCAGATGACCGCCGTGTCCAGCCCATCGTCCACCGCGCTGTTCACCGACCGGTACGAGCTGACCATGCTGCAGGCCGCAATTGCCGACGGGACCATCGACCGAGCCTGCGTGTTCGAGGTTTTCACCCGGCGGCTGCCTCGTGGGCGCCGCTACGGGGTGGTCGCCGGGACCGGCCGGTTGCTGCAGGCGATCACGCAGTTCCGGTTCGGTGAGGACGAACTCGCCCAGCTGGAGCCGTTCCTGGACGCGGCCACCCTGCAATACCTCGAGTCCTACCGGTTCGACGGTGACGTCGAGGGCTACGCCGAAGGGGATCTGTACTTCCCGGACTCGCCGGTATTGACGGTGGCCGGCAGCTTTGGAGCGGTGTTGTTGGAGACACTGGTGCTGTCCATTTTCAACCACGACTGCGCGATCGCTTCGGCCGCCGCCCGGATGGTCTCCGTCGCCGGGGACCGCCCGCTGATCGAAATGGGCACCAGGCGCACCCACGAGGAGGCAGCTGTCGCAGCGAGCAGGGCGGCCTTCCTCGCCGGGTTCACTGCCACCTCCAATCTGGAGGCCGGCCGCCGGTACGGCATCCCCACCGCGGGTACCGCCGCGCACGCGTTCACCCTGTTGCACGACAGCGAGGAGGCGGCCTTCGCCTCCCAGGTGGACAGCCTCGGCGTGGGCACCACGCTCCTGGTCGACACGTACGACATCACCGCGGGCATCGACACCGCGATCAAGGTTGCTGGTCCTCAGCTGGGCGCCGTCCGGATCGACTCGGGCGACCTGGGCGTGCTGACCAGAGCGGCCAGGGTGCAACTGGACGCGTTGGGCGCGGTCGAGACCAAGATCGTGCTGTCCGGCGACCTGGACGAATATGCCATCGCCTCGCTGCGCGCCGATCCCGTCGATGTGTACGGCGTCGGCACCTCGCTGGTCACCGGATCCGGGGCACCCACCGCCGGGATGGTCTACAAGCTGGTGTCCGTCGATGGCCGGCCGGTGGAAAAGCGCAGTGCCGGCAAGGTTTCTCACGGCGGCCGGAAATCTGCGCTGCGCCGCCACCGCGGGTCCGGTACCGCGACCGACGAGATCGTCTTCCCGGCGAGCCAGCCACCCGCCCCGCAGCAGGGTGACCGGCTGCTGCCGGTGTCGCTCATGCAATCCGGCCGCTCCGTGGACCTGCCGGACCTGGCCGAATCTCGGGAGCACCTACGCCGATCCATGGTCAGCCTGCCGTGGGAGGGGTTGACCATGTCCGGTGGCGACCCGGCTATCCCCACCACCGTGATCGGGCCGGATCGCGCGAGAACAGGACACCCATGAACCAGCCCAACCGGGCCGATCAGGGGCTGGTCGTGGTCGACATGCAGCACGACTTCGCCGACCCCAGCGGATCGCTGTACGTGCGGGGCGGTGAGGACCTGGCGGCGCCGATCGCGGCTCTCATCGCCGAGTTCCAGGCCGCCGGCGGGTTCGTGGTCCACACCCAGGACTGGCACCCGCAGCAGACGCCGCACTTCGCCGACTTCGGCGGTCTGTGGCCGGTGCATTGCGTCATCGACTCCCCGGGCGCCGCCCTGGTGCCGAACCTCCCGATCGCCGGGCCGGTGGTGCGCAAGGGTTCTGGACCGGAGGACGGGTACAGCGGCTTCTCGGTGCTGCACCTGCCGACCGGACAGAACCGGGAAACCGAATTGTCGGCGATCCTGGACGAGAACGGCGTCATGGCCATCACGGTGGTCGGACTGGCCGGTGACTGGTGCGTCAAACATACTGCGCTGGACGGGGTTCGGTTGGGTTATCGGGTGACCGTGCCGTTGGCCCTGACCCGGTTCGTCGAGTTGCGGCCCGGTGACGCCGCAGCCGCTGTCGAGGACATGCGGGCAGCCGGGGTCGAGGTGATCGCGTCATCCTGACGCGACCGTTCATCGGCAAGCAGGGCGGTGGTGCACAATCTCGCAATGCCCCCAGCGCCGGTCCACCTGCACACTGCCGCCGCCGAGGTGCTGGAAGATCTGCCCGAGCACCGTCAGGAGCTGTTCGGGTTGCGGCTCGACCGGTGGTGGACCGATCTGAACGACGGCCTGGCAGCGGTCTACCGACCGAGTCAGGTCCCTGTCCTGACCGAGCGGCTGATCCGCTGCGCCGCAACGGCTTTCAAGGAACGGGATGCCGAGCTGGGAAGGCTCGACCAAGTTCGAACACTGGACCCGGCCTGGTTCCAGCAGGAGAGCATGCTCGGCTACGCCGCCTATGCGGAACGGTTCGCCGGTGACCTCAAGGGGTTGCGCGACAAGATCGAATACCTGACGGAACTGGGTGTGACCTACCTGCATCTGATGCCGCTGCTGCAACCGCGGGCGGGTGACAGCGACGGCGGGTACGCAGTGGCCGACTACCGGCGGGTGCGCGCCGACGTCGGCACCATGGCCGACCTTCGTGCGCTCGCCGCCGAGCTACGCCGGAACGGGATCAGCCTGGTCCTGGACCTGGTGCTCAATCACGTTGCGGCAGAACATTCCTGGGCGGCGGCGGCGCGGGCCGGTGACCCGCACTACCGCGACTACTTCTATGTTTTTCCCGACCGCACCGAACCCGACCGCTATGAGGCAACGCTGCCCGAGGTGTTCCCCGACTTCGCCCCCGGCAACTTCAGTTACTCCGCCGAACTCGACGGGTGGGTGTGGACCACCTTCAACACCTGGCAGTGGGACGTTAACTGGTCAAACCCGGACGTGTTCGCCGAGTACGCCGAGATCATCCTGTTCCTGGCCAACGCCGGGGTCGAAGTCCTGCGGTTGGACGCCATCGCGTTCGTCTGGAAGCGGCTGGGCACCAACTGCCAGAATCAGCCCGAGGTGCACCCGATCACCCAGGCACTCCGCGCGGTGGCCCGAATCGCCTGTCCAGCAGTGGTTTTCAAGGCCGAGGCGATCGTATCGCCGCAGGACCTGGTGCACTACCTCGGCCAGGGAACGCATCACGGCAAGGTCAGCGACATCGCTTACCACAACAGCCTGATGGTGCAGGTCTGGTCGATGCTGGCGACCAGGGAGGCCACGCTGGCCGCCCATGCGCTCCGGGCGATCCCGCCCGTTCCGTCCACCACGACCTGGGTCACCTACATCCGCTGCCATGACGACATCGGCTGGGCGATCGACAACAACGACGCGGTCGCCGTCGGTGTCTCCGGGTACTTCCACCAGGCATTTCTGTCCGACTACTACTCCGGGGTCTTCCCCGATTCGCCCGCGCGGGGGCTGGTTTTCCAGGCCAACCCGGCCACCGGTGACCGTCGGATCAGCGGCTCGGCGGCCAGTCTGGCCGGTCTGGACACCGTCCACTCACCAGCCGCGCTTGACCTCGTGGTCGGCCGGCTGTACCTGGCGCACGCGATCATCATGGGGTGGGGCGGCATACCGGTCATCTGGATGGGCGAGGAGTTGGCGATGCCCAACGACTCGAACTGGGCGGCCGAACCCGGCCACGAGGACGACAACCGGTGGGTCCACCGGCCGCGGATGGACTGGGAGCGGGCGGCGCGCCGGACCGACCTGCGGACCGTGCAGGGGCGGGTCTACGCCGGCATCCGGCACCTCATCGCAACCCGGGCAGGGCTGCCGCACCTTGAATCATCGGTGGCGGCCGAGGTACCCGAGCTCGCCGATCCCGGGGTCCTGCCGGTGCTCCGACGGCACCCGCTCGGGCCGCTGCTGGAACTGTTCAACGTCACCGATTCCTGGCGACCGTTCCCGGGCTGGCGACTGGACGACCTCGGGCTGCTCGGGGCTCGAGACGTGTTGAGCCAGAACCACATCCACCCCGGCCCCGACGGCAACGTCTGGCTGCACCCGTACGGGGTGCTGTGGCTGGTGCGGGACTGAGCCGGCGGTCAGATGGTGGTGGGTGCGGCCGCGATCACCGTCACCGTGCCCGGATCCACCTCGGTGAAGCCGGCATCCCGGACCGCCAGCAACCGGCGGTGCAGAAAGGCCCCATCGTGGTCGAGCAGCTCCCCGGTGAGCCGCTGCCAGTGGTGGGGTGTCGTCCGGCGGGCACTGGACGGGCAGCCGGCGGCCACCCAGTGCCGCAGCGCAGGTTGATCGTCACGAGCCAGCAGGGCGGCGGCGATCATCCCGGCATGACCGGTCTGGGCCATCGCCTTGCCCAAGGTCATCGGGGTGTCCGGGGGAAGCCAGAGCGTCAGACTGCCGGTCCGATCGGTGGCGTACCTGTCAGCCACGGCATCCGGCGGATCATCGGCGGCGACATCGGTCCCGCCGACCTGCAGCCGGCTGATCCGTGAGTCCAGCTCGGTCACCAGGCCGGGCAGCAGTGCCCGGACCTGCGTCCCGGCAAGATCTACAACGAGCCCCGGCAGAGCCTGGGCGGCCAGCCAATGGGCGCCCCGGGCTCGCCGGGTGACC
Source organism: Nakamurella sp. (assembly GCA_965247715.1). GTDB lineage: Bacteria > Actinomycetota > Actinomycetes > Mycobacteriales > Nakamurellaceae > Nakamurella. Next base: position 156,832 of record CBDFHS010000011.1, on the reverse strand, counting down.
TTGCGGATGTGGCCGGCGCAATACTCGCGGATCGCATCATGCCAGTCGCCGCCCGGCTCGCTCCTGGGATTCAGGCACACTGCGGCAGCCGCCGTAGCGGCAGCGGCCAGGGCCAGGTGCCAGGACGGCGGGTCGCTGCGTTCCATCCGCACCAGCAGCTGCATCGCCCGTACGTCCTGCGCGGCTTCCTCCCGGTCCGCCAGCACGACATCAGGGTCAAGGCGGAGCCAGTGGCCGTACCGGTCAGCCAGCGGAGCCAGCACCTGACCTATCCGACCGGTACCGGCCTGTCCTTCACCGGCCTGACCTGCGTCCTCGCTCCAGCCCGCAACTGACCCGCCGTGTGCGCTTGGCCGGGCGGCGGGGTCAACGGAGGTCAAGGGGCACCCTGCGCAGGGTGCCGTCGGCAGCGTCCGCGGCCTCGATCTCGTCGCGGGAGATCCCCAGGATGAACAGCACCGGGTCGAGAAACGGTTGATTGAGGGTGGTATCGGCGAACTCGGCGACCACCGGTTTGGCATTGAACGCGATCCCCAGGCCCGCCGCGGAAAGCATATCGATGTCGTTGGCCCCGTCGCCGACCGCAACGGTCTGATCGAGCTGCACGCCAAATTGGTCGGCAAACCGCCGCAACGCCCTGGCCTTGCCGGCTCGGTCGACGATATCTCCGATCACCCGACCGGTCAGCCGGCCGTCGATGACCTCGAGGGTATTGGCCGCGGCGAAATCCAGCTCCAGATCCTCCACCAAATGCCTGGTGACCTGGGTGAACCCGCCCGACACGATCCCGCACCGGTAGCCAAGCCGCTTCAACGTCCGGACCGTTGTTCGCGCTCCTGGAGTCAACTCCAGCTCAGCACCGACCTGATCGAGGACGGCCGCATCCAAGCCCGCCAGCATCGCAACCCGGGCTCGCAGCGAGTCGGCGAAGTCCAGCTCACCTCGCATCGCCGCCGCCGTGATGTGCTCCACCTCGGTTCGAGTTCCGGTGTGATCGGCGAGCATCTCGATCACTTCGCCGGTGATCAGTGTCGAGTCCACGTCGAACACGATCAACCGTTTGGCCCGGCGGGCGAGCCCGACCCGTTCTACGGCAATGTCCACTCCCGCGGCCCCGCCGATTCCCACCAGCGCCACTCGCAACGCGGCGTCGTCGGGAGCTGACACTGACAGTTCCAGGCCGGTGACCGGGTAGTCGGCGATCCGCTTGATCGCCTCGATGTTGACCCCGAGTTGACCGAACCGCAGGGCCAACTCTCCGATCGCCCTGGCCTGTAGCGGCCGACCGAGCACCACCACGGCATGCGTAGGAAAGCGACGGCTGTCCTCGGCTCGCGGGTCAATGCTGACCCGGACCGTCATGCCCAGCACAGCCATCGCCTGCTCGACGTCCTCCTGCAGACCCTCCGGGTCCTCTGGGGTGCCGACGGTGACGCCGAGAGTCAGCTGGCCGCGAATCACTGCCTGGTCGATGTCCAGCACGTCGACCCGATGACCGGCCAACGCGGTGAACAGGACGCCGGTCACCCCGGGGCGGTCCGGGCCGGTGACGATGATCAGTACCGAAGACATGTTCCGCCCGTGGCTCCGGCCATTCCAGCGATGAACGCCGGCGCGCCCTGCCAACGAGTTGAGCCCCGTCTCACTCCCCGAACGGCGCCGTGGACGTGCCGGAGCCGCCACCGGTGGGGATCTTCAGGTGCGAACTGGCTTCGGCGTCGTCAAGGGCCTTCCAACCCCGATGCGGGTGTGCCTCTGATCTCATGCGTTCCACCATGTACGGGTGGTGCAGCTCGAATGCGGGCCGTTCAGACCTGATCCGCGGCAAAGAGGTGAAGTTGTGCCGGGGCGGCGGGGAGCTGGTCGCCCACTCCAGGGAGTTGCCGTAACCCCACGGATCGTCGGCGGTGGTGATCTCCCCGTACCGCCACGACCGGATGACGTTCCAGATGAACGGCAATGTCGACGAGCCGAGGACGAATGCTCCGATGGTGGAGATCGTGTTGAAGACCGTGAATCCGTCGGTCGGCAGGTAATCGGGGTAACGGCGCGGCATCCCGATGTTGCCCAGCCAGTGCTGGATCAGGAAGGTCAGGTGGAATCCGATGAAGGTGGTCCAGAAGTGCAGCCTGCCCAACCGCTCGTCGAGGAACCGGCCGGTCATCTTCGGGAACCAGAAATAGATCCCCGCGTAGGTGGCGAACACGATGGTGCCGAACAGCACGTAGTGAAAGTGGGCCACGACGAAGTAGGAGTCCGAGACGTGGAAGTCGAGAGCCGGGGCGGCCAGGATGACGCCGGTCAGTCCCCCGAAAAGGAACGTCACCAGGAAGCCGGCGGCGAACAGCATCGGGGTTTCGAAGGTCACCTGGCCCTTCCACATCGTGCCGATCCAGTTGAAGAACTTGAGACCGGTGGGGATGGCGATGAGGAACGTCATGAAACTGAAAAACGGAAGGAGAACGGCTCCCGTTGCGAACATGTGGTGGGCCCAGACCGCAACGGACAGCGCGGCGATGCCCAGCAGGGCGTAGACCATGCCGCGGTAGCCGAAGATCGGTTTCCGGGAGAACACCGGTATCACTTCGGAAATGATGCCGAAGAACGGCAACGCGATGATGTAGACCTCGGGATGCCCGAAGAACCAGAACAGATGCTGATAGAGAATTGCGCCGCCGTTCGCTGGATCGAAGACGTGCGCGCCAAAATGTCTATCCGCGGCAAGGCCGAACAGCGCAGCCGTCAGGATCGGGAACGCGATCAGGATCAGCACCGACGTCACCAGGATCGCCCAGGTGAAGATTGGCAGCCGCCACATGGTCATGCCTGGGGCCCGCATGCAGATCACCGTGGTGATCATGTTGACCCCGCCGAGGATGGTGCCCAGGCCCGACACCGCCAGGCCCATGATCCACAGATCACCGCCGACACCAGGGGAATGCTCTACCCCCGACAGCGGCGGGTACGCGGTCCAGCCGAAAGCCGCGGCTCCGTTCGGGGTGAAGAACCCGGACGAGGAGATGATCGCACCGAAGAAGTACAGCCAGTAGGAGAAGGCGTTGAGCCGCGGGAACGCCACGTCGGGCGCCCCGATTTGCAGCGGCAGCACGAAGTTCGCGAAGCCGAACACGACGGCGGTGGCATAGAACAACAACATGATCGTGCCGTGCATGGTGAACAGCTGGTTGTACTGCTCAGGGGTCAGGAACTGCATGCCCGGTCGGGCCAGTTCGGCCCGCATGAACAGGGCCATCAGGCCACCGATCATGAACCACGCGAACGAGGTCGCGATGTACATGACGCCGAGGACCTTGGGATCAGTGGTGCTCAGGTACTTGAGGAACTTCGAGCCCCGCGGAGCGCGCTGCACCGGGTACGGCCGGGTCACCACAGGACGAGGAGCGACGGCGGTCATAGTGTGGCCTCCAGCAAGTCGGCGCGCAGTCATCACCGGCAGACCGGCGACTGATCAGAGCTTAGTCCGACAGTACGTAGAACACCGCCTCAGGGGGCGGATTTCTTCGATCGGCCGGTCACCGCCGCCGTGCCGCGATGGTTCAGAGGAAGAGCAGTCCTGCTACCGCGAGCAGCGGCGGAACACCCTGGACGACGGCGGGGCGCAGCAGCTTCGGTTGGGTGAGGATGAGCACTATCGCCGCCGCCAGCATGGACAGGGTCGCCAGCAGCACCATCCCCGCGCCGGCGCCAGCCGTCGCGGGTGAGCCCGACCGATTGATCAGCACACCGACGATCGCGCCGATCGCCAGGAACAGGTTGTAGAAGCCCTGGTTGAACGCCCACACCCCAATGACCTCGGCGTCCCGCTGGTTCCGCACGCCGAACGTCCGCCAGGCAGCGGGTTGGCGGAACCGCACCGATTCCAGCACGAAGATGTAGAGGTGAATGAGCGCCGCCAGCGCGGCGAACACCACGGCGACAACGGGCAGCCGATCGAACATCTCGACCTCCAAGGTGGTCCGGGTGTGGCCGCTCGTTCGGATCGAGCCACCGGCGACGCTAGTCCACATCGACATTCCGGGGACGGGTGCTTCTGCAATGGCCGTTCCCCCGGCCGGTCACGAGTTAGTTGACAGCTCAAGTAGTCTTTCTGTGACCGATTGTCCGAATTCGGACACGCCTGATGTCGCTCTGCTTCGACCGAAGGAGCTGTGCCATGAACGTCCTCGCCTGGATTCTGTCCGGCCTGCTGGCCCTGGTGTTTCTGGGTGCGGGTGCGGCTAAATTGGCCACGCCGCGGGAGAAGTTGCTGGCCAATCCGCGGATGGCGTGGGTCTCGGACTTCACCGCTAGCCAGGTGAAAGGCATCGGCACTGTTGAGGTTCTCGGCGCGCTCGGCGTCATCCTGCCCTGGGCGACGGGGATCGCCCGGGTCCTGACGCCGCTGGCCGCCGTTGGGCTGGCGCTGGTGATGGTCGGCGCGCTGGCCGCCCACGGACGGCGCGGCGAGCTGAGGCAGGCCCTGCCGGTCAACGCCGCTTTGTTCGTGCTGGCCGCGGCCGTCGCAGTCATCCGGTTCAGCCAGCTGTGATCGCCGATACCTCAGGATCCGGTCAGCGGCACCGTCAACCGGATGTCCCCGAGCCCGCGCGCCACGAGTAGTTCGCCGCCGCCGGACAAATGCTCCCACTGCCCCGCTGAGTCGTTCCAGCATCGCCACAAGCGCGCATCGGTGCTGACGACAACCGTGGCATCGGCCCCGGGCTCGACCGTTGCCGACTGCCACCCCGCCAGCCGGATCGGCTGGTCGGACTCGGCAGGCCGGAAGTAGAGCTGGACGACCTCGCGGCTCGGCCGGTTGCCGGCGTTGCGTAGTGCGACCGATACGCGATGCACGCCAACGCTTTCCGTCTCGACCTCAGCCGACTTGTACTCCCAGCTGCCGTAGCCGAGCCCGTGGCCGAACCACCATGCCGGTTCGGGTGCCAACCCGGCGAAGTGCCCGCGATACCCGATGGCGGTTCTCTCGCTGTAGGTCACGGCGCCGTCGACCGGTACCACCTGCCATGCCGGGGCTTGACCGTCACCGGCGGGGAACGTCGTGACCAATCGTCCCGCGGGCTCGATGTTCCCCAGCAACGCGGCGGCGACGGCATGACCGCCCTCCTGTCCCGGTAGGCCGGCCCAAAGGATGGCGTCGACGTCGTCGGCCCACGGCATGATGACAGGGGTCGCCGAGTTCACGACCACCACGGTCCTGGCCGCCGCCGCCGCGACCGCACGCACCAGATCGTCCTGCCGTCCGGGCAGGTGCAGTGTCGTCTTGTCGACGGCCTCGGTCTCCTGTTCCTCGGTGAGACCGACGACAACAACGGCTACGTCCGCCTTCTCGGCGGCCGCGACAGCGTCCGCGATGGCAATGTCCGGATCACGCGGTGCCACCCGCGCGATCAGTGCGACATAGAGCAGGTTGCTCATCGACGGGTCACCCCCGGGGGCGAGGCGAGATTCGATCTCGACGACTCCGGTGTCGTTCAGGGTCATCACCTGCGCGTGGGACGGCGGGGCCAGCAGGTCGCTGCCGACGCTCACCTCCGTTGACCGCACGGCGACGGTGCTGACCTCCGCGCCGTTGCGAATGGTCCAGTCCCCTCGACCGATGACGCCGAGTTCGATGTCACTGCTGGCGGCCGCGACTTTCGCGCGCAGCACGACACGCGTTGCCAGCTCAGCAAGACCGTCGTCGAAGTTGACCAGAACAGTGGTGTCTGACACGTGACGTTCGTCGAGAACGCTGCCGTCGTCGGCGTAGATCCAGACGTGCGTCCCGCTCTCCCCGGTCTCCGGATCGGTGACGAAGTCCGGGCGGGCCGGCATCGGTCGATTGCGGACCTCCACGCCGTCGACGACCGTCACGGCGTCCCCGAGCAAGGCAGTCAGTCCATCGGCCACGCTGATCTGGTAGGGCGGGTTGACCTTCGCCGAACCACCGCCCATATCGACGGTGTCGAGCGCGTGGCGACCGATGAGTGCAACGGACGTCTGCGGTGCCAGCGGCAGCGCGGAGTTTTTGTTGGTCAGCACGGTGATTCCCTCGGCGGCGAGCCGGGTCAGCTGGGACTTGCGCTGCTCGCTGTCCGGAGCGGGCAGGTCGTTCGGCCACTGCCGCGGTGCATTCAGCGCACCCACCCGGTCAGCGAGCCGAAGTACTCGCACCACGTGCTCGTCGATCACTGCCTCGTCGACCTCACCGTCCTGCACCGCCGCGATCAGGGCGTCACCCCACGGACCGGCGGGTCCTGGCATCACCAGGTCGAGGCCGCCGTTCGCGGCCGGAGCCGCCGTCTTCGTTGCGAACCAGTCGGACATGATGACGCCGTCGAAACCCCATTCACCCTTGACGATCTCGTTCTGGACATGATCGTTCTCGGTGGCAGCAACCCCGTTCACGTCGTTGTACGCGGACATGATCGACCACGGCTGGGCTTCGCTGACCGCGATCTCGAACGGCAACAGGTACAGCTCCCGCAGGGTGGTTTCGTCGACGATGCTGTTCATGGAGTTGCGATCGGTTTCGGACTCGTTGGCGACCAGGTGTTTGACGCAGGCGCCCACCCCGTGCCGCTGGAGCCCGCGGATATAGGCGGCGGCGAGCTTGCCGGTCAACAATGGATCCTCGGAGTAGGCCTCGAAGAGCCGGCCGCCCAGCGCGGATCGATGCAGGTTGATGGTCGGCCCGAGTACGACATGAATGTGTTGCGCCATCGCCTCTTCCGCCAGCATGCCGCCGACCTCGTCCGCCGCGTCCTCGCTCCACGCCGAGGCGAGCAGGGTGGCATTGGGAAAGAGCGAGACCGTCCGCCCGCCATTGAACTTCGGACCACGGACACCGGTGGGCCCATCGGAGACCGCCACCGTTTCCAGGCCGATCCCCGGCTCCGGGGCGAGGGCGAACATGTCACCCCCGGTCAGCAGGCGGACCTTGGACGGCAGGTCCAATTGCCCGACCAGGGCGGCGTAGTCACTCCCGGAGTTGGTGCCTGGGTGCGCCTTCCTATCCTGCTGACCGCTGACCGGTGCGGTCTCGTCTGAAGTCGGAAGAGTGTCACTCACGGATCGTCGTCTCCCTGTTCGCCGTCCAACCCGGCGTCTGCCGGGTCCTGATCAGCCTGGGCCCGTCTGACGCCGGTATGCCGTGGAGAAACGGTTTCATGGTCCGCACCCCGCCGCCAGTTGACTGGCCATCCGACGTGCGTGGGACCTCAACTGAGCCGGAACTCACGCCGCTGTCGCTTCAATTCAGCACGACACAGACTAACCTTATGGCTCGATGATTCTAATGCCTGCGCTGTATCCAGCAAGAACCTGCAGGACCTTGTCTTCACGCTGCTCCATCAAACAAATACCGATGGCCGGATGCTCGTAGTTCGGCGACCGAGTGGTACACCCCATCTGCCCATTTCCGGGTAATATTCCCACAGGCCCCCAGGATCAATTGCCCACACGTAACGAACCGTCGTTCCGTTCGGTCCGGGAATGGCGAGCAGCAGCTGCTCCGGTGCGGAGGAGGGTTGGGTCAGCCACCCGGCCACGCGAGCAGAGCTGATCGGCCAGTAGCGGTACCCGCGTTGGCGAGCCTCCTGATCGTTCCAGGGGTCATCAGGATCATATCCACGTCTTTCAAACTCGCTCTCCGCAATGACTGCCCTGCCCCAGCAACTTTACCCGGTCGCGCACAGGAAGAAGATTTGTTGGTATTTCTGAACCATGTAATGGAACGTGGGTGCCGCTCTCCATGGGTGCTGCGCTACCCTTGACCAGGATCGATCTAGCCGTCACTACGCTGTTCATATCGGCACGCCGGCTGGTCGAATAGGACAGGGCCTCAGCGACGGACCTGAGCGGAAATTCCGGCTCGTTCTCTACTCGTTGCGCAACGACTGGCTTCTGCCGACCGGAGTCGTCGCCGAGGTCAGATGGACCTCCTTCGACACCCAATCCCTGACTCTGCCGATGGCCTGGAATAGCATTGGTCAGTGGGCGCAAACTATGAGCGGATAGAAGCCGACCAACCAACTCCATGGCGAGCGTCTCTGCCCTCTAGGCGGATGGCTGATCAGCAAATCCACTGGAGAGGGTGATAGCGGCTACACGCTCACCGCAACCAAGGATCGCCCGTATTCGCTCAGCTCTAGCGCCATGCATCGGCAGTAATTTAAGGTTCTCATCTAGCTCCCGGAGTTGGTCCCTTTCGTGCTGTTCTGCTCTGTCCTTGATCCCTTTTCCCACATAAAAAACGCTCAGCAATAGACTGCCGTGCGCTCGATACTGTATGGGATCAATAAGCGCGTACACCTACCACGGGCCGCCGTCGACAGTTGTCGGTGTCTCGTTGATCACGGTCACGAGTAAAGCAGGGGACCTTGCGGACGATGATGGCGGTCAAGGACCGCCGCGGTTATCCTTCGTCAGCGACAGGTGTCTGGCGAGCTGCCAGGACAGGAGTCTCCCTCACAACCTCCCGGGCTGGATCCGCCCCAGTTGGCGATCGGCGCGAGGCGCAATGTCAGCCTCGACGACCGGCTCGGGTTGCGAAGTCGTCAAGCGCGTCAAGCACCTCTCGGGACTGCCACATCCGGTTGCGGGTGTATCCGGTGAACTCCTCGAGGATGTCCGCGTCCACGAGTGGCGTAATGGCACGCAGTGCGTTCTGCGGGCTGACGCCAAGTTCGCGCGCCACCGTTGACGCGTCGATGACCGGCTGGCGGAGCAGGATGTCGGCCAGCTGCCAGGCCGTCGCTCCGCGCCGCACCTTGATCCTCTCGTTCCAGCTCTGGCGGATTCCTCTGATGTCGCGCACGAGCTGGCGACCATTGGCCGTCGCCGCAAATGACGCGCTCGCTAATTTCTCGACAATCGCGGCCGGGTCACCCTCGCGGTACGCCGTCAACGCATCGAAGTACCCACTGGTGTCAGTCAGTAGCCCCGCCGAGACGGGCACCGCGACGTTCCTGGTGAGTCCGTGCCCACGCAGCATCGCGTGGATAAGCGCGCGCCCGGTACGGCCGTTGCCGTCCGGGAATGGATGGATGGTCTCGAATTGGGCGTGAGCGATCGCAGCCTGGCTCAGCAACGGCAGGTCCGCCCGTCGAGTGAACGTGACCAGGTCAGCCATCAAGGCGGGCACAAGGTCGTGGTGAGGAGGGACGAAGGCGGCTCTGTGCGGGCCAAACGAGTCGCCACCGATCCACACCTGTTCCTCGCGCCATCGGCCTGCAATCTCGGCCTGGACATCCACAAGCAACGCTTCGTGCATGGCCAGGATGGCGTCTTCGTCGAGACGGTCGGCCAGCGCGAGCGCGGCGACCATCGCTGCGACGTTGCCGACGATCTCCGTCGCGTTGCGTTTGTCCTTGCTTCCGAGCTCGGCCAGCGCGATTGATTTCGCACCCGACGTCAGGTTCTCGATCTTCGAGGAGGATGCCGACTCCGACCGCAGTAAGACCGTGGCGAATGGAGCCACCTCTGCGCCCAACTCCGCGTCGAACCGGGCGATCTCGACCGACGCATCCTCGGCGAGGGTCGCTATGTCGGCCGGAAGCACAAGCGCCCGGTCGGCGATCTCCGGGACGAGAGCCGCCCGATACGGGCCGGCGTGCCGCCGGCGGACGCGGGCTGACAGCAGGTCGGCCGAGATCTTCGATTGCCAGGCCCGCTGTTCCGTGCCCAGAGCCGGCCACGACCCCAAAACCATCCCGCAAGCATACGCTCAGCAGTTAGATAAATGAAACTAAGAGAGGGTCTAAGTCTGACTTGCGGACAGTCTCATGAATCGCGCGGGCGGGAGCGCCGACAGATCCGCCCCGGGCCAACTGGCTACCAAAGTGACTGCCATGCGATGGTCGAACGGACGGCCAAGTGCCTCTAGCCCTGTACAAATGGGTGGAGCTGAGGGGACTCGAACCCCTGACCCCCACACTGCCAGTGTGGTGCGCTACCAGCTGCGCCACAGCCCCAAGCTGCCCGAACAGGTTAGCAAGCCCGGCGGCCCGCCACCTAATCGCGGTTCGAACCATCGGTCGCGGCCGCCCGACGGCGCTTATCCCTTCCCCAGCAGGGTGCTCAGCCAGTCGACGGTGGTCGAGACAGGGGCCCCGTTGTGCAGGACGGTCGGGGTGGCAACCCGGCCGGTCGCAGCCTGCAGGGTGGCGCTGGACGAAGCCGCCGAGGTGCCGGCCGCGGAGACGTTGCTGCCGGCGGAAATACAGTCGGTGGCCGCGGCGGGCGCGCCCGAGCTCCCGGCGAGGGTGGCGAGCTGGGCGTTGGTCAGATCCGCGGTCCCGTTCTCCGCGGGCTGGTTGTCCGGGGAGAACAGTGCCGAATGGAACGCCAGGTACAACCCCGGTTGACTCCCGGCCTTCTGCGCCACGCACAGCAGCGCAGCCGCGGCGCGGTCCGAGTAGTCCTGGGAGAACGAACCCTTGTTGAGAAAGTTCAGCATGTGGAAGTTCACCGCCAGCGCGCCGTCGTCGACAGCCTTGCTGATCTGCTGGCCGAACTGCCGCTCGAACTCCGCGCAGAGCGGGCAAAGCGCGTCCTCGTAGACGTCGATGGAGGTGGCCGGGGTGCTGCCGGCCTTCGTGACCGTGACGACGCCGGCGGATTCGGTTGCGACCGACTGGGTCGAGGCCCCGTACCCCTGTGCCTGCACGGCGGTTTGCTTCTTGTTCAAGACCAGTCCGACGGCGATGACGGCAATGATCACCGCGACCGCGACCGCGCCGATGATCAGCTGGGTCCGGTTGTTGCCGCCCGTCGACCGCCGCGCTGCCGCAACGGATTGGCGGCTGCCAGAAGGACGGGCACCCGCCGCAGGGGAAGACGCGGATCGCGTTCCACTGGTCGTCCCAGGGCCGGCCTTGCCCGAGCCAGCCTTCCCCGAGCCGGCCTTACCCGACCCGGCCTTGCCGGTACCGGCCCTACCAGCACCGGCCTTGCCCGGGCCGGGGTTCCTGTTGGACTGCGCCACGTCATTCCTTCCCTCACGTCTGACCCCGCTCACTATGCCTGCCCCGCCGGCCGGCGGGCCGCGAGCCGGCTAGCGCACCCCGGCCCCACGATGGGCCAACCGGTCCACCGACACCGGAGTGTCCGGACGAACGGACAGGTAGCCGGCCAGGACCAGCAGGCCAAGATCGCGGAGCACCTCCTGGAGGTAGGCAGTTTGGCCCGCTGCGACGTCTCCCCCGCCGCCGAAACACCCGCAGTCGATGGACAGCCCCCGGGCCGCCGCCGAGACGACCCCGGCGATGAACGCAACCAGCAGTACCGCCGACAACGCGGCGGCGAGCCTGGTTGCCAGACCCGCCAGCAACAACACCCCCAACGCGATCTCCAGGTACGGCAGGACTGCGGCGATCACCCCGGCCACCGGTTCGGAGAACAGCTGGTAGCCGCGAACCGCAACAAGCGTCGTGCGCGGGTCGCTCGCCTTCAGGCCACCGGAAATCAACCACACCGACGCAAGGATGACCCTGGCTGCGACCCCGGCCAAATCGAGAACGAGCGCTGCGCGGGCGGTCCGCGGCCTTCTCACTGCGTCGTTGAACCCCATCAACTTCAGCTGGTCGGCGCCGCGCTGACCGCCGAGGGCGACTCCTGCACGGACGTAGCAACCTGTGCCGACGGTGACACCTCCGCCGAGGCGGCCGGTGTCGACGCACCAGAGGGCGCGACCGAGGCACCCGCTGACGGAGTCGCCGGGGTTACCGCTGTCTGCAGCAGAACGTCGACCACGGCGGCGATGGCCGGCTGGGTCTGGCCGGTCTGCTGGTTCGGCTGACCGGGCACCTGCACCAGCACCCGACTGCCCGCCGGAACGCCCACTAGCGCAGCGAAAGGCCCGCCGGTGGCGACCGGAAGCTCCTGCGGCCCCTGACCGGCACTCCCGCCGGTCGCGGCCGGGTCGGCGTTCGGCCAGGTGGCACCTGCCGGCTGTCCGGTCCAGGTCACCGCGGTGTACTGCACCAGCACCTTCCCCAGCTGCACCGGTGTGCCAGTGCCGGTCGCGAGCACTATCACCGTCGGTGTGGTCGGCTCCGCGAGACCGGCCGGGATCGTCACGGTGGCGGGGCCGCCCAGGGCACCCGCCACCTGCGGCGCGTTGGGCGGGAGCGGCGCGGCCGGGGTCGCGTCCGTCTGGCCCCCGGCATTCGCACCCACCGCCTGAACGATGTCGATGATGAACACCAGGGTGTCGGTGCCCTTGATGCCGGCGCCGGAGTTGCCCTTGGCGCCATAGCCATCGGCCGGGGGGAGGCTCAGCATGACCCGGCTGCCCACCGGCACTCCGACCAGGGCGGTGTCCCACCCCGGCACTACCTTGCCGGCACCGATTTGGAACGCCGATGTCGAAGCGCGGTCGTAGGAGTTGTCGAAGACCTTGCCACCCCACACCTGCCCGAGGTAGTTGGTCACCAGCCAGTCGCCGGCCGCGGTCACCGGCCCGGTGCCCTGGGCCAGGATCACCCGTTGCAGGCTGGGCACCGGGTCGTTCGCCGGGAAGGTCAGGGTCGGCTTCTCGCCGAACGCGCCAGTGGCCGTCGGCAGCTGGTCGGTGGCGACCGCTGCGGCCACCACAGTCGCGGCTGGGACGGCCGGGCCGAGGGTCGCCGCCTCCGAACCACTCGCGGTGGCACTGGTGCCACTGGTCGGTGTGGTCCCGCCACCCGAGGAACAGGCCACCAGAACGGCCAGGGGCACGGCAAGTACTAGGGCGCGCAGGCGCATCGCAAAGTCCTCGAGGTTGGAGCGGCAGGCAGGTACGGCTACGAACGGGCGAGCGGAAGGCACAGCAACGAACTCGAACAACCAGCAACCCTACGCACCGCCCCTGTCCAAGCCGTGTGCGCGATGGGAGCAACGGCTGGCAGAGTCGCGGCCACCACCCGTTCGGCCGCTGCGAACCTTGCCGCAATCGATCCACCCCGACGCGCCCACCTGCCTGCGCCGGGGATACCCGCTCGCCCCTAACCTGGAACTGTGCCGCCCAACGCCAGAGTTTTCGTCGCGCAGCTCGCGGGCCTACCCGTCTTCGGTCCCAGCGGCGAATCAATCGGCAAGGTCCGCGACATCGTGGTAGCCCTGCGACTTGATCGCAAACCGCCCCGGGTGCTCGGTCTCGTGGTGGATCTGCCGACCCGGCGGCCGATTTTCGTTCCGATGTTGCGGGTTGGCAGCGTCGAACCGCACGCGGTGGCCTTGGCCACCGGGTCGGTCAGCCTGCGTCGGTTCGAGCAGCGCACTCTGGAACTGCGGCTGATCGGTCAACTACTCGGGGTGCAGGTCCAGGTGGCCACCACTGCAAGCTCGGCGATCGTGGTGGACGTCGCGATCGAGCGCAGCCGGAGCCGGGACTGGGTCGTGTCCCGGCTGGCGGTCCGCGAGCGGACCAGGCGGCTGGTCCGTCGGGCGCCCGTCCAGGTCGTGGGATGGACCGACGTGCGGGGGATGGACCCGGCGGAGCTCACCGGGCACGCGGTTCGCGGCCCGCAGCAGGTACTTGCGTCCTTCGAGGGGCTGCGTGCGGCGGATGCAGCCGGGATTCTGCGCGACCTTGAGCCGGGGCTGCGGTACGACGTCGCCGATGCCCTGGACGACGCCCGGTTGGCCGACGTCATCCAGGAATTGTCCGAGGACGACCAGCAGGAACTGCTCGCCCATCTGGACGAGGCCAGAGCCGCCGACGTACTGGAAGCGATGGATCCCGACGACGCCGCCGACCTGTTGGCAGAGCTGCCCGCAGGTATTCAGGAACGGCTGCTCGGACTGATGGAACCGGAGGAATCCGCGCCGGTCCGGCGGCTGCTGCAGTACTCGTCAGAGTCGGCCGGTGGGTTGATGACGCCCGAGCCCATCGTTCTCACCCCCGACGCGACCATCGCGGAGGCCCTCGCCCGGGTGCGCTCGCCCGACCTGACGCCGGCGTTGGCGTCGATGGTGTTCGTCTGCCGACCGCCGCAGGCCACCCCCACCGGCAGGTATCTCGGCTGCGTGCACACCCAGCGGCTGCTCCGGGAACCACCGTTCGAACTGGTCGCAGGCGCGCTGGACACCGAGATGTCCAGGCTGTCGCCGGACGCCGTCCTCGCCGACGTCACCCGGTTCTTCGCGTCCTACAACCTGGTCTGCGCGCCGGTCGTCGACGACGAGGAGCACCTGCTCGGCGCGGTCACCGTGGATGACGTGCTCGATCACCTGCTGCCGGACAACTGGCGCGACGATGGCCTCGGGGGGAGTCAGGCCGACGCCGAACCGGTCCGTCGACCGGCAGGGTCCACTCCGGCTGGTACGGGCGTTCCGATCCGGGGAGGTGCCGATGGCTGACACCCGTCCCCGCCGCCGGCTCGACCAACCCCTCAGTGGCCGACGGCTATCGCTCGATATCGATCCGGAGATGTTCGGCCGGTTCTCCGAGAACCTGGCCCGCTTCATGGGGACCGGCACGTTCTTGTTCTGGCAGACGCTGCTGGTCATCACCTGGATCACGATCAACGTGGTGGGCGTCAGCTTCGGCTGGGACCCTTACCCGTTCATCCTGCTCAACCTGGCCTTCTCCACCCAGGCGGCGTACGCGGCTCCGTTGATTTTGCTTGCCCAGAACCGGCAGGACGACCGGGACCGGATCACCCTGGAGGACGACCGGAACCGGGCCGCGCAGACCAAAGCGGACACCGAGTACCTGGCCAGGGAGCTGGCGGCCCTGCGGGTTGCCATCGGGGAGGTCGCGACCAGGGACTACCTGCGTGGCGAGCTGGAACGATTGCGGATCGACCTGGCCGATCCCAGCGCTCAGGCCGCCCCGGACAAGTCCGGCAAACGCACCGCCGAGAAAAGAACCAAACCCCGCGCGGCGGTGGCCGCTCGGACCGCCGGGCCTGCCGAGAAGGTCCGCCCCGCCGACCCTGCAACCCCTGCCGACCCCACCGAGGTAGCCAATGATGCCGGGAAGGGTGCTGCCCTCGCCGATACCAACGGCCCGGGAACCAGAAACGGCCCCGCCTAAGTGGCGGGGCCGATCCTGCGGTGCATCCACGATGCGGTGGAGGTGGCGGGAATTGAACCCGCGTCCAACGTTGCTTCGTGAGGGCTTCTCCGGGCGCAGTCCGCGTCGTCCCTACTCGGCCCCATCAGTCATGCGAACGTGCTGATGCGACAGGCCCAGTCACTGTTTGATGTCCCTCAAGCCCCCGTGACCGGGTCTTTCGGTAATTCTCCTAGCTGGCGCCAGGATCCGGGGCGGAGAAACCCCCGGTCTGACGGACTCCTTACTCGCTCAGGCGGCGAGGGCGAAGTCAGTGCGACTGTTGTCGGCACTTGATTTTTTGCAACGGATGGTTAACGAGATCATCGTTGCCTTCCTCGGCCCGCTTCACCTCACTCGACAGACGCTGTCGAGACCGATCACCCCCGAGGGGAGGAACAGCAGATTAATCCTACCTGTTCCGTGGGCCGGCGTCGTCCGCCTTCGGCAGTCACCACGAAGCGGCCCCGGGCGGCCGTGTTGATTCAGTCGGTCATTCCCTTGCCCCGACGCCCGGCATATCGCTCCAGCTCCCGGTCGGCGTCCCGCTTGGCCATGGTCTGCCGCTTGTCGTACTCCTTCTTGCCGCGGGCCAGGCCCAGCTCCACCTTGACCTTTCCGTCGATGAAGTAAAGGGACAGCGGCACCAACGCCAGACCGCCCTCGTGCAGCCTGCCGGCAATCCTGACGATCTCCATCCGGTGCATCAGGAGCTTCCGGGCCCGGCGCGGCGAGTGGTTGGTCCAGGTGCCTTTGGCGTACTCGGCGATGTGCACGTTGCGCAGCCACAGCTCATCGTCGGTGACGGTGACGAACCCGTCGACCAACGACGCCCGGCCGGCCCGCAGCGATTTGACCTCGGTGCCGGTGAGGGCGATACCGGCCTCGTAGGTGTCAAGGATGGAGTAGTCGTGCCGCGCCTTGCGATTGGACGCGATGACCTGGCGGCCCGCTGGACGATTACTGCTGCGGGTCGTCGGGACCCGGCCGCTCGGCACCCGGTTCGCCGGCGCGCGGAGCATGGGAGGTGTGCGGTTGGTCGTCATGGCCTGTCCAGGGTAGTTGCCCGGATCAAGGTGTTTGCCGGTCGACCTACAGCCGCACGTACAGCCGCAGCGTCACGTACGCCGACACCGCCGCCAAACCGGCTCCGATTCCCAGCAGGATGGGGGAGACCCAGACCAGCGTCGCCGCATCGATCTGCGGCAGGATGCCGGATCTGATGACGGGACCCAGGGCCTGGTCCACGAAAAGATACTTTGCGGCGACCAAACCTCCGATCGCCAACGCGGCGCCGATCACCCCCGCAATGACGGCCTCCACCATGAACGGCAATTGGGTGCGCCATCGGGACGCACCCACCAGGCGCATGATCGACGTCTCCGTTCGCCGCGTGTACGCGGCGATCTGCACCATGTTCGAGATCAACAGCAACGCGGCGAGGGCCTGGATCAGGGCGACGATGATCGTCGCGTTCCGGATGCCGTTGAGCAGACTGAACAGCCGATCCAGGAACGCGCTCTGGTCGGCGACCGACTGCACCCCCGGTTTTCCGGTGAACTGCTCGGCGATCACCCGGTACCGCTGCGGGTCGACCAGCTTGACGTGGAAGGACGCGGACAGCGCCTCCGCGGTGCCGATCTCCAGCAGTTCGGGCTGGCCGGCGAACTGCTTCTTATAGCGCTCGAAAGCCGCCGCCTGGCTCTCGAAGTCGACCGTCTGGACGTCGGTGTTCGCCTTGAGCGCCCTGCTGATGTCCTGGCAGGGCGACTGGCGGCAGTCGGGGTCACTGGCCGACTGATCGGGGGTGAGGTAGATCGTCACCTCGACCTTGTCGCCGTAGATGTCGCGCATCTGGTCGGTCAGCCGGGCGATAATCAGGCCGCCGCCGAGCAGGCCCAGCGAGATCGCCGTGGTCAGGATCATCGCGATGGTCATGGTGATGTTGCGGCGAAATCCGTTCAGGACCTCGGTGATGACAAATCCGGCGCGCATGTGTTCCTCTCGAGTGCCGCCCTACTGCTCACTGGACGCTGCTGACTGGGCGCTACTGGCTGGGCGCTGCTGGCTGGACGCTGCTGGCTGGACGCTGCTGGCTGGGCGCTGCTGGCTGGACGCTGCTGGGTGGAGGGGCAGCGTGCGTTACCGGCCCACCCCGTACACGCCCCGCGCCTCGTCCCGGACGACCTTGCCCAGTTGCAGCTCGATGACGCGGCGGCGCATCGAGTCGACAATCGTGTTGTCGTGGGTGGCCATCAGCACCGTGGTGCCGGTGCGGTTGATCCGTTCCAGCAGCAGCATGATGTCGGCGCTGGTGTCCGGATCCAGGTTGCCGGTCGGCTCGTCGGCCAGTAGCAGCAACGGGCGGTTGGCGAACGCCCGGGCGATCGCGACGCGCTGCTGCTCACCGCCGGACAGCTCATGCGGCAGCCGCTTGGCCTTGCCGTCCAGCCCGACCATTTCCAGGACCTCCGGAACGACCTGCTTGATCGACGCCCTGGAGCGGCCGATCACTTCGAGCGCGAAGCCGACGTTCTGCTCCACTGTCTTGTTGGTCAGCAACCGGAAGTCCTGGAAGACGCAGCCCAGGCGCCGCCGGTGGCTGGCCACCTTGGACCGGCGAAGGTGCACCAGGTCCTGCCCGCCCACCTCGATCGACCCCGATGTGGGCATCTCTTCGCGGATCAGCAGCCTCAGGAAGGTCGATTTTCCCGATCCGGACGGGCCGATGACGAACGCGAATTCACCCTTCTCGACGTCGATGGAGACGTCGTCGAGGGCGGGCCGGGTGGAGGCCTTGTACGACTTGGAGACATGCGCCAGATGGATCACAACGCCGGAGTGTAAACGGTCAATCGTTACATGGACGTGATCTGGCGGCCGAACGGGCAGTCCCTATGGGAATCGCTGGTCTTCGAAGTGAAATGTCCGGCCCGGCCGACTGACCCCTCCGGTAAAGGTTCACCCGTTCAGGGCCCGGAGAACGTCGCCGTGGAGGATGCCGTTGGTGGCGACCGCACTGCCCACGGTCCCCCCGGACGGTTGGCCGTCGATCCCGGTGAAGCTGCCGCCGGCCTCGGTCACGACCGGGATCAACGCGGCCACGTCCCACAGGCTCAGTTGAGGTTCGGCCGCGATGTCGATCGCGCCTTCGGCGACCAGCATGTACGAGTAAAAGTCACCGTAGGCGCGGGTTCGCCAGCATCGGTCGTGAAGCTCCATGAACGCCCGATCCCGTTGCGCCGCTTGCCATTCACCCAAATCTGAGTACGAAAGGGAGGCGTCGGCGATGGCACTGACGCCGGAGACCCGGCACCTGGTGGCTGGTTCGGCCGCGAAGCTGGTCCACGCCCCACTGCCCGCCGAGGCCCACCAGCGCCGGGCCAGCGCGGGCGCGGAGACGACGCCGAGCACCGGATTCGCGCCGTCGAACAACGCGATCAGGGTCGCCCAGACCGGCACCCCGCGGACGAAGTTCTTGGTCCCGTCGATGGGGTCGAGGATCCAGCGTCGACGAACGCCGGCAGGTTCACCCGCCTGCTGAGCGGGTTGGTCGCCGAACTCCTCCCCTACCACCGAATCCCGCGGGCGTTCTTGCGCGAGAACGGATCGAATCGCCCGTTCCACTGCCAGGTCGGCGTCCGATACCGGAGTCAGGTCCGGTTTGGCAGTGACGGTGAGGTCAGCGGCCCCGAACCGGGGCAGGCTGATCGAGTCGGCGACGTCGGCCAGGCGCAGCGCCAAAGCGAGGTCAGCGGTGTGCTCGTTCGTGGCGGAATGAACCCTCGGGGGTGCAGTTTCCGCTAGGGCGTCGTCGTTGTGCACATCTGGCATCGGGTCAGGGTAGGTCCGGTTACCGTGAGTCCCGGCACGCCGGTCGGAGCAGGCCGGTCGGACGCCTATTTCCCGGATTGCTTTCCTGGACGCGAGGAGTACGGATGGCAACGGCCACCGCCACCGAACACATCCATGACGAGGTCCGCGAGCTGATCCGGCGCCGCGGCATCGACCCGGTGGTGGATCGCCGGGGCACCCGGACCCTGATCGATGAGGTCGTCGCCCACTACGAGGAACGCGTGGCGTTGTCCGCGCTCCCGCCGCTGATCGACCGGGACGGCGCAGTCCGGCACGTCTACGATTCGCTGGCCGGATTCGGGCCGCTGCAGAAGTTCCTGGATGACCCGTCGGTGGAGGAGATCTGGATCAACCAGCCCGGTCGGGTCTTCGTTGCCCGGCACGGTCGGTCCGAGTTGACCACGGTGATGCTGTCCTCCGACGAGGTGCGGGACCTGGTCGAGCGCATGCTGAAGCCCTCCGGACGCAGGCTCGACTTGTCGTCACCGTTCGTCGACGCCCTGCTCCCCGACGGGAGCCGCCTGCACGCGGTGATTCCCGATATCACCCGGGACCACCTCAGCCTCAATATTCGCAAGTTTGTGGTCGCCGCCAACGGGTTGGACGATCTGGTGTCGATCGGCACCATCACCGCCCACGCGGCCAGGTTCCTGGAGGCCTCGGTCACCGCTGGACTGAACATCATCGTCGCCGGCGGCACCCAGGCCGGCAAGACCACCCTGCTGAACACCCTGATCAATTCCATTCCGGCCAGGGAGCGGGTGATCACGTGTGAGGAGGTGTTCGAGCTCAGACCCAATCTCCCCGACGTCGTGGCCATGCAGACCCGGCAACCCAACCTCGAGGGCCATGGTGAGATACGACTCCGCAGGCTGGTCAAGGAAGCCTTGCGCATGCGCCCCAGCCGGATGATCGTCGGCGAGGTACGCCAGGAAGAATCGCTGGATCTACTGATCGCCCTGAACTCCGGCCTGCCCGGAATGTGTTCGGTGCACGCGAATTCCGCACGGGAGGCGGTGATCAAGCTATGCACTTTGCCGTTGCTGGCCGGAGAGAACGTCACCGATTCGTTCGTGGTGCCGACCGTCGCGTCCTGCGTCGACCTGGTGGTACAGATCGGCGTCGAACCGGGAGGCTCCCGCCGGGTCCGCGAGATCGTTGCCCTGCCAGGACGTGTCGAGAGCGGGATCATCGAGACCGAAGACATCTTCACCAGCCGCGACGGGGTTCTGGTTCGCGCACAAGGCTTTCCGCCGCACCAGGACAGGTTCGTCCAATACGGCTTCGACCTGGCGTCCCTGCTGTCCGAACGGTGAGACCGGGGTTCGGGCCGTCGCGGTACCTGCCCGCCATCAGCGGAAGGTGCCGGCACCGGCTCCTTGCGGTTCCAGAGCCGGTGATTCGTCCCCGGCCGAATCCATGCCGGTGTCCATCGGGTCATTGTCGGCCCGGCGTAGGCGATGTCGTCGTAGCAGAACCAGGCCGCCGGCCAGGCAGAGCACCAGCGATAACCCGGCCAAAATGCGCAGCGGTGTTCCCAGCGGCACGGTGAGCAACCACGGCCGGTCCGGCTGACCCGGGCCCGCCCCGACCGCCCACGGATAGCGGGAGACCGTGTCCGGCAGGCCGGGCCGTTGCACTGTCACGACAAGCACGGTGCCGGCGCCACCCGACAATGGCAGGGTGGCCGACCAGTGCCCGTCACCCAGGGCAGAAGCCGGGACGGGTCCGGCGGGTTGCCCGGACGGCCCGAGGACGGTGATCAGGACGTCCCGCACCGGCGCCGGGGCGGGCCGCCGGGTATTGGTGGCGCCCACCACGATCACGTTCATTCCCGGCAAATTGGGTTTGACGGATACCGTTTCCTGGAGGTCGCCGGCCGCACCGTCCTGGAGCGGCCCGAATACCTCGGCGGACGCCGCCACGAACTGCGGCTCCATTGCCGGCTGACTACTGGTCAGAACCGCGGCCAGCAGCAGAACCACTGCGGCTGCGGCGGTCTCGGCAACGATGGTCCGCTTGGACAATCCCCGCCCGGCGGCTCCGCGGAGCCGTCGGTGGTTGATCAGGCCGAGTATTCCGATACCGGCGACCAGCACCAGCTTGAGGCTCAGGGTCCAGCCGTAGAACGTGGACAACAGTGCGTCGACCGATGCGACCGCGTCACTGGCGAGATAGAGCCCGGTCACCACCATGACGGCGATCCCTCCGGCCGCGGTCGGCCCGAAAGCTCCTAACATCGTTTGGACCGCGTCACCCCCGGTCCGCCTCGCCAACGGAAGAACGACCAGCACCGCAACAATGAGCGTGCCCGCCCACACGGCGGCCGCCAGCACATGAGCGACGTCAGCGAGCAGCCTGGTCGCCGAACCGGCCGCCCCGGAATGCCCCATCACTGCCGTACCGGAGGCCACCATGGCGGCCGCACCTCCCGCCAGCACCAGGGTCAGCCGCTCAGACACGTTGCACCGCAGCAGAACTGCGGCCAGCAACAACAGCCCGAAACCTGCTTCACGGACGGCGACTTCGATCCCGAACCGACCGGTCAGCACCTCGGCCAGACTGGGGCCTAGACCGTCAGCGAGTAGTTGGTCGGTGAACAGGGCCAGACCAACAAGCAGACCGGCCGCGGCGGACAGTGCCGCGGCCACCAGGCAGCGTTCGGTCGTGAACGATACCGGAGCGGTGTGCGGGACCCGGCGGAATAGTTGCGACGCAACGATTCCGCCGATGGCACCGGCGAATGACAGGAAGAGAAGTGCCCGCAGGGCAGCTTCATCCCACCGGGGTGTTGGTTCAATGGCGCCGGCCGCCGTCACCTGCTGCCCAATGCCGAACACCAGGACGCCGCTGGTCACATGCAGATCGTCGCTTGAGAGAGTCTGCCAGCTCAGCCGATACGCGTCCGGCGGCAACGGTGGTAGGGCGGCGATGACCTCGACCGGTTGTTCGGTATCGGCGGCCGCGGGGTCGCTCTCTGCGGAGCCGGTGTCCGCGAGTCGAATGTCGGTGGGTGCGAAGTGCTGACCGTGACTGTCCACCAGGTCGATCTGCATGGCCGCCAGGGCAACCGATTCGCTGAACTGGAAGCTCATCTCGCTCGGCGCGGTGTCCAGGGTCGCGCCGTCGGCGGGGGTGCTGCCCACCAGGAACGCGTGCGCACTCGCGACCGGCATCGGTAGTACGGCAAACAGAATCAACACAAGTGCGGGCAGGGCCAGCACCCGCCGGATGCCGGGGTGGACCGTCACAGGACGGGCACGTGCTCGAGCTGCACGTCAGCGTCCACGATGGTCGCCTGCTCCCCGGAACGCAGTGCGCCATGGGTGTTCTGGTAGACGAAGTAGTAGGTCTGCCCCGTCCGCATGGTGTGTCCCTGCTTCATCACCGAGATCCGTTGCGTGCTTTCTTCTCGCGACTCGCTGACGAGCGTGGGCGGGTGTGCCGAATCCGACTGGAACCTGCTCGCCTTCTCACTGTCCAGGACCACATACGTGACGGTGACCAGACCGCCGTCGCCGACCACCGCCACCCGGCTGAACCGAACCCCCAGCCTGTCCTCCATGGCGGCGTTCTGGGGGAACGCGACGTCGTCGGTGTGGCCTGCACGGGCGCTGGCGACCCTGTACCCCGTGATGCCCAGCAGCACCACCGCGATCACCGCCAGGCTGATCAGCAGCCCACGCACCCGTGGGTTGCCGAACGCGCTGCTGAATCTGTTCGACATCGGTGCTCCTACGGAAGGGTGAAACGGGTGGACAGGAAGCTGTCGAACCAGGCGGCCCCCGAGCTGCCACCGGTCGTCGTGTTGGTCGTCCCAATGACGCCGAGACGCACCGTTTCGAGTTTCAGGCTGGCCGTGTTGCCGGTGAAGGTGTCGACTGGATTCCCGTCCACCTTCAACACCAGCGAGCCACCGGTGGGTCCAGGCGTGGCAGGTCCACCGATCCAGTCCAGCTGGATGGTGTGCTGGCCGGTGGTCAGGGTGGACCACGGCCGGTTGACCGACTGGCCGACGCCCGGGGAGAACACCGACCTGATCTGGTTGAGACCCGCCGCCGTTCGATGGAACTGAATGGCGAAGGCAGAACTGTTGTTCCCGGTCTTGCCGTCGAACAGCGTCAGCGTGCTCGATGCGTTGGTCCCAGAGGTTAGGGTCTTGGGGTCGAACACAAATCGAGCGTGATAACCGGTCTCAGCCGCAGGCGAGTTGTCGGTGACATACCCGTCGATGTTATTCCTGCCACCGGCGAGGGTCACCCCCATCCCTTGCGTGCTGCCGGGTTCGGCGGGACTTGGCATCTTGAAGGTGCCGGCGAAGGACACCGGACCGGGGCGCGGGGGGGTCGGCGTGGTGGCCGACCATTTCGGATCAGTGGGCTCGAAGTTGCTGCCAAAAATCAGGTTCGGCCTCGTGACGGTCACCGGCGTGGTGGCGAGCTTGTTGCTCCAGTTGCCGGCGGTGTCCTGCACCCGGAGGTTGAACGTGTAGGACCCTGGCGTGATCTTGTCCAGCGGTACGGTCGCCACGGCGGAGTCGCCCGCCGGATCACGCACGAGGCCGACCGAAATCCGGGTCGCCTTACCTACGCCCGGATCTGCGGGGCCGATCCAGAATTCGGCCGTTGCCAGGTTGTTCTTTTCGACGATCGGCGCGGTCAGGGTGAGATTCGCTGCACCATTGGTCGGGTTCGGCGTGCCGGTCAGCGTCCCGCTCAGCGCCGGGGCCGTCCGGTCAACGACAAGATCGGCGCCGGTCAACGGTCCCCAGTTTCCGGCGGCGTCCTGACCGCGAACGAACACGGTGTGCTTGGCCCCTTCGGCCAGTGCCCTGATCTGCGAGATCGGCAGCAACCCGTAGGCCGCCTCGGTGGTGGCATCGAACTTTCCGTCGACGGCGATCAGTTGCAAGCCCGATCCGCCCGGTGGCACGGCCACCTTCGGATCGAGGAACGCCTCGGCGGCGGTCAGGGTGCTCTGCGGGGCTCCACCGGCGTCCTTGTCGGTGAACTGCGCCGAGACGGTGAGGTACCCCGGGTTGCTCTTGCTGGTCAGCACCCCGTTCGTCGGGTTCGGTGCCACCGACGCCGCGTCGACTCCCGGTCCCGTGAGGTCGACCGCCAGAGGGACGTCCAGCGTCGGCCCCCACAGTCCCAGGGAATCCTTGCTGTGGACCAACAGATGGTGTTTGCCCTCGGTCAAGGTCTTGATCGTTACTGCGGAAATGGTGGCGTCCTCAGAGACCACAGTTGCCGTCCGATTCCGGGTCATCGATACTCCGGAGCCATCGGCGGCGGGCGTGTCCATGAAGTATTCCGCGTCGACAATGGTCCCACCGGCTGCGGTGTCGTCCCCGGTGGCTGACAGGTGCACGTCGGTCGCACCGTTGGCCGGCGACTTCACGGCCGTGCCATTGGTCGTCTGCGGGCCGGTCTTGGGCAGGTTCAGCACGGTGGACCCGATGACGCCCCAGTTCCCGGCGGCGTCCATGGCACGGACATAAATGGTGTGCTTGCCCGCACTGAGGCAGTTCAAGGCCGGCGCGGGCGGCAAGCCCGCCGCCGGGCAAGGGGCGCCGGAGACCGCTGGAATGGTCCCCCTGGCGCCGGAAACGTCGGTAGTGCCGAACGTCGCGGTCATCGCGACCCCGAACCCGACCGCGGTCGTGACAGCGTCGTCGATGACGAACTCCGCCCTGGTAACTATCGATCCGCCCGTCGTGGCATCGCTGAGATCGGCGATCACCGTGACGTCATCACGAGCGTTCGACGGGTTGGGCGCGGCGGAGACGTGACTGGACACCGGCCCGACGAGATCCTTGCTCGGCGGCGGCGCGTTGGTGTCCAAGAATGTCAGCATGCCGCCGAACGCGAACTGCAGGGGGTCGGTGGTGTGCTCTCCGTTGTTGTCCAGGTGCATGGCAGGCTCGTACACGGCGAGCTTGGCCTCGGGCCCGGATGGCATCGTGACCACGGTGTCGAGAGTGGCTCCCGGCTCGACGGTGTCGGTGCTCACGGTCGTGGAATAGGTCGAGAGGTGACCATCCTGAGCGATTTCCACCTGGTCACCACCGAGCACAGTCATTGCATGACTGGCAGAGCCAACGTTGATGTACCGCATCAGCACCTTGTGGCCCTGGTCCGTACTCACCGGAGCCGCCTCCGGATAGGGCTTTCCGTTGAAGGTGCGGTACTTGGGGCTAAAGTTCCGCATGTCAAAGCCAACTGGGTCGGCGTTCAAGGCAGGGTCGATTTCCCCCAGGACCAGAACGGCATCGTCGTCGTAAGCGGTACCAGTGGTCCCGTAGGCGGTGCCGTCCGCCGGCAGGACGATCAGCGCGCCGGCCAAGCCCATGGCCACCTGGCGCGCCCCGTCCGGCGTGTGTCCCGCTTCGTAGAGGAAGGTGCCTGGTCGCGAAGCCGTGAAGGAGTAGCTCCGCGAGGCCCCGGTGGCGACCCCCGACAGGTCGTCACCGGGGCCTGCATCGGAGGCCACCGCGGCCTGGCCGGGCAGCGCCAGCGACATCTTCTGCCCGTTGATTTGGTTGTGCACGGTAATGGTGACCCCGTCGCCTTGATGCACGACCAGCACCGGGCCTGGCGCGGACGCGATGCCGTCAACGGCCCCGGCAAATCCCCAGATGGGTACCCCGGTACCGAGAACCGTTGCCGTACCGGTCTTTGCCCACAGATCGCAGGTGACAGCGCCGGTTCCGGCGCAACCGGTAGCCGTCAGCTTGCCGACACCAGCGCTAAGCATGGGTGCGGCGCTAGCCGACGCGACGCCGGCAGCAGCGGCGGGCGCTGCACCGATCCGGGTGCCTTCGTCGATACCGCGTTCGGCGTAGCCCGCCCGGTCGGCAGAAACCGAAGCGGTCGTCGGCGTTAAAGGTGCGGCTGCCGCAGTCCCGTTCCCGCCGGCAACCAGCGCCAGGATCGTCAGGCAACCGAGGGCAGCGCCCGACGCCCGACGGCGGTTCGTGCGACAGGTTCCGTCACCACTCCGCAAAGCAGTGCGTGCTGTGTTCGACGTCATTGGGGCGGCCCTCACTGTGCCGGGCAACCGGCCGGGGGATCGATGCGGAAAATGGTCATCATCCCTCCGAAGGTTGCGCCGTAGTTGGTTGCTTGTTCCAGAGCGTGACTGTGCGCGATGTGGTAGTACTCGCCGCACTGATTGTTCGACGTGATCGTCGGTGGCAGCGGATTCTGCGAACCCAGATAACCGCTCTCGGAGAACCAGGTATCGCTGCCGACCAGCAATTGGTCGGTGATCGCCGGAATTTGCGTCGGTAACGGATTGGTGGTCGAGTCCCAGTGCTCGACATCCCGCCAGTCCATCAGCACATCCAGGGTCTGGCCCGGGCCGACGTCGAGATCGTATTTCTGGTAGGACAAATCCTGGCCGGTGGGTCCCTGCAAGGCATGGCCGTCTCGGTTGATCACCCGCTCGTCGCTGCCGTGCGGGTGGAACGGGTAGTTGACGGTGCCGGCATTGAGGTAGCGGATGGTCGCCGGCAATGGGTTGCTGCCAGCGTCATACGGCTTGATGTGCACGAACGCCGAATACGGTTGGTTCGGCAGCCAGGAAGCATTGTTGGGCGCAATCGTGTCCGGCATGCTACGTCCGTTGATCATGAAATACCGCGCGCGGTAGGAGTTCCAGTTCACCGGTTGGCTCCGCTCGACGGCCAGGTGGACGTCCGGATCAACCTCGGCCAGAAGAAACAGAAACTCACCGGGATAGTTGGCATTCGCGTTGGTCACCGGTGCAGCGAAAGCCGAGTCGGACCGGTCGTTGACCCATGTAGGGTGACCGGCCGGGCGGACGATCAGCGCTCCGTACATGCCCATCTGGACCTGCTTGTCGACGTCGGATCCACTTTCGTAGAGATAGGTGCCCGGGGTGCCGGCCTTGAAGGTGTAGGTCACCGAACCGTCGGTGGCCGCGGCAGACTGGACCAGGGACGTCAGTGAACCGTGAGAGTCGAACTGGGGCTGGGCCGGATTCCCGTTGGCCTTCACTGACTTCTGCCCGGGGAACACGATCGACGTGGCCTCGGGGAGCGAGTTGTGCAGCACCACGGTCACGTCGGTGCCGGAGGTGACACAGAGCGTTGGCCCGGGCAACTGAAAACCGCGGGTGGCGTTGGAGTAGCTCCACATGTAAATGGAATTGCCGTCAGGGGTGGAGACGTACCCGCCCCCCGCATTCAAGGTGAACGTCTGCTGCGGGTCGGTGTCGCAGACGGTGCCCACCGCCGGAGCGGCGGCCGCGGCCGGTGGCGCCGCTCCGGCGGTGGCCAGGCCCAGCAGCACCGCGACGGTCGCGCCGGCCATTCGCATGCGGCGGCGACCGAGGCGCCTCGACCCGTTCATTGCTACTCCTCGAGAGGTGCTCATGTGTTGGCCTTGGTCTGGGGCGAGTAGGTACCCGCTGCGCCGACGCGGATTTCGGTCATCATTCCGCCGTACCCCTTGCCCCCGCCGTTCTGCAGGTAGGAGTACTTCCGGTCGTACAACAGGTAGGTACCGGGCGTGGTCGGCGCCGTGAAGATGACGTCCCGGCTTTCACCTGGTCCGATGTCGACGGTGTTGGTGGTGATGTAGTTCGGGGTGCCGTCCCGGCCCTTGAGCAGGCTGGCGTCCTTGGCGACGATCTGCAGATCGATGTTGTCGACCGACATCGCGTGGTTCTGGTAGCCCAGATTGGACAACCGCAGCAGCACCCGCTCGCCGGTGTTGCAGGAAATCAGTGACGAGATCGGCTGGTACTGAAGGCGACCTGCGGCGGTCGACAGCGGATCCCCGTTAACGGCAGTGGTGTCGGGGTACGCCCGGCCGTTCAGCAGCCAGAAGCTGGGATCAAAATCGGTCCAGTCGTTGACCTGAATGTGTGCGTCCCGGTAGTGCGCCGCCGACCATAGTTCGGTGATCATGAAGGCGAATTCGCGGTCGTACCTGGTGCTGCCGTCTCCGTCGTTGTACGCATATTTGGTGCCGGCGGGGTGGCCGGCCACCGGGTTCCGGTTCTGCTTCGGCCGGACGAAGACCATCCCCGTCATGCCCATCTGAACGTGCTCCACGTCCTCGAAATGGCAGTGGTACATATAGGTTCCGGCGTCGTGCGGGCGGTAGAAGTAGGTCAGGTCGCGGCCGACCGGGACCGCGAGTGACAGCTCGGGCACGCCATCGAACAACGGGATCGCGTTGACGAAGCCGTGCCAGTGCAGGGTGTGCCCGTCGAACAGGTCGGGACGTTGCAGGAGACCGAGGTTCGTCAGGGTCAGGTACACGTCGTCCTCCTCGTCGAAGGACATCATCGGCGCACTGATCTGCGCCTTACCCCGCTGGGCCGCTACTTCGGTGGCGCTGAAGCCGGAAACATCCCGAAAGCCGAACACGTAGGTGTTGAACGGGTTGGGTGCCAACGAGTCCGGGAAGAAGGGCGGGTCGGCCGGGGCGTTGTCCGGCATGCCCACCCAGCCGTCGGTGCCGACCAGGTGCACCTCCTTGCGGGGCCGCGCGGCTGCCGGCGCGGGAACCGGGGCGGCTGCGCGGGTGGACGCCAAGGCCGCTCCCCCGGTCAGGATGTCCGACCCGATCAGGGTCCCCGCAACCAGACCGGTGCCGCCGAGGAAGAAGCTTCGCCGGGTCAGGCCCCGGCGGGGGGAGGGTGCGGTCACGGTGCGCTCCGGGTCTGATGATGCTGCGGGGCAAGGGGGCGAGAAGACACGCTGCTCATGGCGTTCGCTGGTCCGCTCCCGCGTCGTAGCGGTTGGGCGGTGTGCCACCCGCTGTGGGGCGGGGTTGGCCGTCGATGTCTAATGGAGGCGCGGTGACCGGGTAGGACCAGCCGCTCCAGGTGCCGCTGGCTGCCCGGGTCCCCCAGTTCTGCGTGACGCTCGCGGCACCCAACCCCCAGGCCGGTGATGAATCGGCAGCGAGATGGTAATCACCCATCAGTGTCGGCGGCAGGATCTGGGCCACGATCACCGACTGCCGGAACGCCGGGTACGTCCGAGACGCCAGCACGTTCACCGTCACGTCGTAGGGTGCGGCGAACCCGGGATCGCCGGTCTTGTTGCTCGGATCGGCGACGACCTGCCGGCCATCCTGCAGGACGGTGTGGGTGGGTGCGAGGTTGGCCGAGGCCAGGTCCGCGACTCCCATGTCCCAACTCTCGGTGCCGCCCGGTGAACCGTCCGGCAGTGTCCCGCCGATGCCGGTGACCCAGCCACCGCTGAACGTGCCGGCGCGGTTGTCGGCGAACACGTCGTTCAGCAGGGTGGGATTGCTGAAAGTGGTGGCGCCCAGCGTCTTGGCGCCTGGGAACTTCTCTTTGTCATTCAATCTGGTCTGCAGCAGGTCGCTGTTGACCGCCGTTGACAGCCCGGCCGGGGCAGGCTGCCCATCGCTGGTCACCGCGGTGGCCGTCGTCAGGTTCTTGGCGATCGTGGTGTTGACGATGGTCACGAAGGCGGCGTCGTCGATGGCAACGCCGCCGCCTTCGTGCGCCGAGACATTGTTGGCGATCGTGTTGTTGGTGATGGAAATCGTGCCGGGGTTGCCCTTGGCGATATGAGAACCGCTGGCCTGCAACAAACGGATCCCGCCGCCGTCATCACTGGCCAGGTTGGCCTGGATCACGTTGGCGTCGATGGTGACCGGGCCGGTGCCCTCGGACAGCTTGGTCGGAACTGAAGGCAGTTCGCCGGCGATCATCACACCGCCCCCCTCGTCATAGGAGGAGTTGAACCAGATCCGGTTCTTGGTGATCGAGCCGCCCGGTTTGGCCCCGGACACGTTCGATCCCGCCTGGTACCCGAAAGCCGAGACCGCCCCGCCATATTCGGCGGAGTGGTTGCCACAGATCGCATTCCCGGTGACCTGGTATCCGTCGCTTCCCGCGAACAGCCCAACGCCACCGGCCAGGTTGGTGCCACCGTTGTCACGGATCTGGTTGTTGGCCAACAGGAAGTTGATATTGCGGTTGTTGTTGACGTACGGGGTACCGACGCGGACAGCCCCGCCGTAGGAGCCGCCGTTGCCGCGGATGATGTTGTTCGTCACCTGCATGCCCCGGACGTTGTTGTGCAGGTAGATGCCGCCGCCCTGTGTGACGAGGGCACCTGCCGCGCCGTAGGGGGTCTTGATCCCACCGGTGATCTCGTTGATGTTCACCGGCAGGTCGGACTGCGCGCCACCGGTCACGGTGAAACCGTCCAGCGTCAACGGGTACGACAAGGGCATGGTGGGCCCCGCGGGATCGTCCAGCACGGTGATGACAGATGCGTCCGGTACGGCGGGATTCCCGGAGTACCTCAACCGACCCAGCAACGTCACCCAGGCAAGCCCGGCCGGGTTGTCGGCGTTGAATCCTGAACCGTCGATGATCGAGCCCGGGACGAACCCGCCGGCAGCGTCGAAGCCGCCCGGACCGACGCCCTGGATATGCACCTGGTGGTGCACGATGAGGTTCTCGGTGTACTCGCCCCGCGGATTGACCGTCGACTGCGTGTTCGGCCACACCACGACCAGCCAGAATTTCTTGGCCGATGTCGGGTTCGCCTTTTCCAGGGCCGCTTGCACCGTGGAGAACGGCTTACCCGGGCCGACTTCGGCCAACAGCGGGTTGGTGGCTGAGGTCCCGGGAACCTTTGCCGACACCTTGTCCAGGACCTGCAGGGTCAGGCCGTTGTAGCTACTGACACCGTCGGCGCGGGTGATGGAAATGGCTGCGGGTCCGGCCGCGAACATGGAGGTTGCGCCGGCATCCGGAACGGTGAACCCGATCTTTCCGTCGGTCCAACTGCTCACCGCGACGGGTTTGCCTCGAAGATTCAGCGTGCCCGGCGTGTCTCCGAACCCGGTACCGGTGATCGTCACCACGCGGTCGTCTGCGGGGGTCGACTGCCGCACGTACGGCCGGTCCACCGCGAGCAGTTGCGGGGCCTTCGGCCCCAGGTCGCACATCGTCGGGTTCGCGACCGTGGTATCCGGGGCCAGCGCGGTCGTCGCGACCTGGGTGGGTGCTTCGTCGGTGACCGTGAACAGCCCTGGCCAGCCCTGGAAATTGGTAGCAATGGTGCGGAATCGGGGGTTGTAGTCCTGATTCAGCGCGCCTGGTTGTCCGGGGTCATTGCCGACGAACCGGTACATGTTCGGGCACGGTCCGGCCGGGACCGGGCAGTTGAAGGTATCGGTGGACGGTTCGAGCGCCTCGTAGAGTCCGTTGAAGTCGGTGTGGGTGGTGTCGACCAACCGACCGGCCCAGTCGTACAAACCTACCGGGACGAATGGAAGACCCTGCGCCTCACCGTAATTGACGCTGCGCTTGTCCAGGGTCAACCCGAGGTCGTTGAGGGTCAGGCCCCAGAAGTGCGTCGGCAGTGGCACATCGGTGAACAGGTTGAAGTTGGGCGCTGTGGCCTGCCCGGTGCGGACGGTGACCAGCTTGTCCTGGCAGGACGGCCTGTCCTGACCTTCGAACGGGCTGCCGCCGCCGGCGAGGAAGGCGGGGTTGGTGACCTTCACGGTGTGCAGTGCACCGGTGCACGGGGAGATGATCCCTGCCTGTTGAGATGGCGGCTGGGTCGGCGGAAGCGGGTTGGCCTTGGGCGGCCCGGCCGGGTCGTTCGCCGCCGCAGGCGTTGTCGGCGGATAGTTCTGTTGCGGCAGGTAGGAGTCACCGTCGAAGACGTTGACATCTTCCTCGCTGGTGACCTTGTACATCGGCCGGCCGTCGACCGGGTCGTTCGGGATGTCCACCGACACGATGTAGTCCAGCGCCGGCAGGTCCTCGTCCTGGTAACCCGCCGGGCCCAGGTCCGCGTACAGCGGCAGGTCACGGTTCGGGGCGGGGTTCTTCGGATTCCCGGGCGCGTACAAGTTGATCGTCGAGGTGGCGAAACCGTAGTTGCCGTTGACCGTTTGCGACGCTGCCCCCGGTGTCGCGTCACTCGGGCCGACCGCGACGCCCATCATCGGCGCTTCCACGCACATCCGGTTGGCCGCGGCTCCGGACTCGGGGAGCGCCTGCTGATCGGTCAAGGGGTCACCGTTGTACATCCGGGCGGTGCAGCCGCGGGGCGGCTGCCATTTCTCCGAGGTGTAGGTGTCGGCGACCTTGGGGCCCTTCACGAACGCGCCGCGGTCCGCCGCCGGGTTCTTCATCATCTTCGTAGCATCGGCGGGGTTGGGGATTTGCAACGGCACGATCTGGTAGCCCTGCCGGCACTGGTTGGCCTGATCCGCGGGCGCGGCGGTGCAGGCAGCGGGCACGAACAGGTTCACCGGAACGTCCGGGATGCCAGGCTGGTAGGGCTCGGTGGCGGCGTCGGCCGGGTCGAGTTCGTTGCGGGTGGTGTCGTAGGTGACGGTGCCGACAATCCCGCCGTTGGTGCCGGGGTCGTAGGGCTGAACGCCCCAGTCGATCTGGCCCCCGAGGCCGATGATTGGCAGGAAGTTCAGGTCGACCAGGCTGCCGAGCTTCGTCGTCGGGGAGGTCTCGTTCTCGCCCTGGTAGGTGATACCGGTGGTCTTGTACCGGGTGTTGAACGCCTCGAGGATCAACCACTTCCCCATGGGGTAGGTCTCATGGATGTCGTAGGCACCGCTGTTATCCGTCGACGCCGCGTTGGTCGCCTGGTCCATCAGCGAGTTGTCGCGTTCCCGGACGGTCAGCCCGAACTGCGGGACACCCTTTTCCCCCGGATCACGCCGGCCGTTGCCATTGGAGTCGACGAAGACCGTGCCGTGGATGTGGGTGAACCACCCGACGAGCATTTTGTTGCCGACGTCGACGACCTCGCCGCCGGACACCTCCACGGTGAAGCTCCACAGGATGTAGTCCTGCGCGTCGTCCCACAGCGAGAGCTGATAGGTGCCGTCCGCGACATTGGTGATGTCGAATTTCCCGTCCACCCCGCCCCTACCCACGTAGACCTGCGCGTCACCGGCGCTCAGATCCGACAACGCCACCCAGGGCTGCTTGATCGGACCGTCGAATTTCGCGCCGGCAAAACCGGTCTCGGGAACGACCTGACCGTTCGACCCACCGATGTAGGGCAGACCCGCCACGGCCACGCCCTTGATCTCGCCGGTTGGCGGGTTCTTCGCCGGGACCGCAATGGCCTGCGTCTTGACGAAGCCGAACTGCACCGACGGCACCAATTCCGCGCCCTTGGTCTGCTCCGTGTCGAAGCCCGTCGCGCCCTCCTGACTCCAGATGTCGTGGTCGTGGCCACCTTCCAAGGTTGTTGTCTGCACCCATTGATAGGTCTGGCCAGCAACCGGGGCCGGCGGCGTGATCGTTGAGGCGTACCTGTTCGGGCCCATGTTGGGGATCTTGATCAGGCCGGCGCTGTTACTGGTGCACTGACCGGTCGACGCCGGGTCGACAATCGGTTTGTTGTTGCCGTCGAAGGCGATCCGCAGATTGGGCTTCGCCGCATCGGTGTAGGTCGTGGTCCCGTCGGTGTGCATGTACTTGGTGCACAACGCGTTTCCGTAGTAGTCGGTGCTGACCGTGCCCAGCACGTCGCTCAGATGGGCGGTGAAGCCGGCCAGGCCCTGCTCGGCGTTCACCTCGTAGGTGGCGTCGACCGGGGCGTTGTCGTTGAACACCTCGATCTGCAGGGTGGTCAGCGGCAAGGGCGTGGGATTCATTGCGACGGTGACCTTCTGGGTGTCGCCGGCGACCGTGAAGTGCTTGCCGTCGATCTTGAACCCGTCCGCGGTGACCGAGATCAGGTACCTGCCTGCGGGCAGGTTGGTCAGCGCAGTGCCGTCGTTGAGGGTGCTCTCATCGCCCTGCGCAATGATTGGCGCGGAACCCGAGGTGTTGCGTACCGACGGCCACTGGCAGGTGTCGGCGTAGTCGGGGTTGGAGCTGCCCCCCTGAGCAGTTGCCGGCAGGCAGTTCTCGGTGCCCTGAGCGGCGGCCGTCCCCGGGTTGCCGGTGTCGTCTGCGTTGATCAGCCACTTGTAGGCGGGGATGACGTCGCCCTGGTGGACAAAATTAGGTTTGTCGTTGACGGTTCGAGCGCTCTGCACATGCAGGGTGATGCCGCCCGGGTCAGCGGTGGCCGCGGCCTGCGATGGTGCCCGGGTGACCGCGGGCACGCCGGCGGCGGCCGGCGTCGCGACCGCCAGGGCCACCACCATGCTCGTCGCCGCCGCGATGGCTAGTGCGCGGTGGAGGTAACCGGCGCGCCGCAGTTGACTGTGGCGCCTGTACTGACTCGGTGGTGTGCGCACGCCGCTCTCCTCGAACCGCTGAACCGTCCGCTCCGTTGGCGAATCGCTTTTGAGGTTGCGGCATGTGAGAGAGCAAAGAGCCGTATATGAATGAACTGTCATCGGGCTCGCACTGTGCATCCCAAGAACTACTGACGGTGACCGCTCTCACAGTTTGGCCCGGCATTATCCGGCCCGCCGATCAGTGCTTCGCGTTTCTGACCGATCTGTCATCTGACGCCGGGGGTCTCCGCGGCTGAGTTGCTACTAATCGTGAGATGCGTGCTCGAAAAGGTGAATACAAGGGGCCGATCGGCCGATCCCTTGTGCGAGTTGCCCACTCTGTGCTACGAACACCTTGCTGAAATATGTCTGTGATCGCTCGGACGGGGACTGCGATCACCTCGAACACGGGGGCCGCAGTGACCAATCACATTGTGGTGGTGGAGGACGAGCCATCACTGGCCCGGCTGCTGTCGCGGATCCTGACTACAGCGGGTTACACCGTGACGGCGGCGGCAACCGGAGCCGAGGGGCTCCGAGCCATCCGCGACCTCAACCCTGACCTGATCCTGCTGGACCTGATCCTGCCCGACATGCGCGGCGAAGCAGTGCTGACCGATCTGATGGCGTCTCGTCCGGACAGTCGTGTTCTGGTGCTCTCCTCGGTCACGCAGATCGCCACCAGGGTCGGGGTACTCGACGGCGGCGCCGTCGATTTCCTGGCCAAGCCGTTCGCCAACGCCGAATTGGTCGCCCGCATTCGCGCGCGAATCAGGCCTGGGGACTCGCCGCCCCCCGATCCGACGTGGCCACCCAGGCACGTGCGGGCGTCGGGATTTGAACTGGACGTCGAACGGCGGGAGATCGTTGCCGGCGGCAAGCGAGTGGAGTTGACCCAACGCGAATTCGTTTTGCTCTCCTATTTGTTGCAACGGGCACCGGACGTGTGCTCGCGGGCCGAACTGATGAAGAGTGTGTGGGGCACGTCGTTTGACGGCGGCACCAACGTCATCGACGTTTATGTGAAAAGGCTACGCTGGAAATTGACCGATGGCAGGATTGAAACCGTACGAAAGGTCGGCTACCGCCTTGTCGCGCACTAGGCTCTGGATCTCCCTGTGCTGGTTGGCTTTCGCCCTGGTCAACGCGGTGCTGGTCTTTACCTTGGCCGGCGAGGAAACGATCCCCTACCACCTGATCTGGGCGAGCTTCGCATTGCTATTCGGGTTCTGGCCATGGTCCAGGCGACTCACCTGGACGGTCTTCGGCGCGATCACGGTGGTCACCGGAATCCCGCTGATCCTGCACGCAAACTCAGAAATCATCGGTTGGTCAGAATGTAGCGAGATCATCCTGATGGGCGTCATCCTGGCATTGCTTATTTGGCACGTCAATCGTCAATGGGCGGCTCGTGAGAATTTGCTGGCGATGCAAACCGAGGAGCGGCGGCTGACGGCGCAACGAGAAACCGCGGCAAGATTCGGCTCCCACGAAGTTCGTACCCGGTTGACCATCGCCCGGGGATTCGCCCAACTCATCGCCGATTCCACCGAGGATCCTGATACCCGGGCCGATGCGGAGGTGGTGGTCGGCGAACTGGAGAAGGCTTCGGCGCTGGCCACCAACCTGTTGACGTTGGTCCGAGTCGTGCAGCCATCGGCACAGACCGCGGTGGACGTCGATGAGTTGGTCGGGATCGTCGCGCGCCGGTGGTCGGTGACCGCCAACCGGCGTTGGACGACGACCAGCGACGTCGGAGTGATCCCAGCAGACCCGGAGCGGCTGGAGGCAACCTTGGATTGCCTGCTGGAGAACGCGGTGAAGTTCACCCAGGACGGCGACGAAATCACTATCCAGGCCGAGTCTGGAGGCACCGTCCTAGTACTCAAGGTGCGTGACAGCGGGGCCGGTATTCCGGCCGCCGACCTGGGCAAGGTGTTCGACGTGTTCGAAACCAGCAGCAACGCTGGCGACCGGGCCGGGAGCGGTTTGGGTTTGGCGATCGTGCGGGCAATCGTCGACGCTCGAGGCGGGTCCGTGCAGGTGGAGAGCGTCATCGACATGGGCACCTGCTTCACCCTGACCTTCCCGCTGGCGACGCGGCCGGTCAAAAGACGCATCGAGGCCGCCGCTGTTCCCGCGGCTGTGTCCAGCTGACACTTCCCTGGCCCAGGGGGATCAAGCAGACGACTCTCCGGGACGGGTCAGCGATGTCAGGTCAGCTGCGATCTCCTTGGCCTCCGCCGTTTTGCGCTCGCTGGACCGCAGATCCTCCGTACCCAAACGCATTTTGTCGTTCGACTCGGCCGGGCCGGTCAGCTCTGTGAGCTCTGGGCCCGGTGGCCGCGGGGCGTCCTCCTCATTTTGTCCGGCCGCGTCCTGTCCGGCCGCGTCATCCCCGGCCGGATCCGCTCCGGCCGCATCCGGTGCGGTATCCGGTTCGAGTCCGGTCGCCGGGGCCGCCGCATCGTCGGCCACCGACCCCGGTGACGTGCTGTCCACGGTGCCGTCACCAGAGGGCAAACTGCCGGTCATCGAGAAAATCCTTCCGTCGTCTTTCACTCCGATTTCAACCCAAACGGCTTTCGCGGGGCGACTGCCCTGACAGGTCAGTCGTTGAGCTCGCGCACGCCGCCGGGGCCGTTTGCGGACCGGGCGTCCAGGGCACCGGCGATGACCGCTCGGAGGTCACCACCGACATTGGCCGCAATTGCAGCCGACACCGCTCCTAGAACGAACGGTGCATCGACGATCACCACCCTTTTGGCCTGGTCAGGTTCCAGGAACTCGACCGCGGTCTCCGCGGTGAGGAATCCGCTGCCGAGGTCGTACAGCACGACCACTCCCGCGCCGGAATCTGCTTCGGTGATTGCCGCGGTGATCTTGTCGAACGACGTGCCGATCGAGCCGTCGTCCTGCCCTCCCGCCGGGACGATGGTCACCGAACCTGCCATCTGCCTGGCGACCTCCGCCAAACCTTCGGCCAACTGTGTGCTGTGCGAGACCAACACCAGCCCGACTGTCACTGCCCACCCCCTGCTTGGGCGGCACCGTCACCCGGTCGCGGGCCCGTGCCGCCGGTGGTGACCTTCACTGCGCTGCCGCAGCAGCAAGAGCTTCCAGCAGGTACCCCGTGCTCGTCGCGCCCGGATCGGGGTGTCCGATCGATCGTTCGCCCAAGTAACTGGCGCGACCCTTCTTCGCCTGCATGGGGGTGGTGTCCACCGCACCGGTCGAAGCCGCCTTGGCCGCCGCCGCGAGCACGTCGGCCACACTGGCCCCGCCCGCCGCATTCTTGGCAGCGTTCACGGCCGGTGTCAACGCGTCGACCATCGTCTTGTCACCGGCCGACGCCTTTCCCCGGGCGACCACCCCGTCACGGGCAGCAGCCAGCGCAGCAGAGACGGCAGGGCCGTCCAGGGTGTCCGCGTCACCGACCGAGGTTGCGGCACGCAGGAACGCGGTGCCGAACAACGGACCCGCAGCGCCGCCGACAGTGGAGATCAACGTGGTGGCAACGAGTTTTAGTACCGCACCCGGTGTGTCGGGGGCACCGGCATCCAATTTGGCGATCACCGCAGAGAACCCCCGCGCGAGGTTTTCGCCGTGGTCGCCGTCGCCGATCTCGCGGTCCAGATGGGTGAGTTCGACCCGGTGCTCGGCAACGGTGGCCGCCACCGCGCGGATCGCGGCCACCGTCCCGGCAGCATCACAGCTCATCGATCACACGCCCCAGCGCAGGGCCACGGTGTGCACGGGCGCGTCCCACAATTCGGTCATCTCGTCGTCCAGCTTCAGCAGGGTGATGGACATTCCCTGCATTTCCAGCGAGGTGATGTAGTTCCCCACCAGCGACCTGCTGACCTCGATGCCCCGCTCAGCCAGAAACGTGCGAGCCGAGTGATAGGCCAGGTACAGCTCGATCTGCGGGGTGCCACCCATGCCGTTGACGAACAGCAAAGTGGTGGCGCCCGATTCGAAGGGCAGATCCTCGACGATAGCTGTCAGCAAGATGGAGACGATCTCGTCGGCCGGTACCAACTTCATTCGTTCCCGGCCCGGCTCGCCGTGAATGCCGACGCCCATCTCCATTTCGTCGTCGGCCAGGGTGAAAGACGGCTCGCCGGAGTGCGGAACGGTGCAGGGCGTGAGCGCCATGCCCATCGACCGGACCTGGGAGCTGACCCGTTCGGCGACGGCCGTCACGGCCGCCAGATCGTCACCTCGCGCGGCGGCAGCCCCGGCGATCTTCTCAACCAGCACCGTGCCGCCGACGCCGCGACGGCCGGCCGTCCAGGTCGAGTCCTTCACGGCAACGTCGTCAGCCACCACGACCGCCTTCACCTCGATGCCCTCCGCATCGGCAAGTTCCGCCGCGGTTTCGAAGTTCAGCACGTCACCGGTGTAGTTCTTCACGATGTGCAGGACGCCGGCGCCACCGTTGACGGCCTGCGTCGCGGCCAGAACCTGATCAGGGGTGGGTGAGGTGAAAACCGGCCCGGGGGCGGCTGCGTCGAGCATCCCGGCCCCGACGAAACCGCCGTGCAGCGGCTCGTGCCCGCTACCGCCGCCGGAGACGAGGGCGACCTTGCCCGTGATCGGCGCATCAGCGCGGGCAATGTACGCCGGGTCCAGCTGCACGGTGATCAAGTCGCCATGGGCTTCGGCCATGCCCTGCAGGGCCTCCGTCGTCACGGTGGTGGGATCGTTGATGACCTTCTTCACGCCAGTCCTCTCAGCACGGTGATGGGATGTCAAACCGGTGGTGCGGATGCCAACTGCCGGTGAACCGGCGGCCGCATTGCTCGGCATTGCCCTCGACGATCTTGCACCCGTCCGGCCGAGACGGCCAGAAGACGGTCGCGACAAACGGGCACTCCTTCGCGGCGAAGCCTCCCGGTGCAGACCACTGCCCCGGCATGTGTATCGGAATCGTCGTCACGCCGGTTCCGGTGCCATACGTAGTCGCACCGACAAGCACGTCACGCACCCCTCGAGCTTTTCGAACTCGCCGATGTCAACCACCACGGGTTCGAAACCGAGGTTGGCGATCAGCGCCGCCGACCGGGGCGCCGAACTGGCCATCAGCAGCCGGCCGTCGCCGAGATCGACGACGTGGGACCCAGCCTCTTCTGGCATCGGCCGAAAATGCGGCCAGAAAGCCTGGTCGTCGACCACGGGTGGGTAGCCGATCACCGAACCATCCGGGAGGGCAGTCACCGCCGACTTCAGGTGCAGCACCCTGGTCACCGGTACCGCAACCACCGTGAAGCCCAACCCAGCGCAGATCGCTCGCAGTGAGGCAATTCCACCGGCGTCGGTTCGCAGCGTTCGGCCGACGTAGACCGTGCTGCCGACCTTGAGCACGTCACCGCCGTCCAGGGTTCCGCCGCTGATCCTGGCGATCGGATAGCCCAGGTCTGCCAACGTTGCTGCGGTGCCGTCCACCTCTGGTCGCCGCTCCGGCGCGCCCGGACTAGTGAGTACGGCCGTGCCGCCGACCATTACCACGGTGTCCTCGACGAACACCCCGTCAGGACAATGATCTGCCGGCTCGACTGCCTGGGTTTGCCAGCCGGCTTCGGTGAGCGCGCGGACGTACGCCTCCCATTGCCTCCGAGCGGCTGCCACGTCGATCGGCGCCCGATCGACATGAGTAACAAGGCCGTCGGCGAGCCGGCCCGACGGTTCGCGCACCAGGGCCACCCGCGATGTTGTCATGACTCCGCTCCGGCGCCTTAATGATCGGTGGACAGGTGAAGGGTGGATAGATGAAGGGGGACAGATGCTCGGTGGACAGATGATCGGTGGTCGATCATCGGTGGACAGTGCTGCGGACCATACCGGCGCGCGAACCGGGGTTTCACGGCGCCTGCGGAAACTCCTCGCGCTCGTAGGCGTCCGGAATGCCGTCGTTGTCGTCGTCCCGACTCTCCTCGTCACACAGCTGTCGGTAGCGCCGGTTCCGAATGCGCAACAACACACCTGCCACCAGGGCCGAGGCCAGCGATCCGGTGAGGACCGCGATCTTGACATGATCGTCGATCGCGGAGCCTCCGCCAAAGGCGAGTTCGCCGATCAACAATGAGACGGTGAACCCGATGCCGCCCATGATCGCCACACCGGTGACGTCGGGCCAGGTCAGTCCCTTCTGCAGCGGTTGCCGCATGGCCTTGGACGTCAGGTAAGACGCGATCAGAATCCCGACCGGCTTGCCCACCAGCAGACCTGCCACGATGCCGAGCGCGATCGGATCCGACAACGCCGAGGTCACTCCCGACCAGCCACCGATGGCGACGCCGGCCGAGAAGAAGGCGAACACCGGCACGGCGAAGCCCGCCGACACCGGCCGGACCAGGTGCTCGAAATGTTCGGCCAGGCCCACCCCCTTCGGCGCACTGTCCCGTCGTCTCGGCTTCACCGGAACGGTGAAACCCAGCAGCACGCCGGCGACCGTCGCGTGCACACCTGAGGCATGAACCAGTGCCCAGGTCACGAAGGCCAGCGGCAACAGCAGGTACCAACTGCTGATCCCCCGTTGCAGCAGTAACGCGAAGCCGGCCAGGGGTACCAGGGCCAGTAAGAACCACTGCAGATGAAGATCCTGGGAGTAGAACAGCGCGATCACGGTGATCGCCAGCAGGTCGTCAACCACCGCAAGGGTGAGCAGGAACGTGCGCAGGGCGTTCGGTAGATGGGTGGATATGACGGCGAGAACCGCCAGAGCGAAAGCGATATCAGTCGCAGTTGGGATCGCCCAGCCCCGCGGTCCGGTAGCCCCGCCAATCGCGGCGTACACCAGGGCGGGAACCACCATGCCACCAACGGCGGCTGCGACCGGGAGCACAGCGCGCCGTGGATTGCGCAGATCGCCTGCCACGAACTCGCGCTTGAGTTCCAGTCCCGCCACGAAGAAGAAGACAGCCAACAGGCCATCCGCCGCCCAGGTGGCCAACGGCAAATGCAGATGCAGTGACTCCGGTCCGACCTCTGTCGCAAGCAACGAGAAATAGCCGGCCGACCCGGCCGAATTGGCCCAGATCAGCGCGATGACCGTACCCAGCAACAGCAGTGCACCGCCGACGGTTTCCTTGCGGAGGATCGATGCGATCCGGCTACCTTCTGACCACGACCCGGGCGAGAAGAGCGACGGCGAAGCAGTAGCCATCAATGCCGCCCCTCTCATTCCGTCAGCTCGGCCTCGAGCCCCACCTCGTCCTGCGGATAGTCCCTCGCAGCCTATCGGGAGCACGTTCGTCGGGGGCTGGCTCACCGCTTCTAGTGCGGGTGACCCGGGTGCCCCCAGCGGCGCATCCGGCAAGCGCTGCCGTCCTGCACCCGCGTCAACCATGCTCACGAGGGAGATAGTAGCGCATCATCCTCAATAATGCGAACATGTGTTCGTGCCCGACAGACCTCGCCTGGAGTCCAGCATCCTGCACGCCGATCTTGACGCGTTCTTCGCATCCGTGGAGCAGCGGGACAACCCACGACTGCGCGGGCGCCCTGTCATCGTCGGGGCCGGGGTCGTGCTGGCCGCCAGCTACGAAGCAAGGGCGAGGGGGGTGCGCGGAGCCATGGGCGGACGGGCGGCGCGGTTGCTCTGCCCGGAGGCCACGATCGTTTCACCCCGGATGGCGGCGTACTCACGCGCGAGCAGTGCGGTCTTCGAGGTCTTCAGGGACACCACCCCGCTGGTGGAAGGCGTGTCCATCGACGAGGCGTTCCTCGATGTCGCAGGACTCCGCCGGGTGTCCGGCAGCCCGGTCGACATCGCCGAGCGGCTGCGCGCGGAGGTGCTCCGCAGGGTTGGACTTCGAATCACGGTCGGGGTGGCGCGGACCAAGTTCCTGGCCAAGGTGGCCAGCGGAGTGGCCAAGCCGGACGGGTTGCTGGTCGTCCCACCGGACAGCGAGTTGGCCTTCCTGCACCCGCTGCCCGTGCAACGGCTGTGGGGAGTCGGACCCAAGAGCACCGAGCGGCTGCGGGCCCTCGGCATTCATACCGTCGGCCAGGTAGCGGAGCTGGGCGAGGCGGGGCTGGTCTCGATAGTGGGACGGGCAGCGGGCAGGCACCTTCATGCACTGGCCCACAACCATGATCTACGGCCGGTGCAACCGGCTAGGCGGCGTCGCTCGATGGGGTCTCAACGCGCCATCGGCCGCGGTCGCCACAGCGCGGTGGAGATGGACGCGGTACTGCTCACTCTCGTCGATCGGGTGACGCGACGGATGCGGACGGCAAATCGGACCGGCCGCACACTGGTGCTCCGGCTGCGCTTTGACGACTTTTCCCGGGCCACCCGTTCCCGGACATTCACCTCTTCGACCGCTGACACTGCTGTCATCCTTTCTGTCGCCCGCGGACTGTTGAGCTCGGCGATGCCATTGATCGCCAGCCGCGGCCTGACGCTGATCGGAATCGCCGTCGGAAACCTGGATCAGGGCGAGGCCCAACCCGAACTGCCATTCACGGCATCGGACGGAGTCGCCCTCGACGCCGCCGTGGATCACGTCCGGGATCGGTTCGGCAGCGCCTCACTGACCCGAGCTGCACTGTTACACCGCGATCCCGGGGTCGTCATGCCGACGCTGCCCGACGTCGAACTCCACTGACACACTGTTTGATCCCGGTATCACCGAGGCATCGGATGCGGCGCCGAGTCAACTCACTCTTTGGGGCCGTACCACCCGATTGATGCACGCTGAGCGCGCGAAAATCCACGTTCTCGGGGTAATTCCACGAATCCGTCCGTTCCTGCGGATGGTTCGCCTACGTCACCGACAGGATGCGCTCCGCTACGACGAAAAGTTATCCACATTACGGGGAGTGAGATTTTTTTCTTCGCCACTGCCGTGGGTATCGTCTGCCGATCGCGATGCCGAGGGTGGTGAATCA
The DNA here is from genome assembly GCA_965247715.1 of Nakamurella sp. Classification (GTDB taxonomy): domain Bacteria; phylum Actinomycetota; class Actinomycetes; order Mycobacteriales; family Nakamurellaceae; genus Nakamurella. The sequence goes on along the minus strand of CBDFHS010000011.1, from coordinate 113,797 downwards.
TGGGTGCGTTTCTCGGTCTTCTGGCCGGCCTCGGTGCGCTGCTGGTGTGGCACGGCTTCTCCAGCAGACCGGCTGATCGACCGCGACGGGTCAGATCCGACCGCACCCGGGAGCACCTGATCCAAGCCGGTCTGCCCGGGGTCACCCCTGGGCAATTAATTGCGCTGCAATTCCTGGCGTCATCTCTGGTCGGCGTGATTGGAATAGCGTTGACGCAATCGGTCAGCGTAACGGGAATTTTTGCTTTGTTCGCCTTTTCCCTACCCCGATTGTTGGTGGCGCGGCTGCGGCACAAGAGGCAGGCGGACCTTCGCGAACTGTGGCCCGAGGTGGTCGACAACCTGACCTCTGGCGTACGCGCCGGCCTGTCCCTGCCCGAAGCGTTGTCCGCGATCGGCGTTCGCGGTCCCGAGCAATTGCGAGATGCGTTCCGGCAGTTCGGTTCCGACTACCGCACCACCGGCCGCTTCAATGAGTCCCTGGACCGACTGAAGGCCGCGCTGGCCGATCCTGTCGGCGACCGGGTCTGCGAATCACTGCGGGTCGCGCGGGAAGTCGGCGGCACAGATTTGGGGCGGCTGCTGTCGACTTTGTCGGGCTTCCTGCGCGATGACGCCCGTACCAGGGCCGAACTGCTGGCCCGCCAGTCCTGGTCGGTGAATGCAGCCCGGATGGCGGTCGCGGCACCATGGCTGGTCCTGGTCCTGCTGGCCACCCAACGAGAAACGTTGCAGGCGTACGACACTCCGACCGGAACGATCATTCTGCTGGTGGGGGCGGCACTGTCGCTGATCGCCTACCGCTTGATGACTCACATCGGCCGCCTGCCAGAGGACCGGCGGGTGTTGAGATGAACGTGATGGTGCTGGGTGCCCTGATTGGCGGGACGGCGGCCGCCGGGTTGCTCGTGGCCATCCTGGCCTCACCGCCGTTGCGGCGCCCTACGATGTCCGATCGCATTGCGCCCTACCTGACGGACACGGCCCGCCCCTCCGAGCTGCTGGCCGGGCCCACCCGTGGAAGTACCGCCACCGCGATGAGCCGGCTGACCGCGCCCCTACTGCGGGATGCGGTTCGCTTTATTGACAAGGTGGTCGGCGGCCGGGGATCGGTCGACCGCCGGTTGGCCGCACTGGGCAATCCCATGACAGTGGATCAATTTCGGATCGAGCAGGTGGTCTGGGGTTGCATCGGAGCGGTGTCCGGAGCTGGCATCGGATTCCTGGCAGTCCTGCTCGGCCAGTCCAATCCGGTCATCCTGGTGCTCTTGATCGGGGTCTGTGCAATTGCCGGAGTGCTCGGCCGCGATTGGCGGCTCAGTGAAGCGGTCAGTAAACAGGATGCCGACATCATCGCTGAATTTCCGGTCATCGCCGAGATGCTGGCATTGGCCGTCACGGCTGGCGAGGGCCCGATGAGCGCCATTGACAGGATCACCCGGCTGGCCCAAGGTCCACTGGTCGCCCAGCTCGCCGGGGTGTTGGCTGAGACCCGGGCCGGAACGCCGTTCCTCACCTCCATCACCCATCTGCGGGACCGGACCGCCCTGGAACCGTTCGCGCGGTTCTTGGACGGGATGGCCGTCGCCATCGAGCGCGGGACTCCCCTGGCAGATGTGCTGCGGGCCCAGGCGGCCGACGTCCGCGCTCTCGGCAAACGTGAATTGTTGGAGGCGGGTGGCCGAAAGGAAATTCTAATGATGGTACCCGTCGTTTTTCTGGTTCTGCCCATCACTATTCTGTTCGCCCTGTATCCGGGATTACTGGCGATCACGGCAGTCGCTCAATGAATCACACCACGGCCGCGCACGCGTCGCGGTCACTGCGCCAAGGAGGAAATAATGAACACGAGGATTCATGCGCTGCAGGTCTGGCTGACGGCGGCGACCATAGCCGCTGTGACTCACCTGGAGCAGCTGACGGCCGGGAGCGACGACCACGATCGCGATCGTGGCGACGTCCCGGGGTGGGTCATGATTACCGTGATGACGGCAATCATCGTGATTGCGCTGCTCGCTGTATTCAAGACGCAGATGATCAACGCCGTGACGGACGCTTTCGCCAGAGTCTCCAACGCTGGCTGAACCCTCGGCCGCTCACGCAGCGCACCGATCGCGCCGACCCAGCGGGTTTCGACGGGTACCAGCGGACCGCGAAAGTCGAAATCAGAGGGAACCGTGACCGCGACCGCGGGTCGGCCGTGGCAGAGTTTGCCCTGGTTCTCGTGCTGTTGCTGATGCTGTTTCTGGCGCTGCTGTCGGTGGGGCTGTGGGCCTATACCCGGACGTTGCTCACATCGGCCGCCGCTGATGCCGCTCGCCTTGCCGCCAATTACAACGTTCCCGCTGCTGGGGCAGCCGCTCACGTCAGGGACCTTCTTGGTGACGGCATGACAGGACGGACTGGAAGCACCGTGGAGTGCTCCTCCGGGGAGCAGGGTCTGCTCGTGACGGTCGACTGCACGATGCAGGCTCCCGGAATCATCGGCCTGCTGGACGGGGTCCTGCCGACCATTCGGGTCACCGGGCATTCGGCCAAGGAGAGCATCGGATGAAACAAGGCCCAGTCGCTGGGGACTCGGCGATCGCGGACCCCGACGCCGGGCGCGCACTCATCGAGATCGTCTTTCTGGCGGTTCTGATCCTGGTGCCCACGGTGTACATCCTCGCCGCGTTGCTGCGGATCCAGGCGTCGACGTTCGCCGTGACCCAAGGGGCACGCGACGCCGGGCGCGTGATGGATGCGGCCCCCTCTGTGCCCGTTGGCATGTCGCGGGCTGAGGAGATCGCCCGCTTCGCGCTCGCCGACCAGAATGTGTCCACCGACCAGATGCGGCTCCGCTACGTCCGGAGTGGCGTTGACTGCCAGTCCGGACCGGAGGTAGTTCCAACACTGCAACCAGGATCGGTCTATGACATATGCGTGATTGCGGTGGTTTCGCTGCCGGGGGTGCCTTCGGTCGTTTCCGGGAGCCAGAACACCGTGACGGGCGTCTTCACCCTGCACGTCGGGGATTTCCGCGAGGGCACGTGAAAGGATTGGGGCATCAGGGCGACGTCGGCGGTCGGGGCCAACCCCTCATCTTCAGGCCAGTCGTCGACCAGGGATCGGTTACTCCCCTGGTCATCGGGATGATGGTGTGCCTGCTGTTGCTGACCGCGGGGGTAACGGCCGTAGGTTCGGCATTCCTTGCTGGCCAGCGGCTGCAACGGGTCTGCGATGGGGCGGTTGCGGCCGCGGTCGGTGCCCTGGACCCACGCCGGAACTCGACACAAGGCGGCAGTGCGGCAGGACCGATACAGGCAGCCCGCGAATACCTGCGGGTTCGCGCACCCGACGTCACCGCCGTCGTGGGACTGGGTAATCAATCTGTCGACGCGACGTGCAGCGCCGAAGCGTCCATCACCTTCGGTTTGCTGTTCGGGGCCCCGACGCTGCGCAGCACGGTGACGTCGAGCAGCCGGCCGATCAACCGGGAAAACACCGCGGCGCCCGCTCAGGAGCCGGATGTCCGGACGCCAGGAGGGGCTTTTCTGACATGAGAAAATACCGACCACTGTTGCGAATATGGTGCGTGGGCATCGGGTTACTGGTCATCACCGGGTGCACGACGAGTGCACCGTCAGCGTCGACCTCGACCACCCCGTTGACCCCCGGCGGGGAAGCCGTCGCGATGACGCCGGCCCCGACGGGATCCGCCACGAGTCCGCAGGCTCCGTCCGTTTCAGGAACCCTTCCTCTACAGAATCCCGCGACCACGTCCTCAGTAGGGGCTTCCACAATCACAACGGAATCGGTTTCCCCCCCTTCTGAAGCCCAGAGCACGGGCGATCTTCTGACGAAGGCGTCCGATTTAGCGTCCGACGAGGCCGTCGACCAGGCCGCCATTGAAGCCCAATGGGTACGATTCTGGAGGATCTATCCAACCCTTTTCCGATCCCCGCAAGCTGAGTGGGTACCAACGGTTGGGGAGGTCGCTGTCGAACCAACGGTTTCACAAGTCATTGCAGACGCAACGGATCAAGTTCAACGTGGTCTTGAAATCTACGGTGACGTCGGGCATGATGTTTCCTTCGTCGAGAGTATCGCAGGAAAATCAATAGCCACACTGGCCGACTGTCAGGACCAGAGCCATTTTGGTTCGATGAATGCGGCTACAGGCGAGAAGCTGACAGTCGGGGTTGCCAAAGATGCCATGCGTGCAACCTTCTCCAAAGGATCTGACGCTGTCTGGAGAGTACAGCAAATCTACTATTTGGATACACCATGCTAGAAACTTTGGGTGGGACCCGATGGGCATGGTCAGTTGCCCTGATCGTATCAGTCTTATCTTTATCCATCCCTCCACCTACGACTGGTCCAAGTGATGAGCCGAATCCGAATGTTGCAGTTGTACCTTCGAACTCGACGACCGATCACTCGCACGTAGGCATAACAGTCAGAGTTGCGGGAAGCGCATCCGGAGATTCCTCGCAATCCGGTACGGGGTCCAGCGGTTCGGATTCTACAGATAAGGCGGTAGATCGCGATCAAGCAATTTGTTCGTGGCGGTCACTGAATGAACCAGCTAACTCACCGCGATGGGCGGGCCAGGATCCAACACTTGGAATACTCGAAGCCCTCAGCTGCGGAGCGCCTTCCAGCGACACAACCGGCATGGGTAGCGCGCTCCTGGCTGTTCGTTATGTTCGGAACGACACTGGATTACCGCCCGCGCCGCCAGACCCTGTCACGTTGGCAGAAGAAGCGACCCGAGAACTGCGGATACCTAAACCGATCATCGGTGTCGGTCCTGATCGTTCAACCGTGGCCGTCAATCTGTGGACCTGGCTGTGGACGGATGATCCCGGCCCGCAGACGGTGACCGTCACCGCCGGTGCCGTGTCGGTGACGGCAACCGCGACTCTCGCCTCCACCGCGTGGACTCTGGGCGAACCGGCCGCCCACGGCAATGGCTACCATTCCGGACCGCCCGCAACCGTGAATTGCCAGGGAGCCGGCACCCCGCCACCGCCCGGGTTCGACTGGAAAGCAGAGCCCCCGTGCGGTTACATGTTTCACTGGCGATCACTCAGGGAGCGAACCAACGGCACCGGCACCTGGCCGATCACCGCCACCAGCACCTGGAATGTCAGCTGGCAGTCGAATACCGGGGTCACCGGCACGACGACGCTGGCCGCCACCAGCAACGACGCTTTCGACGTCACCGAGTACCGGATCGTGCTGGTCGAACCGGGCGGTTGACCGACCATTCTTTAGCTGCCCACATCCGAATCCTGCGGAACCAGCACCTGAACGGCCTTGTCAACGACGGCACACGTGATCGGAAGACCGGCCAAGTACTCGCCGTCGGCGTAGCCATTCACCCCCGGGGGCCGACACTGCGACCGAGCGGGCGCGGAATGTAAGCACCTCGGCGCGGTTCACGTGCCGACCCGAGTAGACGCTGTGGAACAGCCGGACGAAGGTGGCGCGGCTGATGGCCGTCACCACCGTGACGTCGAAAAATCCGTCGGTCATGTCCGCCGCTGGACAAATGCGCATCCCCCCGCCGTAGGTCGACCCATTGCCGACGGCGACGAGCATCGCGTCCACCGCGAGATCGCGCCCGTCGAGGGTCAGCACAAAGGGCAGGGGCTTGAGTGAGGCAAGTTCCCGGATGATCGCGGCGTGGTACCGCAGCCGGCTGCGCGGCCAGCGCAACGAGTTCATCCGGTCGTTCACCCGGGAGTCGAACCCCGCGGCCAGCACCGTGCCGAACCAGTGGCCGTCACAACGACCCAGATCAATCGAACGCGTCCGGCCCACCCAGCACAGTGGCAATGGCACCGGGAATGTCGTTGAGCGGCAGTCCCAACGCCCGAGCAAAGTCGTTGCCGGCACCCGCCGGGACCACCGCCAACGGCACCGACGTTTGCGCCACCACTTGCAGCGCCGTGTGGACCAAGCCGTCTCCGCCGCACACCACCAGTGCGTGACAACCCTGTGCGACCGCGTCGGCGGCGAACGTGGCGCCCTGCCCCTCCTCGGGTGAGACGAACGCGCGCATTCGGACCCCTGCGGCCCGCAGGCCCCCAACGACGGCCTCACCTACCTTCTGGCCGCGGCCCCACCCGGCGTTCGGGTTGATCAGCACCGCGATTTCGTCGGTCACGGCCGCCTTTCTGCCACCAGTCGGCGTCGGCCGGCCAGGGCGATGAGCGACTCCAGGGTGGTGCCGCCTCTGATCGCACCACGGGTGCGGTCCCGGGTGAAGCGTAGAGATCGGGTGGACCGGTCGGGTCGGTCCGGCCGCGTAGGCTGACGCATTGTGAATCTGGACGACGCAGCCGCGGTCAAGGCCCTGGACACCACCCTGACCAGCATCGAAACTGTGATGGACGTCGACAAACTGGGGTCCTCCATCGCCGAGCTCTCCGATGCCGCGAGCGCACCCGACCTGTGGAATGACCAGGACAACGCCCAGAAGGTCACCAGCAAGCTGTCCCACGCGCAATCCGAGCTGAAGCGGATAGGGGACCTCCGGCAGCGGCTCGACGACCTCTCGGTGCTGTTCGAACTCGGTGATGACGACCCGGACACCCTGGTCGAGGCGCAGGAGGAACTCGTTGCACTGCAACGGGAAATCGACGCCCAAGAGGTCAGGACCCTGCTCTCCGGGGAATACGACGAGCGGGAGGCGCTGGTCACCATCCGGTCGGAGGCCGGCGGCGTGGACGCGGCCGATTTCGCCGAGATGCTGATGCGGATGTACCTCCGGTGGTCCGAACGTCACGGCTACTCGACCGAGGTGTACGACACGTCCTACGCCGAAGAGGCCGGCATCAAGTCGGCAACGTTCCAGGTCAAGGCCCCGTACGCGTACGGCACCCTGTCCGTGGAGCAGGGCACGCACCGGCTGGTCCGGATTTCCCCATTCGACAACCAGGGTCGGCGGCAGACGTCGTTCGCCGGCGTCGAGGTGGCGCCGGTGGTGGAGACCAGCGACCACGTCGAGATCGACGAGAAGGACCTTAGGGTGGACGTCTACCGGTCGTCGGGCCCGGGCGGTCAGGGCGTGAACACCACGGACTCGGCGGTGCGGATCACCCACATCCCGACCGGGATCGTGGTGTCCTGCCAGAACGAGCGGTCGCAAATCCAGAACCGCGCGTCGGCGATGACCGTGCTGCAGGCCAAACTGCTCGCCCGCCGCCGCCAGGAGGAAAAGGCGACGATGGACGCGCTCAAGGATGGTGGGAATTCCTGGGGCAATCAGATGCGCTCGTACGTGCTGCACCCGTATCAGATGGTCAAAGACCTCCGAACGAATTACGAGGTGGGCAACCCGTCCGCGGTCTTCGACGGGGAGATCGACGAATTTATTGAGGCCGGTATCCGCTGGCGGCGCTCGGCGGACGGCACCAACTGACCGACGCTCCCGAAGTGCCAACCATTGGCACCAGTGGTTCGGAAGGCGTTCGCGTTCGAACGCGTCGGTTCAGGCGTCCCGGGCACTTTGGGCGATGAGTTGGGCGAGCTCGGCCGGACATGAGGATATGGATCCCGGCACTGGCCGTTGCTGAGCCCCGTCCACCGCCGCCAGCACAGCGGCGAGTTGATCCCCGAGGGTGGCGTTGTCGGCGCCGTCGTCCACGCCCGGCCGCGAAGGAACGATGGCCCGCTCCCCCATCGTCGAACTGAATCGCGCGGTGGCCGTGTCAATGGCCGAAGGGCCGGCGGCGGGGCTTGCGGTGACGGACAGCCTGCTCGACGAGCCGACGCTACGCACCTTTCACCTGCTGCCGAGCGTCCGCGATGATCTGCTGGCCAAGCTGGGCCGCCCAGTGGAGGGCCGAATGGAGTTCAAGCGTGCCGCCGCGCTCACCTCGAACGAGGCCGAGCGGGCGCATTTGCTGGCCCGGACCGAAAGCTGTTGATTCGAAGTTCGCCACGCGGCGTTCTGGTTCTCGCGCCGACCGATGTAAAGGCCTTGTGCGGCTGCGAACGGGACAAGTGGCCAATGTCTTCATCCTCCAACGGTCAGGGCGGATGCCGTTCCGTGCGGGCGACCATGCGCCTTCTCACGTTTGCGGCTCAACCTCGTCATCAAGAGTCCGGTCCGCCTCACCGAACAACGGTTGGACAGAAGTCGCCCAGGAGAGGAGATCGACGGACAGCGTCTGCCAGGTAATGGTGCGATTGATTTCGTCGTATTGGTGGATGATGAAGTTGCGGTTCGCGACGGCGTGTGCCCACTCAACCCCATCCGGTGCCAGTACGTCGAGCTTGGCCAGTCGATTGGCTGCCTCACCAATTTTCATCATGAGTGAGTCGCCAGCCTCTGGAGAAGACCGTCGCCAAGCGAGGTTTCGTTTCCACGCCCTACGATCTCCTCGACACGTAAAAGCCAACCAGCAAGGTGGAGCAGTTCCTTCGCGGCCCTGCGATCCATCACAGCACCATCGCCTCAGCGCGAATATCGTCGTCGATTCTTGGCTTCAGCCGGCCGTAATCGACCAGATCGATCTCGCGGCCGACGACCTGCTCGACGAGTCGTTGAAACCGGATGAAATCGAACGAAGAGGTTCCTGGGGGAGCTTCGACGAGCAAGTCGATATCGGAGTTTTGGCGGGCTTGCTGACGGGCGACCGACTCGAAAACCGCCAGCCGCCGGTACCCGTGGTCGGCGGCGATTGCCTTGAGGATTGGAGCCGCGGCCGTGAGTATCACCTCCGGGTGAACCGCGCCAAGCTTAGGAGCAGCCTTGAGTTGCTGGCTGATCGCAGGCTGGGTGACCCCCAATGCCTCGGCGATCTGCCGCTGGGACATCCCGGTGGCCAACATAGCCCGCAGGGCGATGACGCGACGAAGCCGCGCGACATCCTCCTCGCGCTGGGCCTCGCGGTACTCAGCGACCAGGTTCATAAGGGCATCTTATCTCCGTCGGAGTTCGGTGTTCTAGCTCGCGGCTGGTCACCAACCGCAGATCAATGGGTCGAAGCACTGATCAGGAGAGGACGCTGGGCTGGGCCACGGATGTCCGGCCGCGACCGTTGCCGTGGCCGCAGTTTGACGCCGTTAAGCGAGGTCGTTCAGTGTGGCCGACCGATGATTTCTCTGCGCCATGCTGGTCGAGATATCGGATAACCACTGATGAAGGGCTGGTGTAATGCGCAAACTCACCTTCGGCATGAACGTGAGCCTGGACGGCTACGTTGCCGGGCCGGGCGACGACCTCGGCTGGAGCGAACCGAGCGACGAGCTTTTCCAGTTCTGGTCTGACCGGGTAGGGGCCACCGGCCTGTCGCTGTACGGGCGCCGGCTGTGGGAGGCAATGAGTTCCCATTGGCCGACCGCCGAGCAGCAGCCTGGCGCTACCCCGGCGGAGATCCAGTTCGCCGGCCGCTGGCGGGACATGCCGAAGGTGGTGTTCTCCTCGACGACCAGAACGGTCGACTGGAACGCCCGGCTTTTCACCGGTGACGCAGTCACCGAGATCACCCGGCTCAAGGCGCAGGACGGCGGCCCCATGGACATCGCCGGGGCCACCCTCGCCGCGGCCGCTATGCGGGCGGGGTTGATCGACGAGTACGTGCTGGTGACCGCGCCGGTCCTGATCGGCCGCGGCGTGCCGTTTTTCACCGCTCTGGACAACTGGGTCAACCTGAACCTGGTGGAAACCCGGACGTTTCCCGGTGGCGTGGTCCTCACCAGGTATGAGACCAGGCGCTGACAGAAAGAAGACGGCCCCCGGACTGAGTCCGAGGGCCGTCTCCAATCACATTGGTAGCGGGGGCAGGATTCGAACCTGCGACCTCTGGGTTATGAGCCCAGCGAGCTACCGAGCTGCTCCACCCCGCGGTGACGTTGCCGTCGCTGTACTGAACATACTGTAGCAACAGCCGGTCACCGATTCCAAATCGGTTGGCAGCAACGGGTTGTGAGGCAGTCGCTAGCTCGGTGAAGAACGGCCCTAGCCGCCGGGCGACGGGGCCGGCGCCAGGCTAGCGCTGGGTGCCGCGGTACCGGCCAGGGTCAGGTAGGCCTTGACCGCGTCCTCCAGCTTCTGGCTCGCCGCTCCAATCTGAGCCAGATCACCGGTGCCCTTGGCGGCGTCCAGGGCGGAGGCCGCCGCATTCATCCCGGCCACCGCAGCCGCCTGATCGGCGGGCGGCGGAGCGGCTGACGTCGTCGCGGGGGGCTGAACTGATCCCGACGCAGCCGGCGTCCCGCCGGCATCGGTCCCGGTGGGCGGGGTCTGCACCGGGGCGCTCTGGGCGGCCTTGGTCAGCGCTTCCTTCAGCGTCTGGCCCACCCCCACCCGGCCGGCGTACCACACCAGCACCCGGCTGAGCTGCGGATACGACGACGACGACTGTTGACCCTGGATATAGAACGGCTCGACGTACAACAGCCCGTCATTGACCGGCAGGGTGAGGAGGTTCCCGAAGATGGCGCGCGCGCCGCCCTGCTGGGTGGACAGCGTCACCAGGCTGCTGATCTCCGACGTGGTGCGGAACAACTGTTGGACCTGCGTCGGACCCGGCGTCTGCGTCGAGGTCGGTAATCGGAGCACCGTCAACTTCCCGTACGTCGCCGGATCCGAGGACGCCGATACGTACGCGCTCATGAATTCCCGCTGGAACCCGGTCAGCACGCTGGTCAGCTCGAAACCCGACGACGTTGCCCCCGGCAGCTTGACCTGCAGGTAGTACGGGGGTTGCGGCGCCTGTACGGCGTCACCGACGGTCGGGTCATTGGGCAGCTTCCAGAAGCCGGAGCTCTGGAAGAAGTCGACCGGGTCGTTGACGTGGTAGCGAACCAGCAGCGACCGCTGGACCTCGAACAGGTCCTGCGGGTACCGGAAGTGGGCCTTGAGGTCCGGCGATACCTCCGACGCCGGCTTCACCAACCCCGGGAAAACGCCCTCCCAGGCCTTGAGCACCGGATCGGCCTCGTCGACCCCGTACAGGCTGACGGTGCCGTCGTAGGCGTCTACGGTGGCCTTCACCGAGTTCCGGATGTAGGACACCTGGGTGTTCAGCTGGTTCGCCGCACCCCGCGCGGCCAGCGAATTGTTGGTCGCGTCCGCAAGGCTCACTGCCTGCGCGTACGGGTAATTCGTCGCGGTGGTGTAGGCGTCGACGATCCAAACGATCCGCCCGTCGACAACGGCCGGGTAGGCCTTGGTGTCGGTGGTCAGGAACGGCGCGGCCTTTTTCACCCGGTCCAGCGGATCCCGGTTGTAGAGAATCTTGGAGTTGGCGTTGATCTCGGAGGAGAACAGGAAGTTCGCTTCGCCGTACTCGGTGGCGAACACCGCCCGCTGGAACAGGTTGCCCACCGCCACCCCGCCGGCGCCGCTGTAGGTGTACCGCGCGGCGTCGGTGTCGTACTCCCGCGCCACGCCGCCCTCGGCGCCGACGATTGCGTAGTCGGTCGTCAGCTGTCCGTAGTAGGTGCGCGGCTGTTGCACCGGGATCTTGCTCTTCCCGATGTTGGCGATGTCGGAGATGACGTAGTCCGGGTAGCCGCCCAGCACCGTGTTCGCCGGCGCCGCGACGAAGCCGTCGCCGTGGGTGAACACCATGTGCTCATTGATCCAGTTCTTCTGCGCGTCGTTGAGCCCGCTGGCGTTCAGCTCGCGGACCGCCACCACATAGTCCTGGGTCTTGCCGTTGACCGTGTACCTGTCCATCGCCAGCTGGTCCGGGAAACCGTAGAAGTTCCGCAGCTGCTGCTGCTGGGTGAAGGTGGGCGAGAGCACGTTCGGGTCGAGCAGCCGGGCGTTGGGCACGGTGTCGGTGTCGGACACGATGGCCGCCGGATCCCCGGTCAGCTGCCCCGGGTAGTCGACATAATTGATCTGGTCGTCCCGGATTTGGTACGCCGTGCGAGTCGCCTCGATGTTCCGGGCGATGTACTGCGGCTCCCGGTTGATGCCGTTGGGGTTGACCACCACCTGCTGCAGCACCAGTGGCCACACGGCCCCGATCAGCACACTGGAGAGCACCAGCAGCCCCAGCGCGATGGCCGGCAGTTTGATCGACCGGGTGAACGCACCGGCGATGAACCCGACCGCGCAGATCGCGGCGATCAGCATCAGGATCAACTTGGCCGGCAGGACGGCGTTGATGTCCGTGTACGAGGCGCCGGTGAAGGTGGTGCCGCGGTTGGAGAACAGCAACTCGTACCGGTCGTACCAGTACTGCACTGCCTTGAGCAGGACGAACGCGGCCACCAGTAACGAGAGCTGGAGGGTGGCCTGCGAGGTGATCTTCCGGCCAGGGCCGGAGATCCGGACCCCGCCGAACAGGTACTGCACCACGGCAACGGCAATGAAACAGACGCTGATCAGTACGAACAGCCAACCCAGCACCAGCTCGATCATTGGCAGGGTGAAGACGTAGAAGCCAACGTCGAGCCCGAACTGCGGGTCGACGGTGCCGAAGTCGCCGCCGTGCAACCACAGCTGCGCTGTGCTCCAGTCGGCCTGCGCGGAGAGGCCGCAGATCAGCGCGACCAACCCGGAGATGGTGAACAGGAACAGCTTGGGCCGGGTGGCGATGATCGTCCGGTACGGCGCCAGCGGATCGATCTCGTTGGTGGGCACGAACACCGGCCGGGAGCGGTAGGCCACGTACAACGACGCGAACACCATCCCGCCGCCGACCACGGCGGCGATGACGAACATCACGACCCGGCTGATCGCCTGGGTGGCGAAAACCTCCCGGAAGCCGACCTCGCCGAACCACAGCCAGTCGACATAGATGCCGACGAACTGGAACCACAAAATCGCCGCCACGGCCAGCCCGACCAGTGCCAGGAGCACCCGTTTGGCGCGCTTGGACATCGTCGGCAAGGTGACGTTGGGCCGCATGGCCACGGGTGAACTCCTCAGGTCAAGACGCTGCTGCAACCGTCCGGCACGGGTAATCCCCTGCCGCACGACCTCTGGGATCGGATGTCAGCCCGCCCCGCCCCGTCAACTGTAGGCATCCCCCGCAGGTTCCCCGGCGACCACACCGCGTGACAGACTCGCCGGGTGAGCGCGCCCGACTGGTGGGAGGACCCGGACCTGGCCGTCGCGGTCGCCGAGGTGGAGGATTTCGTTGGCACCGCCGGGTGGGACCACCCGCCGCAGCTATTCGCGCTGATCCTCACCGCGCACCTGCTGGCGACCCAGCCCGGGCTGCAGGACTCGCTGAGTTCCACTGTCTACACCCCGATCGCCCAGGAAGCCCTGCCGGCCGGCGACCTGGAAGAAGCGCTCGCGCAGATCTCCTGGCCGGACGAGGTGACCGGCTGCGTCCTCGTCCAGGAGATCCTGGTGCTACCGCCGAGCGCAGCCGCCGAGTTGTCCGACGATCCGGTGATGTCCGTCGAGCAGGCGGCCAAGCATCCGGACCGCACGCAGGCCCGACTGGTCGCCGGGGTACTCCGGGACGGCACCGGTGGCGCCTGCTTACTCCGGGTTCGGGGCGAACATTCCGACACACCGATGCGGGGCGGCGATCTGGCGCCGAACCTGGTTGCGGCGCTGCACGCCACCTTCGAGGAGTGAGCACGGCATCGGCCGGCCACCCTCGCCGACGGGCCTGACCGGCCTGACGGGCCTGACGGGCCTGGCCTAGCACCCCGGCGGGGTGCCCCCGGATTTCAGAGTCTTCAGGGCCTGCATCGCGTCATCCACAGACGTCACCTTGGCCAGCTGCAGGCCGTCCGGCACATCGGTGACGGCCTCGGCGCAGTTGTCCGCCGGCACCAGGAACACCGTGGCCCCGGCTTCCCGGGCGGTGACCAACTTCAGCAGGACGCCGCCGATCGGGCCGACCGCGCCGCTGGGATCCATGGTCCCGGTGCCGGCGATGAAGGCGCCGCCCGTCAGGTCGTCGCCGCTGAGCTTGTCGATGATGCCCAGAGTGAACATCAACCCGGCCGACGGGCCGCCGATCTTCTCCAACGAAATCGCGGTGGTGAACGGGGCGACCGGCCGCTCGACCGCCGTGATGCCCAGGAAGCCCTGCTTTCCCACCTGATCGTTGGCGGTCAACGTGACCTTCTCCGGAACCTGCTGACCGTCGCGCTGCACGGTCAGCGAGACCACTTGGCCGGGGGTGCTCGACTGCAGTGCAGTCTTCAACGAGGCAAGGTCGGTGATCGCGGCTCCGTCGATGTCGACCAGCCGGTCCTGGGACCGCAAAATCCCGCTGCTCGGTGAGCCGTCCGGAACCTCGTTCACGTAGGTCACCGACGGGTAGCCCAGATAGCGCAGGGCGGCGATCTCGGCGGATGATTGAGAATCCCGAAACGCTTGTGCGTCTTGGGCTCTCACCTGGTCGACTGTCTTGTCCGGGGGAAAGTAGTCCTCCCGCGGCGCCAGCGCGTACCGGCCGGACGCCCACAGACCGAGTGCCTCGAACAGCGGGACGTCGTCGGTGATCGAGATGGTCGTCATGTTCAGGTGGCCGGTGTCACTGGCCGGGTCGCTCGCCGCCGTCGGTATGCCGTCCCCGGTGAACGTGATCACCGGATGCCCGTCGACCGACCCCAAAGTGTCGAACGTGACCCCCGGGCCGACGGCCACATACGGAATCGGCACCGCGGCCGCCGTCAGCACCAGCACCCCGGTCACCGCCGACCCGATGAGCGCGGTGCGGCCGCGGAGCGTCAAGCGGGAGAACCAGGACATGCGCCGAGGGTAAACGGCAGCAGCAGAACCGCTGCACCGAAGGGCGACCGCGTCGTCCGATGGTAGCCGTTCTTCAGTACCGTGGACCCTATGACGAATCTGCCGTTCGGCTTCTCCTCCGCCGGTGACGACGACCCCGAGCGCAAGCCCGGTGACGGGCCCGGGGGGGCGGGATTCGATCTCAATCAACTGGGTTCGATGCTGTCCCAGCTCGGCCAGATGATGTCCCAGGCCGGGGCGACCGGTGGTTCCACCGGCCCGGTCAACTACGACCTCGCGCGGCAACTAGCGACGGCCCAGGTACCGGCCTCGCATCCGGTGTCGTCGGTCGACGTGAGGAAGGTGCGGGAGGCGGTCGAACTGGCCGAGGTCTGGCTGGACGGCGCCACGTCAATGCCCTCAGGGGTCCGCACCTCCACCGCCTGGACGCCGCGGCAGTGGATCGACGCGACCATGCCGACCTGGGAGAAGCTCTGCTCACCGATCGCCGAGCAGGTCTCCAAGGCCTGGGTGGACGGGCTGCCGGACGCGGCCAAGGCCCAGGCAGGGCCCTTGCTGGCGATGATGGGGTCGATGGGTGGGATGGCGTTCGGTTCCCAGCTGGGTCAAGGCCTGGCGCAGTTGGCCACCGAAGTACTCACCTCCACCGACGTCGGTCTGCCCCTCGGTCCGGACGGGACGGCGGTGCTGCTGCCCCGGTCGATCGCCGAGTTCGGTGCCGGCCTCGACCTGCCCGATGACCAGGTCCGGTTGTACCTCGCCGCCCGGGAGGCCGCCCACCACCGCCTCTACGCGGCGACTCCGTGGTTGCGAGAGCGGGTGATCGCCCTGATCGCGGACTACGCCGGGGCGATCAGCGTCGACTTCTCGGCCATCGAGGGACTTGCGTCCTCAATCGACCCGTCCGACCCGTCGATCATCGAATCGGCGCTGAGCCAGGGCATGTTCGAGCCCACCATCACCCCTGGACAGCAGGCTGTGATGGCCACTCTGGAAACCCTGTTGGCCCTGGTCGAGGGCTGGGTGGACGTCGTCGTCGCCGACGCGGTCGGCGACCGGCTGCCCGGGTCGTCCGCGCTGCACGAGACGCTGCGCAGGCGCCGGGCCACCGGCGGCCCGGCGGAGCAGACCTTCGCGACCCTGATCGGGCTCGAGCTGCGACCGCGGCGGCTGCGGGCCGCTGCCGACCTGTGGCGGCTCATCGGTGACTCCCGCGGCACGGAGGGCCGGGACGCCCTGTGGGCGCATCCGGACCTGTTGCCTTCCGGCACGGACCTCGACGACCCGGCCGCGTTCGTCGACCGGGACAAGCAGTTCAGCGAACTGCTGGCCGGCCTCGACGGCTTGGACACCACCGGCGGCAGCCTCAAGGAAACCGGCGGGAGCGACGCCCCGGAGGCTGTTACCTCCGGGGCCGACCCCACCGGGGCCGACCTCACCGGGACTAACACCGCAGGGACCAACCCCGCAGGGACCGGCGAACCGAACGACCCCGACCGTCGGCAGGACGGACCGGCTGCGAAGAAAGACGACGAGCCCCCGGCCCGACCCGTCTGACCGCTCCGGCGCTGGTTGAGCGCGGCCGGCCCGGTCAGCCCGAGTTTCCCGGGTCGAACAGGTTGATCCCGGTATCGGCGGCCGCCTTGTCGAGCAGCGTCAGTTCGTCGTCGGTGAAGTCCAGCCCGCGGACCGCGGCGAGGTTGTCCTCCAGTTGCTTGACCGATGACGCGCCGACCAGCACCGACGTCACTCGTTCGTCACGCAACGCCCAGGCCAGGGCGAGCTGAGCCAGCGTCTGACCCCGGCCGGCCGCGATGTCGTTCAGCCGCCGAAGCTGGTTGATTGCGTCGTCGGTGATCAGCTCGCGCGACAGCGAACCGCCCTTGGATGCCCTGGAGTCGGCCGGCACCCCGTCCAGGTAGCGACCGGTCAGCAGGCCCTGGGCGAGCGGAGAGAACGCGATGCAGCCGACGCCGAGCGTGCCCAGGGTATCCAACAGGCCGTCCTCGACCCACCGGTTGAGCATCGAGTACGTCGGCTGGTGGATCAGCAGCGGCGTGCCGAGGTCGGCAATAATGGTCGCTGCCCGTTCGGTGCGCTCCGGGGAGTACGACGAGATCCCGGCGTACAGCGCCCGGCCCGAGGTAACCGCGGAGTGCAACGCCCCCATCGTCTCCTCCAGCGGAGTCTGGGGATCCACGCGGTGCGAGTAGAAGATATCGACGTAGTCCAGACCCATCCGGGTCAACGACGCGTCCAGCGACGACAGCAGGTACTTGCGCGACCCCCAGTCGCCGTACGGCCCCGGCCACATGTCGTATCCGGCCTTGGTGGAGATCACCAGTTCGTCCCGATAGGGCCGAAAATCCTCGGCCATCAGCCGGCCGAAATTGCTCTCCGCCGTGCCGTAGGGCGGCCCGTAATTGTTGGCCAGGTCGAAGTGCGTGACTCCCAGGTCGAAGGCCCGGCGCAGGATCGCCCGCTGAGTGGCGATGGGATCGACATCCCCGAAGTTCTGCCAGAGGCCGAGCGAGACCGCGGGCAGCTTGAGCCCGCTTCGGCCGACCCGGCGGTAGGGCATCGGTTCGTAGCGGTCGGGCGCGGCAAGGTAGCTCATCGCAGCAGTGTGTCACCACCGGTCAGCCAGGACAGGACGCGCATCGAACGCCACTCGCCGCGGGCCGGGCGCGGCAAATCCGCCCTCGCGCTCCGCACGGCGGGTACGGTGGGCGCCGATCCGGTTTGATGGATCTCTGGCCACGGGCTGGGTAACGGGCGCGTCGCTGGCGGTGCACCCCCGATGAAAGGAATGCCAATGGCCGAGACCTACAACGGTTACTGCGTCAAGTGCAAGGAAAAGCGGGACTTTGAGGGCGAGGTCGCTGAGACCAACGGTCGCCGGATGGCCAAGGGAACGTGCCCGGTCTGTGGCACCAAGATGAACCGGATCCTCGGCAAGGCCTGATCTGGACTGCGCCACCGTGTGGACAACTCGGTGGTGGCGTCGAGCGGGTACGGCACCCTGTGCCGGGGTGATCATCACAGTGACATTCATTGAACCGGCGACATTGAACCGGCGACATTGAACCGGCCCGCTCGACTCGACCTGTCCGCTCGCTACACCCTGCCCTACGGGACCAGGGTGGTCACGCGGGCGCCTGACTGCGTGCAGATCGGCACCGATGCTCCACGCCGCGCCGTACTGCAGGATGCCCCAGCCGGCACCGTGCGCCTGCTTGCGGATCTGGACGGTGGTCGGCCGGTTGCCGACGTGCTCACCCAGCACGATGCCGATCCCCTGGTCTGGCACGGGCTGCTGGAGCAACTGCTGCTGGTCGAGCTTCTGGTGCCGGCCGCTGACCGATCCCCGAGCGGCCAGCCCGGGGCCGACTCTCGGCTGACCGACGAATGGACGGGCCTGGTCCACCGGTACGGCCAGGTGGCGGCGGGGCGGATCCTGCAGACCCGCGACGATGCCCTGGTGGTGGTGCGCGGGGATGGTCCGGTCACCCGGGCGCTCGCGTTATGGCTCGCTGCTGCCGGAATCGGACATCTCCATCAGGACCGCCCGGCGGCGACGTGGTTCGGCCGTGGCACCGGCCGAGCTCCCCGCGACGAGCGCTCCGAGGCTCACGACGCTCAGTTGCGGGCTACCTACCCGGGGCTTCGACTCCACGAACCCGCCGCCCATCAGCACCCGACGCTGGTGGTGATGGCGGACATCGCCGTCGCCGACCTGCCGGTGGCCGCGGCGTACAACCGCCAACGGACCCCGCACCTCCCCGTCATCACCGGACCGGCCCGCGCCGCCGTTGGCCCGCTGGTGCTGCCGGGACGCACGACCTGCCTGGCCTGCGTCCACCGCCACCGGACGGAGGCCGACCCGGGCTGGCCGACCGTCGCCCGGCAGCTCGGTCAGTTCCCACACCGCACGCCGGCCAGCGTCGTGGTACTGGCAACGTCGCTGACCGTGCCGGAAGTGCTGGATCACGTCGATGGACTTGTCCGTCCGGAAACAGTGGACGGCACCGTGGAATGGCAGGTGACAGATCGGTCGGCTCGCCGCCGCAGCTGGCAAAGGCACCCCGACTGTGGGTGCGCACCCGATCTGTGACGTTCGCTGCCCGGTAGGTCCCCCACTGTTTGACACAATGGTCCGGTGGCCGACATTCCCCGAGGTGCCCTGGGCCGGACAGCCCGCCTGGCGAGTTTGCCGCTGTCCGCCGCCGGACGTGCGACCGTGGGGTTCGGGCAGCGGCTGATCGGCGGCGATCGCACCGAGATAGCCGGTGAGTTGCAGCGGCGGACCGCCGAGCAGGTCTTCGAGGTGTTGGGCACCCTCAAGGGCGGGGCAATGAAGTTCGGCCAGGCGCTCAGCGTGTACGAGGCCGCTATCCCGGACGAATACGCAGCCCCCTACCGGGAGGCGTTGACCAAGCTGCAGAACGCGGCCCCGCCGATGCCTGCCGACACCGTCAGAAGGCTGATGGCGCAACAGTTCGGCACCGGCTGGCGGGACCGGTTCAGCGAGTTCGACGACACCGCCGCCGCGGCGGCCAGTATCGGCCAGGTGCATCGCGCCGTCTGGCGGGACGGGCGGGAGGTCGCCGTCAAACTGCAGTACCCCGGTGCCGACGCGGCCCTCAAAGCCGACCTCGACCAGCTGTTCCGAGTGTCGCCGCTGATCGGCGTATTGCTGCCGGGCGTGCAGATCCGACCGCTGCTGGCCGAATTGCGGGATCGGATCATGGAGGAATTGGACTATCCGCAGGAAGCTGACAACCAGCGCGCCTTCGCCGCCGGCTACGCCGGCGATCCGGATTTCCTGGTCCCCCGGGTGGTCGCCAGCGCCCCGAAGGTCATCGTCTCCGAGTGGGTCGAGGGGACCTCGCTGGGCCGGATCATCGCCAGCGGCACACCCGACCAGCGCAACCGAGCCGGCAGCCTGTTGACCGAACTGCATTTCGCGGCGCCGGCCCGGGTGGGTCTGCTGCACGCCGACCCGCATCCGGGCAACTACCTGTTGACCGACGACAACCGTTTGGCCGTCATCGATTTCGGCTCGGTGGCCAGGCTCCCCGACGGCGCCCCGCCGATCATCGGCCGGGTCACCCGGCTCGCCCTCGACGGCCGGGCCGACGACATCCTGACGGAACTACAGCTAGAGGGTTTCGTCCCGGCGGGGTACCACCCGGATCCGGTGATGCTCATGGACTACGTCGTCCCCTTCATCGAGCCCCTGCAGCACAGGACATTTCACTTCACCCGGACCTGGATGCAGGCGCAGGCGGCCCGGCTGTCGGATTTCTCCAGCGAGGAATCGAAGATGGCTCGCCGACTCAATCTTCCGCCGGCCTACCTGTTGATCCACCGGGTCACCGTTGGCTCCATCGGCGTCCTTTGCCAACTGAACGCGACAGCGCCCTTCTTGGACATCGTCGCCAAGCATCTCGCCGGCTTCGCCGAGCCGGCCTGAGCGGGTGCCTGCGGGCTACCACCACTCCCGGTCGAGCTTTGCCTCGATCGCCCGTAGGTGCTCCCGGGAACAAGCCGCGCAGATCCAGACAGGTCCGCGCCGACCGTCGGAGTCCAGCATCCAGGTCACCGGTGGCGGACCGGTCACAGTAGAACCGCACATTCCGCAGGTGACTGTGGGTCCCCCTTCAGTCATTTGGGGCGTCAGTCATTGGGGCGTCAGTCATTGGGGCGTCGGTCGCTGGGGCGTCGGTCGTTGGGGCGGCGTTGAGGTGGGCAGGGTTCGTCCCATCGTCCTGCATTTCAGCACTGTAATCGCGGACACGCTGCTGGCCCCGGTGCTCGGGCGGCGACGCGGGAGATGCCGCCGCCCGAGCTGTACCGATTTGACGCCCACTGCCTCACACGCGCGACTGCCTCACACGCGCGACTGCCTCACACGCGCCGCTGCCTCACACGCCTTGACCGGCGGACCTACTGAGCTGCGCGCGCAGCGCGGCGGGCCGCCCGGGCGATCCGGACCTGGCGGGCCCGTTCGCTGTCTCGCTGGATCTGGCGAATTCGATCCCGAGCGAGATCTTCGATCAACAAACTCATGACGTTCCTCCGAAGAATGTCCACGCGATACTCGCGCGGAAAAGTGTTGGTTCTCGTGCTTTGGCATTTGCCGGTGGTGCTGTGCCAGGTGATGCTGGCCGGCGATCCTGGAATCGACGGACCGGACGAGCGCGTCCTGGTAGGTCATGCGGCCACCTTCCGGGGACGGCCACGGGGGCGTTTGCGGGCGATGACGACGCCGTGGTCGAAGATCTCCCCACCCCAGACGCCCCACGGCTCGCCGCGGTCCAGTGCGGCGGCCAGGCATTGCTCGCGGATCGGGCAGTCGGCGCACAGCGCCTTTGCCTGCTCCAGTTCGTCGGGCCGTTCGGCGAAGAAAAGATCCGGATCGCCGGTATGGCAGGGCAGATTGTCGGTGACGGTGATGTCGGGTAATTCGAGCAGGTGCATCGGAATGCTCTCTGGATGCGGAGGGGGTGGAGCAGGAATGAAGTACCGGAGTCGAGGACCGGACCTTGGCTGGGAGCCTGACAACAGTCGGGAGATACACAACGGCCGCGGGTTATTCGTCCTGATGGGCGAATCCGCGGCCGGAGGGTGGCAACAATGCCGGCCGTCAGGCCAGCTGCCGCACTCCGGATGGTCGGGACTCAAAGCCGTTGCCGAGGGCAAGTGCGCCACCCGGGAACGGTCGGGCCATCAGGATGGCCGGACCTGCTGTGATGGCCGGACCTGCTGTGATGGCCGGACCTGCTGTGATGGCCGGGCCACCGTGCCGTGCCGCGGACGCGGGAGCGACGCCGAGCCAACCGATCGTGGTCATGACGTTGGACATTCGGCACCTCCTTCGCGTCGGAGTTCCTCAATGATGTGGGGAACACGGCGATGGCGCCCTGCGGAGCCACCGGTCAACTTCAATTTCCTACTAAGAGCCACCCGTCGAGCACGGTCAGGTTGCTGCTGCCCTCCGGATGATTCGACCCTAGAACTCCCTTGGTGGACGGCGCAACCGAATAACGGGGGAATCGGCGGAAAACTTCTGGTGGTGCCGATCGGTACCCGGCTCACCGGGTGCGGCTGACGATCCCGATCACGTCCTGGCCGTAGGCGTCGAGCTTGGCGCGGCCGATCCCGGGAATGGCGAGCAGGCCAGCGTTGTCGACCGGCCGTCGCTCGGCGATGGCCAGCAGGGTGGCGTCGGAGAAGATCACGAAGGCCGGCACCGACGCCTCGGCCGATCGGCCCTTCCGCCAGCTGCGCAGCGCATCGACCAGCTCCGGGTCTGCGGTTGACGGGCAGTTCGCACACCGGCCGATCTTGACCTGCGCCGGGGTGAGCAGCCGGCCACCGCACAGCCGGCAACGACCCGGCGCCCCACGGGGGCTCGGGACCGCGGAATCAGGGGCGATTCCGGTCAGGAAGCGGCTCCGGCGTCGGGTCTTCCGGCCGCCTTCCGAGCGGGACAGCCCCCAGGACAGGGCGAGCCGGGTGCGGGCCCGGGTGACCCCGACGTACAGCAACCGCCGTTCTTCCTCGATCTCGGCGGGTGTCTCCGCGTGCTGGATGGGCATCGTCCCGTCGGTCAGCCCCACCAGGAACACAGCGTCCCACTCGAGTCCCTTGGCCGCGTGCAGCGACGCGAGGGTGACGCCCTCAACCGTCGGTGCGTGCTGCGCCTCGGCACGCTGATCCAGCTCGGCGGCCAGGCCGACCACGGTGGCGCCCGGATCGGCGTCGGCCAGTTCTTCGGCGAGGGCGACGATGGCGACCAGCGAATCCCACCGCTCCCGCAGCGCGCCCGGCGGTGGGGCGTCGTCGGACAGTCCGATCGGGCCGAGCAACGCGCGAAGCGCCGGCACCAGCCTCGACGCGGGTTCGTCCGCGGACCCCGGAGCATCCGCCGACGGCTCGGCGGCTCTGGCAGCAGACCGGAGAACGCCCATCGCCTGCCGCACCTCGGATCGGGCGAAGAAACGTTCGCCGCCGCGCACCACGTACGGCACGCCGGCGCCGGTCAGGGCAGCCTCGTAGGCCTCGGACTGGGCGTTGATCCGGTAGAGGATGGCGATCCCGGACGGCGGAGTGCCGCCTTCGACCAGCGCCGCGGCCGCCGCAGCCACCGATGCGGCCTCGCTAGTCTCGTCCGGGTGCTCGTCGAAGGTGGTCTCCGGCCCGTCCGGCAGTACCGCCGTCAGCCGCAGCCGGTACCGCGGATCGGCAGCGGCACCGGTCGAACCGGCGATCACCCGGTTGGCCAGGGACACCACCTGCGGCGTCGATCGGTAGTCCCGTTCCAGCCGGACCACCGCCGCGTTCGGGTACTTCCGGTCGAAACCGAGCAGGAACCCGGGGGACGCGCCGGCGAAGGAGTAAATGGTCTGGTTCGCGTCACCGACGACGGTGACCTGATCCCGGCCACCGAGCCAGGCGTCCAGCGTCCGCTGCTGCAACGGGGTCACGTCCTGGTACTCGTCGACCACGAAACACCGGTACCGAGAACGGAACTCGCGGGCGACCGCCTCGTCATCCTCGAGCACGGCGCAGGTGTGCAGCAGTAGGTCGTCGAAGTCGAGCTGCTCGGCTTCCCGCTTGACCGATTCGTAGCCGGCGAACACCTTGGCCACCGTCTCGGCAGGGAGCGGGGTGTCCCGGCGGTGCCTGGCCACCGCGGCGAGGTAATCCTGCGGGCCGGCCAGGGTGGCCTTCGACCATTCGATTTCGCTGGCCAGGTCCCGCAGGGTGGCCGCGTCGGTGCCGGTCCCGGCGCGGCGGGCGGCAATGGCCACCAGCCGCAGCTTGTGCTCGAGGACGGGCCACAGCGGGCCGCCGACCGACCGCGGCCAGAAGTAGCGCAGCTGCTTGAGGGCTGCCGAATGGAAGGTCCTGGCTTGCACGCCGCCGACGCCGAGTGCCCGCAACCGGACCCGCATCTCCCCGGCAGCCCGAGTGGTGAAGGTGACCGCGAGAATTTCCGACGGCGCGTGCGTGCCGGTACCTACCAGATGCGCGATCCGATGGGTGATGGTGCGGGTCTTGCCGGTGCCCGCTCCCGCGAGCACGCACACCGGGCCGGACGGGGCGAGCACGGCCGCCCGTTGACCGTCATCCAGCCCGGCGAGCACGTCCATCCTCACCACAGGATCATCACCACGAGTTGATCACCACAGGAACGTCACCACCGGGTCGTCGGTCCACCACCATCGTCCTCAGTTTCGCACGCCTGTCCACGATTTCGGACCAGGCCGGATCATTCCTGCGCAGCCCAACCGTGAATCATCCGGCTGGCGATGGACACCGGCCCGGGCAGCAGCACCCGTGACCCGGCAGCGCCGGCGCCCCAGCCGTCACCGCTCGCGCCATCGGCCGGGTCCGCAGCGAGCATGGCTCGCACCTGCGACCGGTGGAACCACGCGGCCTCTTCGATCTCCCCGTCCCGTGGAACCAGCGCGGCACCGGGCTCGGCCCTGGCGGCGAACCCGACCATCAGCGAACGCGGGAAGGGCCACGGCTGCGAACCCAGATAGCTGACGTCGGTGACCCGCAGGCCGACCTCCTCGAGCACCTCCCGGACGACGGTGCCTTCCAACGACTCACCGGCCTCCACGAAACCGGCCAGTACCGACATCCGGCCCTTCGGCCAGATCGGTTGCCGGGCCAGGACGATCGAATCCGCCCCATCGTGGACCAGGACGATCACCGCGGCGTCGGTGCGCGGAAAATCCTGGTGACCGGTCGCGCAGACCCGGGACCAGCCGGCCGGGGTCGGTGTGCTCGCCGCGCCACACCGCGGGCAGAAGCGGGCGTTCGCGTGCCAGGTCAGCAGGGCGGTCGCGGTGGTCAACAGGCCGGCGTCGGTGTCCGGCAGGACCGCACCCAGATCGCGGAGCCCGCTGCCGTTGTCCACCGGCCCCGGCACCGCCCAATGGTCGACACCGTCGACGGCGCCGAGCAGGACGGCATCGACGGGCGGCTCGTCGGCCAGCTCGCGCGCCGGGAAGGTGTGCAGCCGGTCGGACACCGGGTCCACCGCCACCCTGGCGGTGTCGTCGACCGTCAGCACCCGGGCCAGTGGCCAGGCCTGCCGGATCCGGTCTGGTTCCCGCAGGTCCTCGGATCGGTCTGCGTCCCCCCGCGAGAGCGCGGGGATCTGGATGACGAAGCCCGCCGCTGGAGGTACCGGTGCCGGCGCAGGCGGGGACGGGAGCCGCTGCTGCATCAGGCGATCTCCACATCCCCGACCGCCCGCAAGCCGGCCTCCAGGACGGCGAGATCACCGACCACGACTCCGGTGAAACGGGTGGGCGCCATCATCGACGCGGCGGCGGCGGCCACCTCGTCGATGGTGACCGCGGCGAGCCGGGCGGGATGCACCCGCAACCATTGTTCATCCAACCCGGCGCCGGCAAGCATGGACAGCGTCGAGGCGAGCCCCGCCTGCGTGGCCAGCGACGTGGCCAGCGTGCCCAACGCGTACTGGCGAGCCGACTCCACCTCCTGCTCCGATGGCGGGATCAGGGCCAACCGGGCCAGCTCGTACCTGGCCTCCAACAACGCCGGCGCCGTGGACGGCGTCGTGGTGTCGAACGCAACGGTCACCGCCGCCGTCTGCGGCCAGAACTCCATCGAGGATCGGGCGCTGTAGGTGTAACCCTTGTCCTCCCTGATGTTCTCCACCAGCCGGGACGAGAAGTACCCGCCGTACACCAGGTTCGCCAGCTGCTGCGCCGGGTAGTCGGGATGATCCCGCGGGACCGCCGGCCCGGACAGCCGCACCTGCGATTGCACCGCACCGTCGCGGTGATGCGCCAACAGCGGCCCGCCGGTGATCGGCGGCGGTGGGGCCAGCGTGCTGACGGTCCCCGCGGACTCCCACCGGCCGAGGGTGGCCTCGACCGCAGCAACCGCCCGGGCCGGGCTGAGGTCACCGACCAGCACCAGCGTCGACCCGCCAGGCACCACCGCGCGGGTATGCAACCCCCGGACCGCCGCGGGGCCGACCCCGGCCACCAGGTCGGCCTCGGGCATGTCCCAGGCCGCCGGGTGCTCACCGAACCGGCGTTGCTGGAGGAACTTGTGCGCAACGGTCGACGGCTGGGTGGCTGAGATGGCCAGATGTTCGACCAGCCGTTCCCGCTCCCCCAGGACGTCGGTGCGGCGGTAGGCAGGGTCGGTCAGGCTGTCCGCCAGCACCTCCAACAGGATCGGCAGGCCGGTGGACAGCACCGCCCCGCTGATCATCAGCCGCTGCGGATCGACGGAGGCGCCCAGATCGCCGCCCACCTGGGCGAGCTCGGCGTCGACCTGCTCCCGATCTCGCGACCCGGTACCGAGAAGCACTGTGGCAGCGAGCATCTCAGCTCTGGCGCTGTGCCGTGGAGTCGTCCCGCCGAACGGCACCCGTAACCGCACCTCGACCAGCGGGCTCCGCGGTTTGCGGACGGCAACGACTGTCAAGCCATTGGCCAGCACCACCCTGGTCACCGCGGGGACGCGGGTCCGGGCCGCCTTGGCCAGCGGCGGCACAGGCCGTGGACCGAGCGGCGACCGGCCGATCTCCTCGGCCGTGCGGGTGCTGGCGCGCAATCCGGTGGGGGCGGCCATCAGATGCCACCCGCCGGGACGACGCGCAGCACGGCGCAGGTCTGCGGGTTCAACATCCGGGCCGCGTCGGTGACCCCGTCGGTGGTGACCGCCGACAGCAGGTCGGGTAACTCACTGAGCAACTCGGCCCGTCCGTGCAGCAACTCCAGCGACCCGAGCGATCGGGTGCGGCTGGAGATCGCGTCGTTGTCCCGGTACAGCGACGCGGCGAACCGCGCCCGGGCCCGCTGCAACTCCGCTGCGTCGGGACCGTCTGCGGCGACCGCGGCGATCTGGGCGTTCGCCGCGTCGATCACGGTCTCCGCGGCGATATCGCCGGGGTGGATCGCGCCGAGCACGAAAACGTCAGGATTGCGGGAATCCAAGGGACCGCCGAGCAATCCGGGGCTGGCCCAGATATCCGTGGCCAGGGCGGCTTTCGCGACCACGGCGGACTGCAGGCGGGAGGACTCACCGTCCGAGAGCAGGCTGGCGAGCACGACGTGCGCCAAATATCCGGGCAGGTCGGCCACCGGGTCGGGCAACCGCCAGCCGACCGCAAGGGCCGGGGTAGGAGCGTGCGCATCGACATGTTCGGCGGTCCGAACCGAGGTCGGCCAGGGCTCGTCGAACGATGGCCGGGCTGGTGCTGGCCTGGTCGGAATGTCGTCGAAATGCCGGGACACCAGCTCGGTGGCCACCGCGACATCGAAGTCTCCGCAGACCGTCAGCACAGCATTGGCCGGGGTGTAGTAGGTCTCGAAGAACTCCGCGCAATCCTCCACCGTGGCCGCCTGCAGGTCGACGAAGTCGCCGTACCCGTTGTGCGCGTTGGGGAACGAGTCGAACAGGATGGCCGGTAGCTGGATCCAGGGGAACCCGCCGTACGGCCGGTTCAGCACGTTCAGCCGGATCTCCTCGCTCACCACGTCAACCTGGTTGGTGAGGTTCTCGGTGGTGATCCGGGGTGCCCTCATCCGGTCCGCCTCCAGGAACAAGCCTCGCTCCAGCCCGGCGGCCGGCAGCACCTCGAAGTAGTCGGTGTAGTCGGTGTGGGTGGAACCGTTGAACACGCCACCGGAGGCCTGCACCAGCCGGAAGTGTTCCAGCTTGGGCAGGGACTCACTGCCCTGGAACATGAGGTGCTCGAACAGGTGCGCAAAACCGGTGCGGCCCTGCGGTTCTGACCGGAACCCGACGTCGTAGTGGACCGCCACCCCGACCACCCCGGCACCCTTGTCGGGCGCGAACAGGACGCGCAGACCATTCGCCAGTCGGATGCGTTGGATGGGGTAGTCCGCCCGGGGGATCCGGTTGGCCGATCGGGCCGGGCGCGCGGTGGCAGTGGGATTCACTTCCTCACCCTAACCACCGCACCCTCACCACCGCGGCGCAGCGATCGGTCGAACCGACTCGGGCGGAGACCGGGCGGTCAAGCCCGGGCGGATCAGGGATAGGCCCGACGGTGGGTGAACAGTTCGTCGTGCAGGGTGGCGGAGAGGTTGAGGTTCAGCGGGTAGCCGAGGTCGATCGGGGAAGACGCGCGAACCAGTAGGTCCCGCGCCGCCTGGTCGACCCGGACACTGCCCGCAGCGGCGGCGACAGCGGTGGCCAGCACCGCCGCGGCCGGGCTGCCGCTCCGGCCGGGGCCGTTTGATCCGGTCGGCGCCAGATCCGCCGACTCAGGTTTGTCGGAAGTCACGTTCGCAACCACAGGGCGCGCCGGCGCAGGGGGCGGCACCGCGGGGGTCCCGGAGTCCTGGGCTATGTCGAACCGGCCAGCCGCGACGGGGGCCAGCAGGTGTGCCGGGCGGCGGCTACGACGACTGTCGACCACAACCACGAACCCCGCACCGAGGGCGAGCACGACAACAATTCCGATCCGGACCGACAGCAAGCCCGAGCCGCTGGTCACCGGGTCGGATTCGGCCAGCGTGATCACCCGCGGGTCGGCTACAGGGTGGGTAACGGTCAGCTGTTGACCCTCTTGGAAGCCACAGGCGGGCAGGGTGGCCCGCACGGTCCCACCGGCCGGCCCGAGGACGTCGACCAGGGTGGTGCCCGCGCCGCCGGTGCAGGCAAGCGAGGAGACCACCACGGCGGACGAGGTCACAGCCACCGCATTCGGCTCCGGTTGTATCCGCGAACTCCACCAGGACCCCACCGCCACCACACCGATAATCATTGCCGCAAGCACCATCCGCGCCGTCGGGACGCGCGACCGAACCGCCCCCCTGGCATGTCTCCCCATACCCAAATGATCGCACAGAGCACCGTCGCGGCGAGTCGGAATTACCCGTTCGCTACGCCGGGCGTGTCAAAGGATTCCCGATAGCACCAACGCCTTCCGGGCCACCTGGGTGATTCAGCTGTCGAACCCCAATTTCCTGAGCTGTTTGGGATCGCGTTGCCAATCCTTGGCCACGGCGACATGCAAATCCAGGTATACCCGGGTCCCGAGCAGCTGCTCGATCTGTTCGCGCGCCCGCCGTCCGACGTCCGCCAACCGCGTCCCCTTGTGCCCGAGCACGATTGCCTTCTGCGAGGATCGCTCGACAAAAATGGTCACAAAGATTCTCGTCAGCTGCTGTGCGCGCGGTCCGGACGTCGCAGTGTCTTCGGGCGACTGAATCTCGGTGACCAGCGCGGCCAGCGAATGCGGCAGTTCCTCCCGCACGCCCTCCAACGACGCTTCGCGCACCAGCTCGGCAATCCTGGTGTCCAGCGGTTCGTCGGTGACCTCGGCATCCGGATACAGCCGTCCGCCGACCGGGAGCCGGTCGATCAGCAGGTCGGCAAGCAACTGGACCTGATCACCCCGGACCGCGGACACCGGAATGATGTCAGCGAAATCCGCCAGCCGGGACGCGCTGAGCAGGGCGGCGGCCAGCCGCTCCCTGGAGACCCGGTCGGATTTGGTGACGACGGCGATCACCGGGGTTCCGGCGGCCTGCTCGGCCAGCTCGGCGGCGATCCGCCGATCCCCAGGCCCGACCGCCTCGTCCGCGGGCAAGCAGAAACCGATCACGTCGACGTCGGACCACACGGTGCGGACCAGGTCGCCGAGCCGTTCACCGAGCAGGGTGCGGGGCCGATGCATCCCCGGCGTGTCGACGATCACCAGCTGTGCGGCGGGCCGGGTGAGGATGCCGCGGACCGCGCGCCGGGTGGTCTGCGGCTTGTCGGAGGTGATGGCGACTTTCTCCCCCACCATGGCGTTCAGCAGGGTCGATTTGCCCGCGTTCGGCCGGCCGACAAAACAGGCGAACCCGGCGCGGTGCTCCTCCTCGCCTGCTGGAGCGATGGTCATCTGGCGGTCCTTGACCGGACTGTGCCTTCGGCGTCGGCCACGATGACCACCGCTGCGTGCAGGTCGGCGGCGGCGGCGGAGGAGGCCGGATCGAGCCCGTCCGCACCAGCAGCGACCGATCCGCCGACCACCGCGAGTGCCTCCAACCCGTCCGCCCCGGCCGCGACGGCGGCCGCGACCGCGGCCTGCGCGGCGGTGAGCCGGAACGAGGGCAACATGACGGTGGCCGCTGCGTAGGTCCGGCCGTCGGTGTCCCGGACCGCCGCACCTTCGGCGGCACCGGCCCGGCCGCGCGCGCCGCGGGCGAGGGTGACCAGTTTTGCGTCCTCGGCATCAAGGACCGGCTGGCCGGGCGCCGAAGGATCGGGGTCGGTCGTCATCCGGGAGTTCCGTTCTGGGCGGGGGCGGGGGGAGGCAACGGGGCGGCCGGGAGATCAGCCGGCCACACGGTGACCGGCGGCTCTCGCACCTGGGCCGGCCCGCGAGCCGGCAGCACACTCGTGCTCGCCCCGTTGCCGGCCGGCCTGGGCGGGGCGTCGTCCGACACCTGCCGGCCGGCCGGGGAGCCGTCAGCCGGACTGCCGCCGGACTGCCCGCCGCCGGCGGGCTGGACAGGTGGCTTGTCTGGTGTGGCCTTGCCCTTGCCTTTGGGCGATTTGGGCTTCCCCTTTTTTACCGGTGCCGTACGGTCGCCGCTGCCGACGGTCGCCGGGCTCGAACCCTTGCGGCGGGCCGATTCCCGGTCGGCGGCGCCACCCTCCTTGTCCGAGCGTGGGGCGGGGTCGGTCCGCCCCGCGGCGCCCCGCTGCGCGGCGGGCTGGTCGGCGGACCCACCCGGAACACCTGCTGCACCATCGGTGTCCTCGATCGACGGATGATCGGCGAGCTCGGCGGGGCTGAGCCGACGCACGATCAGCGTCTGCACCCTGGGGCGGCCGCGCCGGTCGACGCCCGGTTCACCGAGCAGATCCAGGGTGGCGACCCTGGCCTGCGACCCGGGTAGCGGAACCCGGCCCAGCAGCTGGGCCAGCAATCCACCGACGGTGTCGACCTCGTCATCCGGTAGCTCGACGTGGAACAGCTCCCCGAGGTCCTCGACGGGCAACCGGGCGGACACCCGGTACGACCCGTCCGGAAGTTCCTCGTACGGGGCCGGGGTCTCCGCGTCGTACTCATCGGTGATCTCCCCGACGATCTCCTCCAGCAGGTCCTCGATGGTCACGATGCCGGCCGACCCGCCGTACTCGTCGACCACGATGGCGAAGTGGGTTCGGTCGCGCTGCATCTCGCGCAGCAGAGCGTCGACGTTCTTGGACTCCGGGACGAAGACCGGGTCCCGCATGACCTCGGCCAACCCAGGTCCCAGATCACCCGGATCGAGCGTCAATGCACTCGCGATCATGTCCTTGATGTACGCGATGCCCACCACGTCGTCGACGTCCTGACCGACCACCGGGATCCGGGAGAAACCCGACCTGGTCGCCAACTGCAGCGCCTGCCGGAGCGATTTCTCCCGTTCGATCCAGACCACCTCTGTCCGCGGCACCATCACCTCGCGGACGATGGTGTCCCCCAGATCGAAGACGCTCTGCAGCATCTCGCGCTCGGTTTCCTCGACCACGCCCCGGCTGCCGGCGATGTCGACCAGCTCACGCAGTTCGATGTCGGAGGAGAACGGGCCTTCCCGGAATCCCCGCCCGGGGGTGATCGCGTTGCCGACCAGGATCAGCACCGACGCGACCGGTGCGAGCACGGTGGCCAGTCCCCGGGTCGGTCCGGCAAGGGCCAGGCCGACCGCGTAGGGGTGCTGGCGGCCGAGGGTCCGGGGCAGCACGCCAATGGCGACATAGGTGGTCACCACCATGATCACCACCAGCACGAGGCCGACCCACATCTGGAAACCCCAAGTACTCAGGGCCACCTTCGCGACCATCAGGGTGGCGGTGATCTCCGCGCCGGTCCGCAGGAGCAGCAGCAGGTTGGTGTACCGAGGCCGGTCCAGGGTGATGGTGCGCAACGCCGCCGCACCGCGACGGCCCTCCCTGTCCATCTCGTCGACCCGGGCCGGGGACACCGTGGTGATGGCGGCGTCCGCCGCGGCCAGCAGGCCGGCGGTCGGCACCAGCGCGGCGGCGAGCACCAGCAGGAGTACATCCGTGCTGCTCACGTCGCGGTCAGCCCGGCCCGCCGGCGGTGGGATCCGGTCCGTGCGGCTGCCGTTCGGTCAAGGCCGCTGACCGCAGATCGGCGGCGTCCAGCACGGCGGCATCCACCGCGGCCAGCCGGGCCTGGTGCGCCGACGCCGACCGCTGGTCCCGCCAGGTGTCGAGAAGTTCGTTCTGCAGCCGGAACATCTCCCGCTCGTCGGCGGGTTCGGCGTGGTCGTAACCAAGCAGGTGCAGCAGGCCGTGCACGGTCAGCAGGTGTAACTCGTCGTCCAGCGAATGTCCGGCCGCGGCGGCCTGATCCGTGGCCACCGCCGGGCAGAGCACGACGTCACCGAGCAACGCCGGCCCGGGGCCGGCCTCGTCGGGGCGGCGCGCGGTGTCCAGCTCGTCCATCGGGAAACTGAGCACATCCGTCGGGCCCGGCTCGTCCATCCATTTGACGTGCAGTTCGGTCATCGCCTCGACGTCGACCAGCAGGATCGACAGCTCCGCCAGCGCGTTGATGCCCAGCCGATCCAGCACGTACCTGGACACCGAGACCAGCTGCAGTTCCTCGACCGCGACGCCGGACTCGTTGGCGACCTCGATCGTCATCGACCGGCTTCCCGGTGCGCACCGGTGGACGGTCCGGTGTGCGGCGGCCGGCCGAGCCTGCGCTGCTGTCGCTCCGGCGCGGGCGCGGCGACACCGTCGATGCCGTTGTCCGCGTCCCACCGCTCGTAGGCGTCGACGATGTGACCTACCAGCCGATGCCGGACGACGTCCGCCGAGGTCAGCACCGAGAACAGCACATCGTCGACGTCGCCGAGGATGTCGCGCACCACCCGCAAACCGGATTTCTGACCGCCGGGCAGGTCGACCTGCGTCACGTCGCCGGTCACCACGATCTTCGAGCCGAAACCCAGCCGGGTCAGAAACATCTTCATCTGCTCCGGCGTGGTGTTCTGCGCTTCGTCCAGGATGATGAACGCGTCGTTCAGCGTGCGGCCCCGCATGTACGCCAGCGGGGCGACCTCGATCGTCCCGGCTGCCATCAACCGGGGGATCGACTCCGGATCGAGCATGTCGTGCAGCGCGTCGTAGAGCGGGCGCAGGTAGGGGTCGATCTTGTCCGACAAGGTGCCCGGCAGGAACCCCAGCCGCTCCCCCGCCTCCACCGCCGGCCGGGTCAAGATGATCCGGTTGACCTGCTTGGCCTGCAACGCCTGCACCGCCTTGGCCATTGCCAGGTAGGTCTTGCCGGTACCGGCGGGGCCGATCCCGAACACGATGGTGTGCTGGTCGATCCCGTCGACGTACCGCTTCTGGTTCAACGTCTTCGGGCGGATGGTCCGGCCGCGCCGGGAGATGATGTTCAGCCCGAGGACCTGACTCGGCGCTTCAGCTGCCGGATCGTTGGCGGCCGGATCGGCCAGCATGCCGATGGTCCGGCGGACCGCGTCAGGGGTGATCACCGACCCCGATTCCTGCAGTGCGAGAAGTTCGCGGATGGTTCGTTCGGCGAACGCCACGTCCTTCGCCTCGCCGCGCAGCGTCACCCGGTTCCCGCGGACATGCACGTCCGCGGCCAGGTTCTCCTCGAGCAGCCGCAGCAACGAATCCCGGGATCCGAGCAGGCCGACCATCTGCCGCTCGTCGGCGACGACCAGCGTCGACTCCCCGGTTTGCGCCTCTGCACCCGAGCCCGGGCCGGCGGTACGAGTGCGATTCGGGAGATCGGTCCGCTCTGCGGCCGACGGGGTTTCCGGCACCTGGGGCACTGCCTACTTTCGAGGATCGGAATGACCTACATGGACGCCAGGATCGGCGGGTTCACGCGACGGCACAAATTCTACCGGTGACCCCCGACAACACGAGCCGTTTCTGCCGAGGTCGCGCGATCAACCCGGCGGCCAGGTGAGCGATCGGCCACCGAGCAGGTGCAGGTGGGCGTGGAAAACGGTCTGCCCGGCGCCCGCGCCGGTGTTGAACACCATCCGGTACCCGGACAGGTCCAGACGGTGCTCCTTCGCCAGCGCCGCCGCGGCCAGCACCAGCGCGGTCAGTCCCGCCGGTTCCGCCAAGGCCAGTTCCGCTGCGTTCTCGTAGTGGGCGGTCGGCACCAGCAGCAGGTGGGTGGGCGCCTGCGGGTTGATGTCCCGGAAGGCCACCACCTCGGCGTCGCGATACACCACCTCCGCCGGCGCACTGCCCACCACGATGGAACAGAACAAACAGTCGGCAAGGGGTGCGGGCATGACTGTCATCTAACCTGCCGCACCCGCCAGAGTGGCACCGTCCGGTCGGACCGTTCAACAAATGAGGCCGGTGAGCTCGACCCAAGATGCGAGGATCGCCCAGTGACCCAGGCGACCTTGCGGACCAACCGCATCCGGCTCGTTCCGTTGACCGACGGGCATCTCGGATTCGAGGTGGAGTTGGACTCGGACCCCGAGGTTATGCGGTACCTCTCGGGGCGGGCGCGGACCCCGGAGGAGGTCGGGGCAGCTCACCTGCTGCGCCTGGCGACGGCGAAACCGGTTGATGGGCTGGGGTTCTGGGTTGGATTCGTGGACGGGCAGTTCGTCGGATGGTGGATTCTGGAGCCGCCGGCGGATGCCGATCATGGGCCCGTGCAGGCTGAGGCCGAGCTCGGCTATCGGTTGCTACGCCGGTGCTGGCGTCAGGGTCTGGCCAGCGAGGGGGCCCGTGAGTTGTTACGTCACGCGTTCCGAGACCTTGATCTGCAGCGGGTTTTTGCGCAGACGATGACCGTCAACACCCGCTCGCGCGCGACAATGGAAGCGATCGGCCTGCGGTTTGTCCGGGAGTTGGAGGATGACGCGGGTCTCCCCGGTTCCGAGCTTGGCGGCGTCGAGTACGCGATCACCAGGGACGAATGGCGGAAGATCGCTCAGAACTAAGCAACGCCGTAATGCGTTGTCAGCGATCTTGAAGCCCATCGACGGGAGGAGCGGGTGAGTGGCCGCACGATCCGAGCTCCCGACGAAGGTGTGCGCAGTTTGCGGCCGGACGATCACCTGGCGGAAGAAGTGGGCGCGGGACTGGGCCGAAGTCACGTACTGCAGCGACGCCTGCCGTCGGCGGGCCAAGGGAGCCGCCAGCGCGGTTGACGCCAGCCTGGATCAGGCCCTGGCCCGGTTGCTCGCCGAACGCGGCGCCAGCAAGACCGTCTGCCCGAGCGAAGTGGCGAGGGCCGTCGGAGGTGAGCAGTGGCGGGACCTGATGGACCCCGCCCGGGCCTCGGCTCGTCGGGCGGTGGCGCGGGGTGAGGCCGAGATAACCCAGCAGGGCCGGGTGGTCGACCCGTCGACGGCGAAGGGCCCCATCCGGATCCGCCCCGTCGTGCACGGTTGAACTCCGCACACCGTGCCCTAGCTCATCCCTTCGGCATTCCCGTTTCTCCGGAACCACCGCGCGGCGGAGGGTCATGGTCGAGAGCCCCGCCCGAGGCCTTGACCGGTCGGACTGAATTTATCTTGCGGAAGCGTGTTCTGTTCCGCTCGCATGCGGACCACGCTGCCGGGCGGACCAGCGGGTACCTTTCCGCCATGAGGTGGTGGCCCACTGGTTGGCGCGCGGGCGCTCAAGGGCGGTTGCAGATCGCCACTGGGTTGCTGACCGTCCTGGCGCTGATCGTCGGAAGCTTCCCCTGGCCGAAGCGCCAACTGGGTGAGCCGCAGTTCGTCACCATCAACCAGCCAGGATCGCTCTGGGTGCTACTCATCGTGTCGAGCCTGGTCACGATCATCACGGCAATGACGCTCATCACCCCGCCGATCGGTCCACAAGTTGCGCCTCGAGCGGTTGCCGGCCTTTCCGGGGTATTGATCGTAGGGGCGGCTGCGGCCGCCCTCAATGCGATGTATTTGAACCAGTACGCCGGGCCTGGGCCGACAAGCCTCATACCAATCGCCGCAGGGTGCTTTACCTTTTTCACGCCGTTGGCTGCTGCCCTCATCTATATGGATCGGCACGTGGCCGGGCAATCCCTCCAGGTATACGCCGCGCTCGCTGGTAGTGTGGTTTCGCTGCCTTTGCAGGCCTTGACCTGGTCGATGTACAACCGCGAAGACGATTTCGGGATTATCCGGGCACTTCTTCCCACCGCGTTCTTCGGGGTCGTGCCCCTGATTGTCGCGATGTTCATCGTCAGTGCGATTGCTTCCGCCTACCAAAGCCGCGTCACCACGGCCAGGGGTGAGCCACGCGACTGATGCACCGTGCCAGCGTTTGAGACCAATCGCCGGGCAGGCGAACACGGCAAGGCAATGAGGCTTCCTGGTCACGACGAGGGCCAGCCCCGACACAAAGTTCATCCCGGTCGGCGTCTCGATTTTCCAAGCACCCGAGTTGGCTGACCCTCCAGGTCCCCGTCCCAGGTGGATTGACAGAACCGCACCGCGGAAGGCATCCTCCCCCGACTGGCGGTCGTGAGATCCCACTCCGACAAACACGCACTCAACCATCTCGGCGGTCTCGTCGTGGCCCCAGCCACCATCATCCACCTCGACCAATTAACGAGCAGGCTCTAGGGCGTCAACACCCGGAAGGCCTCTAGCGTGTTGGCGGATAACGGATATGTGGCAGAGTCACCCGTTGGGGAGAGCTGGACTATTGCCGTTTCATACTTTCGAGATGATTCCCAACTGCGGACGGTAACCCGGTGCGGCAATTTTCCCATCCGGTTGGTAGCACCCCTGATTCCTGGTCACTGACCTAGAGTCTGGTGCATCACCCCGGCCAGAAGAGGCGTACCGACATGACGACAGAAAAAGAGTTGGCGCCCGCTTCCGGTGACCAGGAATGCATCGAGTGCGGTTACGAACCGGAACTCAAACGAACGCTCGGATCATTCCAGGTGTTCGCGATCTCATTTGCCTTCATCTCCGTTGCGGTAGGAATTTTCGGCACCTATGACAACGTCTTGCAGACGGCGGGTCCGGTCGGCATCTGGCTCTGGCTCATCGCCGCTGTTGGGCAGACGCTGGTCGCGTTCGTGGTGGCGCAGTTCGCCGCCCGGATCGCGCTGAGCGGCTCGTCGTACCAGTGGGGGTCGCGGTTGGCGAATCCGAAGATTGGTTGGATGTTCGGGTGGCTGACGTTCTGGTACCTGGCGATCGCGGTGGTGGCCTTGGACAACGCGTTGGCCAGCCAGGCGTTGATGCCGCTGCTCGGCATGGATGAGAACGAAGGCACGGCCAGGGTGATCACCCTGGCGGTCCTGGTGCTCCAGGCCGTCCTGGTGATTGCGTCGACCCGTCTACTCGGCCTGATCACCTCTGCCGCCGTCGCCCTCGAGATCGGGATCGTGGTGGTCCTGGTGATCGGGTTGGCCGCCGTCATGCTGTTCTCCGGGAGTGGCAACCTGGACAACCTTGTTTCACGCGGCATCACCGCTGGGGATCCGAACTATCTGGCGATCGGTGGCGGCCTGATGGCCGGCATGATCATGGGCCTGACCACCCTGGTCGGCTTCGACTCCGCGGCGAACCTGGCGGAGGAGGCGAAGGATCCCTTCCGTAGTGTGCCCCGGGCCATCGTGGCGTCGGTGATCGCCGCCGCGGTGGCTGGACTGTTGTTTCTCATCGCGCTGACCGTCGCGATCAAGGACGTCACCGAGGTCAGCAACAGCGGCTCCCCGGTCGCCGCCATCATCGGTAGTCAGCTCGGACCGGTCGCTGAACGGATCCTTTTGGGCGGTCTCGCGTTTGCGATGTTCGGCGCCGGGATGGTGGTGATGGCGGCGTGTTCGCGTCAGGTCTTCGCGATGGCCCGGGACGCCCGCTTCCCCGCGCACGCCTTGATGCGGAAGGTCAACCCTCGCACCCAGACCCCGGTGTTCGCCACGATCCTGATCCTCGTCGTCGGGGTTGTCCTGATGCTCGCGCTGCCGGGCCAGGCGCTGCTGCAGCTGATCCTGGGATCGACCATCCTGCCGGCGTTGATCTACGGGGCGATCGTCGTGCTGTACCTGGCGGTGCGGCGCCGGCTGGAGAGCAAGGAGGGCGCGTTCAACCTGGGCCGGTTCGAGTTGCCGGTCGCGGTGGCCGCGCTGGTGTGGATCGTGCTGGCGCTGTTCGTGCTGGTGACGCCGGCCGATGCCCTGATTCCGAGCCTGATCGTGATCGGCCTGATCCTGGCCGGCGCGGTCTACTTCGCCAAGATGATGATCTTCAACCGTGAGGTGCTGGAGTCCGAGCCCGGTGATGACGAGTTCGCGGTGGCCCCGAAGGCCGCCGGATGACCGCCGTTGCCGCCGGCCCCGGCGA
Source organism: Nakamurella sp. (assembly GCA_965247715.1). Taxonomy (GTDB): domain Bacteria; phylum Actinomycetota; class Actinomycetes; order Mycobacteriales; family Nakamurellaceae; genus Nakamurella. The sequence goes on along the minus strand of CBDFHS010000011.1, from coordinate 75,761 downwards.
GCTGACCGGCAGGGTCGTCCGTCCTGACGACATGGATTACGCCGCCGCCGCCGCGGGCTGGAACCTGCTGTACGTCCGCCGTCCTTCGGTGATCGTCTTCGCGCAGGACACCCGGGACGTCGTCAACGCTGTGGCCTGGGCCCGGCGCCGCCGCGTCCCGGTCCGGGTCCGCAGTGGACGGCACTGCCTGGAGGGCTGGTCCAGTGTGGACGACGGGGTGGTGATCGACGTCAGCGAGCTGAAGGCCGTGGCCATCGACACCGGGGCGGGAACCGCCACCATCGGTGCCGGACTCAGCCAGACGGAAGTGGTCAACGGGCTCGGCCGGGCCGGTTATGCGGTGCCGACCGGGACCGAGGGAACGGTAGGGGTCGTCGGTGCCACGCTCGGCGGCGGCTTCGGGTTGCTCACCCGCAGCTTCGGCATGGCGTCGGACAACCTGCTGGCCGCCGAAATCGTCGTCGCGTCGGGGACCGTCGCCTCTGGGACCGACGACGCGGTGGCGATCCGGGTCGACCAGACCAGCAATACCGATCTGCTCTGGGCGCTGCGCGGCGCCGGTAACGGGAATTTCGGGATCGTCACGGAGCTGACCTACCGGATCCATCCGCTGCCCGAGGCCGTCGCGGTCACCGCCACCTGGGCTGGTCTGGGCGACCTCGGCGCGGTGTTCCAGGCCTGGCAGCAGACGGCTCCGCACACCGACGATCAGCTGACCAGCCAGCTCGAGATCCGCCGGGACGAGATCCTGCTCATGGGCGTACTGACCGGGAGCTCTGCGCAGCACGCCACCGAGCTGCTGTCGCCCGTGCTGAGCGTCGGGCGGCCCGAGGTCAGCACCACCCGGGCGAGCTGGACCGACGTCTACGCCGGCTTTCAGATCGCGCCCACCGACGAGCGCGCGAACTGGAAGTTCGTGTCGCAGTTCATCTATGAGCCGTTCCCGCCGCGGGCCGTCGAGGTGGTCGGTTCCTTCATGTCGAACGCTCCGACCGCGGACTGCAACTACTTCACCAACGCGTTCGGCGGAGCCGTCCGCCGCTCCGAACCACCCGGCGGCTCCACCTTCGCCCACCGCGACTCCCTGTTCTACGCCGAGCCAGGGGTCGGCTGGGGCGACCGTGGCGACGCTCCCGCCGCGGACGGTCCGTTGACCCCGGTGTGCCTGAGCTGGCTGGCCAAGTTCAGCGAGGCGTTGCAGCCCTTCGTGAACGGCGCGTACGTCAATGTCCCCAACCCCACAATGCCGGACTGGGCGACCGCCTACTGGGGGTCCAACGTCGACCGGTTGACGGCCGTCAAAGCCGCTTACGACCCCGAGAACTGCTTCAACTACGAGCAGAGCGTGCCGACCGCCGCGAGTTGACGGTCGGGGTCGTCGTCGAACTCGGCGAAAACGCTCCCACGTGTTGAGCGCACTTGTCGTGCGTTCCGGGCAGTGTGGCGCACGACAACTCCACTCAACTCTGACCGGCGGGGTCCCGAGGCGGGGGCGGGGCGCGGGATTGGTGAGCGCTGCTGTCGATTCCCCGGCAGAACTACGCGATGGACGGACAGCGCCCTTGCCCCCGATAGTGGACCCATGCCGACCTCCCCTGCCATCGGCGGGCCACCGACCACCCCGGCGGATACCGACAGCACGCCCAGCCGAAGTACTCCGGCCACAGGCAGTGGGTGGCGGGTGCTGCTGGCCGCCGGTTTCACCGTCCTGGCCTGGGCGTCGGCTTTCGTGGTGATCCGGTTCGTCGGACGCGACTACGCCCCCGGCTCGCTCAGCGTCGGTCGGCTGGCGATCGGGTCGGTCTGCCTGAGCCTGGCGATGGCAGTTGGCCGCCGCTGGGTACCGATGAGCCGCCGGGACTGGGGTCTCGTCGTCGCCGTCGGCGTCCTGTGGTTCGGCGTCTACAACGTGGCCCTGAACGCCGGAGAACGTCAGGTCGATGCCGGTACCGCGGCGATGGTCATCCAGGTCGCGCCGATCCTGATCGGCGTCCTCGCCGGGTTGCTGCTCGGCGAGGGTTTCCCCCGGATGCTGGTGATCGGCGGCCTCATCGCGTTCGCCGGGACGTTGATCATCGGGGTGGCCACCGCAACCGGTCACGCCGAGCTCGGCGGGGTCTTGCTGGTGCTGCTCGCTGCCGTGGTCTACGCGGTCGCCGTTGTCGCGCAGAAAGTCACGCTGCGCCGGGTCCCCGGCCTGCAGGTGACCTGGCTGGCGTGCCTGATCGGCACCGCGGCCTGCCTGCCGTTCGTCCCGTCGCTGGTCGCCGATCTGCAGACCGCCTCGACCGGGGCCACGCTGGGGATGGTGTACCTCGGGGTCGTGCCCACCGCCAGCGCGTTCCTGACCTGGGCATACGCGCTGGCCCGCAGCGACGCCGGGCGGCTCGGGGCCACCACCTACGCGGTGCCACCGATCGCGATCACGCTGGGCTGGTTGTTTCTCGGTGAGGTGCCGGTGCCGCTCGCCGTGGTGGGCGGACTGGTCAGCCTGGTCGGGGTCGGCATCGCCCGACGCAGATCGCTATCCACGGCTCGAGAGAAATAGATACTTCCACTATCGGATAGTGCTACTGTCCATCTATGCGGATGAAGGAACTCAGCGACACCACTGGGGTTCCGGTCGCCACCATCAAGTTCTACCTGCGCGAGCGACTGCTGCCGGCCGGCGATCGCACCGCGCCCAACCAGTCCGACTACACCGATGCGCACCTCCGCCGGTTGCGGCTGATCAGGGCCCTGCTCGACGTCGGTGGCCTGAGCGTCGCGGCGGCCCGTGCGGTCACCTCGGTGCTGGACCTGCCGGGTCGTAGCGTGCATGAGGTACTGGGGCTGGTTCAGCACGCGATTTCACCCGTCAGCTCCCCGCCGGACACCGCGGAGTTCGCCGCCGCCCGCGCCACGGTCGACGATCTCATCGAGACTCTGGGGTGGCACGTCTACCCGGGGAACCCCGGTCGCGACGGGGCGGCAGCCGTCCTGGTGGCGATGGCAGACCTCGGCCAGAACCACCTGACGGCCGCCCTGGAGCCCTACGCACGGGCCTGCGAACTGGCAGCACAGGCCGATCTCACCGCGGTCGCGGCTGCGGGCGATCGTGACTCGATGGTCGAATCCGCGGTGATCGGCATGGTCTTCGGCGAGACGTTGATCGTGCACCTGCGCCGATTGGCCCAAGAACATGTTTCAGCCCAACGCATCTCCCACCCGACGACTCTCCACCGAAGCATCTCCCACCCGACGCAGGTCCAACCATCCGTGGAGGAAACCGATGTCCACTGAATTCTTTCCCGTCACCCAGCAGGACCTACTCGCCGGGGTTCGGGCACACCGACCGCTGTTCCTCCTGGCGTCTGCAATGGCAGTCATCGCCGTTGTCGCGGCAGTCGGAATGCTCGTCGACGGCCGGACGATCACCGGACTCCCGTTGTGGGACAAGCCATTCAAGTTCGCGGTGTCGGTCGGGATCTACGCCCTGACCTTCGGCTGGTTGATCGGGCAACTCCGCCGCGGACGGCGGGCCGCGTGGTGGGCCGGCACCGTGTCGGCGGTCTTCCTCACCGTCGAGATGATCGTCATCGTCGGCCAGGCCGCCCGCGCCACCACGAGCCACTTCAACGTGGGCAGCGCATTCGACGCGGCCTTGTACGCAGCGATGGCCCTGTCCATCGCTGCGGTCTGGGTCGCCACGCTGGTGGTGGCCTTGATGGTGTTCGCCAATCCCGGTCCCGACCGGGCCCGCACAGTGGCGATTCGGGCCGGTGCCGTGATCGCACTGGTCGGCATGGCCCTCGGCATCCTGATGACCTTCCCGACCCAGGCCCAGATTGCCGCCGGCAATGGTGTTGTCGGCGCCCACACGGTGGGCGTCGCGGACGGTGGCCCCGGACTGCCGCTGCTCGGTTGGAGCACCGTCGGCGGCGACCTGCGCATCCCGCATTTCGTGGGAATGCATGCCCTGCAACTGCTTCCGCTGTTCGTGATCCTGCTCGAAGTGGCCGCCCGCAGGATCACCGCGCTCAGGGACGGGGGCGTCCGGTATCGGTTGGTGACCCTCGCCGTCGCCGGTTACGCCGCGCTGGTTGCCCTCGTCACCTGGCAGGCTCTGCGTGGCCAGTCGATCGTCCACCCCGACGCGCTCACCCTGGGCGCGCTGGCGCTGATCGTCATCGGCGTCGGCGTTCTAGCAGCGTTGACCCTGCGCCGACCCCTCGGTCATCGCCGGCCGAGCGGCGTGCTCACACCATCCGCATGACCTGATCCCGGCACACCTGCCAGGCCGGATGGTCGGCGTCGATCAATTCGAAATGACCGACTCCGGGCAGCACGACGAGCCGCGCCGGATCGCCGGCCCGCTGCGCAGCCTCGACGTACCGCTCCGATTGGGATAGCGGAACGGTGTCATCGGCGTCACCGTGCACGCAGATCACCCGGGCTCCGTCGCCGACCTGGGCCAGGGGCGAAGCGTGGTGGTAGCGCTGCGGCAACGAGCGGGGCGCGCCTTCCATCAGCGCCACCACCGCGCCGTCACCGAGGTTCTCCTCGGCCGCGCCCACCAGGTCGAGCAACCCGGCCTGGGTGACCGCCCCGACCACCGGCACATATGACTCCCCTGGTCCCACCGACCCGGCCGTGCCGGCTCGAAGCGACCCCCGGTGCGCCAGCCAGGCAGCAAGGTGACCGCCGGCCGAGTGTCCGACCGCCGCCACCCGGTCCAGCAGCAGCCGGCCGTCGGCGAGCTGCTGACCCTGGCCGGCCAACGAGTCCACCGCCCGAGCCACGTCGGCGAGGGTGGTCGGCCAGCCGCCACCGTCACCGACCCTGCGGTATTCGATGACCGCGGCGGCCACCCCGAACCGGGTCAGATCAAGGCCGAGCGGCTCGGCCAGTTCGGCGCCGTACGCCGACCGCCAGTACCCACCGTGAATGACCACGGCGACCGGCAGGTGCTCACCGGTCGGCAGGTACATCCGCATGGTCTGGCTAGGGTGCGGTCCGTACGCGTAGGTAGGGTTCTGCACGGTCAGGACCACCGCGTGGTCAACGCACCCAGCGCGCCGAGGGCAACGGCCCCCGCGGTGGACGTCCGGAGCACCTGCGGGCCGAGCCGCACACTGCGCGCACCCGCCCCGGTGAACCCGGTCAGTTCCTGCTCCGTCACGCCGCCCTCCGGTCCGACGATCAGCAGGATCTCACCCGCCGCGGTCAGCGGGACGGTTTGCAGGCGGACCTCCGCCGACTCGTGTAGCACCAAAGCGGTCTGCGCAGCACTCACCAACCCGGCGACCTGTTCGGTGGTCGCCAGGTTGCGCACCGGCGGCAGGAAATGCCGACGGGACTGCTTGGCGGCCGCCCGGGCCGCCGCCTGCCACCTGGCCACGCCTTTTGCTACCTGCTCCGCCGACGACCACCGGGCGACGCACCGGTGGGCCGCCCACGGCACCACTGCGTCGACGCCGGCCTCTGTGGCAAGCTCCACCGCCAACTCCCCGCGATCCCCCTTGGGGACCGCCTGCACCAGGGTCACCCGCACCGGCGGCGGTTCGTAACGGGCGGCATCGCCGACCTCGACCAAGAGCTCACCGCGCCCCGCGGCGGTCACGGTGGCCGGGGCGACAAGCCCGGCCCCGTCAGAAAGCAGCATCGCCTCCCCGGTACGCAACCGGCGCACCGTCGCGGCGTGCCGGCCCTCGTCACCTGTCAGGACGAACGGACCTGGCCCGGGCACCTCGTCCACCAGGAAGAATGGGGCGCCGTGCGCGGGCTGGTCGGAGTCGCTCATTTCCCCGCGAACGAGCCGCGGATGCGGGAGAAGAAGCCGCCGTTGTGCCCGCGCGCGGCCAGTTCGGGCTGCTCCTCGCCGCGCAGTGTCGCCAACTCCCGCAGCAGCTCCGCCTGCCGACCATCGACCTTGGTCGGGGTGACCACCTCGATGTGCACGTGCAGGTTGCCCATCCCGGTGCCGCGCAGCCGGGGCATTCCCTGGCCGCGCAGGGTGAGCACGGTGGCCGACTGGGTTCCTGGTTGCAGGTCGAGATCCTCGGTGCCGTGCAGGGTGTGCAGCGCCATCGAGGTGCCCAGTGCCGCCGCCGTCATCGGGACGTGCACGGTGCAGTGCAGGTCGATCCCGTCCCGGGTGAACCGTTCGTGCTGCAGTTCCTGTACCTCGACGTACAGGTCACCCGGAGCGCCACCGCCTGGTCCGACCTCGCCCTGACCGGCCAGCCGAACTCTGATGCCATCGCCTACACCGGCCGGGATGTTCGCCCGGACGGTCCGGCGGGCCCGCACCCGGCCCTCCCCGTTGCACTGGCGGCACGGGTCGGGGATGACCTCGCCGAACCCGCGGCACACCGGGCACGGGCGGGAGGTAACCACCTGGCCGAGCAGCGAACGCTGGATTTGCTGAATCTCCCCGGCGCCCTTGCAGGTGTCGCAGGTGGCCGGGCCGGTGCCCTCGGCGCAGCCCGACCCGTGGCACACCGAGCACAAGGTGGCGGTGTCGACCGCGAGATCCTTGGCGACGCCGGTCGCGCATTCTTCGAGGGTGAGGTCGATCGGGATCAGCGCGTCGTCGCCCTGCCGGACACGGGACCGCGGTCCGCGCGACCGGCCGGCGCCTGCCCCGCCGCCCCCGCCGAAGAACGCGTCCATGATGTCGCCGAGGCCCATCCCGCCGAACGGGTCGCCCGCTCCACCGCCCGCGCCACCGCCCGCGCCACCACCGAGCGGGTCCCCGCCGAGGTCGACGACCTGCCGCTTGGCCGGGTCCGAGAGCACTTCGTAGGCCGCGGTCACGTCCTTGAACTTCTGCTGCGCGGCCGGATCGGGGTTGACGTCGGGATGCAGCTCCCGGGCCAGCTTGCGGTATGCCCGCTTGATCTCGTCCGCCGACGCGCCCTTGGCCACGCCCAGCAATCCGTAGTAGTCCCGTGCCACCCTTTGCACCAGTTGCCTTCCCTGCGGACCATATGCCCGCATCCTGCTCGTGCATCCGCCGCGCGGAACACGGTGTGCCCCAACCGAATGCACCAGTTGGTCGATTAACCCCGGACGTCACGCCCGGGAACGGATGGCGGCTCGGTCATCAGCGACCCGCGACGATCTCGCCGACGTACCGGGCGACCGCCCGCACCGCGGCCATCGCGGCGGGATAGTCCATCCGGGTCGGACCCACCACCGCCAGCCCGCCCATCAACAGGTTCCCACTGCCGTAGCCGGCTGACACCAGGGCCGAGGTCATCAGGTTCGCGTCGGCGTTCTCGCTGCCGATCGACACCATGACCGCGTCCGGAGCGTCCAGCGCGGCCAGCAGCTTGAGCAGGGTGACCTGCTCGTCCAACGCCTCCAAAACCCCGTGCAGACTCGCCGGCGAGTCTGCCCATGCCCCAGTCGCGTGCGACGTGCCCGACAGGACGAGCCGCTCGTCCGGGCGCTCCACCAGGGCGTCCAGCAGTACCCCGACCGAGGGCACGATCACATGCCGGACGGCTGGGTCAGCGGTGGCCGCCCCGTCGGTGACCGTGGACGCCGCCTCGGCCAGCCGACGCCCGGCGACCCGGGACAACAAGGACCGCAGCGTGCTCAGCGCGTCGTCGGTGAGGTCGTCATCCAGCTCGACCAGCCGCTGCTCGACCCGGCCGGAGTCGGTGATCACCACCAGCAACAGCCGCCGCTGATCCAGCGCAACCGCCTCGACGTGCCGGACGACCGCCCGGGCCAGCGTCGGGTACTGGACGACGGCCACCTGCCGGGTCAGCTGCGCGAGCAGCCGGACCGAACGGCGCAGCACGTCATCCAGATCGACCGCCTCCGACAGGAACGCCTGGATCGCCCGGCGCTCCCCCGGCGACATCGGTTTGACCTGGGACAGCCGGTCGACGAACAGCCGGTACCCCTTGTCCGTCGGAATCCGGCCGGCCGACGTGTGCGGCTGCGCAATGTAGCCCTCGTCCTCGAGGACGGCCATGTCGTTACGGATGGTGGCGGGCGAGACCCCGAGCTGATGGCGGTCGGCCAGCGACTTCGAACCGACCGGCTCATGGCTGGCCACGTAATCGGACACGATGGCCCGCAGGACCTGGAACCGTCGGTCGTCAGCGGTCATGGTCACCTCCGGGTCGGTCGTGAACGGTTGAGACGGATGGAGCGGGTTTCGGTGGGTGTGTTTCGGTCATGTGGGGCTCCGGCTGCTCCTGCTCGCGCCGCCATCGGAGTTGGCACTCGCCGGTCCCGCCTGCCAAGTGTAATGGCCGTGGCCTCTGATCCTGGCGAGCCCGCGTGCGGCCGGTGACCGCTACCCTCCAGTCAGATCAGGTCGTCGTGAGGCCGCGAGCCGGGTTTGCGTCGGGTTGGTCACCACGGGCACTGGGCTGCCGGAGGGCCGGATGATCTTCAAGGACGTGCGGGCGGGCCGCCCCTATCCCGAGCACGGATTGTCCATGCGCGACTGGGCCCGCATTCCGCCGCGTCAGGTGCGGATGGACACGCTGATCACCACCAAACGCGAACTGCTGCTGGACGCATTGCTCGGCGAGGACTCCACGTTCTATGGCGACCTGTTCGGGCACGCGGTGTTCTGGAACGGCGACCTTTATCTGGAGGACGGCCTGCACCGGGCGCTGCGGGCGGCATTGCAGCAGCGCACCGTCATCCATGTCCGGATCCTGAACCTGGACTCGCTGCGCGCGGGGGCGCCGGCCGAGCATCGGGAATGACTCGGGCCGTCAGTCGAGCAACCGGACCGCCAGGCCGTCGGCCAGCAGCCGCCCGCGGCGGGTCACCACCGCCCGGCCCTGGTGGTAGCGCTCCCGCTCCAGTAGCCCGTCGACGACCTGCTGCCTGGCCGTCTCCCGGCCGGTGGCGCTGAGCAGATTCAGGTCGATCCCGTCGGCCAGCCGGAGCCCCAGCAGGATCTGCTCGGTCCTGCGGGCAGCCAGGTCGAGCACCTCCCTGGCGTGCCCAGGACTGGTGCCGGCGGCCAGCCTGGCGGTGTAGGCAGCGGGGTGTTTGACGTTCCACCACCGCACCCCGCCGACGTGCGAGTGCGCACCCGGCCCGACGCCCCACCAATCGCCGCCCGTCCAGTAGGCGAGGTTGTGCCGGCACCGGGCGGCGTCATCGGCCGCCCAGTTGGAGACCTCGTACCAGGTCAACCCGGCGGCGCTGAGCAGATCGTCGGCGATCAGGTAGCGGTCGGCCAGCACGTCGTCGTCAGGCATCGGCAGGATCCCGGCCCCCACCTGCCGGGCCAGCCGGGTGCCCGGTTCGACGATCAGTGAGTAGGCGGAGACATGGTCGACGCCGCTGGCGGTGGCGGCCAGCAGCGTGTCCGCGAACTGGGCGTCGGTCTCACCGGGGGTGCCGTAGATCAGATCAAGGCTGAGATGTTCGAAGCCGGCCGCCCTGGCCCAGCCGACAACCTGCAGGGCCCGCCCGGCGGTGTGGGTGCGGTCGAGAACGGCCAGCACGCCGGGGTCGGTGGATTGCAGCCCGAGCGACAGCCGGGTGTACCCGGCGGCGCGCAACCCGTCCAGCAGCGCCTGGTCGGTGGATTCCGGGTTGGCCTCGGTGGTGACCTCGACGTCGGCGGCCAGCGCGAACCGGTCCCGGATCGCCGCCAGCAGCCTCGTCAGCGGCCCGGCGCCGATCAGCGACGGGGTGCCGCCGCCGACGAACACGGTGCGCACCTCACGATGCACCCCGCTGGCCTCGAGAACCCTTGCCGCCAGGTCGATCTCGGTCAGCGCGGCGGCGAGCCAGGATTCCGGTGACGCGGCCGAGCCCAGTTCCCCGGCGGTATAGGTGTTGAAGTCGCAGTACCCGCAGCGGGTGGCGCAGAACGGTACGTGCAGATAGAACGAGAGACTGCGGCCGGCCATCCCCTGGTACGCCTGCTCCGGCAGCGACCCGTCCGTTGGGACGGGATCGCCATCGGGCGGGGTGGACGGCACCCGACCAGTGTGGCCGACGTTCGTGCGCGGATCGACCGCTGGCTCTGGTGGTGTCGTTCGCTACGGCGGTGGCCCTTGCGGTGCTGGGGGTGGTGATTTCGGCGGCCCCGGCGGCGGCTGCCCCGACGGGGACGGGTGGGCAGTTCGTGCCGTTGCAAACCCGGCTGGTGGACACCCGGATCGGCACCGGCGGGCTCACCGGGACGTTGACCCGAACACGTATGCCGCGTTCGCGGTGAATGGGCAGGCTGGGTTGCCGTCGACGGGGATCGCCGCGGTGGTGGCGTCGGTCACGGTCATCAACGACACCCCAGACGCCGGGTTGCTGTCGTCGGCTGCGAACACCGGAGGGACCACCGGCACCATCCTGACCGTGCTGTACGAGGCCAACGAGACGGTGTCGAACACAGCGGTCATCGAAAACGGCACCGACGGGAAGATCAAGTTCATCGCCCAGAAGGCGGTCGGTCTGATCGTCGACATCCAGGGGTACATGACTGTGGGGAACGGCGCCCCCGCCCCGGGCGGGTACGTGTCGCTGCCGTCGGCGACGGTCACCACGATCACCGCCCCCACGGCGAATTCGACGTCCACGTTTCAGGTGTCGGGGGTGGCCGGGGTGCCGTCCACGGCGACCGCGGTGTTCGCGAACCTGTCGGTGGACAACACCGCCCCCGGGTCGTTGGGCTCGTATGTGACCCCGTTCGCGGCGGGGACGAACCCGCCGACCGTGTCCCTGAATTTCGGCCCCGCCTCAAGGACCGCGATCGGCACGACCATCGATTTGAACGCGCAGGGCGCGGTGTCGATCAAGTTCTCCGTCCCGGTGCCGGTCAGTGTTCGGGTGGACGTGATCGGGTATTTCGACGGGCAACCCTCCAACGCTGGGTTCACCCCGGGCGCCGCCCGGGTGTACGACTCGTCGGTGACCGCGCCGGGGGTGGACCTGCCTGCCGGGTCGACCGCCGACGTTGCGGTGACCGGGGTGGCCGGGATGCCGGCCTACTCCCCGTCGATCAGCGGTGTCGCGTTCAACGTGCAAACCCAGGGCTCCCCGGTCGCCGGTGGGGTGGTGATCTGGCCATCGGATTCCTCCGAACCCGGCGTGTCCAACGTCGACCTGGACGCGTACGGGCAGCAGTCGAACCTGACCATCGTCCGGCCCGGCGCCGATGGGAAGGTCAAGGTGAAGAACACCTCCGCCTCCGGGACGGTGCGGGTGGTGATGGACGCCCAGGGGTACTTCACCAACACGCAGAACCTGCTCCCCGCGGTCGGGACACAGACGTGGCGGTCCGGGTCCCGCGGCGACGCCGGGATGATCGGTCGGGCGTTGACGGACCGGGTGAACACGGAGGTGAACCCGACGACGGGGAATCTGCTGATCACCCGATCCCTGTTGTCGCTGACCGGGATCGGGCAGGGCGTGAACGTCGGGGTCCGGTACAACGAGGGCAACGACCTCCGCCCCGCCCTGACGGCCGGGTTGTTCGAATCCCAGTTGTTCCGCAACGCGAACACCACGATCACCTACACCGACCCGAAGGGCACCACCTACAACTTCTCCCCGAACGGGGACGGCACGTACGTGATACCCAAACACCTGAACGCGCATCTGACCCGGACGGTGGACGGGTCCCCGTCGGGGTCGATCAGCGCCGGCGCCACCTATGAGTTGGTGTTCCACCCGTCGCAAGTGAAGAACGTGTACGTCTCCGACGGGAACAACCTGCAACTGGTCCGCTCCGAGGACATCACCGGGGCCAACAAGATCAGTTACGCCTACTCGGGCGGGAAGATGACGTCGATCACCGACACCCAGGGCCGGGTGGTGAACTTCGGGTACACCGCGACGCCGAACCCGACCCAACCGACGACGATCACCGACACCTCACTGAACCGGACGATCACCCTGGCCTACAACGGCCCATCGGGCGCGTTGAGCTCGGTCACCGACGCCACCGGGGCGGTCACCACCTGGGCGTACGGGAGCAACGGGAAGGTGTCCTCGATCACCGACGGCCGCGGGTCCCGCACCGACTTCACTTACTCCGGCGCTGATTTCAAGATCGCGTCGATGGTGGTCGGGGCGAACAACGCCGCCGTGTCCGGGTCGTACACCTTCGCCTACACCGCCGGTGTCTCCGGGCAGAGCCCCGGGCAGACGGTGGTCACCGACCCGAACTCACATACCGCGACCTACCAGTACGACGACACCTACAAGAACATCACCAAAATCCTCGACGGGCTCGGCCATGCCAACGCCTCCCAATTCAACGGTCACGGCGACCTGATCAGCGCCAGCAACGGCGCCTTGGATGTCACCCAGTACACGGTGGCCGCGTCGACGTTCAACCTGACGAAGGTGACATCACCCACCGGTGGTGGCGGCGGTACCGGCGCCGCCGGCCGGACCGGTGAGTTCACCTACCCCACCGCCCTGGGTAACGGGGCCACCGCCGATTACCGGCCCCAGTCCGCCAAGGACGCGCAGGGCAACACCACCGACCTCACGTACAACACGTGGGGCCAGACCGCTACGTCCGCGGTCGGGAGGGCCGGTGGGACCGGCACCCCCGCCGGTGGGACGTGGTCCTACAAGTACCAGGGCGGGTCCGGGACCACCGCGGCCACGTGTGGTGGGAAACCCGGTCAGCTGTGCCAGAAGATCGACGGGAAAACCAACACCACCAACTACTCCTACAACGCCGCCGGGAACCTGGTCACGTTGACCCCACCGGCGGGGATCGGGGCGTCCACGTTCACCTACGACGCCGCCGGCCGGGTCACCAGCCAGGTCGATGGGAAGGGCACCACCACCAACACCTGCTACGACAAGAACGACCGGATCACCCAGGTCTCCACCACCTCATCGAACTGCGCTGTCGCGTCCGGGGTGACGTACACCTACGACCAGGCGGGGAACACCACCACCAGGAAGAACGCGACCAGCACCGCGACGTGGGTGTTCGACGCGCAGAACCGGGCCACCACCAAAACCGAAACCGCCGGGGCGGTTTACAGTTCCACCGTGACCTACGACCGGGCCAGCAACGTCCTGACCGCGGTCGACGGTGGCACCGGGGCGGCGAACACCACCAGCTACCGGTACGACGCGGCGAACAACCTGATCGCCCTCGCCGTGCCCGGCGGGTCCTGCCCCGCGTCTCCCGCGGTGCCGGTCACCCCGAACTCCACCGGGTGCCTCGCGTTCGGCTACGACGCGGCGAACCGGCGCACCCAGACGTACAACCCGAACGGGGTCACCACCAGCACCAGCTACGACGGGTCCAGCCGGCCGACCTCGATCACCACCCGGAACACCTCCTCAGCGGTGCTGGTGTCCCGGGCGTACACGTACACCACCACCACCGGGCCCGCGGCGGACACCGCGCTGATCGGGACGGTCACCGACCAGGCCGGGAACACAACCACCTACGGCTACGACCCGGCGAACCGGCTCACCGGCGCCACCGCCAAAAACAGCGGCGGGTACACCACCGGCACCCAGGCGTGGACGTTCGACCTCAACGGGAACCGCACCCAGCAGGCCACAACCGGCACCGCCCTCGGCGCCGCCGGTACCACCAACTACGCGTACAACGCCGCCGACCAACTGTGCTGGTCCGCCACCGGCACGTCCGGTACGTGCACCCCGCCCGGTGGGGCCACCACCTACACCTACGACGGGGCCGGGAACCAAACCAGCGGCGGGAACACCTGGACCGGGTTCAACCAACTCGGCGCCACCACCACCGGCGGGGCACTGACCCACACCTACGCCGGGACCAGCAACAACGAACGGTTCAGCTCCACCGGCACCCAATTCACCACCAACACCCTCGGCCAGGTCACCGGGGAGAAAACCACCGCCCTGACCACCAAATACGTGCGGGACAACAAAGGCACCCTCATCGGGATGCAAACCACCAGCAGCGGCGGCGGCACCAACACCTACTACGCCACCAACGACAACGTCGGCTCCGTACTGCTATTGACGGACGCGGCCCAGGCCGCCGCCGCCAGCTACACATACGACCCCTACGGCAACCCCCTCACATCAACCGGACCGCAGGCCGGCACCAACCATTACCGGTACGCCACCGGGTACACCGACCCCACCGGGCTCACAAAAATGGGCGCCCGTTACTACAACCCCACAATTGGCCGATTCACCCAACCCGACCCATCCGGGCAAGAAACCAACAACTACACCTACACCAACAACAACCCCATCAGCTACAACGACTCATCAGGCCTCATAAGTGGCTGGGAACTCGCGGGCGCTATTATTGTGGGAGGACTTGCAGCGGTTGCAACGGGGGGTTTGGCGCTCCCGGAGGAAGCTGCCTTGGTCGCCTCTGATGTCTTTGCTGCAGGTGGTGCGGCGGCTGCTGGGGGCGTCAGTGTGGCAGTAGGGGTGGGAGGCGCCGAGGACGCTTACAATGAAAATGGCTCAGCAAATCCGGGTGATATTTTCACGACGCCTACCACATATTTTGGATAGGTGATCTAAATAGCGCCTGTACCACTCTTACTGCTGGAAGGATTCCAATGAGCGCTAACGGCACAAGCAGTTCGCGGCGTGCAAACGCACGCGTTCGCCTCTGGGCTGCCATCGTCGTGGCAACTCTCACTGCAGCTGTTGGTATCGTATTCTTGATACGTTCTAATACTTACCCTTCTTCACGGGGCTACGGAATCACGCTTTTACTGTTGTCAGCAATTCAGGTCGTCATATTAGTCTTTAACTATCGAAGGTGGATGCGCCGGCTGTGAACCAAAGGTCCGATGGCTGCGATCACTGAAGATCGTACTTGCGTTATAGCCGTAAGCAATTTTACCCAAGTGGCCTCGCACGTATCGGTTGCTGCATGCAATTTGACCACGCCCGTGGGTTTGATGAAGGGACTGATTCCGGGTCCTCGATGCTGCCGGGGGTGCCGACGGTGTCGTCCGGCGCCGACCAGCACAGGGACGGCCGGCAGATCAGCCCTAAATTGCGGCCCAAGTGCGCCGGTGTCTGCACCGGAGACGGGCGCGGGACACCGTACTCCGGCCGCTGCTGGTCGCAACACCTACTGAATCCCGGCCCTGAGGTGACCGCGAAACCTGATCACCCGGCCCGACGCACCGACCTTTGACCGCCGCGTTCTGTTACCGCTCTACGCGGCCGGATCCGTCACCGCCTTCGGCGCACAGCATCGCCGCGAGCCTGGGCATTTACGCCGGACATCAACCGGCGTCCCTGTTGACCCTCGGCGTGACTGCTCGCGGTGTACGACGGGGCGGAAGTGATGCTCGAACCCGTCCTCGGGACGCTGGCTGACAGGAATGGGCCACGTCCGGTCCTGCTCGGCGCTCTACTCGCCTTTGCCATCGCTTCCGCCGGGTTCGTGGTGGTGGGGGACCCGGCCTTGCTCGGTGACGTCAGGCCGGGGCAGGGCGCCACGCGGCCGCGTTCTCCCCTGCCGCCGGTGCCATGGTCGCCCGGTTGTCCCCCGGCTCCCGGCATGGGCGGGTGTTCGGCGGGTAGGAACATTCGAGCATTCGTACGCGGCACCCAAACACAGGCAAGCAAAGGATCGTTTGCGATACGTCTTCGCTAAATCTCGGATCGTCGCAGGTCAGGTTTGTAACGTAACTCGTGTAGACAACTACGTCACGCATTACCCCGATTGCGATACGTTCAGGACATGAAGATCGGCTACGGACGTGTCTCGACCCGTGACCAGCACCCCGAAGCCCAACACGACGCCTTGGTGGCTGCTGGCTGCGACAAAGTCTTCCTAGACAAGGCCAGCGGCAAACTCGCCCGCCGGCCGAAGCTAGACAACGCACTGCACTCAGCGAACCGCGCCGGCGACCAACTCGTGGTCACCAAACTCGACCGCCTCGGCCGCTCACTGGAACACCTCATCGACCTGTCAAACGAGCTACAACACCGCGGCGTCGACCTGGTCGTCCTCGACCAGGGCATCGACACCTCCACAGCCGTCGGCCGCATGTTCTTCCAGATCCTCGGCTCGATCGCCGAGTTCGAACACGCGCTCATGTCTGAACGAACGATGGACGGCCTCGCGGCCGCCCGTGCCCGCGGTCGCGTAGGCGGTCCTAAACCCAAACTCCGGCCCCGGCAAGCCGAACTCGCCCGGCAGATGTACGACCAAGTCGGCGACGACGGCAAGAGCCGCTGGACCGTCGCCCAGATCGCCGGCGAGTTCGGCGTCACCAGACCCACGATCTACCGCTACCTCGACCAAGACGCAGCCCCGACTCGACCTGTCCCGTAGGGGATCTGTCTGCAGACTCGGCTGGGTCGACCCGGCGGTTCGGGCAGGCGGCGGCGACGCCGATGTCAGACGTGACCGTCGCTGGCCTCGTGACCGTCGACTGGAATGGCGCGCCTAGTGATTGATGTTCGCGAACGGCAAGCGGCCGAAGCGAGCCTCGAACTCCTCGATCAGGCTCTCCGGACGACGGCCCATGGCGGCATGATAGAGGGCATTATCCTGCGGCGCGGCCGTCATGCGAAGGCCCGTTGGTCTGGCCAGCCGGCCCGTCGATCACCGGACCGATTGCCGTCCGTCGACCGGGCATCTTCCCGGGCGGGTCCAACGGGATGCGCTCACCCGCGGCAACATCGACCGGACAGCTGCACGCTTGGTGACCTGTGGAGGGGTCGCCTTACGGCACTCTTAATTCACCCTCCGCCTGGGTGTCGCGATGTCGCTGAGATCATGGTCGGGGATCCCGTCTGGTTTTCGGAGGGCAGCGTTG
Source organism: Nakamurella sp. (assembly GCA_965247715.1). Lineage (GTDB taxonomy): Bacteria > Actinomycetota > Actinomycetes > Mycobacteriales > Nakamurellaceae > Nakamurella. The sequence continues at coordinate 59,028 of CBDFHS010000011.1, read as the reverse complement.
GCGTCGATGCGGTCGGTCCGGCGGCTCTGAACGTTTGGCTGAGGTGGTACTCGAGGACTTCGAGCGCGGCTTTGGGGGTCCGTTGTCCACCGATGACACTTGCGCCGAGTCCGTTGGTCAGGGCGATGAGACCGGCCGCACAAAGGCGCGGGTTGAGCTCAGGTCGGCTCGTGATTTCGTGCGCGTCCTGAATCGCGGTCGCGATGAAAAGTTCCAGTGCATCGGTGTGTGGAGCGCCATTGCGAGCGGCGAGGTCCGGTTGGTCGAGGGCTACGGCGTAGAAGGCGTCGTAAGTGCGTCTGATCCAGCGACTCTCATCGTCGGTAGGCAGGATGGCGCGCAAGGTGATTTCCACAATTTCGCGCGGCGGCGGCGGCCGGGTACTGGTTTGGGTGCGAATGGCGGCGGTGACCCGGGCAGTGAGCCGTTCAGCGAGATAGGGAAGCGAACCGAGGTAGAGCCCGTCTCTGGTGGAAAAGTAGTACTGCACCAGGCGCAGCGACACACCTGCTTCGGCGGCAACGTCACGCATGGTCGTTGCCGTCAATCCGCGGGCGCTGGCCAGCCGCAGCAGCGCTTCGGCGATCTGGCGCCGGCGGGCCTCGTGGTCGACAACCCGTGGCATCGACAGCAACCTCCAATTTGATACGGTGTATCACAACGCCTAGTTCGGAGGTCATCATGGCTGATCGGTCACGGCTGTCGGCATTCACCAGTCGCCCGGGTGAGCAGAAGTTCCTCTCCGTCTATGACGAGGCGATGGCACGGCTGTTACCGCCGGATATGGAACAAACGGACGTCGCGACCTCGTTCGGGACCGTCCGGACATATTGCGTCGGTCCGGTCGGCGGCGGCATCGTCGTGCTGCTTGCCGGTGCAGGAGGATCCGCGGTCAGCTGGTATTCCTATGTCCGCCCGCTCAGCACCAGCCACCGCGTGCTCCTGGTCGATCCAATCGGTGAGCCCGGCCGGTCTCATCAAACCCGCGCCGTCGACGACGGAGCGGACGCCGGTCAGTGGCTGGGCGAGTTGTTGACCGAGACCCATCTGACCGACGTTCACCTGGTCGGAGCTTCCTACGGCGGGTGGACGGCACTACATGCCGCGATTGCAGCGCCCGAGCGAGTGGCAAGGCTAACCCTCGTCGATGCGGCCGGGATCCTGCCGCTTGACAGGCGGTTCTACACGTGGGTCATCCTCTCAGGACTGGCCGGAATGCTTCCGGCGACTCTGCGGCGACGAGCCGCCCGTCGGCTGGTCAACGGCACATTGTTGGACGCCGACCTGATGCGACTCGTGGCGGTCTCGACGCGCTTTCGCCGCCGGCTCCCCCCTGCGAACCCCCTGACCGACTACGAATTACGAAAGATCGCTGCCCCAGTACATGGACTGTTCGGGGAGCGCAGCACGCTCCACAAAGCTGACGCGGCCGCGCAGCGACTGAGCGCGGTGATGCCCTCCGCCACCGCCGAGGTCGTGCCTGGCACCGGTCATGCCCTGCAAATAGAACGATCGGACCTCGTCCTGAAAGCGATCACCCGACCAGCAGCGCACGTTAGACCGGGGGATCGACCTGGACCACCCTGAGGCGGCAGCTTCCCGTTGTCTGAGTCGCCCGCCCATCTTGGTGGCGGTCATCCTGGCTCCGTCAGTCACTGCGCCGCAAAGCGCGCAAGCCCAACCCGCCGTTTGTCGCTGGTTTCCCACTGAGGGTTCGCCTTGCGCACCGAGATCGCCAGAGGCCAGAGGGATGTGCGCCCCATGTCGGGTCAGGGTCGGGGTTTGGTGGCGAGTTCTCGGATGGTGTCGGCGAACAGTTCGGGGTGTTCGTGGGTGGTGAGGTGGCCACCGGGGTGGAACCGCACATCGAGTCCTTCGGCTTGGAGTCGGTCCCGGGCGGCGACGATCTGGCGGCCTTCGAGCACGTCGCCTGCGGCGCCGGTGACGGTGACGGTGATCTCGTTCCGGTAGGCGCGGTAGAGGCGGGCGAAGTCGAGGCGTTTGGCCTTGGGCTTTGTGGTCGGTAACGAAGGCGGCGTCGTCGTGCAGGACGTGCATGCCGTCACGACGGTTCATGATGGCGAACCAGTCGTCGAGCTCGTCGCGGCGTAGGTCATAGTCGCGGGAGTACATCCTCGACATGCGCAGGACGGTGCGGAACATCGCCGGGGAGTACTTCGCCAGGGCGGTGTTCTTGCCGAGGCGGGTCTGCATGAAGGGGGTGGTCTGCCACGGGTGGGTGTGGGCGTCGGTGAACAGGCCGCCGTTGGCCAGCAGAACCCCGGTGATGCGGGGGAGCTCGGCGCGCCCTTCCTGACGTCGGGCGAGCAGCTCGAGGACGACGAGCGTGGAGTAGTCGAAGGCGACGATGAACGTCTCGGTCACGTCGTGCGTGGCCCAGTGCGCCAGGACGAGATCGGCGCGTTCGGCGGTGGAGTAGGGGTAGCGGTGGGGCTTGTCGGAGTCGCCGTGCCCCAGGTACTCCACGTAGAGCCGAGGGTCGGCGGTCGCGCCGAGGGCCGCGTCGACCTGGGCGTAGCCGTACGAGCCGTCCGGGAAGCCCGGGAGCATGCTGATCGAGCGTCCGGGGACCGGGTCGGTGCCGGCGACGACGTTCGGGACGCGTCGGCGGGACGACGCGTCGTGGGTGGTGCTCATGCTGCTGCCTCCCGCGGGGAGGCGGTGATGTCGACGGCGCCTGAGGAGACGTCGTACACCAGCCCCCACACCCGCAGGCCCGGCATCGCCAGGCCACGCAGGACGGACACGTCGTGGACGACGGATCGATAGGGATCCTTGACGGTCATGGCGTCGAGGTGAGCCAGGTCGGTGCCCAGGAACCCTGCGAGGGCGTCGGGCTCCTCGGCCAGGCGCAGGATGCCGCAGTCAGTGTGGTGCAGGACGAGCAGGTCCATCCCAGTGTTCCCGCTGGCTACCGTGCAGACCTGCATCATCCATTTGATCCGGGGCACGTTCCGGTTCGTCTCCCGTAAGTACTGGGACAGCATCGCCAGGGACCTCAAACCGATCTACCAGGCCGACACCCCCAGCGTCGCCGCCGCGGCGCTGGACGCACTGGATGCCAAGTGGGGCAGGCAGTACCCGGCGATGATCCGGTTGTGGCGATCGGCATGGTCGGAGTTCATCCCGTTCCTGGACTACGACGTGGACATCCGCCGGGTCATCCAACGCCATCGAGTCCTTGAACGCCCGATTCCGTCGTGCCGTCCGCGCCCGAGGCCACTTCCCGAACGAGCAATCGGCGATGAAATGCCAGTACTTGGTGACCCGGTCCCTGGACCCGACCGGCACCGGTCAGAGACGATGGGCGATGAGGTGGATGAGTCGGCCCGGGGCGCGGTATCGGCATTGCTGCCGAGTCGTTTCCCCGGGCCGCTCGCCGAACCGGGCGTGCGCCTTTCAACGCACCCGGCTCTCCACGATCGGTGCCGTCAGGTGTGGTTCGCTCGCAGATAAGGGTTCGGGATGCGCTGACCCCGATATCGGTAACGGGTGACCGTCACCGATGCCGGGTTGAACAGTTCGATCCCGTTCGCCGTGAACGGCAGCCACCGCCCACTCGGGGTGGTGAACCGGCGGCGGAACTGGCCCCACCGCCAGCGGTGTCGTTTGCGGAGCCACCTGATCAGCCGCCAGTTAACGAAGAACCTCAGGCGGCCAAGGGTGTGTTTGCAAACGGCGTGCCGGAAGTAGTTGGTCCAGCCGCGCAGGATCTGGTTGATCCTGGTGATCACGGTGCCCATATCTGCTTGTGAGACCCGGTGCGTCAACGCGCGGATCTTCGCTTTCACGGCCCGGAACGGCCGGTCGGCGATGAACGTGTAGACGTACCATTTGTTCGTTCCCCGTTTGCGTTTCCACTGGATGCGGAAGCCCAGGAAGTCGAACCCGTCGCTCATGTGGAGCACCCGGGTCTTGGCTGCGGACAGCCGAAGCCCGAGCGGCGCCAACACCGTTGCGACGTCTTTGTGCAGGGTTTCCACGTCGGCTCGTTGGCCGTGCACGAGCACGACGAAGTCGTCCGCGTAGCGGACGATCCGCCAGGTCGGCAGGCCCTGGGCGCGACGGTGGTGCCGCCGATAGGTGGTACCCATCAACCCGCCTGGCCGCCACGGCGCCATCAGATGCTCATCGAGCACTGACAACGCGATATTGGCCAGAACGGGCGAAAGGATCCCACCCTGCGGGGTTCCGGTGTCGGATTCCTGTACGGCGCCGGTCTCAGTCATGATCCCGGCCCTGAGGAACGCCTTCACCAGAGCAAGCACGCGCTTGTCCGCGATCCGCCCTCGCACCCGGTCCATCAGGGCCCGGTGGTCGATCGAATCGAAACACGCCTCGATGTCTGCGTCGAGCACCCATCGATAGCCTTGGGTGCCGAGCCGGTGAATGTCGGCGATCGCATCGTGCGCCCGCCGCTGCGGCCGGAAACCATAGGAGACCGGCACGAAGTCGGCCTCGAAGATCGGTTCCAGCACCAGCTTCAGCGCGGCCTGGACCACCCGATCCGCGATGGTCGGAATCCCCAACCTTCGGAGTTTCCCGGAACCACCGGGTTTCGGGATCAGGCGTTCCCGCACCGGCAATGGGCGGAACGAGCCGTCCTTCACCGAGGACCGCACTTCGTCCAGGAACCCCGGAACACCAAGGCGTTCTTCGACCGCGGCGACGGTCAGACCGTCAACCCCCGGTGTGTTCGCGCCTCGGTTACCCGCGACCCGGTCGAACGCCACGATCAGCGTGGCCGGGTCGTACACAAAGTTGAACAGGTCATCGAACCGGCGGTCAGCATCGACCGCCGCCCAACGGTGCAGCTTGGCCTGCATCTTCGCTACCCGGCCGAACACCTCGGTCGGAGCGCTGCCATTCAGCAACGCGTCTCGCGGCATTGCAGTCTCCCTTCCACACCCGATCGCTATCGCCCTTCCCCATGTGGTCGGCTTTCCCGACCTCGGAGTACTACGGCGACTCCGCCCCGCCCGGTGCGTTCAGCAGACGGTGCGCCTATCCCACCCACCGAGCCGGTTCACCCGAGGGTGGGAGCCGACACCGAGCGGTTCCCGTGTTCACTGCTGTTCTCTCGATCGAGGAGGAGCCCAGCTCTGTCCCTGCGGCCTCGCCATGGCTACGCCGCAGACCTTCACCATGGCCTCCCCGGACGCGGGTTTCACCGGCCCGGGAAGTTCCCATCGCACCGGAATGCGAAGGGATGCACCGCTCCCGGCCCAGATCCGCCAGATTGGAGCCGGTATAGCGTTGAGGGACTTTACGACACTGGTTCCTCGCGTACTCCTCTCGATCACGCTCACCGGACCCACGCCATCTGGCAGTGCTGACGCACCCCGGCTTTGTCAGGGCTGCTCCCACCCTCCCGGCACCTCCCGGATCAGGCTGCCCTCAGCTCGGCCGACCCGCTACGACGGGCAGACCATGGTGGTCTCTCACCTCCACTAGAACAACAGCGCCTCACGGCGCACGAAGCCTGCGCTCAACGCGTTCGCGATCACGTTCGCCGACCGCATGCCAGCAGCGGAACACCGCTGATGGAAACCGCCACTTACACCGTTCATGCGATAGACCCCTCGTCAGCTTTGATGGTCTTTTATCGACCGCGGGTGGCATTTTGGGTGCTGGTTTGGGCGTGTTAGCCGTTAGCGCTACGTGCGTCGCCACCGCAGTGGCAGGATGCCTCGTTGCCGGCGCTGTCCTCGGATCATTTGGCGGAGCAGTAGGTGGGGGTCTCGGAGCCGCTGCCGGTGGCGGTGATTCACAAGAGATTGAAGACGGGGTAGTCTACGGCTCCCTTGGCGGTTTAGGCACCTTTTTCGGCGGATACGAATGAGGCGGCCTGCAAGCAGGGGTCTTGTAAACAGTGTGCGCTGGATCAGCCTCGGAATTGCCTGTGTTCTTTTCTTCTTTGGAACAGCGGTGACTAACGGGAATGATCGCTGGTGGTTTCTCGGACCCGCTATTGTCGTTGCCGTAGTCGGTGGGGTCTCATTTCAATATCTTCGCGCTTCACAGAAAACTCGCTCAACTGATAGAGGCGATACTTGAAAGGTCCCGGGTTTGACGCACACCTTTCTTGTTGGGAAGGACGGTGTCATGCCAAGCAAGCCCGACGAGTAGACCAAGGCTAGAGCGGTTCGCCTAGTGTCGCGTGAATGATGTTCCTTTACCTCGGGTGGCATGCGGGCTGATCTCATCCGCGGTCTTTGTCCAGGTGAATGGCTGGCCGGTGTTCGAGTTGTCGATGAATCTGGTGATCGTGTGCGATGAGGTCGGTGACGGAGTTGAACGCACCGCGGCGGATCGAGCAGGTCGGCCGGCACGACCGGGCCGTCAGCTGGCACACGATCATGCGACAGGTCCAGGAGCGTGGGAACCCGCTGGTGGACGACCCGGAACGCCTCAAAGGGGTGTCCGCGATCGGCGTGGATGAGACCGCGTTCCTGCGGGCGTGCAGCACCCACCCGACCCTGTACGCGACCGGTATCGCCGATCTGACCCCCGGCCGGCCGGCCCGGTTGTTGGACGTCGCCGAAGGGCGCTCCGGGTCCGTCCTTGGCCGGTGGCTCGACGCCCGGGACGATGCCTTCCGGGACACGGTGGTGACGGCATCGCTGGATCCGTTCCGCGGCTACGCCACCGCGCTGGCCGCGAAGCTGCGGCAGCGGTCCGGGTCCTTGACGCTTTCCATGTCGTGAAACTTGCCTTGACCTGCGTCGATGAGGTTCGGCGCCGCACCCAGCAGGACACCCTCGGGCACCGCGGGCACTCGCAGGACCCGCTGTTCCGGACCCGCCGGTTACTGCGCCGCCGCGCCGACCGGCTCACCACCAAGCAACGCGCGAAGCTGCTCGCGGCGTTGCTCGCCGGCGACCCCAACGACGAAGTGACCGCCGCCTGGGTCGTCGCGCAGGACCTGATGGCCGCCTACGCCAACCCGGACCGGGCCGCCGGGAAAGCCGCCGCCGAAAAGGTCATCATGAACCGCCCCAGGTTCTCTGCCGCATCTTTCTGAGTTGGAAGGATGCAGTCCATGCCGAAGAAGATTGATCCGAAGGTCAAGGAACGCTGCGTGCGTCTCGTGCTTGACCACCTGCAGGAGTACCCGACCTTGACCGCGGCTGCCGAGGCAGTGGCTCGTCGCGAGAGCGTGGGGAAGGAGTCGGTGCGTCGTTGGGTGTCCAGGCCCAGGTCGACGGCGGACAGCGTCAAGGCCCGACCACCCCAGAGCTGGCCGAGATAAGGGAGCTGAAGACCAAGGTCCGGCGGCTGGAGGAGGACAACGAGAACCTTCGGCGGGCCTCGATTTTCTTCGCGGAGGAACTCGACCCTCAGCCGCTGATCGTGGCGTTCGTCAACGAGATGCGTGCTCAGAGCCACGCGGTCGAGTCGGTCTGCCGAGTCTTGCGTGAGCAGGGCTGCCAGGTCGCCGCGCGGACCTACCGAGCTTGGAGCCAACCTCAACGGGTACCCGCCGACCGTGTCGTCAGCGACGCCGTGGTCGAGGGCCGGGTCCGCGGCTTGGCCTGGACGGTGGATGAGCACGGCTGTCGGCGGCTCACCCCGGAAGGGCTGTACGGGCGGCGCAAGATGACCGCGCTCGTGCGCCGTCAGCTGCCAGGCGCATCGCCAGGATCCATCGACCGGGCAATGACGTCGCTTTCGCTGCAAGGGATCCGCCGGTCCAAAGGCATCCGGACCACGATCCGAGCCAAGGACGGCAAACGGGCCGGTGATCTGCTCGACCGCAACTTCACCGCGGCCGCCCCGAACCGCACCTGGGTCATGGACTTCACTTACTGCCGCACCTGGGTCGGTTTCGTCTACGGCGCCTTCATCGTCGATGTATTCGCCCAGAAGATCGTCGCCTGGCACGCGGCCACCGTCCGTGACGCCGACCTGGTCCTAACCCCGCTGAAGATGGCGATCTGGCAACGCGGCCGTGAAGGCCACCCCATCGAACCGGGTGAGCTGATCGGCCACTCCGACGCCGGCCGGCAAGGCGGATTCAATCGGTCGTCGCAACACCTCGATCATGGAGGTGAGCGGTGGGATGTGGTCAGCGGTCAACGTTGGGGGTGTCCGCAGGTATTCGAAGGCAGTGGGCGGCGGATCGGGCGTTGCGACCGGCGATGCGGTCACCGGGTCGGCCTGAGCCGTCACGCGCGGTGCAACGCAGGTTTTGGCGACTGATCGCCGGGGGTGACACGACCGAGGATGCCTCGGCCATGGTGGGCGTGTCGTCGCCGGTTGGGTCGAGGTGGTTTCGACACGCTGGGGGGATGTCCCCGATCAGTCTTGATGAACCCACCGGTCGGTATCTGTCGTTCGCTGAACGGGAGGAGATCGCGCTGCTCAACGTCCAGAACCACGGGGTCCGTGCGATCGCCCGACGGATCGGGCGTGACCCATCGACGATCTCTCGTGAACTGCGCCGTAACGCGGCGACCAGGGCCAACCAGCGCGGTTATCGCGCCGGGGTGGCGCAGTGGAAAGCGCAACAGGCTGCGAAACGCCCGAAGGCGGCCAAGCTTGCAGAGAACGACAGGTTACGTGTCTACGTGCAGGAGCGTCTGAACGGAAGCGTCCGTCGACCCGACGGGACGATCGTCGCCGGCCCCGAGACGCCCGCGTGGAAGGGGTTGAACAAACCGCACCGGCAGGACAGGCGGTGGACGACATCGTGGAGCCCGGAGCAGATCTCGAACCGGCTCAAGATCGAATTCCCCGATGATGGGTCCATGCGTATCAGCCACGAGGCGATCTACCAGTCGCTGTTCATCCAGGGGCGTGGCGCGCTGAAACGGGAACTAGTGGCGTGCTTGCGCACGGGCCGGGCGCTGCGGGTTCCGCAAGCACGGTCGCAGAACAAGCCGCAGGGCCATGTCACTGCGGATGTCGTCCTCAGTGCACGCCCCGCCGAAGCCGCGGATCGCGCAGTCCCGGGGCATTGGGAAGGCGACCTGATCATCGGAACGGATCGTTCCGCAATCGGCACGATCGTGGAACGCAGCAGCCGCTCCACGATCCTTGTGCACCTTCCCAGGCTCGATGGGTGGGGCCTGGCGCCGCCGGTGAAGAACGGGCCCGCGCTCAGCGGCTATGGCGCTGTCGCGATGAACGCCGCGCTGGCCGCGTCGATCACGCAGCTGCCCAAACAGTTGCGTCAAACCCTCACTTGGGATCGAGGGAAGGAACTGTCAGGGCATACGCAATTCACGCTCGACACTGGGACGAAGGTGTTCTTCGCCGATCCGCATTCGCCATGGCAGCGGCCGAGCAACGAAAACACGAACGGGCTGCTGCGCCAGTACTTCCCAAAGGGCACCGACCTGTCCCGTTGGGGCGCGGAAGATCTCGAAGCCGTCGCTCTCGCGCTCAACAACCGGCCCCGCAAAGCACTCGGCTGGCGGACACCCGCCGAGGTCTTTGACAAGCAACTACAATCGCTCCAGCAGCCCGGTGTTGCATCGACCGGTTGAACTCGCTCAATACACCGCGATCTGGTTCACCGAACCCCTCGAGCTCGAGGGCGGCAAACCATCGATTGGGTCGGTCGGTGATGCCTACGACAACGCCCTGATGGAGTGCGTGATCGCCCTGTTCAAGACAGAGTGCATTCGCACCACGGTCTTCCACACCGGGCCGTACCGGACCATCGCCGACGTCGAGTACGCCACCGCCGGTTGGGTCGATTGGTACAACAACCGGCGCCTGCACAGTAGCCTCGGCTACACCTCACTCGCCGAGCACGAAGCAGCTCATTTCGCGACCCTCAACCGAGAGCCGCAACCCGTATGAGAGCGGCAGAGAACCTGGGGCGGTTCACTCAAACCAGTGAGGGCCAACCGGCCGCTCACACGTAACGAAGGGTGCATCAAACCCGGGGTTGTTCAGAATGCCGTGTGCAAGTAAGCCAGGGCCGGCGACGTGATGGCCGTGCATACACTCAACCACTCGGCCGCACCGTTCGGGACACCCTGATTCTCATCCACGGACTCGCCGAACGGGGATCTGGAGGACTGATGGCCGACCCCGTCGTGACGCTGCAGGTCAATCGCGGGGTGGCAACCATCACCCTTGACTCCCCCGGCAACCGCAACGCCCTGTCGGCGGCGGTACGCCGGGAACTCACCGAAGCCCTGGACCGGGCGAGCACCGACCCGGCCGTCCGGGTGGTCGTCCTGACCCACCGCGGGCCGGTGTTCTGCTCCGGAATGAACCTCAAAGAAGCGGCCGGGGGCGGGCAGGGGGTGCGGGAGCTGCCGGACATCCTGCGGCTGATCGCCCACTGCCCCCGGCCGGTGGTGGCAGCGGTGAACGGACCCGCCCGGGCCGGGGGTATCGGCCTGCTGGCCGCGGCGGACATCGTCCTGGCCGCGCCGCACGCGACCTTCGCGTTCTCCGAAGTACGGATCGGGCTGATCCCCGCGGTCATCACCGTGCCGGTGCTGCGCCGGGTCGCGCCCGCGGCGGCTCGGGAACTGCTGCTCACCGGCGAGGTGTTCGACGCCGCGCGGGCGTCGCGGATCGGCCTGATCAACTCCGTCGAACCGGACCTGCCAGCTGCGGTCGACCGCTGCGTCACGGCGCTGCTGGCCGGCGCGCCCGGCGCCATAGCGGGCACCAAGAGGGTGCTGAACGAGGGCTGGGACGACTCGGCCGAGCGGTACGCCGCCCTGCTAGACATCTCGGCGGCCCAATTCGAGTCCGAAGAGGCCCGGGAGGGTGGGGCGGCGTTCCTCGGGAGGCGGCCGGCCTCGTGGCTGCCTTGACCTGCGAACGTTGCTAGCGGATGACCGCGACCAGCACCGCCAGGATGAGCATGGCCACCAGGGCGATCGTCATCCACCGCCTGGTAAGTACCGGGAGCGGCCGACGGCTCACGACCGGACCCGGACCGGGTGCTCGCGGCGGCTGTGCCAGGCCAGCACCCGCTCGACCGCCCGGTCGATCAGCCCAGCGATGAGGTAACAGAGCGGACCGAGCACGGCGAGTAGCACGATGACCTGCACCCAGTAGGACTGGCCGGCGATCCAGGATTCGACCGCGTCCACCACGTCCAGGACCGTCTGCCAACTCACCTGGCCCAGGCTAACGCCCACCGTCACTGTCTGAAGACCTCACCGGGCGTGGCGACCCGCCGACGCTCGGTCATTCGGGTGGACTTCGCCCAGCGGTGCCATCTGCTGTTGCCGCCCTCGACCGGCCGGGTTACGGTCCGCCGCGTGTGACATGTCCCACACATTCCCTTGACAGGGAAACCACAGCTCCACTCACCGCCGGTATCGAGTCCTCCGGTCTCGTTGATTCGCCTCGTTCCCCCCGGTGCCCGCGTTCCACACTCGAGTCTGGAGACCTTGCGATGTCGCTGTTCCGATCCTCGGCCCGCCGGAAATTCCTTGGCCTGTTCACCGCGGCCACCCTGGTGGCCGGGCTGGCGACCGCACCGGTCGCCGCGGCCGCTCCGGCGCCCACGGCAGCCGCCGCGGCCGACCTGCCGGGCTCGGTCACCGTCGCCGGCAGCCTGCAGAGCGAACTCGGCTGCCCGGCCGACTGGGCACCCGACTGCGCGACCACCGACCTCACCCTCGACCCCGCGTCTCAGACGTACCACGGGACGTTTGCGGTCCCGGCCGGTGCGTATGCGATCAAGGTCGCGGTGAACCACACCTGGGACGAGAGCTACGGCCAGGACGGTGTCCTGGGCGGCGCCGACATTCCGCTGGTGCTGGCCGGGCCGGCCAGCATCGAATTCGGCTACGACCCGACCTCGCACCGGATCTCGGTGACCCCGACGAACCTGCCTCCGGTCACCGCCGATCAGGACGCCGCGCTGGCCGGGACCAGCCTGCGTAAGGATCTGACCCGGGAACAGTTCTACTTCGTGATGGCTGACCGGTTCGCCAACGCAGACACCACCAACGACACGGGCGGCCTGACCGGTGACAAATTCACCACCGGGCTTGATCCCACGGACAAGGCCTACTACCACGGCGGCGACCTCAAGGGCATCACCAGCAAGCTCGACTACCTCAAAGGGCTTGGTATCACCTCGATCTGGATGACGCCGTCGTTCAAGAACAAGCCCGTGCAGGGCGGCCCCGGCGAGCAGAGCGCCGGCTACCACGGGTACTGGATCACCGACTTCACCCAGATCGACCCGCATCTGGGCACCAACGAGGACCTGACCGCCCTCATCGCCGCCGCGCACGGCAAGGGGCTCAAGGTCTTCTTCGACATCATCACCAACCACACCGCCGACGTGATCAGCACCCCCGGTACCTACATCAGCAAGAAGGACCGCCCGTACACCGACGCCAACGGCACCCCGTTCGACGACATCCCCTACGCCACCGGGGATACCTTCCCCACGCTTGATCCGGCGACCTCGTTCCCCTACGTGCCCACGTTCCCGACCGAGGCCGACAAGACGATCAAGGTCCCGGCCTGGCTGAACAACCCGACCTACTACCACAACCGCGGGAACGCCAACTTCGACGGCACCGAGGGTGACGTCTACGGTGATTTCGTCGGCCTGGACGACCTGTTCACCGAACAGCCCGCCGTGCGGGACGGGATGATCGATATCTACAAGAAATGGGCCGAATTCGGCATCGACGGGTTCCGCATCGACACCGTCAAGCACGTCAACATCGGCTTCTGGCAGAAGTTCTCGCCGGAGATCCTGAAAGCCGCAAAGGCCGCCGGCAAGGACAAGTTCTTCATGTTCGGCGAGGTCTTCGACAGCAACCCGCAGAAGACGTCCCGCTTCACCACCGAGGGCGGTCTGCAGGCCGTGCTGGACTTCGGCTTCCAACAGCAGGCGACCAACTTCGGTAAGGGCAAACCCACCACGGACCTGCGGGACTTGTTCGCGAGCGATGACTACTACACCGACGCCGATTCCAACGTCTATTCCGCCCCGACGTTCCTGGGCAATCACGACATGGGCCGGATCGGCCGGTTCCTCACCGACGGCGGTGCCACCGGGCCGGAGTTGTTGCAGCGGGACGAGTTGACGCATTCGCTGATGTATCTGACCCGCGGCCAACCGGTCGTCTACTACGGCGACGAGCAGGGTTTCGTCGGCGACGGCGGTGATCAACTTGCCCGGCAAGATATGTTCCCGAGCCAGGTCGGCGTTTATAACGACGACACCCTGATCGGCACCACCAAGACCACCGCGGACGACAACTTCGACCCGACCCACCCGCTTTACCAGTACATCTCGCAGCTCTCCCAGTTGCGGAAGGACAATCCGGCGTTAGCCTCGATCTTTCGCGCCAAACCCGGGTTCCCCTTCGGTAGCCCGGGAAGATCATCTTCTGCCGTGCTTTCTGGTGTTGGGTAGACCGATGATACCGGTGTCGCCGGTTGGCGCCGGGTTCCACTGCCCCGGGGGTGGGTTTACTGCTGGGCGAGGGTGTTTGGCCTGGTCAGGCCACCTGAGGCAGTCCTTGCAGCCGGGTCAGGCCGGTGGTGATGAGGTCGACGTGTGGTGCGTGCGCGGACAGGTGCAGCCAGGTCCGGCGGGAGTGACGGGCGATGCTGCCGGCGATGGAGAACAATCGCAGGCGGAGTCGTTTGGGTTCCCACACCCTGGCGTCTTCGCCGGTGAGCGCGAGCATCTGCATCCACGCGGTCAGTTCGGTGGCCAGCATGACGACCGCTATCCAGATCTGGTTTTGTGAGACGTCATGCAGCGGAAGGTTTCTCAGCCCGGTGTCTTTCATGTTCCGGATCCGGTCCTCGCACCGGGCTCGCCTGCGGTGCCGCAGTTCCAGGTCCGGGAGTTGCCCGCGGGTGGTGTTGGTGATGAACGCGGTGAGTCGGTTGCCGTCGATATCGGTGAACCGCAGTTGCGCGCCGGGGTGTGGTCGTTCCGCGCGGACGATGACCCGCATCCCTTCGGGCCATCCGGACAGGTCGAGCAGCCCGGTCAGTTCGGTGACCCGCGCCCCGTCCCGTGGTCTGCGGTCGGCATCGTAGGCCGGGGTCCACGCCGACGCCGGGATGGTTTCCAGCTTGGCGACCATGTCCAGGCTGAGGGTGAACCCCACCGAGTAGGCAAGGCGTCGGGTGGTCAGCCAGTTCAGGAATTCGTGGGTGCCGCCGGCACCGTCGGTGCGGATCAGCACCTTCCGTCCCCGTCTCCGATCGGGACCAGTGGACGGCAGTTGCCGCAGCGCGGTCTTGGTGACCTCGATGTGATCGACAGCGGTATTCGAGCCGGCGTTGCCTTTTCGGAGCAGCATCGCGACGGGTTCGCCGGTGCCACCGGCGCCGTGGTCGACCCACGCCCCGATCGGGTGGTGACCGAAACCGCGTTTGAAAGTCGCTGCCGCCAGCTCCTTCTCACTGTGCGCGGTGATCAGGGTAGCGTCCAGATCGATGATCAACGGGTCACTGGCTGTGGACTGGTGATCCGGTGCATCGCTGTCCGCGAGGTCCCAGACCCTGGCCCGCACCGCGGCCCTGGCGGTGTTGATCGCAGCCAACGCTGCGGGTGCATCGGCAGCGAGGGTGTCGATCAGCCGGGACACCGTCGGATCGGATGCGACGTGCCCGAAGACACCGGGTTCGGACCGGACCTGGGCGATGTCGGCCAGGCAGTCACCGCCGATCGCGACCGAGATCGCCAGGTCCAGCAGGACCTTCCCCGGGTCGTGCACCGCCAACGGCCGCATCCACGGGGTCAGCACGGTGGACAGTTCAGCGTCCAGGCCGATCCGGCTCGCGGTGGCGGCGAGCAGCACCGCACCCGCGTGAGACACCGCCCGCTGGGCGGTGGTGTCGACGATCAGCGACGGGTACGAACCGGTAGACTTCAACATCAGAAAGGTGCTCCTGGATTTGGTGCGGATGGTCCCTTAGCAAGACCTATCCTCCCAGTTCAGGGCACCTTTCCTCATGATCAACACAGCCTCAAACAATACCCGCGTGAAAGCGCGAGGTTAGCCGACGGCGCGCAGATCCACCGGTACGCCTCCAATGCGGCCGGCATCTACGCGTTCAGCCGCATCGACGCCAAGGATCAGGTCGAATACGTGGTGGCGGCCAACAACTCCACCGCAGAGGCGTCCGCAACCTTCGACACCTTCAGCAGCAAGGGCTCGTTCCGCTCCATCTGGCCGGCGCCGTCGCCGGCAGCGGGGTCGGAGAAGGTCACCAGCAACAAGGAGGGCCGGATCACCGTCACCGTTCCGCCGCTGTCGGTGCGGGTGTGGAAGGCCACCTCGCCGCTCAAGAAGTCGAAGGAAGCCCCCGCCGTGTACTTTGCCACCCCCGGCCCGGGCGGCACCGTCGGTGGCCGCGCCGAGGTCCGCGCCTCCGCTCCGGCGGGTGGCTTCAACCAGGTGACGTTCGCGTACCGGCCGGTCGGCACCACCGACTGGACCCCGTTGGGCACCGACGACAACGCCCCGTACCGGGTGTTCCAGGACGTCACCGGGCTGGCCAAGGGCACGCTCGTCGAATATCACGCGGTCCTCACCGACAACGCGGGGCACACCTCGAGCGCGTCGACCTACGCCGTGGTCGGGGACCCGCCGGCCCCGGGAGCTGGTGGCGGCGGTGGTGACGGTGGCCCCGTCACCCAGCCGAACTCGGTGACCGCGGCCGGCTCGTTCAACAGTGAGATTGGTTGCGCCGGCGACTGGCAGCCCTCCTGCGCGGCGGCCCACCTGACCCTGGACCCTGCCGACCAGATCTGGAAGGGAACGTTCACCCTGCCCAAGGGTGAGTACGCCTACAAGGCCGCGTTGAACGACAGCTGGGACGTGAACTACGGCGCGGGAGGCGCGCTCAACGGAGGCAACATCGCCTTGTCCGTGCCGGCCGACGGCACGATCGTCACCTTCTACTACGACCAGCGCACCCACTTCGTCACCTCGGACCTGCAGGGTCCGATCCTGACCGCGGCCGGTTCGTTCCAGAGCGAACTGGGCTGCAACAGCGACTGGGAACCTCACTGCCTGCGGTCGTGGTTGCAGGACCCCGACGGGGACGGCACCTACACCTTCTCCACCAGCGCCATCCCGGACGGGCAGTACCAGGTCAAGGTCGCACACAATCTGTCCTGGACCGAGAACTACGGTGCCGGTGGCGCTCTGGACGGTCCGAACATCGACTTCACGGCGAAGGCGGGTGAACGGGTGACCTTCAGCTACGTGCTGGCGACCCACATCCTGACCGTGTCCAGCCAGCGGGCCGGACCCGCCCCGGACCTCACCGTGCGCAAAGCCCAGTGGTTGCAACGCGGCCTGGTCGCATGGGACCTGCCGCTGGATGCGGCGACCGCCCGCGGCATGAGCTTCCGGCTGCACTACGCAGCGCAAGGGGGCCTGAAGATCGACGCCGAAGCCGTCACCGGCGGCTCGTCCATTCCGTTGACTTTCGACCCGGCCGGTCTGCCGGCCGCTGTGATCGCGAACTGGCCGCACCTGGCCGCGTACGACGCGCTGCGGCTGTCGGCGAAGGACGCCAACAACCGGAAGTTGCTGGGCGAGATCCTCACCGGTCAGGTGGTGATCGCCGAGTACGACGAACTCGGCCGACTGGTGGACGCGACCGGGACCCAGATCCCCGGTGTGCTGGACGATCTCTACCAGGACGCGAAATCCCGCCGGCTGGGACTGTTCTGGGTGTTCAACCTGCCCGTGTTCACCCTGTGGGCGCCGACCGCCAAGAAGGTCACCCTGCTGGTGGACCCGGCCGGACCGGCCACCGAGATCCGGGTACCGATGGGCCGGGACCAGGACGGGATCTGGACGGCATGGGGCCGCAGCACCTGGCGCGGCGGGACCTACCGGTACGAGGTTGAGGTCTACGTCCCGTCCACCGGCAAGGTGGAGAAGAACGTTGTCACCGACCCGTACAGCGTCGCATTGACGGTCAACTCCACGGCGTCGGTGATCGCGGACCTGTCCTCCCCGTCGCTCACCCCGCAGGGCTGGTCGACGCTGTCGAAACCCGCGTTGGCGCAACCGGAGGACTCTACCATCTACGAGTTGCACGTCCGCGATTTCTCCATCAGTGACACGACGGTGCCAGCAGCCAACCGGGGCACCTACCTGGCGTTCACCAATCGCAACAGCGCTGGGATGCAGCACCTTTCGCAGCTGGCGAAGGCCGGGCTGAACACCGTGCACCTGCTGCCTGTGTTCGACATCGCGACCATTCCCGAGGACCGCGCGTCGCAGGCGACTCCGCCGTGCGACCTGCCGAGCCTGCCGCCGGACAGCCTGGCGCAGCAGGAGTGCGTCATGCAGGTGGCCAATACCGACGGGTTCAATTGGGGTTACGACCCCCTGCACTACACGACGCCCGAGGGCTCGTACGCCTACAACCCCAACGGTGCCCAGCGCACCCGGGAGTTCCGGCGAATGGTGCAGGGCCTCAACGGGATCGGCCTGCGGGTGGTGATGGACGTGGTCTACAACCACACGGCGGCGTCCGGGCAGGACCCGAACTCGGTGCTCGATCAGGTGGTTCCCGGCTATTACCAACGACTCTCGGCGACCGGGGCACAGGAGACCTCGACCTGCTGCGCGAACACCGCGTCCGAGCACGCGATGATGGAAAAGCTGATGATCGATTCGTTGGTCACCTGGGCGAAGCAGTACAAGGTGGACGGATTCCGGTTCGATTTGATGGGCCACCACAGCAAGCAGAACATGCTGAACATCCGGGCGGCGCTGGACAAACTGACACTGCGCCGGGACGGCGTCGATGGGAAGAAGATCTTCCTGTACGGCGAGGGCTGGAACTTCGGCGAGGTCGCTGATAACGCGCGGTTCGTCCAGGCGACCCAGGCGAACATGGCCGGCACCGGGATCGCGACGTTCTCCGACCGGCTGCGGGATGCGGTCCGCGGCGGCAGTCCGTTCGATGCGGACCCGGGTATCCAGGGTTTCGGCAGCGGTCTTTTCACCGATCCGAACCCCTCTGCTGCCAACGGTTCTCCCGCCGAACAACAGGCCAGGCTGCTGCACTACCAGGACCTGATCAAGGTGGGACTCACCGGAAACCTGTCCGGGTACTCGTTCACCGACTCAGCCGGGAACACCGTCACCGGGGCGGGGGTGGATTACAACGGTCAACCGGCCGGGTACACCGCCGACCCGTCGGAAGTGATCAGTTACGTCGACGCGCATGACAACGAGACCCTCTTCGACGCCTTGGCTCTCAAGCTGCCGCAGGGTACGTCGATGGCCGATCGGGTGCGGATGAACACCGTTTCGTTGGCCGCCACGGCGCTGAGCCAGGGACCGGTGCTCTGGCACGCCGGGAACGACCTGTTGCGGTCGAAATCGTTGGACCGCAACAGTTTCAATTCCGGTGACTGGTTCAATCGGATCGACTGGACCGGTCAGGAGAGCACCTTCGGCTCCGGCCTGCCGCCGAAACAGGACAACGAGTCGAAGTGGCCGTTCATGCAGCCGCTGCTGGCCGACCCGGCCCTGGTGCCGAAACCGGGCGACATCGGTACGGCGACCGCCGCCGCGCAGGACCTGCTGGCGCTGCGGTTCGCCTCGCCGCTGTTCCGATTGGGCAGTGCCGCGCTGATCGGGCAGAAGCTGTCGTTCCCGATCGGCGGGCCGGACCAGACCCCCGGGGTGATCGCCATGCAACTCGACGACACCGTCGGCCCGGACGTCGACCCGGCGGTGGGCCGGATCGTGGTGGTGTTCAACGCCTCTGCGCAGGCCCAGACGGTCCCGGTCAGCGGGGCCGGTGACCTGGCGTTGAGTCAGGTGCAGGTCGATGGCTCCGACGACGTCGTCCGCGACGACACCGTCATCGACGGACCGGCCGGCACCCTGACCGTGCCCGCCCGGACGGTCGCGGTGTTCGTGCAGCCGCAGGGTTGACCTGTTCGGCCCGTGGTCGAGCGCCGGATCGGGCAGCGGTTTAGCGTGACGGGCATGCTCGCCGTCTACGCCACCGCTGCCCATCCGGACGCTCCGCTGGACGGGTTGGCTGTCGGCGACCGACCCGAGCCGGAGGTACCGGACGGCTGGGTGCGGGTCCGGGTGCGGGCGGCGTCGCTGAACCGGCACGACCTGTGGACGCTGCGGGGCGTCGGTATCGGCGGGGACGCGTTCCCGATGATCTTGGGGTGTGACGGTGCCGGCGTCACCGACGACGGTCAGGACGTGGTCCTCTATCCGGTGATCGGCACCCCGGGTTTCTCCGGGGACGAGACGTTCGACCCCTCAAGGACTTTGCTGACCGAGAAGCATCAGGGCACGTTCGCCGAGTTCGTGGTGGTGCCGGCCCGGAATGTACTGCCGCTGCCCCCGACGTTGACGTTCGAGCAGGGCGCCACGCTGGGCACGACGTACCTGACCGCGTACCGGATGCTGGCCACCCGCAGCGGGTTGCCTGCCGGGTCGACCATCCTGGTCCAGGGCGCCACCGGCGGGGTGTCGACGGCGTTGATTCAGCTGGCTCGGGCACTGGGGATGCGGGTCTGGGTGACCAGCCGGACCGAACAAGGGCGCTCCCGGGCAACCGACTTGGGCGCGCACCAGACGTTCGAGACCGGGGCGCGGTTGCCGGAGCGGGTGGACGGGGTGTTCGAGTCGGTCGGGAAGGCTACGTGGGCGCACTCGATGCGGGCGGTCCGGCCCGGTGGGGTGATCGTCTGTTGCGGCGCCACCAGCGGTCCCGATCCGTCGGCCGACCTGCAGCGGCTGTTCTTCCTGCAGATCAGCGTGATCGGCTCGACGATGGGCACGCTGGACGAACTGCGGAGGCTGATCGCGCTCTGCGCCGCCGCTCCGGTGGTGCCGGTGGTGGATCGGGCTTTTCCGCTTGCGCAGGGCCGGGCGGCGCTGGAGCTGCTGGAGTCGGGAACCGCCGGCAAGATCGTGCTGACCGGGTCCTGACGGTGGGGCGCGGCACCCGCGATACCGAGCGATCAGCGCACAGCGGCTTGTAACGCATCCAGCAGGCGTCGTCCGCGATCCTCCTCGCGGCTGTCCCAGCGGGCGGCAACATGCCCGTCCGGCCGCACCAGCACTGCGCCGTCACCGGAGCTGTCGCTGTCGACCTCGTAGGCGGCGAGGACGGCGTCGTCAACCTGGTATGCGCGGAGCGGGATGGGCGTCCGCTGGCCGACGGTCGCGGCGGCATCGGACCAGCCGGCCGCCGGGCCGCTGAGCAGCACGAACCCGTCGCCGAACAGGTCGATCGTGGAGCGACGCTCAGCCGGATCGCCGAGCCAGGCATGCGGTGCCCGCGCCCCGACTGCCGCGCGCTGCCGATAGGGCCTGGTCACGTCGCCGAGACCGGCCTGGTCGGCTCCATA
The DNA here is from genome assembly GCA_965247715.1 of Nakamurella sp. Classification (GTDB taxonomy): domain Bacteria; phylum Actinomycetota; class Actinomycetes; order Mycobacteriales; family Nakamurellaceae; genus Nakamurella. The sequence continues at coordinate 38,681 of CBDFHS010000011.1, read as the reverse complement.
GACGTAACCCATGTCGAGCATCCGGAGGTCGACGGCACCCGGCCCCTGATTGCTTCGCCAGGATTCCCACATCGCACCGACGTGCGCGGTGACGATCGTTGCGACCGCCCGCCGTTCGGCGTCGTAGGAGTCGAGCAGGCTCCGGTGCGCCCAGCCGCGCAGTACCCCCTCGAGTTTCCAGGCCAAGTTGTGCGCATCGGCCATTGCCGAGCTGATTCCGGTGGCGCCGGCCGGCGGCACCCGGTGCGCCGCGTCCCCGATCAGGAAGAGGGGCGACGCGGCGAATCCGGAGGCCACCTGGGCTGCCGCGGTCCACTCCCAATCGGTGAGCACCTCTGGCTGGAGGTCAGGGATGCCGAGCATGCCGCGGATCATGTCCGCCGCAGCAACGTCAGGCTGCACGGCGCCGATCAGCGCCCAGCGATGATCGGCGTGCGTGCGCAGCAACACACCTTCCGAGCGGACCAACTGGATCAACGCCGGCGGTGGATCGGGTAGCCACCTGGTCAGGTCAGCGCGGAAGCCGACCGCTCGGCTCTGCCCCAGGTCGCCCGGTCCCTCCAGCACCGACTCCAGCAGCGCGCGTACCGTGCTGCGCCACCCGTCGGCGCCGACCAGGAATTGAGCCTGGACGACCTCGGTGTCACCGGTTGCGTGATCCAGCAGGGTGCCGCGCACACCCTGTCCATCGACGGAGGCGGCGGTCACTTCAACGCCCGGGGTCAACCTGACCGAGGGCATTGCGCACACCTGTTGGCGGATCACCGTTTCGAACACGTCCTGGGCGATGGCCACCCCGTCACAGGGGCTGACTTCGGCCAGTTCCGCCCCGCCGGTGACTACCGTCGCGATCGGCTGGGCGGTGAGGTCGGGTCGCACCTCCATCCGCGGCGCGATCACCAGCTCGGCGTTGCGGACGGCTTGCTCGGCGCCACACAGCCGCAGGATTTCCACCGCGCGAGCATGGATGCCGCGTGCCTTCGCCAGCGGTGACACCCCGGCGTGCGTGTCGATGCAGCGCACTGACACGCCTTTGCGGGCCAGCAGCATCGAGGCGGTGAGACCGGCGGGGCCGGCCCCGACGACGAGGACCTCGACACGCGCCATGGCTACCTCCACTTTGGATAGACTCCTAGTATATTGACGTTACTAATGGGCACGTCAAGAGGCACATCGGACGAAGTGGGTTCGATGGCCGCTAGGAGTGGGTCCCGTGGTGTTCCGCGTGCCTCGGCAGCAGGAAGGTCAGCAGCCAGCCGGCGGCCACCAAGGCCACGGCGGCCCACAGGCAGGCCGTCGTCGCGTTCTCGAAGGCGGAGAGTGTCGGCCGCCCCCCACCGCCCTCGACCCGGCTGAAGAACACGGTGCCGAGCACCGCGATACCGAGGGCCCCACCGACCTGCTGTACGGCGGTGAGCGTGCCGGACGCCGAGCCCGACTCCTCGGGGGAGACCCCGGCAAGCACGATGTCGAAGAATGGCGCCATCGTCATGCCCATGCCGGTGCCCATCAGCACCAGCGCAGGGGCCATGGTCGCAATGCCGACCGACGCGCCGGCCGCGGTGATCGTCACGATGAGCAGCACGAGTCCGGCCGCGAGCAGCGCCCCGCCCAGGTGCATGAGGGTGCGGCCCAGCCGGGTGTTGAGGGCCTGGGCGATGCCGAACCCCGTCATCATGCCGAGAGCCTGTGGCAGGCCTGCCAGACCCGCGTGCAGCGCGTCGAACCCGAGGCCGAGCTGCACAAACAGGGTGAAGATGAGCGAGGTGCCCATCAGCGAGCCGAAGAACGCCAGCCCGGTGAGCAAGCCCGAAGTGAAGGCTCGCTTGCCGAAGAGGGACGGCACCACCAGGGTGGCGAGGCCGGCCCGGTCGCGGAGTCGCTCGACCCAGGCAAAGCCGACGAAGGCGGCGATCGCCGTCACGATCAGGGCGAAGCACCAAGCCGGCCAGTCGTACTCGCGCCCCTGGATGAGCGGCACGATGAGCGCCGTCATGCCCAGGGTGGCCAGCAGTGCCCCGACAACGTCGACGCGCAGCGACCGGTTCGGCCGCGAGGCGGGCAGGTAGCGCATCCCGGCCACCAAGCCGGCGAGGCCGAGGGGCACGTTGATGGCGAAGATCATCCGCCAGCCCAACCCGAAGTAGTCGGCGTGGACGAGCCAGCCGGCGAGCACCGGTCCGCCAACGGACGACAGGCCCATGACCGGCCCGAACGCGCCGAACGCCTTGCCCATCTCGGACGGTGGGAACATCTCCTTGATCATTCCCAGGCCCTGCGGGATCATTGCGGCCCCGAAGAAACCCTGGATGACCCGCGTCGCGAGCAGCATCTCGGGCGAGGTGGCGGCGGCGCACACCAGCGAGGCAAGGGTGAACCCGGCCATGCCGACCAGGAAAAGCCTGCGACGGCCGAAGATGTCGCCGAGCCGGCCACCGAGCAGCAGCCCCGAGGCCATCGCAACGGTATAGGCCGCCGTGAACCATTGGATGAAGGTCGTGGAGCCGCCCAGGTCACGGATGACCGACGGACCCGCGATGACGGTGACGAGGGCGTCGAGCAGGTCCATCACCTCGGCGGCCAGGACGACGAACAGCGCAATCCAGCGCCAAGGGTGCGGCTCGGTGGGTGTACCCGACGGTCCTGATGCCTCCGAAGGGGGAGAGACGAGGTCCTGCGGTGTGGTGGGTGTCCTGGGTGTCGCCGGACTGGTCATGGCCTATCCTTTCATTGGTGTCGAACAGCGTTCGTCACTCTGACGAACACCGTTCTACTCGCGAACGTCGTTCGTGTCAAGGACGATGTTCACCGGCTGTGGGCAGCGGTCGCCAGCCGCTCGCGCGGCTCAGTCAAACCCGGCATCCGATCAGCCCTGACAAGAGGACGGCATGAACGAGAAGGCCAGCGCCCCGCGGCCAGGCTCACCCGTGGGTGCGTGGCCCGAGATCCCGCGCGCACCTTGGCGGCCGAAGGCGACGGCTGCCCGGCCGCGCACCCCGATCAGCCTCGAACGGATCGTCGACGCCGCGGTTCGGATCATCGATAGCGAAGGAACCGGCGCGGTGACGATGCGCAGGGTGGCCGCAGACCTCGACACGGGGGCGGCGTCCCTTTACGCCCACGTGGGCTCGCGGGAGGATCTGCTCAGCCACGCCCACGAGCGCGTCATTGCAGACATCGCTCCCCCCCACTTCGCCGACCTGTCGTGGCAGGACGCGCTGCGCGAGTGGGCCCACCGCGTCTACGACGTCTACCGCCGCCACAACGACATCGCGCGGCTCAGCTTCGCCGACATCCCCACCGGCCCGGCCGCCCTGACGGCCATGGAGACCATGTCGAGCGCGCTACTGCGGGCGGGCGTGCCCGCTCAGGTGGCCATGTGGGCCCTCGACCGGTTGGCGCTCTACGTGGCCGCTGACGCCTACGAGGGCTGGCTGCTCGGGCAGCGCTTCGGGGGGGGTACGCCGGATGAGGCGGAGACGGCCGGGATGGAGTACTTCGGGCAGGTGGCCTCGTTCTTCGGCAGCCTTCCGCGAGAACGGTTTCCGACCATCCTCGACAACCTCGACATCATGATGTCGGGTGACGGCCGGGAACGCTTCAGCATGGGGCTCGACCTGCTCATCGACGGCATTGCGAGCCGCATCCCGTCTCCGCCGGACGGGAACTGACGGCTCGGTGGAGATACGGCTCCGCCCTTCTACCCCGGACTGTTGAGGGTCGGCACGGGTGGCGCCAACACCGAACCGGTCGAAAGGTATGTCAATAAGCAAACGAGTGAAAGGATTCGATGGCCGCGACGCCGCGCAGCTACCGGTCGGCCCTCAGGGACGAGCAGGCTCGTCACACCCGGGTCCGGATCGTGGACGCGGCCACCGCACTTTTCGTGGCGAACGGCTACGGCGCCACCAGCATCGACGCCATTGCCGCCGCAGCCGGAGTGAGCCGGAAGACCGTCTTCGACGCGGTGGGTGAGAAGGTCCAGCTCGTCAAGCTCGCCTACGACTACGCGATCGTCGGGGACGACGCGCCGATCCCGCTGCTGCAGCGGCAGGTGATCGCGGACATCGAGGCGGAGGCCAACCCCGCGCGCAAGCTGGCGATGTACGCGGCGCTGGTCACCGATGTCGGTGCCCGGATCGCGCCGGTGTGGCGGGTTCTCGAAGGCGCCGCCGGCACCGACGCCGCAGCGCGGCGCCTGCACGAGCACCTGCTGGCGCAGCGACGGGACAGCATGTGGATCCCCGCGTCGCGACTCGCCGCTGATGGTGCGCTCCGGCCGGGGCTGGGTGTCAAGGAGGCCGCCGACCTGCTGTGGCTCTTAAACGATCCGGCCCTCTACGACAAACTCGTCCGACAGTGCGGCTGGACCGAACACCGTTTCCGTGAATGGCTCGCCGAGACGCTGCAGACGCAACTGCTTGCACCACCCTGATTGGGACTTGTCAGGGACCTTGGCGGAGGAAAAATAACGCTGTGAAGTCAGCGTGTGACGCAGAGTTGATACGCTGCCTCGGTGAAGTCACTGGCTGGCAGTTGATGACCTGGAATCCGGGCCAACCTGCAGGCGGGGGCGTCCTCCGATGAGCACTCCCCCGCCGCCGGGCGATCGCTCGGTACTTCCGTTGGCCGGCATTCTGATCGCGACGGCGCTCAGCGTCACCGCGAACTCGGTCGTCGCGATCGCGGTGCCGTGGTTGGTGCTGGAACGGACGGGCAGCGCTGCGCTGGCCGGGTTCGCCGGCGCGGCGGCGATCGCCCCGATCGTGTTCTCCGCGGTCTTCGGCGGGGCGCTGATCGACCGGATCGGCAAACGGCGGTGCAGCATGATCGCCGATCTGCTCAGTGCGCTGGCGGTGGCGGCGATTCCGTTGGCTGACGTAACGATCGGGCTCGGTATCCCGGTGCTGCTGCTGCTGGTCGCCCTGGGTGCGGTGTTCGACAGTCCGGGTGCCGCCGCGCGGGAAGCGATGCGGCCCGACGTCGCTCGTCGGGCCGGTATTCCGTTGCCCCGGGTCAACGCCTGGGGGGAGGCCTGCGAGGGGATCGGCTATCTGGCCGGCCCCGCGCTGGCCGGCTTGTTGCTGCTGGTCGTCGGCGGCTTCGGGACGTTGTGGACGTCCGTGGTGCTGTTCGGCCTGGCGATCGTGGTCACCGCCGTGACCATTCCCACCCACCTGTCCCCGACCCCAAAACCGGAGCCGTACCTGCAGGCGGTCAAGGAGGGCCTGCGGTACGTGCTGGGCGATCCGACACTCAGAGCTGTCACGATGGTCGCAGCGGTGATCTGGGTGTTCATCCTGCCGTTCGAATCGGTGGTGCTGAACGATCACCTGCAGAGCACCGGTCAGGTGGCGGCGTTCGGCGCCATTCTCGCCGCGTACGCCGGGGGCGGGATCATCAGTGCCCTGGGGTACGGGGCCATTGCCCAGCATTTACCCATCCGGACCACGCTGGTCGGGGCGTTGACCGTCGCCGGCTTGGCCCTGGGCGCTTTTGCGCTGCTTCCACCCGTTCCGGTGATGATCGGCCTGGCCGTGGTCGCCGGCCTGGCGACCGGGCCGGTGAACCCGCTGTGCGCCGTCATTATCCAGTCGCGCACCCCAGAACGGTTGCGCGGCAGGGTGATCGGCAGTTATACCGCCCTCGCGCTGGCCGCTGGGCCGATCGGCTTGCTGGCGTTCGGCCCGGTGGTCGATGCTTTCGGGCCCGCGGTGGGCTTCCTGGCCATCGGCGTCGGTTGCATCCTGGCCGGCGTGGTGGCAGCGCTGGTCAGCGGGCTGCGCGGGCTCGGCCGTCCGAGCCATGACGTCAATCCGGACCTGAACTCGACGATTGCCCCCACCGGCTGACCTGCCGCATCGGCTGACCTGTCGCACCACCTGAACATCCGTACCACCTGAACATCTGCACCACCTGAACATTTGAACCGCCCTGAATTGCCGGCCGGCCCTGAATTATCGGCCGGCCCTGGGCTGCCGGGGCGCGTTCGCTACTTCTTCTCCCGGCCGCCGGCCGAACCGGCCGGCTCACTGGATAGGGCGGCGATAAAGGCCTCCTGCGGCACCTCAACCCTGCCGACCATTTTCATTCGTTTCTTGCCTTCCTTCTGCTTTTCCAGCAGCTTGCGCTTTCGGGTGATGTCGCCGCCGTAGCATTTTGCCAACACGTCCTTGCGCATCGCCCGGATCGTTTCGCGGGCAATGACCCTCGACCCGACGGCCGCCTGGATCGGTACCTCGAACTGTTGCCGCGGAATTAGTTCCCTGAGCTTGGCGGTCATCGAGACGCCGTATCCGTAGGCGGAATCGCGGTGCACGATCGCAGAGAACGCATCTACCGGTTCCCCTTGCAGCAAAATATCCACCTTCACCAGGTCGGCCGCCGCCATGCCGATCTCCTCATAGTCCAGGGACGCGTATCCCCTGGTTCGGGATTTCAGTGCGTCGAAGAAATCGAAGATGATCTCGCCGAGCGGCATGGTGTAGCGCAGCTCGACCCGGGTCTCGGACAGATAATCCATGCCGCCCAGCGCACCTCGCCTTGACTGGCAGAGTTCCATGATCGCGCCGATGTATTCGCTCGGGGTGATGATGGTGCACTTGACCACCGGCTCGCTGATGGTGGAGATCTTTCCCGCCGGCCAATCGGACGGGTTGGTGACCACGTGCTGTACCCCGTCTTCCATGGCGATGTTGTAGACAACATTGGGCGCGGTGGAGATCAGGTCGAGACCGAATTCGCGTTCCAACCGGTCCCGGGTGATTTCCAGGTGCAGCAACCCGAGATAGCCACAGCGATAGCCGAACCCGAGGGCTGCCGATGTTTCCGGTTCGTATGTCAGGGCGGCGTCGTTGAGCCGTAACTTGTCTAGCGCGTCCCGCAACAACGGGTACTCCGAACCGTCCAGCGGGTACAGGCCCGAGTACACCATCGGCCGAGGCTCCCGGTATCCGCCGAGCGGCACGGTCGCCCCTTTGGCGGCAGAGGTGATGGTGTCGCCGACCTTCGACTGCCGCACGTCTTTCACGCCGGTGATCAGATACCCGACCTCGCCGACTCCCAGGCCCTGGGTCGGAATCGGCTCCGGGGAGATCACGCCTACTTCGAGCAGCTCGTGGACCGCCCGCGTCGACATCATCTGAATACGTTCGCGGGGGGTGATCTTGCCGTCGATGACCCGGATGTAGGTGATCACTCCGCGGTAGATGTCGTACACGGAGTCGAAGATCATCGCCCGGGCTGGCGCCGCCGGATCGCCGACCGGGTGCGGTATCTCCGCAACCACTTTGTCCAGCAACTCTTTCACTCCGGCCCCGGTCTTTCCGGACACCCGGAGGACGTCGTCGGGGGAGCCGCCAACGATGTGCGCGATCTCCTGCGCGTACCGCTCGGGTTGGGCGGCCGGCAGATCTATCTTGTTCAGCACCGGGATGACGTGCAGGTCGTTCTCCAGTGCGAGGTACAGGTTTGCCAGAGTCTGCGCCTCGATGCCCTGCGCCGCGTCGACCAATAGAACCGCGCCCTCGCAGGCCGCTAGGGAGCGGGACACTTCGTAGGTGAAGTCGACGTGGCCTGGGGTGTCGATGAGGTTCAACACGTGATCCTGGTTCACCCCATCCGGCCCCGCGGCAGCCCACGGCAGACGGACAGCCTGCGACTTGATGGTGATCCCGCGTTCGCGTTCGATATCCATCCGGTCCAGGTACTGCGCGCGCATGTCGCGGCCTTCGACCACCCCGGTGAGCTGCAGCATGCGGTCGGCCAGGGTCGATTTGCCGTGGTCGATGTGCGCGATGATGCAGAAGTTCCGGATGAGTTCCGGCGGGGTGAACGTGCGGTGGGCACGGAGAGCCAGGGACACGGGAATCTTTCTCGGGGCAGTAACTGGGGGCGGGCGGAGAAACAACGGTCGGGACCACCCATGCTCCCACGGCATAGGCGCGGGTCTGAAAACCCACGTCGTCCCGACCGGCCGCTGCCGGGTGATGGCGGATATTACAGTCAGTTAGTAATGACTCCGCAGGGTGATTGATCCACTCATTGGTGTGCTTACCCCCGGCTGCGGCCGCTGCCCGCAGTATCGTCGGGACGTCCGGGGGGGCCGGCACTCGGACGTCATCCGGGGCGTGATCGTTGCCAGGGGCCTTGACCGTCGGGCCCGGGTAGCGACCCACGAACGGATGACGTCCGAGGCTTGCAGACGGAACGTCGATGGACACTAACGCAGGTAGTCAGGTGCGGTGGGCGGGATGCCGGCCGGAGAAACAGGGAGAACGAATGGCCACCAGCACTCCCGACCACACTGCCAACGGCTCCACGCCGGGAAGGAAGCCGGGTTCGGGAGAGGCGGCCGGCACCGAAACGGAAGGCACTCCTTCCAACGGGGGCCTTGACCGTGAGCACGCCACGGCGCTGGCGTTGGCTCTCACGGACTTGATTGCGCAGGCCAACGTTTCGATCGCCAGGTCGGCCGGGGCGGCTTCCCTGCGGATCATCAGTGAGCACCTCGGCGTTGATTTCTCGGCAGCCATCCAGGTGGGGGCCACCTGGCCGCACTGGCGTCACCTCTCGTTGAACAGAGCAATGGCTCAACACCTCGCTCAGTACAGTCCCGACGAGACGTGGTTCGGTATGCCAAATGTCACCTATCGCGAGCATTCCGATTTCGCGAACCTGTTCACGCAAGAGTCCGACGGTCGCCGTACCGAGCGGGTCAGTGCCGACTACACGAGCATCGCCTGTGGCCCCAACAAGACCGAGGACGCAGTCGCCTTCGGCCTGGTATGCACGACCACCCCGACCGGCGTGCCTGTGGTCGTGGCCGTCCGCACTGCGCAGACCCAACATCCGCCGGTGATCGCGGCCGAAATCCTCGCCGTTCGGCGTGAGGACGCCGTGCTGATGCTGGAGCATCTGCGCCGGCTGGTCGATGAAAACGAAGTCATCCGCGGGCAGTTGGTCTCGTTCGGCGTCAGCGAGCACATGGAAAACGAATTGGTGACCTTCCTGGTCCGGCCCAATTTGTCGCAGGCCGACGTTATTTTGCCGGCCACCGTCCTGCCGACCATCGAACGACACGTGATCGGACCGGCGGAACACGCCGAGCGGTTGAAGGCGACCGGCATCCACCTCAAGCGCGGCCTTTTGCTGCACGGGCCGCCCGGAACCGGCAAGACCCACACCGTTCGCTATCTCATCAGCCGCATGACATCGGCGACCGTCATCGTGCTCACCGGAACCAGCCTCAAGTACATCGAACAGACAGCTGCCCTGGCCCGGAAGCTGGCGCCTACCCTGGTGATCGTCGAGGACGTCGATCTGATCGCTGCCGACCGGAGCTCTACGCCCAATGGGAATCCTTTGCTGTTCAGCCTTCTCGACGCCATGGACGGGGTAGCTGCCGACGCGGACGTGACTTTCGTGCTCACCACCAACAGGGCGGACATCCTGGAAGAAGCACTAGTCCAGCGCCCCGGCCGGGTGGACCTGGCCGTGGAGATCCCCCGCCCGGACGACGCCGGCCGGCGGGCCCTGATCGCGCTGTACAAGGGGACGGCCATCGTCACCGCCAATATCGAACCGATCGTGGAGGCGACTGCGGGCGCGACCGCCTCTGCCATCAAGGAACTGATGAGGCGCGCAGTACTGGTGGCATTGGACCTGGACTCCGACCCCGTGGATCCTGCCGCACCACCGGTCATCGACGACGCCGTGGTGACCCAGGTGCTGGCTGACTTCGCCGCGCAGAACCAGGCGCTCAGCAGAGCCCTCGTCGGGGCGGCCGATCACTCGCCACGACCTGCAAACAAAGACGAAGACCCGCCATCGGTCGCCGAGGATCCCGCCCGTGGAGCCGATCAGGAGAAGATCACCGGTGACAACAGCAACGCCGGGTGGATGTGGAACGAGTGCCGACCGCCGAACGAGCTCTGACCTCCCTTTGCGGCGCGTCGCGGTGACGCGCGTCAGCCATCGCTCCTGCCGACCCTCCAAGCCCCGAGGATGAGCGGAACCTGCAACGGCAGCCTGGCCCACGCCAGGACGCGATACCAGGTCGGCCGCCGACCGGACCGGAGCGCCATCGAGACATTGGCCGGGAACACCGCAGCAAACAGAGCGGCGGCCGCCATGCCGCCAGCCGGCCGGGTCACCGGGTGTGCCAACAGACCTGCGCAGACCAATTCCGCCGCTCCGCTGATCGCGACCAACTCTGACTTCCAGGGCAGTGATCGGGGCACTATGACGACAAAGGGCTCCGGCCGCACGAAGTGCAATACGCCTGATGCCGTGAGCAACGCGACCAATGAGCCGGCGGTGCGGCCGAGCAGTGGTCCGCGCCCCGGCCTGACGTGGTTGCTCATTGGGTTCGGCACGCCACCATCCTGACGCACCTGGCGGAAGATCGGGTGCCATCTGCACGATGCTCCTCTACTCTCCGGAAAATGACCCTTGCGCGCTCCAGCTCATCGTACTAGAATCGAACACATGTTGCAATACGTGTTCGAGAGACCGGTGGACGCCGACCCGCCGTCCACCGGTGAGCTCGCCGGATGGGTGACCCGGCTGGCCGCCGTGGACGGGACCGCGCCCGATGCGGTGCTGATCGATCAGATCGGGGTGTTGGAACGAATGAAATCCGCGTGCGCCGCCGCGCAGGCAGTGCTGACAACGGCGTTCGTAGCATCCCGAACGGCGGGGATCACCGGGGCCACGAAGAAAGAGGAACGGCTCCGGGCGAGCGTCACCGGTCAGGTCGCGTTGGCCCGCCGGGTGTCCCCGACCCGCGGTGGTCAGCACGTCGGGTTGGCTTCTGCCCTGGTCGAGATGCCGCACACCATGGCCGCGTTGCGAACGGGGGAGATCACCGAATGGCGGGCCACCCTGATCACCCGGGCCACCGCGTGTTTGACCACCGAACACCGGGCAGCCGTGGACACCGAACTCGCCGGCAGGTTGGCCGGGATGGGGGACCGGCACATCGCCGACGCTGCTACCGGGATCGCGCAACGCCTGGACCCCGCGGCGTGGGTGGCGCGGAACCGGAAGGCGGTCGGTGGGCGGCGGGTCAGCATCCGCCCCGCCCCGGACACCATGTCCTACCTCACCGCGGTCCTGCCCGTCGCGCAGGGCGTCGCCGTGTACGCGGCGCTCAACGCGCACGCCGGGACCGCGAAGGCCGGTGGGGACCCCCGGAGCCGGGGGCAGGTGATGGCCGACGAATTCGTCCACCGCATCACCACCCCCCACCTGGCCCCCAGCACTACGGAAACACCCGACAGCACAAGCGGTTCCGCTGCACCTGACCCCGCCGCAACTGACCCGGCTGCACCTGACCCGGCCACCCCGGGGGTCGCGGCGCCCGGCGCCGGAGCCATCAGCAACAGCGGCACCGATGGTGTGACAGCGCCACCGAACCCGGTCCCGGAGGCCCCGGACCCGGATGGGATCCCACCCGGGGTGAACGTGGAAATCCAGTTGGTGATGACCGAACGGACCCTGCTCGACGGGGACGACGAACCAGCGATCCTCACCGGATACGGGCCCATCCCCGCAGCCCTGGTCCGCCGGCTCATCCGCGGCGCGGGCCCGGGCACCACCACCTGGGTGCGGCGGTTGTTCACCGACCCCGTCACCGGGCACCTGGCCACCGCCGACACCCGACGGCGGATCTTCACCCCCACCGCCCGGAACTACTTGATCGCCAGGGACCAGTACTGCCGCACCCCGTACTGCGGGGCACCGATCCGGCACGCCGACCACACCGACCCGCACGCCCGGGGCGGGTCGACCAGCATCAGCAACGGGCAAGGATTATGCGAGAACTGCAACTACACCAAACAAGCCCCCGGCTGGACCCACCAAGCCACCGGTGACGGGACCGGCATCCTGATCACCACCCCCACCGGGCACACCACCCGCAGCGACCCACCACCCCCACCCCGATCCGCACCCTGGGGCGAAACGATCCAACAACAGGACGCCGGGCCCGACGAGGACGCCACCGCGTCCGAACATCGCCCACCCCCCGACATCCAGCGGAGTGCGTAATGCCCCGCCAACATATCGATCCGGGCCGGCGCGCACTGGCGTCGTTGCTGCTCTTGGCAAACGCTGTGCTACTGCTGTCTTGCTCACCGGGCGGCGAATCGTCCAGCACAGCTGCGCCCTCATCCGAGGCATCGGCCCCATCGACACGCCCATCGACACGCCCGCCGGCATCCCCGTCGGCATCGCCGTCCACCAAGGCTTCGATCTCCGCCGTGCCGTCCGGTGCGCCGTCACTGGCGCCGGTGGGACTCTCTGGAGTGAACGACCCCGAGTGTCGGTCATCGCATCGCCCCGTCGTGCTGTTGCACGGGACGTTGTCCAGTCCGGCCACAGATTTCGGGACACTGGCGCCAGTGCTCCAAGCGGACGGGCGCTGCGTGTACGCGGCCAGCTTCGGGTCCGGGGGCGTGGGATCGGTGCGTGAATCAGGGCGGACGGTGGAGGATTTCGTCCGCCTTGTCAGCGGCAACCAGCGGCGCGAATCAGGTTGATGTGGTGGGTTATTCGCAGGGCGGCCTGGTGCTGCGGACCGCGCTGCGCCTGGACGGCCTTGCACCCGACGTCGCCACCGCTGTGCTCATCGCCCCCAGCTTTCACGGCACCACCTCTGCTCTGGTGGCAGCGGTACCGACCGCCGCCTGCCCGGCCTGCACCGATCAACGAGCGGGGTCGGACCTGATCGCCGAATTGGATCGCGGCGGGGATCTCGACGGTGACGTGAGGTATGCCGTGCTGTCCTCTCGCGAGGACACCGTGGTGACTCCCGTCGAGAGTCAGGTGCCGCGGGGGCCGGCTGACCGCGTGACCGCCCTGGTGGTCCAAGATCAGTGCCCCGGCGAGCGGCTCGATCATCTGGGGCTGCGCGGCGATGCAGGCGTCATCAGTTGGGTGGTCGCTGCGTTGACGACCTCGGGGCGACCGAGCCCCGAGACGCTGGCCTGCCGGTGAGGACGTCCCGCAGAGATTTGGGTGACTATCCGACCAGCTGGTAACCTCGAAGATCGTGTGTGTGCCAGGTACGGCGCGCTCAGACCGATTCCGATCCCCCGATGAAATGAAGGCAATCCGGCGTGGCCAACATCAAGTCCCAGATCAAGCGCATCCGCACCAACGAGGCTGCGCGTCTGCGCAACAAGTCGGTGAAGTCTGCGCTGAAGACGGCAGTTCGCCGCGTGCGGTCGGCTGCCGATTCCGGTGACAAGGCCGCCGCTGAGGCCGAACTGGTGACCGCCTCGCGCAGCCTCGACAAGGCCGTCTCCAAGGGTGTCATCCATGCCAACCAGGCCGCGAACCGCAAGTCGGCGTTGGCCTCGCTGGTCAACAAGATCTGAGCTGAGCGTTACCGGTCGCTCCGGCGCCGGGCCGCGACCAGCTCGACCACTGCCGCCTCCATCGCGTATTCCGGGTCGACCGCGCCGCCCTTGACGTCGGCATTCAACTTGGCCACCACCGCCATCCCAGCAATCAGGCCGGGTGCCGACCAGCCGCGGGCCGCGACGCGAGCCTTGTCGATCTTCCACGGCGGCATTCCCAGTTCCGACGCCAGCGCAAAAGAGTTGCCGCCTCGCGTGCCGGACACCTTGGCAATGGTGCGGACCCCATCTGCCAGGGCGTCCGCGATCAGTACCGGCGCCACACCGACCCCACTGGCCCAGCGCAGGGACTCCAGCGCGGCCGCCAGATCCCCGGCCATTGCCGCATCCGACACCGTGAAACCGGTCACCTCCGCCCGTCCGCGGTGATACCGGTGAACGGCCTGCTCATCGATCAGGCCGCCCGTGTCGGCGACCAATTGACTGGCCGCGGACGCCAACTCGCGCAGGTCCGAGCCGACGGCGTCGACCAATGACGCCGCGGCGTCAGCTGTCGTCGTGCCACCCGCCCGCTTGATTTCCGCGCGGACGAAATCAACCCGCTCCGCGGGACGAGTGATCTTGTTGCACGTCATCACGGTCGCACCGGCCCTGACCAGCGCATCGGCCAGCGCCTTGTTCCGTGCCCCGCCGGCATGCTGCACCAGCAGGTTCACCCCCTCCACCGGGTCGGCGCTGTAGACGGTGAGGGCGGAGGCTAGATCCTTCGCGCACTCCTGAGCCCCTCGAATCAGCACCACCCGCGGCTCGGCGAACAGGCTCGGCGCGACCAGGTCCCAGAACTCCCCCGATGACAACCCGGCCGCCGCGGCCTCCCGGCGCTCGACACCTGCATCGACGCGGCGGGCCGCGGCGGTCACCCGCCAGACCGCGCGGTCGACCAGCAACATCTCCTCGCCGGTAATGAGCACCAACGCCGGCGACGCCGCCCTGGCATCCCGCGATCCCGCCGTGCTGACCGTCATGCGAGTCATCGTGCCAGGTGGGGCCGACACCGCCCTTTAGGCTGCCGCAGTGACTCTCCTGCGCCGCCTGCCCCGCCTACTCGCCCCCGCAGCGTTGTTCGCGCTGGTCGCCTGCGGCTCCACCGCGACCGGCACCCCCGACCAGACCTCGGCCCCACAGACCGCGCCGGCAGGAAGTGCACTCTGCACGTACTCCCCTGGCCCTCGTCCGGCCGCCAAGAAAGCAGGTGTACCCCCGGCGGTGGAGCCGGCCACTGGCCGTGTCGCCGCGACGATGACGCTCACCAGCGGCACCCTGACCCTGGACCTCGACCGTGCAACCGCCCCCTGCACGGTCGGCAGCTTCGTGCATCTGGCCCAGGTCGGGTATTTCGATCAAAGCCCCTGCCACCGGTTGACCGCGTCGAGCTCGCTCAGCGTGCTGCAGTGCGGCGACCCGTCAGGTACCGGCAGCGGCGGTCCCGGCTACACCTTCGCCGACGAGACGAAGCCCGACATGATCTACCCCGCAGGCACTCTCGCCATGGCCAATGCCGGACCCAATACGAATGGCTCACAATTTTTCCTGGTGTACGCCGATTCGGAACTTCCGCCGGACTACACGGTCTTCGGGACCATCACCGCCGGACTCGACGTGCTGCAGGCGATAGCAGCCAAGGGCGCCACCGGGTCGGGAAACGCCACCGCCCCGGTCGAGCCGGTCACCATCACGGCGCTCACAGTCGCGGGCTGACGTCGCAGGCGACCTGTCCCCGTTCGGCTGCACCGTGCGCTACCATCACCAGACAACTTCATCACCCACTCATCCAGAGGGGCAGAGGGATACGGCCCGATGACGCCCCGGCAACCACTGTCGATGATCACCTTCTCGTGACGGCGTATGCCTGAGCGAGGCCGATCGACAGCAGGTGCCCCATCCGTCCCGCACCAGCGGGGAAGATGAGAGAAAGGCCTCGCCATGACTGCTGTCCTGTCCACCACCGCCCCCAGCACCACCACCGCCCCCAGCACCACCACCGCCACGGCCCTCAGCACCACGGCGCCGACTTCTGCCGGCGTCGATCTGGGGCCCGCCGTCGCGCTGGCCTGCCGGGAGTGCGGGCACCGCGTCGACCTCGGCCCGTTCTACGCCTGTACCGAGTGTTTTGGACCCCTCGAAGTCGCCTACGAGTTCGCCCACACCGGCCGGGCCCTCAAGGACCGGATCGAGGCCGGGCCGAACAACATCTGGCGGTACGCCGATCTGCTGCCGGTACCAACCGGGATCGCCCAGACGCCTAACATCAACCCCGGCGGCACCAAACTCATCCGAGCAGACCGGCTGGCTGCCGAACTCGGCATGAAAACGCTGTGGGTCAAGGACGATTCGGGAAATCCCACCCACTCGTTCAAGGACCGGGTGGTTGCCGTCGCACTCGCCGCGGCCCGCGAACTGGGTTTCTCCGTGCTGGCGTGCCCGTCCACCGGTAACCTCGCGAACGCCGTCGCAGCGGCCGCCGCCCGCGCCGGAATCCGCTCCGTCGTGCTGGTCCCGAGCAATCTCGAACAGCAGAAGATCCTGACCACCGCTGCCTACGGGGGCACCCTGGTCGCCGTCGACGGCACCTACGACGACATCAACCGGCTGGCCGGCCAGATCGCCGCCGAGCAGGAGGGGTGGGCATTCGTCAACGTCAACGTCCGCCCCTACTACGCCGAAGGCTCCAAGACCCTGGGGTACGAGGTCGCCGAGCAACTCGGCTGGCGGCTGCCCGAGCAGGTGGTCATCCCGGTTGCCTCGGGAGCCCAACTGGTTAAGGTGGACAAGGGTTTCACCGAACTCGGCGAGCTCGGTCTGATCGACCCGACCCCGTACCGGGTGTTCGGCGCCCAGGCCACCGGATGTTCACCGGTGGCAGCTGCTTTCAAGGCCGGCGAGGACACGGTGCGGCCGGTCCGGCCGGACACCATCGCGAAATCCCTCGCGATCGGCAATCCCGCCGACGGCCCCTACGTGCTCGACGTGACCCGCCGCACCGGCGGAACAGTCGAGGACGTCAGCGACGCCGAGGTGATCGACGGGATCAGGCTGCTTGCCCGCACCGAGGGGATCTTCGCCGAAACCGCCGGCGGGGTAACGATTGCCGTGCTGCGCAAGCTGCTGTCGACCGGACAACTGGATCCGGCCGCTGAGACCGTCGTGTTCAACACCGGTGACGGACTCAAGACCTTGGACGCCATTGCCGGTGTCGTCGGGCCGACTGCCACGATCGCGCCCACTCTCGCCGCGTTCGAGCAGGCCGGCCTGGCGTGAGCGACTCGGAGCAGGTCACCGTCCGTATCCCGACCATCCTTCGGTCCTATACCGGCGGCGAATCCGTTGTCGGCGTTGTGATCTCGCCGGAATCGACGGTCGCCGAGCTGATCGAATCGTTGGAAGTGACCTACCCAGGCATTCGGGCCAGGGTGATCGACGAAACCGGCGCGCTGCGCCGGTTCGTCAACATCTACGTCGACGATGACGACGTCCGGTTCGACCAGGGCGTCGCGACGGAGCTCCGATCTGGGTCGACCGTGTCCATCATCCCGGCCGTTGCCGGCGGATAACGTCGGCAGCACAGCGCGTTCAGCCGGTTTCGCGGACCTCGCCGTGACCAGCGGCCGCCGGATCGGTCAGGTCGATCCCGAACAACGTGTGCAGGGCCTGCAAGTAGCCGGCGCCGTCGCCGGTCCTTGCCAGTTCGCCCGCCCGCATCGTCGGGGTGTGCAGCAGGGATTGGGTCACCCGGTGCAGCGCACGTTCGACGTCGGCCGCAACCTCATCGGGATACTTCGCTCGGAGCCTGACCATCTCCTTGTCCACCGCGCCCGAGATGTGCTGGCGCAGCGCGACAATCGCCGGGTCGAGGCGGCGGACCGCCATCCGGTCCTCGAACGCGGCCACTCCGGCGATGACGATGTCCTGCGCCGCTGTCACCGCTAAGAGGTGCGCCGGGTCCACCCCCGCGGCCACCGTGTGCAGGTCGGTCAGTCGGACCCCGGGCACCGATCGGGCGGTCGCCGGCACATCGGAATGCAAGGCGAGGTCGACGACAGGCAATGCAGTGGTGCGGCTACTGACCGCGGTACGCAGGACGGGCTCGGTCAGCACCGCGGACGACCCGCCGCTGCAGGTGACGACGATGTCCACAGTGGCCAGGGCCGCAGGTAGTTGGTCCGGTGTCAGGGCCGTGGCCCGGTGCCGACCGGCGAACCCCGAAGCGCGCCCGCTCGGGGAGAACACGGCAAGTTCTCCGCACTCGCGCGCCCGCAGCTCGCGGGCGACAACCCTGGCGTAGGCACCGGTTCCGATCACCAGCGCGGTCGACCCGCGAAGCGAGATGCCCTCGGCGGCGATATCAAGTGCTACCGAGGCAACGGACCGGCCGGCCGCCCCCAAACCGGTCGTCGCCGCTACCTGCTTTGCGGTCCGGGCCGCCGACTGGAACAGCATGTTGATCGACGGTGACGTGGTGCCCGCCGCCTGGGCGTCGGCCAGCGCACGTCCGATCTGGCCGCCGATCTCGGCCTCCCCGACGACCATGGAGTCAAGGCCGGCGGCAACGGTGAACAGGTGCGCCGCTGCCGGCGCACCGACCCGCACCTTCAGCAAACTGCTGGCCGCGGCCTCGGGAACACCGCTGGACCGGGACAGTGCGGCGATGACCTGGTCGATGGCGTCGTGAAAACGCACGACATCGAGGTAGATCTCCAACCGGTTGCAGGTGGCGACCACCACGACCCCGGCGAGCGGCGAATCCGGCTGGTGGTGCAGGTCCTGGAGAAGATCGATCAGCTGTCCGGTATCGCCGGTCAACCGGTCCAGATCGGTCAGCCCGAGATCGTGGTGACTGGCACCGAGGACCGTGAGCATGCCCGCCATCGTATCGGTGGCGACGACCGGGGCCGTCCAGAGCCGACCTGAGTCTCCCCCGGCGGATGACACCATGGAGGCACCATGCTGACTTCGCACATGAAATCTGCCCTGCCTGCCGACCATCCGCTGATCGATGGGCGCACCGCCGGATCCGCGCTGGTACAGGCCTATCGCGGCGAACAACCGCCGGTCCGTCCGGTGTGGTTCATGCGTCAAGCTGGCAGGTCGCTGCCGGAATACCGGGCGGCCCGCCGCGGCACCGGGATGCTCGAGGCCTGCCTGACCCCCGATCTTGCGACGGAGATCACCCTGCAACCGGTGCGCCGGCACCACGTCGACGCAGCCATCCTGTTCAGCGACATCGTGGTGCCGCTCAAACTGGCCGGCATTGAGGTCGAGATCGTTGCCGGCACTGGTCCGGTGGTCGCCACGCCCGTCCGGACCGCCGCCGACGTCGCGGCGCTGCCGCCGCTGGACCCGGCTGCGCTGCAGCCGATCATTGCAGCGGTCGGTGGCACCGTCGACGCGCTCGGCGACATCCCGCTGATCGGTTTCGCCGGCGCACCGTTCACCCTCGCCTCGTACCTGGTGGAGGGCGGCCCCAGCCGGGAACACCTGCACACCAAGGCGTTGATGCACTCCGATCCGGAGACCTGGCATGCGCTGGCCGGGTGGGTGGCCCTGGTCACCGGGCAGTTCCTGCGCGCGCAGGTGCTGGCCGGCGCGTCCGCGGTCCAACTGTTCGACTCCTGGGCCGGCGGCTTATCACTGCCGGACTACACCCGGTTCGTCGCGCCGCACTCTGCGCGTGTGCTGTCCGCGGTCGCCGATCCGCGGGTGCCCCGGGTGCACTTCGGGGTCGGTACCGGCGAGCTGCTTGCGGCCATGCGTGATACCGGGGCGGACGTCATGGGCATCGACCACCGGGTGCCGCTGGATGTCGCGAACGGCCGGCTCGGCGGCGCCACACCGTTGCAGGGCAACATCGATCCGGCATTGCTGTTCGCCGGGACCACCGCGCTGCACGCCCAGGCGGCGGACGTGATCAGGCGCGGCGCCGCTGCCCCCGGGCATGTGGTGAACCTCGGTCACGGGGTACCGCCGGACACCGATCCCGACGTCCTGACCCGACTGGTGGACTTCGTCCACGCGTTTGATCCCGACCGGTGACCGGACAGCGGGACGCGACAGCACCCGAGGTGGTGGTGATCGGCGGCGGGATCGCCGGCTTGGTCACTGCACTCGACCTGGCCCGCGCGGGGTGCCGACCGTTGGTGCTCGAGGCCGGCGACACCCCGGGCGGGGTGGTGTCCGCCCACATCGTCGCGGGGATCGGACTGGACGCCGGGGCCGAATCCTTCGCCACCGGCACCCCGGCGGTCCGCCTCCTGCTCACCGAGCTCGGGCTGGCCGAACGGATCGTGTTCCCGCTCCCGGTCGGTGCCTGGGTGCGTCACCGGACGGGTATCGCCCCCTTGCCGGCCACCGCCTTCCTCGGCATCCCGGGCCGACCGCTGGCCGCCGACGTACGGCGGGTGATCGGTGTGACCGGTGCTACCCGGGCGGCGCTGGACATGCTGCTGCCCAAGGGTTTTCCGAACCCGGCGGGGTTGACCATCGGTACCCTGGTCCGGGCCAGGATGGGTCACCGGGTGCTGGACAGGCTGGTGGAACCCGTCGCCGGCGGGGTGTACGCCGCCGACCCGGCCCGGCTGGAGGCGAGCACCGTGGCGCCGGTCCTGCTCGCCGCGCTGGCGGAGACCGGGTCGCTGGCGGGGGCAGCCCGCCGGCTCCGTCCGGGTGGGGAACGAGCCGGGTCGGCGGTGGCCACCCTGTCCGGCGGGCTGCACACGCTCATTCCCGCACTGGTGGAGGCGATCACCGCGGCGGGCGGCGAGGTTCGGACGGGGCAGTCGGTGACCGAACTCACCCCCACCGACGGCGGCTGGCTGGTCGGCGGATCCGCCGGCTTGGGCGGACCCGTGAGCTGCCGGTTGGTGGTCCTGGCACTGCCGGCGCCGCAGGCAGCTGACCTGCTGGCGACCGCGACGCCGGCGGTCGGCGCGGCGGTCCTGCACGCCCCGATCACCCCGGTGCGGATCTGCACGCTGGTGGTCCGGGACCACCGGCTGGACGTCGCACCGCGCGGCACCGGCGTGCTGGTCTCGGCTGCGGCCCGGTCCGTGCAGGCGAAGGCGTTGACGCATGTGACCGCGAAATGGCCGTGGCTGGCCCAGGCCGCCGGTCCGGGGCGGCACGTGCTGCGACTGTCCTACGGCCGCAGCCCGCACTCCCTCGCCCACCCTGGCGATGAGGACCTGCCAGGCATGGCGCTCGCGGACGCCTCCGACCTGCTCGGCGTGCCGCTGGCGGCGTCGTACGTGGAGGACGCCGCTGTCGTCCGGTGGGTGTCGGCGCTGCCCGCACCTGCCCCGGGTCATGCCGCCCGGGTCACTGCGTTGCGGGCGGACCTGCACACCCGGAACCTCAGGATCGTGGGGGCCGCGGTGGCCGGCAGCGGACTGGCCGCGGTGGTCGCCGACGCCCGCCGGCAGGCCGCTGAGATCGCCGAACTGGTCCAGGGTGTGTCCGGGGACGCCTCCGGTCGGGTGCAGATTCTGCCAGGGCCCGCGCCGGCGTGAGGGAGGATGGACGGGTGACCAACCAGACCCCAACGCATACCGACGCGGTCGCCTCCGCCGCTACCGCCGCACCGCCGGCGGCAACGAAGCCGACGGCCCGGCAGATCAACGCACAGATCGTCTACACCGGGTACGCCGTCTACTCCAGGGTCGCCGACCTGGACTCCCCGGCCGACAAGGCGCTCGAAGAGCTGACCGCGCTGGTCGCCGACCTCCACGCGCAGGACGTCACCATTCGTGGGTTCTACGACGTGTCCGCGCTGCGGGCCGACGCCGACCTGATGGTCTGGTGGCACGCACCGACGGCCGACGCGTTGCAGCAAGCTGCCCGATCGCTCCGCCGGACAGCCGTCGGGCGGACCCTGTCGCCGTCCTGGTCGGCGGTCGGCCTGCACCGGCCGGCCGAGTTCAACAAGGGGCACGTGCCCGCGTTCCTGGCCGGTGCGCCGGCGAAGAAGTGGGCCACCGTGTACCCGTTCGTCCGGTCCTTCCAGTGGTACCTGCTGCCCGAGCAGGAACGCCGCGGGATGCTCGTGGAACACGGCATGATGGGCCGGGAGTACGACCAGGTGCTGTCCAACACCGTGGCCGCGTTCGCCCTCGGCGACTACGAGTGGTTGCTGGCGCTGGAGGCCGACGAGCTGCACGACACCGTGGATCTGATGCGGCACCTGCGGGCGTCCGGGGCCAGGATGCACGTCCGGGAGGAGACGCCGTTCTTCTCGGGACGCCGGATCGACGAGGCCGGTGTGGTCGAGGTCGTGCTGTGAGCACTGCAAGGCCGGGTCACGACGCGGTGCTACTTTCCGGTTTCGGCGGCCCCGAGGGTCCGGATGACGTGATGCCGTTCCTGCGCAACGTGACTCGCGGCCGGGGTATACCCGAGGAACGCCTCGTCGAGGTGTCCCACCATTACCTGGCATTGGGCGGGGTGTCCCCGATCAACGATCAGAACCGTGCACTACGGGCGGCGCTGCAGGACGAGCTGTCCAGCCGCGGGTCGACCCTGCCGGTGCTGTGGGGCAATCGGAACTGGGCGCCCTACCTCAAGGATGTGGTGGCAGACGCCCACCGGGACGGTCACACCCGGCTGCTCGGCCTGGCCACCTCCGCCTACTCCTCCTACTCCGGCTGTCGGCAGTACCGCGAAGACTTCGGGATGGCCTTGGCGGCAACCGATCTCGTCGGTACCGTCCGGATCGACAAAGTACGGCCATACTTCGACAGCGACGGGTTCCGGCTGCCATTCATCGATGAGACGGTGCGCGCGCTCCGCTCGGCGGTTGCCGCCGGTGTGCAGATCGCCGACCTGGAGATCGTTTTCACGACGCACTCGATCCCGCTGACCATGGCCGACACCTCCGGCTCGGCCGACCTCGGCGACCACGGACCCGGGGGTGCCTACGTGGCACAGCATTTGGCTGTCGCTCACGCGGTCATCGCCGGCTGCGAGGCTGAGCTCGGCGCCGCCCCCACCTGGCAACTGGCGTACCAGTCCCGGTCCGGGCCACCGTCGGTGCCGTGGCTGGACCCCGACATCAACGACGTCATCGACACTCTCGCCGCGGCCGGTCGACGTGGGGTGATCGTCGTCCCGATCGGTTTCGTCTCCGACCATGTCGAGGTGGTATGGGACCTGGACAACGAGGCTGCCGAGACCGCCGATTCGCATGGCCTTTTCTTCGCCAGGGCCGGAACGCCGGGCGTGGACCCGCGTTTCGTCGCGGCCTTGGTCGACCTGATCCAGGAACGGCTGACCTCCGTCCCGCATCTGGATGACGCGCCCGCGTCCGCTGAGATGTCAGGCGCCGCAAGGCGTCCGAACTTCTGTGCGGGTGGATGCTGTGTCAATCAACGGCTGGTCCGGTCCGGCCAGCGCCGGCCGACCACCGCTGCCGTCGATTCGGCGCTCGACTGGGCCGGCACGGAGGTGGCACCGGAACGGCTCGCGGCCTCAGGTATCCGGTTCCCGGTGGGGGTTTCGGCGGGCGGCCCAGCCGCCGGAGGATGAGCGGTGTGACCGGCAACGTGCTTCGGGTCGGGAC
This sequence comes from Nakamurella sp., assembly GCA_965247715.1. Classification (GTDB taxonomy): domain Bacteria; phylum Actinomycetota; class Actinomycetes; order Mycobacteriales; family Nakamurellaceae; genus Nakamurella. Next base: position 15,710 of record CBDFHS010000011.1, on the reverse strand, counting down.
CAGGGGAAGCGCGCTGGCCCTGGCCCAGTCCGGTGCCGTCGCGACGGCTGTGGCCCAGAAGGCCGGTGGGACGGCCGAACTCGTCCGGGTGCGGACCGAAGGCGACGTGAACTCCGGGCCGCTCGCGCTGATCGGCGGGACCGGGGTGTTCGTCACCGCGGTGCGGGCGGCGTTGCTGGACGGCCGGGTCGACCTGATCGTGCACTCGTTCAAGGACCTGCCCACTGCGCCAGCCCCCGGGTTGCGGCTGGCGGCCGTCCCGGAACGGGCCGACCCGCGAGATGCGTTGTGTGCCATAGGTAGTCTCGACCTGGCGGCACTGCCTCGCGGTGCCCGGGTCGGCACCGGCTCACCGCGACGCGGCGCGCAGTTGCTTTTGATACGGCCCGATCTCACCGTCATTGCGGTCCGGGGCAATGTCGACACCCGGCTCCGCCTGGTCAGCGACGGTGATCTGCACGCAGTGGTACTGGCTGTTGCCGGGCTGGCGCGGCTTGACCGGACCTCGGCCATCACGGAGGTGTTCGAGCCCGAGGTGATGCTGCCCGCGCCGGCGCAGGGCGCGCTGGCCGTCGAGAGCCGTGCGGACCAGGCCGGGGCCGGTTGGTATTGCGACGCGGTCGGGGACCTCGATCACGCCGGCACCAGGGCGTCCGCGCTGGCCGAGCGGTCGTTGCTGAGCACGCTGGAGGCGGGCTGCATCGCACCGGTCGGCGCGCACGCCACCATCGACGGCGACCGGCTGAGGCTGGCCGGGGCGGTGATCGCGGTCGATGGGACACGGCGGATCGCGGGAACCCTCGCCGGCCAGGTGTACGATGCCGGCCAGATCGGCCGAGACCTCGCGCTGTCCCTGCTGTCCCAGGGTGCGGGCACGCTGATCGGGGCGGCTCGATGACCGCCGAACCCCTGACCGGGTGGCGGGTACTGGTGTCCAGGCCCGTCGAGCACGCCGCTGGATACGTCGATGCGCTGCGCTTGGTCGGTGCCGACACTGTTGCGGTGCAGTTGATCTCCATCGAGCCGCCAGTCGATCCCGGGCCATTGGCCGGTGCCGTGCAGCGGTGGGCTCGCGGGGAGTTCTCCTGGGTGGGCTTTACCTCCGCGCAGGCGGTGATGGCCTTCGCCGCCCAGGCGGCAGGTCTGGGAGCGGCCCTGGACGCAGCGGGCCCGGCCCGGGTCGCCGCCGTCGGCCCGGCCACCGCAGCGGCGGCCAGGACTGTCGGGTTGGCCGTTGACCTGATACCCGTCGACGGCGGCTCCGGCGCTGCGCTCGCCGATTGTTGGCCCCGGGCCGAGGCCGATGCCGATGCCCGGATCCTGCTCCCCCGTTCCGACCTGGCCAGCCAAGAGCTGCCGGATGCGTTGCGCGCCAAGGGCTATCAGGTGCAAGATGTGACGGCCTACCGCACGGTGCCAAAGCCGCCGCCGCCGGATATAGCCGCCGACCTCGCGGCTGGTGGTTTCGCTGCCGTGCTGTTCACCTCCCCCAGTACCGTCGCGGCGGTGTCCGGCGGGTCGATTGCCGCGTCCACCCTGATCGGCGCCATTGGCGAGCCGACCGCGAAGGCCTGCCGGGCAGCGGGTTTGCGGGTCGACGTCATTGCCGCACGGCCGACCCCGGATTGTTTCGTCGGCGCTCTGGCCGCCATGGCGCAACAGCAGCCTCAGAGCATCCGCCGATCAGGTCACGCATCGACACCAGGAGGCGTCAGCACCCGATGAACCCTTCCCCCCGGCCCGGCCCAGTTTTCCCGGTGGTCCGCCCGCGTCGGTTGCGCCGAACGCCCGCGATCCGTCGCCTGGTGGCCGAGCACCGACTGCATCCCGCCGACCTGGTGCTGCCGGTGTTCGTCAAGGAATCGCTCCGCGAGCCCGCCCCGCTGCAGTCCATGCCGGGGGTTCTGCAGCACACCCGGGACTCCCTGAAAGCAGCTGCGGTGCAGGCTGTGTCAGCCGGGGTTGGTGGCCTGATGCTGTTCGGCATACCGGAGCACCGGGACGCCGTCGGTTCGCAGGCCACCGACCCGGCCGGCATTTTAAACGTTGCGCTGGCCGACCTGCGCACCGAGGTCGGCTCGGACACGGTGCTGATGGCCGACCTGTGCCTGGACGAATTCACCGACCACGGCCACTGCGGCGTGCTGACCCCGGACGGCGCAGTCGACAACGACGCCACCCTTGAGCGGTACCGCGAGATGGCCGTGGCGATGGCGGCTTCCGGTGCCGACCTGGTTGGCACCTCCGGGATGATGGACGGTCAGGTCGGCGCCGTCCGGGATGCCCTGGACGCCGAGTCGCTCACCGACACAGCGATTTTCGCCTACGCCGCCAAATACGCCTCCGCCTTCTACGGCCCGTTCCGGGAGGCCGTCGACTCCGCCCTGGTCGGTGATCGCCGTACCTACCAACAGGACCCGGCGAACCGCCGCGAGGCTGCCAGAGAAGTGGCTCTCGACATCGCCGAGGGCGCCGATCTGGTGATGGTGAAACCGGCAATGGCCTATCTCGATGTGCTCTCCGATGTGGCGGCTTCCGCGGAGGTTCCCGTTGCCGCGTACCAGGTATCGGGAGAGTACGCGATGATCGAGGCGGCGGCGGCCAACGGTTGGATAGACCGGGACCGGGCCGTGCTGGAAACGCTCACGTCGATCAGGCGGGCGGGGGCGCAGATCGTGCTGACCTACTGGGCGGCGGAGGTGGCCGGCCGGCTGACCCGCGGCGAGATCGGTTGAGCGTTCCCAGCACCGCCCCGCCGTCCGCCGTCCGCAACGACCTGGTTCGACCCATCCACCGCACGGAGAGCCGATGATGCAGACCGACCGTTCCGCAGCCCTTTTCGACCGGGCGCAGGTTGTCACCCCAGGGGGGGTCAACTCCCCGGTCCGCGCCTTCCGCTCGGTTGGCGGGACGCCGCGGTTCATGGCGTCGGGCCGGGGGGCGGAGATCACCGACGCGGACGGCAACAACTACGTCGACCTGGTCGGTTCGTGGGGGCCGATGATCCTCGGCCACGCCCACCCTTCGGTGCTGGCGGCGGTCACCGATGCAGCAGCCAAAGGCTTCTCGTTCGGCACCCCGGGTGAGGGCGAGGTCCTGCTGGCGGAGGAGATCGTCGCCAGGGTACCGGCGGTGCAACAGGTGCGGCTGGTGTCCTCCGGGACGGAGGCCACCATGTCGGCGATCCGATTGGCCCGCGGCTTCACCCGGCGCGCCAAGATCATCAAATTCGCCGGGTGCTATCACGGCCACGTCGACGCCTTGCTGGCCGCCGCCGGATCGGGGGTCGTGACCTTCGCCCTGCCGGATTCCGCCGGCGTCACCGTTGCCACCACCGCCGAGGTCATCGTCCTGCCGTACAACGACATCGGCTCGGTCGCAGCAGCTTTCGCTGCGCACCCGGGTGAGATCGCGGCCGTCATCACCGAGGCGGCACCGGCGAACATGGGGGTGGTGCCGCCGGGACCGGGCTTCAACGCCGCCCTTGCCCGGCTCGCCCACGCCGACGGCGCGCTGCTGATCAGCGACGAGGTGATGACCGGGTTCCGGGTCAGCCGGTCGGGGATGTACGGCCTGGACGCCGCGGTGCAGGGCTGGCAGCCGGACCTGATGACATTCGGCAAGGTGATCGGCGGCGGGCTCCCGGTCGGGGCGTTCGGCGGGCGCGCCGACATCATGGCGAACCTCGCCCCGATCGGGCCGGTCTACCAGGCGGGGACCCTGTCCGGCAATCCGATCGCCACCGCCGCCGGGCTGGCCACGTTGCGCGGGTGCACCGACGAGGTGTACGGGCACCTGGACCGAACCGCCGGGACGGTGGGTGATCTGGTGGACCGTGCCTTGGACCGGGCCGGGGTGCCGCACCGGTTGCAGCGGGCCGGGAACCTCTTCTCCGTCTTTTTCCACGCTGACCCGGTCACCGACTTCGACCAGGCCCGCCGCCAATCGGTGGCCGGGTACGCGGCGTTCTTCCACGGGATGCTCGACGCCGGGGTGTACCTGCCGCCGTCCGCGTTCGAGGCCTGGTTCGTTTCGGCCGCCCACGACGACCGGTCGCTGGACAGGATCGACGCCGCGGTGACCGGGGCGGCCGGCGCCGCTGCGGCGGCCATGGACTGATCCGGCGCCGGACCGGCGGGCCAGCCAAGGTTGTCGGTGATCGGTGGCAGGATCTGCGGCATGCCACCCCGCCGTCGATCCGCTCCCCCACCGCTGGACATCGACGCGGTCAGGTCGAAAGTCGCGGCCGGCAAGATCGTCCGGGTCGGTGTCGCCAGGTCCGCGCAGTTCCCGGAGGGGTCCACCGGCCGGGTACGGCGCGTCGGGGATCCCACCGTCGACGGGGAGGAATTCGTGCAGGTCGAGTTGAGCCTCAATGGCACCAAAGACGTCTTGCCGTTCACCCCCGCCGACCTGACCGCCGCGACCCGGGCCCGCGCGGGTGCGGCCCAGCCGGCGAACTCCACAGCCGCCCCGGCCGAACGCCGGGTTTCGCCGGGCCCCAGGTCAATGAATTCGCCGGCACCCCCAGCCGCTTCGGCGCCGGCAGTTCTGCCCGGATCACCTCTGCCCGGATCACCTCTGCCCGGATCACCTCTGCCCGGATCACCTCCGACGGCACGGGCGCGGGCTGCCCGGTCCGGACGCCGGCCACCGGCCGTCACGATCACCATCGGTACCTCCGAGCGCGAGCCGACCCAGTGGCGAATCGAGGCCAAGGCGGGCACGAAGGTACTGATCCGCGCCGCGGCGGTGCCGTCGGCCAGAGTCTGGGAGTTGGTGCGCGCTCTCGACGACGAGGGGTTGACCCGAGCCGTCGGGAACGTCCTGGACGAGCAACGCCAGGCGGCTCAGGCCAGGGCGGATACGTTAACCGCCGAGCTGGAACAGGTTCGCGCAGAGCTGAAGGCGTTGCCGGGCAACGGTTCCTGAGAGGTCGCGGACGGGAGAGGGTTCGGCAGCGAGCGGGCGGCAGCGAGCGGGCGGCGGCCACGCGCTGATCTAGGCCGGACTATTCACGCCCCAGCGGGTGACCCGCTCACCGACCGGCCGAGGTGGCGCCCCGGAAGGCGGTGGTGAGCGCGCCGTCACTGCTGCCGACGCTGACGTCGCCCTGCAGATCGGTGCGCAGGACCTCCCCCACCCCGTCCCGCTGCAGCAGATCCAGCGTGCGCGGACTGGGATGCCCATAGTCGTTGCCGAGGCCGACGCCGATCACCGCGACGGTCGGCGACACTGCCCGCACGAAGGAGTCGAGAAGCTTCGCCGAGCCGTGGTGCGGAACCTTGAGCACGTCGGCGTTCAGATCCACCCCGGCGCCCAGGAGCGCCTGCTGCGCCTCGGTTTCGATGTCACCGGTCATCAGGATGCGTTCCCCGTCATGCTCGGCCAACAGCACCACGGAGTCGTTGTTCGGGTCGGAATCGGTGCCGTGGAACAGCCGGTTCGGGGCCAACGCGGTGAGCCGCAAACCACCGCTGGACCACCGGACACCTGGGGTCAGCGAAACGACCGGAACCCCGCTGGCTGCGGCCGCCTCGAGGACCGTCGACCATCCGGAGCCGGGATCCCGATCCGGTCCGACCGCGACGGCGCCCACCGACCGGCCGCGCAGCACGCCGACCAGTCCGTCGACATGGTCGGCATGCAGGTGGGTGATCACCAGCAGCGGGATGGTCGCGACGGACAGCCGGCGCAGGCACGCGTCCGCCAGGTCCGGGTCGGGGCCGGCGTCGACCATCACCGCCGTGTGGTCCTCACCGGTGGACAGCACCATCGCATCCCCCTGTCCGACCTCGCAGGCGGTGAGCAGCCAGCCGGCGACGGGCCACCCGGTGGCCACCACCCGGGCCGGTAGGAGCACCGCCGCGATGCCAAGGACGGCAGCGATGGCCATCGCTCGACCACGCCGGCGGCGCAGGAACATTACGACCAGGACGGTCAGCACCGCGAGGGTGATGGCACCGGCCGGGGTCTCCGGCCAGGAAACCGCGGCGTCCGGCCAACGGGCGAGCGAGTGTGCCACCCAGGCCACCCAGTCCAGCAGCGGGCCGGTCATTCGGGCGAGGATCACTGCCGCTGCGTTCCACCACGGGCCGGCAATGGCGCAGAGCACCCCGAGCAGCAGGGCCGGGGCCACCACGGGTGCGACCAGCAGGTTCGCGACCACCCCGACCACCGAGACCGTGCCGCTGATCAGCACGATCACCGGCATCGTCACCAGCTGCGCCACCACCGGGACGACCAGCAGGTCGGCCCAGCCCGCCGGCCATCCGCGCGCCTGTAGTGCCGCCGACCAGGCGGGGGCGATCAGGATCAACCCGGCGCTGGCGAGCACCGACAGGGCGAAACCCGCCGACAGCGCCAACTCTGAGTCCGTGAGCAGAAGTACCAGCACGGCTGTGGCCAGGGCCGGCATGGCCGATCTCGATCGGCCACCGAACAACCCGAGCAGGCCGATGCCACCCATCACGGCGGCCCGCAGCACGGACGCCTCCGGGCCGACCAGGACGACCAGCCCCAGCAGGGTCACCGTGCCGCCGACGGCCGCGAATCGGGGACCCCGGCGGCGCAGAACAACCACCACGGCGCCGCAGAGCATCGCGAAGTGCGACCCCGAGACCGCGAGCAGGTGTGTGATCCCGGTCGTCTTGGCATCGGTACTGAGCCGGTCGTCGATTCCCGAGGTGTCGCCCACGACCAACCCCGGCAACAAGCCCGCTCGGTCCCCGCCCAACGGTGCGGCGGTGGCCTTGAGGGTCTGCCGCAGGGTGGCGGCCGTCGCGTCCCACCACGGTGCCGACGCCACCACCGTGGGCGGGTCCCGCGCTCGGAGAACGACCTTGAGTAGCGCGCCGCGATCCTGCACTGCAACTCGGCCCGCCACCGAGAGTTGTTCTCCGGGAGTGACTTCTGCCCAGCCACTGCCCTGTCCGTAGACAACGATCGTCAGCTGTGACGGCCAGGTCCGGGCGGCAACCGTCGCCTCCTGAACCGCGGCCGGGACGCGCCACCGCAGGCCGTCCCCGGACCCGTTCTGGCGGCCAGGCCCGTCCGGGGAGGCGAATCCGCTGCCTGCCGCCTGCGGATAGCCGGTGACGGTGACCCGGGTGGACGCCCAGGCCCCACGGTCCGCGGCTGCGGTCAGCGGGTCGTCCGCCTGCTGGATGACCCGTAGGCCCGTGATCACGATCCCGGCGACGAGGCAGCCAAGAAGCAGCATCCAGCCGTGCCACCACCGCACTTTCCACAGGAATCCGATCGGCACCACCACGATCACCAGACCGGCTGTCCACCAGGCGATTCGCTGGTCCAGCAGGGCGACGCACGATCCCATCCACAGTCCCGACGCCGCCGGAACGAGTCGGAGGTCGATCCGCGGCCGCTCCGGTTCCGGTTCCGGTTCCGGTTCCATGTCAGGACACCGTGACCAGCCCGGCGAGCTGCGCGTACCGCGCCGGACCGATGCCGCTGATCTCCTGCAGCTGATCGACGGTAGCGAACCGCCCGTTGGCCTCTCGCCAGGCGACGATGTTCTTGGCCATCACCGGCCCCACCCCGGGCAGGGTGTCCAGCGTCGCTTCGTCGGCGGTGTTCAGATCCACCAGAGCAGCGGCGGCCGAGGGCGCTCCAGCCTTGCCGCCGGCTGTTGATGTCGTGCCGGCTCCCGACACGCTCGACGCCGCACCAGACCCGCCGGCGGCCGGTCCGAGCACCACGGCGTCCCCGTCGGCCAGGTGCGCCGCAAGATTGACCCCGGTCAGGTCGGCGTCCGGGTCGGCGCCCCCGGCTGCCGCGATCGCATCGGCGACCCGGGCACCCCCCGGCAGGGTCACCACGCCCGGGCGGGAAACGAGACCGGTGACTGACACGACGATTTCGGTCGCCGGGGCGGGATTGTCCACGGTCGGGGCGCCGGTACCGGACCCGAGCGGTGGAGCCGTGATCATCCCGCCTGACGCCACCGTCGGCAGAGCGTCGTTGGTGGTAGCGGACCCGGACCCGACAACAGCCACCGCTGAGGTCTGCACCGGGCGCGGCTCCGGCCGATCCCGCCAGACTCCGATGGCGGTGATGACCGCCGCCAGCGTCGCGACCAGGATCAGCACCAGTGCCCCACGCCGGCCCGGGTCCACCCGCGCATCGCGCAACGGCTCCGGCACCCACAGCTCGGCGTACCGGCCCCACCGGTGGCCGAAGCGACGAGCCCGAACGGCGACCGCGCCACCCTCGGCCGGGTCAGCATCCAATGCATCTTCGTGGGGTGGGCCGGGGTCGAGCGGGTCGGGGTCGAGCCGGTTGGTATTCATCAGGTCGGAGTCGAGCGGGACGGGGTCCAGCGGGCCCGTGGCCAGCTGGCCGGGGTCGAGCCGGTCGCGGTCGAGCGGGTCGCGGTCCAGCGGGCCCGTGGGGGCGGGCCCCGGGTCACTCTGCGGTACGTCCGGGCCAGCCCATGGGTCCACCCCGGTCGGGGACCGCAGCCGCGTTTGCAGGGGTACCCATGGAAGGGCCGCGGTGCCCGCCCGAGCGTCCGTGTGGTCGACCCGGGTGACGACGGCAGCCGTGTCGTCGGGCCGGTGATGGCGTCCGGAGCGCCGACCCGTCGCGCTCGGCGTGAAGTCCCTGTCTTTGTCGCTTTCACTCACAGCCGGGACGGGAGACAGCGGGACGGGAGACAGCGGGACGGGAGACAGCGGGACGGGAGACAGCGGGACGGGATCAGACATTCGAACCGGGACCCGGGTGGGCGCGGGATGACGCAGCGCAGCGATGCGGTTCGACGAATCCAGGCGGGAGCGCACCGGCCGATCGTTCGGGATCGCGACCCAGCACCGCCAGCACTGAGGCCGGATGTGAATGGAATCGGTGTATGTGGACCAAACCGAGCTGTGAGTCGAATTATCGCGTCCTGGGCAGCGGTGAGCCAGCCCGGATACCGGCGGCGATCTGGGCACCGATCGCAACAATGATCGCGGTCGGGATCAACCAACCCATCGCCGACCTCGTCGCCGAACCCAGGCCCCCTACGCGGAGTTGCCGGGCATCCTGGTGCCGGCCCTGCTGACCTGTTCGCCGGTGGAACCCGCCCGCACGCCGACCGTCGGGTCAGGTACCGGCGACCTGATCCTCGCCGCCCGGCAACACCAGGCCACCCAGCCCCGCGTTGTAGGACTGCAATCGCCACTTGCCGCCGTACCGGTGGAGTACCACCCAATGGCAGTTACCGATACCGATCAGCGTTCCCCAGCTGTCGTCGGGCAGCGCCAGCAACCGTCCGGTCAACCCGACGATCAGTCCGCCGTGGGCGACGAGCAAGGCGCGGGTGGTGTCGCCAGCATCCAGTTCGTCGACCACCTCGTTGGCCCGGTCGGCGACCTGCCACCGGGATTCACCCTCCGGCGGTGCGGCGTGAGCCGAGGTGGTGCGCCAGGCATCCCACTCACCGGGCCACCGGGCAACCACCTCGTCGCGGGTCAGTCCCTCCCACAACCCCATCGAGGTCTCCCGCAGGCGAGCATCGACGCGGGGCTCGATGCCAGTGAGCGCCGACACCGCTGACGCGGTGTCCCGGGCCCGGGTCAGATCGGAGCACACGATGGCACCCGGCCGGAGCGCCACGATGGACGGGGCTGCCGCGAACGCCTGATGATGCCCAGCCGCATTGAGCGGGATATCCCGGTGGCCCTGCAGGCGCTGCGTCCGGTTCCAGTCGGTCTCACCGTGCCGTAGCAGGATGAGGTGTTCCAGACTCACTGCGCGACAGTCGGTTCGGCGCTCGCATCGGTGACAGCGTCGTCCGGCTCACCGGACTCGGCGGCCGTGGCACCAGGCACGGCGGCGTCGACGAACGGAATGGTCGGGCAGTCCTTCCAGAGGCGGTCCAGTGCGTAGAACACCCGCTCCTCGGCGTGCTGGACGTGCACGATGACGTCGATGAAGTCGAGCAACACCCACCGGCCGTCGCGCTCACCCTCGCGCCGCGGCGATCCGGATCCGGCCGCGCGCATCCGCTCCTCCACCGCGTCGACGATCGAGCTGACCTGACGCTCGTTGGCGCCGGTCACGATCACGAAGACGTCGGTGATCGCCAGCCGATCTGAGACATCCACCAACAGAATGTCCTTGGCCAGTTTATCGGCAGCGGCCTGGGCGGCCACTCTGGCATGGTTGACGGCTGATTCGGTGGCAGTCATCTATCTCCTTCGGTGCGGGTGATGCGAACATGCAGGTGCGGCCCGGCACTGCTGGTCAAACCGGGGGCGGTCAAAACTTTCCTTGGTACAGACCATGTTTGGCGATGTATTGAACCACCCCGTCCGGCACCAGATACCAGACCGGGGCACCCCGGGCGGCCCTGGCCCGGCAGTCGGTCGAGGAAATGGCAAGTGCGGGCACCTCCATCACCGTGACCGACCGGTCGGGTAGATGCAGGTCGTGCAGCTGGTAACCGGGCCGGGTCACCCCGACGAAATGCGCCAGCGTGAACAGGGTGTCGACGTCCTTCCAGGACATGATCGCGGCCAATGCGTCGGCACCGGTGATGAAGTGCCACATCGCGTCCGGCTCGGCCGCCCTCAGGTCGGTCAGGGTGTCCCTGGTGTAAGTGGGGCCGGGACGGTCGATGTCCACCCGGGAGACGGTGAACCGGGGATTGGCGGCGGTCGCGATGACCGTCATCAGATAGCGGTGCTCGGCCGGGCTGACCCCGCTCTTCTGCCAGGGCTGACCGGTGGGGACGAAGATCACCTCGTCCAAGTGGAACTGGTCGGCGACCTCGGAGGCGGCCACCAGGTGGCCATGGTGGATGGGGTCGAAAGTGCCGCCCATCACGCCGACTCGCCGGCGATTCGGGGCCTCCGGCGCGGCAGTGGACACGGACGGGGTGGCCACGGACGGATTAGCCACGGACGGATTAGCCAGGGAATGGGTAGCCAGGGACGGATTGACCGCCCTGGTTCCGCCGGCGATCACGAGGACGCCCGGATCTGGCCGCTGCCGGCGACCACGTACTTGGTGCTGGTCAATTCCGCCAATCCCATCGGCCCGCGCGCATGCAGCTTCTGGGTGGAAATGCCGATCTCGGCGCCGAAACCGAACTCGCCGCCGTCGGTGAACGCTGTCGACGCGTTCACCATGACCGCGGCCGCGTCGACCCGGGCGACGAACTGGTCGGCCGCCGCCACCGACGAGGTGACGATGGCCTCGGTGTGCCCGGTGCCGTGCGCGGCGATGTGCCGGACGGCGGCATCCAGATCCGGCACCACCGCTGCCGCGATGTCCAACGACAGGAATTCGGTGTCGAAATCGGCGTCGGTGGCCGGGACGACACCGGTGACGGCGCCGACGATCTCGAGCACCGACGGGTCCGCGTGCACGGTGACCCCGGCCTCCCGCAACGCAGCCACCGCTGCCGGCACGAACCGCTCGGCGATAGCGGAGTGCACCAGAAGGGTTTCGGCGGCGTTGCAGACCGACGGCCGGCGGGCCTTGGAATTGACCAGAATCGCCAGCGCCATGTCGACATCGGCGGAGGCGTCCACGTAGACGTGACAGTTGCCAACACCGGTCTCGATCACCGGGACCGTGGAGCCGGCGACGACGGCCTGGATCAACCCGGCACCACCACGGGGAATGATGACGTCGACGAGGCCGCGCGCGGTCATCAAGTGCCGCACCGACTCCCGGTCCGTACCCGGCACCAGCTGAACGGCATCCACCGGCAGGCCGGCGCTAGTCGCGGCGTCGCTGAGAACCTCGACCAGTACCCGGTTGGACCGGGCCGCGGATGCAGAACCCCGCAGCAGCGCCGCGTTTCCCGCCTTGAGCGCGATCCCGGCGGCATCCACCGTGACGTTAGGCCTTGCCTCGTAGATGATCGCGACAACACCGAGCGGTACCCGGACCTGGCTCAGCCGTAACCCGTTGGGCAGCAACGACCCTCGCACGACGGTGCCGACGGGGTCGGGGAGTGTCGCCAGTTCGTGCAACCCGGCGGCCATCGCATCGACCCGGGGCACGGTAAGCCGCAACCGGTCCACCAACGACTCCGCGGTACCGCCGTCGGCGGCGGCCTGCACGTCACTCTCATTCGCGGCGAGGATCTCGGGCCGGCGGTCCTGCACCGCATCAGCCATCGCCAGCAGGGCCCGATCTTTGGCCGCCCTGGTGAGCAGCGCGAGGGCCGCGGCGGCAACCCGGGCGCGGGCCGCGGCGGCGAGGACGTGCTCGCGGGTCGCGGTCGCGCTGACCGCATCCACCGCGCTGTTCACCGTCATCAGTCGACTTCCTCTTCCGGCCGCTGGGGGTGATCGTCATAGAACGCGGTGCCGTCACCGGACGCACCGGCTCCGACGCCGATCAGGTCGTCGGCATGCACCACCGGGTGGCGCAGCTCCGATGGCAGCTCCGGCAGCGACCGACCGATGATCTCGGGCAGCTCGGCCGCATCATGTCCGACGAAACCGCGCGCCACCACCTGACCGTGCGGGCCGAGCAGATCGACGACGTCACCGGACTCGAAATCGCCGAAGAAGGACGTGATCCCCGCCGGCAGCAACGATTTGCGGCGACCGAGCACCGCTGCCACCGCCCCGGCATCCATGCTGATCGACCCGGAAGCGGTCGCCGCGTGCCGCAACCAGAACAACCGGGCGCTGGTGCGACGGGCAGCCGGTGCGAAAGCGGTTCCGACCGTGGGGCCGCCATCGTCATCAGCACGGTCGCCGCCGTCGGCCATCTGCAGTGCAGCGACCGCGTCGGCGGCCGACGCGAGCAGCACCGGAATCCCGGCGCCGGTCGCGGTCAACGCCGAGGTGAGTTTCGATCCCATTCCCCCGGTACCGACATTGCTTCCGGGGGAGGCGATGTCGATTCCAACCAGGGCCGCGGCATCCGAGACCTCGGTCACCGGTTCCGATCCGGGGAGGCGAGGATCGCCGGTGTACAGGGCGTCGACGTCGGACAGCAGGATCAGCGCGCCAGCGCCGACCAGGTGCGCCACCAGCGCGGCAAGCCGATCGTTGTCTCCGAACCGGATCTCGGCGGTGGCAACGGTGTCGTTCTCGTTCACCACCGGCACCACCCCGAACGAGAGAAGCTTGCCGAACGTCCGCTGGGCGTTCCGGTAATGCGCCCGGCGCACCACGTCGTCACTGGTCAGGAGGATCTGACCCACGGTGAGGCCATGGCGGGCAAAGGATCCCGCGTACCGCTGGGCCAGCAACTGCTGCCCGACGGACGCGGCGGCCTGCTGGGTCGCCAGATCGCGCGGGCGGCGCGGGAGACCCAACGGCCCCAACCCGGCAGCGATGGCCCCCGACGAAACGAGCACGACCTGGGAACCGGCCGCAACCCGAGCGGCCACGGCATCCACCAGGGCATCGAGCCGTTCCTGATCCAATTCGCCACCAGCGCTGGTGAGCGAGGACGAACCCACCTTAACCACGACGACCCGGGCCCGGCCGATGGCCGCCCGTGCAGCAGACCGGGGCAACCGGGGTTGCACCGACAACCTTTCCGCGTCCGTCAGATCCACCACCCCGCCCCGGACGGTCACGGCCGGCCGGCCGGCCCGGGGGTCTGTCCGCTGTCTGTATCCCCGCCGCCGGCCACCGTGGCGGCGGCTTCTGTGCTGGCGGGTTCCCGCACCGCGGATTCACCAGGGGCGGATTCCCTCGAGGCGCTTTCCCTGGGGGCGAATTCCCTGAAGGCGGCGCGACTGGACAGCTCGGTCCCCTCGACCTCGTACCCATCGAGGTCGAGCCCACGGCGAACCCGGTGCAGGGCCTTGCGTTCGGCGGCCCCCACCCGATCCGGTTGATCCAACCGAAGGTCGGTACCGCGGCCGGTGGGCATCACGTCCACCCCGGCCGCTGTCGTCGGCTCCCAGTCGAAGGTGACCGAACCGATGGTGACCGGGGCCCCGGGGCGTGCCCCGGCGGTCGCCAGCGCCGCCTCGACGCCGAGCCGGGCCAGCCGGTCTGCCAGGTACCCGACAGCCTCGTCGTTGGTGAAGTCAGTTTGCCGGATCCACCGTTCCGGGCGGGGTCCGCGCACCAGGAAGCCCTCGTCGACCTCAGGATCGGGTTCGACATGGAACTGCTCGGAATCCACCGGCAGCGGCCGGACGACGATCCGCGGTGTCGGGGCCAAGGGCTTGGCCGCGCGGTCGGCGGCCACGACCTCGGCCAGGGCGTACCGCAACTCGGGCAGCCCCTCATGGGTGGCCGCGGAGATGGAGAAGACCCGGTGACCGGCAGCCTCCAGGTCGGGGCGGACGAACTCGGCCAGTTCCCGGGCCTCCGGGACATCGATCTTGTTCAGGACCACCAACCGGGGCCGGTCAGCCAGGTCGCCGGCGAGCGCGGGGGTGTACTCGGCGAGTTCGTGCTCCAGCGCGGTGATGTCGGAGAGCGGGTCCCGCCCGGTCTCGTAGGTGGCGCAGTCGACGACATGCACCAGCACCGAGCACCGCTCGATGTGCCGCAGGAACTCCAGGCCCAGCCCCTTGCCCTGGCTGGCGCCGGGGATCAAGCCCGGAACGTCGGCGATGGTGTACACCTCGGACCCCGCGGTGACCACGCCGAGGTTGGGTTCCAAAGTGGTGAAGGGGTAGTCCGCGATCTTCGGCCGGGCCGCCGACAGCACCGATACCAGTGACGACTTGCCGGCGCTGGGGAATCCGACCAACCCGACGTCAGCTACCGACTTTAATTCCAGCACGACATCCGCGCCCTCGCCCGGTTCGCCCAGCAGCGCGAACCCTGGGGCCTTGCGAGCGCGGGAGGCGAGGGCAGCGTTGCCCAATCCGCCGCGGCCACCTCTGGCGGCGACATAGCTCGCGCCCGGCCCGACCAGATCGGCCAGCACGGCGCCCTGCTCGGAGAGCACCATGGTTCCCGACGGCACCCGAAGTTCCAGACCCTCGCCGTTCGCGCCGTCCCGGTCGTCACCCTGGCCGGGCTTGCCGTTGCCCGCCTTGGCATGCGGCCGGAAGTGGAAGTCCAGCAAGGTGTGCACATTGCTGTCCACGACCAGCGTCACGTCGCCGCCGTTACCGCCGTCGCCGCCGTCCGGACCGCCGAGCGGTTTGAATTTCTCCCGGTGCACGGAGGCGCAGCCGTGCCCGCCATCCCCGGCCTGCAGATGCAGGACCGCGCGATCGACGAACCTGGCCACGTCCGGCCTCCTACCTGTTCATGCCTGGTCATGCGGAATAGCGGATCGGTGCACAGCCCCGACAACAGCCGCGAGGGGCGGTCCCGGATGTTCTCGGGCCCGCCCCTCGCAGGGTATGACGACGTGCCGAGGGTCAGACCCCGGCCGGAACAGCCTGGGCGTCGGCATGAACCTCGACCGAATCGACCTCGGCCGCGCCGGTGGTCACGATGTTGACCGTCTTGCGCCCGCGCTTGCTGCCGAACTCGACGGCGCCGGCGACGAGCGCGAACAAGGTGTCGTCCTTGCCGCGACCCACGCCCTCACCGGGGTGGAACTTGGTCCCGCGCTGGCGAATCAGGATCTCACCGGCGCCGACGGTCTGACCGCCGAAGCGCTTGACGCCGAGCCGCTGGGCGTTCGAATCGCGGCCGTTGCGGGAGCTTGATGCACCTTTTTTGTGTGCCATGGTGGTGGCGCCTTTCTCTGCTAGCTGGGGGTCAGCGGGCGGGTTCGGCTCGAACAGATTCGGTGGTAGCCGAGCCGACCGAGAT